>CAWACO010000009.1:0-54827 GCA_963780485.1 Bryobacterales bacterium
CCTTTTCAATCACTTGCAATAAATCTTTATCTCCCACGGTTATAAGCTCTCGTTAGCAATCGGTGGCGCCGAGTGAACAAAACATTGTTGCCGACTGACGCAGCCCAATGAATCTGGGTTAGTTGCTGTCGCTGACGGAGGTAATTGCTCTTTGGGTCCGACCCAAGAATTAAGAAGCCCACGTGTGTCGCTCCGGCTTGCTGATCCCCGAACAACCTGCGCCGTCGAACTGCAGTGGGCTACGGCGAATGTCGCAAGAAACTCCCGGTTCGGGGATCGCAGCGTTGAGGGCAACCAGTTTCTCACGAGTTATTTCATCTCGAACCCACGCGAAGATCTAACGGTCTGCTCGACCTCCGACTTGGCGTGATAGCGCAGGCTAAGTTGCGCCCTTCGTCGCAACTCCGCATCTCGTTCTGATGAGGCATCCAGCCGAACCCTCGGCAGGCTGGCCTCGCAGGTCTCGCAGCGAAGCTCCTCCAGCAGCGGAAGGCTTCTTGCTTTAGGCGCTACACCGATACGAACGGCCTTCACATTCCGGCGGTATACATCCGGCTCGAACTCCTTCCGCAGCCAGGTCGTTCCCAACTGGGAAATGCGACTGCCGTACTCGATTTCGCGCTGGCACATCAAGCACGGCCCGTGGACGTGCTTAACGACCTTCCGGATCACCCTAATTTCGTGCACAACGCGGAAATCCATTTTCGGCTCCTCTGAAGTCAGCTTGGTCGTTTCCACCCATCAGACGTTCATTTTAGCCAAGCGCGAAGTGTCCAGGTCGTGCGCTGATCCCTCCACTTGACCTGTACAGAAAGGTGATACCCACGAGCTGGTACAAACGAGGCTCAAAGCGGCAGCCGGCGGAAAAGGTTTGTCCATTCCTCAGCTTCGGAGGCATGCCAGATTAGCAGAATCTCTTCGACGGCCTGCCCCATCGGCATCGATCTGGGAATAAGAATCAATCCCGGACAGTCGCTATCGTTGATAAACTCTCCGAAGTGCCGTGGCATCGTGCGGACATCGTGCGTTACCAGAATCCGGCCTAGCGATGCAGCAACTGCGAGAACGTCCGGATCCTGCATACCTTCAGGGATGATGCCCTGCGGCAATTCGAAATCAACTTCAGGTTCGCGGCGAAGAACACCGGCGACGAGATCTTGATCAAGATTGGCGTCGGCGAGGAAACGGACGCGCAACCCTACCTCGGAAGAGCTTCTTCGCGGGCCTGGTTCAGCTTCTTGGACAAACTCTCGGGAAGTGGCGGTTGTGTGGCCGCCAACTGCCGCGATAACTGCCCTTGCTCAGAAAGGTAGGCTTCGACGGCTTCCTTGTTCGCCAGATAGAATGTGATTGCGCCGTACACCCTTTCCAACGATCCGATCAAGGGAAACGACCGTAGGATGCCCTCGGGTGAAGCGCCGTTCTTGAACGGGTGGATAATGCTATCCAACGAGATCCGCGTCCCGCTGATATAGTAGCCGCCGTCTCGCTGCTCCACGTAATGTTCCATGGGCTCTCCTGATTTCAGTGTATCCGGCCTTTGGTTCCGGGGCAATTTGTGTTTGCGTTCCGCCCAGACTGCCGGCGCTGAATTGCTAACAAATTGCTAACGAGACAGACAAGACAACATGAACCAGCACGAACCAATTTCACCTAACTTGTTGAGGAGTTGAAACAGGCCGCACCAACACGAAACCAGTGTTGAACTCATAACCCAAAGGTCGGTGGTTCAAATCCATCCCCCGCAACCAACCCAAGCCCACTTCCTTACATTTTCTGTTCCCGACTAAGACTTTTGCTAACGACCGGTGTTTTGCCGCCGTACGGAGTAGCGACGTTAGCGATGCGCGATTTCCTATTGGGCCGCAGCGGTCTCGTGGTCGCGGAGGCTTTCGGCGTTCACACCGTCTACTCCGAGTGCCCGAACGCTTCCGGCGAAGGACTCGTTGGCAACAAATGAGTCGCTAGCTTGACACCATCGTGGGGCCATGCTAGTTTTCTGGCGATGGGAGCTAAAGTCACTCGATTGGTTGCGAGTCTGGGTCTTCTGTTAGCGGCGCTGCCCGCTCTTGCCCATCATTCATTTCAAGCGGAGTATGACGCCAACAAGCCGGTCACGCTGAAGGGCACGGTGACCAAGGTCGAATGGACGAATCCCCACGCCCGTTTCTATGTCGACGTGAAGGACGAAGGCGGCAACGTGACGAACTGGAACTTCGAACTGGCTAGTCCCAACGGTCTGATGCGACAGGGCTGGACCAGGCACTCCTTAAAGGTTGGAGATGTGGTTACTGTCACCGGATCCATGGCTAAGGATGGATCCAACATGGCCAATGCGAGAACGGTCACTTTAGCCGACGGCAGGAAGGTCTTCGCCGGAACATCGGGAGATGGTGGTCCAACTCAGTGAACGATCTGTTAGGGAAAATGAGTGTAGCACTTGTGGCTGCGACTTGGCTGTTGTCCACCAGTCCGGCGACCGGGCAGGCCCCAACCGATCCAGCCGGCAGCGGGGCGGAAAACGCACGAACCCCGGCGAAGGTCCCCACCGGCCCGGCTCCGCGACTGGCGGACGGCAAGCCGGACTTCTCCGGCGTCTGGGGCTCCGATCGCAATTTCACGTATGACATCAGCGATGCGCTCCAGAAAGGCGAAAAGCTTCCGATACAGCCGTGGGCGTTGAAGCTCGCCCAGGAGCGTCCGTCGAAAGACGATCCTGAAGCGAATTGTTTGCCCACTGGCGTGCCCCGGCTGGCGCCTTATCCGTGGAGCATTGTTCAGAATCGGAATTACATCTACATCCTGTTTGAGGGCAACATTCACAGCTACCGCCAGATCTTTATGGATGGCCGCAAGCATTCGCCGGACCCGAATCCCACCTGGTATGGCGAATCCATCGGGAAGTATGAAGGAGAGACGCTGGTCATTGACACCGTCGGGTTCAACGATAAGTTCTGGTTCGATTTCGCCGGCCACCCCCACACGGAAAAACTGCACATCGTTGAACGCTATCGCAGGCCCGACCTGGGCCATTTGGAATGGGAGACAACTATCGATGACCCGGGAGCTTACACCAAGCCGTTCACGCTGTATGGTCACTCCACGCTGCAGACGGATACGGATCTCATGGAGTACATCTGTCAGGAGAACAACGTGGATGTGAGCCACATCCTTGGGAAGGATTCTCGAAACAGCCTGCCCAAGCAGTGAGAGGCCGCCGCGCGGATCGCCCAAGCAACTCAGTGTTACGCCGAGGGTTGAACCTGGTGACAGCGGCACTAAGTTTAAGAGAAGATGATGATAACGATGAACAGAATGAGAAGCATCCTGCTGGCGGCGATTGCCGCCACCCCTACTTTTGCTCAGGGCCCGCCCCCGTCGTTCCCGCCGCAGCAGTTAGATCAACTGGTGGCGCGTATTGCGCTTTATCCGGACCCGCTGCTGGCGCAGATCCTGGCAGCGGCTACTTATTCCAACGATATCCCGGCTGCCGCTCAATGGGCGGACCAGCACCATTACCTTACCGGGCAGGCGCTCGCGGACGCTATCAGAGGCGACCAACTGCCTTGGGATCCCAGCGTGCAAGCGCTGCTCCCCTTTCCGTCGGTGCTGGACATGATGGCTTCGGACATGAACTGGACCAGCCAGCTCGGAAACGCGTTCCTGGCCGAGCAGCAAGCCGTGATGGACGCGGTGCAGAGGCAGCGAGGCATTGCCGAACGTTATGGCTACTTAAGGAGCAACGGCCAGGTTGTGGTGAGCGGTGGCCCATATATTACGATCATGCCCGTGAATCCGGGCTTTATTGTGGTTCCCTACTATAATCCAGCGGTGGTGTTCTTCGCACCCCGCCCTGGATTCGTGGTTGGCGGCGCTATTCGATTCGGCTTCGGCGTCGGAATCGGCGGATTCTTCGCGCCTTGGGGCTGGGGGCCAGGAGTCCGTTTCGATTGGGGCAGGCACGACGTCTATATACACGATGCGCGTTGGGGCAGGACCTGGGCTAACCGGGGCGGATACGTGCATCCCTATGCCGGCTTCCGGCGGCCTGCGCCCGGTTATGCGCGTCCCCCCGAGGCGCACGAGATGCATGGACGCTCGGAACCGGAGCGGAATGCAGCGCGCCAAGGCCGTGCCGTGCCTCGCGAAGAGCACCGGGGAGAAGAGCACCATGGAGAAGAGAGGCGCCACTAAGTCGATGTTCCATCGGTTCATCGTATCGGCCGCAAGCGTTGTATTTCTGACGAGCGGTCCGTCGGCTCTCGCGCACCATGCCTTTTCTGGCGAGTTCGATATGTCCAAGCCCATAACTCTGGAAGGCGTGGTGACACGTGTCGATTGGGAGAATCCGCACGTTCATTATTACCTTGACGTCGCAGGGTCGGATGGTATCGTGGTGAGATGGTCCTGCGAGACCGGCGGTCCAACGCGGCTTGCCCGTCGAGGCTGGATGCGCGATACGCTAAAGCCGGGAGACAAGGTGATCGTTCACGGTTTTCTTGCCAAGGACGCTTCCCACTCTGTCGATGGGCGGCAGGTCACCTTGGCGGACGGCCGGAAAATCGGGTCGGAAGCGAACCATTGAACTAGACGCGCACCATGAGCTGGAATCGCAGACAGGTTCTCCGCACGGCCACCGGCGGCTTGGCGGCAGTTGGCATTCCACCGAGCGGGCGTGCCCAGGCGCGCGGCGTGAAAGCGCTGGTCTTCGACACCTTCGGAACCGTGGTCGACTGGCGCGGTTCGATCATCGCGGAAGGCACTGCCTGGGGCCAAGCCAAGGGGCTCTCCGTCGACTGGGCCCACTTTGCCGACCGCTGGCGCAACGGGTATTCGCCGGCCATGGAGAAAGTCCGCAAAGGCGAGCTGCCTTGGACCAAACTGGACACCTTGCATCGGATGCTGCTGGACGATCTGCTTCAGGAATTCGGGATCAAGGGGCTCACCGAGGAAGAGAAGGACCACTGGAACCGCGTCTGGCACCGGCTGAAACCGTGGCCTGATTCCGTTGCCGGCCTGACGAGTCTCAAGAAGCACTTCACCATTGCTCCGCTTTCCAACGGGAACGTGTCGCTGCTGGCCGACATGGCCAAGAGCGCCGGCCTGCCCTGGGACCTGATTCTCTCGGCCGAACTGGCGCGGCACTACAAGCCCGATCGCGAGGCTTATTTGACCGCTGTTGAGCTGCTTAGCCTCAAGCCGGAAGAGGTGATGATGACAGCCGCGCATCGGGGCGATCTGGAGGCTGCCCGCGGCTTCGGCCTGCGGACGGGTTTTATTCACAGGCCGAACGAATACGGCCCTACTCGCCGCGCCGATACAGCCAAGCAGGGAGATTTTGACGTAGTGGCCAGTGACATGCTAGACTTAACTTCGAAAATGACGGTTTAAGGTCGAAGCTCGCCCTTGTGCAATCAATGACATAGGCGCTATGCCGGTTCGGGGCCCTCTGCAACCGAATCGACATGATTCGCATCCAATTGATAGGGAACTCCGTGTCAAGGAGTAACCCGAAATACCCCCAGCGGCAACAACGACTGTCGGGCGATTCATCGCCAGGAGCTTAGATGCAAAGATTTGACGAAATCATTCTCGCTGATTCCACGGACTCTAGCCGGTTCGGTGCAGCTGACCTCGAATCACTGGAGAGCGATGGCTCCGCTCATGTAGAAGCCATTGAGGAACCGACGGTATATACGGACGACCCGGTACGCGTGTACCTCAGGGAAATGGGTTCAGTGTCTTTGCTGAACCGTCAGGCCGAAGTTACTCTGGCACGGCGGATGGAACGGGGCAGCCTGCGAATGCAAAAGGCGCTCTCACGCTCACCGCTGCTGCGAAAGATGGCGCTCGCAATATACGACGACATTCGTGCGGGTACAACCGATCCCGAGGATGTGCTGAACCTTAGCAGCCCGGACGACGCCGCGAGACGGCGCGCTCGCAATAAAGCCATGCGGCGTTTCCAGGAGCTGGTTGAACTGGAGCGTGGGCTTGCCATGCTTCAGCAAAAGTTCGATTCGATGCCGAAGCGCGAGGCGCAAGCCAAGTTGGCCAGCAAGATACTCCGGGCGACCGTAGAGTGTTCACGTCAAATGCGGAGCATTCCATTTCACGCGACTCAGTGGCGCGCATTCCGCGATGCGCTCCGTTCCGCCGCTGAACAGGGCGCCGCGCTGGAGGCCCAATTGTTGAAACTCGAAGCCGCTCGACACCGCAACAAGACGGCTGAACTGCGCGACCTCAAACGCGCTATTCGCGAGCAGAAGGCCGCCGCCGCTTCGAGCTTGGGCGAGTTGCGCCGCTGGCTGAAAGCCGTGCATGAAGGCGAGATGGAGGCCGAGGCAGCGAAAAAGGCGTTGGTCGAAGCTAACTTGCGCCTGGTCGTCTCGGTTGCCAAGAAATATGTGAACCGAGGATTACACTTGCTGGACCTGATCCAGGAAGGCAATATCGGGCTGATGAGGGCCGCGGACAAGTTCAATTATCACTTGGGGTATAAGTTTTCCACTTACGCTACGTGGTGGATCCGGCAGGCTATGACGCGGGCCATCTCGGATAAGTCGCGCACCATCCGCATCCCGGTCCACATGAACGAACGGCTGAATAAGTTCACGCGCGCCTCACGCGAGTTGGAAAAAGAGCTTAACCGCATTCCAACCAACGAGGAGATCGGCAAACGCTTAAACACCACGGCAAACCAGATCCAAGAGCTGAGGAGCATTTCCCGGGACCCGGTGTCGCTTGATCTGCCCGTCGGCCGGGATGGCGAGTCCGTTCTGGGCGATCTTCTCCAGGACCAGTGGATTGGCTCCCCCACGGATGCAGTCTTCGAAGGCGACGTTCGCGAGGGGACCGCGGACGTACTCAAAACCCTCTCACCAAACGAAGAACGGCTGGTCCGCATGCGCTTCGGCATCGGCTTTGAGCGGCAGCACACGCTGGAGGAGATAGCGCAAGTGTTCGGGTTGACGCGCGAACGAATACGACAGATTGAGACCAAGGCCCTTCAACGGCTGCGTGGTCCGGAGAATGTGCGACGGCTGCGGCCGCTGATGAGCATCCAGTAAACGGAGCCATACATACATGGCATATTGTATGTATGAAGAAGACCTTCAATCTCGATGACAGGCTCATCAAGGAGGCGAAGGTGGCCTGCGGCGCATCAACGGATACAGAGACCGTCCGTTTGGGTCTCGAGGCTTTGGTGCGCCGTGCAGCTTATGAACGCCTTCGGGCGCTTCGCGGGTCTGAGCCACATGCCCAAGACGTACCCAGGCGGCGTGAGCGGCGGTCTGCAAAACGCAAGGTGGCCTGATGGTCCTGGTGGACACTTCAGTCTGGATCAAGTTCATTGCAAACAGGGCGCCCTATGCCACCGAATTAGACAGGCTACTCAGCGTTGATGAGGTGCAGGGCATGAGTTGGTCTATGGGGAACTTCTCATCGGTGACCGAGGAGGCCGCCGCAAACTGCTGACGGTCTACGAACGCATATATCAGGCCAGCTTCGTTCCTCACCTTGACGTCGTAGCATTCGTTCGTGATCGTGACTTACATGGTCGTGGGGTTGGTTGGATCGACATTCACCTGTTGGCGTCCGCCATTGTAGGGCGGTTGCGATTGTGGACCGCCGACCCCCGTTTCGCTAGTCTGGCTGACGAATTAGGCATCGCCTACAACGTCTATCGTAAACCGGAGTTTTTACCGTGCAGGACTATTTCTTCGGTCCGTCCGCGTCTGATTTGTGGGCTCCGCAGAGATGTTGGGAGTTGCGTCGTAACTCAGTGCGATGCCTGTGACCAGCTCGGCGATACTGAGATATGGACGAATTCATCGAAGGTCAGCGGGAGAACCTTGAGCAGATCCGGCATGCGCCGCACTTCCGGAGACCTGATGGGCGTGGTTGACGCCGCCTACCGTAGCGCCGTGGGCACGGTACCGCGTATGGGTATACCGCTCATCTTCGCCCGAATCCTTCTTGTCTGTCACAAGTCGCTGCTTTCGGCCGCCACGCTGATTGCTCAGGGGCAGCCGGAGGACTCGACCGGCATCACCAGGAGGGCTCTCGAAGCGGCGTGAGTCGCGCTCGCCATCAAGATCAACGATGTGAACGCGCTGCAATGGACCGCGTACCAGGAGCGGCATGATCGGTGGCTGAAGCGGCAACAGAACGAGAAGCCTCGGCCCTTCGTCGTTCGATTCGCGGACGTTCAAGGGGACGCCCTCATGGAAAGGATCGACACACATCTCGGCATTCTGTCCGATGCCAGCGTCCACTTCACACCCGAGTTCTACTCGAACCTCGACTGGGAGGTGAGACAGACGCCCGAAGGAAACGGCGAGGTCTATCTCAACTACTTCCACCGCAGTCAGCGAGAGATAGAGCGTCAATTCATCACACTCTCAGCAGCGCACTTGACGATCCTCGAAGCACTCGACAGGTGCTGCGACGGACGATTTCGGCAGAACGATGCTTGCAGGGAGCGGCTGGGGAGATTCGTGCATCTGGGCCGCGCCTTCAACGAAGCTTATCAGCGTCAATACGGAGCCGACGGCGGGAATTAGCTCATCGCAAGCGGATTTGTGAGGCAGTCCCGAACTCCGCTTACTGAAACTTCCGGCGGAACAACAGGGCCACGTTTGAAACAAGTTCGCCGAACAAGTAACTTTCTTGCCTCCACTACTTGCTCGGCAACAACGCGGACAAGGCAGGTATGAACGGAGCGATGATCGCGACGTGGTTCGCGGCCAGCGCGATGAAGTCCTTGTACCGATCTACGAAACCCGGTGTGGTGTGCGCGTTCGCCATTGCTTCGATTCCCGCCAGCAATTTGGCACGTTCGCCATCCCCGACGGAACTCTCAGCGACGACTTTACGCAGATCCGCGAAGACCGGGGCGTCTCCATATACTACTGTATTCGTTGAACGGTCGTGCGAGTTGATGTTCAGACGAGCGTTCGGACCGGTCACGTTGTAAGTCGTGCTGCCGAGAGCGCGGCGCTCCGTGCCTGCTCTGTGCATCTTCATTTGAAAGTGAGCCGGGATGCCAGCGACCCGCGCCTGATATCCAGGATCATCGACGATGAACTCATCTTCGAGACCGCTTGGCAACAAACGCGTCAGTCTGTCGCCCGCTTCGACAGGCAGCTTAACGTCAGCTACGAGGACGCGATTATCGGAGATTCGTGACCTAACGTTCTCAAAGACTCTTCCGTCCGCCTTGTGCAAGACAATGATGTCGGTCAGCAACTGGTGAAACATTTCATCGTCGGACTCCTGCCGCATATATTCAATTGAATTTTTGCAGACCTAATTCTTCGGTGCCCCGGAATCCGATTTGCGCGCCCCACCCAGGATGTCCGGCATGGCGTAGTTGCCTTCGTGGCAGGCGTATTCGAAAACCGGACCTGCGGCCGCCCGGAATGGATATTCCATAGTCCACTGCTTGGTGAACGTCGACGGATCGTCGATGGTGGCCCGATAGAGAATCGTATTCGCATCGACGCGCTTGAAGCGCTCGACTACGTGCAGGTTCTCGGACGCTCCCCGGAACCTGGTCTTATCGGTGAAATTAGTCGTGTCGACTACTAGCGTTTCGCCTTCCCAATGACCGATCGAATCGCCCAGCCACTGGCGAACATTCGCCGCGACGTGCGTGCCATTCATGCGGATGATGCGAATGTCGTGCACCATTTCGATCAGTATCATCACGGTATCCGAGGTCTGTACAATCTGGTAGTTGCTGTTGTAGAGCACCGGAAGCATGGGGGGTCCGGAGGTTGAGCCGAAGCCGAGGATGCAGCGCTCGGCTAGCGGGCGGTCCTCCACGCTGTCGAAGCGGTCGAACCCGCGTGCGCGCGCTTGGCGAGCCTGCTCGGTAATAGGCGGAACTTTTCCATCCGGCGGATCGATGATCAGCGAGGTTCGTTTGACGCCATCCACACGCGCGAGTTCCGAGCCCCGGTCGATGAACAAGTTGTTATACCCGCCAGTTTCTGCGGACCCGGCGCGCGCCAACAAGCGGTGCGTCCGGTTTATCGATATCGTTCGTTTCGAGGTCCTTCTTCTCGTAGGCGCGGGCTTCGTCGTCCGAAAGCGTCGCCTTTCCGGCCAATTCCGCCGGCCGCTCCATGGGTGTCAATGTGGCGTTGGTCCAGGTTCCTTGCAAATCCGGATGGCCGTCGGTGGCGCGTGGTACAGTCTTCTTCGCTTTGGCGGAAACCTGGCTGGGAAGCGGAGCAGCCAAGACTATTGCCAGTAAACCCAGGGATGCAAGAAATCGATAAGGCATGGGCCTCCTTTGAATAACTCATCGTAACTCGCGGGCCGACCGGCGCGCTTTGAGGCCGATAAATATGCGAGACTGAACGACTATGGACCGATCGAAACGTTCTTTCTTGGCAGCGTCCCTCATCTTTTCCTTCTTCGCCTTATCACTCCAGGCCGCGCCGGCCTATTTCCCGCCGCCCGGTAAATGGCAGAAGAAGACGCCTGCCGAACTGGGGATGGACCCCGCCAAACTTCAGCAGGCTATCGATTTCGCCAAGGCCAACGGGGCCACCTGGGATTTCGACAAGGATCAAGTCCGCACCTTTGGCGCGGTTCTCGGCCCGTTGCCGAAGCAGCGCGCGGCGACCAACGGCATCATCCTTCGACATGGCTACATTGTCGCGGAGTTCGGCGATACGAAGACCAACGATCCGGTGTATAGCGTCGCGAAGAGCTTCATATCGACCGTTTGTAGCATCGCAGTCGCACGGGGACTCATCAAGGATGTCAACGATCCCGTGGCGAAGTATATTCACGACGGCGGGTACGACTCGCCGCATAACGCCAAGATCACCTGGAAAAACCACCTGCAGCAAACCAGCGAATGGGAAGGAGTGCTGTGGGGAAAGAACGCGGATTTTGTGGGAGTGGAGCAGTTTGGCAACGGCAAGCGCGAGCCGCGCGCGATTCAAGAACCGGGCTCGTACTACGAGTACAACGACGTCCGCATCAACCGCTTCTCGTTATCGTTGCTGCGCTTGTTCGGCGAAGGATTGCCGGAGGTTCTCAAGAAGAACATCATGGACCCGATCGGTGCGTCCTCGGAATGGGGATGGCACGGCTACGGCGACAAATCTACGGTCGAGATCAAGGGACTGCAGATCGAGTCGGTCAGCGGCGGCACGCGCTGGGGAGGCGGGCTGTGGATCAACTCGGAGGATCTGGCGCGCTTCGGTCTGCTGATCCTAAACCATGGAAAGTGGGGCAGCCAGCAGATTGTCTCCGCGAAATGGCTGGATGAAGCCGTCACTCCGAGCGAGCATGGTCCCGACTACGGCTACCTGTGGTGGCTGAACACGAAACAGAAGCAGTGGCCCAGTGGTCCGCCGTCGAGCTTCGCTGCTATCGGTAACGGCGGGAACATCGTATGGATCGACCCGGCGCACGACATCGTCTTCGTGTGGCACTGGCATAAGGGCGGCGGGGCCATGGACGGCATGGTGCAACGGATCACGGCGGCCGTGGTTGGCGACTAAGCTCATGCGGATCCCGTTGGCTGTCTGGTGTTTGATCGGTTACTTGACGGCATTGCCCGGCACAGCCCAAGACCGCACGGTTGAGCTTCTGCAGAAACTGTCGGACGCCCCAGGCCCTTCCGGTTTTGAAGAGCCGATTCGCCGGATCATGGTCGAATTCATCAAGCCCCACGCCGACTCGATTCAGTTCGACGGTCTCGGCTCGATCATCGCCAAGCAGGGGTCGCAAGGGCCGCGCATCATGGTCGACGCCCATATGGACGAACTGGGCGGGATGATCCGCCGCATCACTCCCAAGGGTCTGCTGACCATGCAGATGCTGGGCGGCTGGCTCGATCAGGCGCTGGTGGATCAGCGCTGGATCATTGTTGGCTCGAAGGGGCCGGTGCACGCAGTTACTGGCATTCGCGATATACATGTAGTACCTCCGGAAGAACGGACGCGCGTATATCCTCGCGACAGCCTGTTCCTGGATGTTGGCGCGAAAAACGAAGCCGAAGTTTTGGCGATGGGAGTTTCGCCGGGCGATCCAGTGGTGCCGGATTCGCCGTTCACGGTGTTGAACGGCAGCGACAATTATTTAGGAAAAGGCTGGGACGACCGGGTCGGCTGCGGTGTGGTGGTGGAGGCGATTCGGCGTCTGGCATCGGTGCCGCATCCCAATCAGATTTTCTGGGCGATTACGACGCAAGAAGAAATAGGTCTGCGCGGCGCTCACACCGCCGTCGAGGTGATCAAGCCAGAGGTGGGTATCGCGCTTGAGGGCGGCATCACCGGCGACGTCTTCCCTGGCCACGCTGAAGAGACACAGGTCAAACTGGGAGCAGGGCCAGGGATTTTTCTGTACGACTCCTCGGCTTTGCCCAACCGCAGCTTTGTTCAGTTCGTTAGACAGACCGCCGCTTCAAAGAACCTGCCGCTTCAGTCCGACCTGGTGCAAGGCTATGGTGACGATTCGGCCGAGATTCAAAAGAGCCTGGGCGGAGTTCCAACCGTCAACCTGGTGGTACCGGTGCGGTATACGCACTCGCACAACGGCATCATGAACCGGCGCGACTTCGATCAGATGGTGGAACTGCTAGTCGCGATGCTGCAAAAGCTGGACACGACGGCGGTCGCCAAGATCCGAGACTTCGCGCATTAGCCGCTGGAGTTACTCGGCCGCGTCCATACCGCGTACCGCTTGCTCCAGAGCCCGCGCGGCCCGCTTGGGATTGAAAATACCGCACGAACAAAAGCGCGTGAGATAGCTGGCGGCCTGTTCGGGCGTGCGCCGGCCTTCCTTCACCCAGTCGATCATTTTCTTGGCGAGCGAATGGCTCACCATGCCATGGCCACACATGGTGGACAACATCATCACGTTGGAATCCGGAAGCTTCTCGATCTTGCCCTCGAAGCCCAGGGAATATCCGACGCTGTGCCGCGGAATGCCGGCGGCGTAGCAGCACTGCTCGGCGCCATCGACGGAGGTAGAGATGTTGACGCTTACGCCCAGGTCGGCTTCCTTGACAGTTTTGACGAAATCCTCGGCCGCGACGCGATTGTCGAAAACGGCAGCGACTGTGCAAGGTGTATCGAGACCGTTGATGACGGCTTCAAAGTCGGGTGTGCAATCGCGATTCCAATGCGAGGTCGGATCCATCTGCCGGGAGGGACGAAGCGCTCCGCCATGAATCGCATCGCCGAGGTTGACGGGCTTAAAAGGAACCGCCATTTCCAGGAACTTTCGCAGCTTGGGCAAAGCGCCTTCGTCGTTTTTTCCTTTACTGGCGATGGCGAAAACGATGTAATCGTCCTGAAAACTCTCAGCCGGTCCGAATCGATGCAGGGTGTTGGTCATGGCGATCCTTTACTTTCCGACCCCAACGGGCTCTTGGGCAGTCTGCGGTGTAGGCTGGTTGGTGATCCTGCCCAGGCCGATATTAGTTTTGGCCCGCTCCAAGTTGTAGCCGAGCCTTTCCAGGATAGGCGCGATCACCTTATCGTCGCCATTCTCGTCGCAACGCGTGCCAACGCCCAAGGCCACCACGGTGTCAACCTGTTTTTCCACTTCCCATACCAAGCGGATGATCTCTTCGGTGCGCTCCGCCTTGGTCTTGATCTCGACGATGGCCGAGAGAACTTTCTCGTCGAGAATGTCTTCCCGGATGGTGCCGGTCGACACATCGCTCATCAACGAAGTCACGGGGTTCTTCTTTTCGAAGGAAACACCCGCCTTCGCGAGAGCCCAGCACATTTTCTGGATGTCCCTGAAGCGAGCGCCGACCCCGGGCCGCCCGAACTCGATCGTGAAACCGACCTCGCCCACTAGCACCCGCCCGCTGATGTCGTTGGTCTTTACTTCCTCGGTGCCCCGGCCGTGTACGCCCGTGGATTCGTGGGGAACCCGCGGATCGGAAAAGGCGCGCCGTACAACCCGAGGCCAAGCCAACTCATCGGGCTCGAACGCGGCCGTGGGGCAGACATCGGGCTCGGGATCGAAGCGCAGCCGCATTTTTTGGAAAACCTTGCGGACAGTACGCACGAAAGTTGGATTCAAGTGCTCCTGGCTCAAGCCGTTGTAGCAGGCATAGCACTCCACGCACTCGTCGCGGTTGATGGTGGCGCGGTGAATCTGCGGGTCGATATAAATCGCTCCCATCGGGCAAACATAAGTGCAGTTGCCACACGCCACGCATTTATCAGGATTGATTTTCATATGCTGACCTCACGCCGGAAAAATACGCTTACTTGCGTCGATCTTGCCATAGATCGCCGCCCCCACCAGACACAGCCCTGAGCCGGTCATAAAGGGTACATTCCAACCATACCGCATTGCTAGATAGGCTACCAAAGTGGGGGTGATCGCACCCCCGATGTTGCCGACCATATTCATGAGCGCCGCCGCGGAACCCGCGAAGTCTCCCGCGATATCCAGCGGGATCGCCCATGAGACGCCCACCGTCAATTCCAGTCCGCCGAACGCCAGGCAACTGAGGGCCACGCACAGCTTGGGATTGGCGGTAAGCGTAGCGGGGATGACCGCCGCCGCGGCAATCAAGAAAGCCAGCAATGCCTACCAGGCGCCGCGATCGCCGGATGTTGCCGGTGTGGCGCAGCAGCATATCAGTGAGCCAGCCGCCGCCCAAATCGCCCACTACGCCGGCAAACAAGGGCAGGCTGGAGTACACACCCATTTGGCCCAGCGTCAGTCCTCGGGATTCCTTCAAATAAGTGGGGAACCAATCGAGGTAGACCACCAGCCCGTACTGGTAGCACGCATACATCAGGCAGAGCGCCCAGAGTGTCGGGCTCGAGAGGATCTTCCGCCACGGCACAGGTGCGCCCACTTTCGAGCGCGGTCCGCCGGTCGCCGAATGAATCAACTCGCGCTCCTGGGCGTTGACGCCGCGGTGCTCTTCGGGAGTGTCGCGATAGTAGGAGAACCAGAGCGCGGCCCAGAGGAGGCCCAGTCCGCCGAAAGCAAAGAAGGGCGAGCGCCAGCCATAGGCGGTGATCAGGAACACCGCGAGCGGCCGGGTGAATGCGGCGCCGAGACGGGAGCCGGCATGCGTGACGCCCTGGGCATGGCCTCGCTCGCTCGGCAGCATCCAGCGGGAAAGCGACCGTGTCGCAATGGGAAATGCGCCAGCTTCGCCCATGCCAAAGAACAATTGTGTGACGATCATCGCGGTGGCGCTCCAGGCCAGGCCGGTGAGGACGGTGAACGCGCTCCACCAGCTCACGATCAGCGTGAGGGCCCGGCGCGGACCGATCCGGTCGCCTAACCAGCCGCCGGGAATCTGAAATAGCGCGTAAGCCCAGCGGAAGCTCGACAGAATCCAGCCCGCTGTGATCAGCGAAAATCCGAGTTCCTGTCGCATCACGGGCAGCGCCGTGGAGATGATCACCCGGTCCATGTACGTGATCATGTAGACCGCCACCGTGATGCCGAGTATGACGTGCCGTACGCGTGTAGGCTGGACGGAAGTGGCTGGGGCGGGCTTCATCAGAAACGAACAGTGATCATAGCACCGAGCATCATACCTGGGGACCGTGAATCCGCGCCATGATTGCCCAGATGGCTTCCACAGTATCGCCTCGGCAGGCGTGGATGCGGTCGTAAAGATTGACGGTTGGGTCGCAATGGGGCGGAATGAATTCGATCCGATCGCCGAGCTTGGGTTTCACCGCGCTGCCGTTCACGTCGACATAGCCGAACTCGTCACCGCCCCAGCGATAACCGGTGCCGGGCAGGTTGTCAGCCTCAGGACCGTAGCCGCGATCGGTGGCAAAAGCTTTCAGGCCCGCGTCCACTGTGACGAGTGCTTCGTGGTTCGTGCTGATGACGGTGGCAAGGACGTGCAGCGAGTGACGGAAGTCCGCCCCAACGCGCCGATAATCGAGGTCCATGAAGAGGTAGGAGCCGGCTTGCAATTCGGTGACTTCCGGGAGCGCGAGGTCGATGTCCCAGGTACCGGTGCTCCCACCGGAAAGGATTTCCATCGAGTGACCTTCGCGCTTCATCGCCGACTGCGTCTCAATTGCTCCGGCAAATGCCTTCTCCGAGACCTTTTTCCGCTCTGCGAAGTCGCCGGCATGAGAGGCGCGCCCGGAATAGCCCTGCAATCCTTTGAGCCGCAGATGGGCTGCCCGGTCCACTGCCCGCGCGATCTCGAGGGCCTGCTCTGTGGACCGCGCGCCAGTTCGATGATCGCCGACGTCGAGGTCGATCAGAACGTCGACCGTCCGGGCGGCTTTGGCAGCCGCCTCTTCGTACCACTCGGCCTGCTGCACATGATCCACGACGACCATCGCGCCGGTCTGGACGATGCGGGCAATCTTGAGTGGATCGGCGACGGGCGACGTCAGCAGCAGGCCTGGAATTCCGGCTTTCGACATCAGCTCGGCTTCGGCGAGCGTCGCTACGGAAATTCCACAAGCGCCCGCGGCGATCTGTCGTTTCGCGATCTCGACGCACTTGTGCGCTTTGGCGTGCGGGCGAAGCTTCTTGCCGGAATTCTTCACGCGCTCAGCTATTCGCGCTACGTTAGCCTCCATTGCATCGAGATCCACTAGAAGCGCCGGCGTCGGGACTTGGTTTTTCGTGAGCACCGATCCATTATTGCAAGTTGTTCCCGGTTCTCCACTTTGATATTCTCGGGTGGTGCTCGCCTCTGCGCGACGGCACAGTCCAAAGATGGAGTCCACGCATTGAGCCTCGTCCAGTTGGGAACGCCGGTTCCTCAGGCGAACGCAAAACTGGTGGACATTGAGGCCCTGCAGGGCGAGCTCAAGCGCCAGATCGAGGGCGAAGTTCGCTTCGACCAGATCTCCCGGGCGCTTTACTCGTCAGACGCGAGCGTTTATCAGATTCAGCCGCTCGGCGTCGTCATTCCCAAGAATCGCGAAGACATCATCCGTATTGTCCAAATCTGCGGCCACTTCCGCTGCCCCATCACGATGCGCGGAGGAGGGACCTCGCAAGCCGGCCAGGCGATCGGCGAGGGCATCCTGGTCGATACGTCGAAGTATTACAACCAGGTGCTCGAAGTTAACGCGGAAGAGCGCTGGGTTCGTGTAGAACCTGGCATCGTGCTGGACGAGCTGAATGCGCAGCTCGCTCCGCTGGGCCTGCGCTTTGCTCCCGACATCTCCACCGCCAGCCGCGCCACCATCGGCGGGATGATGGCCAATAATTCGTGCGGAGCTCGCAGCGTGCTTTTCGGAAAGACGATCGATCACGTGCTGGAGCAGACTGTCGTTCTTTCGGACACGAGCATCGTTCACTTCCGCGACATGGACCGCGGTGATGTTCCCACCGGCAATACGCTGGAGGCGGCCTGTTACACCACGGTGCTGCGCCTGGCTCGCGAACACGCGGGGGAAATCGACCGGCGTTATCCGAAAATTCTGCGGCGCGTCGGCGGCTACAACCTGGACGAGTTTCGCGATTCTTCGAAGCCTGTCAATCTCGCCAAGATCATGGTTGGTTCAGAGGGTACGCTGGGCGTGGTGCTGGAAGCCAAGCTTCGGCTGGTGCCGCTGCCCAAAGCCAAGGCCGTGATGGTTATTTCTTTTGCCGATTTGCTGGAAGCGCTGGCCGCCGCGCCCGTGATTCTGCGGCACGGACCGTCGGCGGTGGAGGTGATGGACAAATCTATCCTCGACAACACGCGCCAGAATGCCGTGCTCGACAATATCCGGACCACTTTTATCGCCGGCGATCCCGAGGCGACGCTCTGTGTGGAATTTTATGGCGATCGAAAGGAAGAATTGCCGCCGCGCTTGAGCGCACTCGAACAGGATCTGCGGTCGCAAAATCTCGGCTATCAATACCGCACTGAAACGGAACTGGCCGGCCAAGCTCGCATCTGGAGCCTTCGCGAAGCCGCGCTGGGACTGTCGATGGCGATGAAGGAGCAGGCCAAGTCGATTCCGTTCGTCGAAGACACGGCCGTCGCGCCAGAGAAGCTGAGCGGATTTATCGGCCGCTTCCTCACGATTTTGCGGAGCCACGACACTAGCGCCGGGATTTATGCGCATGCCTCGGTCGGCTGCCTGCACGTGCGTCCCGTCATCAACATGAAGACGGAGACGGGCATTCGCACCTTCGAGACCATCGCCCAGGAGGTGGCGGACCTGGTGCTCGAATTCGGAGGCGCGCTCTCCGGCGAGCATGGGGATGGCCTGGTGCGGAGCCCCTTCATGCGCCAGATGTTCGGCGATGAGCTTTACGAAGCTTTTCGCGAGATCAAGCGGACGTTCGATCCGCTGGGCATCTTCAATCCGGGGAAGATTGTCGACGCGCCGCCATTGACCCAAAACCTGCGCTACGGCACCGCGTACAAAGCGGCTAATCCCACCACGTGGTTCGACTATTCCGAATACGGGGGATTCGCCGGCGCCATCGAAATGTGCAGCGGCGTGGGAGCTTGCCGCAAGAAGCTTTCGGGCACAATGTGTCCATCTTATATGGCGACTCGCGAAGAATCGGCCTCTACTCGCGGCCGCGCGAACGTGCTGCGAATGGCCATTTCCGGGCGTTTGAATGAATCGGGGCTCGGCGACGACGGTGTTTATCAAGTGCTCGATCTTTGCCTGGAGTGCCGGGCGTGCAAATCGGAATGCCCGGTGGGCGTCGACATGGCGAGATTCAAGAGCGAGTTTCTGGCGAATTTTTGGTCGCGGCACGGAACGCCGTGGAGAGCGAAGGCGCTCGGCAATGTTCATCGGCTATCGGTTTGGGGCAGCCGGTTTGCGCCGATCTCGAATTGGATCGCCGGTAGTCTGCCGAGCCGCTGGTTGAATGAGAAGCTGCTGGGCTTGGATTATCGGAGAGCCCTTCCACCCTGGCAGCGGGAGACGTTTGAAAAATGGGTGGCACGAAAACGGCGGGGCGCCAGCGTCGCAGGGGCCGCTGTTACGCTGTTCAATGACACGTTTACCAATCACTACGAGCCCGAGATCGGCGTGGCCGCCCTCGAAATCTTGGAGCGTGGTGGATGCAGCGTGAATGTGGTGCGGCCGGGGTGCTGCGGCCGTCCGCTGATCTCGCAAGGATTGCTGGAGGAAGCTCGCGCGCACGCCGCTACGGTGGTCGAATCGCTGTTTCCCATCGCCAGCCGAGGTGAAAACATACTTTTCTGCGAACCCAGTTGCTTATCCGCGGTGAAAGACGACGCGCCTTCGCTGCTCAGAGGCGACCAGCAGCAGAAAGCGCGAGCGGTAGCGAAAGCCTGCCGCTTATTCGAGGAATTCGCGGCCCAACTTGATTTGCCATTGCGCGCCGGACCGCCGAAAATTCTGCTGCATGGCCACTGTCATCAGAAATCGATGGACCTGTTGCCGGCGACGACGGCTCTGTTGTCGCGCATTCCCTCTTGTACCGTGGTCGACATCGATGCGGGCTGTTGCGGCATGGCGGGATCGTTCGGCTATATGAAAGGACACTACGACGTTTCGTCAGCGATCGCGAATCGCCGCCTTCTTCCGGCAGTGAAGGCCATGAAATCCGGTGAAGTGCTGGTGGCGCCGGGCACGTCTTGCCGCCGGCAGGTTCTCGAATTCAGCGGGGCGAAGGCGGTCCATCCGGCGACTTTGATCCGCAGTCTCTTGCAAAATCCGGCGAGTGCCTAAGGACACTGCTCATGGAGTTCAAAACGATCCAGACCGCACACGTCCCGGTCCGCTATTTTGAGAGCGGCGAAGGTGAGCCGCTAGTGTACTTGCACGGCGCGGGCGGCCTCGAACTCGAAGAAACTTTCCTGAATACGCTGGCTCAAAACTTCCATGTATATGCGCCGCTGCTCCCCGGCTATGGCGATAGCGAAGAGTGCGCCGAGCTGCGCGACATGCTCGATTTCACTCTGCACACCTGGGACGTGGTTGACGAGATCGGCATCCAAGATCCGATCCTGGTGGGCTTCTCCCTGGGCGGGATGATCGCCGCCGAAATGGCCGCGGTCGCGCCCCACAACGTCTCCCGTTTGGTGCTCATCGCCCCGGCCGGCTTGTGGCTGGACGATCATCCGATCCCGGACGTGTTCGCGATGCTGCCATTCGAATTGCCGAAGTATCTCTTTCACGACGAAGAGGCCGGAGCAAAGGCCATCGGGGCCAACATCGAGTTGACCGACCCAGCGTTCCTCCAGATGTTTCTGGTGCGCAACGCCCGGCAACTGGGCGCCGCCGGCAAGATCCTATTTCCGATTCCCGAGCGTGGCCTCGCGGGCCGGCTCTATCGCATCCAGGCCAAGACGCTTCTCATTTGGGGTGAGAGCGACAAACTGATTCCGCCGGTCTATGCTGACGCTTTTCGGAAGGCCCTCCCTGACTCCGACCTGGTTCTCATTCCGGCAGCGGGCCACATGGTCGCATTCGAAAAGACTTCTGCTGTCGCCGATGCAATCCAGCGCGCTTGTCTGCGGGAGCGGGCGACGGTGCGAGCTTAGGCCGCTGAGTCGGCGCTGCGGCTGACTTCCTCGAGCCCGAAAGCGGATCGCAAGCGGCTGGTCGCGTCGGCGAAGGCGCGGCGGCCGCTGTCCAAAGCAGCCCCGAAGCTGAAGAAGCCATGCGGCATGCCGTCGTAGCGCTGAACGTTGACGGGCACGCCGGCATCTTCGAGACGCAGCCCGTAGGCTTCGCCCTCGTCACGGATCGGATCGCACTCGGCCGTGATGATGAACGCCGGAGGTAACCCGCGCAGATCCGTCGCCAGTAGCGGCGACGCGAGTGGATCGATTCGATCGCCTTCGCTGTTCAAGTAATGACTTATGAACCAGTGCATGGCTGCCTTGGTCAGAAGAGGGCCGTCGGCATTCTCATCGATGGATGGCATGCTCATCCGCATGTCGGTGGCGGGATAGATAAGCAACTGATGAATGATGTTCGGGCCACCGCGGTCTCTCGCGATCTGTGACACGATTGCGGCCAGATTGCCTCCAGCGCTGTCTCCGCCTACGGCGATTCGTGAACGATCCACGCCCAGTTCGCCTGCGTGATCGGCGATCCATTGGGTAGCCGCGAAGCTGTCGTCAACGGCGGCCGGAAACTTGTGCTCCGGCGCAAGACGATAATCCACCGAGAGCACCACGCACGACGCGCTGTTCGCAAGCGCCCGGCAAACGTGATCGTGACTCTCCAGGTCGCCCAGCACCCACCCACCGCCGTGAAAATACATCAAGGCCGGCGATGGTGACTGGGCCTTTACGGGGGAATAAATCCGAATCGAAATGTCACCCGCGGGCCCGGGGATCTTCAAGTCCCGAATCTGGTCGACGGGCTCAGGAGTCATCTGGCGCCGGGCTTCGGCAAGCGCCTCGAACGCTGCGCGCGCCTCTTGCGGCGTCATAGTTTCGAGCGGCGCCATTTGGGTGAGGCCAAGAAAATCGAAAAGGGCTTTGGCTTGCGGATCAAGTGGCATGGCTTTCGTATATTACAATAATCCCCATGTTCCGTCCTACCCTGCTTTTTCTGCTTCCGCTCGTTAGCTTCGGCGCTTCCAACCTCCCGCCCGATGCCGACCAGCGGCTGTCGCACGACATATACAAAGAGATCATCGAAATCAAATCCGGCTTTACCACCGGCGCCACCACGCCCGTCGCCGATGCCATTGCGAAACGGTTGCGCGCCGCCGGTTTTCCGGATTCCGACATCTTCCTGGGCGGCGCGATCCCGACCAAATCCAATCTCGTAGTGCGTTATCACGGCACCGGCAAGCTCAAGCCAATTCTGTTGCTGGCCCATACCGATGTGGTCGAAGCGAAGCGTGAGGACTGGAGCCTGGATCCGTTCGTTTTCACCGAAAAAGACGGGTATTATTATGGCCGCGGCACCGCCGACGATAAAGCGCAAGTGGCCGCGTGGACGGCGAACCTGATCCGGTACAAGCGCGAGGGCTACAAGCCGGATCGCGATATCATCGTCGCGCTCACCGCGGACGAAGAGGGCGGCGGCCCTTACAATGGGGTCGACTGGCTGATCAAAAACCATCGCAATCTCATCGATGCCGAGTTCGCTCTGAACGAAGGCGGCCGAGGCCAGATGGTGAAGGGTCATCGTCTTTCAAACGACGTGCAGGCTGCCGAGAAGTGGTATCTGGATCTTCGGTTGGAAGTGCGAAACAAAGGCGGTCACAGCTCACAACCCGTGCCGGATAACGCGATCTATCATCTGGCCGGCGCGCTGGTGCGGCTCAGCCAGTTCGGTTTCCCGATGAAAACGAACGAAGTGACGAAGGCATATTTCGCGGGGATGGCGAAGCTGGATACGACCAATACGAAAGCCGATCTCGCGAAGGTGGCGGAAAGCGATACGGAGGCCATGAAGCGCATCGCGCAAATGTCGCCGGCCTGGAACTCCATGCTGCGCACCACCTGCGTCGCGACGCTGTTGGAAGGCGGCCATGCGCACAATGCACTGCCGCAACTCGCCGCGGCCAACGTGAACTGTCGCGTCCAGCCCGACGATTCGCTGCAGTACGTCCTCGATACGCTGAAGAAAGTCTTTGCCGACGATCAGGTGATGGTCTCCATTACTAATCAGGAAGAGAATTCGCCGGCTTCGCAGCTACGGCCGGATATCATGCACGCGATGTCGCGTCTTACCGACACCATGTGGCCGGGCGTGGTCGTGCTGCCGACCATGAGCACTGGCGCGACCGATGGCCGGGCGCTCCGAGCGGCGGGAATACCCACTTATGGCGTGCAAGGTTTCTTCGGCGAGCGTGATGACAATCGCGCTCACGGCCGGGATGAACGTATGCTGGTGCAGTCATTTTATGAAGGGCAGACGTTTCTCTACGAGCTGGTGAAGGTCCTCTCGACGGCTCCTTGATCGGTAAAGCTGGCGGCTTCTGTATTACAGTACAGTGTAGGACCGCTGTTCATGGCATCTCGAGCGTACGCTGTTGGCAACCCTTGTCTTCTGTTATTCACGGCTGTGTCTGGCCTATTGGGAGCGAGCGCCCGATTCGAATTTAATCGCGACGTTCGGCCAATCTTTTCGGACAAGTGCTATACCTGCCATGGTCCCGACGCCGCGGCCAAACATGTCCCGTTCCGTCTCGACAGCGAAGCGGCGGCCACAGCGGAACTGAGCGGTGGGAAGCACGCGATCGTCGCAGGCGACCCCGACTCAAGCGAAATCATCAAGCGTGTAACGGCTGCCAAGCCCGCGCTACGCATGCCGCCCGTCACCTCCGGCTTGAAGTTGACCGATGCCGAGATCGATACGCTGCGGCAGTGGATCGCACAAGGAGCGGAATGGCAGAAGCACTGGTCCTTTATTCCGCCGGTGCGGCCAGTGCTGCCCGAGGTCCAGAATACAGCTTGGCCGCGCAATCCCATCGACCGATTCATCCTGCAGCGCCTGGAGCGAGAAGGACTGCAGCCCACGCCAGAGGCCAGTCGCGAGACCCTGATTCGCCGCGTCTCACTCGATTTGACGGGCCTTCCCCCCACTCCCGCTGAGATCGATGCATTCCTGAACGACAGCTCCGCGGATGCCTACGAAAAAGTAGTCGACCGGCTGCTGGCCTCGCCGCGCTATGGCGAGCGGATGGCTTTTCGCTGGCTGGATGCGGCACGCTACGCCGATAGCAACGGCTATCAATTCGACGGCGAGCGCATGATGTGGCGCTGGCGCGATTGGGTGATCGACGCCTTCAATCGCAACCAGCCCTTCGATCAATTCGCGCGCGACCAGATCGCGGGCGATATGCTGCCCAACGCCACCCTTGACCAAAAAATTGCGACCGGCTTCAACCGCAACCATCGCGCAAACACAGAGGACGGAATCATTCCTGAAGAGTACGCGGTCGAATATGTTGTAGACCGCGTGGAAACAACGTCGGCCGTGTTCATGGGAGTCACGCTCGGTTGCGCCCGCTGCCACAATCACAAGTACGATCCATTCACCCAAAAAGAGTTCTACCAGATCTTCGCGTACTTCAATAACGTCCCCGAAATGGGCCGCGCGATGAAATACGGCAACTCGCCGCCGATGGTGGCCGCTCCCACGCATGAGCAGCAAGCGACCCTCGACAATCTGGATTCGCGCCTGCGGACGATTGAGGATTTTCTGCGCCGCCGGGACGCAGAAACGGCTGGCGCTCAGCGGGAATGGCAGCGTCGTGTGGCCTCGGGCGATCCCGCGTATTGGGCTCCATCGCGAGGACTCAAGGGCCTGTTCTCGTTTGAGACCGATCAAGAGGCGAAGCCGCAAGATGGCGTCGTGACGTTCGCTCCGGGGCGCATCGGTCGAGCGGCTTCGTTTGACGGCAAGGCTTTTATCGACGCCGGATCGGCGGCGGATTTCGATATCGACAATCCATTCACGCTCGCTGCCTGGATCTACTCCGATGGCGTGCCGGATGGCAGCGTGATGTCGCGTATGGCCGACAATCCCAAGGGCAAGGGCTTTGGAGTCCACCTCGATAACGGCAAAGTGTACGTCAACATCACCAGTAACTGGGATGACGACGCGATTCGCCTCCAGACCGAACAAGTGCTCGAACCGAAGAAGTGGCATCAACTGACCGTCACTTATTCAGGCTCCCGCATGGCCGAGGGCATCCATGTGTATTTCGACGGCCAGCGCGCCAAGGTGAACGTGCTGCTCGACACGCTTTATCGGCCTTTCCGCAATGCCGGCGGTGTGTTCAAGCAGCCGTTTCGTATCGCGACGGGATGGGGCCCGGAGCGCCGCTTCCATGGCCAGATTGACGACGTCCGCGTTTATTCGCGCGCATTGAACCAGGACGAGATCTCGGTGCTGGCGATGGGCGAATCGCTGAATGAGATCGCGCGCAAGCCGGACCAGCAACGCTCGGAAATCGAAAAGCGTCAGTTGCATTCGTATTACCTGGAAAACATCGCGCCCCAGGATATGCGCGATGCCCGCGGGCAACTGGCGGCCCTGTTGGATGAAAAGGAAAAGTTCGAAAACGGTTTGCCTTCGGTGATGGTGATGGCCGAATCGCCGACCCCCAAGTCGACGTTTTTGCTGGAGCGCGGCGCTTACGACCATCCTGGCGCGCAGGTGTCGCCGGGCATTCCAGCCGCCTTGCCAGCGCTGCCCGCGGGCGCTCCCAACAATCGCTTAGGCTTTGCGAAATGGCTGATCGATCCGGGCAATCCGTTGCTGGCGCGCGTAACCGTGAATCGCTTCTGGCAAATGTATTTCGGCACCGGCATCGTAAAAACGGTCGAGGATTTCGGTTCGCAAGGCGAATGGCCGTCGCACCCGGAACTGCTCGACTGGCTAGCGACGGAATTCATGAGCACGGGCTGGAACGTGAAGGCCCTGCAGAAGCTGATCGTTACCAGCGCGGCGTATCGAGAGTCATCAAAAGCGACACCCGATCTGGTGCAGCGCGATCCGGAGAACCGGCTGCTGGCGCGCGGACCGCGAGTGCGTCTGCCCGCTGAAACGATTCGCGATCAAGCCCTTTTCGACGCAGGACTGCTCGCCGAAAAACTGGGCGGCCCATCCGTGAAGCCCTATTCACCTCCGGGGCTTTGGAAAGAAATCAGCATGCAGGATATGGACTATGTGCAAAGCCACGGCGACGATCTGCATCGCCGCAGCCTCTACACATTCTGGAAACGAACCATTCCGCCGCCCGAGATGATCAATTTCGATGCAGCCAATCGCGAAACGTGCGTGGTGCGCGAAACGCGGACCGATACGCCGCTGCAAGCCCTGAACCTGATGAATGACGTGACCTTCCTTGAAGCCGCGCGCTTCATTGGGCAGCGCATGATCAAGGAAGGCGGAGCAACCGCTGACGCCCGCCTGCGATTCGGCTTCCGGCTGATAACCGGGCGTTTTCCTTCCCCTGCCGAACAAGCTGTTCTGAGTGGTAGCTTGCAGTTCCATCGCGCATATTTCGACGGCAAACCGAAAGAAGCTGCGGATTATTTGAGACAGGGAGAAGCTCCGGCTGATCCCAAGCTCGATCCCGTCGAACTTGCCACGTACGCATCCGTCGGAAGCCTATTGTTGAATCTGGATGAAGTGATCACGAAGGAGTAAGATTTGCACCCGATCGAAGAAGCCAAACTGCTGATGACGCGCCGCCACTTCTTTGGGCTCGCCGGCACTGGCATTGGCGCCGCGGCGCTGGCTACGCTGACAGCTCAAGATGCGCAAGCGTCCGAGGGCCTGCCGGGGCTGCCGCATTTCCCGCCCACGGCCAAGCGCGTGATTTACTTGTTTCAGCATGGCGCGCCTTCGCAGTTGGACCTGTTCGACTACAAGCCGAAACTGCAAGCCCTTCGCGGAACCGATCTACCGGATTCAGTCCGCCAAGGCCAACGGCTCACCGGCATGACGGCCTATCAGACCAAGTTTCCGACCGCTCCATCGATCTTCAAGTTCGCGCAATGTGGGCAAAGCGGCACGTGGCTCAGTGAAATACTGCCTCATACCGGTCAGGTCGCCGACCGGCTCTGCCTCATTAAGGGCCTCCAAACCGACGCGATCAATCACGATCCAGCGGTCACGTTTCTCGAGACCGGGGCCCAGATCGCGGGCCGTCCGAGCATGGGTTCGTGGATCTCTTACGGGTTGGGCAGTGAAGCCGAGGATCTGCCCGCCTTCGTGGTGATGGTGTCGCAAGGCGTCGGCAATACCCAGGCGCTCGCCGAGCGGCAATGGGCCAGCGGCTTCTTGCCTAGCCGATTCCAGGGCGTGAAGTTTCGCTCCGGCGTCGATCCGGTGTTGTATGTTTCAAATCCTGAGGGCTATGACACTACCGCGCGACGCCGTTTTCTAGACGATCTGACCAAGCTCAACGAGATCACCTACAAGGATTATCTCGACCCCGAAATCTCTAGCCGCGTCTCGCAATACGAAATGGCGTTTCGGATGCAAAAATCCGTGCCTGATCTCACCGATCTCTCCACCGAGCCGCCCGCCACGTTCGATCTGTACGGGCCGGACTCCCGCAAACCAGGCACCTACGCAGCCAACTGCATTCTCGCGCGACGGCTCGCCGAACGGGGTGTGCGTTTTATCCAGCTCTTTCATCGCGGCTGGGATCAGCACAACAACCTGCCCAAAGAGATCGCCGGCCAATGTCTGCAAACCGATCAAGCCTCGGCCGCGCTCATCCAAGACTTGGACCAACGCGGGCTACTGAAGGACACGCTGGTTGTGTGGGGCGGAGAATTCGGGCGCACAGTCTACTCGCAGGGAACGCTCACCGAGAGTAACTACGGCCGGGATCACCATCCGCGCTGCTTCACCGTTTGGATGGCCGGAGGCGGGGTTAAGGGGGGCATTACTCACGGCGAGACGGACGACTTCAGCTACAACGTTGTGAAGGATCCAACCGACGTGCATGATTTGCACGCCACCATTCTTCACTGCCTGGGCGTCGACCACACCAAGCTCACCTACAAGTTTCAGGGCCGCCACTTCCGGCTGACGGATGTTAGTGGAAACGTGATCCGGCAGATCGTGGCGTGAGGCGGGAGAAACACCTGTGAACATAGTTCGTATGGAAGCCTTCACTGTCATGGGCCGCGAAGTGCGCACCTCAAATGCGCGCGAATCGAGCGGCCAGGGTGCCATTGGCAAATTGTGGAACAAGATGAGCCCTGAACTCGGCACGCCGGTAGCCCTCTATAGCGAGTACGCAACCGAGAAGGATGGCGATTACAGCTACATGCTGGGCGTGGAAATTGGCCACGATGAAACGCTGCCTCTCCAGTTTTCCAGGCGGGACACCGAAGAAGGAGACTACCTTTGCCTGAAAAACGAAGGTCCTGTCACGCCTGAGTTAGTGGTCGGCCTATGGCGCCAGATCTGGGCTCTTGAAGACGCCGGAGAACTGTCGCGCGCATACCGAACAGATTTTGAAATCTATCGTGGCAAGGGAGTGGAACTATACGTGGGCGTCAAGCGCTAAGCCGGTCACTTCTCAACCCATTTACTTCTTCTGTCGCTGCCACTCCGCCTGCGCGCCTTCACCTGGAAACGGCCAAGTCTGGTTGTCCAGCAATAATTCCTTCTCGCGTTGCGCCGGCGGCACCCGATTGATTTTCAAGTTCTCGAAAAAATGCACGCCGGTCTTGCCCGCCGTTGCAAGATCGACATCGCCATCACCATCCAGATCGGCAACCAGGAATTGCGTGCCTGCGCCTGCTGTTCCATTCAGCGAGATGGGATAGCGCGTGAACTGGCCCGTCTTCCGATCAATCTTGTAGTAATAAATCACCAGCGGATCGTAGGAACCCGGATCATTGCCGTCGTGACCGCGATATCGCTTTCCGGCCAACAGCTCTATCTCTCCATCCCCATCTATATCGGCTAACGCCAAAGTGTGCACCTGCGAGAACGATTCATCGATGATGTGCCTGACCCAGCGCGGATTTTTCACATCCCCCTGCTGCTCCAGCCAGTACAGGCCGTAGCTGTGCCCCCGGCCATAAATGATATCGGTCCGCCCATCCTGATTCACGTCGTAACCGATGATCGGAAATCCGGCCTCGCCCAGGTCCCACTCGCCATGCCACTCCCACTTGTCATGAGTAGCATCGATATTCTTAAACCAACCATGCGTCGTAAGCAGGTCGAGTTTACCGTCGCCGTCGATGTCCGCCATGCCGATCCCGTGGCCGTCTTCGTCATGCCCTCCCACGTGATGCACCACTGGCTCCGGTCCGGCGAAATCGACCCACAGGATGCCCGAACGGCCATAATGAGCCAGTGCCAGATCCGGCTTTCCGTCTCCGTTCAGATCGGCCATCCAGCCACCCTCGGTCTCGATGGTGTGAGCAATCAAATGGCGCTCCCACATCGCGCCCGGCTTCTTGGGATTCTCGAACCACCACAACCCGTCGGTCATCCAACCTACGGTGACGATGTCCGGTGCCCCGTCATGATTGACATCCACCGCCCACTCGCCGCAATCGGACACAAATTCCCCGACGATCTCGACCGTCCGGTATTGATGTCGCTTCCATTCGCCGCCCTGCGATCCGGGATTCTCATACCAGTACGCCCCGCTCACCAGATCGGGCCGTCCGTCTCCATTCATGTCGATCGTGGTGATTCCTTCGGCATGATCGGCACTCAATCGATGCACGAAGAACGTAGCCTGCGGCATATTGCCCGGAGCGTTGCCCCGCACTCCATTGAGCTGCGCGTGCACCAGAGTCAGGGTCAGCCCGAGTACGATTGCCCCCGTTATCAAGGCGATCTGACCGGTCCGTAGCATCAGCGTTGTTATCATATCAATTGTCTATGAGTTCCACCGTATCTATGAGTTCCCCGAATGTTCAGAACCCGACCGCTTCCAGCGCCGGCCAGCCCGTTCTTGGGCCGCAGGAGATTCTCCGTGCCGTTGAGGACGAGCTTTCCGCGACGCGCTTTATCGACGTACATACTCACCTGTTTATGCCCTCGCTCGGCAAACTCGGCCTGTGGGGCATCGACGAGTTGATTACTTATCATTATTTGGAAGCCGAACTGTTTCGCTCTTCGAATCTGAAGCCCGATCAGTATTGGAACATGTCTAAGCAAAAGAAGGCCGACGCCATCTGGCGCGCGCTCTTCGTCGAAAACGCCCCAGTTTCCGAGGCCACGCGAGGCGTCGTCGCCGTACTAAATGCATTTGGGTTACCCACCAGTGGCCCCGATCTCACGAAGGCGCGCGAGTTCTTCGCCGCCCAGAAAGTGGCCACGCACATTCGCAAGGTTTTCGAGTTGGCGGGTATAAGCGAGGTCGTTATGACGAACGATCCGCTCGACCCCGATGAGGCGCCGCTATGGGAGCAGGGCGCGGAACCGGATCCGCAGTTCCATCCGGTGCTGCGGCTCGATCGGATATTGAACAAATGGGCCGACCACTGTCGCGTGCTCGCCGCGCAAGGCTACGCCGTGAACGACGACGCCACCGGGCAATCGGTTTCTACCGTACGGCGGTTTCTCGCCGATTGGTCGAAGCGCATGCGCCCGGTCTACATGGCCGTGTCGTTGCCGGATACGTTCCAGTTCCCCGAGGAAAGCGTACGCGCCCGCCTGCTGGCCGAAGCCGTACTGCCGTCGTGCCGTGAATTCGGGATCCCGCTCTCGCTCATGATCGGTGTTCGCTATCAGGTGAATCCGGCGCTGCGCCTCGCCGGCGATGGCGCGGGGAAAGCGGATCTGCGGGCGGTCGAGCGACTGTGCACGGCATATCCGGACAATCGCTTTCTGATCAGCGTGCTTAGCCGTGAAAACCAGCACGAGTTGTGCGTCTACGCGCGAAAATTCAATAACCTGATGCCGTTCGGATGCTGGTGGTTCCTGAACAATCCATCCGTCGTCGAGGAGATCACGCGCGAGCGTCTGGAGATGCTGGGCACGAGCTTCATCCCGCAGCACTCTGACGCTCGTGTGCTGGAGCAGGTGGTCTACAAGTGGCGGAATACACGCCGGACACTTGCGCCAATCCTCGCCAACAGCTACCGGCTTCTAGCCGAGGATGGCCGCCCGGTCACGCGTACCGACATCCGAAGCGATATCACCCGGCTGTTCCGTTCGAATTTCGAGCAGTTCGTCGGCTTGCGGGGAGCGCGTGGGCGTGTCGGCGCAGCCTAGTGACGCGCTGCAGGAAGCTCTAGCCTTTGCCGCGACGAAGTTGGCTCAAAGCAGCCGCCTGGACGACGCCGGCCGGGACGGCGTAACCTTCCACCAACGCTCCCTCGCCCAGGCTGGCGACGCATTGTTCCTCGCCATCGACGACCATGAATCACCTCTCCTGGTCCAGTTCGGTGGAGCGGCCCCGGTATCCGGTCTATCTGAACCGATTCACCGCTTTCATCTGAACGGCATCGACGTTTTCGTCTATCCCTTCGCCTCCACCGATCACGGAAACATCAATGCATTTGCCGAGGGCATCGACCGAGCGTTCCTGCCGCGTCCCCAACGCGCCGAACCTGCCATCGCGGCTGGTAACCGTCATCCGGAGATCAGTCTCCCGGCGGTCTTCGAGGCCTATCGGGAAATCCTCGAGCAGCGGGGACTCAACGTCGCATCCACGGTGCAGCTCTCGGCCACACGCGAGATGACCACCGACGACGAGATCGCAAGGCGCGACGGCTCTAACCCTACCGCCCCCGGCCACACGCGCGTCAGCATCCGGCATTTGTATCATGCCGGGCTGTGGGCCGCCATCCGCTCCGGCTATCGGTCGGGTTATAACGCCGAGGCCGACCATTTCATCGTCAGCGGCGCAAATGACCGCGAGATCGCTAAATCAGTCGAGTGGGTAAAAGAAGCGATTCGCGACGCTGCAGGCTATACCAAATTCACCACCGATACCTCCCGGGTCTTCGATCTGCGAGCCGATCCTCGACATCCCGCGCCTTGGTCGGCTGTTGAGATCGATCGTCTGTTCGATCAACGCCTCAACCCGAGAGAGCGCGCCTGGGTGATGGGCGAGTTCTCTCAAACTTTCGACTGTGGCGGAACGGCTTACTTGTTCGGGCCGGAAGAGATTAAGCGCATTTCGGTCAAGTTCGCGCCCAGTCTCAAGCTGAACGAAGAACTGTTCGATGCCATCGCGCGAGTCAAAGGCGGTGCTGCATTCGACTTTGAGCCATCGCTCGACGAGGCCGAAACCCTCACTACGGCCAAGGAGCTGATCTTCTACATGCATTGGTTGCGTGAGCGCGGGCGTCCGGCCCAGCTTGTGCCTCCCAATCTCGGATTCAAGAAGCGCCAGGCGTATCCGGAAAACCACGACTCCCTGGCGGTCTACTCCAGTCATAAGATGTGGCCCGAATTGCTACCTCGCGTAGATCGGGAATTCGAGGGCCAACCCCTTGCGGAGCTCAAGGCCCGCGTGCGCGAACTGGCAGATGTCGCACGATTTTTCGATGGGACGCTGAGCATTCACTCCGGAAGCGGTAAGCAGGCCGAGGTGCTGCGATCGATCGGAGCGGCGACGCGCGGGCGTCTAAATTATAAGATCTCGGGCGAGCTCCAACTGCAGCTTTTCGATGTCTTGTCGGAACAGCCCGCCGGATCGCCAGAGCGCGCGTTATTCGATCATATGGTCGAAGCATGCGAAGGCTTCGCCGCCGCGGGGGCTTTCGGCGAAGAAAGCACGCTAGCTGCGGAATATCGGGCGGCCGGTCGAGGTTCTTACCTTGGCAACGCGGGGCGCGGCCGCGTGGATGGAAATCTGTTTCTTGTATTTTGGCTGGGTAATATGGTCGGCAGCCACGACCGAGACGGACGCTTCTTTAAGGATGCGCTCGATCACCTGCCGATCGCCGTCGTGCAAGAAGCCCAGCGGCGAAACACCGGATATGTGAAGTGGCTGGCCGAGAACCTATTTCAGAGGTGATATGACGCGGACGCTCACGATTGTGCCACTCGTCCAGGTCCGCTCGATGCTGGCGTATGGGGCCAGGCCTGGAACAGTATCGCGGATAGGAGGGTATTCCGCGTCAAACTTCCTCGCTCGCTGAAAACATTCGGATAGCTGTTCAGGTGGGGGCCGTCGGATTTGGCGACCCGTGACCTTGGGTTGCTCGACTGACGGCCCCGGCCCGCGCAGCTAGGCTTCAGTGCCCACAGCGATCGGTACGGCTCGCCCGGCGGAACGGATCGCATCGGTAATCTGACCCCGGTGAGCCATTTGATGCAATGCCAGTGTGAGCAGGGCCTTCCCGTATGTCGCGAAATGCTCCTCTACTCCCTTAGGCTGCCACGCCGTCGGCTTATCCAGATCGGCGTCGCTGAGCGAATCGAGGAATTGCAGATTCATCTCCCGGAGATGAAGATACCTGGCGCGCACCTTCTTTATAGGCGGATACTTCGCTACTTCGTTTGTGGGAATCGTATCGGGGGCGAACAAACTAGCCCACTCCGCGGCGGGGTTCTCTCCGCCGGTGAGCATCTCGTAGGCAAGTCCCTCCACAAAAGTGAGGTGGCCCAAAACCCACAGGGGGTGGCATCCTCCTTCTTCAGTCGGAAAGGTCAGTGGAATATCGTCGATCTTTGCCAAGGATTTGAACATGGCTTGCTCGGCAAGATTGAGCGAGAATCGAATTGCATCTTTCGTATACACAGTCTTCTCCTTTTAGATTTGTGGCCGCGGACGAATCCGCCGGTTTATTTTTCTTCGGGTTGGTTTTGCCGGGCGCGTTTCGGACCACGACCCGCCTGAACATCTTCTTGAAGGCGGAGCAGTTTGTCCGCCCAGAACTCTTCGTACCGGCTGACCCATCGTTCGTAGATCTGCCGGATAGGCACAGCATTCAACGAATTCATCCGTTGACGCCCTTCTTCGCGTGTATTGATCAAACCGGCGTCACGCAACACGTCGATGTGCTTCATCACCCCAAAGCGGGTCAAGTGAGGAAATGCTTCGACGATCGCGGTGGTCGTCCGGGGGCCTCGACGCAGCAGATCCAGAATCGCACGCCGGGTCGGATCCGACAGTGCTTTCCAGACGCCGTCCAGGTCTCCGGCCATCAGGCTCGATGGGCTGCAACGCCATCGGCGAAGTCTTTGCGAATGCTGTCGAGATAATGCCGCCAGCCTTTGTTCACACCCTCCCGATGCGCCGCATCGAGGAATCCGATCGCACGATGCCGCAGGCTGACCTTGGTTCCGCCGGCGATCTGTTCCAAACGCAACTCCAAATGATTCAACACCGGGTACGACATGAACATAGGACCGCTGAGCTCCAGCAGAACGGGCGGCTTGATCACCTGCACATGGCCCCAGAGATGGCCGATGCCATTGCCACGATCGCGGAACCATCGTCCACCTGGCCACTGCTCCAGGATCATCTGCATCGACTCTCCGTTGGGGTTGGTACTGCCTTCGCCAAATCGGTGGAGTACACCCTCAAAGACGTCGCCAATATCGGCCTTCACCTCGACATGCTGTTCAAGGTCCAGCGTCATTTCTTCGAGTTTCATTAGTCTCACCTCCATAACGTGACTATATGATAACGTGACTTATTAGTCACGTCAAGAGTTTTTTTTGTGCTGGTCGGCAAAACCCGCGTGCCCAGGACGGGGCGGGACAAACCCCCTCCGGGACGTTCTCCGATGCGGTCCACAAATCCGTGGCGCGAATCGCACGAAAAGCTTACGGTTCTTTACTCATATTTTTGTTCTCTGACAATCAACTAGCTCGGACTGCCAAGTTTTGTCAAGAGTGTAAAGACATGAGCGGAATGTGCCACCTCGCCACTTCATGAATCGTCATTCATGGCATGAAGTCGATTATCAGTTGCTCGCGAAATTCAGAAGCCCAGTCCAATCGCCATCCGCAAAGACGAACCGTGACTGGACGATCCAGAAACAGGAACGTAATTCTCAAGAGCTGCGTGTCCTGCGGTCTGGTGCTTGGAACAGTTCTCCTGGCGCAGATGATGGGCGCGTATCGGTTCGTTTCCAACGATTTAGTGCAACGAGAAGCACAACGCGAGACGAACCGCAAAATCGTCGCAGTTGAACAAATGGCTCGTGTCCTGGGTACCCAAGACACCGAGCAGCTATCGAAGATTATCAACGAAACGGTGCGAGAATCACCGGCACAAATCGCGTGGCTCCGTATCCTGCAACTTGATGGAACTCCAGTTGCAGGCGTTGGAGTAGCGGCGGAAAAGCTGTACTCGCGCTCGCGAATGCAGCAAGCAATCGAAAGCCACGAGATCCTCTCCAAGATTGTGAACACTCCCTCAGGACGGGTGCTCGTCACTGCGCGCCCCTTCCACCCGGAACCCGGGCCGTTCGGCGGAGCGGCGAATGGCGAGGGCCACGAGTCGCCTTCACGACCCCTCGTTGTGGAGATTGCAGTTTACCTGGACTCCGTGGCCGCGCCGTTCGGTCCCCTCAGAGTCCGTGTTCTCACAGGTAGCATGGCAGCGCTCGCCCTCGTGATCGCAATGATCGTGATCGGACTGCGATTCGGACCGTACCTCCGTGGAAAGCAACTCCAGCAACAGGCTAACGTGGCGCGGGCCGTTCAGCTGGACCTCATGCCGCCGATGGAATCGATCCCAGAAGATCTGGACTTCGCCGGCGCGTGCATTCCTGCCTGGCAGGTGGGCGGCGACTTCTACGACGTGTTTACCGACAAGAACGGCCGGATTGGTCTGATAGTGACGGATGTCGCCGGCAAGGGCCTTCCCGCTGCTTTGCTGTCAAGCTTGATACAAGGAGCGCTACGCGCGACATCGTGGACATCTGATGCGTTGTTTCAAGCAAGGTCCGCCCAGCAACTGAACGATTTCCTGTGCGCCAGAAGCGCGCCCGAACGCTTTGCCAGCATGGTCTGCTGTTACTATGACCCCGGGACATCCGTTCTGCGGTATGTGAATGCGGGGCATTTGCCTCCCCTGCTTGTCCACAGGGAACAAGACGGAAGTTTCTTGGTACAACGATTAGAAGATGGTGGTCCGGTGCTAGGTCTGCTACCGGGTTCCCTCTATTTCCAAGGAGAAGTTGCTGTCGGTCCTGGCGACTTGCTCGTCATGTTTTCGGACGGAATCACTGAGGCGGAAGATACAAGCGGCGACGACTTCGGCGAAAGGCGTCTGCTGGCGGCCATTTGCAACAACTGGGATGCGGCTACTCGTGATCTCTGTGACGCAGTGCTCGGCCATCTGCAATCGTTTCTGGGCGACTTGGATCCTCAAGATGATCAAACACTCATGATCATCAGACCGCAGCCGTCACTGAACGAGTCGACGAAAGATGATTTTCTCTCTATTGCGCCGCTCACAGCCCTTCGGCCAATGCGGCATAGAGTTGGTCTGTCAATAGCAGAACCGGGCAATGACTGTGCCGAGCTCGTTAATTGCCATTAAATTTCGGAGAGCGAGGCACCTCTCCTAGTACAAGTGGGTCGGTCCTAATGGTCACTAGAGAATTTTATCTTATGGGAAGATTTTTGCCGGTTGGATTGACTGCCATGCTCGCGCTCGGAATAACCGACATTGCTTTGGCCCAGGAAAATGCGCCGCAACCTCAGGGGCCGAATCAGGCACGCCCGGGATCCACGGCCCGCGGTCGATCGATCAGGAACTCGATCATCTGACCAAGGGTCTGGAAATCACACCGAACCAGCGGAAACAGATCAGACCCCTGCTCGAGGAGCACCACGACAGGATTCAGGCGCTGTTCGACAAGAACCCAGGGGTCTCACGCAAAGACCTCGGCCCGCAGATCCACGCGATCAGCGACGAAACGCACCACCAAATTGAAGTGCTGGTGACGGAGCACCAGAAGCAACTGGCAAAAGCCATGCAGGAACGCATGCACGCTGGAGAAGAAAGCAGACGGCCGGCTCCTTCTACAGCACCGAAATGAATGCGAAAGCTATCGCCTGAAAGAAAGTAAGTGACTTCGAACGAAAAGCGCGCCGCACGCTCCGTGCCGGCCTCACCTGACACCGTAGTGTTTACGAGCTCACTTTAGAAATTTGTCGACGACTGCCGAGAGGTTTTCACCTTGTCGCTGTCCTGTTTCCTTTCAGCCTAGCCCGGTCAAGGCCGTAGGTTACCAGAAATACTTCGCAACCACTTTAGGCGAGGCCGGCGTCCCGGAAATCACCTTCACATGCAGCACCAGTTGCAGATTCTTGTTCTGCCAGCCCTGCGGTGCATCGTGAAGTGCCTCGGTCAGATATTCCGGCGTAGTGATCAGATCCGCGGCAGCTTCGGTACCGTATTGCGTGATCCCGGCTACCTCCACCAGCATGGCTTGCGTGTCCGGGTGAAAGACGCGTGTGACGATGGCGTAATCCTCACTGGTATGCCGGTCCGCGGGCAGATCGGGAAGCGCCCACTCGGTAGCCTTGCCATTGTCGGTGACCATCCGCGGCCGTCGTTCGGCATCAATGAAAAAACGAAGCTGCTGGCTGATTTCACGCCAGCGCGTGTAGGAGTACCCGATGAGCGCAGTCGGCCCGGTACGCAGGTCCTGGAAGGAAACGTCACTGCCGATCTTGACACGGTAAGGATGGTGCGTGCGGTTGAGCATGGCGGATATCCGGGCTACCGCCATCAGGTCGCCGCCGCCCACAAATTGGTCGTTCAGCGGGACGAAATCCTCGAATCGGGTCGGCCGCTCCGGCGTCATCTTCGGATCCACGCCATAAACAGGTACGTAAGCAGTGGACAACAGCAATGGCGCCGAGCCGCGCAGCACCGGCGCCCAGAACTGATCTACCACGGTGTTGGGAGCGCGCAGTTTGAGCCATAGTCCTCCGGCGACAACGATGGGTAGAAAAACCGCAGTTAGTAGAAATATCCGCCGCTTCCAGGAGGGGGCTGGCAGGCTGGCCGCCGGGACAGCGATTGGTTTGGAATCGGCCGGAGGGGCATGCGGTTCCGTCCGAACGAACTCCGGCACATAAGTGCCCGCCGGAAGCTCGATCCGAATCTCTTCGTGTTGCCCTTCGGTCGCGTAATAATGCGCGAGCCGTTTGCGTACTTCGCCCGCCTTGACCCGCACCGTGGCGTCGTCGCTGGGATCGTAGCTGGCTGGCCGGGCGAACACGTCTATCCCGATGCTGCGTTCCTTGAGACTCTCGGATTGGCCGTCCAGCGTGCGTTCCACCACGTATCGCAGGAAATCCTGGGAGCGCCGGCTGGTGCGGAAACCCTGGCTCTCGAAGACTCGATCGAGCGCCCCGCGAACCTCGGCCGGATCGACCTTATGATCGTTATGATCGTTTAGGCCGTTGGCGAATCCGGGAGTGTGTCCTTCGCCCGTCAAATTCGTTGTTGCCCCGTGGCTTCAATTCTAACACCTACACCGGTAACAGACTGAGAACACAGGCCCAAAAAAAGGGCCTACGCGCTCAATTGTCAACATTTGTGAAAGAACCAGAAAGAGCCTTAACCTTCGGTCCTGAAGGGACGATAGGTATGTTGGGAGTAATAACGTGTCGATTTCAGCTTTGTCTTATAATTTGATCACCGACCTTTTGCAGCAACAGCAACAGCAACAGAATCCACTCCAGCAGATGCGCAAGGACTTCAGCCAGCTCGCCAGCGCGCTTCAATCCGGCGATTTGTCCACTGCCCAGTCGGCCTACTCGAAGATTCAGCAGTTAATGCAGCAAAACGGTTCGGCTTCGAGCACTGGTTCGACCCCTGCGAACACGGTCCAGAACGATTTTGCGGCGCTGGGGCGAGCGCTGCAGTCCGGCGATATCGGCCAGGCGCAGACTGCATTTTCACAAATGCAGAAAGACTTCCAGGCGTCCCGCCAAGCTTCCATCACGGCGCCTGCGGCCGAGGATCAGTACGTGCCGAGCACATCGCAGCAACAAGCGCTCAGCGTGAAGGAGCAAGTGCGGCAAGACTACGCCCAACTCCGCAGCTCTCTTCAGTCCGGCGACCTGACCGGGGCGCAATCGGCATTTGCAAGCCTGCAGCAGGCTCTCCAAAGCCAAGGCACAATCACTCAGGGCAAACTCGGCGCGAGCCCACCCATACTGAGCACACCCATACTGAGCGCACCCATCGCGAGCCCACCCGTCGCGACCCGACCCATCCTGAGCACACCCATTCAGCGCATACCCAGCCAGGGCACCCAGTCCACCACGAATTCCGCGTCCGACACCCTTACGAACGATTTCAACGCCCTCGGCTCGGCCCTCTCATCTGGCAATTTGACCCAGGCCCAGAGCGCGTTCTCGCAACTGCAGAAGGACATTCAGACTACCCAGCAAGCTGCGGGATTGCAGCTACAAAACCCAGCGGGGTTGGGGGCGATCATGCCAGGACACCATCATCATCATCATCATGGTGGCGGTGGCTCCAACAATCAAATCTCGACGTCGACCACGGCCTCTCCGGGCAGTTCCACGACGGGCAATGCCAGCTCGATCATCAGCCTCTACGCCTGACGCCGAATCATCCCTGAGGAGCCAAGCGCACGGTGCGACGAAGTGGGTGAAAGGACTTCGGAGATTTCCGTTGTTCGAAAATATTGGAGCGCGCCGCTTGCGCAGGCGTTGCCGAGGCCGCGGTGCCGATCGAAATCAGAGCCTCCGACGTATAAGAGTCTGGCCCGGAGATGTCCAAGTAATTGTCGCCGGAGGTCACCCCGCTGGGGATTGTGACGTTGACCTGATATAAGGCAGCCTCCCCAGGCGCCAGCCCGGCGTACATTACCGTTGCGGCTGTACCGTTCACATAGGCCGTGATCGCGTTGCTGGTTGAGCCGGACACGCCGGCTGCACCGTCCGCGATGCTGGGAAACACATCTCCCAGCCCGGTGACAAAAACTGCGATGGTTTCGCCTATTTGCGCCGGACTCGATGTCGTCACCAGTGAGCCGTCCGAATGTTCAGCCGCCGCATAACTGATGCCTCCCGGAGGAATCGTGAATATACCTGGAGTGGTGGCGTTCACCAATTCCGTCACCACGTTCGAGCCGGTTTTGTTGTTCATCACCTGGATCTGCGCCACCGAAGTTGTTATTTCATAGGGCACGATCGCCGCCACCTGAGTCGAGCTTACGTAGTATATGGGCGCAGCAAGGTTGTTGATCAACACTTGCACGCCGCCGAGCGTCGTCGGTAGAGGAATGGTTGACGCCACCTGGAGCGTGCTCGGCCCGATATTGGAGCCGTCTATTGTGATCAGTTCCCCGCGAGATATACCGGCTGTAAAGGGCGCTGAACTGGCGGAGTTCACTACGCCCATCGGATTGATATAGACGCTCCCCGATTGGTTAGGGCTGGGAGCCGGAACCGCAACCGAAATGCTCAGAAAAGGGCCGATTCCGATGCCGATGCGCACGCCGTTCGAGCCGATAAAGTACTGCGAGGAAAGGAAACTGTCGGTGTAATTCGTTGAACCGGCCTGATAGCCGTCAACATACGTATAGCCCTGGGCGGAACCCGAGCCCAATTGAATCCGCTGATGTCCCAGAAGCGTTCCGGCATTGGCGCTAAAGGATCCATAATAAGTATCTAAACCCGAGGAACCGGTGGTAAGGATCTGAGAGTCATCCACATCCATGCCCGTCTGGTAATAGAAGCCGCCCAAACCCGATCCCGAGCCCGTGCGCACTCCCACAATCATGTCGAAGTTCTCGGGTGAGCCGCCAAAGACAAAGCTGCCGTCCGGCGTGGAATATAGGTACTCTTGCCCCTGGAGGAGCGCGGTGTTCGAATTGGAAGGGAACGTAAGGACAAAAGCGCCATTGCTGGCAATGTACTTGATTCCCGAGAAGGACTGCGTAGTGGGGCTGGAACTGGTTGCGTAGGCACTTAGGTTCACTGTGCCGATGCTGCCGGAACCATTGGGACTCATCTGGAGCAGAGCGTCGTAGGGTGTGCCTTGCGTCAAATAGCCCGTGGCATCGATGTAAGCCAGCGAGTACGAACCTTGCAGCGTGGAAAGACCTTGAGACGTTAACGGAGCAGCAATGAAGAGGTCCCAGTCACCACTCTCTGTGCTGCTGCCAATAAAGACGCTGTTTGCGCCGACCGCTCCGTAGATTTGACTACTGATGAGCTGCTCGGTGATGAAGCCGAAGCCGCTGGCCGAGATAGAATACGTCCCTGAAGTGGAGTACGGCTGTGGGAGCGAACAGCCGTTCTGATTGCAGTCCAACAACTGGGCGCCCGAAATATTGTAGCTTCCCCCGGAGAAATTAATGGTGCCATACACCGCCACCTCATCGGTTGAGGTGAACAGCACTTCGCGGAAATAATATGGGCCATTCAACATGCTGTTCCCGGTGTTGTCAAATACTTGAGCGGCCAGCGGCCCGCTCAACGAGGCCATAAGAAAGAGAACTAGTTGTGTCGGTTTCAACATTTTATGTATTGTATGTGTTGCGGGTTTTCTTCGAATATGAGACGGTGGAACTGAGGGCGCTTGCCACCTAAAGGTGATTCGTCCTTCGGGGCAAAAAGTTCCACAGACACGCCTGGCCGGTCGCGACCCGTGGCATCCACGCGTTTCCTTGCGTAAAGTTTAGTAAATACCATGACACTGTGTACTCACGCGGCCCCGCGCCGCCGTATAAAAATCTTGCGTAGGTTGATGATCCCTTTTGGCGGAGCCTTCATCGGGAGGATTGTTTGAAGAAACTGCTCGCACCCGTTCGTCTCTCTGCCATCATCGCACTTCTGGGGGCCTCTTGCGCTGAAGGGCAGCAGCCTACGCTGCAACCCGGCACGCCCGCGACTGCCGCGCCCCAGACCACGCCCGCGCCCCAGACCTCTCCGCCGCCAGCGGCCACTCCGTCGCCTCAGTCGAGTCCGTCGCAACCGATCGTACAAAATCAAAGTGACACGACTACTACGCCACCCTCCACCCCCTGGTCGATCGAGCCCTTCTACTGGATGACGCATACCACTCCCGCGCTCCGAGGAGGAGCCGCCGCCCTCGACTTCGAGAATCTGAATTATCCTGGCAATGGGAATTACACCCTGGGCGGCCAGATCAGTATCCCCGTCTCGAAAACGGCAATGTTGAACTTTTCCGGTTTCCAAAGTAAGGCTTCCACCAGCACGACCGCGAACCAGGCTCTGGATCTGTTTGGCACCACCTTTGCGGCCGGCGACTTTCTGACGGCTGACTACACCATCCGGAATTTCAAATTGTCATTTCAGGATCTGCTTTACCCCTTCCCTCGTAAGGCCGGTCAAAAATGGGACTTCAAAACACTCTGGGAGGTGCAGTACACCAGCGTGAAGACCAACGTCAACGCACCCTTCGCCCCTGCCACCGATAGCTCCGGCAATGCTCTCGTGAACAACGTTTCGGGCAGCCGCTATGTGATATACCCCACGTTCGGCCTGGCAGCCGAGTATCACCTGACACGGAATTTAGTAGTCGAAGCGAACGCGTCCGGCTTCGCGATTCCCCATCACGCTGTGATTGGGGACGCCGAAGGCTCTCTAAGCTACCGCTTGCGGGGTGTCGAACTAATTGTCGCCGATAAGTATTATCACTTCAAAACTTCCACTCAAAACGCGGAGTATTTCAGTGCCACGCTTATGGGCCCGTACGCCGCGCTGCGGCTCTATCCCAGCGAGATTTCCGTCCCATGCTTCTTCTGCAGACGGAAAACTGTGGCTTCTAACACCGGCAACACCTCCTCCGCTAACAGCGAGAACCCTCCACCTAACGAAAGCCCCGCGACTACGAGTACCAGCCAGAGCAATACGTCTTCCTCCACCGACCAGAAGACTTTCGTGCGCCGCTTTTCCGCCGGGGCAACTCTGTCGGTATTGGGGCTCAATCTGGTTCCGGGCGGTACCAACACTGTTACCAACTCGTCCACCGTGAATACCATGTATCAGACCACGGGCGCATCCTCGCGAATTGGTTACGGCATCATCGGGCAAGTGGTGCTGACCGATCATTTCGCGATCGCCTTCGAAGGGATTTTGCGGCGCTTCGGATACCAAATGACCACTACCGTCACAACCACCACCCCCGCGGTGGTGAGCGGTATTGTAACTACCGTCACCACCAGCACGATCCTGCACGAAGACACCCGGGCTAGGCTGATCGACGTCCCCGCGATGCTCCGATATTATGCTCACAGCCGGCACGACCCTGGCGCTCACTGGTTCTTCGAGGGCGGCGGTGCGTGGCGAAAACCCGAGTCCATCCGAACTTCGACCGATTTTACGAACGCCAGCAGTGTGCTTAGTTGTTGCACCAACACACCCACTGCGCCCGCGCATCCGAATTCCTACGGTATTGTGGCCGGCGTCGGCGTGCAGTTGACGGATGCTTTCGGGGTTCGCGTCGTTCCGGAAGTCCGGTATACGCGGTGGATGAATCCGGTTTTCCACGCTTTTACCACCACCACGCAGCAGAATGAGGTCGCAGCCGGCTTCTCGATAACTTTCTAGACACCCGTAACACACTGACAACAAATACGTTCGATGGTGTACCGAACAGCGGTGCAACCGTTTTGAACTGGACAGCCCGGCGATTCCATCGGAACATTGCCTCGCGTGCCAGATCTTCAGCTCAGGATTCTCTGCATCGGGGCGCATCCGGACGACTGCGAGCTTCAATTCGGTGGAACAGCCGCTAAGTTCGTGTCCCTTGGACGTGCCGTCAAGTTCGTTGCCGTCACCAACGGCGATGCGGGGCATGCGGTATTGAGCGGAACGCTGCTGGCGCAAGTACGAGCGCAGGAAGCCGAGGAAGCGGCCCGGCGCTTGGGCATTGACGCCACCCAGGTGCTGGATCACCACGATGGCCAGCTAGTCTCGGACGTGAATTCTCGGTGGGAGGTTGTGCGCCAGATTCGCAATTGGCGCGCGGATCTAGTCCTCACGCACCGCCCTTACGACTATCATCCCGACCATCGCTATACCGCTCAACTGGTGCAGGACTCCGCATATCTAGTGGTGGTTCCCAACGTTTGTCCGGATGCCGCTCCGCTCCGGCGGAATCCGGTCTTCCTGTACCTGGAAGATCACTTTCGCCGACCTATTCCATTCGCAGCCGACATCGCGGTGGACATCGGCGACGTTTGGGAGCGGAAAATGGATGCTCTGGATGCCCATGTTTCACAGTTTTACGAATGGCTGCCGTGGGTAGACGGCGTATCGGATCAAGTGCCGCGAGACCCTAGTGCCCGCCGTCAGTGGCTGAGTGCTAACTGGAGCCATCCGCCCTGCGGGCCGGCTCAAACAGCGCTGGCCAGGCGATATGGAGCTGAGCGGGCCCGCGAAATCCAGCATGCGGAAGCATTCGAGCTCTGCGAGTATGGGCGGCGTCCGTCAGCAGGCGAGCTGGAGGAAATGTTTCCCCGATGAGAGCCTTGATTGCGATCCTGCCGCTCTTCACGGCTCTACAAGCAGAGCCGACTCTGTCTCTCATGCCGACGCCGGCGCACGTGTCGTTGGATCAGGGAAAGTTGACTATCGACGGCAGCTTTGGCGTGCGCATTACCGGGCACACTGATCGTCGTCTTCAGGACGCCGTCACTCGTTTCATCGCGCGCCTCTCGCGCCAGACTGGCATTCCGATCGCTGGCGGAGCGCGGCCCGTGCTCACCATAGTTTGCCGAGCCGCTTCGCCGGACGTGCCCGTGCTGGGTGAGGACGAATCCTACCAACTCGAGATCGCTCCCTCGGGGGCGCGCTTGTCGGCGGCGACTGTCACTGGCGGGCTCCGTGGACTGGAGACCCTCTCACAATTAATCGCGCCCGACGCGGATTCGTTCTCCGTCCCCGCGTTGCACATCGAAGACCATCCCCGCTTCGCCTGGCGCGGGCTTTCGCTCGACGTCTCCCGTCACTGGATGCCGCTGCCGGTGATCGAGCGGAATATTGACGCCATGGCCGCAGTGAAGATGAATGTGTTTCACTGGCATCTTTCCGACGACCAGGGTTTCCGCATAGAAAGCAAGGTCTTTCCGAAGCTCCAGCAACTTGGTTCCGACGGTAAGTTTTATACGCAGGCCGAGGTGCGCCAGATAATTGCCTACGCGGCGGAGCGCGGCCTGCGAGTGGTGCCCGAGTTCGATATTCCCGGCCACACCACCAGTTGGCTGGTCGGGTATCCCGAACTTGCCGGCGCGCCCGGTCCCTTTCAGATCGAACGCAAGTGGGGCATCTTCGAGCCCACGCTGGACCCTACCCGCCAAGAGATCTACACGTTCTTGGATCGCTTCATTGGTGAAATGGCCGCGCTCTTTCCAGACGCGTATTTCCATATCGGCGGCGACGAAGTGCTGGATACGGAGTGGAAGCAGAATCCGGCTATCCAGGATTTCTGCAAAAAGCATGGGTTCAAAACCAGCGCACAGCTGCATGGCTACTTTAACGAACGAGTTCACGCGCTGGTCACCAAGCACGGCAAGCAGATGATCGGTTGGGACGAGGTGCTGCAACCCGGCGTGCCGAGCGATCTGGTGATCCAGTCCTGGCGGGGGCAGCAATCTCTGGCCGACGCGGCGCGCAAAGGCTACCGTGGGATTCTCTCGTTTGGCTATTACCTCGACCATTTGAATCCGGCGTCGTATCACTATCAGATCGATCCGCTGGCCGGCGCCGCACAGCAATTGAATGAGCGGCAGGCTGCGCTGATTCTCGGCGGGGAAGCATGTATGTGGACCGAATACGTGACCGAGGAAACAATCGATTCCCGTCTGTGGCCGCGCGCCGCAGTGATTGCCGAAAGATTATGGTCGCCCGCAAATGTCACCGGTATCGAGTCGATGTATCGGCGGCTCGCCACCGTCAGCCGGTGGCTGGAGTGGAGCGGTGTCGAGCATCGATCGGGTTATCAACGCATGCTGGATCGCCTGGCGGGCGGAACTCCTGCTCCGGCGCTTCGCGTGCTCGCCGACGTAGTAGAACCACTCGGGATCGACCAGCGGCAGGCCGCGCGCTCCTATAGCCATGACGTACCGCTCAACCGCCTGGTAGATGCCGCACAGCCGGAAAGTGAAACTGTCCGTCTGTTGGAAGACGCGATTCACCGTTTCGTCGCCGATCCAGGCCAGCATCGTCAGGAAGGCGAAGAGATCCGGCTCGCGATGAGCCAATGGAGTGTGAATGACAGACGGCTCCGGCCGCTGCTTACTTCCAGCATCCTGCTAGAAGAAGCCGCGCCGCTCTCAGAAGACCTTTCCAAGCTTGGTAGCGTCGGGCTGCGAGCCCTCCAGTATTTGGAATCGGGAGAACCAGCGCCCGCGAATTGGCTGGCGGAGCAGAAGCTGGCGCTCAACCAGATGGAGCAACCCAAAGCCGAGGTTGTGTTGGCGGCAGTGCGTCCCGTCAAGGCGCTGCTGGAGGCGGTCTCCCGGACGGCCATAAAGACCGATCAGTCCGCGAAATCGAGGGCAAAGCATTGAAACTGAGTGCGTTCGATCTGTAATGAACGCATCCGTAACATATGGACAACCGTTCTGAACTAGACAAGGCTCGAAATCACGCGCAGCATGACGAGAACGGAATGTTGCTCAACCGAAGGCGTATCGACGATTGCGAAGGAGTTGCCATGAAAGCTTTATCCACACGAATTCTGTTAGGGACCATCCTATGTCTTCTCGTAACCGCAGCGCTCTGCTGGGGCCAGGGACCAACCGCGGCTATCACCGGCCAGGTGACTGACGCATCCGGAGCTACCGTTCCGAGCGTCGCGATAACAGCTAAGGACTTGGATCACGGGACGAATTGGCCGACCGTGAGCAACGATGCCGGTTACTACAGTCTTCCGCGGCTCCCCATCGGCAATTACGAAGTCCGCGCGGAGGCCAAAGGCTTCCAGACGGCCGTGCAGCGCTCGGTCCAACTGGTAATCGACCAGGTGGCGAAGATCGATTTCCAATTGCAAGTCGGCCAGGTCACTCAGACTTTGGAAGTCACTAGTGCCGCGCCGATACTGCAGACCGAAAACGCGCAACTGAGCACGGTGATGCAAGGCGCCGCGATCCAAAGCCTGCCGCTCGAGACCCGCAACTATAACCAGCTCGCCTTGCTGATGCCCGGATCGGTCACCACCAGCCCGGCTGCCTTCAATACCGGCCAGGCGACCTTCAATTCCGGCCGTCCTTACATCAATGGCAACCGCGAGCAGGCCACCTACTATCTGCTGGATGGCATGGAAAACATCGAGTTTGTCGACAACAATGTGGCTTTCTCGCCCAACGTGGACGCGATCCAGGAATTCAGCGTGGTCACCAACAATCCCAGCGCCGAGTACGGACAATTCCTGGGCGGCGTGATCAGTGTGAGCTTGAAATCGGGCAGCAATGGATACCACGGAAACGCCTTCGAGTTCGCGCGCAATGACTTTTTCAACGCCAATGAATGGTCCCGCAACTTCAGTTCCGATCCGACGGTGAACAGCGCGCCCCCCAACCTGCAGTGGAATGAGTACGGCGGGACGTTCGGCGGACCGATCAAGAAGAATAAGCTTTTCTTTTTTGTCGACTATCAGGGCTCCAGGTTTGATACCCCTGCCACTCCCGGGACCATCAACACCTTCTCGAGCCAGGAGCGGACCGGGAACCTTTCCGACATACCGGGCATATCGCTGCACTATCCGGGCACGACAGTCGCGATGCCCACCAATCTCAATAACGCCGCGATTTGCGGCGCGGGTCAAACTTTCGGATCGTCGCCCTGCATCAAGGGCTTGAGCCCGACGGCGCTGAAGATCATGGGCGTGCTTCCGCAGGCCACACAGCCAGGATTGCTGAACAACGCTCCCAATACGCAACAAACCTACATCCATGGCCAACAAGGCGACGCGAAAGTGGATTACAACCTGTCCGACCGCGACCATCTTTCGGTGCGGTATTCGCAGCAGTCCGTTCTCAATCCGACCGTCAACAGCCAGCCCCTGCTGTACAACACAAACGGCAACAATGTCTTTCCGTTGTGGAGCGGCGTCATCGACTACACCCGAACCATCAGCCCGAACCTGGTCAATGAGTTCCGCGCCGGGGTAAATTATTTTCCCGCCGAAGCCAACGTACAACAAGCGGGATCGACCAGTGGGGCCGGACTGATCCCTGGCCAGCCCACCTCGTTCCTCCCCGGCCTGTCCTTTGCTGGTGCACCCGTCGGTGGCGCGCTCAACGGTCCGTTTGCGTTTGGCACCGTCGATTCGCCGGAGATCTTCCACCAGACCGCGATCCAGTTTGAAGACACGCTGGCCTACACGCTTCGCTCCCACAATATGAAGTTCGGATTTCAGGGAATCCGCTATCGGAACGACTATGTTCCTTCCGTCACCAGCGATGGCGCGGCCGGCCAGATCGGCTTCAACGCACAATACACCGGTAACGCCGAGGCGGACTTTCTGCTGGGGCTCCCTTCCTATATGGGATACGGGCAAGGCTTTTCCGGTACTGTCGGGCAGCGCAACAATGCCTTCGGTGCATTCTTCCAGGACGATTGGAAGGTGAACTCGCATCTGACGCTGAACCTCGGGCTGCGGTGGCAGCTCTTCACGCCGATTTACGAGGTCGACAACCGGATGACCAACTTCGGTGAGATCAACGGCCAGATTGAGCTTGCCGGCGTGAACGGCAACAGTCGCGCTCTCTACAACCAGTACAACGGCATCGCAAATTTCCTGCCGCGTATGGGTTTGGCGTGGAGCCCGGGTGGCAAATGGGCGCAGAACACGGTGATCCGCGCGGCTTTCAGCCGGTCGAGCTTCCAGGAAGGCACGGGAGAGTACAATCGCCTGGCGACGAACGCGCCCTGGAACGTCGATCTCGTTAGCCAACCGGTCGCCGGCCCGAACGGCGCGATCCCGGCGAATCAGATCACACTCGATCAAGGCTTCGGCGCGCTGGGCTCTACAGGCGGCGTCCCGTGCAATGTTACTACCGTCACTTCCGCGCCGGCGTCGTGCTTTGCCGGAGTACGCATCCACATGCAGGATTCCAACTACCGGCCGGCGGTTTCCAATCAATGGAATTTCTCGCTGCAGCGGCAGTTCGGGAATTCCACAACATTCCAGGCCGCCTATGTGGGTCAGCACACTGATCATTTGTCAACGATCGTGAACGCGGGCCAAGAGGTCCTTTTAGCGAATGGAACCGTCACGCCTGGACCATACCTGTCCGGGAATCCGACCTTGAAGAATATTGGAACCGGGCAGGTCCGGCTCAACTCCACTGTCGGCATTCAGAATTACAACGCCCTCCAACTGTCGTTCCAGAGGCGGCTTGCCACTGGCCTGGCATTCCAAGCCAACTACACCTGGTCGAAATGTTTGACTAACAACCAGGGTTACTACGCCCGCTATGGCGACGCGACGGCCAGCCAAGCCAGCGCCGACGTCTCCTTCCAACAATACGCCTACAACATCAATCAGGATTACGGCTTCTGCGATCACGACGTGACCAACGTGTTCAACGGCTATCTCACCTATGAGCTACCATTCGGCAAGCACCGCTCGTTCCTTCAGAACGCGAACAAATTCGTGAACGCGGTGGTAGGCGACTGGCAACTGAACACCGTCTTCACGGTGCATGGCGGCTTCCCCATCTCCATGCTTGATTTTGGCGGCGATCCCGGCACCGGATCATTCCAGCCCCGGCCTGACTGCATTGCTCCGTCTATTCAGACGCCATACAAGAATTTCTCAGGCGGCGGCTACATTTGGTTCGACCCCAGCACCATGGCGGCCCCGGCGCCCGGTCATTTCGGGACCTGTGGCGTGGGCACTGAACGCGGGCCAGGCCTCAAGCAGGTGGATATGGGGCTCTCGAAGAAATTCCCGATCACGGAACGCCAGGCCATCGAAGTCCGGTTTGAGGCTATCAATGCCTTCAATACGCCCATCTTCGTAGTATCGGGCTACGTCGTCGACATCTTTGGCGGCAGCAACGAAGGCGTGGTGAACACATCGCAAGGCGCGCGCAATCTCCAATTCGGGCTCAAGTACAGCTTTTAGAATCAATCGGCACTGAGCCGCGACCGTCAGGAAGCGGTTTTTCTACCGGGCGGCCCTAGCTACCCGCCGCCGCGTTTTGCATTTCCTCGGGCGAGACGTCTTTGATATGAGTGTGAATGTACCATTGATGTCCGAACGGATCGACGATAGTTCCCGCCCGGTCACCGTAGAATTCGTCCTTTAGCGGTCGCAGGACTTTAGCTCCTGCGGCGACTGCCGCGCTTACGGTTGCATCCGCTTTGCCAACGTAGAGAAGCACGCTAACCGGGGACCCGCCGTAATGCTGGGGGCTGTATATGCTCATTTCCGGATGTTCATCCGAGAGCATGATATGCGAGTCGCCGATCTTGATCTCGGCATGGCCAATCCGGCCGTCCGGTCCGGCCATGCGCATGACTTCGACGGCGCCGAACGCTTTCTTATAAAACTCGATAGCGTCCGCAGCGGGCTTGCAGATTATATAGGGTGTCGCGGTGTGAAAACCCTCTGGAATCGGCTTTACAGTGCTTGCCATGAATTACCTCCTTACGCCATTGTGGCAAACGAGGGCAGGTCCCCGACCTGCCAACTTTCTCTTTGGATGGGTTAGAATCTGTACGCTGTGAATTTTCGTGAGTCGAAGCTCTTCCCTTTCCTGCTGTCTGTCTGGTTTGTTCAAGCCGCCGACGTCGAATGGCCTGTCAATGGCGGCCCATATAACATCCGCTATTCCGAGCTGAAGCAGATCGATCGCGATAACGTCCGGCGCCTTCAAGTGGCCTGGTCCTACGACGCGCACGATGCCTTCAAAGATTCGGAGATGCAGAGCAATCCCATCATCGTCGATGGCGTCCTTTATGCCACTACGCCCAAGCTGCGCGTGATCGCGCTCAACGCCCAGACCGGGCGAGAAATCTGGAGCTTCGACCCGAATCAGGGCAATCAGCCACAGCGGCGCTACCGGCATCGCGGCGTCACGGTATATAAGGACCGCGTCTTCGTCAGCCATCGCAATTATCTGTGGGCGCTCGACCGTCGCACCGGCAAACCGATTCAGGTGTTCGGCGACGACGGCCGAATCGATCTTCGGAAAGGGCTCGATCGCCCGCCCGAAAACATGACCGTCAGCGCCAGCAGTCCCGGTGTGATCTTCGAAGATCTGCTGATCATGGGCAGCACCGTTCCCGAAACCTTGCCTGGTTCGCCCGGCGACATTCGCGCGTTCGACGTTAATACGGGTAAGCAGCGGTGGATTTTTCATACCATTCCGCATCCAGGCGAGTTCGGCTACGACACTTGGCCTCCGGAGGCGTATAAGATCTCCGGCGGCGCGAACGCGTGGGCCGGCTTGAGCGTCGACCCGAAACTCGGCATGGTTTTCGGCGCCACTGGCTCGGCGTCTTTCGATTTCTACGGCGCCAATCGCATCGGCGACAATCTGTTCGCGGACTGCGTGATTGCGCTGGACGCCCGCACCGGCCGTCGCATCTGGCATTTCCAGGGCATTAAACATGACGTGTGGGATCTTGATTTCCCCGCCGCGCCGAGCTTGGTCTCGGTCACGCGCAATGGCCGCAAAGTCGACGCCATCGCTCAGATCGCCAAGACCGGGTACGTCTTCGTTCTCGATCGAAAAACCGGCGAGCCTCTGTTCCCGATCGCTTATCGCAGCGCGCCCGCATCAGCGCTGGATGGGGAGCAGCTTTCCGAAACTCAGCCGTACCCTGTGAAACCGCCGCCCTTCACGCGTCAGGCGTTTACCGAAGACATGATTACCAACCGCACTCCGGAAGCGCACGCCGCGGTCCTCGAAACATTCAAGCGCCTCGATTCGAATGGCATATTCACTCCGCCCAGCTTGCGAGGCACGATCCTCTTTCCGGGAACCGATGGAGGTGGCGAGTGGGGCGGTGCGGCTTTCGATCCGGAAACGGGACTGCTCTACGTCAATTCCAATGAACAGCCTTGGATCATCCGGATGGTGACCCCCGATACGACCTCACTCTACAAAAATAATTGCGCAAGCTGCCATCGGGACGATTTGAAAGGGACGCCCCCGACGTTTCCGTCGCTGGTAGATATCGGGAAGCGCCGTTCTCGGGCTGAACTCGCCGGCATCATCCGGGAAGGCTCCGGCCGCATGCCCGGCTTCAGCCACCTGGGCCGCGGGATTAATGAGATCGTCGAATTCCTGGTCACCGGCCGCGACACCGGCGCGATCGACTCCGCAACGGCGGCGAAAGATCCCAACTGGCTCAAGTACAGAAACGAGGGCTACATTTTGTTTCGTGATCCGGACGGCTATCCACCCATTACTCCGCCTTGGGGCACCCTCAATGCGATCGATCTGAACCGGGGAGAGATTCGCTGGCAGATTCCTTTCGGTGAATATCCTGAACTGGTCGCAAAAGGAATCAGGAACACCGGCAGCGACAACTATGGTGGCCCCGTGGTCACCGCAAGCGGGCTGCTTTTCATCGGCGCGACCAACTTCGATAAAAAGTTCCGCGCTTTCGACAAGCTCACTGGAAAGCTGCTCTGGGAGACCGAACTACCGGCGGCCGGCAACGCCACGCCCGCTATCTATGAGATCGGCGGACGCGAGTACGTCGTGATCGTGTGCGGCGGCGGTAAGAACGATGCCCCGTCGGGAAGCAGCATCGTCGCTTTTGCTCTGCCGCCGGGGTGATCAACGGCGTCAATATCGCGCTACTGCTTATAAACTGTGCCGCCCTTCATGACGAATTGGACGCGGCGCAGCGCTGAGATATCTCTAACGGGGTCGCCATCGACAGCAATAATATCGGCTAGCATACCCGGCTTCACCATCCCGATATCCATGTGAAGCACCCGCCCCGCCACCGACGTCGCGGATTTCAAGGCATCCGCCGGCGGCATCCCAAAATCGACCATCGCTTCGATCTCGCGCGCATTATCGCCGTGCGGGAACGTGCCGACGTCGCTGCCGCTCAGAATGGTCACCCCGGCATCCAGCGCGGCTTTGAAAGTGGCCCGCTTGCGTGTCAGGGCCGGCGATTCCGATTGAGAACCTCGGCCCCCACGTCCTCCGCCACCGGCTGTCAGCGTTGGACAAAGCGCCACGTGATGCTCCACCATCAGCCTGAAGATCTCGGGCGTTCCTTCGTTGCCGTGCTCGATCGTTTCAGCGCCGGCCAGAATCGCGCGCCGCATGCCTTCCACCGTGCTCGTATGTACGGCTACCGGAACGCCCGCGTTCTTGGCGGTCTCGACCGCCAGCTTCATCTCCTCGAGCGAAAACGTCGGATGCGAACCGGGATGCGGACCCCACCGATAGTCGCCGTACAGTTTGATCCAATCCGCGCCATGGCCGATCTGATCGCGTACCACGCGCGACAGGCTGTCGATGCCATCGGCTTCTTCGGCGCCCTGCGGCACGGTCCACTCCAGCACGAAGCCTTTAGGCCCGTAAGTACCGCTGGCCACGATGGCGCGCGTCGAAACCAGCATGCGCGGGCCGGGAATGATTCCTTGATCGACGGCCTGCTTCAGCTCGACGTCGGCGTAAGCGGCACCTTCCGTGCCGAGATCCCGGATAGTGGTAAACCCTGCCATCAGCGTCGACCGCAGATGATTGGTCGCGCGCGCCACCCGCAGCGCCAGCCCCTCGTGCGCCACTTGGTCGTTCCAGGACGTCTCGCTGTAGGCGTGCAACAGGACGTGCGAGTGCCCTTCCACCAAGCCCGGCATCAACGTCGCGCCCGCCAGATCCACCACCTTCGCGCCCGAGGCGTCGATACTTCCAGCTGGACCTGCGGCTTCGATCCGGTCGCCTCTCACCAGCACCGCCCAGCCTTCATGCATGGCCTCGCCGTCGAAGGTGCGCGCCGCCCGAAGAACGATTGCAGCCGCGGGTTGGCGCGCAGGCGGGGCCTGCGCTATTGCTGGCAGACAGAACATAGCTAGGAAGACACACGTCGAGCCCGAACGACTGGGTTGCATAGAGCAATTATAGATTGATCAGATTCCGAGGGTACAAACCGGACGGTATAATGCCTCCAACTCATGCCCTGCACCATTGCTCGATTGATCGGCCGCCGGATCTGGGATTCGCGAGGCCGGCCGACAGTCGAAGTCGAAATACATTCCACCGCCGGCCACATCGGGCGCAGCAGCGCTCCCGCAGGCGCTTCACGGGGAAGCAATGAAGCGATTGACCTCCGTGACGGTGGTCCTGAGTTCGGCGGATGGGGAGTAAACCAAGCTGTCGCCAATGTGAACGGTCCGATTAGCCGGGCTTTGATCGGCATGGATGCTACAGATCAATCCTCCATCGATCAAGTCCTGATTGAACTCGATGGCACGCCGAATAAATCCCGTTTAGGCGGAAATGCCACGATCGCGACATCGATGGCCGCGCTTCAACTGGCGGCGGCTTCGCAGCGACTTCCGCTGTGGCGCTATCTGGCGCAGGGGACTCCAGTTCGTTTGCCGCTTCCCGAGATCCAAATATTCGGAGGCGGTGCGCATGCCGGGAAGCGACTCGACATTCAGGATCTGATGGTGATGCCGATCGGCGCGCGCAGTTTTGATGACGCGCTGGTTATGGCGGCGGAAGTGTACCGCATCGCCGGCCAGACGATGGCCGAGACGCATCGCCTGGCGGGAGTAGCGGATGAGGGAGGCTGGTGGCCCCTGTTCGATTCCAATGAAGAAGCTCTGGAGGTTCTCTCCCGATCCATTGAAAGAGCCGGCTACGGTAACGGTCAAGTAGGGATTTCACTCGATATCGCGGCCTCGCAATTCGGCTCCGATGGCCGATATCGGACAAATTTGGATCATCGCGAGTATAGCGCCGATGAGTGGCTGGAAGTGCTGCTCGGCTGGGTCCGCCGCTATCCGATCCTCTCGGTGGAGGACCCCTTTGCGGAAGACGATCTGCCGGGGATGCAAGCATTCAATGCCGCCGTGGGCGACAGGATTCAGGTGATCGGAGACGATTTCCTAGTTACGAATGCCCAGCGCGTTATCAGCGCGGCTCGGCAGCACGCATGCAACGCCGTACTACTGAAGCCTAATCAAGCCGGGACGATCACGGAAATGCGAAACGCTCTCAAGGCCGCGCGGGACGCTGGTTTCGGCACAATTGTGTCGGCACGATCCGGCGAAACCGAGGACGTCACGATCGTTCATTTGGCCGTCGGCTGGAATATTGGGCAGTTAAAGGTTGGCTCATTCGCCCGCTCCGAACGAATGGCGAAGTGGAACGAGGGATTGCGCATCGAAGAGGAGTTAGGCGCGGACTCGAGGTTCGCCGGATACGCGGCCTTACCTGTGAAGATTTCGTTGCCCGGATGAAGACCGCATGAATATTGAAGAGCCCGCAAGTCTGGCGCTCTACCTCGCGGACTGGGGATATGCGATGGAGGAAAGCCGCATTCTACCAGGGGGTGTTTCGAACTATACCGTGCTGGTTCGGC
>CAWACO010000010.1:0-330849 GCA_963780485.1 Bryobacterales bacterium
TTATGGACTCACTGATGCGCGCAGTGCTGGCAGTGTGCATGCGATGGATTCACATCACGTCGGTGGTCACCCTCATCGGCGGATTCATCTACGCCCGCTTTGCCCTAGCCCCGGCGCTCGCCAAGGTACCTGAACCCACGCGCGGCGAAATCGGGGATCGCGCGGTCGCGAACTTCCGTCCGCTCTTATACACCGTGCTGGTCACGATCCTCGGCTCCGGACTCTACAACTACCTCACCAAAGCCAGCTACCCGCCTCACTACCACATGTGGATCGGGATCAAGTTTCTGTTCGTGCTCCACATTTTCGCGGTGGCCATCCTCTATACGATCCCGGGCGCGGGCGAACCCAAACGCAGGCGCTGGTTGACCGGCATGGTGATCTCCGGCCTCATCATCATCGCGATTTCAGGCTACTTGCGATTTATCTCCCTGCGATGAAGGGCTACGAAGCACTCAGAAACTCCGCCGCCTGGCTGGATCTATCTGCTCGCGGCAAGATCAAACTGACCGGTGAGGATCGCGCCCGGCTGCTGCACGCCATGACCACCAATCACATCCAGCAGCTAACGCCCGGTACGGGCTGCTATGCATTCTTTTTGAATGACAAGGGCCGCATTCTTTCGGACGCGAATATTCTCTGCCGCCCCGATCATTTCCTGCTCGATATGGAACCCGAAGCCCGCGAGAAGATTTATCAGCACCTGGATCACTTCATCATCGCCGACGACGTGACGCTCGAAGACGCGACTGCTGAGCTCGCCACCATCGCCGTCGAAGGCCCGAAAGCGGCCGCCCTGTTACAAGCGGCCGGCGCGCCAATACCTGAGACCGAGTATTCGACCATCGAGTGGGGCTCGCGAGTGGTCGCGCGCCTCAATTCCACCGGCAGTCTCGGATTTTTCATCTTCGCGCCCATGGCCGAAAAATCCGAGCTCGTCGCCCAGATCGAAGCCGCCGGAGCGGTGGCCGCGGACGCCGAGGCTTTCCGCATAGTGCGTCTCGAACACGGCAAGCCGCGCTATGGCGAAGACATCAGCGAACGGTTTCTCGCGCAGGAAGCCAACCAACCGCATGCCCTGCACTTCAGCAAAGGCTGCTATTTGGGGCAGGAGATCGTCGAACGCGTCCGCTCGCGCGGCCAGATCCACCGCGTGCTGACGCCGCTGGTGCTCGACTCCAAAACGCCGCCCGAGCCCGGCGCCAAGCTGCAGACCGGGGATACGAGCGTTGCCGAGATTACCTCCGCCGCTTACTCGCCGGCGCTCGATAAGGTGGTCGCGCTGGCCTACGTCCGTACCTGATTGTTCCTGCCGCGGCGCACGTAATCCGACACGTGTTCGCCATAGCGCTCGATGAATGATTTTCGATAATCCGTGCCACGGATAATCCCCCGGCAGTCCGGCGAGCCACATGAGCAAGTAAACTCTTCCAGCGACTCATTGCAGAACGTCGCGTAATCCATCGTGATCTGCTCGCCCGCGGCAATTCTATGGCGCGCCGTCAGGTTCAATCCGTCCAGCCACGCGTTGGGATCGCAGGAGTGATTGATGGGCTTCCACTGCTCCGGATCGTCGCTCCAGATTACATACAGCTCGTCGGTGACCGGGTAGGCATAGCGCGAAAACAGCTCTTGCTGGCCCGCGTTCCAATACTTCACGACATGCGACTTGCTCACCAGGATATGAGCCTGCTCCTCGTAGCGCTCGATCACCTCTCCGGCCTCAATGTGCCCCGCGGCGTACATCCCGAAATCCCCTTTCGGATGCCGGTTGATGCGCCATTTCTTGATCTGTCGGCGCTGGCGTTTCAAAGCGGTCTGGATGATCTTGTCGATAAAACCCCGATGACCCGCCGGATCGTTTAACAGAATGAAATCGGCGCTGCCTGCGTCTTCCGGTGGATAAAACGCCTCACAATTCGGATTGATCTCCAGCATGAAGAGCTCGCCCTCGCCGTTCATCCGGATATCGCAGCGCCCGTAGCCCGTGCCGCCCAGACCGACGAAGAATCGCCGCGACATGTCCATCAGCCTGCAGGCTAGATCGCGATCGTCGCAAGCGGCGCACGTCATCTTCTGGTAGTCCTTCCACTTCAGATCGAAGTGTTTGAAGGTTTCTCCCTCCGGGAATCGGAATTCCACCGGTTGATAAACGAGTGGATCAAATTCGTCATCCGGATTCTCGGCCACCAGCACCGTAAATTCGCGCCCTTCCACGAATTCCTCGATCAAGGCGCCGCCGAAAGCTTCGATAGTCTTGGCCGCCTGCTCGCGCAAAGACTCCGCCGTTTCCACGCGCGACTGCTTCGTCAGTCCGATGCTGGCGTAGCCATTGGGATGCTTGACAATCAGCGGGAATTCGAGCGAATCTCCGGCGAATTCGACATCCTGGGCGTTGGACGCGATGACATATGCAGGCGTGCCGATGTCCCAATAATGGCAGACCCGCTTCATCGCCTGGCGCGACGGCTCGTAGAACGACGAAGTGGCGCCGGTGAACGCCAGCCCCAGCCGCTCTAGCGCTTGGACCACTTCAATGCCCGGCCGGTCCTCCTCCCACGCCCCATCGCAAAGGTTGAGGAAGACGTCGAAGCCACGCCGCGAAAGTTCGCGCACCTGCCGCACCGCGGTCGTTTTGTGCAGAAAATGCCGTTCGCATTGGTGGCCTTCCAGATAGCGGATCGGATCGGGCAGAAAATCGAACTGTTTAAACGGAGTTACAGATTGCTCGTAGGAGTCGTCGAGAACGCAGATTTTCATGAGTGGGGCAAAGTCCCCGACCTGCCTGTTTAGTTTCTGACGTTCTGGACTTTGGGAACCGAGAGGTAGCCCGCGATCGTGTCCTTCTTGACGTCGTTCACGATCAGTTCGTAGGGCTGCTTGGCCTTGGAGGTCATGAACTGCACCGGTTCGTTAGCCGTCCGGTCTTTCTTCTCGGTCGTCTTGTCGTCGGCGGTCAGTTCGATGGTGTAGCGATTCCTCTTCGGATCGGCGCTCTTCAGCAAGATCGAAACATCGCCGACCTTTTGGGGCTGCTTGGCTTTGTGGATTGTGAACTCCACGAAATTCCGTTCGCCCAGGGCGCGCAGAGCCGCTAGCTCCTTCCCGTTGGTGGCGATCATGACGCTGTGGCCGTCGATCTCGCCGGTCGCCCGCTTCAGGTCAGCCACCGTTTTCTCCAGTTCCGATTTGGTGGACGTCAGATCGGTCTTCACAGCCGTCACGTCGTTGCCGACCTGCGAGATTTTATTGTTCGCCGTGTCGGTCTGCTCTTTCACCTGCGAGATGTCGGACTTGAGCTGCTGTTTGTTTTGTTCCTGAGCAGCCTCCAACTGGGCGCGAGTATCTTCCACCTTCTTGAGCGCCTCTTGCTTAGCCTCACCGACCATCGCGTTGGCCTGACGGCGCGCCCGCTCCAACTGTTCGCGCAGTTCGTCGGCAGTCTTGCGATTGCTGCGCGTCGTTACCGAAGTCGCCTCCTCCAGTTTGTCAATGCGGGCCTGGAGCGCGTCGTTGGTCTTTACCAGATCCTGCTTGGTCTTGTCCAACTGCATGTAGAGATAAACGCCGCCACCAATCAGCGCAAGCACCGCGACAAACAGGACGACGACCTTCCAACCGCCTTCGCTCGCGGGCTGCGTTACAACGTACTGCGGTGGGGCTGCATACTGGGGTGGCGGGTTATACGGCGGCGCACCCTGTGGGGGAGCAGATGGCGGAATCGGACCTTGTGGGCTAGGATTCGGGAAAATCGACATAGTACCTCTTAGACAGTTAGGTTAGCAGGAATTCTAACTTGTTAGAAGAGCCGCCCGTCCATTGCGTTTCAATTTTTTAGCAGCTTGGCCTTAGGCTGGCCAAAATCCAAAGATTCCTGCTTCGGGATTCCCGGCTCAAAACAGCGCCGGCAGCGTGCCTCGTACATCCCCGCCGCCCCGACCACGATCAGATCGCTCGATTCCACCAGGCGCTGGGTGTGCTTCGCGGGATTTCCGCAGCGCACGCAGATCGCCAGCGTCTTGGTGATCGATTCGGCCAGCGTCAGCAGGTCGGGCATGGGTGGAAATGGCCGTCCCATATAGTCGGTGTCCAGACCGGCGACGATCACCTGCTTACCGCTGTCGGCCAATTGGGTCGCGATCTCGACTAACTCCTGCCCCAGGAAATTCGCTTCGTCGATGCCGACCACCTGCGTGCGCCAGTCGAGTTGGTTCAGTATGTCCGAAACTTTGCCGACCGTCTCCGACTTCATTCGCATCTCGGTATGCGAGACGATTTCATCGCCCGAGTAGCGATTATCAATCACCGGCTTGAACACCTGCACGCGCTTGCGGGCGATCATGGCGCGCCGCAGCCGCCGCATCAGCTCTTCGCTCTTGCCGGAAAACATGGGCCCGCAGATCGCTTCGATCCAGCCGATATTACCCGTCACGAAATCCATTCGCTTTTCAGACGCCCACGCCGCGCCGAGGCCGTTCTCTGCGCACCATCATCGTATCCTGCACCGGCTCGGAATCGCACTCGATCGCGATGGTCGTAACCGGATCGTCCGGCGCCGCAGCGGGCAGGCCCGTGAATCTCGTCCGGAAGCGATCTTGATCGAACTTGACCGCTTTGCCGCTGGCGTGCAGACGCGCGCTCTTCACTTGCGCCTTGAGTCCGCTGATGGCCACGTAGTCTCCCGGCCAGAAGTACACGTGCATGTAAAGCGTATTGCCCTTGCGTGTGAATGATGCATAGGCGGACCGCTTCACTTGGCATGGCTCCGCGGTGTAGATGGTGTCGCCGTTCTTCTCCATCCATTTTCCGACCGCCGTCAGAATCCGCACCGATTCTTCGGGAATCGAGCCGTCCGGCCTGGGTCCGATGTTTAGCAGATAGTTGCCGCCATCGCGAGCGCAAGTGATCAGGTTGCGCGCCACCGTCTTGGGAGACTTCCAATCGTCGTCGGCCCGCTGATAACCCCAGCTTCCGTTCATGGTCATGCACGCTTCCCAAGCCCGATCGGCAGCCTCGATGCGCTGCTCAGGCGTCGCGAAATCTTCGGGCAATCCGGTGCGGTTGTTGATGATGATTCCTGGCTGCAACTTCCGCACCATGGCGTTCATCTGCGCGGCCTCCCACCCTTCAGGCTTGAGCGGCCAATTCACGTCGTACCAAAGAATGTCCAGCTTGCCGTAGTTCGAACATAGCTCCCGCACCTGGCCGTGGATGTAATCGACAAAGCGCCGCCGTGCCGATTCGTCCTCCGCGCAGCGCGCGCCATCGGGATGATGCCAATCCATCAGCGAATAATAAAACCCGACCCGCAGTCCCTCAGCGCGCGCCGCCTCCACGTATTCCTTCACCAAATCGCGCCCGCAGGCCTGTTTGGGCGCCGAGTAGTTGGTTAGCTTGGTGTCGAACAGGCAGAAGCCTTCGTGATGTTTGGTGGTCATCACCATATACTTCTGGCCCGCCTGACGCGCCAGTTTCGCCCAGGCCCGCGCGGCATTGGGCTGGGGTGTGAAACGCTTCGCCAGTTGTTCGTACTCCGCCACTGGGATTGCCTCGTTTTCCATTACCCATTCATGCCGTCCGACCACGCTGTAAAGTCCCCAGTGAATAAACATTCCAAAGCGCGCCTGGTGCCACCATTTCATCCTCTGCTCCCGATCTTCATCGCCGGTCGCGGCTGGCGCGGGCTCGCCTCCCAAAGCTGTTGCGGCGCTCATCAGCGCCAAGTATCGCCGTCTGGATAACTGCTTGCTATCTTTCATAATCAGCCGCATCTTATCATGAGGACGTGGCAGTTGGTCAGGAGCGCGTCATTGTACCGGAATTGCTGGACAATGCCAGTCCCGAAGTGGCCCGCGACAATCTTCGCGACCTGGTGCGAATCAACCGGTATCTCGGCGGCCACGCCATCCTGCGGCGCATCATGGCCGAGTTTATCTGCTCCGAAGACGACCGTTTCTCGATGCTTGACGTGGGAGCCGCTTCGGGCGACATGGGGGCCGTCTTACAGCGCCGCTATCCACGGGCCACTGTCACGTCGCTCGATCGCAAGTGCGTTCATCTGGAGAAGGCCGCGCATCCCAAGCTGGCCGGCGATGCGTTTCTGCTGCCCTTCGCCGCGCGCAGCTTCGACTTCGTCTTCAGCTCGCTTTTCCTGCATCACTTCACCGACGACCAGGTGGTGGAGCTCTTTCGCAACTTCCGAACCTTGGCGCGCCGCGCGGTGGTCGCCATCGACCTGGAGCGTGGGCCGCTCGCTTGTCGCTTCATCCCCGCCACGAAATGGCTCTTCGGCTGGCACGACATCTCGCTCTATGACGGCCCCGTCTCGGTGCGCGCGGCGTTTAAGAAGGACGAGCTGCTCTCTCTCGCCCTCCGCGCCGGCCTCCAACAAGCCTGCGTAAACGTGCATCGGCCCTGGGCCCGCCTCTCCCTAGTCGCCCCCTTGTAGGGCGGACCCCCGGTCCGCGGCCGACGCCCTCGTCGGCCTTGCCCCCATTGCGATAAACTCTCATGACATGCGTGCAGCAATGCTTTTCTGCGTTTTCACTTCCGCTCTTGCCATGGCGCAGACCTCACAAACTCTGAATGTCTACGTCATCGATGTCGAAGGCGGCAACGCCACGTTGTTTGTATCGCCCTCCCATGAGTCGCTGCTCATCGATACCGGCAATGCCGGCGCAGCTGCGGCGCGCGACGCCGGCCGCATCATGGACGCCATCAAAGACGCCGGACTGCAGCAAATCGATCACCTCATCATCACGCACTGGCATGGCGATCATTTCGGTGGCTTAGCAGAGTTGGCGCCCAAGATTCCGATTCGCGAGTTTATCGATCATGGCCCCAACGCCCAACCGGGCGAGCTGGCCGACACCTTTCTCCAGAAGACCTACCCGCAGCTTTATGCCAATGCGAAGCACACCGTCGTCAAAGCCGGCGACAAAATCTCCATGGCCGGTCTCGATGTTCGCGTGGTGACTTCCGCCGGTGAGACCATCCGGACGCCCCTGCCGGGCGCCGGAGCGCCGAACCCTTATTGCGCCAATTTCAAGCCCGGAGAAAACAATGCCGAGGATCCGCAATCCGTCGGAATCTACGTTAAGTTTGGAAAGTTTCGCACCATTCATTTGGGCGACATCACCAAGAACAAGGAATTCGAACTGATGTGCCCCAATAACCGCATCGGCACAGTCGACGTGCTCTTGGGTCTGCACCACGGACAGGCCAGCTCGAATTCGCCGGTGCTCGTCCACGCCCTTCATCCCCGCGTAGCCATCATGAATAACGGCACGCGCAAAGGCGGCGAACCGGAAGTCATGCAGACGGTGCATTCGTCCCCTGGCCTCGAGGATCTCTGGCAGCTTCACTTCTCGCTTCTGAGCGGGCAAGAATACACCGTGCCGGGAATGTTCATCGCCAATACGATCGATGACCAGCCGGCTACGCTCCCCGTGGCTCCAACACCTACTTCACCCGCGCCCGTCCACAACGGCGCCGCTTACTGGATCAAACTTTCCGCGCAATCGGACGGTTCCTTCACCGTCACCAACACGCGCAACAGCTTCTCCAAAACCTACCGGTAGAGTGGCACTGGCATTCCTGCCTGTGTTTGGTGCGGACCCTACTTGCTGCCCAACAATTGCACTCGAACCCCCTTATGACGAGCGTATCCGGCGTCGAACGTAACCAGCGTGAATCCCGCCGCCGAGGCGAACGCGGACAAATAGGCATCCGTCCAGAAATTAACGCCCCCCTGTCGCCGCCGCGTGGATTCCCGAAAGATCGCCTCCAGGCCGGGCGGCTCCGCGGAAAAAAAGATTCTGTCGTCCCGGCCCACAGCGTCAAGTACGTTCCACGCACGTTCCGGATTCAAGGCCTCGCCCATCACACGGGGGTTTGTGAGCAGTCGCAAAAAGCCCATCTGTGTCACGCGGCAGAATGCGATTTGCTCGTGTTCGTGGCTTTCGAACCATTGCTTCGCCGGACCGTGATGAACGTGTTCGGCCACGGTTAACGCTATCCAAACGTTGACGTCAGGTAAGCAGGTCATCAAAGTCGAATTCAGTCAAATCAAGCTTGCGTCCCCGGCCCAAATGAATCAATGGAAGCCTCACGGGCTTCGCCACTTGCCCTTCCTGCACGCTAGAGTCTCTTGTGACCTCACGCTCGACCGCCCGAACGATCAGATCTTTCATGCTCGAACCACGCAGGGCGGCAACCGCTTTGGTCCTCCGGAAGAGAGCGTCTGGCAGGTCAATCGTCGTGCGCATATTTACAGTTTATCATATAAAGCACAAATATGTGTGCGCCTCCGCGGCGCGCGCACTCTTGCGTCCGCGTCGAACACCAGTCGACACCCGCCCCTTCATTCACGCCACCACAATCAATCCGATCCCCTTCCATTTCAATCAATTACCTGCCAAATCCTGCTCCAACCCTTTACCACGCCTGCTACACTCCCATCGGCATGTCCAACGCTAGCAGACCTAACCGCGCCGAGCACATACTCAACCACGCCCTTCGTTGCTCCACTCCTTGCTGTTCCCCGGAAGGCCTCCCCTGCGCCCTCGTCCCGCTCTCGCCCTTCGCCCATGATCTCCTGCCCGTCCGCTCTGTCCTCTTTCGCGACTGGCTCGCCGACACCTTTCATCGCGAACACGAACTCATGCCTTCCCTCCTCCAACTCCGCACCGCCCTGCGATTGTTCGAAGCCAAAGCGCGCCGCAGCGAACTCTCGCAACAGTCCCTCGCGCTACGCGTCTCCCACCGTGGCGAGCCCTTCGATCCCGCCGCCATTCTCGTCGATCTCTGCGATTCGGACGGCCATGCCATCGAGATCACCGCCCAAGGATGGCAGATCATCTCCACCGATTGCCGCGCCTTCCACCGCTCTCGTTCACAACAACCCCTTCCGCGTCCCACCGAACCAGCCGCCACGTTGCCCTCCGTGCTGCACTTTCCGCCTGCCGCGCTCGCCTGGCTCGTTTCCGCCCTCCGCCCCATCGGTCCGTACCCCATCCTCTTGCTCAAAGGACCTGCCGCCAGTGGAAAAACCATGCTCGCTCGCATGCTGCGCGCCCTCATCGATCCGTCCGGTTCCGTCTTTTGCCCGCGTCCGCGCACCGAGCGCGACGTCATGCGACTGGCTTGGAATAATTACGTCCTCGCCTTCGACGACTCCGCGGATCTCCCGTCTGGCGTACTAGCCGCCCTCCGCCGTCTTTCCTGTGGCGCGCCTTTCGAATTCGACCAATCCGCCTACTCCGCCGACTCGCTCTCCATCCGCCTTCAGCGCCCCATCATCCTGACCGCTTCCAGTGACTGCGCCCGCAGCGGCAATGAAGCCGCTCTCGCCAACCACGCCATCACCATAGACCTCCCGCCTATGATCGCGTCGCAACGCCGTACGGAACGCGAGATCCTCTTTGAGTTCGAATGCGCGCGCCCCGCTCTGATCGCCACCGCTTGCACAGCCGTCACCCTCGCCCTCGGCAACGTCATCTCCATCAATTCCGAGTTCCCCTCGCGTTTCGCCGACGCCTTTCAATGGTCCCTCGCCGCTGCGCCGGCGCTCGGAATCTCCGCATCGCAAATGCGCATGGCGCTCTGCCCTGATACCCTCGCCCGCGAAGTCGCCGCCTTCGCTCACGAAAAACACCATTGGGAAGGTTCTCCCACCGAACTCCTCGCAGCCCTACAAGACGCCCACATTCCCGATCTGCCCAACTCGCCCGAGCGCCTCATGCGGCGTCTTTACCAAGCGCCCCTATCCACTCTCGGCGTCACGTTCGAAGCATTTCGTACCGGCAACCAGCGCAGCATCCGCATGACGCTAGCCTCCCGTTCTAGCGTCACAATGACCCAGTGCGCGTGAGCATCTTTATTCTCCTCAGCAAGATATGAATTGTTCACCCGTTATGTTGCAGGCCCATGTGGCACAGGCATTCTTGCCTGTGTTTGGTGCTGTCATAATAGTTCTCTTGACCCGAATCTCCCTCGCTATCCTCCCCTTGTTCCTATGCTGCTGCGATCGACTCCCCGAGACCTATCCACCGCCCGAACAGCGGCAGCCGCAAGCCTTGACGCCCGATCCCTACGCGATGATGGTGGAAATGAACGATCCCGATGCCGCGCAGCACATCGTCAAGGATATCTACGAGCCTTTTGGCAGCCCCTGGCGCTGGACCGCCAAGCAGCCCACCGTCAAGGTCCTGGTCGATGCCACCGACAACGTCAAGCTGAGTGCGGACTTCGCGATCTGGGACGACGGCTTCAAACAGACCGGCCCGCTCGAGTTGTCATATTTTGTCGACGGCCGCCTGCTCGACAAAGTGAAGTACGCGACCCCGGGGTACAAGCATTTTGAAAAGGCTGTGCCCGCCGGCTGGCTCGCTGCGGATACAGAATCGACCATTTCAGTCGATGTCGACAAGCTCTATGTCTCGCCGCAAGATGGCATGAAGTTTGGTTTCATTCTGACGCGCATCGGGTTCCTCAGGTAATGCACGCGGCTCTCACGGTCCTGGCCATTTTGTTCGGGTGGCTGTTCACCGTAGCCACCGCTTGCGCGCTCGGCACGCTTCTGCTCCGCAAACTTTCGCTTGCCTTTTATCGGTGGGAAGAGCGTCTCTTCGCGTTTCTCGTCGGCGCGGCTCTGCTCAGCGCGATCGTTTTTGTGCTGTGCGCGGCTCACCTTGCCTATAAGGCACTTTTCCTGGTTCTCGGTCTTGCGATCATCGCGTACGCGCTGCGCTCGGGAGCCCATAGACCACTCGGAAAGTTCGTTTCCCCCGCTCCCTCGGCTTTGGCGCTGGGTCTTCCTAATCGTTTTCGGCGCCTTCACATTTCTCTATTTCTTTAACGCGCTTGCGCCCGAATCCAGCCCCGACGGAATGTCCTATCACCTGGGCGTCGTCGCAAAATATCAGCGGACTCACGGGTTCCCCCGCATTACCACCGACATCTATGCCAGTTTGTCCGAAGGCATCGAGCTGCTGTTCCTGTGGGCCTTCGAGTACGGGCGGCACTCGGCGGCCGCGCTGGTCCATTTTGCGTTTTTCATCGCTCTCACATTCCTGATCCTGAGCTACGCTCGACGAATTGGACGACCCGTGGTCGGCGTCGCTGCGGCGATCTTCTTTTACGCCAGCCCGGTCGTCGGCCTCGATGGATCGATCGCCTATATTGACGTCGGCATAACAGCGGTGCTCTTCGCTCTCTTCTATCTCCTGCAGATTTGGGACCAGGACCGCAATGCCAAACTACTCATCCCGATCGGGATCCTCGCGGGCTTCAGCTACGCCGTGAAATACACCGCATTTGTCGCGGTGCCGTATACGCTCGGCTTCATCGCTTGGAAACTTTGGCGGGCCCGCAAGCCGCTCCTCCGTCCTGTCCTGGTAGTCTCCGTTCTGGCGCTGGCCTTCATCCTGCCGTGGATGGCGAAGAGCTGGATCGAGGTCGCGAATCCTTTTTCGCCCTTTGCGAATCGCGTCTTCCCGAATCCCTACGTGCACATCTCCTTCGAGGATACGTATCGAAGGTACATGCGGGTCTACGCGCTGACCAGTTACTGGCAGATTCCCTGGCAGGTGACGGTGCGAGGCGATTTGACTACCGGCTTGATCGGGCCGCTGTTCTTGCTTTCGCCACTCGCTCTTCTGGCGCTGCGTTTCCGCGAAGGGCGCCAATTGCTTCTGGCCGGATTGATTTTCGGATTACCGTATGTGACCAACGTCGGAACGCGCTTCCTGATTCCAGCAATTCCGTTTATTTCACTCTCGTTAGCATTGGCGCTGTCCGGCCTGGAGTGGCTCTTGCTCGTTCTGGTAGCCGCTCATGCGATCTCCTGCTGGCCCAATGTCGTTCAGCGCTACTGCTCGCCGGCCGCCTGGCGATTGGTGAAGATCTCTCCCAAGGCGGCGCTCCGGATTCAGCCGCAAGATGCTTACCTGAAGGGCAACCTCGGCTACGACCTCGCTCAAATGATGGAAAACTTCGTCCCGATGGATGCCAAGGTGTACGCCTTCACGCAACCGGGCACTGCGTACACTTCCCGCCAAGTGTTAGTCGGCTATGAGGGCGCATTCAACGAGCTTCTGCAGGACATCCTCTGGACGCCCATGTTCCGCGACTTCCAGCCCACGCGAATTCTCACGTTCCAGTTTGCGCCGCGCGAGCTTCGGAAGTTGCGCGTCGTTCAGACAGCGAGCGTGCCTGCCGAGGCGCAGTGGTCCGTCTCGGAGTTGCGCGTCTTCGACCGCGGACGCGAACTTCCTCGTGACCCCGAATGGCGTCTCACCGCGCACCCCAATCCTTGGGATATCCAGCTAGCCTTTGATAACAGCGCCGTCACTCGCTGGAGAAGCTGGCAGCCGCCGGAACCCGGCATGTATCTGGAAATCGACTTCCCTCGCAACCAAGCGCTCGATTCCGTCGTCGTGGAATCATCGGGCGATTCTTCCGCGGCAAAAATCAAGTTGGATGGCCTCGCCGGCGATGGCAAATGGACCGCCCTCGCGGCAGCTCCGATCGAGTCCCTCCGGGCCAGCCGCATGAGCCTGCGTCAGGCCGCCACCGCCGAGTTGAAGGCACGGGGAGTTCGTTATCTGCTGATCACCGACGACAACATCGGCGCCAATGATTTCCGGTCGTATTCCAAGCTCTGGGGCCTGAAGACCGTCGCCCAGCAAGGTGTGGCGCGGTTGTATTACATCGAGTAGCCTGCATGGACAGATACTTTCTTGGCGTTGACGGGGGCCAATCCAGCACCACGGCGATCATTGGAGACGAGCTTGGCCGTGTCCTCGGCATGGGTCGTGCCGGGCCCTGCAATCATGTCGCATCAGCCGAAGGCAAAACCAAGTTTGTGGACGCCATTCAGGGCTCTCTCAATGCGGCTGGCTCACGAAGCCGGTCTCGATCCATCACGCATCCGGTTCCACTCCGCCTGCCTCGGATTCAGCGGCGGTCCCGCCGATAAGGAGGCTCTCCTTCGCGAGATGATCCCGAGCGAACGAATGATCGTGACCAACGATGCCCTAATCGCCCTGTCGGGCGCCACTGCCGGCCAACCCGGGCTGATTGCGATCGCCGGAACCGGATCCATCGCGTTCGGCCGAAATTCGTCGGGCAAAACGGCGCGAGCGGGAGGTTGGGGATACATGTTTGGCGACGAAGGCAGCGGATTCTATATCACCCGCCAGGCCTTGCGCGCGGCGCTTCGCTCGGAAGAAGGCTGGGGCCCTGCCACTTCGTTGCGCTCCGTTCTGCTTCAGGCGACCGATGCTCCGGACATGAACCAATTGCTGCACCGGCTATATACGCCCGAGTTTCCACGGCCGCGCATCGCCGCTCTCTCCAAGCTGGTGGATGAAGCCGCGGAAAGCGGCGACGCGACCGCACAGGATATTCTTAACGAAGCTGCGCAGCAACTTGCGATCCTGGTCGCTGCCGTACGCGGCCAATTGTTCGAGGCCAGAGAGGCCGCGCACGCGAGCTTTGCCGGCGGCGTATTTCGGAGCCGTATTTTGCTTGAAAGATTTCGCATGCTGTTAGAAATGGAAGAAGGCAACCAGTTCTCGCCGCCCGCATACGGACCCGCGGCCGGCGCGCTGCTTGAAGCCTATCAGGCCGCCGGTATCCGTTGTACGCTATCTAATGTTCCAGAGGAAAAATCATGAAATTGTTCTCGGTATTGCTGTTGGGTGCGGTCGCGTATGCTGCCGAACCGGATTGGCCGCAAGTAGAAAAACATGCCCTCGAGTACTTCCAGCAGTACGTCCGCATTCGATCCATCAACCCGCCCGCAGACACGGCCGCGGCCGCTCAGTTGGTGAAGGCTGAACTGGAGAAGAACGGCCTCGCGCCGAAGCTCTTTCACAGCGGGCCGGGCGGTCAGACCAATCTGGTGGTGCGCCTGAAGGGTCGCGATTCCTCCAAGAAACCCCTGCTGCTCTTGAATCACATGGATGTTGTGCCGGTCGACGAAAAGGCCTGGAACATCGACCCGTTCGGCGCAATCATTCGCGACGGCTTCATCTGGGGCCGCGGGACGCTCGACATGAAGGGCATCGGCGTTCAGCAATTGACAGCGCTGATCACTCTACATAACTCCGGCATCACGCCGTCGCGCGACATCGTCATGATTTGCACCGCTGACGAAGAAAGCGGCGGCGAACGCGGAATCCGCTGGATGATCGAAAATCACTATGACGAAATCGACGCCGAATATGTGCTCGACGAAGGCGGGATGGGCTCGCGCGACGCACTAGCGGCCGACAAACTGGTGTTTGGCGTATCGGTGGGTGACAAGGTCATAACCTGGCTGCGTCTGCGCGCCAAAGGCACGGCCGGCCACGGCTCGCAACCCATTCCCGACAACGCCAATCTGATTTTGTTGGATGCGATCCGAAAAGCCATGACCCTGCCCGCTGGCGGCAAACAGAATCCCGTTGTACAAGACATGCGCCGGGCCATCGGGCCTTTGGTCGAAAACAAATTCAATTCCGCAATCCAGCGCAACACCATTTCACTTACTTCGCTAACGGCCGGCGTGGGATCGCCGCCCCGGCCGAACGTCATTCCATCCACCAGTGAGGCGACCCTCGATTGCCGGCTGCTGCCCGGCACTAACGCCGATGAATTCATCTCGGACATGAAGGCCCGCATCAACGATCCGCGGGTTACCGTGGAGATCATCAACGTCGCCCCCGACGTGGGCATGAGCCGCAGCGACACGCCGCTGTTCGCCGCCATTCGCTCCGCGATTCTGAAACGCAATCCCGGCGCGATAGTCACCCCCATGTTGGTTCCGTTTGGAACCGATTCAGCCTACCTGCAAGCCCGCGGTGTCATTGCTTACGGTTTGACTCCTATGATTCTCGACGCCGCCACCGCCGCCACCATGCACAGCGATCAGGAACGCATCTCGGTCGCCGAATTCCTGAAAGGAATTCACATTTTCTACGACGTGCTAGCATCGGAATTCTAGATGCCTAAAGTCTCCATTCGCGACCTGGATCTGAAGAACAAGACCGTTTTCATCCGGGTCGATTTTAACGTTCCTCTGGCCCATGGCGGGCAGGAGATCACCAGCGACAAGCGTATTCGCGCCTCGCTGCCAACCATCCGATATGCGCTGGAGCAAGGCGCTGCCGTGATTCTGGCGAGCCATCTTGGCCGTCCCAAAGGCATGCCGAATCCGGAGATGAGCCTGAAGCCCGTCGCCGCGCGATTGTCGGACTTGCTGGGGCAGCCGGTGAAGATGGCGCCCGATTGCGTAGGTCCGGAAGTGGAAAAGATGCGCCCCAAACCAGGCGAAGTGCTGCTACTCGAGAACTTGCGATTTCACGCCGAGGAAGAAAAGAACGATCCGGGATTCTCCAAGCAACTGGCGTCTTTGTGCGATGTCTACGTGAACGATGCGTTCGGCTCAGCCCACCGCGCACACGCCTCCACCGTGGGCATGATCCAGTACGTCAAGCAGGCCGCCTCCGGCTTACTCATGGACAAAGAACTGGAGTATCTGAACAAAGCCACCAGGAATCCGGCGCGGCCATGCATCGCGATTCTGGGCGGCGCAAAAGTGTCCGACAAAATCGAAGTCATCGAGAACCTGATGAAGTTCGTCGATCAGATTCTGATTGGCGGAGCGATGGCCTATACCTTTATGAAGGCGCAATCGAAGCCAGTCGGCAAATCTTTGGTTGAGGAAGATAAGGTGAGCTTAGCGAAAGACCTGCTCGCCAGATCCGGAGGCAAACTGCTCTTGCCGATAGATCACATCGTGGCTATGGAACTGAAGGCCGGCGCCGAGCATCGTGTCGTAACGGAAATTCCCGATGGTATGATTGGCGTCGATATCGGACCGGCGACCATCGCAGCTTACACAACGGCAATCTCCAAAGCCAAAACGATTATCTGGAACGGGCCCATGGGCGTGTTCGAAAAGCCGCCGTTCGATCGTGGCACGGTCGCGCTGGCCAAGGCCGTGGCCGCGTCCGGCGCTGTCTCGGTGGTCGGCGGAGGTGATTCCGAAAAGGCCGTCAAATCGGCCGGCGTTGCCGACAAGATTTCTCACATTTCCACTGGAGGGGGCGCATCCCTGGAATTTCTGGCCGGCATCGAGTTGCCGGGCGTCGCTGCCCTCCCCGACAAAGCCTAAAAAAGCAGCGCTATCCCGCAGATTGCGGCCGCCAACATAGCCCAACCTGTCAGAAAGGAATGATCGATCAAGAAACCGCCGATCGCCGGCGCGATGATGGCCGAAATCGAGTTGAGCGATTGAGTCAACCCGAGCACCACACCTTGCTCGGAGCGGCCGGCTTTTTGCGTGATCAGGCTCGTCAGCACTGGACGAACCACTCCGGTCCCTGAGGACGATAAGGCGGTGACCACCAGGAGCAGCGGAATAGCATGAGTAAAGCCGAGCGCGGTCAGACCCAGCATCCCGAAGAAGAAGCCGGCGCGTACCAGCGTCAGTTCCCCGAATGCTTTTACCAGCCGGCCGATCAGCCCGCCTTGCAGGATGACGCCGAGCACCCCAAGGTAGGCGTAAACGTAGCCGACTTCTTTCGGCCCGAACGGATGTCCGTGCCATTCAAAACGTCTCTCGGCAAACAACGGAAAGCCCGACATGAACATCGAGAACGCCAGAGTGAAAGCAAAGAATTGCCACAGCCGTGGCGCCAGGTCCGGTTGGCGAAAGTACCGAGCGTAATTGCCCCAGTCCAGCACCGTAAACTTACGTGGCGTCGCTGCATCAGCGGCTTGGGGCGTCGTGGAAGGCAACAGGAAGTAGGTCGCGAGTATGCTGGTGGCCGAAAGCGCCGCTGCCGCGAAGATCGGGTATTGGTAGCTGAATTGCGATAGATAACCCGAGATGCCCGGGCCAATCAGAAACCCCATTCCGAATGCGATCCCGATCAGCGCGAACGATTTTGCGCGCTCCTCCGGCTTGGTGACGTCGGAGATGTAGGCTTGGGCCAGCGACAGATTTCCGGCCGTCAGCCCATCGATCACGCGCGAAAGAAAAATAATCCAGAGCGCATTCGCGTAGGCCAGGATCAGGAATCCGATGAAGGTCCCCATCTGGCTCACCAGCAAGAGCGGCCGGCGGCCCATGTGGTCCGACATCCGGCCCAGCATCGGTCCGGCAATCAACTGGCACAACGCGTAGGTCGAGACCAGCAGGCCAACCACGGCCGGCGACGCGCCGAATTTTTCGGCATAAAACGGCAGCAGTGGCAAAATAATAGTGAGGCCCAAAACGTCGACGGATACAATCAGGAAGATCGGAACCAGCGGAGATTTAAGCAAGCGAAGTCAGTACGATGGTAACAGAAGCTCGCAATCTTGATATGGCCGACCAACTTTACCTTTCTTATTGGCTCCGGAATCACACTGAGCTCAGCATGCTCCGGCACTACGAAAAGCTTTTAAAGCTCTTTCCGTTTTCCCGACTGGCTGGGCATCCTTCCACCTTCAAAATCCTGGCGATCGACTATAGCGAAGCCCCGGTGCTGGAGATTCCATATCCTTCGCCAGTGGCGCTAGAAGACGTGCTGGCGGCCGCCAAGGATTTTCAGAACGCCGACACTTGCTACCGGCTGGAAACCTGGTGGGATCTCTGGCAATTCGACAAGCAATGGGAACTTGCGCCGTCGCGCGTGGCGCTGTGTTGCTTCGCACCGGGGTTTGATCGCGAGAACGGCGAGCATCTGGCCGTCGAATTTGGAATTGATGCGCATTTTCTGCCGCAGCCGGAGCTTCCCAACAGCCTGCGAATGATCCAATCCAATATCCAGAGCTTGCTCAAACTGGTTCACGATTTGGATGATGCGCTGCCGGTCGAGACCCGACGGCTGTGGTCGGAGTCCGGAGACAACTTTTCAGATAAACTGCATCAGGCATTGGCCGCAGCCGAGACATGAGCGGCCAAGTATTTATTGGCCTTCCGGCTGGTCCTTGCTCAATAACTGCGCGACCGCTTCTGACAGCATTTTGGGGACGAATGGTTTCTGCAGAAAAGCGACCTGTTTCTCTAGAGCTTTCGGCAGGTTGCTAAGAAAAAAAGGCGACCCACTGCAGATCAGGATGCGCAGGTCCGGCCGGATTTCGAGCATGCGGGTCAGCAAGGTGTCGCCGGGAATATCGGGCATTCCGAGATCCGCGATTACCAGGTCGTAGCTGTGCGGCGCACTCTCGAAGCTATGCAGAGCGTCCTTGGAAGCAGGGTAAGCCTCCACTTCGTAACCCAAGCGCTTCAAGTATTTTTCGAGTAGTTGGATGAGCGAGACTTCGTCTTCCACTAGTAAAATCCTGGCGGCGGGCACGCTCAAAAAATGGCCAGTGGCGTTGCGCCGGGGCTAAACGCCAGCCCTAGTGTTATCCGGCTCGAGTTTTTCAGATAGAAGCTGTTCTGCGTGGTGTAGTGGCGATAGTCGTAACGCATTTCCAGGTGTATTGCATGCCCCAATTTGTAGGTCCCGCCCGCGCCGGCCATAAAATCCGCCAGTTGTCCGAGCGTCTGCCCGAGCGCGGTCATCGTACCGTAGCTGGCGTACACGCTGGCGGCTAAGCGGCGGTAGCCGGTGTAAGAATAATTTACGCTACCCGTATTCTGCCGCGATGTCAGATAGATCCCGTTGCCGGGCGTGACGCCCATCGAATAACTCAGCGTAAGCGCGGAGCGGTCAAACCGCCGAATCAAACGAGCATCAGCCATAGGAGCATAAACCGTTCGGGCGAATGTCACAATGGCGTAGCTTTGGCCGACGATGATCGCAATCGCGGGATCGATGGGTACTTGTTGAAGCCCAGAAGTATCCACTCGTATACCTCCGCCCTGCATGCTGAAATCCCACTTGCGGCTCAGTCCGATGGAGTAGCCGAGCCCGATGCTCTGCATTTTTGCATCTCCGAATTGCTGTTGGAAATCGAAGTGAGTATATTCATAGCTCGCCGATAGAGTCTGCCGCCGAGTTATCCGGTACGCTACGTTGACGTGCGCGTTATACCCGTCGAGCCCGGCCAACGCCAGCGAGGATTGTCGAACGATAAACCCCTCTCCGCCGAAGCCAAACGACAAACGCGCGGTCTTCTGCCAAAGCAGATCTACCCGAGACTGCAGAAACTTTGTGCGGATGTCAAATAATTGGCTGGCCGGAACCGCGAACAGATCGGCGCTCGTGAGTGGCAGGTACGCGAATCCTCCGTTCGCGAGTGCGGTGGTGCCCGCCGTCTCCTTCAGATCCAGCGAGATGTGCCGTGATAACAAATGGCTGTATGCCAGATTCAGAAACTGGTCCGTACCGTTGAAGAAACTATGATTCGTGTAATCCCGATATGCGCCACGGTATTCGATACTGAGTTTGTCGTGCACCCAGGTCTTCGAGCCGACCACGCCAAAGCCAACCTCGACCCCGTAAGCTCCGTAACTAGGTACATTCCCTTGCGGGTTGACGACTAATGGTACGAGGCCGGAATCATAGACTCCGGTTATGTCGCCGTAAAAGCGGAAGTCAATCAGTTTTCCGCCCCGCTCTCCGATCAGACTCTTATCGCGACTGAGAATGGAAGGTCCCGCGTAGGTCTGGTCCTGATCCTGTTGAGTCTGATCCTGTTGACTCTGGTCCTTCTGATCCTGGCTCTTTTGATCCTGTGATTGCGGCGGGTTTTGTGCCGAGGCGAAAGCAGCCACCCACAACGCCATGCCGATAATTTTTGGTCTCAACCCCGATGCTCCTGTTCCTAGATGCAAACAAGTACCATTCTGCTACAAGTCGGCTTCGGTACGGCGGAGTTGTCGCAATTCCTGAAAGGAATCAGGTCCTACGTGGCATTTCCCAGGTGAGGAACCAATGAAACGACTCTTTCCACTGACCGCTGTTTGCATGACGACTGCGCTTGCCGCCGATATTCCTATCCGCGAAGTGATCCTCTATAAGAGCGGCGTCGGTTATTTCGAGCGCGCCGGCACGCTTCGCCCGGCTGATTCCGCGCGTCTGGATTTCAAGGCTTCGGACATGAACGACGTGCTGAAGTCGCTGACGCTCGAAGATCGCAATGGCGGCAAGATCTCAGGGTTGCGATACGATTCGAGCGAACCGCTACAGCAAAAACTTGCGGAATTTCCGTTTAAAATCGGCGACCACACCGCACTGAGCTTGTTTCTGGATCAGATGAAAGGCGCCCGCGTGGAAATAAAATACGGCGCTGAGACAGTGACCGGCGTCATCGTTGGCGGGCGTTTGGTAGCGGCTGACGACAAGCATTCCGAGCGCGAGCAAGCCGTGCTGCTGCTCGATTCCGGCGATCTTAGGACGCTCGATCTCGCGGCCGCCGGCTCCATTCGATTCGCCGACCCGAAGCTGCAAGGGCAGCTCAAGGATTACCTGACTGTCGTCAACCAGTCGCGCTCTCTGGACAAGCGCAGCATCTACATCGATTCTTCCGATGCTAAAGAGCGGCAGATCGAAGCCAGTTACATGATACCGACGCCGGTCTGGAAGTCCAGCTATCGCCTGGTCTTCAATGACAAGACAGAACCGACGCTGGAGGGCTGGGCCATCATCGATAACACCACCGGCGAAGACTGGACCAACGTACTATTGGCGGTCGTGTCGGGCCGGCCGGTTTCCTTCATCAGTAAGTTGTATGAGCCGAAGTACGTGCCGCGGCAGACGGTGGAACTGCCGGAGGATCGGGCGGCTGCGCCGGTGGTGTACCAAGGCGCACTCGGCGCCGTCCGTGCAGAAGTCGCTGCTGCGTCCGGAGCCGCTCCACCTCCACCCGCAGCGACGCCGGCGTTTCGAGCAGCGCAGATCATGGGCACCGTCAATGGTCGAGACGCCGAGGTGAAGGAACCTATCAGCAACGTCGCGGTGAACGTGGCCTCGGCTGATCTCGGTGAGCTTTTCGAATACCGGTTTTCCACGCCGATAACCGTGAAGAAGGACGAATCAGCGATGCTGCCCTTCCTGCAGCAGAAGATCGGATCGCGCAAGCTGCTGATTTACTCCGAGAATTACGGCGAGCATCCGATGAACGCCGCCGAGCTGACCAACTCCACCGGCAAAACGCTGGACGGCGGGCCGATCACCGTCTTCGATACGAATAGCTACGCCGGGGAAGCTCTCATGACGACTCTCAAGGCGAGCGACAAGCGGCTGATCAGTTATGCCGTCGACCTGGGCACGCGCGTCACTACCCAATTTGACTCCAGCCGCAATATCGTGCGCGAGATTCACGTGCACCGCGGCATGTTGACCGCGCGCTTGGCCATGCAGGAAACCAAGACTTACACCATCCGCAATGTCGATCAGAAACCGAAGACGCTCATTATCGAGCATGCCGAACGTCCCGAGTACAAGGTGCTCAATCAAAAGCCCGCGGAAACGACGACCAACGCCTATCGCTTCGAGGTGAAGCTTGGACCTGATTCCACCGAGAAATTTCCGGTCACCGAAGAGCGCGTCTACGACACCACTACGGCGGTCTCCAACCTGACTCCCGATGTGCTTGCTGGCCTATGTCCAGAATAAGGCGATTTCCGACACGGCCCGGCGGCAGCTTCAGCAGATCCTGGATCTAAAACGACAGATCGCCGACATGGACAACCAGATCCGGCAGCTTGACGGCGAGATCAACAGCCTAACGCAGGACCAGAACCGCATTCGGCAAAACATGATGAGCTTGAATCAGGTGAGCGGCCAGCAGGACCAGGTCCAGAAGTACGCGCGCCAATTGGCTACCCAGGAGAGCCAGTTAGCCACCATGCGCGACCATCAGAGCGATTTGAAAAAGCAGAGGATCAGCGCGGAATCGAGCCTCAGCGGGTTGATCGAAAAGCTGGATTTTTGACCCGCTCCTTCTAGTCGCGGCTCAGTTTTTCGCGGACGTTGAACTCCAGCTTCCAGCGCCGCCCGTCGCGCGCCACCGACCAAAGCTGCAGCATGCCAGTTTCGGTAACCACCGTTTCCAGCGTGACCGGCAGGAACTCGCCGGATTTGCCATCGGCCGGGAGACAGACTTCTACCGGCGATAGCTCTTCCAGATCGTCGCCGACGTCGTCGAGCATCGATCCAGCGGCGTCATTTTTCCGCGTGGCCGATTGAAAAAAGCGAAACTCGGCGGGCTCGCCGACTACCAGGCTGAACTCGCGCTCTCGCAACTGGGCCGAGCTTCCTTCTTCCATCCCGAAAGGAGCGACAGTGAGCGCCTTCAGCGGCGCGCGCATCCCGGGCACGGCCGGCATAGCGCTTTCGATCCCGACGTAGTAAGTGCGCGGCACGCCGCCTCGAATCCGGACGCCACGTCCTGTGCGGGCCAGTCCGTAATAAGCAGCACCGCGCGCCACTGCGTGCATCAAGTCCTCGCCCACCAGCGGGAGGGCCGGCCCTAAGCCTTCCTCTTGCAGCCAGCCATTCAATACTTCCAGAATCCGGCGCCGGACCAAATTTGCACGAAGCACGCCGCCGTTGAATAACACATGAGTTGGCGCCGCCAAACCGCTCGCTCCGCGCCGTACCGCGCCGTGTTCCGATTGCGCAGCTTGCTGCCGCAAGAATCGAGCGAGATGCCGCGTGATGGCCGCATCGGCGGCGTACGGCAAGCCGATCTCGGCTAAGCCAGTCCTGCGGCGCTGCGGCATGTCCTGGCTCGAAACCGCCGGCAGGAAGCCTTCGCCCAGAATGCGATCCACATCCTCGCGCAACAGCTTAGTCTTGATTGTACCGCCGACCAATCCAGTACCGCGGCCAAGAATCGTCACCGGATGCTCGCGCTTTTTGTTGTCTTGGTCGAGCAGCTTTTCTTTAGCGAGGCGGCATTGCTGCCACAGCGCGTTTAATTGCATCATGTCGAGCTTGGTGCCCTGAGCACTGAGCTGCTGCTCGAGATGCCGAGCGAGCGCGAGATCGACATTGTCGCCTCCCAGCAGGATGTGCTCTCCCACCGCGATGCGCTCCAGTTGCAGCTCGCCGCCCTCTTCTGTAACGGCGACCAGCGTGAAATCGGTGGTGCCTCCGCCGATGTCGACTACCAGAATCAGGTCGCCCACACGCACGCGCTCGCGCCAATCCGGATGCCGCTCGATCCAGGCATAGAAGGCGGCCTGCGGCTCTTCCAGCAATAGAAGATTCTGGTAGCCGGCCTGCTCGGCGGCCTTCAGCGTCAGTTCGCGGGCGACGGCATCGAACGACGCCGGCACGGTAACAAAAACTTGTTGTTCTGTGAACGGAGCGTCCGGCATCTTCGAATCCCAAGCCGCGCGCAAATGTTCCAGGTAACGCCGCGACGCTTCCACGGGCGAAATCTTTTGAACACCTTCGGGAGCGGTAGGCGGGAGAATCGGCGCTGTGCGGTCGACGCCGGCGTGCGACAACCACGATTTCGCCGACGCCACCAAACGACTGGCGACTTCCGCTCCACGCTTCTGCGCCAGTGCGCCTACCACGAAGGGCGGCGTTTCGTTCCAGGGCAATGCCGTCGAGCCTGCGGGAAAATCGGCTGTCCCAGGAATGTACAGAAAAGAAGGCAGCAACGGCTCGTCGCGCACTTCGCCGGGGTTTACAAGTTGCGGGATCGCAAGCAGGTCAATAGATTGAACATCCCGAGGGTCACCTCCTGCAGGAGCGTAAGCGACGGCGCAGTTGGTCGTACCCAGGTCGATACCGATGACATATTTGTGAGACAAAGCAGGTGTGGGCAGAAGTTTTACTAGCCGACACACCCAGTGTAGCTAAGATGGAGCATTGCGCATAGCATTGATCGGGTACGGTAACGTGGGCCGCGCCTTCGCCCACTTGCTCGAGCGGCAGCGCGCCGCTTATCCATTCCGCATTGTGGGAATCCACACGGCGCGTCACGGGACTGCCTATGGTGAGTCGGGCCTGGGGATTGAGCCGTCGTTTGGTCCAGCCGCAAGCTCCGTAGAAGAATTTCTTGATCGGGCGAAATCGGAGATCGTGGTCGAGATCAGCACGCTCAATCCCGCAACGGGCGAGCCCGCGCTATCGCATATCCGGGCGGCCTTCGCGCGCGGCCGGCACGTAGTGACCGCCAACAAGGGACCCATCGCGCATGCCTATGCCGCGCTGCGCGACGAGGCGAAGAACGCCGGGGTCGAGTTCCGGTTCGAATCCACAGTGATGGATGGGGTTCCTGTATTCAATTCTGTTCGTAAGAACCTGCCGGGCGTGAAGGTGTTGGGCTTTACGGGCGTGTTGAACTCAACTTCCAAAGTGGTGATCGCCGCGATGCGGGAGGGAAAGTCGATGGAAGATGGTATCGAGGCGGCGCGACGCTTGGGCATCACGGAAGCCGATGCCAGCTACGATATCGACGGCTGGGATTCTGCGGCGAAAACCGCCGTGCTGGCCAACGTTCTGATGGATGGGCGGGTGACCCCGCACCAGGTGGATCGCCGCGGGATCGGCCGCCTTACGCCGGAGCGCGTGCTCAAGCTGGCGAAGATCCGCAAGACGGTATGCCTGATCAGCCGCGCGCGAACGACGGCCTCAGGCATCCGGCTACGCGTGCGGGCTGAGGTAATCGACGATACCGGCCTGCTGGCATCGGTGGAAGGAACATCGAATCTTCTGCTGCTCGACACCGATTTGATGGGCACGATCGGGATCATGGGGATCTCCTCAGGTGTCGAGCAGACCGCTTATGGCGTGTTCAGCGACGCGGTCGATATCGCTGAAGCGGTTGGCCGCCGCCCTCTCGTCACTTGAACCATTCCGCTGGAAAGTCCGCTTTGATAAATTGCTTAACGCCTTCCCGTCCAGTCAGGCGCAGCCGCAAAGGGCCGCCTTCCTTTTCCACTCGCAAGTCGATGCTGAAAAACGGGCAGCATAAGCGTTCGCCTCCCACCCATTCCGCCAGCAGTTGATAGACCGCCGCGTCAGCGGGAAACTCGAATTCAAAGCCATCGGTCAACTCGTGCGTGCTCTTCTTCAACGACAGCAACGCGGGGCCAAGCTCATCGAAGTGCCGTTTCCGCTGCTCGGGACTGAGCGCGGACCGGTCGCAGGCGAACGGAGTTTCGTGTTTAGCAGCGTGCATAATCGCGGGCATACTGACCGACGCGATCACCGCGATCAGGAAGAGTGTCGTCATGTTTTGCAACTCCTAGATCCATCCTATGAGTGAAGGCAACTTTTGATGCAACCAGTTTGTAAAACTATTGTGATTATCTCAGCAGGTTCAACGCATGGACCGCAGGTGGAGGCACTTCCTCATATTTGAGACGGAGGTACACCCAGCCTTGCCGGCGCGCGTGGTGGATTCGCCAAGATGCGAACAGCAACAAGCTCAGCATCGACGCGAATAACGCATCATTGTATAGCGCCGCGAGCAACAAGGTGTGCACCAAAGTCAACACGCCGAGTAATCCGAAAAACCCCAGTATCATCCCCACCGGCGTTTTGCCGGGCAGGTGCGAGCAGGTAAACGGCAGTTTGTCCCAGGAAGAAAAGGCCCACTCGTAGGCTAGCAGCCCCACTGCCAGGAACAATCCTGCCTCGGCTACTCCCCGCCAGCCCAGCAGCCGGACTTCAGCCGGCAATGGGAGCAACAGCATGGGCGCCGCACCCCACAACAGAACGAAGCGGTCCACGGCGCGCAGCCATTGAAGGCGCCCTTCGCTTTCGGTGATCTGGAAGATCCAGTTGGCCTTTAGCTCCGTGGGGAGAGAAAAGACATGCCGCGCGCCGATCAGCAGAAACAGCAGCGCCAGTATATGGTAGTAGACGAAATCAGCAGCCACTACGCGATCCGGACCGAAGGCTTTGCCCATTTCGGCGATGCCCGTCAGGAATATTGCGAAGCCAATGCCGCCGTATGCCATTAAGATCATTCGATGATGATTGCTGCGTGCCAGCGTCTGCAACATGAAGGCTACGGCGGCCTGTTGGCGCGGATTCTGTGAGACGTAGCCGGGAAGCACGCTGCCCAATCGCCATTCTTTCGTCCGCCTGGTCAATCCCTCCATCATCAACGTGCGATGGCGTCGATAACTGACGAGATAACTCAGCAGCGCCAGCAGCACTGCAGTCGCCACCGCAATTATCGCCCGGTGGGCTAGTGCACGCATCGCGGGGTCGGTGTCGCCGGAAAGGGTCTCGTAAAGCCCCAGAAACCAGACTGGCGGCAGCCAAGGCGCCCATTCCGGCCGGAGTCCCGCGCGCATGATCTGCGGTTGAATCGAAAAACTCAACACGATCAGGCTTAACATGACCGCGACCAGGATGCCCTGTAAATAGCCGGTAACGCGCCCGAACGTACGCGGCCGCAAGACGTTCAGCAGGACTCCTTGCAGCGCTATTAGACCAAAGAAAAAGAAGGAAGATGCCGCCAGAGATGCGCCGGCATGGGCCAGGATGCGCGCACCGAGCGATGGTTGGAGCGCCCAACGGCTGGCTGAAAGAGCTGGAAATCCAACGCTCGGCAGGAAGTTGACCGTGATCAGAGCGGCAGCGGCGATCAAGAGCAGAGCTATCAATTTCGAGCCGAAGATCTGTAAGGGGCCGAGCGGCAAGGCTCCCAGCGCGCGGTAGTCGCGCAGATCCGGGAACAAAAATTGCCACTTGATGGCGGTCAGTAGCCCGATAGCCGACATCATCAGAGTAATCAGCCATAGTTCGTCGGCCCGGATGGCTTCGCGGTACGGGCCAGGTGTCGACATTTGAGAGAGATACTCGTATTTATGGTGCAATGGCTGCACGAGTAGAAAGAACCACTGAAAGAACACGGGCAATGCGCCGATCATGACGCCGGCCATCTGGCCCGGAGTGGTGATCAAGTCGCTATCGAAGAAACGCCGTAAGAAATGACGCAATAGTTCAAATCCCGGCCCATGCGTTTCTTGAAGCCATGCTTTCATGGAGCGGTTACTCCGGGCGCAACAATTCTCCCCAGGTCATGGCGCTCAAAAGTTGGCTCGCGAGCGCCTCGGTATCGTGCACCTCTGTCAGTTGGGCGAACACGCCCTCGAGGGAGGGCTGGCTCATCAGCTCTTGCAAGTGATCGATCGAGTCATATGCCGCCACCTCACCCTTGCGAAGAATCAAGACCGTGGTGCAAACCTTCTCCACGACCTCCAGCACATGGGAACTGAACAGGATCGTCTTGCCCTGATCCGCGAGCATGCGCAACAGGCTTCGCAGCGCTAGCGCGGACGTCACATCCAGACCGGAAAACGGTTCGTCCAGAATCAGAACGTCGGGATTGTGAAGCAGCGCGGCCGTGAGCAGGATTTTCTGGCGCATGCCCTTCGAATACGACGAGAGCGGATAGTGGCGGTCATCCCAAAGCGAGAAGAGTTGCAGAAACTGGTCCATCTTGGGTTCGAGAACCCGGCGCGGCATTCCACGCAACCGGCCAATCAGCTGCAGGTACTCCCGGCCGGTGAGATGTGGATAGAGATGCGCTTCCTCGGGCACGTAGCCGATGCGGCGCTGAAAGGCCGTGAGGTCGTCATGGACGCTTCGTCCCTGGTAGAGAATGACGCCATCGGAAGGCTCGAGCAGGCCGGTAAGCATCTTTACGGTGGTGCTTTTCCCTGCCCCGTTCGATCCGAGATACCCCAGGATTTCACCGGGCTTGACCGTAAAGCTGACGTCCCGGACGGCCGGCGTGTGGTTATAGTATTTCGTCAGTGAGCGGGCTTCCAACATTCACGCCTCCGCATCACAGAATGTATCGTTATGACGACTGAGTGTCAATGCTCGCATCGGAAATGCACCGGGACGCCCGGCGTATAATGTCGCCTATTGGAGCACCTATGACTTCTCATGGACTGAACAGGCGAGCTTTCTTGCAAGGAGCCGCCGCTGCCGCCGCCTTAGCCTCTACGCCGACCCGCCGGCGCAGCCGACGCCTCTGAACTCAAGCCCATCCAGGCGGAAATCGAGAAGCGTCACGACCAATCCGTGCGGCTGTTACAGGAGTGGATCCATCAGCCTTCCATCGCGGCCGAGAATCGCGGCATGACGGAAGGCTGCGACCTCCAGATGCGGCTCCTGCGCGATGCGGGATTCAACCAGGTGACGAAGGTCCCGACTGCCGGCCATCCCGGAGTCTTCGCCACGCTCGACGCCGGCGCGCCACGAACCTACGGGATCTACTTCATGTACGACGTCAAGCAGGTGGATCCTTCCGAGTGGTCGTCGCCGCCGTGGGACGCCGCGCTGGTGGACAAGCCCGGACTCGGGAAGGTGCTGATCGGCCGTGGCGCGGTGAACACCAAAGGCCCGCAGTTAGCGTTCATCGCCGCGCTCCAGGCATTCAAAGCCGCCGGGCGCAAGCTGCCGGTCAACCTGGTCTTTGTCGCGGAAGGAGAAGAGGAGATCGGATCGCCGCACTTTCCGCAGATCGTCCAGCGGCCGGATGTGCTGGCCGCGTTGCGCAAATGCAATGGCGTATTCATGCCCATGGCCACGCAGGCGCTGGACGGCACGGTGTCCATCAATTTGGGCGCCAAGGGCGTGGTCGAACTGGAGCTGGTTTCAAGCGGAGAGAAATGGGGACGCGGTCCAAAGCGGGATGTTCATTCGAGCAACGAAGCGCGCATCGACAGTCCGGCTTGGCATTTGATACAGGCGCTGGCAACATTGGTTGGTCCCGACGGCCACACTCCTGCTATTGAGCACTTCGCGGACAAGGCGCGGCCACTCACGCCCGCTGAGAAAGCTTTGATCCGCGATGGGGCTAAGCGCCAGAGCGAGGCGGTGGCCAAGCAGGAGCTCGGCGTCACGCATTGGGTGCACGATGTGGATTTCCTCGAAGCGCTCGAACTGCTGGTGTCGCGGCCGACCGTGAACATCGAAGGCCTGGTGGGCGGCTATACCGGACCCGGAGGCAAGACCATCCTGCCGCATCGCGCGGTCGCGAAGATCGACATGCGGCTGGTGCCCGACATGACCGCCCAAGGCACGCTGGCTTTGCTGAAGGCGCATCTTGCCAAGCACGGATTCGGCGATATCGAAGTGAACATGACCGGCGGCTACGATCCCACCAGCACGCCCGCGGACGCTGCCATCATCCGCGCCGCGCAGGCCGTCTACAAACGCAATGGTATCGATCCGATGCTGTGGCCGCGCCTGGCAGGCTCCTGGCCCGGTTACGTATTCACCGGCGATCCGCTGCGTCTGCCGGCCGGCCACTTCGGGCTGGGCCACGGTAATGGAGCGCACGCGCCGGACGAGTATTACGTGATCGAGTCCAAGAATCCGAAGATTCAGGGACTGGACGGCGCTATTCGATCGCAGGTTGAATATTTGTACGAACTAGCGTCGGTGAGTTAGTGGCGTTCACACGAGTGTCGACGACGGGCATCCAGGACGGGCGGTCTTGTCCCGCGATAAGCAGGGCCGGAAGGGAAGCCCGTGGCCGAGGCGGCACGCAGGAGTGCGTGCGCTACGCCGGCCGGCCGGCCGCCTGTGCGTTGATCGACGCCATCCGCGCCTGCATCTCGCGCGTCAAGTGCGGCACGATGCCGACCATCCGCTCCATCAGCATGAGCTGGCCGCGGTGATGCATTTCGTGCTCCTTCACGCCCAGGATCATCTCGAAACGCGTCTTCGAAGCCGGCTGCATTCCCGGCGGCATGGCGATGTGCTGGCTCAGGAAGTCATCGGACAGGCCGTCGACCCAGCCTGCGAACTTTTCGCCTTCCTCGCGGAGAAAAGCAACGATTTGCGCTTTGTTGCGCTTTGTCTTTTCCTCGGCCATGATCTTCTGCATGAAGCCGGGGAAATCGAAACCCTCCAGCGTCGTGCGTCGCTCGACGCCATGAATCTGCTGCGCCATCCTGGGACCGAGGCCGATGTGCACCAGCGTCTGCGCTATCGTCCGAACTTCAGGGGCGGGACTGAAACCGTAGTGTTGCTCGCCGATCTCCTCGGCAATGGTGATCGTGTTTTTCCGGACCGTGCGAAAACTGCCGGCCAGATCTTTAGCACCGTAATAATTCATAGGCTCCATTTTAGCGCTTTGCTCCGCGCGGAAATCGGTATTTGAGTGCACTGTCCCTAATATTGCGTTATTTTCGCAGGCCGGAGGCCTGCGCCACTACTCATATCTAAGGGCGACGACGGGATCGAGGCGGGCGGCTTTGTTGGCCGGCCAGATTCCGAAGAACAGGCCGACGGCTACCGAGACCACCACGCCAAGCACGGCGGCCCATAAGGGCACTGCGGTCGGCAAACTCGGAAATATCAGGCGGCAGATGAAGGAGATCGACCATCCGAATGTCATCCCGATCAACCCGCCCAGGCCCGTCAGCACGACCGCTTCAGTAAGGAACTGCAGAACGATATCGGCCTGGCGCGCGCCGATGGCTTTGCGAATGCCGATCTCGCGGGTGCGCTCCGTAACCGAAACCAACATGATATTCATGACGCCGATTCCGCCCACCAGCAGGCCGATCGAGCTCAACACCACCATGACCAGAGCGACCATGGCGGTCACATTGTGGAACTGTTCCACCATCTGTTCGGAAGTGGAGATGAAGAAATCGTCGGGCTTATTGGGAGGAACATGGCGCTGAATTCTCATGACGACTCGCACTTCATCGATCGCCGCCGGCAGCTTGCCTGGTTTCGCGGCCACCACCAGCATGTTCTCGCGGGCGGCGGGGAACATCTTATGCATACTGAAATAGGGCAGCAGCAGGCGCGTGTCATCCTGGCCGGGAAACGAAGCCGCGGGCCGGAGCATCACACCGACGATTTCGAACTTGTGTCCATTCACGTCGATCCACTTGCCAAGCGGCTCTTCGCCGGCCATCAACGCGCGCGGGACGTCCTCGCCCACCACGACCACCGGCATGCGATGCTCATTCTCGACCTCGCTAAAGAAGCGCCCTTCCTTCATTTCCGCCTGCCCGCCTTCGGCGTACGAGGGATCGGTACCGCCAATCTGCGCCTGATACAACTCGTTGCCTTTGTAGCGGGCCACAGTGATGTTCGGTCCCCTTCCGATCGCACCTGGAAAAAGATAAGGGCTCACCAGCTGCACGTCCGGGCAGCGCTCCGCTATAGCCACCCCGTCCTCATAGTTAATCGGCTTGCGCTTCACTTCCTCGGCACTGACGCTATTGAATCCGATCGGGAATTTGAAGACGATAGCGGTGTTGGTTCCGAAACTACGGAGTATGTTGGTGATCGCGCCATCCAGCCCGGCGATGATGGAGCCGACGCCGATGATGGTGCCGGTGCCAATGATCACACCCAGCACCGTGAGGAAGGAGCGCAGCTTATGCTCGCGCACGGTGTTGAGCGCCAAGCCGACGGCGGAGAACAACTCAACGCTGGTCATCGTTCCACCCGCAAGGCTTCGATGGGGTCGAGCTTGGATGCGCGTTGCGCCGGATAGATGCCGAAGAACAGTCCCACAGCGACAGAGAGCGTGACGCCAATGAGGACCGCTGAAATGGGAACCGCCATCGGCACTGGAGTGGCAGTGCGGACCAGGACCGCGACCAGCCAGGCGAAGGTAACGCCAATGAGGCCGCCGATCCCGGCCAGCATGGAGGATTCGACCAGAAACTGGTTGAGGATGTCCTGGCGACGCGCGCCGACCGATTTGCGAATACCGATCTCGTGCGTGCGCTCGGTGACCGCGGCCAGCATGATATTCATGATTACCACGCCGCCCACGACCATGAAGACTGAAACCACCGCTACAGCCGTTCCCGCGATAGCGCCGGTCAGCCGGTCCCAGGCGCCCACCAGAGCATCCGAGGAGATAACCGAGAAATTATCGTCCTGACCGGGCCGCAGGTGCCGATGGACGCGGAGCAGCATGCGGATTTCATCTTTGGATTGCTCCAGCACGGTTTGGTCGAGCGCTCTGGCCGCGTAAGCGATGCCTTGGCGCGCGCTGTAGATCTGGAAATAGGTCCCGATGGGGATATCCACGAAAGCGTCCTGCGACTGGCCGAAGACGCTGCCCTTGGCAACCGCGACGCCGATCACGGTGAAGGGCCGTCCTTCAATCTTGACAGTCCTACCGACGGCGTCGGAGTCGCCGAACAGATTGTTCTTCACGTCGGCGCCCAGCACCGCGACGGCAGCGTGGTGACTATCTTCAATCTCGGTGAAATACCGGCCGTTAGCTAGCTGCGTGTTGCCGAGCATGATCCAGTTGGCGGTGCCACCGTTGAGTCCGACATTGCTCAAGGTCTGGGTTCCCAGGGAAACGCTAACGCCGCGGCCCGCCACCATGCCGAGCTCCTTGGTGAGCGTAACTTTGCTCTTGAGATAGTCGAATTCGGCGGGGCTGAGTTGCGGATTCTTCTTCTGCATTTCAACGTATTTCTTGGGGTCGAAATTTCCGATAAAGGCGATCCTGACGATGCGGAAGCCGTCGGAGCCCATGCTGGAGACGCTATTGGCGATGTAGAGATCCATGCCATGGATAATGGACATGACCGCGATTAAGGTGGCGGTGGCGAGAATGATGCCCAGCAGAGTCAGGAAGCTGCGAAGCTTGCTGGAGCGCAATGAATCGGCCGCTACGGCCGCCGCTTCGCGAAAGGACGCAGTTTGGGCCATTGCTTTAAGAGACGAAATTGGCCGCGGCTTTGTTCCGCACTTCACTCATCCAGTCCAAGAGTACCTGGTCCAGCCAAAAGCGGGGCGGCGTCTTCGATATGAATCCGACATGGCCGCCATGCTCCGGGGCCAGCAACTGCAGATTGGGATTTCGCGCGAATGCGGGGTGGTTGTAGACTTCAAACGGCACCAGGGGATCGTCTTTGGCATGCACCAGCAGAGCCGGCACCTGGATCCTCTCCAGGAACTGATTTGAGGATTGGGTGGCGTAATAATTGTCCGCGGTGCCGAATCCGAAAGCCGGCGCCGTGAATTTATCGTCGAACTCGTAGACGGTCTTGACGCCGTCGAGGTGCTCCAGCGCAAACAGCCCGGGGGCGGATTGAGCTTTGACGCGGACCCGCTGCTTCAGGCGGCCAAGAAAACGCCGGGAGTAAATGAAATTGGACGGGGCGGCCAGCCTCCTGGCACAGGCGGCGAGATCGATGGGCGTGGAGACGGCGATCACCCCGGCGATAAGTTCGGGCGCTCGCTCACCCAGCTCGCCGGCCAGTTTGAGAACAACATTGCCTCCCAGCGAGAAGCCCGCCAGGAAGATGGGCGCTTCGGCCTTGATCTGGCGAACGACGGCCAGCAGGTCGGATGTTTGGCCAGAGTGATACAGGCCGCGGCCGCTTAGATGTTCGGTGCCACCGCAGCTACGCATGTTGAAACGGTGGGCGGCCCATCCGGCCTGGAGCAGTTGATGGGAGAGACTTTGGGCATAGCCAGCCTGGCTGGAACCTTCCAAGCCGTGGACCACGATTACTTCGGCCACAGGCGCGCTGGAGGGTCTCTGCGAATGAACGAGAACGCGGACGCCGGGCTCGGTGTCATAAAGTTTGACTTCCACGGGGAAGCGTTCGGTATCCAGAGGACGACGCCAGTAATTAGCCGCGATGGTAACGAGATGGGGATTCTTGAAGAGAGGGACGAATGCTGGCAAAACACCATTTTAATGGTTTTGGGGTTTGAGGGTTTTGAGGCGGAGAAAAGAAAAGGGCGGACAAGGAGACCGCCCTAAAAATGGACACAAGACGTCGTTAAAATCGTCCGCAGGTCAGCTTTGCGAGGCCGCGGTCGTCAACACCGAGCTGATCTGCGAAAAGATAGTGCTGATGCTGCTGGCAACATTCGGCATGATCGCGCCCGCCGCGACCGCGACGAAGCCAGCCATGAGCGCGTATTCGATAAGGTCCTGCCCGCGGGTGTCCTTCCAGATTTCGAGCTGCCATAGTCGAAGCCGCAATAAGATTTGATTCGCTGTTCTCACTAGCACTCCTCCATGTTTGAAGTATGTGCTTAGAGGCTTGAGATAGCGCTCAGGGTTTTATTTGAGGTTAGTAGGAATTTCAGCTTATTACCTTAACAACGCCGGTTCTAAGTGCGGTATGGAAAAGGGCGGCTAAATACCTCATGCGTAAGCAGTATCCAGGATCTTCTGGATCAATACATCGTATTCGAGCCCGGCTGCCGAGGCCGCTTGGGCGAAGTCATCGTCTTGGGCCAGGGAGGGGTTGGGATTGGCCTCGATGATGGCGATCTCACCGGCGGGGGTCAACCGCACGTCGATTCTGCCGAGGCCGCGGATCTTGAGCACGCGGTAAACCTTGCGAGCCAGGCGCGCCAGTTTCTCTTCAAAACCTTCGGGAAGTTCGCTGGCCGCTCCATTTCGGATTCCCCATTTCTTACGGTAGGCGTCGTCCCACTTGGCTTTAAAGGTCGCGAACTTGGGTTCGTCGTCGGGAACCTGGTTGAAGAAGATCTCGCGCGGCGGAAAGACGTTCAATTTCCGATTGCCCATGACGCTGAGGTAGAGTTCGCGGCCATCGATGTATTCCTCAATGAGGGCGTCGCAATGAAATTTTTCGTGAACGAAATGGGCCCGCTCGAGAGCCTCCTCCTCGCTCTTGGCGAAGGAGGCTTTGCTGATTCCGTCCGAAGATTCCTCACCGACGGGTTTGACAAAGGCGGGATAGACGAAGCGACGGAGCCGTTTCAACGGCCGCTGCTCCGGCGAGATGACGAAGTGCGGAACGCGCACACGGTGGTAAGCCAGTATCTTCTTGGCTAGCGCTTTGTCCTTGCAGAGCATCAAGCCTTCGGGTCGCGCGCCAGTGTAACGAACCTTCATGAGTTCGAGTAAGGCCGGGATATTGGCCTCATGGGCGCGGTCGGAGTGGAACGACTCGGTAAGGTTGAAGACCACTTCGGGCGCGAAGGATTTGATTTTTTCGACAATGGGCAGGACGTCGTCAAAGACGGCCAGCGTCTCCACCTCGTGCCCCAAGCGCTTGAGGCAGGCCAGGACGTCGGCTTCGGTCTCTTTGTCCTCTTGCTCCTTCAATTCGCGCGGGGAAAAAGTTTCACCGGCGGCGGCCCGGCGTGCGATATCGAAGACAACCAAAACTTTCACGTCTTAGACAGACCTCTTGAAACGTCCGGTATGGAGATAGTTGGTGACCAGCGCGGCGAGATAGGCCGCCAGCTCGAACGATACGCGTGCCTGATCGGGCGGCGGGGGAGTGGTCAGCCCGAGTTGCTGGCAGCGCTGAATGAACTTGCGCACCAACATGTCAACGGTATACTTGCGCTGCCCCGTCCAGCGGACGATGGAACCGACCAAGGCGCTGCGATTCTTACGCATCACCCGCGCGGCTGACTCTCCGTTCGGTTCACCATTACCAAATATAACGCGCAGGTCGGCGTCGTAAAAGTCGGGGAACTCTTCGGCGTAGAGTTTTCTTCGCTCGGCGTAATGGCGGGCGAGGGTGCGTCTGAGTTTAGTGGCGTCCGAAATGCGGCGGCCATGCTTCACTTTGGGCGTTTTGCCTTGGATCTCTTCCATCAGGGAGTGGACGAATTCCAGTTTGTCGAGAGCTTTCCAGTGGCGATATTGTTTGCGCCACTCTTCGGGAGGCATGGAGAGCCAGACCGCGAAGGTTTCGGCGAAGTCTTCATCGGGATGAGCCTGCGCGTACCAGTTGGGGAGATGGCGGACGAAACCCTTGCTGTAGGGGCGAGGCTGGTAGGTTTCGGGCGAGTACTCCTTCTCGGGGCTTCCGAAGACGCGGCGCCAATCGTCGCGCGAAGAGAGGCGGTAGGCGTGATCGATGGCGTGTCCGCACTCGTGCCGCAGGAGTTGCTGGCACCACTCGGGAGTTCCGCCTTCGACCTCCAGCATCTGGCGCAGCTCGAGGGCTTTCAAGCGGGGATGGGCGAGGTAAAACGGAATTGCGATGGCGGGGACGCCGGCGGGCGAGAACCACTCGTCGCCCAGGTAGCAGGCCGGCCGGAACGCGAGGCCGCGCGCGGCGAGTTCTTCATTCAGCTGATTTACGCGGGTTTCGAGCTCGCTGCCTTCGATCCGGACACCGAGATCGCAGATGCGCCAGGTAAGCAGTTCGTCGTCCTTGAGATTTTCCCAGGCGGGGTCGGGGGCGGGCTGCGCGGCCTCGGATCGTTCCACGGCATTTATCGTAGCCGAAATTAGAGGGCACCATCCCTGATTTTGCGGCGGACGTCGACGCGATCACCAGTGCCGTAGACCATCCAGCCGGCGGCCAGGCGGTGGAGGGTGCGAGTGGGGGTGCGGTAATCGGGCTGGGCCCGAAGCTTCTTTTCTTCTTTGTCCAAGATCTTGGCGACCTCGGCGTCTTCCGGACGAAAACCGAGCTTTCGATAAAACCAGAAGGCGCCGGATTCGATCGCTTCCTCGTTATGAAGGCCGAGCTGATAGGGATCAACGATGAAGAGCGTGACGCCGAGCAGTTGTTGAAACAGCCGCAACAGGCGTCCGTAGAGCCAGGCTGTCTCGCCCTCGCGGAAAGTGTAATAGAGGTTGAAGCCGACCTCCATCTGCTTGCGATAGGTAAGGGTTTCGATGTAACCGATAGGGACTGCGTTCTTGAAGAACATGCCGGCGTGATAGGTGCGCACCGGCAGCCGATGATCGGGAAGAACGCCCGAGACGAAGACTTCGACGCCACGGCCCAGCTCGGCGCGATAGACATTCGAAGGATCGCCATAGGTGAAGCCGTGGAGCTCGCGGAAGCGCATGGCCGAAGTATCGCGGGCAAGCTCGAGCATCTGTTCGCCACGAGTGCGGCTGAGTTTCGTCATGGAGAGCGGCGGCGATTTCAGTTCGGCGTCGAGCGACACATCGGCGCGGCGGAGCAGAGGCGCGGTGTGGTAGAAGAACTCGCCGCGCGCCGGGCAGCCGCAAATTGGTACGGGTGGTCGGGATGTTATCGAGTTCCCATCGGAGGGCAAGTTCGGCGTGCGCATAAAGATCGGAAATGACGTCTTTGGGCAGCGGGATCTTATCCAGACGTGAAATCAGCCAGCGCAGATCCGAGCCTTTCGCCTTGCCTTTGGCGGCGCGAAACCAATCGAGGAAAGGGATGTTCGCCTCCACCAACGCGTCTTCGGCAAAGAACGGATGGAGCCGAGCCAGCAGAGGCCCCAGAAGAGTTGGGTCAGAGCCTTCCCAGTCGATGTCAACGCTGCCGGGGTGATGGCGCACCAGCCAGCGGGCCATGTCATAAGTAAAAACGGCGGACAAGGCGGTGCCGGAAATGCCCGAAACCTCGGGTTCCTCAAACGGAGCGAGATCGGCTCCGATCCGGCGGAGGAGCGCAATCCGCCGGGCAAACGACACGAGCAGATGGTCAGTTAAGCGCAAAATCCGGGCATTAGGAGGATAGGCGCGGAAGAATAACAAGGCCTCGTGAAAGCGGATGAGCGACTGAGCGTCGCGGAAGCGCCGGCGGTCTAAGGCAGTGAGGATTTCGGCGGTGGTGGCGTCTTTGGAGCCGAACTGGCGTTTGGCGGCTTCGAGGCGGTCGAGCAGCCGCTCCAAAGAGTTGGACGATGGCATGGAGACAATCGCAGTCTACAACAGCACCCGAGGTTTTGTCTGAAACCCGTTTTCCGGCGGACCGTCTGTTACTATGACTAAAAGTGCGCGTGAAAGTCCTATTTTTCGGTATGTTGCGGGATATTGTGGGCCGCGCGGAAGAAGAGATCGAAGTAGAAGCGGGCTCCTGCCTCGGTTGCGTATTCGAGCGCTACGCTCGGCAGTTTCCACGGCTGGGCGAGCTCAAATCAAGCATCGTGTTAGCTCGCAATCATCAATTCAGCGATCGGTCGGCAGTCATCGGCGATGGCGACGAGATCGCGTTTCTGCCACCGGTAAGCGGCGGTTCCGGACGCTACACCCAGCAGATTTTCGACGCCGACGAGGGCAATTTCTTTGCTCTAACGCGCGAGCCGATCGACACCGCCGGCATCGCCAGGCAACTGTTGCGGGGCGAAGACGGCGCGGTGGTGAACTTCGAGGGTGTGGTACGGAACAACACCAAGGGACGCCGCACCGAGTTTCTGGACTATGAATGCTACGAGGCGATGGCGGTGAAGATGATGGCCGAGATCGGGCGTGAGATCGCGCGTGCCGCATGCAGATCGGCCGCATCGCGATGGTTCACCGTTTGGGACGCATGGAGATCGGCGAGACCAGCGTGGCGGTTATTGTGACCGCGCCTCATCGCAAACCGGCCTTTGACGCGGCGCTAGAAGGCATCAACCGGCTGAAGCGCATGGTTCCAATCTGGAAAAAGGAGCATTTCGCCGACGGGGAAACCTGGGTCGAAGGGGAGTGGGACGAATCGGTCCTCAAAAAGTGATCCGCCAAGCCGTCTGTTTTCTCCTTGCCGCCCTGTTAGCGGCCGTACCGGCGCGGCCCCAGCCGGATACCGTCATCCGCGTGAATGTACGCCTGGTGCGGATGCTGGTGACGGTGAAAGACGCCGCCGGCCAATTGATCGGCTCGCTCAACAAGAACGATTTCACGATTTTCGATAACGGCGTCAAGCAGGACATCGCGGTGTTTGAACGGCAGACCGAACAGCCCTTGTCAGTGGCGGTCCTGGTGGACACCAGCGCGTCGACAGGCATCGAGCTGCGCTACGAGCTGGATTCGGTCAGCAAATTTCTGAGGGCTCTGCTAGGCGAAGGAAACCCCAGCGACACAGTGGCGCTGTACAGCTTCAATTGGCAAGTGAACCTGCTAAGCAGCTACACCCGGCGCTTTGCGCGAGTGGATCAGCAGTTGAAACAGCTCAAATCAGAAGGCGGAACGTCGCTGTACGACGCCATTTATCTGGCGTCGCGAGAGCTGGAGCTTCGCGATGGCCGGCACGTCATGGTAATAGTCACCGACGGCGGCGACACCACCAGCGTCAAAGATTTCCATCAGGCGCTCGAGGCGGCGCAGCTCGCCGATACGCTGCTCTATCCGGTCCTGGTAGTACCCATCACCAACGACGCTGGACGCAACATGGGCGGCGAGAACGCGCTGACTACGCTCGCAGCGGGCACCGGAGGGCGGGTCTTCCTGCCAAGCCTGGGCGCGGAGCTGGATCGGGCATTTTCCGATATCTTGCGCGAGCTGAGGACGCAATATCTGATCGGCTTCTATCCCAAAGACGTGCCGCCCACCAAGGATCGCTTCCACACCTTGAAGGTTAGCGTGCAAGGCCCGAATTTGCGGGTCATTACGCGTAACGGCTATTATGGGGAATCCAGCGAGCCCAACAGGCGATCAGGGCGGTGAACGACAATTTAATGAGCAAGGCAAAGACTAAGGCTCCGGAGCAAACCTTCGAGGAAGTAAAGTATCTGCGATACCTGATCGATCACGAGATCCCGGTTCGCATCCGTCTCAGCAGCAATGAAGAAGTGACGGGGATCATCGAGTTTTACGACGCCAACTTCATCCGGCTCACGCGCGAGGGTGAGCCCAACCTGTTCCTGTTCAAGCACGATATTAAATATCTGTACGAAGAGCCGGAGTAAGGGGCCATAACCACCCTATTCCGATGCCTTCCTACCTTGAAACCAGCGTCGAAATCGCGCGCGAAGCCGGAGCGCTGCTGGCGAAATACTTCGAGCGCCGCGTCACGTTCGAGTTGAAGGGCGAGCACGACCTGGTGACCGAGGCGGATCGCGCATCTGAACAACTGGTGGTCGAGCGATTGCGCGCCCATTTTCCAGCGCACTCAATTGTGGCGGAGGAAGGCGGCGGCCATACCGGCAAGTCCGAATACTGCTGGTATGTCGATCCGCTGGATGGCACCACGAATTTCGCGCACGGCTTTCCGATGTACAACGTCACCATGGCGCTGGAGCAGTCGGGAGAGTTGATCGCGGGCGTGATCTTCGATCCGGAACGGAACGAAATGTTCACCGCCGAGCGCGGATCCGGGGCCTATTTGAACAACCGGCGCATCCGCGTTTCCAAGGTGAGCCAGATCGAGAATACGCTGGTGGCGACCGGGTTTCCCAGCCAGAAGCGCCATCAGAACGTCAACGTGCACTTTTACTATCAGCTCGCGATGGTGACGCACGGAGTCCGGCGGGCCGGTTCCGCGGCACTCGATCTGGCGTATGTTGCCAGCGGCCGTCTGGATGGGTTTTGGGAATTTGGACTTAATCCGTGGGACATGGCAGCGGGTATCCTGCTGATCAACGAGGCGGGCGGCAAGTGTTCGGACATGAAGGGCGGGCCGGTGACGCTGCGCGGTCCTCATTTGCTGGCCGATAACGGCCTGGTTCATCAGCAGATCCTGGATCTGTTTGGGGAGATTTTCCGCGGTGAGTACCGGTATCCGATGCCGGTCATCAAATAGATTCCGAATCCCGGAGTGGATATACGACCGTTCAGGTCGTATATCCACTCGCTTAACCAAAGATGCAACTCATTTGCTGGAAAAAACTCCCATCGAAACTGACGTTGAGCTAACATCTAGCTAGTTTTGCAACTGTGTTGCGACTAGCTATGAGACATTTGGCACTGATCCTGCGATGGGGAACGCTCGTTTTGCTACCTTGCTGTTCGGGCGCCGAGGGCCCATTTTTTATCACTTACACTCACCAGATGGAAGAGCCGGGAAATCTAGAACTGGCTACCAACACTGTGACGGGAAAACCTGGTGACGGCAACCGCTTCCTGGGCGACGCGACCGAACTCGAATACGGATTAAAGGGTTGGTGGACCACCGAGGTTTACCTGGATGGGCAGGCTACTTTCGGCCAGAGCAGCTTCTTCACTGGGTACCGCTGGGAGAATCGCTTTCGGTTATTAACTCGCGAACATTGGATCAATCCGGTGCTGTACGTGGAATTTGAGAACATCAATGGCGCCGACAAAAGTTTGCTGGAGGTAGTCGACCATGACGGAAAGGATGATCTCATTCAATCGAACGCCGCTGCCCGGCAGGAGAAGCAGCGGGAAATCGAGGCCAAGCTGATCCTAGGCAGTCACTTCAAAGGCTGGACCATCGCCGAAAATTTCATTGCGGAAAAGAAGGTTATCCACGCGCCTTATGAATTCGGCTACGCAGCGGGCGTCAGCCGGCCCCTGGCTTTGGCAGCCAGACCCGAACGATGCAATTTTTGTCCGGAGAATTTTCAAGTAGGCGCCGAGATGTACGGCGGCTTGGGAACACACCAGGATTTCGGTCTGACTGGGACATCGCATTACCTGGCGCCGACGATCGCCTGGACGTTGGCGAACGGGACGACGTTTAAAGTGTCGCCAAGTTTTGGGATTACTGGCAACAGTGTTGGCTTTCTGCTGCGCTTCGGCGTGTCATACGAGATCGCGCAGTTCGGCCGGGCGGCGCGCAGCATGTTTCGGAGGTAGTTATCCATGAAGCTGCTTCTATTGGGCTGTTTTATTATTACCGGCGCTTGGTGCCAAAACTGGAACCTGCTACAACAGGTCCCGGCTAAGGCAGCCGCCAAGAATAATCCCATGGAAGGCGATGAGCGAGCACGCCGGGCAGGGGCTAAGTTGTTTGCGCGCGAGTGCTCGGCCTGCCACGGAATGAATGCCGAAGGTTCCGAAAAGGCGCCTCCGCTCCGGAATGCTGAGGTGCATCAGGCCCCCGCCGGCACACTATTCTGGATCCTGGAAAATGGATCGCTTCACCACGGCATGCCATCTTTCGCTCACTTGCCCGAACCACAGAGATGGCAGATCATCACCTTCTTACATTCGCTGAATCAGAAAGAGGAGTGATCCTCGGCTCCCGTTTTCGTCCCGCCCAAAGAATCGAGCCGTAATCAGCTAACGCGTTTCGTTCTCGAATTCGGAGAGTGTCGCGAGACGTGCGGTCGCCGCGTTGAGGTTGTAACCCGCGAGTTCCCTCATCAGCCGCTGAATGATCGGAGAGCGGCCCATACGGTCCCCGAATTTCTTCGACGCCCAAATCGCCAGTGGGATAGTGGCCAGTCCGACCGCGAGATTGGTTAGCAGAAAAGCGGTACCGAATAATTTGTAGGCGTCCAAGTCCCATAATCCCTTCAGAGCGACAATTAGGAACGGCATCCACCAAACCACCTGCCCCGTCAGCAAAGCCCATTGGGTAACCCGAATGCGCAGCACCCGCAGGGACTCAAGCTGCTTCTGGATCACGGCAATCGGCTGGTCGTAGTCGATCCGCAGCGCCATGGCCATCTGCCGAATCGATGCCGCCACACTTGCGATCACCCAGAGGTGCAAGACCACAGCAGGCAGCGCAAAGCGCGGCTCGGCCCAGTGCTGGTAAATGAACCGGCCAAGAATCACAGGGCCGATCAGCCCAATCAGCCCTCCCAAGCCCACGGAAAAAGCAAACCGCCGCAGGGGGGATCGCAACCGGTTCATGTTCGCCGCCATCAGAAGTTGCCGGTTTAGACGGATGCTGACGTCGAGTTTTCGATCATATTCAGCCCACTTCTCTTTGAGTGCATCGAGTTCCATTACTCTTGCTCCTTTACTCAGCTTTGTTTGGCTCCGCTTAATTCCTGCTTCATCTTGTTTTTCAATCTGCTTATCTTGGTTGCGACGTTCGTTTCAGTGATGCCCAGAACGTCCGCGATTTCCCGGTAGCTGTTCTCGTCCAAGTAAAGCAGGATGAGCGCTTTGTTGAACGGGTCAAGTCCGTCGATAAATTGGTAAAGAAGTCGAATGTCCTCCGGCTGGCTTTCCGTTTCAACGACCGTTTCCAGAAGGTGCTGTTGGTCGGAAATCACATGCCGTGTTCTGGCGCTCTCGCTACGATAAAAAGAAATCGCGACGTTGAGGGCGATCCGGTACATCCATGTGGAAAACCGGCAACGCCCGTCGAACTTGCCGAAGGATCGCCATAGCTGGATCATGATTTCCTGCGCAAGATCGTCGCGAGAGTCTCGCTCCCTACAGTAGGAGTTGCAGACCTTATAGAGGATTTTCTTGTGCTCCTCGACCAAGTTCTGAAACGTGTCCCGGAGATCGGGCGTCGTCATCTACTTCCTTATCTTGCGCCGCCGTCACAAGGTGCGCTGTCTGCTCGTACTGTTATTCGCGCCTGCCCTGAAAAAATCACAATCGCGGTCGGATTCTTTGGAGCGATGCAATCGCTCAGCTAAGCCAGAAGGAAGTAAGCCCTGATCCGCATTCTGGCTGCCTGTTTATACCTTCGCTGAGTCAGAAAGAGGAGTGAGCCTCGACGGCGGCTTTGGTTCCGCGCAGGGTGTTCTGCATCGATTCCTTGGGGAACTTACTTACGAAACCTTTGATCATCCATCCCAAGCCGGGAGGAAGATCGCGTGATAGCGAGATGGCCCGGCATTCGGCATACACGCCGCCATCGGCCTCCTCGAATCGCCAATACGAGTTCAAGCGCCACAGAAATCCGGAGTCTCGGCCGGGCGGCTCTTCTTCGGTGAGCGAGCGGTCAGGATCCACCACCTCGCCGATCCGGGTGGAACGCGAGACGACAAACATGTGCCGGGGGTCGGGCTGGCTGAAGTGGACGTGATACTCGCTGTTCAGCACCACGGTTACCCATGCCTGTCTCTTGAGGAGGCGCAGGAAGATGTCGCACTCATCGCCTTGATGCGCGAGTTGTTTCGACTCGATTACTTCCGGTTTGTAGAAGCGCTTATAGTTGTCATAATCCTGAAGAACCGCTTTGACTTTCTGGATGGTGGCCTTGGGGATGAACATGGCGCCTCGCCAATCCTGGATCATTCCGCCCGGAACATCGATATCCTCGGGCGGAATGATAGAATCGATCCGGGCTTCCCCGCCCCGCAGCTTGGCGGTGTCGGGAAAGCGAGGAGCACCCTGAGTCATAGCGGCTTCAGCGGAGTCGACATAGCGATCGAACGCGCGGGTTGCTTCCGGGGTGAGCGTGGGGAATGAAAATGCGCTGGGCGAAGGCAGCAGAAGCAGAACGAGCAGGCGCGCGGCAGTCACAAGTATATTGACGCGCACGCCGCATGCTCGGTTCATGAGGCTTGGATGCGCGCTTGGCTGCGCAATCCTTTACTTTCAACTACATAAGATGTTACGCTGAAGAACTCATAATGCGAACTGTCGATTTGATCCACCGAAAACGAGATGGTGAAGAATTATCGCCGGAAGAAATCGCCGACATTAGTGGACGGCTACAACCGGAATGAAATTCCGGATTATCAGATGTCTGCTTTTCTGATGGCCGTCTTCTTCTCCGGAATGACGGATCGGGAGGTCAGCGCGCTGACCGAATGCATGATCCGTTCCGGAGAAACCGGTTGATCTCAGCTCCATTCCCGGCATCAAGGTGGACAAACACTCCACTGGCGGCGTGGGAGACAAGACCAGCCTGATCTCGGCGCCGCTGGCGGCCTCGGCCGGCGTAATAGTACCGATGATTTCAGGCCGCGGCTTGGGCCACACCGGCGGGACGCTCGATAAGCTGGAGTCCATTCCGGGCTTCCGCACCGATCTGACCATCGATGAATTTCGCGAGCAGCTCAAGAAACACGGCTTGGCTTTCATCGGCCAGACTCCCGAGGTGGCGCCGGCCGACGGCAAGCTGTACTCGCTGCGGGATGCCACGGCCACGGTAGAGTCGATTCCGCTGATCGCTTCTTCCATCATGTCGAAGAAGCTGGCGGTGGGTCTGGACGCGATCGTGCTGGACGTCAAAGTGGGCAACGGCGCGTTCATGAAGCGGCAAGTGGATGCGCGCCGGCTGGCGCAGATGATGGTGGGCATCGGACGCCGCATGGACAAGCGGGTGCAGGCGCTGATCACCGACATGAACCAGCCGCTGGGCTACGCGGTGGGCAACGCGCTGGAAGTGATGGAAGTTTCGCAGACCCTGCAGAACGCCGGGCCAACGGATCTGACGCGCATCTCGCTCGAACTGGCGGCGCGCATGATCTTCCTGGCCAAGATCGCTGCCGACACTCGACGAAGCGCGCGAACTGGCGCAGCAAAAGCTGCTGGACGGCTCGGGCTACCGAAAATTCAAGGAAGTCATCGAGGCGCAGGGCGGCAATCCGCACGTGCTGGATCGGTTCGAGCTGTTGCCCAACGCCACCGGCGTCCGCGAGATCGCCTCGCCGCGCGCCGGATACGTCAGCGCCATCGATGCCGAGGACATCGGCATGGCATCTTCCATGATCGGCGCGGGACGAAACACCAAAGAAGACACCATCGATCCGGCGGTGGGCGTGATTCTGGAAGTGAAGGTCGGCCAGAAGGTGGAGGCGGGCGCGGTGCTGTGCCGCGCTCTACTACACGCGCGAAGACAATGTGGAAGAAGCCGCGCAGCAGATCGAGGACGCGTTCCGCATTTCCGCCACGCCGCCCGAGGAGCGCGAGTTGATCCTGGAAGTGGTAAGCTGATCCGTGCATGGAGCGGTTCACCGGGATACTCGGCATTCTCGCGATCCTGCTAGTCTGCATTCTCTTCTCCAAACACCGGCGCGCGATACGGCCCTCGGCTGATTCTGTGGGGCGTGGGCCTGCAGCTCACCTTCGCGTTTATCGTTCTGCGCACGCCGGCCGCGTCGGCATTCCAGATGGCCAGCGACAAAGTAAACGCGCTGATCGGATACTCGCAGGCCGGCAGCAAATTCGTTTTCGGCGATCAACTGGGCGGAAGCCAGCCGGTGGTTTTCGCTTTTCAAGTGCTGCCGATCATCATCTTCATTTCGAGCCTGTTCGCGATCCTCTATTATCTTCGGCGTGATGCAGGTGTTCGTGCGCGCGATGGCGGTGGTGATGCAGCGAGTGATGGGCGCCAGCGGCGCGGAATCGACCAACGTGGCCGCCAGCATCTTCATGGGCCAGACCGAGGCTCCGCTCACCATCCGGCCCTTTCTGGCCGGGCTGACCGAGATCCGAGCTGTTCACCATCATGACCAGCGGCATGGCGCACGTCTCGGGCGCCGTGATGGCGGCGTACGTGTTGATGGCGCACGTCGAGATCCGCCATCTGCTGACGGCGGTGATCATGACCGCTCCGGCCACTATCATGCTGGCCAAGATCCTGATGCCGGAAGTGGACAAGCCGGCGACGGCGGGCGGCGTGAAGATAACGGTGGAAAAGCCCGGAATCAACGTGATCGACGCGGCCGCGCGCGGCGCCGGAGACGGACTGCATCTGGCGCTGAACATCGCGGCCATGCTGATCGCCTTTATCGCTCTGATCGCGATGTGCAACGGCATCCTGAGTTACTTCCATATCACACTGCAGGAGATTTTCGGATATGTCTTTGCTCCCGTGGCGTGGCTGCTGGGAGTGAAGTACAACGACTGCGCGTCGATCGGTAACCTGCTGGGCACGCGGCTGGTGCTGAACGAATTCATCGCCTTTCAACAGCTCGGGCCGATGAAGGATCATCTCGATCCACGGTCGTTCACCATCGCGACTTACGCTTTGTGCGGGTTTGCGAACTTCAGCTCGATCGCGATCCAGATCGGTGGGATCGGCGCGCTGGCTCCTACACGCAAATCGGACCTCGCGCAGGCTTGGATTGAAGGCCGTGGCCGCTGGAACCATGGCGAACTTCATGTCGGCCTGCATCGCCGGCATGCTGCTGTAATGCAGGCCGCGGTCGATTATATTCGCTCGCAAACCAGCCGCGAACCGCGTGTGGCGGTGGTGCTGGGCAGCGGATTGGGCGCTTTCGCCGAGGAACTGACTCGACCCGCTCGAGATCCCGTACGCCGGAATTCCCGGACTGGCCGGTCTCTACCGCGGTCGGCCATGCGGGCAAGCTGGTGTTTGGCAAGATCGATGGGCTGGAGATCGCGGTGATGGCCGGGCGCAGCCATCTATACGAAGGCTACTCGCCGGCCGAGGTGACTGTGGGAGTGCGGGTGCTGCACCGACTGGGCGCGCGGTCGATCATCTTTACCAACGCCGCTGGGGGCATCAATCTGTCTTATTCGGCAGGGCGCGTTGGTGCTGATTTCCGATCACATCAATTTGCAGGGATCGAATCCGCTGATCGGTCCTAACGACGATTCCGCCGGGCCGCGGTTTCCCGACATGACGGATGCTTATTCGGCCGCTTATCGCGCCATTGCGCATCAGGTGGCGAGCGAATTGGGAATTCCGTTGTCGGAGGGTGTGTACGCGGCCGTCACCGGGCCCAGTTATGAAACGCCGGCCGAGATCCGGTATCTGCGCACCATCGGCGCGGATCTGGTGGGCATGTCGACGGTTCCCGAAGTGATCGTGGCCAATCATCTGGGAATGCGAGTGCTGGCGATCTCCTGCGTGACCAATATGGCCGCGGGCATTCTGCCGCAGAAGATCAATCATGAAGAGGTGCTGGAGACCGGCCGGCGAGTGCGCGACACGCTAGTGGGCTTCTTGAAAGCGGTGGCCCCCCGCTTATGAAAAAGCTGCTGGAAGCGGCCTTGGCGGCCCGAGCCAACGCCCACGCTCCGTTCTCCAAATTCAAGGTCGGCGCCGCGATTGAGGACGAGACTGGACGCATTTTCACTGGCTGCAACGTCGAGAACGCGACCTACGGGCTGACCATCTGCGCCGAACGGGTGGCGGTATTCAAGGCGATCTCAGAAGGCGCGCGCAAGTTCACGCGGATCGCGGTGGCGGCCGATACCAGTGTCCTTACGCCGCCTTGCGGGGCGTGCCGGCAGATCCTGTGGGAGTTTTGCGGCGATGCCGAGTTGACGCTGGTAAATTTGCAAGGTAAGACCGAAACTTTTCATTTGAAGGAACTGTTTCCGAGGCCATTCGATGCTTCGTTCCTTTGATAAATGTGGCACAGGCATTCGTGCCTGTGTGATTCTGTGTGCGCTCGCTGTTAGTGCCTTCGCCGAGCCCGCCGACTGGATTTACACCGCCCGCTATGTCGTCACCATGGATGCCCAGCATCGTCTGATCGACGACGGCGCGGTGGCGATCCGCGGCGAGCGTATTGTAGGTGTTGGAACGCGGGTGGATATCAATCGCCAGTTTCAGGCGGCCCATCATCTGGATCGTCCCGAAGCCATCCTCATGCCGGGGCTGATCAACACCCATACGCACGCGGCCATGTCGCTGCTGCGCGGCATCGCCGACGACCTGCATTTGCAGGACTGGCTCCAGAAATATATCTTCCCGGCCGAGGCTAAGAACGTCACACCGGATTTTGTTCTTTGGGGCACGCGGCTGGCCTGTCTTGAAATGATGCTGTCGGGCACCACCACGTTCGTGGACATGTATTATTTCGAGGATCGCGTCGCGCAGGCCGCCAAAGAAGCGGGCATGCGCGGCGTTCTGGGCGAAACGATTCTAAAGTTCAAGAGTCCCGATTCAGCCACGCCCCAGGATGCCCTTCAATTCACAGAGAAATTCATTCAGCAATACAAGAGCGATCCTCTAATTGTGCCCGCTCCCGCGCCGCACGCCATCTTTACCAATGAGGACCGAGATCTCAGGGCCGCGCGCCAACTCGCTGATAAATACGGCGTGCCGGTGATCATCCATCTTTCCGAGACCAAGGTTGAAAATGACGACGCGCTGCGGACGCGCGGGATGAGCCCCACGCGGCTGCTGGATACTCTGGGCGTGCTCAATGGCCCGACCATCGCTGCGCACGGGGTGTGGCTGGACGACGCGGATATGAAGATCCTGAAGGCACACGGCACTGGAATCGCCCACTGCCCTTCCAGCAACATGAAGCTTGCCAGCGGCGTCGCACCGGTGATGAAGCTGCTGGGGCTCGGGATTCCGGTGGGGCTCGGCACCGACGGTCCGGCCGGAAGCAATAACGATTTCGACATGATGGAAGAGATGAATCTCGCGGCCGATCTGCAAAAGGTGACCACTGGCGACCCCACGGCGTTGAATGCCGAGCAGGCCATCGCCATGGCAACGGTCGTTGGCGCGCGCGTCGCGGGGCTCGATAAGCAGACCGGGTCTCTCGAAGCCGGTAAGCGCGCCGATTTGATCACGCTGCGGCTGGACCGGCCCCATGCGGTGCCGCTCTACAACGTCTATTCGCAAATCGTCTACGCTCTCAAGGGATCGGATGTCGAGGATGTGATGGTGAATGGAAAGCCGATCGTGCGGGAAGGCCGGTCGCTGACGCTGGACGAAAAGCTGATTCTCGCCAAGGCGAAGGAATATGGCGCCAAGGTGGCGGCGTCGCTGAAATAGTTCTAGACGCGAGAGCGTGACTGCCCCGTGGAATAGGCTCTAGCTCTACGGAATAGTCTTACGCGAAAACTTCTCACGATTTTTCACTTCACTGGAGAGCAGTCACACTTCGTTCGCACTTACCAGTTTCAATCTGCAAATATCTTGATGCAGTGAAGACTGACTGCCTGAAGAGTTGTATCTCGCAGGTATATTCCATCGCCGGATGGAGTTATGCAAACGGAGAAACTAATGTTGAGAAAATTTCGAGCACTGATTCTTCCCGCTCTGGCAGCGCTGGCATGGAACGTCACGCCCGCGTATTCGACAATCATCACCCAGTACACCAGTCTGGCTAGCTTTGACGCAGCGAGCAGCGGAGATCTGACGGCTGATTTCGAGGCCTTGACCCCTGGGTATAACAGCCCACCGCCAGTGGTGTATCGATCTATCCAAATGTTGACTTCATCGGATACAACTCTCTCCCCGCTCCGTACCTCCAAGTGGTCGATACGACCGGCTCGCCTTACTACGACTTTGGGGGACGGGTAACGCTTTGATGCAGGATATGACCCGCCCTAATAGTAACTCGCCATTGCCCTATATTCAGGTCAACTTCACTACGCCTGTCACTGCCTTCGGCGCCAATTTGTTTTCTAATAGCCCGAGAGGCACGAGCTTCGCGGTCACGGTTCTAGGAACGCAGTACACAGTGGACGACCAGTACATCCGCACCAGCGACGTTCTGGGGAGTCACCTCCGACACGCCAATTTCGTCGGTGGATTTCACACTCGTAGGAACGAGCCCGACAGGAGGGACGTGGGCCTTTCTTGATAATTTCACATACGGCACGGCCGGCCCAGATCAAACCGAGACGCCCGAAGCCGCCACTATGTTGCTGATCGGCTCGGGCCTGCTAGGGCTCGCGATCCTTGGGAAAAAGTTGAGACCTGTGCAACCAGTCTAGGCCCGCACGAAAGACAGCTACCGATTCTGTTCATTGCCGAGCGAGTCTGCTGGGTGAGGTGGAGGGTCGGTGGCTGATTTGAGAACCGCTCCGTGACCGTCCCTGCTCGCTTAGATAGCCGCGGGTGGGTTGGATCGTCGCGGCGCGGAGGTTGCGGAAATAATCTCTCGCAAGTCGGAGACCTGCGCCACTCGAATTAAGTTTTCTGGCGGCCGAGCCAGCGTAAACGCACCACGAAATGCCGGCCGGTGCTGCCATAAAACGTCAGAAAGTTCGGTGAACCGAAGACGTTGTTCACCACCGTATAGTTCTTGTGATCCGTGATGTTGTTCAATCCCCCGCGGAGAGCAAACCGGTAGCCGAAAAGATGAGTGGTCCACTCCAGGTGCAGATTCAGGTTGAGGTACTCTGGAAAGCGATCCGAATTCGGCGCTCCCAGCACGCGGCCGATTTCATCCTGCACCGAGAACGGAAAGCCGGTCCGCGTTTCGAAGAGATAGGCGACCGCCCAATTCTTGAACTTGGTTGGAAGATAGCCCCAGGTCAGAAACCGGTTGGGCGCATCCCAGCCGAGGGGGCCGGCATTACTTGAGATCAACATGGGCTGGTCCACCGTGACGTCGGCCACGTAGTTGGAATAGGCGCGCGAGCGGGTGTAGCTGGCCATCCATTCGTATCCTTTGCCGAAAGACTGATGCAGCGCGATCTCGGCCGAGTCGTACTGTTGCGTGCCCTGGTTCTCGAGCTGGTAGATAGCTTCAAACTGCGTGGTCTGATAGAGCTGGACGAATTCAGGAGGCGGCGGAGCGTTCGGATTCAAAACATTCACGTAGGTGAACCCATGCTTGCCTCGCCTTCGCAGTAGATTGACGCGCAGCAGAATCCTGTCGGGCAACATCTGCTCTAACCCCAAACTCCAGTTTTGATAGCGTGGCATCTGCAAGCCGCGCGGATCGATGGTGAACACAGTAGCGGCCGGACCGCTTTGAATGGTGCCATCGGGGTTGTAGAGGGTGGTCAGCGAATACTGGTCCTGGGGACGGCTGAATAATTGCGGCGTGGTGGGATCGTATAGCATGGCATAGCCGCCCGAAATTTTCGTGTTCTTCCACCCGAAGGGAGCGTAGGACACCGAGACCCGCGGCGCCAGCACCGTCTGGCGCACCAGCTCATCCCAATCCTGCCGCAGGCCCAGTTCCACGACGAGATTGGGTTTGATCTTCCAATTGTCGACGATGTAAGACGACGCTTCCAGGCTGGGGCGAGACAATACGCCGCTGCCCGCGAAAGTCACCAGCCGCAGGACGTTGTTGGTGAGCCCAACGTTTTCATAACCAGTGCGGCGTGTGTCTTGCGTGTAGTCCAGACGATCCAGATCAATGCCAATTTTGAACTGATGCGTTCCCATCCAGTGAAAGGACGGCAGAAACAAGTTGGCCAAGGCTTGTTTTCTTTGAGATGTCTTCGTGGTGTCGAGATAATAATTCCCCTGGCGCCCGTTAGGGGTGAAAACATACAGCGCGTTGCCTTGGGGAACCTCGCGGGAGAAGGTGCGCAGGTCCGAGAAGCCGAACTCGAGTAACGTTCCGCGCGTGAGATAGACCTGGTCCTTGGCGCTGATGAACCATTCGCGATTGCGCAGATCCACGGTGGTGGGAATCGGGTCGAGCGCGCCCAGGTTGGCGCTAGGATTGACGTTAATATTGACCAGAAAGTCCGTGAAGATGATGTTCGAGGGCGTCACGTTGACCTGAGTGTGCAGCAGATTGCTGCCGCCATAGCTGCTCCGCGTGTTTTGCCCGCTGGGCAGGCCGGGAACGACCAGCTGGTTGTAAGTCCCGTCGATATTGTCCGAAAACCAGGCGCGGTCTTTGACTATCGGGCCGGAAAAATTCAAGCGGGGCGTGTAGGCGCCAATATGCAGGCCTCCGTTAGTATTGATGCCGGGTACGAAATTAGTGCCGGAGTAGCGAAAAGTATCGTCTCCTGTTTCGGTATGGATGGCCAGGACGCCGGAGGAGCCTTTCCCATACTCGGGGGAATAACGGCTGTTCAAGAACTCCATGGATCGCACGCTATCGGCGCTGAGGTGTGTGTTGAACGTGCCGGTCAGCGGGTCGCTGATGTTGAAGCCGTCCAGATTGTATTGCACCTGGTTCTCGGCGCCCCCATCGAAATGCAGATCCCCCGCGGGGCCTTGCACCACTCCCGGCATCAGCGGCATGGCATTGCGCAGATCATGCGTGGAAGGATACGGAACATCGAAGATTTCCTTTCCGCTCAGCCGGCCCTCGGAGTCAGTCTGGTCGACGTCAATCGGAGACGGAGAGGACTTCACGTCGATCGACTCGGACGTGTTGCGGACGTGATTCAAAGTCAGCAGGATCTCGTTGGAGCCTTCGCGAAGGTCCAGCGGACGGTTCGTAAGCGGGAAGAAGTCGGTCTGCGCGACCGTAACCAAGTAGCTGCCGGGCTGCGGGAGCGTCGCTTGAAACGCTCCGGTTGGATCCGCGGTGGCTTGGATGAGTGGGTTGGCCGCTTGAGACTGGCCGGCCAGCCGCAGGGAGACCTCGGCGCCTGAGACCGGGGCGCTAGCTTCATCCACCACCCGGCCGCGCAGGGTGACCTCAGCGGCCAACAGCCGGATGCCGAGGAAGCACAACAACACCACGCACCGAAATGCGTGCCCGTCCGCGAAAAACATCTTATTAAGCACTATACTCCGTTGGGCAGCGGCTAGCTAGAGATAACCCTAAGTATATTGATAAGCTACTTATAATCATTGGTTTATATGGCGGAATAGTTAACCCACCGCCCCTTGCCGAAATTGGATACTGATGGTATGCTTATATTAGTTGATAACCGAACGCTAAGATCTAGCGTCTAGAGAGTAGGTCCCCGTGGATTTCAACCGTTTCACCGAAAAATTGCAGGAGGCCGTGCGTGCCGCACAGTCCCTCGCCACCAGCCATGGAAACCAACAGGTGGATACCGAGCATCTGATGCTCGCCTTGCTGGAGCAGCAGGGAGGCTTGGCGCCCTCTATCCTGAACAAAGCGGACGTCAAGGTGGACGCCCTGCGCAGCCGTTTTCAACAAGAGATCGACCGGTTGCCCAAGGTCTCTGGCGGCTCCGGCGGGCCGGATCAGGTTTACGTCACTACGCGGCTTACGAAGCTGCTGACCCAGGCCGAGGAGGAGGCCAAGCGGCTTAAGGACGAGTTTACATCGATAGAGCACGTCTTATTGGCCGCTACGGACGACTCCGGGCTCACCGGCAAAATCTTCCGCGAATTCGGAGTGACGCGGGAGCGCCTGATGCGAGCCCTGCAGGAAGTGCGGGGCAGCCAGCGGGTGACCAGCCAGAATCCGGAGGCCACCTATGAGGCTCTGGAAAAATACGGCCGGGATCTGACGCAACTGGCCGCGCAGAACAAGCTGGATCCGGTGATCGGGCGCGATGAGGAGATCCGGCGCGTTATCCAGGTGCTTTCGCGGCGAACCAAGAACAACCCGGTGCTTATCGGCGAGCCGGGCGTCGGAAAGACCGCGATTGTCGAAGGCCTGGCCGGACGCATCGTTCGCGGCGACGTGCCGGAGGGATTGAAGGATAAGCGGGTAGTTTCGCTCGATATGGGCGCGCTGATCGCGGGCGCGAAGTTCCGGGGCGAATTCGAGGAGCGGCTGAAAGCCGTCTTGAAGGAAGTGCAAACGTCGGAAGGCCAGGTGATTCTGTTCATCGACGAGCTGCACACAGTAGTTGGCGCGGGTAAAGCGGAAGGCGCGATGGACGCCGGAAACCTGCTGAAGCCCATGCTGGCGCGCGGCGAGCTGCATTGCATCGGCGCCACCACGCTGGACGAGTACCGGAAATATATCGAGAAGGACGCGGCGCTGGAACGCCGCTTCCAAACTGTTTTCGTGGACCAGCCGAGCGTGGAGGACACCATCTCCATCCTGCGCGGCCTGCGCGAGCGGTACGAAGTCCACCACGGCGTTCGGATCAAGGATTCCGCGCTGGTGGCTGCCGCCGTGCTTTCCAATCGATACATCAGCGACCGCTTTCTGCCCGATAAGGCCATCGACCTGGTGGACGAAGCGGCTGCCAAGCTGCGCACCGAGATCGATTCCATGCCGGCGGACCTGGACGAGATCATGCGGCGGACCATGCAGCTCGAGATCGAACGCGAGGCGCTCAAGAAGGAATCCGATGCGGCGTCCAAAGACCGGCTGAAAAAGATCGAGAAAGAAATAGCCGATTTGAAATCCGAGGCGGATGCGCTGAAGGCGCAATGGCAGGCCGAAAAACAAGGCGTGCAAAGGCTGCGAGCGCTACGCGAGCAACTCGAGCAGGTCAAAATCGAGATCGAGAAGGCCGAGCGGCAATACGACCTGAACAAGGCGGCCGAATTGAAATACGGCAAGCTCACCGAGTTGGAGCGGAAACTACGAGCCGAGGAATTGCGGCTTGCTGAAAAGCAGTCTGTGAAGCGACTACTGAAAGAAGAAGTGGACGAGGAAGACATCGCCGCGGTGGTCAGCCGCTGGACGGGGGTTCCGGTCTCGAAGCTGCTTGAGGGCGAAATGCAGCAAGCTGCTCCATTTGGAAGAAGAGTTGCATCACCGAGTAATCGGGCAGGATGAGGCGGTCACGGCAGTGAGCGAGGCAGTGATGCGGGCTCGCTCGGGGTTGAAGGATCCGAACCGTCCGATAGGCAGTTTCATCTTCTTGGGACCGACTGGAGTGGGGAAAACCGAGTTGGCGCGCGCGCTGGCGGAGTTCCTGTTCGATGACGAAAAGGCCATGATTCGTATCGATATGTCCGAGTACCAGGAAAAACATACAGTGGCCCGGCTGATTGGAGCACCTCCAGGTTACGTGGGTTACGAAGAAGGGGGGCAACTAACGGAGTCCGTGCGACGTCGTCCATATTGTGTAGTCCTTTTCGACGAAATCGAAAAAGCACACTCCGACGTGTTCAACGTGTTGCTGCAAATCCTTGACGATGGGCGTCTTACGGATGGGCAGGGTCGCACGGTGGACTTCAAGAACACGATCGTGATCATGACATCCAATATCGGCAGCCCTCGAATCCTGGAGTATCGGGGAGGATTCGCCGGCGAGGGATACGACCGGATGAAAGAAACGGTGTTAGATGAGCTGCGCCACCATTTCCGTCCGGAATTCCTGAACCGCGTGGACGAAATCATCGTGTTCCACGCTTTGTCGGAAGAGCATCTGAAACAGATTGTCGAGATCCAGCTAAATGGGCTGCGGAAGCGTCTGGCGGAGCGGCATATTGAATTGGAATTGACGGATCGGGCTCGCGGACATTTGGTCCGCACGGGCTACGATCCAAATTACGGCGCCCGTCCGTTAAAACGGGCTATCCAGCGCGAAATTGAAACGCCAATGGCGCGCATGATTCTGGGCGGCGAGGTTCGTGACGGCTACCGTGTCGTGGTGGACCTCGACCAGTCTGGAAACTTGAAGTTTGAATCCAAAATCGCGAGCCGTGAGCGTGAAGCGGCTTTAAAAGAGGCATGAAACTATGAAAGGTCACATCCGTACATCCACGGTTGTTTTGATTGCAGTGATTGCGATGTTGGTTGGCGCGCTCGGCGTGACCATCCACTCGCGCAGCATTCCAATGTTCATCGATACCGCGCATGCGGCTTCGGTCGAACAGGGGCCGCTGGTCAGCTTTGCCCCAATGGTGAAACGCGCCATGCCCGCGGTGGTGAACATCTCTTCGTCGAAGGTCGTGAAGGAGCAGGGATCCTCTGGTAATGGCATGTTCGACGATCCATTTTTCCGTCAGTTTTTCGGTGGCCGCATGCCTCAACAGCAGCAGCCTCGCTCGCAGCGCGAGACGAGTCTGGGCTCGGGCGTAGTGGTCAGCCCGGATGGCTACATTCTGACGAATAACCACGTAGTGGACGGCGCCACCGACGTGAAGGTGTCGTTCGCCAATAAGGAAGAGTATCCGGCCAAGATAGTCGGGACTGATAAGTACTCCGACGTGGCGGTTTTGAAGATCGAGAAGCGTGGTCTCACCACTCTGCCGTTCGCGGACTCCGCGCATGCCGAAGTGGGCGATGTGGTTCTGGCGATCGGCGAGCCGTTCGGTCTGGGTCAAACGGTAACGATGGGTATCATCAGCGCCAAGGGGCGCGGCGGGCTGGGAATCGAGCGCTTTGAAGATTTCATCCAGACCGATGCGGCCATCAACCGCGGCAATTCGGGCGGAGCGCTGATCGACACCAAGGGCGAGCTGGTTGGGATCAACACCGCGATTCTTTCCGGTGAGACCGGCGGGAACCAGGGAATCGGTTTTGCGATACCGGCCAACATGGCGCGCAACATCATGGATCAGATTCTCAAGAAGGGCAAGGTCAGCCGTGGCTACATGGGAATCCTGCCGCAAGAGCTGACGCCCGACATGGCCAAGGCATTCGGCATGCCGAATGGTCATGGCGTAGCGGTCGCTCAAGTGAACCTCGAACAGCCCGGCCGAGAAAGCGGGCATGAAGGTCGGCGACGTGATCACTGCCATCAACGGCAATCCGGTCGAGGATGTGAATTCATTCCGGCTGGCGGTCGCTGGGTTTGCACCTAGCACGACCGTGCATCTTAAAATCGCACGAAACGGGCAGAATCTGGATATCCCCGTCACTCTGGGTGAATACAACCTGGAGGCAGAGGCCAACGGCAAAGGGCAGGACAATAATCTGCCCGGAACCGGAGAAAAGGGCGCCCTGCAGGGTGTTTCGGTCCAGGGGCTAAACTCCGACCTACGTCAGCAGTTGCAACTGCCCGAAGGGACGGCGGGTGTCGTCATCACGGACGTTGATAGCGATTCGCCGGCAGCGGCAGCAGGTCTGGAACAAGGCGATGTCATCGTCCAAGTGAACCATAAGCCGGTTAATACTGTGGCGGACTTCAACAGCGCGGTCCGCGCGGGAGCCTCGAAGGACTCGACCCTGCTATTAGTGAAGCGGGGAGCGGGAACACAGTTCGTGGTGGTCCCGAACAAGTAAACAATTGTAAAGTTGAGTCTCTTAGAAGCAGGTCCCTTGATAGCTGAACCAAAGGGCCTGCTTCTTTTTGTCTCGATGAGCATCTAACCTATAGAACCTTTATGAGCAATCGCAGTAGATTCTGGCCCTTGTTCCTTTCGGAAATGCCGACGCCGTGGGAACCATCCGCCGATGTTTATCAAACGCGGGATGGCTGGTTGCTGAAGTTCGACCTGGCGGGCGTTCGGCCGGAGGATGTGAGAGTCAGCGTCAGCGGCCGGCGCGTGTCGGTGAGCGGCGTTCGCCGCGACACGATTGTGGAGGAAGGCTGCAGTTATTACGCAATGGAGATCTCCTATAACCGCTTCGAGCGGTCGCTCGAAATGCCGGTGAATCTCGCGAATGCCCGAGTGACGATCGAGGCGCGAAATGGCTTGTTGCTGGTGAGGATGATCACCGAAGGAAATGAATATGTCTGACGAACCTGTTGTCTACACGCTGCCGGTATTGCCTTTGAAGAATGCCGTGCTATTCCCGTACCTGATGATGCCCTTGTCGGCGGGGCGTGCGGGATCGATTGCCGCGGTGGAAGCTGCGCTCGCGACCGAATCGAAGGAAATTGTGGTGTTTACGCAGCGCGACGCCGACGTCGATTGCCGACTCAAGAGGATCTCTACACCATCGGCACCAAGGCCGTAATCCGCAAGATGAATCGCGCCAACGAGGGCCATATCGAGCTGTTGGTGCTCGGCATGGAGCGCGTGGCGTTGTCGAAGCTGGATAACTCGGAGCCCTTCTTGAGGGCGCGGGTGACGCCGCTGCCGCTGCCGGAGGATAAGGGTCCGGAGATCGAGGCGCTGCAAGGCGCCTTGATCGAGCTGGCGGGCGAAGCGCTGACCTTGGCGCAGCCGAATGCTCCGCAGGAACTGCGGGGATTGCTGGCCGCCAACGAAGACCCCATGCGGCTCTCGTTCGTGCTGGCATCCATGTTCAGCCTGGACGCTGAGAAGTCGCAATCGTTACTGGAAGCGCCCACGCCGGGTGGAAGCTCTGCGGATGCTGCATCGGTATCTGACGCATGAAGTGCAGGTGCTGGAGCTGCGGAACAAGATCACTACCGAAGCGCGCACGCGAGATGAGCAAGGAGCAGCGGGATTATCTGCTGCGCCAGCAAATGCGCGCCATCCAGCAGGAACTCGGCGAAAAGGGCGGCGAGCAGGCCGAAGCTGAGCAGCTCCGCGAACGGCTGGAAAAGGCCGACCTGCCGGAAGAAATCCTAAAGGAAGCCAAGCGGGAACTGGACCGGCTGGAGAAGCTGCCTCCGGGCGCGCCCGACTACAACGTCATCCGGACCTATCTCGACTACGTGCTGGAGCTGCCTTGGCGGAAGAGCAGCGAGGATTCGCTGGACATCGCGCGCGCCCGGCAGGTGCTGGACGAAGACCACTTCGGATTGAAAGATGTGAAGGAGCGGATTCTCGAACATCTGGGCGTGTTGAAGCTGAACCCAAATGCGAAGGCGCCGATCCTGTGCTTCGTCGGCCCTCCGGGCGTCGGCAAGACGTCGCTGGGACAATCCATCGCGCGGGCTCTTGAATCGCAAATTCGAGCGGATGAGCCTGGGCGGCCTGCATGATGAGGCCGAACTGCGCGGTCACCGGCGGACCTACATCGGCGCATTGCCGGGCCGTGTCATTCAGGCGATGCGGCGCGCCGGGGCGAACAATCCAGTGTTGATGCTGGACGAAGTGGACAAGCTGGGGCACGACTTCCGTGGCGATCCAGCGCACGCTTTGCTCGAGATCCTGGATCCGGAGCAGAACAAGACGTTTCCGGGACAACTATCTCGATCTGCCGTTCGACTTGTCGAAGGTGCTGTTCGTGACTACGGCGAATGCGCTGGATACGATTCCGCGGCCGCTGCTGGACCGCATGGAGATCCTGCGGCTGGCCGGCTACAGCGAAGAAGAAAAGCTGGAGATCGCCAAGCGGTATCTGATTCCGAAACAGCTCAAGGAAACCGGGCTGACGGCGGAGCAGTGCACTTTGCCGGACGAAACGGTGAAGCATGATCATCTCGGGCTATACGCGCGAGGCCGGTCTCCGAAGGCTGGAGCGGGCCATCGGCACGCGTGACGCGCAAGGTCGCGTTGCGTTTCGCCGAGGGCAATACCGAATCGGTCACGGTGAAACCGGACGATCTGGCCGACATGCTGGGACCAGAGCCGTTCAATCAGGAAGAGGCGCGGCGCGATCTGCCTCCGGGCGTTGCGACCGGCTTGGCTTGGACCGAAACTGGCGGCGATGTCCTCTACATCGAGGCTACGCTGCTGCCGGACGGGAAGGGCCTGACGCTGACCGGACAGCTCGGCGAGGTGATGCAGGAGTCAGTCAAGGCGGCGCAGAGCTACATTTGGTCGCACGCGGGGGATTTCGGTATCGATCCGGCGCTGTTCAAAAATGCCGGCGTGCACGTGCACGTTCCGGCGGGCGCGATCCCGAAGGATGGTCCGTCGGCGGGCGTGACGATGGCCACCGCGTTGACGTCGCTCTATACCAAGCTTCCGGCGCGCAGCGATATCGCCATGACGGGCGAAGTCACGCTGACCGGACTGGTGCTGCCGATCGGCGGGGTGAAGGAGAAAGTGCTTGGCGGCGCGCCGCGCAGGGATTCGGACGGTGATCATGCCGAAGGCGAATCAGAAGGATCTTCGCGATCTGCCGGAAGATGTCCGCAAGGAGATGCAGTTCCTGCCGGCCGAGCGCGTGGAAGATGTGCTGTGCGCGGTGATTCCCCAATTGAGGGAGCGCATGGATTCGCTCAAAATGCGGCCGATTGATCACGCGGCGTAAGACTATATCAAGTGACGGGCGGCGAGGATGTTCTTCGCCGCTTTTTCTTTTTTAGGCGATCCCCGCTACCGCGGTACAGTCCCTACAACTGAAATCAGGTGCCGCACTTTCGGCTCGGACCGGACGTATCGCCGCACTCGCTCTTCTATCTCGCGGTCCGCCCGCGTCAAGCGTTCGTGTTGGCGGAGATGTTCCGCCCAGGAGCCAACGACGAACGTTTCGACGTACCGATCTGCTTTTTCCATGTCGCGGAAGATGCCCCATCTTCGCGCGCCGTCGCGGCGTCGAATCCGCCTGTGTTGCTGAACTGCCTTGAGAAATTCCGCGACCTCTTCTGAAGCGACTTGATATTCGACGGTGACAAGCACAGGGCCAAAGTCGTCATCTGTAGGCAGAGCGCCGTTCCCGGTAGCAGGCGCTCGCCAATAATTCCACGATGTTAGATCGACGCGAGCGTCGGGCAGGCGCAAGAATAGCGCCAAGGCTGTCATAGTGAGGGTCCCCGCGCCGGCATATAGCAGTGCAGCACCGATGCCGAGACGCGCGGCAACAGCGCCCCAGGCGACGCTTCCGGCCGCGATGGCTCCTTGGAAAACCAAAGTGAAGATGGCCAGTACGCGCGCTCGAACCCAGTCAGGCGCGTGGTTCAGAACCAGCACGTTGAAAATAGAAAGGAAGACGATCCAAGCAGAGCCTGCGACGATCATGACGGCACTAAGCACTGGCACAGACCGCACCGTACTGGCGGCCAACATGCCGAGCCCGAAGATCGCGACACCGGCGGCAACCACGCCTTCGGTAGGCCAGCGCGCCCGCGCACGCTGCAGTATGAGAGCACCCAAGACTGCACCCAACCCAAAGCATCCGAGTAATAGTCCATATGCAGTTGGGCTGTTCTTGACGATGCGAGCCAGGGATGGCAGGAGGGCGAGAAACCCGCTCGCAAAGAACATTACCAGTCCCGAGCGAGTCAGCAAAGTGGTGATGGCGGGTGAATAGCGGACGTACCGGATGGCCGCTATAGTTGCGCCCTTTACCGTTTCTGGTGGAGTAGTCCGCCTGTGAATGGCTCGCTTCCAGCGCGCGACGACGAAGATGACGCCGATGAACGAAATAGTGTTTAGCAGAAAGGCGGCGCCAACGCCTGCCGCGGCGATGACAAGACCTGCCAGACCGGGTCCAATCGCGCGCGCGAGGTTGAATTCAATCCCGTTAAGAGCTGAGGCCGCGGACAGATCCTCTTTCGTAACGAGTTCTGGCAGGAGGGCGCGCCAAGTGGGCGTCTCGAATGCATCACCGGCGGACAGCGCGAAGGTCAGAATCAGGAGCGGCAGCGGGGAGATGAACCCCGTCATTGCCAGTATGGTCAGCACCAGGGCGACGCCCGCCATCCAGGTCTCGGTGTAGAGGATCAGTTTGCGTCGATCGACAATGTCGCCGAGGGCTCCCGCCGGAAGCGCGAAAACGAAGAAGGGCAATGCAGACGCGGTCTGCGTGAGGGCAACGTACATGGGGCCGGCGTTGAGCGAAACCATCAGCCACGCGGCACCCACGCTCTGCATGAACGCGCCGACGTCGGAAACAATGTCTGCGAGGAGTAGATTGCGAAAGGTAGGAGTGCGCAAGGGCCGCCAAAGACTCGGGATTTCTGGCGATGCAGACACGTCCTGTCTCAGTATGCGCCCCTCCGGCATCTACCAGCCGACACCTGAATTCCGCCGCTCGACAAGAGCCGCTAGCCGCACCTCGCAAAGCCTTCAAAAGACAAAGCAATCCGTCGTTTCTCCTGGCGCAACAATTGCTTCTGTGCTGGAGCGATGATCAAGATTCGCCTAACCGCTCTGCTCTTTGTTACGACCACATTCGCTTTCGCCCAACACGTCCTGATGCTGACGAATGGCATCCAGATCCACGGCAGATACGACGGAGGAAATGCCGATAACATCACGTTCATCGACGAGCATGGCAGCAAGCACAAATTCAACATTGCAGAAGTGCAAGCCCTGATCGTCAGCGGCCCGCTTCCACCGCCACCGCAGTCTGCGGAAGGCAGTTATGCGCCGGGCGCACCGCCGCCGCCACCCGCATTCGCCGAACGTGGTTACGCCGACACGGACGTCCAGCCCAACGCGGGCTGGAGCCGCTCCGGGACCATTCCGGCCGGCACTGAAATTGTCGTCCGGACCATCGATCCCATCGAAGCGCGGCGCCCGGACCCGCGCCAGCACTTTCTGGCTTCCGTCGAGCAGGATGTGCTGGACGCCTCTGGTAATGTCGTCATTCCGCGGGGATCGCCGGCACACTTGATCGTGCATGAAGTGGCCGGAGGTGAGCTGGCCCTGGACCTTCGGTCAGTCAGCGTCAACGGCCGGCGCCTCATTCTCAACAACGAAGACATCACCAACACACGGGTCCGCGACGGACTCGGCGCTAACAAGCGCACGGGCGCCTTTGTCGGAGGCACGGCGCTGCTCGGCACAGTCTTCGGCGCCATCGCTGGAGGCGGTAAAGGCGCGGCCATCGGAGCTCTTGCGGGGGCCGGCGCGGGCGCAGGCGCGGAGGTGATCACCCGCGGCTCCGCCCTGCACATCCCTTCTGAGACGATCCTCCGGTTCCGGCTCGATCATCCGGTTTATCTGTACCAGTAGACGAAACCGGACTCGCTTCGATGCACGCATCGCCTGCGGCTGCGAGCAAGCGAGTTCGGGACGCGGGCGTATTCAAGTTCGATTGGTCGAACTTTTTCCCACGAGCAGCCGCACGGTGCGTGGTGGCGATGGTGATCGCGTGGCAAAGGTGACGGCCAATCCTTGAATCGCTTGGCGGAATCACTTCGCGCCGGACAAGCCATCTAAGAGTCCGCCCTGGCCCAGGGATGCGATGTCCCAATTCGATAGACGATACTTGGCCAACATAGGCGGCAGCACCAGATCCAGCACGTTCGGCTTGGCGGAACGGAAACAGCCGGGCGCTGACAGGATCGGTACATCATCCTTGTAACCCACCAGCAGAAGCGTGCCGGGTTCTACGGGAGCCAGGAACCGCTCGATGTGGCAGCCGGCACGAATCATCGCCCGGCCCACGATGTCGTAGGGACCGGCTGGGGCGGTGGTGGAAGCCACCAGAATCACGGTCGGCTTTGAACGGAGCAGTTGTTGCAGAGCATCGGCAACTGCTCCCTCTTCTTCAACTGAGGAGAGCTGCAAGTTGACAATGCTACCTAGCCTCTCCAGACGCTGGCCCATGATTGTCCCAAATAACTGCGAAGCTCGGTCTCCGTTCGCGTGATCCGTATACAGCACCACCACTATAGGCGTACGGATCGGCCGGGCCTGTAGGATAGGTCCCTTTTCGGCGAGCAAGGAGAGCAGCGATTCCACCTGGGGCTCAGTGACGGCGAATGGAGCGCTCTTGACCATGCCCACCCGCTGCCCGGTTCGTGCATATGTAAAGTTTCGGGAGGTAGCGATCACCAGGCCGTCGGCGGAGTTGGACTGCGCCAGAAGTTCACTATCCACCAGGACGCAACACGGCTCGGTTGCAAACAGGTTGGCCCGTCCGCCAGCCGCCGGCCGGATCTCGAGTGAGCCATTTCCAATTTGGCTCGCCACTTGCAGCACGGCTTCGTCTTCACTGATATCGCCCTCTTCGATTTCGGCGACCCAGACTTCATTCATCGCCGCGGCCTGAAGCATTAGCACATCCTCGCGTTCAATCCGGTGGCCTTTCGCCAACAGTTTCTTGCCGCTGCTGTGAAAAATTGTGGAGAAAAGAACGCGCCCGACGGAGTGCCTGACGTCAATGGTCCGCGCCTTCATGCTAAGAGTTTTCCTGGTTCCTTGTTCCCTTTCGCCGAACGGTATATCATGCGTGTACGCAGGGAGTCCGCCGGACGCTTTTGCGAACCTCTCGTGTTAGCGAGGAGGACGACGCAACCAGCAAAGCTCCCTGCGTTTAACTGCCTTCGGCCTCCGCAGTAGAGCCAAGTCTGACTTGAAGCAATTGAAGAATGGCTCTTAAGTCGCTGGAGAACAGCCCTCGCTCCGGTTTACTCGCATCGTCGGGAATCAAATTCGCATACAGTTTGTATTGATTCCAGCGCTGTAACAGTTCCGCGATCCGTGGATTCTCGCCGTCAGCCTGTACCGCCAAGTATTCCGCCACCTCCTCAGTCTGTGTCACGAGAGCGACACCCAGCCAGACATAGAATATTTCCCGGTGCTTCTTCCGGAGCACAGCGTCCACTTGGTCTTTTCCGTAGACCAACGCGGCCAGCGGATCGTCGTAACGGCCGGAGTTTTCTCGCCGCAGACCAGCCAGAAATGCTAACTTTCCGAATGTCGGCATAATTTGCCCGAGCGCTACGTCTACGAAATCGGAAGTGCTGCGCGGGTCAAAAGGAGGTTCTGCTGGCATGGAATGGGTAAGGGGTGGGAACACGCGGGTCATCTCAATTGGCAACATAACGTTTTAGCCCGGTGGAGCGCCATTCGTGACACTACGTAAGAAGATCGCGTAAGCATCCGCCGCTGATTCGCTAGATCCTGACAATCCGCCTTCGAATCGCGAAGTAGATCAGATCGCTGAGCGAGTGCAGACCCAGCTTTCTCATCAGACTGGCTCGATGAGCTTCCACTGTCCGAACGCTAACATCCAGAGCCGCGCCGACCTGCTTGTTGGTCTTGCCCTCGGCCAGGATCTTCAGGATTTGGAGCTCCCGAGACGTGAGAGCGGCCAGAGCATCACCGGAGCCGGGGTCCGTGCGTCCGCCCGAGCCATCCTTGATAGATACACGGGCTTGAGGCGAGTGGAAAGACTTCCCGAGTGCCAGCGCTTGCACGCCCCGAGTCACTTCGCCTAGCCCATCTGACTTCGTCACCAGGCCGCGAGCGCCTGAAGCGAGCGCTTGGCTGGCGGTTTCTCGGGGGTCGTGATCGGTCAGAGCAAGAATTCTGGCCTGCGGATGAATCTCGATGATCTTAGGGATCACCTCCAACCCGTGTATGTCCGGTAAACCGAGGTCAAGCACTACGACCTGGGGCTTCCATCTCTTGACTTTTTGCAAAGCGGCCTGTCCGCTTGCCGCCTCGCTACAGACTTTCCATCCGGGTCTCGCTTCTAAAAGTGTGCGGATCCCGTACCGGATGATCGGGTAATCGTCAACTACCAGAATGTTTAACTCGCTCACGCTGTGTTTATATTTTTGTGAAACAGCCATGCAAGTCATTGCATGCGCTGAAATACTCCCGACTTGGAACCATACCGCGCTGGAAGGGTTGCGCGCTATTCGTGTAATTACGTAGGAGGTTGGCCTACGCGTAACGCGCTCCGAAACAAGAACTGTCTGACCAGCTCTCGGTGCGCCGATTTCAGATGTCACTCCTGGGCTTGTTCGCGTCGATTGCACTGCTGCTGGCTAGTGTCAGCAGCGATGGCGTCATGCACCACTCGGTCGCTCAGCGCACGCATGAAATCGGCGTTCGAATGGCTCTCGGCGCCCAACCCGCAAACGCGTTGCTCATGGTGTTAGGCCGAGGCGTCCTGCTTGCCGCAGTGGGACTTGGCGTGGGCCTATTAGGCGCAAGCGGGTTGACAGGGCTGATTGTAAGCCTGCTCTATGGCGTCCAACCATTCGATCCAGCGACGTTCAGCGCTGTTTCGATTCTCCTCATCGTTGTGGCAGGGCTCGCCAGTTTGATTCCGGCGTGGCGTGCAACCAAACTCGATCCGCTGTCTGCCTTGCGGTTCGAGTGACTGCAAGCCCGCTTCAAGACGGGGAAACTATTTTATTTCGGGAACGGCGCCAGTGCCGACTTTGCCCCAGCAGGCAATGGCGTCCGCGCGGTGTTCATGACCATGGCCAGGTAGGTGTAGTAACCTACCAGACTCGCGGCCTCGACGACGCCGGGTTCTCCAAACTTAGCTATCGCTCGGGTATAGGTTGAGTCACTGACACTCTGGTTGTGGAGCAGCTCTGTGCAGAAGTCGTAGAGTATCCCTTCATCCTCCGTCATCTGTTCCGGCCGCCGCCCATCGGCGACGGCACCAATGACCGTCGCACTTAGCCCAGCGGTAACCGCCTCCTGGCTGTGACTGTTCCACTCATAGTAGTTGGTCCAGTTCCGCGCCGCGATCAAGATCGCGAGCTCAGTGAGCTTCCCGCTGAGGGCGCTGTTATTCAGATTGTGGAGGCGCATCTGCAGCGATGGCACAACCAGGTCCGGTACGCGCAGAAGGACCGACCAGGGCGGCCCGTTGAGATCAACTTTGCGAATGTCCTTATAATCTGCGATGGCTTTCTTTTGCGCGTTCGTCAGCTTATCCGCGGGGATCATAGGCATTCGATCCTGAGCCACGACGCTCGCCGCCTGCAGCAATGCGAGAATCAGGATTACGTTGTGGGTTCGTTTCATGTCTTCTCCATCGGCCAGATGCCGGCGTCGTCCAACATTGTGGGGTCAGCGTTCGGCTAACTTGGCGGCGTGCGTGGGGTAGCGTTCGCCCGAAACAATCGACGCCAGCGCATTTAGATCGGCCAGATCATTGCTATTGAGCTTCACTTCAACGGCGCCAAGATTCTCATCTAAATACTGCCGCCGCTTGGTTCCCGGGATCGGCACCACATCGTTGCCTTGTGCGAGAACCCAGGCGAGCGCGATTTGCGCCGGCGTTGCCCGGTGACGCGCCGCGACCGCCTTCACCATATCGACGATCCGAGCATTGGCGGCTAAGTTCTCATTAGTAAAACGCGGGAGTGTTCGGCGGAAGTCGGTTGCCGTCATTCCATCTACGCTGTGGAGAGCGCCGGTCAAGAAACCCCGCCCCAGCGGACTGAATGGAACCAGGCCGATGCCGAGTTCGCGCATGGCCGGCAGGACCTCATCTTCGATGCCACGTTCCCACAACGAGTATTCACTCTGCACGGCACTGATCGGATGGACTTGATGCGCGCGGCGTATAGTCTCCGGCCCGACTTCGGACAGGCCTAGGAAGCGGATCTTCCCGGCCTCTACAAGTTCCTTCATCGCGCCCACACTCTCCTCGATAGGCACGTCCGGGTCCTTCCGGTGCAGGTAGTAAAGATCGATTACCTCGACACCGAGCCGTTGAAGTGACCCTTCTACGGCGCGTCTTGCGTTTGTAGGCGTGCCGTCCACGGTGGTCACGCCATTTGAATTCATCTTGATCCCGAATTTCGTCGCGAGGCTAACCTGCGCGCGGCGCCCTCTGATCGCTTTACCGACCAATTCCTCATTCGTGTATGGGCCATAGACCTCGGCTGTGTCAAGCAGTGTGACTCCAGCATCGAGTGCGCGATGAATCGTCTCGATCGACTCGGCGTCATCACGCGTACCATAGGCGTGCGTCATGCCCATGCAACCGAGACCGATCGCGGCGACCGACAAACCTTGAGTTCCCAAATTTCGGCTTTCCATCGCATTCTCCTGGGCGGAAGATGATCTATTATAGTCTGAGCCAATGACGTATCAGGTCAACGGAAAACAATACGTGGTGTTTGCTGCGGGGAGGTCTCTGTTTTCGTACGCATTGCCTTAGAACCAAGGTAAGAGAAATCTTCCGGCGCTCGCCGTATCGAACTTGATCAATGAAGAGTTTGATCAATGAAAGCTTGATCGATGAAAGCTTGATCAATGAAAGAAGGTGTCATGCAGCTACAAGGCAAACATGCATTGATCACGGGCAGCTCCCGCGGAATGGGAAGAGGGATTGCGCTGAAACTCGCCGAAAACGGCATTAAAATCGCGGTTCACTATTACCAAAATGAGGCAGCCGCCAAAGATACTCTGACGAAAGTCCGGCAATCCGGATCCGACGGGTTCATTGTGCAGGCTGACGTCTCACGGCCCGAAGAGATCATCCGCATGCTTGGCAAGGTCAAAGCGGAGTTTGACACGCTCGACATTTTTCTGAGCAACGCTCGGCCAGAAGTTCCGGCATTTTTCCAGCCGCCCATGGACATCACCTTGGACCAATGGGATGCGGCGTTCCACTCCCAGGCTAAAGCTTTCCTGGTCGGCGCACGCTTAGCGAGTGCTTTCATGCGCGATGGGGGAAGAATCTTCGCAATCACCTATGCCGGGGGCAGCCGGACGGGCGGCTTTCAACCCTGGGTTGGCATGGGATCGGCTAAAGCGGCCCTGGAATCGCTGGTCCGTTATTTCGCTGTAGCGCTGGCGAAGCGCGGCATCACCGTGAACGCAATCAGCCCGGGCTGGACCGAGGATAGCGTTCTAACTACGCTACCGCCTGAAGCGCAAAATCTCATCCGGAATTGGCACGTCCGTGGCTGGACGCCAATGGGCCGCCTGGGAACGCCAGAAGATGTCGGTAACGTTGTCGCCCTCTTCTGTTCGGCGCAGGCCGGTTGGATTACAGGACAGGTGGTTTACGCCGACGGGGGAGCGTCCTTGATGAATCCGGAGGTGCCGACCGAGATACAGATAGCCTAGTAGTGGCAAGATCAGCCCCACGACACAACGGGCCCTTGTCCAGTTTTGAAACCGGGTGCTTAGGTCACTTGGCTCTTCGCCGCGCGGAATGATAAACTCTGACAAAATCGGCACCGGAATCTGAATTGTCGCAACCGGTGTTAGCGTTGACGGCTTATCCGATGCATAACAAGAGACACCCGTTTTTCTGGTTGGTTCTGATCTTTGGAACCGCGATCCTCGGCTTGTATGTATTCGCCGGCGCGATGATTCTCAAGTACGGCGGGATGACCGAGGAAATTGGATGGAACACAGCCTTTGAAAACGGCTCTTGGTACGTCAGCGAGGTCGATTCATCTGGACCCGCCGCCGGGAAACTCCAGGTCGGAGATCGAGTCATTGAGATCAACGGCGACACACGCGTGGCACGCGTTGACCCGTTGCTCAAACTGCGCGTAGAGGGATCCCGACCCTCCTACACGGCACAAGTGGCGCGAGGGGATGAGGAGCGCCAATTTGTGCTGAACGTAGGACGTGGACGCGATCCCAACTCCTTTGAGGAGGTGTTCTATTTTCTCCCTGCAAGCCTCGCTTTCTATGCAATTGGCATGCTGGTTGGGTTCCTAAAACCTTCTGAGCGAATTCCCCAGAGTCTGGTCGTCGCCAGTCTTCTGACGGCAGTCGCACTGCTCGAACTGATCATCCGTCCGTTGCGGAGCGCGTTTAGTGGCATCGAAGGAGCCATCTATTTCCCCACTGCGATTGTCTATCCCTTTCACCTGGTTCTCGGCTATCGATTCTTCTATCGGTTCGCTTCCGCCGACGATAAGAGAAGCAACATTTGGTCACTGCTCCAAAAGGTCTTGTACTTAGTTGGCGTGATCGTCTGGATACCGCGTGTCGTTTATATCCTGGCCACGCTCCCGGGATCGCCGGTGGGAATGGCCCTCCTCTTCGATCACTACGAGTTCTTGAAATTCTACGGGAGCTATTATTGGGTCCTAGCCAGCTCATTCCAGGTATTCTCGATTGGCGCAATGGCCTGCGTGCTGGCGTACTATTACCGGCGGACGACGGAACCGGACCAGCGGCGCCGGACCAAATGGGTGGTCTACGGTACGACAATCGGCCTACTACCGCATGCCGGATCTGAAATGATCCGTCTCCTCACGATAGGCCTCGGACACCAGATGGATGATATGGTGGATACCCTTTGGCACATCACGACAGCCATGCCGGTGATCGTTCCGATCACGTTCGGTTACGCGGTGGCCAAGCATCGGGTGCTCGGTATCGAGGTTGTCATTCGACGAGGATTCCAGTATTTACTGGCCAGGAACGCGTTACGTGTCGTTCTCCTTCTCCCTATTATTGGAGTGGTCTACAATGTTGCGGCCAATCCGAACCGTACCGTCAAGGACCTGCTCTTCCATCATTCGACTTCCTTTTACCTCTTCCTTGTTATCACCGGGTCTTTCAGCCTCAGATTTCGGCGACAGATCAGCAGCTGGCTGGATCGCAAGTTCTTCCGCGAAGCGTACCAGCAAGAAAGAATACTGATGGAACTAATCGACAAGATTCCAGGACTGGATTCCGTGCTGGAACTTGCCCGACTTGTTGGCGAGAAACTCGATTTGGCTCTGCACCCGGGGCGCGTTTATTTATTCTGCGCGGACAAAGAAACGGGCCAGCTAGCGTTGGGCTACTCTTCGGGTGGGGGCGCGAGCGTCGCGCATATCCCGGCGGATTTCGCGCTGCTTCGGCTCATGCAGGGGCGGAGCAAGGCGCAGGACTTTCCTCTCCCGCACGAGGACGAGCTTCCTTCACATGAGCGTGAATGGCTGAAGCAATTAGGAGTCACCTTGATTGTGCCGGTGGAGAGTTCCGACCTGCATCTTGCCGGTCTGCTATTGCTGGGGCAAAAGAAGTCCGAGGAGCCGTACTCAGCCACTGACAGAAAGCTGCTGCAGGCTATCGCCGCTGAAATTGCCGTCGTGTGTGAAAACATCTGGCTCAAAGAACGGGTCGATAAAGGGGAAAAGATCAGGCGGAGAGTACTGGCTAGGCTGGAGGAGCAGCAGATCAATCTGCTGAAGGAGTGTCCCACCTGTGGGGCCTGTTACGACCGTGCCAGCGAAGTCTGCAGCAAAGACGGTCGGGAGTTGACACTATCGTTGCCAGTCGAGCGCACCATCGAAGGAAGATACCAACTGGAGCAACTCCTTGGAAAAGGTGGAACGGGCGCGGTTTATGAAGCGACGGATGTACGGCTCAATCGGAAGATCGCCCTCAAGGTAATGACGGACGTTTCGTTTGGCGATCAGGCCACCCTGCGGCGCTTTGAGCGAGAGGCTCGAGCGGCGGCGCACTTAAATCACCGGAACATCATTACTGTGCACGATTATGGGCTGATTGGCAGCGAAGGTGCTTATCTGGCAATGGAACTGGTTCATGGATCTACGTGGCGAGCAGAACTCAACCGGGCTGGTAACCTTGACGGGAAAGTCGCTGCTGAATGGTTCAATCAGGTCATTGAAGGGATAAAATTCGCCCACGCAGCCGGGGTTATTCATCGGGACCTTAAACCAGAAAATATATTGATAGCGCAACAAGTTGACCAGCCGGTTCTCAAGATCCTGGACTTCGGACTGGCTAAAGTAAAGCTGCTGGATCTCTCCGACCGAAATCCGCTCACGGTTCCTGGCGTGGTAATCGGCACGTTCGGATACATGTCCACGGAGCAGTTGAGCGGAGAAGAGGTAGACGAGCGGACCGATATATTCTCGTTAGGCGTCATGGTAATCGAGGCTCTTACAGGTGAGCGGCCGTTCCATGGAAACAGCTATGCGGAGTTGTTCAGATCAACTCTGCAGGACCAATTTCACTTGAATGGCGAGTCAGTTGAAGTGAACCGCCTTCGTGAGGTTTTGCAAAGATGTCTCGCAAAGGACCGCGCCGGGCGCTTCCCGACAGTGGCTGATTTACAAAACGAGTTGATCCCCGCCATTTGGAATTGTCCGCGGTTTCCTTTGCCTGTAAGGAGAGGTCTTGGGGACCGAGCCACAACGCAGACCGTAGGCACAACCCTCTAAAGCTGCAAGAATCAGAGACCGTTAGCCGCCGAACGTTCTTGTGCCGGAGCTTGCTAGTGCTATCCGCAATACTTCTTCAGAACGTATACTTCAGCCCAAGTTGCAACTGGCGCATCGGGATACCAAAAGCCAAGCCGGTGATGGTGCCAAAACCCAGGTGGGGATAGGTGGCCGGTTCGCCGGGAGTTTGCGCACCAGCCAGGATGTTCCCAGTTGGGCCCTCCCCAGTTCGGACGGTTCAGTAGGTTGAACGCTTCCGCCCGGAACTGAACCTGGTGATGTTCGTTGTACGGCATAACGAAGTTTTTATGTACTTCGGCGTTGATGGTGTAAATTCCCGGGGCGATCGCGGTGTCTCGTCCGACATTGCCGAAAAATCCCCTCGGTGCTTCGACGAAGGCAGCAGGGTTGTACCATCCGTTAGGAGTCTGGTTGGCGGCGGCTGAGCTGGTACCCGTCGCATTCGGCCGGTCGTATCCGGTTGTGGTGATGGAGTTGTCCACCCCGCCAATGGTGATGGTCTCCGGTACCCCGCTTTGAAGAATCAAGATCCCGCCGGCTTGCCAGCCGCCGATGATGGCATTGGCGAAGCCGTTGTTAATGTTCAGCAGCTTGCCCTTGCCGATGGGCAGTTCATATTGGGGGGCCACCACCAGGCGATGGCGGGTGTCGAAGGAGGAGAGGCCACGCTCGCACCGCTGGCAATTGCTATTCTGCGGAAACAGCGTGTCATAACCCTGCACGCGAATGCCGCTGCTGTCATCGATCGCTACGGCATGGGTATAGGCGGCGGTCATGCTGAAGCCCCCGCTGAAACGCTTCGTAGCCCTGAATGAGAAGGCGTTATATTCGCCGTTAGCGGAATCCTCCACTGACTGAATGAATCCAAAGTCGAGGAACGGAGTACGCGAGACAGCGCTTCCTACCCCCCCGTTTGGAACTCCCTGGTTTTGATTGTAGAAGCCGGCCATGTGTCGGCTGAGGGACCCGAGATACCCGACTTCCAGGGACCAGTTGTTACCGAACTGGCGCTGGATGTTGAGCAGGTACTGCATAGTAGAAGCCGTGTGGTGGAGAGGGTTGTCAGAGTAGGCGTAGGGCGACGAGACATGTACCGTTGTGCCACCGGCGTTCGGAAAGGCGTTGGCATAGTTGGCGGGGGCGTTAATGTTTGAAAAGTTCCCATCCCATGGGGTGTTAGCGTTGTACGAGTTGCGGACGGCAAGATTGCGGGCCAGATCGAAGTACGGGGAATTGCCGTTGTCCTGGCTGAAGAAGATTCCGAAGCCGGTGCGGATCACGGTCTTGGAATCGGGTGAATAGGCGACGCCGAAGCGGGGCGCGAAGTCCGTATAACGCGTATCCATGAGCTGGTTGGGCAGGAGCCCGTTGCTGCACACCGCTGGGGTTGCGATCGCTGGGTTTGCGTCCCAGCGGATAGGGATGGGGGGATTCGCAGTATATGCATTATTGCAGTTGCCTTGCCTGACAAAGTACGGCCAGTCCGATTGCGGCGCACCGGCACTGTGATATTCAATGCGGCACATGGACGATAAACAAGTTGGGGATCTGGTCTGTGAAGGGCGGCATCAACTCCCACCGCAAGCCCAATGACAGGGTGAGCTTGGGCGTGACCTTCCAGGTATCGTCGATGAAGGCAGCTTCCATATTGCGCTGGAATGCCGCTTGGGCAACGGCAATGGCTACGGTGGATTGGTTGATATCACCCAGCAGGAATTCGGCGAAGGCATCGCCGGTGCCTTGTACCGGCTTCCCGTTCACGACCTGTGCGGTCGCGTTGGCCGAAAAGGCGTAATTGCCGCGAGAGTACTGATTGCCGATCTGGTTGAAATTCTGGCGATCGTATTCGAAGCCGAATTTGAAGCTGTGCTTGCCCTTGTTCCAGGAGAGATTGTCGATGAACTGAGTGGTGTTGTTTTTGTTTTCGTAAGGGCCATCGGTATTATCGCCGAAGCCGGTGAAACCATCTCCACTGAAGCCCACGGCCGGGATGCCCCAGGTGACGGGCAGGCCTCCCGCCAGATTGGGAAGGTTCAATTGAGAGACGACGTCAGTGGTGTAACCCGAGAGGGTCGGTGAGGGCATTGTAGAACCGCGTGTAGCCGAAACGCGCTTCGTTCACAAGGTTGGGGGAAAGGATGCGCGTGTTGGAACCGAGGTATTGCTCGTAGCCGGTTGAGATCCTGCTCCCGCTGACGTTGATGCTCTGTGTGGATTGAGCATCAACGCCCCAGCTATAGCGGCCAGTCCATTGCGATTTCGAGGATTCGACGAAATCCATACGCAGGACGAAGCCGTCACGGCTCAAGGGAGAGCCGTTGTTCTGGACGTAGTTGTTGCTGAAGCCCGGCAGTTGGGAGGTGTCGTAGTACTTCAAAAGCTTCAGCGATATCGGATCGATCATGCTCGAGGGAATGGTGTTGTTCTGGAAGGGAGCATGGGTGGTTGGATCGTAAATGATGCTTGGATACTGGCTGAAGTTTCCGCCGAACATGGCGGCGGTCGGCACGGAATAGGTGGACTGCTGGACTCTGCCGTTGGATCAGCCACTCGTCATTCGCCATAAAGAAGAGTTTGTTCCTGCCGTTGAAGAGCTTGGGAATTACGATGGGGCCGTCGATCTCGAAGCCGTAATCATTCCACTTAAAAGGCGAGACGCCGGGACGCACGGCGGTGAACGCGTAGGGTTTGGCATCGAAATCGTTGTTGCGGACGAACTCAAACAGCGAACCATGATAGGCGTTGCCGCCGGATTTGGTGAGCACGTTCATCTGCGTCGCTTCGTGGCCGAATTCGGCGGGATACACGCCGGTCTGCACTTTGAATTCCTGCAAGGCATCAATGGAGGGAAGGACGACGTAGGTGTTGAAATTGGGATCGGTGTTGACTACGCCGTCTAGCGTGTAATAGTCATACACGATGCGGTTCCCGCCGGCCGAGATCGACTGGTTGGCACGGTCGGCGCCCTGGCGCGATTGAGCCTGACCGGATGGCGGCGCAAGGTTGCTGACATTCGGAGCTATCGTCACCAGATTCAAGTACTCGCGTCCGTTGAGAGGGAGTTCAACGATAGTTTTGTTCTCGACCACGGCGCCGATCGTCGCGTTTTCAGATTGCAACAGAGCGGCGGTGGCCGAAACCTCGACGGATTCCGAAACCTGGCCGACCTGGAGCGTCAAGTCCAGGCGCACGGATTGCTGCACCTGGACCTCGACGTTGCTGGTCGTCGTCTTGAAGCCTGGATGTTCCACCTTCACTGTGTAGGTGCCGGGCGGCACCGATGGGAATGTGTAGAGCCCCTGTTCGTTAGTCTGCTCGGTGCGGCTAGCATTGGTTGCTGTGTTAGTCAGAGTGACGGTGGAGTTTGGCACTCCCGCGCCGCTCGGATCTACCACGGTTCCTGAAATTTCCCCGAGTGTCTGGCCTAGGAGTGACACCCCGCAAAAAAGAACTATCGCGACAAACCACTTGGTTCGCATATCCAATTCACCTCATTTGGAATCGACCTCGCGCAAAGAAGCGTATAGTGGTTCTTACCAGAAAAAGGGTGTCAAGTCAATAGAAATCGAAGAAATTCAAAATATTTGAGGATCTTAGCGCTACTGGTACCAAGGCCTCTGGCGGTTGGTATCGTTCCGATCAGCCGGTTCTGACAACCTTGTGTCCAACTCAACTTGAGAGTACAATCGGTTGCTAGCTCGGATCGCGTAACGGCATCCAGAGGTGGACTTTAGGACGCCGTGTTTGGAGTGTCTCTATGCTGCGACGAGATTTGCTGAAGTTTGTACCGCCAGTTATCTTAATGCCGCAGCTAAGATCTGCGCCCCGTCTCAAAATCACCGACATCCGGATCGTGAATCTGAAGAGCGTTCGCGAAACCGGAAAGATGGAAGCAGCCTGGAACCCAGGGACTGTGAGCACACACCGGATCGGCGGTGGCTCGGTCATTGAGATTCATACCGACCAGGGACTTTCGGGCATCGGGCCGGGGATCGACGCCGCTGCGCTCGCGCCGGCAAAAGCGCAGCTCATCGGAATGGATCCGTTCACTATTGAACAATTGGCCGGTCCGCTGCGCTATTACGTAGGGCAAAGCCCGCGTACCGTTTCGAGTCTGGAAATTGCCCTGTGGGACCTCATTGGCAAAGTTGCGGGCCAACCACTCTACAAAATCTGGGGCGCGGCCAAGGATCGGGTGCCGGCCTACGCCAGCATGATCCAGCTTTCTACCCCCGAAGAGAGGGTGGCTATGGCGGTCCAGTTGAAATCCCAGGGCTGGAAGGCGATCAAGCTCCGCGCGCATTACCAGACCTTGAAGGAGGACGTGCGGCTGGTGGAAGCCGTGCGCAAGGCGATTGGTAACGACATGGACATTATGGTCGACGCCAACCAGGCCCAATCTTTCGACACGTGGCAGCCGGGCGTGATGTGGGACTTCCGGCGCGCCCTTGAAACCGCCCGCGAACTCGATCGACTGAACTGCTTCTGGCTAGAAGAACCCCGGCTGCGCTACTCGTTCGACGAGTTGGCTGAGCTGAACCGCCTGGTGGGCATCCCGATCGCCGGAGGAGAGAACAATCGCGGCGTGCACGAATACCGCTGGATGCTGGAACAGAATGTTTTCGACATCCTGCAACCCGACATCATGGTAGCCGACGGCGTGACGGGCTTCCGCGAGATCGGGGCCCTGGCCAAAGCCCACAACAAGAAGGTGATTCCGCATCACGGGGGAGGTAACCTCGGCACCATCGCCCAGCTACACGCCATCGCGTCCTGGCCGCACGCTCCCTGGATCGAGATCCTGCATGACCCGCCCATCGCCGCGTATACCAACGGGTTCGCGATAATGGACAACCCGCCTCTGGTGGATAAGGAAGGCTATCTGAACCTACCGCAAGGTCCTGGCTTGGGAGTCTCGATCAACAAAGATCTAATCGCCTCCTAGGCGCAAACCGGCTGCCTCAGACGAAATCGATGCGGAAGATCCAGCCCGCCGTCGGGCTGTCGTTCGTTGGCCAGCCGGGATGAATTCCGGCATCGCAACTGACCAGCGCGCCGTTGTGCATTGCGAGCCCATGCGGATCGCAAGAGTTTGGTTCAAGGTCCGCCGTCTCCAGCACGCGGCCGGTTTCGGCATCGTACTTAACGAGTGCGGGCCGGTAATCGGAATAGCGTTTGCAATCATTGCCAATGACCTGCCAGATGCCGCCGTTGTCCCAGGCGATTGCGTGATAGCGGGGCTTGTCCGGCGTCTGGTAGAACGGGATCATGAATTCCGGCTCCCAGGAGTTCGGGTCGACACGAACAATTGCGCGCAGCCGGAGTGAGGCAATCCAGAGCTTGCCGTCCTGCCACAGAGCGCCATGGCAGCCGCCCCCGTCGTTAGGCGGGCCGAGAGGAATCTGGTGGTGGCTCACCTGCTTGGAGTTCATGTCCACCTGAAAAACGCCTTCCGGTGCGGCATTGGCGCACATCCAAACGTACCCGCCGCCCACCGCCATGCCGCTGGTGTTCCGAGACTGAGTCTTCACCGTCTTCAGCACTTTGCCTTTCCAATCCACCAGCCACGCATTTTCGGTCAGATCCTTCGGCTCAGGCAAGTGATACTGGGCGGCCGCCTGCCCGGTTTCCTTTTGCTCGCCAATCCACAGGCCTTCGGGTGTGACGGCAATCGCGTTAGGAAATCCGTCAGGACTCTTGAACAGCTTCGTTGTTTTCGCCATTCGCGAGGGAATTTTGTGATTCCCTGCCCCACGGTCAGTCCGCGCAGGAACTGCGGAACCCTCCTGCGCAAGCGCCTGGCGTACGGCACTCAGGCCCAGCCCGGCCCCGATGGTCGTAGCGAGGAATTCTCGTTTGCTCAAATTCTCCATAACATTTCCTTCCTGCGGCACAGAAATTCTCGCGCCGCGTGCCTTTAATAATGTCACGTTATCGCTGCGTCCGCTTGCTTCACCCGCGTCCCTTTAATGAGTAAACGGAGCCATCAAATCCGCGACCGGATAAACGATACCATTCTTCATCGCATATTGCACGTTGGCAAGGTCCTTGATATTCACCAGCGGATTGCCGGAGACGATTGTCAGGTCGGCGATCTTCCCCGGCTCCACGGTCCCTAACTGATCGCCGAGGCCATAAGCTTTAGCCGCGAGCATGGTCGCGGTCTGCAACGCCTGCCAGGGCTCTTCGCCATATTTCACCTGCGCCCGCAGATTGAGGTGCAAAGACGTCGCGACGTTGTCGAGCGGCGCATCGGTCCCGGCCAGCATGGTCCCGCCATTGCGTAAGATGCTTGCGACCGTATCCATCTCCTTCTTGAGACCGTCGGCGGCGACGTCCCGATTGCCGAGCCTTGCTAGCGGGCCCGTCGGCGCCTTCCCTTGCGCAAAGTCCAGCTTACCGCGCAACGTTGCCTCGTCCCAGGGAGTATTCAGGATTTGCAGGCGCTTATCGTTCACCATCCCTGGATCGTCGGCGTAGAGTACAAAGGACTGAAAGGGCGTGGAGATATCGAACATGCCGGAGACTTCGTACAGCGTCCGAACGTCCTGGTAGCTGACTCCTGCCGGCGAGCGGGTGTATGCATACCCCAGCCGGGCCGTCGCACTGACGTGCGTGACGCCATCCATGCCATAGCCCATTCCAGGGAGCATGTAGTGCGAAGTAGTAACGATACCCAGCTTGGAGTGCGCGAATTCCATCGCCTTTTTCTGCCAGGCGTGCGGGAGACGGACGTAAGTCTTGAGCAGATCGTAATCGAGCGCCTGCGCGCGCGACAATTCCAGATCGAGCTGCGCTTCGCTCATGGTCGGGCGCATGAAGTTGTAGTACACCCGCTCGCCGTCAATGGCTTCACCCGTGGCGAGGAACCGTGGACCGACACGCTCGCCTGAGCCAAACGATTCTCTGGTCTCTACCGCGCGATAATCCGGATCGCCCTGCGATTCCGCGGTAGTGATCCCGTACGCTAACCATAGCCGGCCCAAACGGTCGCCATAGAATTTCCCGCCGATAAACTCATGCTCGTGGGTTTCCCAAATTCCAGGAACAACCGTCAGATTCGAGGCGTCGACGAACTTCGCGCCCGCGTCCGACTGACTGCGATCCCGATGCGGCTCGATGCTTTGTATCCTATGGTTCGCGATTATGATATCGACGTTCTCGCGAACCGCCGCCCCGCGCCCATCCCACAGGCGACCTGCGTACACAATCGTCTTTTGCGGCGCGTCTTCGTAACGCCATGTGAGATCCAGAGGAATGGAGCGCGGATTGGAACCGTCACGGCCGATCATCCGAAGTTTCCCATTCGATAAATACAGGAGCTGTTTCGAATCCCCGCTCCAGGTGGGCGCGTCCGTCACTTCGTTATTGATCTGGCGAGCGGCGCCGGTGGCAATGCCGTTACTGTCTACCGGACGAATCCACAGCAGGCTATCCATGACGAACGCGACGGAAGATCCGTCGGGTGAGTAGATCGGTCCATCTTCGCCACGCGTAGTGGTCGATTTAAAGGGAGCCGGTTCGGTATAGGTCACAGCCCCGCTGGCGAGATCCACCGTGAGGAATTGGCTGGTGCCCTCACGGAACCGGTGCGTGTACGGCTTGAGGGCCGCGATGGCCAGGGTTCTGCCGTCCGCCGACCAGCTAGGCTTGGAAGGCGCGAACTGCGGCGGGATCACCTTCCGGCTCCCCCCGGTGGCGAGGTCCATCACGTAGGTAGCCCCGGCATGATCCTGATAAGCGAGTTTCTTGCCGTCCCGCGACCAGGCGGCGCCCACCTCCGACTCGTCCGGCGTTGCGGTCAGACGCTTTTCCGCCTTGGTCGCCACAGTCATGATGTATAAATCTTCGCTGCCGCCCTTATCGGATGAATAAGCAATCTGGTTCCCGTCGGGCGACCAGGCCGCGTCCTCTTTATAAAATTTGTCATTGGTTAGCTGTTGCGGCTTCCCCCCGATATCCATCACCCACAGCTGGTTGAGCGCCTCGAATACAATGCGTTTGCCGTCGGGTGAAAGCGCCGGACTTACGATACCTAGAATCTGTTTGGACGCGCCCGAATCGAGATCAAATTTCTTGCGCTGATATGCTGGGCGGTTCAGAGTGAAAGTCGCTTGAAACGGGATATCCTGAACGCGGCCATCTTCGAGCGTGGCTATGTGAATCTTTCCGTCACCCGTATAGAGCAGACGGTTTCCGGGGAGCCAGTTAGGAAAGAACGGAAACGCGTCGTCTCCAGTGCCGATGCGCTCCCCTGAGACCATCAGCCGGCTTTTGCCTTGATCGAACTGAATGTAGGCGATCTTATTCCCGTCGGGCGACCACGAAGGCGAATTGAAATGGGCGCCGCTTGGCGCAGTCTGCAACGTTCGCGCAGCTTCCCCTGCTTTCGCAGTCTGAATCGTGGCGCCGTTCGCACCGGTGCCGCTCACGAATGCGATTTCAGACCCGTCGGGCGACCAGCTCGGCTCGTACTCATCCGCTGCACTCGAGGTCCATTGCAGTTAACTTTCCACTGGCGACGTCGACCACCCAGATGTCGTAACTGCCCTTGAAAGCACGATCGGACGAGAACGCGATCTTCGTCCCATCCGGGGAAAATCGGGGATCACGATCGTCGCCATGTCCGTCGGTCAGTTGCCGCAGGCCGGTTCCGTCCGGCTTCATGATCCAGATATGGAATGTCCCACCGCTGTAGGACTGAAACGCCACGGCGTCACCTTTCGGCGAAAAATCAGGACGCGCCGGCTCAAGCAGTGGATCGGTGAGCTGTTTCGCATTGCCGCCCTTGAAGGGCATCGACCACAGAGTGCCCTGCAGGTCCATGATGATCGTGCTTTGATCCGGGGAAACGGTGGCGGCGATATTCGTCCCCTCACTCACGGTTGCCTTGCGAACGATCCCTTGTTCGGGCGGTTGCCCGCACCCGAGCAGGACGCAGAATCCCAAGAAAGAAGTTAGGCGCATCTGAACTCATCATCGTAACCTAACGCTCTCACCGAGCCGCGCCCGGTTTTTTCCGAGCCGCGCCCGCCAGGAAGCGATTTCGCCCCACGTGCTGCTAGAAGTAAAGCTTTAAAGCGAGTTGAATCTCGCGCGAGGTCCGCTGGAAAAACGCAGGATTACCCGCATAATTGAGAGTCCCGGCCGTGGGAATCCCGATGGTCGCCGATGTTGCCGTGGCGCCCGACTCATTCGGGTTGTCGAATTGCGGCGTGTTGAAGAGGTTAAACACCTCGACGCGGAATTCCAGGCGCTGAGATTCCTTCATCAGTGGGATGGTCTTGAAGAGCGAGAGATCGACCTGTCTGGTCCCCGGCCCCACCACAATGTTGCGTCCCGAATTGCCGTACTGGTAAGTAGCCGGGGTCGCGAAAGCCGCCGGATTGAACCACAGGCTGGGGCCCGGATTCGGCACGTGCCAATTGCCGATGAGGTCCGCCCGCTGCGTCCCTGCGCCCGCTCCTAGCGTGTTGGTGCCGGAGACTACCGAGAAGGGCGAGCCGCTGTAGAACGAATCGATGCTGTTCAGTTTCCATCCTCCAAGAACCGCGTTCGTCACTCCGCTCCAGTTCTTCCCGAAGGCTTTGCCCTTGCCGATGGGCAGCTCATAGCTCCAGCTCAGCGTCAGGTTCTGGCGGATGTCGTAATCGGACGCGCCGCGGTCGCATGCCAGGCATAGTGGATTCTGCACGCCTCCACCCGCGGTCGTGCTGATGATGTCCACCGAGTGGCCCCACGCATAGGAGGCCAGGAACGCGAGGCCGTGCGAGAATCGCCTTTCAGCGGTCACCTGCAGTGCGTTGTAGTAGGAATCGGAGCCGTGGTAGATCGCCGTGATGCTTCCAAACTGTGGGAACAGTCGCCGCGGGTTGGCCGCACCCGGACCCGGCACCGGCTGGTTGATGTTGGGGTAAATAGTGAGGTGCTCGCCGCGCGTGCCGACATAGGCCACTGTCAACACCGTATCAGATGTCAATTGCTGCTGGATGGAAACGTTGCGCTGCTGGATGGTCATGTCCGGATCGTTGCGCGGGAAGTAAGAGACGCTGGTCCCGGCTGTCAGGAATTGTCCAATCGGTTGGTACGGCAGGAATCCTTGCGACAGCGGTGTGATGCCGGTGGCTAGGTTCGTGGCGCTGGTGTTGTTGGCGATCAGGAGGTTGCCCGCAAAGGGCGCGTTATTGTTGCCCAACGAATTCACGCTCTCGCTGGTGAAGTCATAGAAATATCCGAAGCTAGCGCGGACCACGGTCTTGGGCGTCACTTGGTACGAGAGCCCGAAGCGCGGCCCAAAATCGGCGTAGTTGGCGTCGTACATAGTGTTCTGTGGAATTTGCGGCGAGGCCACCGGGAAAACATTGCCGAGCGCCGGCACCAGATTCGCCAGGCGATTGTGTATCTCCGTCCAGGGCGTGGCGATCTCGTAGCGCAGCCCGATGTTCAGCGTCAGCTTATTGGTCACCCGATAGTCATCTTGGATGTAGAAGCCATGCTCCCAGCGCCGGGTCCCGGTCTCTTGCCAGATCGACATGCTCGCCGAAGCGTCCAGGCCGAGCAGTGCATCCGCTAAGCCGGCGCCGGTGCCGGCGGGCTTGGCCGGGTTTTGTGTAAATTGTCCGGTGAAGGAAAAATTCCCCGAGGGCGAGCCCATCTGCACGGTATTCATGCCGCGCCGGAAGAGGTCGTATCCCCACTTCACGGTATGCCGGTCGTGAATCCAAGTCAGATGGTAGCCATATTGGTAATTGTTGGTGGCTTTCACAAAAGGAATGTTGCCTGTGCCGCCAACTGTATCCACCCCGGTAATGCCAAAAACTCCAACCGCCTGCCAGTTGTATCCGTAGCCATCGATTCCAGGGATACCGATTTGGTCCATGAAATTAGAACCCTGATTGAAGTTCACGCCCAGATTATTCAGGCGCGAGTAGCCCGCGCGGAATTCTGATAGAAGGTTCGGTGAAAAAACGTGCGTGTAGCCGAGTACGATCTGGTTGCCCGTGCTCGAATAGTTCCCTGGGAAAATCGGCCCGCCGGCGTATTGGGGAAAATACCCGGGATTGACGATATTGCCTGAATGCGAGTTGCTGTAGCGTCCGAAAATCTGATCGCTATCGGAGAAGCGATGATCGATGCGAATGTCGCCTTGTATCGGAGAAAGGATGCGCGGCGGAGTATACGAGAAGTTGTTCGCCAGTCCCGGCAGGTTCTGATGCGGGAACAGATTCACAATGGCCGCGCCGATCGGATTGAACATGCTGGAAGGAATCATATTCCCGCTGAACGGCGTTCGCGTGACCACCCCGTTCTGGGTAGTCGCCGTGAAGGGGTTGTAGATCACCGTGCTCAATTGAGAGAAGTTTCCGCTCCGTTCCAGGTCGCTCGGCACGGTCTGCAGAAAGGATTGCCCTTGGATGGTGAAGGCTTTCTGGATGTCGACAAAGAAGAACGTCTTGTCGCGGATGATCCGGCCGCCCAAGCTGCCGCCGAATTGATTCTGGTGAAACGCGGGAATCTTGGGTGGATCGAAGTAGTTCCTCGCATCCAGGTCCGAGTTGCGAAAGAACTCGAATGCCGTCCCGTGAAAGGCGTTGCCGCCGGACTTGGTCACCAAGTTTACTAACGCTCCGCCGGTGCGGCCAGTGGTGGCGTCGCGCCCGCTGCTTTGCATCTTGAATTCCTGGATCGCGTCTTGCGGCGGAAGGAGAATCATCGCGGCATATTCGTTGTCCTGGGCATGGATGCCGTCGAAATAGTAAGTATTGTCGCCGTTCCGGATGCCGTTCACCGAGACGCCCTGCAGCCCCAATTGATTGCTCGCGCCGCGCGACATGGTATAGCCGCTGCCGCTGCTACTGGTGCCCGGCGACAGATAAGTGAGAACCACGAAGTCGCGGCCATTCAGCGGAAGATCGTTGATGGCCTGTGACGTTCGCACATTGCCGAGCGCGGCGCTTTGCGTATCCAGCATCGCGGCATTGGCCTCTACCGTGACGGACTCGCTGAGCTGGCCGGGCTTGAGCGAGAAATCGAGGCGGGCATGCTGATCGATGTCCAGATTGAGGTTCTGGACCATTTTGCCGAACCCTTGAGCTTCCACCGTCACCGAATATGGCCCAGGCTGCAAGGGAGGCGAGGTGTAGTTGCCGTCGGGGGCGCTTTGCACGTTAAACGCGCCGTTGGTTTGAGTGTTGCGGATACTGATGGTCACGCCCGGAAGCGCGGCGCCGCTGGAATCCGTCACGGTCCCGACGATCGAGGCCGATTCGCTCTGGCCAAACAATGCGGCCGCGAAGAAGAGCAGCAGCATGGCAGCCTGAATGGATTTACTCATGGAAACCCCTTTCAGAAATACTCCGTCAGTTCAGAGAAAACTATCATGGAATTACATGAGTGTCAACGGGAGTATCCCGCATGCTTATTTCCTGACCACCGGGCGTTTGGGATTCGGCCATTGGTCGACGAACGATCTTCCACTGGCGCACGAGCTTTGGGGTAACTCGGAAGTAACGTCTTTGATCGGAGGCCCGTTCACAGCCGAGCAAATCGAGCAGCGTCTGACCGCGGAAATTGCAACGAGGAGCATCTATAACGTGCAATATTGGCCAATCTTCCTTTTAGAAAACGATCGGCTCGCCGGTTGCGCCGGCTTGCGTCCCTATCGGCTGGATCAACAGATCTACGAGCTCGGGTTTCATCTTCGACCGGAGTATTGGGGCCTCGGGTTAGCCCAGGAAGCGGGACGAGCGGTCATTGCTTTTGCATTCGATAAGTTGGGTGCTGAGGCGCTGTTCGCAGGCCACCACCCGGCGAACTCGGCGTCGCGGCGAGTGCTCACCAAGCTCGGATTCGAGTTCACGCATGCGGAGTTTTATCCTCCGACGGGTCTCGAGCATCCGTCTTATTTGTTGACGCGTCGCGATTACTTAAACTCAACTAATATGATGGGACTGCATCCATGAATCGCTCACCGTACTACAGCCCCTTCGAACGCGGCCGGTTCCCCACCGGAGTCCGCACCATCGAAGCGCGCGACGCGGCGCGCGACCGTCTCTTCACTTGCGAAATCTGGTATCCCGCGGAGCCCGGCACCTTCCCGCTCATCATTTTTTCGCACCATAGCGGCGGCAACCGCCTCGCCGCCACTTTTCTGACTACGCACCTGGCCAGTCACGGCTATCTCGTCGCCGCTCTCGATCACTCCGAGTTGTTCGCCCCTGAGCTGGCGGCCAGCCGCGCCCAAACCGCCGCCGAACGGGCCGCGCTCATCCGAATGCTCAGCCGCAGCAGAGTCCAGGATGTGGGTTTTCTCCTCGACCATCTGCTGGATGGTCGATCCCCCGACCCGGCCATCCCTGATCCGGACCGCATCGGAATCGTGGGCCACAGCATCGGCGGGTGGACCGCGCTTGCCGTGCCGGAGACCGACGCGCGGGTACGCGCCGCGGTGGCGCTCGCCCCCGGTGGAGCTTCCAATCCCAAGCCGGGAATCATTCCCGCAACCCTCACCTTCGCCTGGAGCCGTCCTGTCGCCACGCTCTATCTCGTGGCCGAACAGGATGTCTGCCTCCCGCTGACCGGGATGTACGAACTTTTCGATCGCACCCCCGGATCGAAGCAAATGGTGATCCTCCGCCGCGCCGACCACTTGCATTTCGTCGATCAAGTCGAACAGGCCCACGAGCGGATGCGCGCCACGGCCTTTCCGCCCGAAGCTTCCTGGATTAACCGCGAAATGCGCCCCATCGCCGATCTCTGTTCCGGCGACGAGGCCCACCGTTTCATTCGCGGGCTCACCGCCGCTCACTTCGACGCGGTATTCAAGGCCGAGCCCGAAGCGCAGCGCGTCCTGGGCGAGGATCTGCCGCGGGCACTCGCCGCCAATTCCATCGATGCCTACGAGCGCCTGTACCAGAGCACTTAACGGCACGTTCCGGTCAAACACTTTCCGTTTTTCACGTCTAAGCGAACCTGGGCAGAGTGCCTGATCAGGTTTGCGTGGCGCACTCTTGAAACCTTGCAGGGCCGCTCTTCCCGTGTATACCACTCCGGCTGACGCACCGGGAATTTATTCTTTTGATTTAAAACCTTGCTAGCCCAGATCAGTGACTTAACCGGCTCGGCGCGCTGCGTCACTCGATATGATTCGCGTGCTTCGGACCGAGCGATTGCGGAGTGGGTCACTGCGGAAGGGAGACGCAAATGGCCACACCATCGAACGACGTCACACCTACCACGCTCACCGTCAGGTTCGTGTTGACCAGATTCGGTCCTTGTCCGGAAACACACGGAGGCAATCCTGCCGGCGCCGCAGGCACGACGAAGTTGATCTGGTATAAGCCGGGATATCCGGGTGTCAAGCCGGCGAACAACGGAATCGAGGTAAACGATATACCTGGAGTCCCCTGCGAAAACGGCGAGGAAGGTAAAGCATCGGCTTGGAAATTAAAGGCCAGCCTGAACGTCTCCGCGGTGGGCGTGGGCTGTGTGGCTGGTTGACCAGTGGGTACCGGGGGATTCGTCGCGCCCAGACCGGCTGCATATGCGACCAGTTCTTCGCCTACCGACGCCGGGTTTGCGTTCGAAACCAGCACGCCGTTGGCATGTGTCACCTCCCACTGGCACCTGCCGGTGGAGGGGCCCGAGCCACCGAGGACCGTATCGCAAACTGTCAGAATATGCACCTGATCGGGCTCGGCATTCAAATCGCTCCAAGTCCCAGCCACGCCGTTCTCGGTCACAAAAAACGCGACGCCTCCCCCCAAACCGCCGTTTGGAGGTGGCAGTTGCAACTCGTAGGGGATTTGTATCGTGATGGCCGTCATCACGCCAAAATTCCCACTAAGCGTGGTAGGGCTTACCTGGAGGATCGGCGCTAGGATGTTCGTTGCCTGCACGAGGGTGACGCTGATGCCGGCGAGCGAAGTCGGCAAGCTGCCGAATCCGGCCAGCACCGGCTGCTTGAGAGTGCTGCCTACGCCCTTCGCGAATACGGTGATGACTTGTCCGGGAGCGACGCTGATTGGAGCAGGGAACAAATATCCGGCTCCGGCGATGGTGCTGGAGTTGCTGCTCTGGCCCAATGCAGAAAGCGCAGCGGCTGCCGCGATAAGGATGTGTCGGGAGGGGAAGTGAATCATGGCAATTCAAACCTAGGCGCAATCATCTCACGTCCGACCTGGCCGGGCCTCGCCTATGCCACGCTCGGTGACACTATCCGCAGCGCGAATTCTTCCACGCACTCAACAACATCCGCCCCCACCATCCGCTCGGATTCCGCGCCGCGTGTTAGAAATGAGCTGCGGGTATCGTGTGCCTGCATGGGCTCTTTGACAACCGAAATAGCAGTCGACACTCCTCACCGACTGTCGAAATCAGCGTCACCAGCGTCACCCGTAGGGCAGATCCCCGACCTGCGGGAGACTTTCAGCAACCGCTTAGCACTGGCGGTTGGCGGCAAACTTTTTCGCGATCGTTTGTCGATTTTCTACGCCCCAGTTCGTTATTAGGGTGCAAGACGCAAACACCTAAGGAGAACCCAATGAAAACACGTTTCTTTTTGATAGCGACGCTGGTTACAGCTTCGGCCGTCCTCCAGGCCGCGGATGCCAAGCCCAACCCTCCCAGCAGCGCCGAGGCGGCTTTTGCCCGCCTCAAAACACTGGTTGGTGAATGGGATGCCACTACCAGCTCAGGGAAAGTCCATCTGAGCTATGAACTGGTTTCGGGCGATACGGCCCTGCTGGAGCGGGAGTCATCGGAGACGATGCCGAGCATGGTAACGGTTTACTATGTCGACGGAGGCCGCCTGTTGCTTACCCATTACTGTATGATCGGCAATCAGCCGCGCATGCAGGTCAAGGCATTCAATGCCGGCACCGGCGAGCTGGATTTCCAGTTCCTGGATGCCACCAACCTGGCCAGCCCGAGCGCCGGCCACATGCACAATGCCAAACTTCGTATCGTGGATAATAGCCACTTGGTCAGCGAGTGGCAGTTCTACGAAAACGGCCAACCGAAATTCAGCGAGACCGCACAATACACTCGCGTACGATAGGAGAAGAACGATGCCACAATACATGCTCCTTCTTCATGGCGATCCAACTGGCTGGGTGAAGCTCAGCCCGGAAGATATGCAGAAGGCCATCGAAAAATACATGGCCTGGACTAAGAAACCTTTCACCCGAGACAGCAAGCGTTTAGCGGATGAACCCGGCCGCGTGATTCGATCGGTGGGGGGCAAGGGCAAAGCGACCGACGGTCCTTACAGCGAGACCAAAGAGATTCTAGCGGGCTACTACACGATTGAAGCGGCCAGTTACGACGAAGCCGTCAAGCTGGCGCTCAACCACCCGCAGATAGAATACGGGGGCACGGTGGAAGTAAGGCAAGTCTACGGATCGTGACCGCGGCGGGTGAGACCGGATCGCTGCTGGAGCATTTGTTCCGGCATCAGGCGGGTCGGATGGTGGCTCACCTGACCCGTCTGCTCGGTCCGGCGCACATCGATCTCGCCGAAGAGACCGTCCAGGAAGCCATGCTCCGGGCTCTCCAGACCTGGCCCTATGAGGGGGCTCCGGAGAACGCCGGCGCATGGCTTTTTCGCGTGGCTCACAATGCCGCGATCGATGCGGTGCGGCGTAATCGGCTGCTCAGCGACAAGAGCGATGCCATCGTCCGCGAGCTTTCCCGATCGGCGTCCGCTCCCGAAGATAATCCCGATCTCGAAGAGCAGCTCCGCGATGACGAGCTGCGCATGATCTTCATGTGCTGCTATCCGGAGATTTCCCAGGAATCGAGCGTGGCACTGAGCCTGAAGACCGTCGGCGGATTCAGTGTGCGCGAAATAGCGCGGGCGTTCCTGGCCGACGACGCCGCGATCGCGCAGCGGCTGGTCCGCGCCAAAAGCCAGATCCGCGAGCGGCGCCTGACCCTCGACATGCCCCGCGGAGCCGAGCTGAAGTCGCGCCTTGCTTCGGTGCTGGACGTGATTTATTTCATGTTCAATGAAGGCTACACGGCGCATGAAGGGCAAGACCTGATCCGCCGGGATCTTTGCTTTGAAGCGCTGCGGCTGGGGCGCTTGGTCGCGGCTTCGTCGATCGCAATACCCAGTGTTCATGCGCTGGTGGCCCTGATGGCCTTTCAAGTGTCGCGCCTCGCGGCTCGCGTTGACGAAGCGGGCGATTTGGTGCCGTTCGAATTTCAGGATCACGGGCTTTGGGATCAACACTTGATCGATCTGGGGTTCCATCACTTCGATCGATCCATGGCGGGCGATGACGTCTCTGAATACCATGTACAGGCGGCCATCGCGGCCACGTACGCACGCGCGCCGGAATGGCATGCCGTCGATTGGCCGATGATCCTCCGCTTATACGATCAGTTCCTCGCGATCAATCCCTCTCCGGTGGTCGCGCTGAATCGAGCGGTGGTCGTCGCCAAGGTGCAGGGGCCTGAGGAAGCTCTAGACGTCATCGCACCGCTCGAGAACAATTCGAAACTGCGCAGTTACTACCTGCTACCCGCAGTGCGCGGACACCTGCTTCTGGAACTGGGGCGGCACAGCGAAGCGGCGACTTGCTTCAGCACAGCCCTGGAGCGCCCGTGCTCTGAGCCCGAGCGGCGGTTCCTGCGGCGCAAACTCCAGGAGTGCGAGCGCGCTACAATTCTTAATCAGGATTAAAGGAGGCGTCATGAGACATCCACGTCGATTCGGGGCCGTGATGGCGATCATCAGCGCAACCGTGCTCGCCGCAACCACCGAACCGAATGCCCAACCCAATCCCTATCGAACGATCGAGAACTGGGCCAAGCTTCCCGACGGTCGAACCTGGGGATCGGCGGCCGGCGTCAGCCTTGATTCACACGGCCACATCTGGGTAGCCGAGCGGTGCGGCGCAAATTCCTGCGACGGCAAGACCGATGATCCGATCCTGGAGTTTGACGCGTCGGGCAAACTGCTGAAGAGTTTTGGCGGTGGAATGTTCATCTTTCCGCACGGCCTTTATGTGGATAAAGAGAGCAACGTTTGGGTGACCGACGGCCAGGGCAAAGGCGGCAAGGGGCACCAGGTTTTCAAGTTCAGTCCGGATGGAAAGGTCTTGATGACGCTCGGCAAGGCCGGCGTTACTGGCGATGGTCCCGATACTTTCAATGCCCCGTCCGCCGTGGTGGTGGCTCCGAACGGCGACATCTTCGTCGCCGACGGGCACGGCGGAAACACGAATGCACGAATCGTGAAGTTCGACAAGGACGGGAAGTTCATCAAGACCTGGGGACACAAGGGCTCGGGTGAAGGCGAGTTCAATGTACCCCATGCTATCGCGTTCGATTCCAAGGGACGGCTGTTCGTGGGCGATCGCGGGAACAATCGCATCCAGATCTTCGATCAGGACGGGAAGTTTCTCGAAGTGTGGACGCAGTTCAGCCGGCCGAGCGGAATTTTCATCGATAAGAAAGACGTCATGTATGTGGCGGATTCCGAGTCGAATGACAGCAATCACGCAGGGTGGAAGCGCGGCATGAGAATCGGAAGTGCCAAGGATGGGTCAGTCGCCGCGTTCATTCCCGACCCACAACAGCCACCGCTCAGTGGCACCACTGCGGCGGAGGGCGTCGCGGCGGACCCGAAAGGCGTAATTTATGGCGCCGAAGTGGGTCCGAAAGACTTGAAGAAATACGTCAAGAAATAGGCGCGAGCGGGCGCCCGCAGAGCGCTTCGAGAATCTCAATCGGCGCATTTTGACGGGCCGCTAACGACCGGCGCCGCACGATCACCGTCTGCTCTAAGGCATGTTGGCCCGATAGCACGGCGTGCGGAACGATGTCGGTGAAAACCATCCAAGTCGAGTCGGGGGGAAACTCGAAGCGATATTTCGCGCAGTCCCGCTGATACTCCTCGTTGAACTTCAGGTAGTCATGGAAACCGAGCATGAAGCGGTCATAAGCCGACCGATCGGCGATTGGCAGACCAAACGCGCGCAGAACATTGCTCCGCCATGAACCTCCGGGCCGCTTGGCGAATTCCGGTAGCCCGGCATCCATGGCATAGCGCCGCGCTAGCGGCTCGAATGGATCGGAAGTCAGCCACACGCGTGGCTTCGTTTTGTTGATATTGGTGAACACCCGCAGAATCAAGTCGCCCTTCGTCGGACGGGTGGGAAAAGCATCCACGTGCAGCAGATCGTTGCGCTTCTTGGTCGGTAGATCGCGACCCTCTTCCTCCTGTGGGCGAAAACTTGCGAAATCAACCTTGCAGCCTTCCATGTAACGGGGCAGAAGCGACCGTAGCAGCCCCAGCGCCCGTTGCGAATACGCTCGTAGCACTTCGCGGAGCTTTTCTGAATCGTGCGCCATCGACTTATCGAAGCCAGTTACTTTGTCCGCAGCCGGACGATAGGCAATGTTCTTGTGTAGGCTGCCGCCGGTCAGGCTGGTGCTGCGCAGTATGTCGCGCTCGTCTTCCGATAACTCGAATGGAGTCCGCGGAAAGAACAGAATGTTTCCTCGTTCGAGCTGTAGGTAGTGCTCTTCGCGCGGCCGAACCTCGCTGACCGTTACAAGTTCCATGCTTATACTTGCCGCCCAAATGCGGCACAATTAAGTTTAATGCCCACCGCGGATACAAGCCAGTGAGAGTTTCCCTATTCGTGACCTGCGTTGTCGATCAGGTCTTCCCCCAGGTTGGAATCGCAATGGCCGAAGTGCTCGAGCGCTTAGGCTACGAGATCGATTTCCTGCAGGCCCAGACGTGTTGCGGCCAGCCCGCGTTCAATAGCGGCTACCCCGAGGAGGCGCGGACCGTCGCGCGCCACTTCCTGGACGTCTTCCGCGATTCCGAATATATCGTGGTGCCTTCGGGCTCGTGCACCTCGATGATCACTCACCATTACGAAGAGATCTTCAAGGACGATTCGAAACAGCTCGAGCAAGTGCACCGCGTCGCACCGCGTGTTTGGGAGTTTTCCAGATTCCTTCTTGAGGTAGCAAAGGCCGAGGATGTCGGCGCGCGCTATAACGGCGTCGTCACCTATCACGATAGCTGCCACGCCCTGCGGGAGCTGCGCATCAAGACCGGTCCGCGCCGGCTGCTGGCAAAGGTTCAAGGTCTGACGCTGCGCGAGATGGACGTGGCCGAGGAATGCTGCGGATTCGGTGGGACGTTCTCGGTCAAGTTTCCGGAAGTCTCGGGCGCGATGGCGCGCACCAAGATCGACTCCATCCGCAAGACCGAAGCCAGCGCGGTGGTCTCGATCGATTCCAGTTGCCTGATGCAGCTCCAAGGCGTGATCGACCGCGCGGGTCTGCCCATCCGCACATTGCATCTGGCCGAGGTACTGGCGTCCCGATAAAACCAATGACCGGCGCACCTTCAAAAACCATCAAACAGACTCTCGACGATCCCCGACTTCAGCTGGCCATCTATACTGCCAGCGGCCGGCTGATGGATCATCGCGCCACTGCCGTCGGCGCCGGCGTACTGCCGGAGTATCAGGATCTTCGCACCCAGGCGAACCTCATCAAGAAACACACCATCGAGAATCTCGATTACTATCTCGAGCAACTGGAAGCGAACGTGGTTGCGCACGGCGGCCAAGTCGTTTTTTGCAGGGATGGCCAGGAGGTCGCGGATTTCGTACTGGGACTGGCCAAGAAGAACGGCGCGCGCCTGATCGTGAAATCGAAATCGATGACCAGCGAGGAGATTCACTTCAACGAGCGCCTGGAGCATCATCAACTGGAAGCGGTGGAAACCGATCTCGGAGAATATATTCTGCAGCTCGCGCATCAGCGGCCCTATCACATCGTCGCGCCGGCGCTGCACATGACGCGCTATGACGTCGCGGATGTGTTTACCAAGAGGCTGGGCGTCGAAAAAGAAGTAGTCCCCGAAAAGCAGACCAAGATCGCGCGCGCGGTGTTGCGGGAAAAATTTCTGCAAGCCGACATCGGCGTGACGGGCGCAAACTTCCTGATTGCGGATTCGGGCGCCGTTGTAGTGGTCGAAAACGAGGGCAACGCGCGCCTGAGCTCATCGACACCGAAGATTCACATTGCGGTGGCGGGCATCGAGAAACTCATCCCGCGCGCGCAGGATCTGGCCGTGTTTCTGGATCTTCTGGGACGCAGCGCGACCGGCCAGCCGCTCACGGTGTACACGTCGTTTCTTTCCGGACCGAGGCGCGGTGATGAAGTGGACGGCCCGGACGAGTTCTATCTTGTTCTTCTCGACAACGGCCGTACCAAGCTGCTCACCGATCCGGAGAAGCGCCAGTCGCTGTACTGCATTCGCTGTGGGGCGTGTCTGAATCACTGCCCGGTGTACCGCAAGATCGGCGGCCACAATTATCCCTGGGTTTATTCCGGCCCGATTGGTGCGATCATCACGCCGCAGTTTCACGACATCACGGAGAATGGATGGCTGCCCTTCGCATCGAGCCTGTGCGGAGCTTGCGCTGAAGTGTGTCCGGTCAAAATCGAAATTCCGAAGCTGCTGTTGAAGCTGCGATCCGAAGTGACCGAGGCCAAGCAGCGGCAAGGCGCCGGTGGCCTGGAACGATTGGCGTTCCGGATGTTCGCGTGGGTGATGGCGCATCCCCGGATTTACCTGCTGGCTGGACGCATTGGCGCGATACTGGCGCCGCTCGTACCGCCGGTGGGTCCGTTGAAGAAGTGGGCCAGCCAGCGGACTCTTCCACGTCCGGCGAAGCAGAGCTTTCATCAGTTGTGGGCCGCGAGGAAGCGCCAGTGACGTCGCGCGACCAGATTCTGACCGATATACGAACAGCGTTGGGCCGGACCGCCGGACAGCCGCCCGCGCCATTATCCGCGCCATTGTTGCGAGGACCGCGATCGGATCGCAATCTCTATACTCAGACCTTCGTTCAACGGTTCGAAAAACTCGCGGGAAAAGCATTCGTGGTGCCGGACGCCGCCGCAGTTGTACCGCGGCTCGCGTCGCTCTTCGACGGAAAGCGCGTGGTTGCGTCCAATGCCTCGTTTCTGGAGACCTGCGGCATTACACGGCTTCCACAGGTGGAATCCGGATTTACCGATCGCGATGCGTTGCGCGATGCCTGCGCCGCCGCCGATGTCGGAATCACAAGCGCCGACTACGCTCTCGCCGAAACCGGAACATTGGTGATGTTGTCGAGCAGGCAGGAGGCTCGGCTGGTTTCGCTGTTGCCGCCGGCGCATGTGGCCATCGTCCCGAGCTCGCGAATCGTGGCGAATCTCGATGAATTGCTAAGTCTGCTTCCCAAACCGGCCGAGCAATCGAGCTCGATGGTCCTGATCACGGGACCGAGCCGCACGGCGGATATCGAGCAGATCCTAGTGCGCGGCGTTCATGGCCCAGGCGAGATCTACGCGGTCATCGTGGAGAATTAGAGAGGCTTCACTCTGTGGACGGCCGCGTCGGGATTCGAATGAGTACATACCCGATGGCCGCGAACCCGATCAACGACAGCCATCCGCCCCAAGCCGGATAAAATCCAAACGTGGCGATAGCCGGCGCCCCAGCTAAGAAAACCACGGCCAGCAGAATTCCCACGATGGCTTCGCCGGCAATCAGGCCAGATGCGAGCAGCGTGCCCTTCTCTTCGATCTGAAGCTTCTCTTCGCGGCTGCGCTCTTGCGATATTCGATCAACGATCCATTTGATAAGGCCGCCGACGAAGATGGCCGATGAGGTATCGAATGGAAGATACATTCCGACGGCAACCAGCATGGGCGAGCGGGCTCCGAACAGAAGCAGCGCGACGCCGAAGGCAGCCCCGATTCCGAGCAGGCCCCAGGCCATCTGTCCGCCGACGATCCCTTTCGCCAACTGGGCCATCAGCCCGGCCTGGGGCGCCGGCAGCGCACGTCCGCCGATTCCGCCCGTGCTCAGGTTAGCCTCGTGCAGCGCAATGATCGGGCCCATAAGAAAGAACGCGAGCAGGATCACTGAAATGATCTCCACCAGCTCCATCTTCCATGGAGTTCCACCGAGCAGGTGACCGGCTTTTAAATCCTGGATCAGCGAGCCCGATACGGAGCAAGCGACACAAACCACGGCTGCCACGCCGAGCACGGCCGCGACGCCCGAGAGTCCAGTTACACCGATCGTCACCATCACCAGTGCCGCGATTATCAACGCAGCGAGGGTCAAACCGGACAGCGGCTGATTCGAGCTGCCCACCAAACCGACCAGGTAGCCTCCGATCGCCGACAACAAGAATCCGGTGACGGTCATGATGATCGCGGCGACAATCGCCGAGCCGAGCCCGTGAGTGAAGTAGTAATAGATGGCCGTGATTGGTATCAGCAGAACAGCGGTCGACAGGACTACCCAGCGCGCCGGAATGTCCTGCTCGGTGCGGTCGAGCGCTTTGCCTTCGTGCGCCGCGGCGGCCGAAACGGTAAAGATCCCGCGGAACGAACTGACTAGCGATTCTCGCATGGAGAACATGGTGCTGGCGGCGCCCACCAGCATGGTCCCGACTGCAATCGGGCGGACCACGTTGTACCAGATCGTGTAGGCTGCGATGCCAGGGTCATTGGTCCCGATACGGCGCGGAAGATCCGGATCGAAGAAGAGCAGCAGCGGGATCAGAATCCACCAGGCAACAATTCCACCGGCAACATTGATGCAAGCAAGTTGAGGTCCGATGATATATCCGATTCCAATTAGCGCGGGTGAAAGGCTCGGCGTGGACCAGGGAATACCGCCGAAATGCGTGACGCTGCCGATGGGCTGTTTTTCGTAATTGAAGTGCTGGATAACGGATTTCGGAAACGCTAGGAATCCCTCGGAGTATTCGCGAAATATTTGCAGACCGTTCTCAGCCTTCAAAATCTGGATCAACCCGCCGAATCCCATTGCGCCGAAGATGTAGCGCGGGGCTTTGGTGGCGCTGGCTTCGCCGGCCTTCACGATCTCGTAACTGGCTACGCTCTCAGGCCATGGCAGCGGCGCATCGACGCACAGCGGGCGGCGCAGCACAATGATGAAGAAGACGCCGATCAGTCCGCCGACCAGGAGTACCAGCGTGGCCTCCCAATAGTGGGATCGCAGATCGGTCCAAAGGCGCCGGCCATCCAGTTCCACCATCATGAATGCCGGAATGGTGAAGATTGCGCCTGCGACCAAAGCTTCGCCGACCGAGGCCGCGGTGCGCGTGATGTTTTGTTCCAGGATGCCGCCGCGGAAAGCGGGAATGCGGAAGAGCGCCATGGCGATCACGGCCGCAGGGATGGTCGCGGCGACCGTTTGTCCCGCCCGCATGCCGAGGTAGGCGTTGGCCGCGCCGAAAACGAAAGCCAGGAAAATTCCCAGGCCGACCGCTTTGACGGTCATCTCAGGAGGTGATTGCTGCGCGCCGTTCTGCACTAAAGCATGTTAGCGCATGAAATCGATGAGGTCGTTAATAGTCGCCGCGGCCGCCTCTGCCACCGCCGCCTCGTCCACCCCTGTCGCCACGATCACCGCGACCCCCACCACCGCCCTCGCGCATCGGTCGGGCTTCGTTCACCACCAACGCGCGGCCCATAAATTCTTTGCCGTTGCAGGATTGGACCGCCCGGTCCGCTGCCGCGTCGTCAGAGAACTCGGCGAATCCAAAGCCGCGTGCTTGACCGGTGAACTTGTCGCGAATAATCTGGACGGAATCGGCGTGAACCGCCGCCTGTGAAAAGAAGTCCTGCAACTCCGCCTCGCTGGCTTGATAGGGAAGGTTGCCAATAAAAAGTTTCTTCACCGAAGCTCCTTTTGTTGATGCCAAACAGCCGATTACATTGCCTCCAAGTTTGGACCGAAATCGGGTCCCGAGTCAATCACTTTTTCGGGCTGGGCGACTCGGGCATTTGGAAAATGGAGTCATCCATGGAAGTATTTACGTCCACTTTCTCGACCGTCAGCTCCAGCATGGAGCGGCCATTCATTTTTTGATTCAGGCGGAACGGCATCATGACGCCGTTTACAAGTTTGAAGTTTCCCGGAAAAGATTCATAGGCGATCTCGTGGTCCTGCTGTTTGCGCGTGCCGGTGCTCTTGACCGGCAGAAAGGTTGTTGCATCCAGATACACATTTTCGATGGATCCGCTCTTCTTCGTGACCTTGAGCTTGTAGGCCGGTGAACCGTCCAGATCTTCTTTGCCGGCCAATTCAATTGCGTTGCCCTTGGCCTGGTAGCCCACCAAGCTGCCATCAATGAAGTCGGCGTCGTCGCGCGCGGCTTTAGTGTCATCCTCATTCGACTTCTGCGGTTCTGGCGACCCCATGAAGGGATTGATCATCCAAGCGGTCTTCCCATCGAACGCCTGCACGAAGGTCTGGCTTTGGGCGCTCAGGTCCATGCGCATGGATAGCGGTCGTTTGGCCCGAATGATAACAGGCGCCTGGAGTTGGCCATCCATCAGCGATGCCGTGCCGGTCATCGTGACATTTTGAATTGCGCTGAGTTTATCGGCGCCGCCGAGCGCGATGACGTGCTTTTCGACGATCTGGTCGACCGATAGTTGGGTTTCTTGAGCGCCTGCCGAAGCGACGAAGAGCGCGGCAAGCAGCAGCGTGCGCGCCACGTTATTGCGTATTAATGCGTGTGCGGACATGGTCCTTGATCCAATGTTCATCCCACCACTCAACTGGATTCACCTGCACTCCGTCGATTTGCATGGAGAAGTGCAGATGATCGCCACCGGCCAGGCCGGTAGAACCGGTTTTGCCCATGGTCTGGCCGCGTTTCACTATGTCGCCCTCTTTCACGGCGAATTCGCTCAGGTGGCCATAGATCGATTGCAGACCATAGCCGTGATCCACAACAATGCAGTTCCCGTAAATGCCGAGCATTGCGGCCCAAACCACCTTGCCGTCATTAGCGGCGACCACGGGCGTATGTTGCGAGACGGCCAGATCGAAGCCGAGGTGCACCTGCTTGTCGACTTTCTTTCCTTTGTAAACGTAGGTGCGGACATCGGCGAATTCGGATTCCACTTTGGAGTTGGCGAGCTGAAGGAAAGCCTCGGTCCAGAGAAACTTTTCTTGCGTCTTGAAGCGCAGATTCGCCAGAGTAGCATTGTTCTCGCGGCGCATTTCGCTGTTGATCTTGAGGAAGCGGGCGAGAAGATCGCCGGAGCCGTTGGGATCGATCTGATTCACGACTTTATTGAGAAACTGGTCGTCAATTGGAAGATCTCGGGCCCGGAATTTTTTGGGGAAGACCTTGAACCAGAAATGCGCGGTGGATTCGGTTCCAGCCGGATTCTTCGCATAGACAACAGGCTCAGTCCCCGCCGGCACGTCCCACGAGAAGACAAACAGAGAAAAGCGCTCGCCGCTGCTGCCGGGTTTGGGGAAACTGCGGAAGGTCTGGTTGCCGACGCGGATACCGGCGTCGTTCCAGGAACCGGAAGGCGTGAAGCTTACCAGTTCAGAACCGCCTTGATTGATGTAATGTTGCAGGCTATCGGCTGTGACCGAAGGCGGGCGCAGGATGACGTCGACGTCGAGCGAGGTTGTATCGACGACGCCGCGCAGATCGTTCGATTCGGCTTCGACGATCAGCCGCGCTTTTCCTTCCTTGAGATCCGGGGCCTGGTTCTTGCCGACGGTAAAGCTAACGTCCTGGGCCGGCGCATGGACGCGCCAGAAGGTGAAGCGGTTGGCAGGATGATTCGCTTCCAGGAACGTCTTACTCACGCCATTTTGCTCTATCAGAGCCGCGAACTTGCGGATGCCGTGCGGATTCACGATATGCACGGTTACGGGTGTCGCAGCGCCGATGGCTTTGGGTGGCGAAGCAAAGGCAAGGGAGGAGTGCGAGGACGTCAGGAACAGGAACAAAGGGACGGCGATCAGAATCAGGATGATCGCGGCGACAAGGATTCCTTTGATCATTTTTGATGATAGCTCGTTGTGCTAGCCTCTTGGATTATCCGCAGAGGGTGACCCATGGGCTATCGACTATTTGCTGTCGGACTTTTTGCAGTACTGCTACCGGGGGCGCAGGCGCAGACAGCCGACCCGGCCACGCGAGAACTGATCGAGCGGTTGCTGACGCGCATCGATGGCTTGGAGAAGCGTGTCGCGGAATTGGAAAAAGGGGGCACGACGGCGCTGGCGGCTAGTCCGGTGGCTCCGCCGGCTCCCGCTCCTACCCAGGCACCCTCGCCGTCTCCAACAGAGGCGATGCGAATGTCGCACGATCAGCCGCCGGTGCCGGTCGCGCAGTCCGAGGCAACGCAGCCGGTTTATCCGTCCCTCAAGATTGCCGGCTTCGGCGACATCAATTTCTCCGCGACGGATTTTCATGGTGCTTCCAGCGGATTTGCCCCCCAAACACTAGTTCTTCCGCACAGCGGATTCGAGGAAGGCCAATTTACGTTGCACTTGAGCTCTTCGTTATCGCCCAAGGTGACCGTTTTCAGTGAGATTACTTTGACGGCGCGCAGTGACGCCGGCACGGGTACACCGCCAGCCCCCGGATTCAACGCCGAAGTCGAACGCTTCATAATCCGGTACGATCTGAACGACTACTTCAAGCTTTCTTTCGGCCGCTACCACACTCCCATCAACTACTGGAACACCGCGTTCCATCACGGCCAATGGCTACAGACCACCATCAGCCGGCCTGAAATGACGCAATTCGGTGGCAGTTTCATTCCAGTGCACTTCGTTGGTACCCTCGTAGAGGGCGACGTTCCCGCCAGCGGTTTGAATCTCAACTACAATTTTGGTCTCGGCAACGGACGCGGGCAAGTGATAAGCCGGCCTGGCGACTTCGGCGACGTTAACAACAATCGCGCCTGGCTGGCGAATATCTTTGTAAAGCCGGACCAGCTTTATGGACTGCAAGTGGGCGGCTCGGTTTATCACGATGAGCTGAATCCGCTGATTGCTCCGGCCGCGCGCGAATGGATACAGTCCGCGCACATCGTGTGGCAAAAAGAGACGCCGGAGTTCATAGCCGAGTTTGCGAATGTGACGCACGAGCCGATTCGGGGCGGCGTCACTTCCAATAGCCAGGCGTTTTATGTTCAGACCGCCTACCGCCTGCCGTTTAGACAAAAGTTGTGGAAGCCGTATTTCCGGTTCGAGACTATTCACGTGCCGAAGTCGGACCCGATCTTCACTCCACTAGTTCCAACTTTTTCCGGATCCACGGTAGGATTGCGCTACGACATATCCAGCTTTGCGGCATTCAAGTGGGAGTACAGGCATTATGATCTCCGGGATCGGCCGGCCATCAACGGTTTGTTCGTCCAGACGAGTTTCACGTTCTAGCGACCTATGGCAAGACTGAAAACACATTGTCTGGGCGGCGCGGTCTTTCTTGCCGCGCTGTGCTGGAACGCGTTTTCGAACACCGCGGCGGGCGCCGATAATGACATCGCCATTCTGGTGCGGCAGGATGTGCCGGTAGAAAATCTCACGTTCGCGGAGCTTCGCAGGCTATTGTTAGGCGATCGGCAGTTTTGGACATCGAATCTGCGGGTGACCCTGCTAGTGCGTGCTCCGGGCGCGCGTGAACGCGAGGTCGTGCTGAAAACGGTTTATCAAATGTCCGAGGCTCAGTTCCGGCAGTATTGGATCGCTAAAGTGTTCCGTGCCGAGGCTGCCAGCGGGCCGAAGATCGTCTACTCGAACGAAATGGCGGAGGAATTAACGGCGGCCATGCCGGGCGCGGTTGCGTTTGTGGAAGCGCCGCTAGTTCCGAAGGGGCTGAAAGTTCTGAAGATCAACGGCCTGCTTCCGGGTGACAAAGGATATCCGCTGCGCTAATTGAATATGACACCGCAGTCGTCTAAAGCCGGGTTGGTGGGGAAAACGATTTCGCATTACCGGATCGTTTCGGTCCTTGGCAAAGGGGGGATGGGTGTCGTCTATAAAGCTGAAGACACTCGCTGGGACGCGCGGTCGCTTTAAAGTTCGTACCGGAAGAATTGGCTACGGATCGGCTGGCGCTCGATCGGTTTCAGCGGGAGGCCCGCGCGGTTTCGGCATTAAACCATCCGAACATTTGCACACTTTACGATTTGGGCGATTGGGACGGCAAGCCGTTCCTGGTGATGGAGTGCCTGGAAGGCCGGACCCTCAAGGATCGCATCGCGGCCAAGCCGCTAGCGGTAGACGACCTGGTGGAGTTGGCGATTCAGATTGCGGATGCCCTGGATGCAGCGAACTCGCAGGGGATCGTGCATCGCGACATCAAGCCGGCAAACATTTTCGTCAACACGCGCGGCCAAGCGAAAATTATGGACTTCGGCCTGGCTAAGGTAACGGGCGGGCGGGCGCTGGAAGGAAGTGAATCCTCCGAGACCGCCACGGAGCACGAGGAGCTGATCACCAGCCCCGGGTCCACGCTGGGAACGGTGGCGTACATGTCACCAGAGCAGGCGCGCGGCGAAGAACTCGACTCCCGAACCGATCTGTTTTCCTTTGGGGTGGTGCTGTATGAGATGGCTACGCGCGTGTCGCCATTTCATGGAAATACGACAGCGCTCACGTTCGTCGCGATTTTGCACAACGCGCCGGCATCGCCCACGCGCTTGCGGCCCGAACTGCCGGATGAACTAGGGCGAATTATTCTCAAAGCGCTCGAGAAGAACCGCGATATGCGGTATCAGACGGCTTCCGATATCCGCGCCGATCTAAAGCGGTTGCGGCGCGATGCGGACTCGAGCCGCATATCCAGGTCAGTCGTTGAAAGCCTCCCTCTTGGCCAAACGCAGACCGTAGCGCCGGTGAGCGATCGGCCGTCGAGTTCCCAACCTAAGATTGACTCGACGCCCAGCCAGCCGGCCAGCGCATCGAGCGCCGAATACATAATTACCGGACTGATGCGGCACCGCCGCTTCGTCGCTCTGGCTCTCGGGATCATCGCGATCGCGACAGCGGCAATCATTTATCTGACTTTTCGAGAGAAGCCGCTGGATTCGCTGGCGGTGCTGCCGTTCGTGAACGTGGGCGGCAATCCGGGGAGTGAGTATCTGAGTGATGGCATCACGGAGAGCATTATCAACAATCTCTCGCAACTGCCCAAAGTGTCGGTGAGATCCTTCAGTTCGGTGGCCCGCTACAAGAATAAGGATGTGGACCCACAGGAGGCCGGCCGCGCGTTAAAGGTGCAGGCGATCCTAACCGGCCGGCTGGTTCACAACGGCGACCAAGTGGCGATCAACACCGAACTGGTGGAGGTTCGTGATAATCGGCAGATCTGGGGCGGCCAGTACAACCCGAGGGTTTCCGACACGCTCTCGATCCAGGAACAGATCTCGCGAGAGATCTCGGACAAGTTACGCCTCAGACTGAGCGGCGAAGACAAACAGAGGATGACGCGTGGCGCCACTGAAGACCGAGCTGCGTATCAACTCTATTTGCAGGGCCGCTATCAGTGGAATAAGCAAACGCTGGAAGGTTTACAGGAAAGCATCGATTATTTTCAGCAAGCCGTTCAGAAAGACCCACGCTATGCGCTGGCGTACGCGGGGCAAGCGGATTCCTACGCCCAGCTCGCGGATTTCAACGTCCTTCCGACACGTGAAGTGTTGCCCAAAGTGAAGAGCGCCGCTGCCAGGTCGCTGGAATTGGATGAGGCTGGCGCCGAAGCGCATACGTCGCTAGCCTGGGCCAGATTTCACGAGTGGGACTGGGCGGGAGCGGAGAAGGAGTTCAAGCGCGCGATCGAGTTGAATCCGAGTTATCCAACGGCGCACTCCTGGTACGGGGAATACCTGATGGTCCAGGGGCGCTTTGATGAGGCTCTGGTGGAAATGAACCGCGCCTCGGAGCTGAACCCGCTGTCGCCGGCGTTGAACCTGGCTCTCGGTTATCGCTTTTATTACGCGCACCAATATCCGGAGGCGGTCGAGCAGATTCAAAAGACGCTGGCCATGGACGCGAAATTCGTGCCGGCGCACGTGTACCTGGGCCGCGCGTATGAGCAAAAAGGGACTTACCCGGAGGCGATTGCGGAAATGCGTAAGGCGCTGGAGCTTTCCGAAGGCGATACCAACGAACTGGCAGCTTTGGGACATGCTTATGCCGTCGCCCATCAGGCAGGCGAAGCTAAGAAGATCCTGGATCAGTTAAAGGAACGGTCGCAGCAGACGTACGTACAGCCGAGTCTGATCGCGCTCATCCACGTCGGATTGGGCGACAAAAATCAGGCCTTCGACTGGTTGCAGAAGGCCTATGAGGACCGATCGGCTGGACTGCTGTATCTCAAAGTGGACCCGGCGTTTGATAGCGTGCGGTCGGATCCACGGTTCATAGATCTGCTTCGGCGCGTCGGGCTAAATTGACCCGAACAAAAGACCGCGGCGCCCCGTACATTCAGTAATGAACGACCTTCGATTTGCCGGTCGGATGTTGCGCAAGGACTGGGGTTTCTACGGGATTGCGATTGCGACGCTAGCGCTTGGAATCGGCGCCAATACGGCCATCTTCAGCGTTGTGGATGGCGTGATTCTGCGGCCGCTGGCATACCGGGAATCGCAGCGCCTGGTCGTAATTCATGAAATGGTTCCCAAGTTCGCCAACCTGACCCCGCTAATCCCCGTAAACGCCATGCACTTTCTGGAGTGGCGGAAAACCGCGCGTTCCTTCTCTGAGATGGCACTGATCGGCGGAACGACCTTCAATCTGACCGGCTCAGGCGAACCGGAGCGCATTGCGGCGGCCCGCGTTTCACCGAGTCTTTTCCCGATGCTGGGAATACAGGCGCGGCTAGGCCGTACATTTCTCAATGAGGAGGACCAAGCCGGGCGCGACCGCGTGGTGGTGCTGAATGAAGAACTTTGGAAACGGCACTTCGATGCGGACCCTAACGTGATTGGGCGCAAGATCATGCTCAGCGGGAATCCATATGAGGTCATTGGCGTACTACCCTCCGGTTTTCATTTTCCGAAGCTGAATCAACTCTTTGCTATGACTGTCGCCGAAGAGCGGCCTCAATTGTGGAAGCCGTTTGGCTTGCGCGATGAAGAAAAGGACGACATGGGCGACTTCAACTTCAGTTGCATCGCCCGGCTGGGGCCCGGTGTATCTTCGTCCCAGGCTCTTTCGGAGTTGAACGTGATCCAGGGCATTATCGCCGGACGCCTATCGGAGAAAGTCGAACTCCGGGCGGCGCTGGTGCCACTGCAGCAGCAGATCACCGGTCGAGCACGAACGGGTTTGCAGTTGATGTTGGCCGCGGTGGGAGCGGTTCTACTGATTGGCTGCGTGAACATCGCGAATCTGCTGCTGGCGCGCGCGACCACGCGGCGGCGGGAAATGGCGATTCGCAGTGCCATTGGGGCTAGCAGCGGCCGGCTGGCGAGGCAAATGCTGGTGGAAAGCCTGCTGCTCTCGGGGCTCGGAGGGCTGACGGGTGTGATGATCGCTTATGCGGCCATTCGGGTGATTCTTGCATCTGCGCCGGTCGATCTTCCTCGCTTGGATGAAATTCACCTGGACGCACGCGTGCTTCTGTTCACGATGGGCATCTCGATCGTGGCGGGGCTGCTCTTCGGCTTCTTTCCGGCATGGAGGTTCGCCCAGGCCGATCCGCAGGATGCAATGCGGTCCGGGGCGCGGGGCGCGACTGTTGGAAAAGGTACTGGGAGGCTTCGTTCCCTGCTCGTAACACTGGAAGTAGGATTGAGCGCATTGTGCCTGGTCGCTGGCGGTTTGCTCCTGCACAGCTTCTTCAAACTCCTCGACGTCAACCGTGGCTTCGAGACGCAGCGGATCGTGACGGTCAGTTTGAACCTGCCGAACACTCGCTACCCGGACCGTGAGAAACGAGCGGCCTTTCTACAGTCGATGCTCGAACATGTACAGGTGTTGCCGGGTGTTACATCGGCTGGAGTCTCAAACATGCTTCCGCTGGGTGGCGAAGGCGGAAATAACCTGGTCGCTCCGGAAGGATCGAAGGTGCCTTTGATGGAGCGGTCGCTGGCGGACATCCGGCAGGTGAGTCCGGATTACTTTCGTACCCTTGGAATTCCATTGCGGACCGGACGATTTTTTGGCGAAGGAGACCGTAGCCACAATGTTGCCCTGGTCTCTCCGCTTACGGCCGAGCGACTTTGGCCGGGCCAGAATCCGCTGGGAAAGCGCTTCCGTATCGGTGGCGACCAATCGCCTCTGATGGAAGTAATCGGCATTGCGGGCGATGTTCGCGGAGTCAGCTTGAACAAGAACCCCTCGGCGACGGTTTATGTGCCCTATTGGCAGCGCGCCTTCAATCAGATATCGCTGGCAGTCAAGACGGCGATGGAACCGTTAGCTGCATCCTCCGCCATCCGGGCGGCGATTCGCGCGGTTGATCCTGAGCTTCCAGTGCCGGCGTTCCGAACGATGGATGAGATCGTAGCAGAATCGGTAGCGCAGCGGAGGTTCCAGATGACGCTAGTCCTATTGTTCGGGCTGACGGCGCTGCTGCTTGCGAGTCTGGGGATCTACGGAGTGGTTTCTTACTCAGTTGCGCAGCGCACCAACGAGATGGGAATTCGCATGGCGTTGGGCGCGCCACGAGCCGGCATCCGGAGCCTGGTGCTGCGGCAGAGTCTCCCGCCAGTGATGCTGGGCCTAGGCGTGGGCGTGGTTGCTTCGCTCGCGCTCGGCCGCGTCTTGAGCAGCTTGCTCTTTGGTGTAGGCGCCGGCGATCCATTGACAATTTTCACGGTGATTGCCTTACTCAGCGCGGTCGCAATTGTCGCTGCTTATATTCCAGCGCACCGGGCAACGCAGGTTGACCCGATCACGGCCCTGCGTTACGAATGAGCCCTGCATTCCTGGCAAGGGCAGATCTTACGCAGATGCTCGAACGAGTAAATGCCGGTATTGTGGCCGTCGCTCCAATCGATCTTGATGGCATAATGCCCTACCTGTTCGACGTGCAACATCTTGAGCGTGGGTGTGAACATTTGGAAGGGCGTGGCCTTAGGCGCTGAATAGTCGCTCTTCTGCGGGGCCGTGCCATGCGCTCCCGTGCAGGTTGCGCAGGGACATTCGTCGCGCAAATAACCAAGGGCATACTGGCTGTGATGGCCGTCCTTCCAGTCGATTTGAATACCTTTGGATTTTGAAATCGCGATATGTTCTGGCTCGGTTTGAATTTCAGTCATGCGGTAAATGCTGGGCCCGCTCAATATCGCGGACGCCGGAAATACGCCGGATGGCGCTTACAACGCGCTCCAGCTGCTTCTTATCTCGTATTTCGGCCGTAACGTCGATCACTGCGCCATCTACACCATGATTGGCATCCGAGCTTGCTTCCAGACTACGGATATTGCTCTGCTCGGCGAACAGGACGGACGTGAGTTGGTTCAGCATTCCAGGCCGGTCATCGGTATAAATCATGAGCCTTACCGGGAACGTTTCGGTGGCGGCGCGGGCCCACTCGACGTCGATCTTGCGCTCCACTTCATACATCAAATTCTGGACATTCGGGCAATTCGTGGAATGCACCGCGATGCCTTTTCCGCGCGTAACGTAGCCGACGATGCCCTCGCCGCGGATCGGGTTGCAGCATTTGGCGCGATACACCAGCAGGTCGTCGACGCCCTTGACCTTGATCACCAGGTCGCCGGTCTCGGCAGTTGACAGCGCGTTCGCAGCGGGCGCTGGTTTCGGTGACTCAGCTAGCGGCAGCTCCACTTGCTCGGGCGCGAGATTTTGCAGGACCTGGCGCGCGGAGAACTTGCCATAACCCAAGGCAGCGTACAGGTCGTCGATCTTGCCGTGGCCGTATTCGCTGGCGACTCGCTCCAGGTCGGCTTTCGTGATTTTCCCGAGCTGGACGCCCAGCCGCCGCGCCTCGCGCTCCAGATATTTCTGCCCGATCTCGATGGCCTTAACGCGCTCAGTGGTGTTAATGACGTGCTTGATCTTGTTGCGCGCCCGCGAGGTCTTGACTAGCGCCAGCCAGTCTTTGCTGGGCAGGTGACCGGCCTGGGTAAGGATCTCGACCACATCGCCGTTCTTGAGGTTGTACTTGAGAGGAACGATCCGGCCGTTGACCTTGGCACCGACACAAGTGTTGCCAACGTCGCTGTGAACGGCGTAGGCAAAATCGATGGGAGTGGCGTCGCGTGGAAGCACGATCACTTTGCCCATGGGCGTAAAGGCGTACACTTCCTCCGGGTAGAGATCCACTTTGAGCGTGGACATAAATTCGCCGGGGTCGTGCAGTTCCTTCTGCCACTCCACCAACTGGCGAAGCCACAAAATGCGCTGATCCTCCTGGCCAGGCCCCTTCCGGCCCTCCTTATATTTCCAGTGCGCGGCGATGCCCTCTTCGGCCAGGCGATGCATCTCGTCGGTGCGGATCTGTACTTCGCACGAACGTCCACCCGGTCCGATCACCGAAGTGTGCAGCGATTGATAGAGGTTGGGGCGCGGAATCGCGATGAAATCCTTGATGCGGCCGGGAATAGGATGCCACTCATTGTGAATCACGCCGAGGGCGGCATAACAGTTCTTCACCGAATCGGTGATGATACGAAGCGCGAGAAGATCATAGACCTGATCGATCCCGATCTTCTGGCGCTTCATTTTCTGATACACCGAATAAGCGCGTTTGATGCGGCCTTCCACGCGAGCGGGAATATTCTCGCGCCGCAGGTTAACCTCCACCTCGTGCTTCATCTTGTTGAGGAACTCTTCGTTCTGCTGGTGCTGCGATCCGATTTCGCGGACCAGTTCGGCCGATGCTTCGGGCTCCAGATACTTAAACGAAAGATCCTCGAGTTCCCCGCGGACCTTGCCCATCCCCAGACGATGCGCAATGGGAGCGTAGATTTCGATGGTCTCTTGAGCGATGCGCTCCTGCCGTTCGCGGGGCAGGAACTTGAGAGTGCGCATGTTGTGCAGCCGGTCGGCCAGCTTCACGATGATCACGCGAATGTCGTTCACCATCGCGAGCAGCATCTTGCGAACGCTTTCGGCCTGTCGCTCCTCACGCGAATAGAGATGCAGTTTGCTCAGCTTGGTAACGCCGTCCACGCAGCGCGCGACTTCTTCGCCGAAGGTCTTGCGGATCTGATCGAGCGTGACCTTGGTGTCTTCGAGGGTATCGTGTAGCAGACCGGTTTGGAGACAAACCAGATCCATCTGCATGTCGGCCAGAATCAACGTGACATTCAGCGGGTGGACCATGTAGGGCTCGCCCGATTCGCGAACCTGATCTTTATGAGCTTCGGCGGCCAGCCGGTAAGCCTTTTCAAGCTGCGAGAAGTCGTCCTTGGGTCGGAGCAGGCGCACCTTCTCCTCGAGCTGGGCGTACAGCTGCTCGACTAGGCCAGCGGCAGGGACGACGTCAGTTGACACTCTATTTCTAGAGTACTTGTTTTCGGCAAGTTCTCCAATTTTGCTCGAGTCATCGACGGAGCGGCTGAAGCCCGCGACCTGTCACAATAGAAGTAAATGACGGGAAATGAGATCCGCCAGAAGTTTCTCGACTACTTCGCGGCGCAAGGTCACAAAATCGTTCGCAGCTCCTCGCTGGTTCCGGCCAACGATCCGACGTTGTTGTTCACCAACGCGGGGATGAACCAGTTCAAGGATGTATTCACGGGGCAGGAGAAGCGCGACTACCTACGCGCTACGACCGCGCAAAAATGCGTGCGCGCGGGGGGCAAGCACAACGATCTCGATAATGTCGGCTACACGCGTCGACACCACACCTTCTTCGAGATGCTCGGGAATTTCTCGTTCGGCGACTATTTCAAAAAGGACGCGATCGCGTTCGCCTGGGATCTCGTGACTAGGGAATTCGCGATGCCGAAGGACCGCCTCTACGTCACCGTCTTTCGCGAGGATGACGATGCCGAGCTACTCTGGCAGAAGTTCGTGCCCAAGAATCGCATCTTCCGGATGGATGAGGCCGACAACTTCTGGCAGATGGGCGACACCGGCCCGTGCGGTCCATGTTCGGAAATTTATTATGACTTCGGGCCGGAAGCCGGGCCCGGCGAGTTTCCGAACAATCCTGGCGAGCGGTTCGTAGAGATTTGGAACCTGGTGTTCATGCAGTTCGACCGGTCGGCGGATGGCAAGATGACGCCGCTGCCAAGGCCGTCCATCGATACCGGCATGGGCTTGGAGCGAACTGCCTGCGTGATGCAGGGGAAACTTTCCAACTACGATACCGACTTGCTGCGGCCAATTATCGATCGCGCTGCCGACCTGTTTGGAGCAGCCTACGGCGAGAATGAGCGCACCGACGTGGCGCTGCGGATCAACGCCGATCACGTCCGCGCCACCACGTTCTTGATCCACGATGGCGTAGTTCCGTCCAACGAAGGCCGCGGCTATGTGTTGCGGAAGATTATGCGCCGGGCGATTCGAAACGCCCGGATGATCGGCCGTCAGGAGCCGTACTTATATGAGCTCGCCGGATTCGTGGCCGAGCAAATGAAGCCCGGTTATCCCGAGTTAATGGAGAGCATCCAGCGCGTAGCACGCGTGGTGAAGGACGAAGAACACCGCTACGCGACGACCTTCCAGTTTGCGGAGAAAGTTTTCATCGACGAAGCGAAATCTGCGGCCGGCGGCCTGATTCCGGGCGGCGTCGCCTTTAAGCTTTACGATACATATGGCCTGGCTCTCGACGAGCAAGACGAAATGGCGCGCGAGCGGAGCCTGACTATCGATCACGAAGGCTTCCAGGCCGAGATGGAAAAGCAGCGCACCCGCGCGCGGGCCAGCTGGCGTGGAGCGGACAAGAGTCAGATCAATCCGGTTTATCAAACCTTGCCCAAAACCGAATTCGTTGGTCGCGAGACGCTCGAAGCCCCGGCGACGGTAGTCGCGGTGCTTGATCACGAAGTCATCCTTGACCGTACGCCATTTTATGCGGAATCCGGCGGCCAGGTAGGCGATAAAGGGGCTCTAATATTAGCCGACGGCAGCGGAGAAGTGGCAGTCAATACTGCGATTTCACCAGCGCCCGGAATTACCGTCCATCGCGTCACCGACCCTGGCTCGCTGAAGAAGGGCGACAAGGTCATCGCCAGGGTGAGCGACGAATTGCGTCAGGCCACCATGCGCAACCACACCGCAACACACCTACTACACGCAGCCCTTCGCAAAGTGCTCGGGACTCACGTCAAGCAGGCCGGTAGCGTGGTGGATCCCGGACGGCTTCGGTTCGATTTTACGCATTACGCAGCCACCGATCCGGATGAGTTGGCGGAAATAGAAAAGCTTGCAAACGAAGAGATTCTGAAGAATATCGACGTTAATACGAATATAATGGACCTTGATCAGGCGCTAACTACGGGTGCGATGGCGTTATTCGGTGAAAAGTACGGCGATAAAGTCCGGGTGGTGTCCATCGAAGGCTTCAGCAAAGAGCTGTGCGGCGGCACGCATGTTCACCGCACTGGCGACATCGGCCTGTGCAAGATCGTCTACGAAGGCAGCATCTCCGCCGGCGTCCGCCGCATCGAAGCGATTACAGGCGATGCGATTCTGCACAAATTCCAAGAGGAAGCTCGCCTATCGCGCGAGGCCCAGGAGAAGCTGGCCGAAGAAAAGCGGGTCCTGGAGAAACGCATAGAGCAGATGAAAGAAAAGCTCGCTCGCGCCGAAGTGGCCGGAATCGAAACGAATGTAAAGGACATCAAGGGAGTAAAAGTGCTAGCGGCCCAGGTGCCCGGCATGGATCGCGAGCAGTTGCGAACCATGGTCGATTCATTGCGCGTCAAGTGGAAGAGCATCGTGGTGGTGCTCGCTTCCTCAGAAGATTCCAATGTGTCGATCGTCTCCGGCGTGACCAAAGATCTCACATCCAGAGTCCACGCCGGGAAGCTGGCGGGTGCGGTCGCGCAAGCGGTCGGAGGCAAAGGCGGCGGGCGTCCCGATATGGCGGAGGCCGGCGGCAAAGATCCATCGGCGCTGCCCGGCGCGCTAGCCCAAGTCTATACCACCGTGGAAGGGATGCTCTGACGGTGCGGCGGTACGACACGGTGGTAGTGGGCGCCGGACCCACGGGCTTAGCTTGCGGGATCGAGCTAAAGCAGCGTGGCGTCAGTACCGTCCTGATCGACAAGGGCTGTGTCGTGAATTCCATCTACAACTACCCCACCCACATGGTCTTTTTCACCACACCGGAGCTGCTGGAAATCGGCGGCCTCCCCATGACCTCGCTCAACGAGAAGCCTGGGCGCACAGAAGCATTGAAATATTATCGGCGCGTGGCCGAGTATTACCAGCTCGATATTCACCAGTATGAGCGCGTGCTGGAGATTGAAGGCGACGATCGCGATTTTCTGGTGCAGACCAGCACAGCCCAATACGCCGCGCGCAAAATCGTGCTGGCCACCGGCTATTACGACTTGCCGAATATGCTCAACGTGCCCGGCGAGCAACTCGACAAGGTGATTCATTATTACAAGGAGCCCCATCCCTATTACGACCACGACGTGATGGTAGTGGGCGCAAAAAACTCGGCGGCCATCGCGGCGCTGGAGCTGCATTGGACCGGCGCGCGGGTTACCATGGTCCACCGCGGCGCTTCGATTTCCGATCGCGTCAAGTATTGGATCAAACCCAATATTGAAAATCGCATTAAAAGCGGAGAAATCCAAGCATATTTCAAATCGAGCTTGCTGGAGATTCAACCCAAAGCGGTCGTTTTGAATACTCCGGACGGCCCAGTCACCGTGAAGAACGATTTTGTCTTTGCCATGACCGGCTACCGGCCCGACCTTGAATTTCTGGGGTCGCTCGGTATCCGGCTCGACCCGGTGAGCCAGCGCCCACGGACGAATCCCGAGACGCTCGAAAGCGACCGGCCGGGTATTTTCCTCGCTGGGGTGATCGTGGCCGGGATGCACACCAACGAGATTTTCATCGAAAATGGCCGTTTCCACGGCAAAAAGATAGCCGAGGCGATCGCCGAATCCCTGGCCCCTACGCTAATCGGTTAGAATACAATTTGGTGACAAAAGGGATTCTCGTGAGCTTGGCGCTCTGCGCCGGGGCGTGGTTGGCGAACTCCGCGACGACTAGTCCCGCCCCCACGAGCAAGAAGAAGATTGCCAAAAAGCGATCGGCCACCGCTAAGACAGCGGCCAAATCCACATCCAAATCCAGAGTAGGCGCGGGCAAGAAGACGGCAAAGAGGGCTTCAGCACCGCGCCAACTTGCGCCGACCAAAGAACGCTACCAGCAGATCCAGCAGGCGCTCGCCGGCAAAGGCTACTATGCAGGGGAACCAAACGGCGTATGGGGCCCGGATTCAATGGATGCGCTAAAGCGCTTTCAAGCCGACCAAAACCTCACACCCGATGGCAAACTGACCTCGCTATCGCTGATCGCACTGGGCCTGGGGCCGAAGCGGCTAAGCGCACAATCTCCGGCGCAGCCGGCCCATCCTGACCAGCAACAATGATCGTCGGCGTTCCTAAAGAAATCAAAGACCAGGAACGACGCGTCGGTCTGGTTCCCAGCGGAGCGACGGCCTTGTGCGAAGCCGGTCATCGCGTGCTGGTGGAAACCAATGCAGGCGCGGGAAGCTCGATTCCGGATAAGGACTATCAGAGCGCGGGTGCGGAGATCCTGTCCGCTGCCGACGTCTGGTCGAAAGCCGATCTGGTGATCAAGGTAAAGGAGCCGCAGCCGTCCGAGTATCAATATTTTCGCCCTGGACTGATCCTATTCACATACCTGCACCTGGCGCCGCTGCCCGACTTAACGAAAAAGCTGGTAGAGACGAAGGTAAACTCGGTGGCGTACGAGACCATTCGTGAATCGGATGGATCGCTGCCGCTGCTGACGCCTATGAGCGAAGTGGCTGGAAGAATGGCCGTACAGGTGGGGGCGCAATATCTGGAAGCCCCGAACGGGGGGCGCGGAATTTTGCTGGGCGGCGTACCGGGTGTAGCGCCCGCGAATGTGTTGATCCTGGGCGGCGGCGTGGTCGGCCACAACTCAGCCAAAATGGCGATCGGGCTGGGCGCGCATGTCACCATCATCGATCGCAATTTGGAGCGCTTGCGTGAGCTCGACGATATCTACAGCAGCCAGATCGTGACCCTGGCGTCGAATAGCTTCACCATTCGCGAGACCCTGCATAGCGCTGATCTGGTTGTGGGAGCGGTGCTGATTCCCGGCGCCTCCGCGCCTAAGCTGGTTCGCCGCGACATGCTGCGAGGCATGAAGAAAGGCGCCGTGATGGTGGACGTGGCTATCGACCAGGGCGGCTGCTTTGAAACCTCGCACGCGACCACACATACCGAGCCGATCTATTTCGTCGATGACGTTCTGCATTATTGCGTTTCTAATATGCCGGCGGCGGTGCCGCACACGTCGACATTCGCGCTCACAAATGCCACCTATCCTTATCTCGCGGAATTGTGCGCCAAGGGCCTGGAGGCGGCCTGCGAGCAAAATCCGGCAATTCGCGAAGGCGTGAACACATACGCCGGATACATCACTTATCCAGGTGTTGCGGAGTCGCAGGGACTGGGCTGGAAAGAACTCACCGCTGTGATGTAGGCGCTTCCGACCCAGCCGATCCGTTGAGAACCTTTTCGGCTTTCTCGCTCTTCAGAAGATGCCCGCTTTCCTGCTCCTTCACAACCAGGGTGGTGCGAACAGCATCGGCCTGGACTCTCCACGGTTTGGTAATTCCCCGCTGCTCCTTGCGGTTGAGCACGAATGCTGCCGGACGCAGTAACGTTTCAGGCTTGCTCCACTGGCCATTGGTGCGAGCCTGGCCCGTAAGTTCGATGGCGATCGGAACCGTGACCCGGTCTTCCAGGTTAGTCACCTTGAGCTGAATCACGACCAGGCTATTATCCGGGCTCTTTTGGACATCCAGGCTGGTGGCAAGTTGTGGCGGATGAGCGCACCCCCACAGAGCCAACAGCGCAATCATCAACGCCAACAATTTCAAGCGGGCCTCCTTCGGGCGATCAGCAGCAATGGAATGGCGGCCAGTTCCGCGGCCATCGCGAACGCAACGGCAGCCGCCAGCGACCAACCGTAAAGGATACCAATCGTGCTGCTGCCGGCGAACCACAGCACTCCGTAGGCTGTATTGAAAATTCCGTATGCGGCGCCGCGACGTTCGGCCGGAACCAGGTCGGCGATTCTGGCGCGCATCGTGGATTGAAGAGCGCCCATTCCCGCTCCCCACAGCGCCATCCCGGCCACTGCCGCCCAGAACGATCCGAAGAATACCAGCGGGTTCGATGCCGCGGCGAGCAGGGCGCCTGCGATGAGCACCGGCGTGCCCATGCGATCGAATAGCTTTCCCGCCCCGAGCGCGCTCAGTCCTTCGACACCCATCGCGATCGCGTACAGAACCGGGATCAATGCAGGCGAAACGAGCTTCGTCTTTTGAAAATGAAACGCGATGAGCGGCAGATCGACGAAGCCCGCCGCGATCAATCCACCCGCGATCACATAGATCCAGAATGGCCGAGAGAGGCCGGCGGAATGCATCGCTGGAGTGATCGGCTCGTCGAAGCGAGATGGATCGGGATAGAGCCTGATCGCTCGAACCAGCGCCAGAATTGCCAGGCCGGCCGGAATGCCGAGCAGAGCGTAAGCACGCGGGTAATGCTGGGTCTCAGCGATCACCAGCGCGACCAGCAGCGGCCCGAGGAAGGCGCCGGTCTGATCCATGAATTCGTGCAGGCCGAAGCCCCAACCGCGCCCAACTATTTTGGAAGCTTGCGAGAGCATCACGTCGCGGGGCGGAGTCCGAAGGCCCTTTCCGGCACGCTCCGCGATAATCAGCGCTGCAGCCACTCCCCAGTGATGCGCGAGCGCCATGAACGGAACTACCAGCAAATTGATCACGTAGCCGATCACCGTGAGGGTCCAATACCGGCGAGTCTTGTCGGCGGCAACTCCGCCAGCCAGTCGCAACACGTAACCGATCAGTTCCCCTGCACCTGACACGATCCCAACCACAGCCGCCGAGGCGCCCAGCGTGCCGAGAAATGGCCCGTTGATACTGCGCGCACCTTCGTAGGTGACATCGGCCAGCAGGCTGATGGTTCCCAGCGTGACGATGAAACGAATCGCCGATTCGCGCGAGACGGAGAAATTGGTATTTGATACTGTGCCCAATTGTCACCGCCTTTTTTCGAGGCGCGTGATGCGGCGGCGGAGTGCCTCCGATGGATCCAGATCGAACGCGTTGCGAGCCATTTCCAGCGCCATGGCGTAGTTGCGCTCACGATGCTCGTAATATTTCGCGAGTTCGGTGAAGGCCGACGCCCGCCAAGGGTTGCGCGCCGAAGCAAGGTCCGTCAGCATCGGCAGTGCCGCATGCTCGCGCCCGAGTTTCTTCTCGAGCGCCGCTACGTCCCACATGGTCCGAAACAACAGTTCGTCGGGAAGCTCGCGATCCAGCGCCTGACGAAACAGCGCCAGGGCGTTTTCATGCTGATCGGCTTGCCGCCACCAGCGCGCCAGTCCCACGATTTCGGCGGCGTGCGCGAACTGCGCCTGATCGGGTGAATAAAAAGCTCGCGGCACGATCGCTGTCAAGCAGGCCAGGGTGAGAATGTCGACCGCGTTGTGATGGAAGATCGGCATCAGCCGGAAGATCTCGTGGGTACGCAGATATTCGAAATAGAAATACGGGATCATCTCGCCCGGAAGATCGCCCTGCCGTTCCACGCCGAGGATCTGGTTTTCCAGATCCACCAACCTGCAGCTATCGAAACGCAAATTCCACAACCGCCGCGCGCCGAACAACAGATCCAGATGTTCGAGCGTGCTAAAGGGCGGCCGCTGACGGACCATCCGGAAGCGCGTTTCCAGCAGTGGCTGATCGAAGGTGCGGCCATTGTAGGTGATCAGCACTTCGAACTGCTTCAGGTGCTCATGAAGCGCGCTGAGCTGGCTGGCTTCTTCACCGAATTCGCGCATGAAAAACTGACGGACGCGAAATCCTTGCGGCGTGATTCGGCCCACTCCGATCAGAAACGCGTAGGTGCCGGAGCCTCCCGCCAAACCGGTGGTCTCGGTATCTAGGAAGCACCACTTCGCCGGCGGAACGCCGCGGATCAGGCCATTTGAGATGGTTTCCAGAAGATCGGATGGCAGGTCCTCCAGATCGGCGATGCCGATGCTGCCATGGCGGCGATGGCGTTCGTAAAGCTTTTCGGTTTCATAATGACGGCCATGCTGTGTTTCGACTTCGTCGAAAGGGAGGTGAGGAGTGGGGGGCGGGTCGTGAGCGGCAGGCGGGCGCTGCGGCACGGGCTTCGCGTACTTCTGGTCAATCTTCGCGATGCGGCGGCGCAGGATCGCCAGTTGTTCCTGGAAGTCGCTCATGCCTGCTGCGATTCCACTGTTTGAGATACCTGCTCCCATTCTGCCAGCAGTTTGCTCAACTCGCTGCGGCGCTGGTCGAGAAGATTCGAAACGCGCACGGTTTCCTCGGGACTCACAAAGTTGGCGAGTTCTGTTTCATAGCCTGAGATCTCGGTTTCCAGATCCGCGACCTGCTGCTCCAACTCCAGACGGCGCTCCTGCATCTGCTTCAGCTTGAGAGGATTCAGTCGCTTCGCGCCAGGAAGCGCGGGCATGGGCGGTAGGTGATTGAGCGCCGGCGATGACACGCCCGGAAGAGTCAGGTCGATCTGCTTGCCTTCCTTGCGCCACAAATAGTCTTCGTAATTGCCGGGGAAGATCTGAACTTCGCCGCTGCCAATTTCAAAAACGCGCGTCGCCAGCTTGTCGATGAAGTAACGATCGTGCGAGACGAACACCACGGTACCGGTAAACTTCTCCAGCGATTCGAGCAGCACGTCTTTGGCGCGCAGATCCAGGTGATTGGTCGGCTCGTCCAGCAGCAGAAAGTTCGACGGCTGCATGAGCATGCGCGCCAGCGCATAACGGTTACGCTCGCCGCCGGAGAGCACGCCGATGCGTTTGAAGACGTCATCTTCTGAGAAGAGGAAACAGCCGAGCAGACTGCGCAGTTCCGTATTGGTGGAGCGCGGAGCCATGCCCTGCAGGTCATCCAGCATCCGTGCGTTGGGGTCGAGTTCTTTGTACTGGTCCTGCGCGAAGTAATCAACCTGTGCGTTGTGGCCTAGGCGGTATTCTCCCATCGAAAGCGGTTCGATGCCCGCCAACAGTTTGATGAGCGTCGACTTCCCTGCCCCGTTCACGCCTACCAGAGCGATGCGGTCCCCTCGCTCGATAATGAAATTCACGCCGCCGAAGACAAACTTTTCGCCGTAGCTTTTCGAAACATTCTGAAACTCGGCGACGATGCGGCCGCTGGGCTTGGGCTGTGGAAAGGAAAAGTGAATGGTCTTCTCTTCGGCCGGTAGCTCAATGCGCTCGATTTTGTCCAGCTCTTTGATGCGGCTCTGGACCTGTTTAGCCTTGGTGGCCTGGTAGCGAAAGCGATTGATAAAAGCTTCGAGCTGCTCGATCCGCTCGCGCTGGTTGCGGTAAGCCGCCTCCAGTTGATCGGTACGCTCCTGCTTCTGCTGCAGATATTTTTCGTAGTTGCCGCTGTAGAAATGCACTCCGCGGTTCCAGATCTCGACGATCTTGTCGACGGTGACGTCCAGAAAATAACGGTCGTGGGAGATGAGCACGTAGGCGAAAGGATAACTAGTGAGATACTGCTCCAGCCAGTTACGCGCCTCCAGATCCAAATGGTTGGTGGGCTCGTCGAGGAGCAGTACGTTCGGTTTTTCCAGCAGCAGCTTGGCGAGCGCGATGCGCATCTGCCAGCCGCCTGAAAAATGTTCCGTCCGGCGCTGCCACTCCGAGTGTGGAAAGCCGAGGCCGGCCAGCACCGTCCCTACTTGCGCCTCGATGGCATACCCATCCCGATTGCGAAACTCACTGTCGATCTGATGAAATCGATCGGCCACCTGCGCGTATTCCGGACCCGCCGGATCGAGCTCGGACATCTTGCGCGTGAGATCCTCCATCTCCTGCTCCATCTCTTGCAGCGACGAAAAGACCGACATGCACTCGGCGAAGACGGTGCGCCCGGAGAGCGAGAGACCGTCCTGCGGCAGATAGCCGGCGCTGATCCCGCGTGTGATCCCGATGCCGCCATAATCAAGTGTTTCAAGGCCGGCCAGGATTTTGAGCAGCGTAGTTTTCCCGCTGCCGTTGGCGCCAACCAGGCCGGCGCGATCCTTGGGTGTGATCAACCAGTTCAGGTTTTCAAAAAGGAATTTGGGACCAAAGCGCTTACCCGCGCCCGAGAGTTGAATCATCTACTACTAGTGTCTCTGAAATTAGGGACAGTACACTTAAATACCGATTTCGTCCGCCAGCCTCGCCGGAAGGTGGGCATTCGAATATCGCGACCCGTGCGTAACTTCGACACTCCGGGCCGGTCAACGCTCGCTTGACGGCTGTCCAAAGTTTTCGCTCCACGTCAACATGAGCCGGAGTCGCGCAATCCGCTCACCGGCAAGAGCGATTGCGATCAGGATGCGGCAAGACACGTGCACCTCCCGCCAATGGCATACCCCGATCGGTTGGCCCTCGGTCAAATCTGTTAGCATAATCGCAAGTGGCAACGAAGCTAGTTTGGTGTACAGTTTTGGCACTGACCGCGCTGCTGTTGATCGCGTCGGTCGATGCTGTACCCGATCCTCCCGCGGTGAATCCGCACACCACCGAGGTCAAAACACCCTGTCTGACTGAGTGTCCTGAAAGCTTCTGTCTGCAGATTATGAGCAGCGCGTGCCGGGGCGCTTCCTCTGATGCCTCGCCCCACTTTATCTCGCTTGTGCGCGATTCCGAGCCGAATCGGCCGAGCGATCGCATCGTCTTAAGCGGACAAGCCACAGATCCCTCTCCTCCAGCGCTCTAACCGTAAAAACTCCATTTCCAAATGAGTCCGGTTCAGTAATCTTTCAACTGGACTTGGCGCTTTCCCGTTTGTGATAGCGCTACCGGAGCGCGAGTGCTTCCTCAGCGCATCGAAAGGATGATCAATGAAGACTTCAGAGATTCTGAGCGCGTGGCAAAAGATCCTCAAAGGGGAGCGGCCCTCCCTATCGATTGAGATCACACGCGAGTGTCCGCTGAAGTGCCCTGGATGCTACGCCTACGACGATGCGCATCTCAGCGGGGGTGAGACCTTACGCGGTCTCAGCGACCGCACTGGACAGGAACTGATTGATGGCGTTCTGGAGGTGGTCGAACGCCTCCGGCCTTTGCATTTGTCGATCGTTGGAGGTGATCCCTGGTCCGATACCGCGAACTGGAGTTGCTGATACCGTTATTGATCGAGCGGCGTATTCACGTGCAACTCGTCACCAGTGCCTTTCGGCCACTGGCGCCCGCGTGGGCGACGCTCGCGCACCTGAACGTGGTCGTTTCCATCGACGGATTGCGCCCTGAGCATGACGCACGTCGTGCACCGGCGACATACAATCGAATCCTTAAGAATATCGCCGGTCAGAACATTACTATCCATTGCACGATCACCGCGCAGATGATGAAACGCTCTGGCTATTTGAAGGAGTTCTTGGAGGTTTGGACGCCCAGGGACGAGGTCCGAAAGGTATGGTTCAGCCTGTTCACCCCACAGGTGGGAGCCCAACTGCCCGAAATGTTGAACTCGCGAGAGCGCTCGCAAGCGATTGCCGACATGCTGGTGCTGCACAAGGAATTCCCCAAGCTGGACATGCCGGAAGGAATGATTCATCAGTTCGTCTCGCCTCCTAAGAATCCACAGAACTGTGTTTTCGCACTCACCACGCAAACGATATCCGCGGACCTGAAGACCAAGATCATCCCGTGTCAATTCGGGGGCAATCCGGACTGTGGGTCGTGCGGGTGCGTCGCGTCAATGGGTTTGGCAGCCATAGCGGCGCACAAATTAGGAGGAATTCTTCCGGTGGGAGCGATTTTCAAAGCCTCAATCAAAATTGGGGAGGCTCGGAACAAAAGGAATGCACCACAGCAGGTTAAGGAACCGCTGCGGGTGCTGCCCTAAAACGGAGAAACGTATGAGCAAGAACATGACGGCGTCCCAAAATTACGAGCTGAGGCGGCTGCTGGAACTCTCGGCGATGATCGGAAGCGACCCGCTTTTTACCCAGGCCAGTACTGGCAACAGCTCGATCAAGGTGGATGGTATATTGTGGATCAAGGTATCGGGCAAGTGGATGGCCGATGCCTTACGCGACAACTTTCTGGTACCCCTGGATCTTGCTGAGGTTAAGGCGTGTGTGAGGCAACACATCGATCCCACCGAGCGTCACACCAGTGCGTCGCTCGAGACGGCCATGCATGCCGCGTTGCCCCAGCGTGCGGTTCTTCACGTACACTGCGTAAACACGATCGCCTGGGCAGTGAGGCAGGATGCTCGGAAGCAACTGCATCAGAAACTTGAGGGTTTGCGCTGGCAATGGATCCCCTACGTGGCCTCCGGGCTCACTCTTGCCAGTACAGTCGAACGGGCTCTTTCGCTTTCCCCCAACACGGACTTGCTGGTTTTAGGCAACCACGGGTTAGTGATCGGCGGCGAGGATTGCCGAGCCGTGGAAGATCTCCTGTGGGAGGTGGGGCGCCGCTTAGCCATCCCGGCTCGCCCGGCGCATCCGGCCGACTACGCGGTGCTGGCTGACATTGCCGATCGCTGGTCCTGGGATCTACCGGATGACGATAATGTGCATGCGCTCGGCACCGATCCAATTTCTCGAACAATTCTTTCCGGCGGCCTGCTTTACCCATGCCAAGCAATCTTTACGAATGCGAGTTCGGCGGAGCTATTCCGATCAATTCCTTCCGCAGAACCAGGAGACCGGGAAGAGAGCCACTATCGCAGGCGGCCCTTCCTGATCATCGAAGAGCGCGGCGTGATTTTCAGCAGGGCTATGACATCGGCCGACCGCGCAATGATGAGCGGACTGGCTCAGGTGGTCCAGCGGATCAATGCGGACGCTCCCATTCGTTATCTCGCTGAAGCCGAGGTTTCTGACATCTCCAGCCTGATGGCTCATCGCTATCGGGAACTGGCCAACGCGAGTCGTTGAGAGCGGCGCGCGGTAAGAAACCGGCTATTACCAGCCCATACGGCCCCGCAAACTCGTAATGTGCGCCACATGATGCCGCCCGTGCCAGGCAGTGCGCCCGGAGAGCGAGAGACCGTCCTGCGGCAGATAGCCGGCGCTGATCCCGCGTGTGATCCCGATGCCGCCATAATCAAGTGTTTCAAGGCCGGCCAGGATTTTGAGCAGCGTAGTTTTCCCGCTGCCGTTGGCGCCAACCAGGCCGGCGCGATCCTTGGGTGTGATCAACCAGTTCAGGTTTTCAAAAAGGAATTTGGGACCAAAGCGCTTACCCGCGCCCGAGAGTTGAATCATCTACTACTAGTGTCTCTGAAATTAGGGACAGTACACTTAAATACCGATTTCGTCCGCCAGCCTCGCCGGAAAATCGGTATTTGAGTGCACGTGCACTGCCGCTAATTTGTGAAGATGTAAACCGCCCCGGCGCCCATCGCCGAGTTGCGGGCGCCTACCGCCATGATCTTGCCGTCGCGACTCAGCGCCATGGCGCTTCCGAACTCGTCGTAGGCCTCGGCATTCGACGCCTTGACGTAGGCCTTCTGCACCCAGGTTGTGCCGGTTCGGGTGAAGAGATAGATGGCGCCGGAATCTTCGGCCGACAGGTCCGCCTGATCGCCATTGATGCCTTTCGACCCTCCATTTTCGAGCTGCGCGCCCACGGCAATCGTGTTGCCGTCACCGCTGACGTTCAGGCGCGATCCGAACCAGTCCTCCTTGTTCGGATGCGACGACTTGATGAAGGCCTGTTGCGTCCAGGTGTTGCCGTCGCGAACAAAAACGTACACCGCGCCGGTGGAGGTGTCCGTCTTGTAATCGTTGTCGCATCCAGGCGGATTTATGCCGGCGGCGAAACAGTCTTCGTCAGCGGCGCCACCGACTACGGTGTTGCCATCCTGGCTGATCGCGATCGAGTATCCAAGGGAGTCCTCCTGTTCCGCATTCGAGGCCTTGAGGTATGCAGTCTGCGCCCAGCTTATTCCGGTACGCGTGAAGACGTAGATCGCACCCGACCCGCGCCGGCCTTTCTCCTGAGGACCATTGATCTGTCGGGAGATGCCCGCTTCATCGTAAGCGCTGGCCGCCAACGTGTTGCCGTCGGCGCTCAGACCGACCGAGTATCCAAACAAGTTGTTAGCGTCCGCGTTGGAGGCCTTAACATACGCCTGCTGGCTCCAGATGGCGCCGCTGCGCGTGAAAACGTAAACCGCGCCGGATGACAGCAGCGAATTGTCGTTCTGATCTCCGTTGATGCCCTTAGCGCCGCTATCTTCGGAGATCGCGCCCACCGCCAGCGTGTTGCCGTCGGCGCTCAGCCCGATGGAGAAGCCGAACTGGTCGCCTTTCGATGGCTGCTTTCCGACCGCTTTTTCACCTGTGTTCGAGGCTTTGATATAGGCCTGCTGGCTCCAGGTGGCGCCCGTACGAGTGAAGACGTAGACCGCACCGGCTTGCGGAATCGACTTATCGTTCTGGTTGCCGTTGATGCCTTTGGCGGCGCTGGCCTCGAAGTGCGCCGAGACTGCCAGGGTGTTGCCGTCCTGGCTCAGGGACACGACGTGGCCGAATCGATAACTAAGCCCCGGATTGGAAGGTTTGATGTACGCCTGCTGGCTCCAGGCGCCGTTTTTTTGGATAAAAATGTAAACCGCGCCGGAACTGTAGACCGAATTGTCGTTCTGGTCGCCATTGATGCCCTTGGCGCCGCTGCTTTCATACGGAGCGCTCACCGCCAGGGTGTTGCCGTCGCCGCTAAGCGCAACTCCGTGACCCTCCAGCGTGCCACCGTTGCCGAAATGATCGTTCGCCTCAGTGTTCGATGCTTTGAGGTATGCAACCTCCTTCACCCCCGCGGGGGAGGAAGACGAAGGAGCTGCCGAGTGGGTTTGGGCGATGCCGGGCACCCGGACACCCAGCGCTACGGCGCACAACAGCAGGACCGAAGAAATATTTCTGCTTGTCATTTGGCGCCGGGCCCGTCCGGCTGATCGCTATTGGTTGGGGTTACCGTAACCGGCCGCCGGACGCTTGCGTTCTTCCGTACCATAGTTTTTCGTACGGAAGATTTCCTTGCCGGTGTCGGTCATTACGATGTTGGCTCGATCGGTCAGATTCATGTATGGTCCACCGCTCTTCACGCGCCGGCCGGTGAGGGTAATCTTGTCGCCGGGCTTAAGGGTGTCGGTGGTCCAACCAAAGTCCTTGATCATGGCGGTTCTTCCACCCATCTCGGCCTGCCACCGCGCTACTTTTCCGGATTCATCGGGTACGTCGACAACGATGATGGAATGCGGAGTGATCAATTGCACGTCCACCACGGTTCCCTTCAGGATGGTCAGGTTATCTTCATAGCGGCCTGCGTCGCCGTGGTGCGCGCAAATGGGAAGACAGGCCAAAAAGAGACCGGCGGCGAGCAAGAGCAGCATCTTGCGTTTCATAAATGAAGACAACCCTCCTGGGGGGTAATGTCCCATGAGCTTCGTTCGCGTGTCAACCCAGCATTCGGATGCCGCATAGTATACTGACGGCTTCGCATGGCGCTTTATGCATGGGTGATTTTTCTCGGCGCTTTCCTGCTTTTTCAAATTCAGCCTCTCATCGCCAAAATCATTCTGCCTTCCTTCGGTGGCTCCTCCGTGGTGTGGAGCACATGCATGTTGTTCTTTCAGGTGGTCCTTCTGCTGGGTTACGCCTACGCGCACTGGCTCAACGAGCACCTGCGCGCCACCAGACAAGCGATAGTTCACTCCGTTTTGCTGCTGGCCAGCATCGCGGTTCTACCCATTGGACCGGACGCGGCTCACAATGTGAGCGGAGTGGACCACCCTTCGTGGCAGATCCTGAAGCTATTGGCTATCACCATCGGCATTCCCTATTTCATCCTTTCTTCCACCAGTCCGTTGTTGCAAGCCTGGTATGCAAGACGCAGGGGCAAAGCGCCTTACAGGCTCTACGCGCTCTCTAACCTGGCGTCGATGGCTGCACTTCTCACCTACCCCGCGCTCCTGGAGCCTAATTTCACTACACGGCATCAGGGCATGATGTGGTCAATTGCTTACGTGGCGTTTGCCGTGCTTTGCGCCGCGACGGCCTGGCAGAGCGCACGAGGTCTGGCAAAGACTGACGTAAACGAATCCACCGAAGCAGTTCCTTCTGGCGCGCCGCCGCGTTGGCCGCTGCTGTTGCTCTGGATCGCACTGGCCGCTTGCGGCTCCATTTTGCTGCTATCAGTGACTACCTACCTGACGCAGGATGTGGCCGCAATCCCGTTCCTGTGGATCCTTCCACTGAGCGTCTATCTACTCACCTTCATCATTTGTTTCGACTCGCCGTGGCTATATATGCGCTCGATCTTTTATCCACTCCTGGTGGCGGGCCTGGGTCTGTTCGCCTACCTGCTGAAGCATCCCAACGGCGTCTTCAAGATCAGCTGGACGGTCGTGGTGGCCGTCTCCGCGTTGTTCTTCTGCTGCATGGTCTGCCATGGAGAACTGGTCCGCTTGAGACCGCATCCGCGCTACCTGACGCTGTTCTACACCATGCTCTCGGTGGGTGGCGCGACGGGCGGAATCTTCGTTGCGCTGGTGGCGCCGAATGTGTTCAGCGGCTATGAGGAGTTCCCGATCGGCCTGGGGCTGTGCGCGGTGCTCGCGGCCAGCTTGCTGCTGGCGGCCCATCGCGAGTGGTTGCAGCGGCTGTGGGGCCGTGTGTTGAGTGGCAGCGTGATCGCGCTGGTTGGGGCTTATCTGATCTTTCTAGGAATCATCGTTCACGATTCGCTGGCCGGCTATCGTCTGGCGCGTCGCAACTTCTACGGGCAACTGCGGGTGGAAGACGTAATGGGCGAGGACGACAATTTCACACATCGCAAGCTGCTTCACGGGGTGATCAATCACGGCGAGCAGATTTTGGATGCGAAATACCGGCGAGAGCCGATCTCGTATTTTTGCCACGGCACTGGAATCGCGCAGGCGATGCTCGCGGGCAAGGCGGGAGTTCCGCGACGGATTGGGATTCTGGGGTTGGGCTGCGGCACACTCGCGGCTTATGGAAGGCCGGGCGATACTATCCGGATTTACGAAATCAATCCGCTGGTCCTCGAGATCGCGCGCAGCGAATTCACTTATCTAGGCGACACGCCCGCCCATGTCGAGACCGTGCTGGGTGACGGACGGCTTTCGCTCGAGCGCGAGCCCAGCCAGCAATTCGATGTCCTGGTCATGGATGCCTTCTCGGGAGATTCGGTGCCGGTGCACCTCATCACTCGCGAGGCATTCCAGACTTACCTGCGTCACTTGAGGCCCGGCGGAATTCTGGCAGTTAATGTTTCCAACAGGCACCTGGATCTCCGCCCCGTAATGGAGCGAGGCGCCACGGCTGTCGGCAGAATCGCTCTGTTTTATTCCTACGAGGCCTCCGAAGAAGACAGCTTCTGCAAGAATGCCGACTGGGTGTTGATCGCCGAGTCCAAGGTGCGTGAAACACAGCCGAAGCTGTACGCGGCCGGTCAGGTGCTAAAACCCTATACCGGCTTCCGGCCGTGGACCGACGACTTTTCCAATATGTTTCGCATTTTGAAATAAGGAACCAACCTCGCGCTCGCCGAAGGCGGCTGCCTACGTCGAGAACTGTGATAAAATTTGCGGCGGAGTGGGTTGATGTGCTCGCAGGGTGTCAAATGCGTTCAGCCGCCCTATGCATCGTTACCTTTGTGATCGCGAGCGGCTGTGTGACCGGAAGCCAGTTGCCGGTCAAAATCTACACCACGGCCGACGGACTCGCAGACAATCGAATTAACAAAATCGTCCGGGACTCGCGAGGTTACCTGTGGTTCTGTACGCCGGAGGGACTTTCCCGTTTCGACGGCTATAGTTTCACCAACTACGGGCCGCAACAAGGGCTCCCTCCGCGTGCGATTACCGACCTGCTCGAAACGCGAGAGGGTGAATACTGGTTGGCGACCAGCGGCGGCGGTCTGGTGCGTTTCGATCCGAAGTCCGCGGATCACAAATTCAGCATATTCCAGCCGGACTATGGCGAGGCGTCGCATTGGATCAACGTGCTCGCTGAGGATCGCACTGGCGGGCTCTTGTGCGGGACCTATGGCGGGCTATACCGGTTCGAGCGCACCGGGCACAGAGATTCCCGGACGTCAGCCGATTGGAGCTTTCGGCGCCTGGAAATCGGTTTGCCGGCGGGTGGCGTGGACCAAACCCGCGTAAATGCGCTACTGGAAGACCGGCGAGGCGCGCTGTGGATCGGCGCGGAGAGCGGACTGTATCGCCTTCTACCGAACGGCACGTCAAGCCGCTTCATCACCACGAACGGCTTGCCGATGAACCAAGTTGAGGCGCTTCTTGAGGATCATCTCGGGCGGCTTTGGGTCGGGACAAAAGGAGGCTTATGCCGGTTAACCTCGGATCGCGCCGCGGGCCGCCGGGTTTTGAAACGTATTTACGCTGCCGAGGACGGGTTGGCGAGCGATGAGGTCTGGTCGCTACTCGAGACCTCTTCGGGCAAGCTGTGGGCCGGGGCATTTTCCGGCTTAAGCGAACTGTTGCGAGAGTCACCACAGAAGTCCAGAGCGCTAAGAACCTACACGATGGCGAACGGGCTGAGCGGTCAGGAAATTAACTCCATCGCCGAAGATCGCAACCGCAATCTCTGGCTCGGTTCGGGTGAAGGCGCTATGAAGATCACCCAATCGAATTTCTTGACATTTACTGCGGCCGACGGACTGACGCCCGAAGCGTATGCGCCTTCGTCGGTCCGAATCTCGTCGATCTTCCAGGATCGATCTGGCGCGCTCTGCGTCACTACCGCAGGGGACGGCCGAAAACCGTTCCTCAACCGCCTCGAAGGAGAGCGGTTCCAACCCCTCTTCCCGAATCTGCCCGCCAAAGTTGCCAACATAGGCTGGGGAACTCACCAGATCGCACTTCAGGATCAGGCCGGTGATTGGTGGATTGCGACCACCCAGGGGTTGGTCCGGTTCGCCGCTCCGGCTCGCTTCGAACTACTCGCTCATGCGCCTGCCAAAGCAATTTACACGACGACGGACGGGTTGCCCGCCGATGAAGTCTTCCGCATTTTCGAAGATTCGCGCCGCGACATATGGATCGCAACATTTCCTCGTGGATTGACGCGATGGGACAGCCGTACGGTATCCTTCCGGCATGACGCAAGCGGCGTAGACCCGACTTCCGGCCAACTCATCAGCGCTTTCGCTGAGGATCGAGCCGGCGATATTTGGATCGGGCTCTTCAGCGAAGGCGTAGTGCGTTTCCGCAGCGGTAGGTTCGTGCGGTTCGGCGAGACCGATGGATTGGGTGCGGGCGGAGTACGCGATATTCATTGTGATCGGGCAGGCCGATTGTGGATTGGGACCAGCCGGGGCGGCGTCACGCGTGTCGACTCGCCGGAGATTGATCATCCGCGTTTTACGAAGATCGGCCCGTCACAAGGATTTTCGAGCGCCCGCGCCGAATGCATTACCGAGGACCGTTGGGGCCGCATCTATATATGCGGCGCCCTCGGAATAGACCGGCTGGATCCTGCCGCGCCCCAAGAAGCATGGCGTAGCAAATATTTCACGACAGCCGACGGACTTGCCGGCGGCAACTTAGAGGCGGCTTTCGCGGATCGCGACGGCAATCTCTGGTTCGGCACTACACTGGGCCTCTCGCGGCTGGTGCCCGAACCGGACCCGCCACCGTCGCCTCCCCGCATTCTCATCAGCGGATTGCGCATCCGCGGCGTTCCTTATCCGCTCTCGGATCTGGGCGTTGACCGCTTGACCGGAATTCAGTTGAAGCCCGACCAAACCCAGATCGAAGTCAGTTTTCTGGGATTGTCGTTCGAAGCCGGTGAGGTCCTTCGATACCAATTCATGCTCGCGGATGCCGATCGGGATTGGGGCGCGCCTACCGCCGAACGGACCGTGAACTACGCCAGCCTGAAGCCGGGTTCCTATCGTTTTCTGGTGCGGGCTGTGAATTCGGCCGGGATCAGCGGAGCGGTCCCCGCCAGCATTGCATTCACGATCCTTCCGCCGGTATGGCAGCGATGGTGGTTCCTGGCGCTATGCGTGAGTGTGGCGATGTCGGCGCTCTATGCGCTGCATCGCGATCGCGTGGGACGCCTGCTGCAATTGGAACGTGTTCGCACCAGGATCGCGACGGATCTCCACGACGATATCGGCGCAAGCCTGTCCCAGATCGCCGTCGTCAGTGAAGTGTTGAGCCAGCGCGAAGGCGCGGCGGAGCGGCTCCGCGAACCGCTGTCGCAGATCGCTAACGATTCGAGAGAATTGGTAGGTTCTATGAGCGATCTGGTCTGGGCGATCGATCCCCGGAGAGATCATCTTCAAGACCTGGTTCAGCGTATGCGGCGCTTTTCAAGCGATATGTTCACCGCCCACGACATACAATTCCGTTTCAGCGCCACGGATGGCGACTTGCGCCTGGGTGTCGACCAGCGCAGGCACATTTTCTTGATTTTCAAGGAAGGCGTCAACAATATCGTTCGCCACTCCCATTGCACCGAGGCGGAAATCGGGTTGACGCTCGAGGCGAATACTCTGGTGTTGCGGGTCCAGGATAATGGTCGTGGACTGGATTTGTCACAAGCTGTTCATGGTAATGGATTGAGCAGCATTCGAGCCAGAGCGGGAGCTTTGGGCGGCGAAGTGGACATCTGCGGCGGTCGAGACTGTGGAACCAACGTCACACTCAGAGTTCCGTTGGAGCGCTCGCCAAGCCGGCACTGGACCAAAGTTTTTCACCGGAATAGATGAGGGAGCGAGTCTCTGGACGAACGGGATATCAGCGTAGCAATTATCGAAGATCGGTCCCGCACTCGAGAAGGTATCCAAGCACTCATCGACGGGACCCCGGGTTACCGGTGCACCGGCAGTTTCGGCTCCATGGAAGAAGCACTGGATAAGATCGGAAGCGACCCGCCGGTTGTCGTCCTGTCGGATATCGGACTGCCAGGAATGTCCGGAATCGAAGGAATCCGCCGCTTAAAACAACGTTATCCCGGGATGCTGTTAGTGATGCTCACGGTGTACGACGACGACCACAGGATTTTCGAAGCCATCTGTGCCGGGGCCTGCGGATATCTGCTCAAGAGTACGCCACCCGCGCGCCTGCTGGAAGGCCTTCGGGAAGTGGTTGGTGGCGGTGCACCGATGTCGCCTGAGGTGGCGCGGCGGGTGGTTCAACTATTCCGGGAAATCCACCCTCCGCCGCACGCCGATTACGGTCTGACACCCCATGAGGTCAGTCTATTAACCCTGCTGGTTGAGGGCCACAATTTCAAAACAGCCGCCGCGAAGACCGGTGTCAGCCCCAGCACTGTCGCGTGGCACATGCGTCACATTTACGACAAGCTGCAAGTCCACTCCAAATCCGAAGCCGTCGCGAAAGTTCTCCGCGACCGGATCATTTGACGGAAGACTATCTGTACAGATAGTCGCGACACGTCGTCCACCCGAGATTCCCCTCTGTACAGACGGCGACAACGAGTAAGTCCTGCCGTAAGCTGTTCCTCAAGCTCATCCATCAGTCCTCGGCGTCACGCGGAAGAGGGAAAGATGAATCGGACCAAAAGCTGCCTTTGGCTCCTGTTAGCGGTTTGCACGTGGGCCACGCGTAGTTGGTCGCAGCAGCAGCTCGTGACTGTCTACCTGCGCGACAGCGCGACCGTCCCTGCAGCGGTGAGAGGCGTTGCGCAAAACGGAGCAGCCGAGATTTTCGGTCGCATTGGCGTGAAAATCCATTGGAGGCAGGGCGTGCCCCCCGCCTCCTTAAGGCGGGCGATCGGTGTCGAGCTGGTGGCTCACACGCCCCAAACTACACTCCCGGGCGCCCTAGCATGTGCGGTCCTTTACGACCACCCCACCATTCAAGTCTTTTACGATCGCATCCGGGGGGCCGAAGCCCCGGGTAGAGTGCTGGCACATGTCCTGGCCCATGAGATCACTCACGTTCTGCAAGGAGCTGCTCACCATTCCGACACTGGAATCATGAAGGCCTCTTGGAGCCGGAGCGACTTCGATCGCATGCGATTCACCACGCTCACTTTCACGGAAGAAGACGTGGGACTGATTCGTGGCGCTCTCGCGACGCGGAGCCAGCAAACAGAGCCGCGCCAACCGCCTCTTACCGCCGTGGCCGGCCAATGAGTCGCGACCAGACTGTCTCGGGATGGGGGTCGAAGATAACACCCGCGTCACCGGCGAAGACATGCCACAGGCCACGCGCAACCTCATCCTGCAGTTGGCCAGGGGACCATCCGGTGTAGCCGGCATAGACACGGAACACATTGGAAGACATCTCGGCGGCGACCATCTTACCGAGCAGAGTCTTGGTTGAAATCATGGAGACATCCGCCAAAACGGACGTCGTCCCCGCAGGCTTGGCGCGAGATCGGTACAGGGCGCGGATGCCGACCGTCACTGGACCGCCGGCGTATAGCTTCAATTGGCCGCCCTTAAGATCCGGATACACTTCCGATAATGGAATGCTCAACGGGCGATTCACGAATAGCCCGACGCTGGCCTGCTGGTCGTGGCGGACCAGCAGAATCACGGTTTCGGCGAAGTCAGCGTCGTGCGATTTCCTGCTCGCAACCAGAATCTTCCCAACGGAGATATCTTGCGTCCACGCCAGCGCGCCTGACAGCAGAAAACACGCAATCGCTTTTTTCATTTAGAAACTGGTGAGGCGATGAAGCTGTAGCCGACGCCCCGAACGGTGATCAAGTGGCGCGGACTGCTGGGGTCATCTTCGATATAACGGCGCAGACGCACGATGAAGTTGTCGATGGCACGGGTGTCGGTGTCTTCGTGCAGACCCCACACCTCGGCCAGCATGGCCTTGCGCGAAACGTGCTTGCCTTCTCGTTGAATCAGGTACCGCAGGACATTGGCTTCCATGAGAGTCAACGGAAATACCTGATCGCGAACACGCAGCTCCAGCCGATCGAAGTCCACCGATTTGTCGCCGAACGTGAACGTATCCTTGGGTTGGGCCACGGCATTGCTCGCCGCGGCAGCATCGGCCCGCAACCACTCCCGGCGGCGCAGCAGACCGCGGATGCGCGCAATCAGAATGGACAGCTCGAAAGGCTTGGTCAGGTAGTCGTCGGCGCCGGCGGCGAAGCCTTGCAAAACGTCATCCGGATGGCCGCGCGCCGTGAGCATCAAAGTGGGGATAAACTGGCCCGACTGCCGCATCTCAGACATCACCGTGAAGCCGTCCTTACCCGGCAGCATCACATCCAGAATTACGACATCGAACCGATTTGATTCAGTCCGCAGAGTGTCCAGTGCGGACTCCCCGTTGTCGACCACTTGGACCTGGTGCCCCTCGGCCTCCAGGTTGAAACGCAGCCCATCGGCGAGGTGCTGTTCATCCTCTACCACCAAGATCCGGCTCATCGGACAATGGGAAGCTGCAGAACAAAGGTGCTGCCGCGTCCAGGACCCTCGCTTTCGGCCCAAGCGCGGCCACCGTGACGCTTGGCCACGGAGCGGACAATGTACAGGCCAAGTCCCGTTCCTTTAACGCGCGCCGCCAGTGGACCGGGAACGCGGTAGAAGCGTTTGAAGATCTGCTTCAGCTCGATTTTCGGAATGCCGACGCCCTGATCCTTGACCCGCACCGTTACGAACTTGCCGTCGACGGGCGCGGTTTCCACCCTCACGCTCACGGCGCTGCCTGAATACTTCACGGCGTTGTCGATCAAGTTGGAAACGGCGGCGCGCACCTCGTCAAGATCGCCCAGAATCGTGATGGGCGGGCCGGGATGGTATTGGAGTGACTCGGCCGTAAGCTGATGGAGCGTGCGGGCCCGCGTGAGGCATTCTTCGACGATGCTGTTGACGTCGAGCCGCGCGCGGTTGAGTTTATGGTGGATGGTGGAACCGATACGGCCGGTGCGCAGCACTTGCTCGATGGTCGCCAGCAGACGGTCGCTATCCTCAACCATGGTGCGATAGAACTCCTGGCGCTTCGGTTCGTCGACGGGGCGGGTCTGCAAGGTCTCCAGGTAGAGCCGGATGGATGCGACCGGGGTCTTCAATTCGTGCGTAACGGCGTTGATGAAGGCGTCATGTTGCTCGTTCCGCCGGATCTCGCGAACCAGAAATGTCGTGTTCAGCACGACGCCGCTGATGATCGTCAAGGCCAAAATCGTCGCCAGGAACAGCAGGATTCCGGTGCGCCAGTTGAGCAAGACCCACCCGATGTACAGGAGGATCATGACCGAGATCAGGCCGATGCCGAGCGCGATGAAGAACGCGATGGACCTGCGGCGGCCGGCGACAACCATAGTTTCAGCTTATACAAGCCCTGGGCAGCTTATCGAAGGCGGGAACTTGAGCGGGACGAGGGCGTCCCGCGCGGACAAGGGCGTCCGCCCCACGAGACGAGGCATCGCCCCACAAACAGTGCGCTACGCGGCTTCGCGTTCGGCCACTACACTATTCAATTTCGCCACTCGAATTGCTTTCGCAAGACCGAAGAACTTCAGCACCTGGATGGAAATCCAGGAAATATCGAATTCGTACCAGGCCAGGCCATGGCGCGCCGAAGTGGGATGTGCATGGTGGTTGTTGTGCCAGCCTTCGCCGAAGGAGAGTAGCGCCACCCACCAATTGTTCCGGGAATCGTCGCGGGTCTTAAAGCGGCGTCCGCCCCACATATGCGTGGCGGAGTTCACTGCCCAAGTGGCATGCAAGCCGAAGGCGATCGGGACGAAAATGCCCCACAACACCAGCGGGACCCCGCCGATGGCAAACAGAACAATAGCCAGCACCAGCAAAGGAATCCAATGGTAGTCGTTCAGTAAAACGTAGAAGCGGTCCTTCGCTAAATCGGGCGCATACTTGGCCATCAACTTGGTGTTGTTGTGTTTGGATTCGCCCACCAGGAGCCAGCCGATGTGCGCCCACCAAGCACCATCATGAGGCGAGTGCGGGTCGCCAGGCCGATCGGAGAACTGATGGTGAATGCGATGGGTCGCCACCCAGAAAATCGGCCCTCCCTGGAGAGTCAGGGTTCCGCAAACGGCCAGGAAATACTCCAAGACGGCCGGAAGTTTGTAGGAGCGGTGGGTGTGCAGGCGATGATAACCCATGCTAATCCCCAATCCGACACCCATCCAATAAAGCACGGCGGCCACCAGCAAGAGGCGCCAGCTAAACATAAAAAGGGCCGCAAAGGCCCCGAGATGCAATACCACCAGAACGACGGTGATGGTCCAATTCAGTTTTTGGTCGCTGTGGATACTAATAACGTCGCTGCTCACGAAATCTCCAATAATCGAAGGTACACTCCCAACCTATCAGGCATTTGAGTTTTGCTTTGTAAGACTTGTGTAATATCGGGGCGCGAATGCGATCGCAGCCCGATGCTTTGCCTTAGGAGCTTGTAAGCAAGAGAGCACGCGAAGTACCAAAGGACTAGGGAGGCATTATCCTAAGGGCTTATGGCTTCCAAGATCGTCGCGCGAATTGCCGCCCAGACGGGGATTCCCCGCCTGTTCCCGACTCTCTCTGAAGACATCGCGCTGAGTGATCTGCAATCTTTGCTCATGCAGGTGTACCGGGCACGCACGGCTAAATCCAGTGAGTCGGATCTCCGGCGAGGAGCGGGACGCGGTCTGGTTGCAGCGTCGAAGGTAGACGCACGGCTGCTCAACCAGTTCGATAAGACTGCTTTCCAGATCGCCCAGGACTTCGATGCCATTGAACTCTCCCCGGTAGGTCCTCTGGGACTGAATCATGTGCTGGGCGGAATCGACCAAAACAATGTGCTGACGACCATTCGTAATGCGGAAGTGCTCGGCGATCCGACCACGGCGCTGGCGCTGGAGTGCTGGCGCAGGCGCAAGGACCAAGCGCGTCGGGGCGGCGGCGAGGCGATTCGTTTATGTTGCAGCCAACGCCTGGTTCGTCTGCAACCGTTCGACGAGCCGGGTTACTCGCCACACTTCCGGTTATTTGCTCTGGTTTCGGCCGGACGGGACACGGGATCTCACGCGTTCGAGATACAACATCTGGGGGAGCACATTCGCTTCTACCTGCGGCTTTTGTCAGCTCTCAACCAACAGGGTTTGAGTTTCCGCGAGCCGCTGGTGGAGATTTCCGATACCGCGGTGGTCGTGGCTCTTCTTGGCGAGTCAGGGATCGGGTTGGAAGAACTGCGGCAGTCGGTTCGCGCGCACGTACTGGGTGGATCGGAGCGATTCTTGGCCGAACGCGGGGTCAGGTTGCCCGGGGCGATCGAGGACCCAGCGCGAGAATTACCGGGTGGCACGCCTCATTTTCGACTCGCGCGCCTGAAAACCGAGCTTATCGATAAGCTGCGTCAAGAATTTCCGGACGCCCAGTTTCGCTTTAACCTGGCGCGGTTTGAAGGCCTGTCCTATTACCAAGGCTTGTGTTTGCGGATATCGCCTGTGGCGCCGGACGGCAATCGTTACCCGATCACGGATGGTGGATTCACGGATTGGACCGCACGCCTTTTGGAAAATCGAAAAGAGAGACTGCTGGCGACGGGCGTCGGGAGCGAGTTTGCGTGCGTGAAGTATCGGACCTGAAGGTTGCCGGAGGCCGTTCCGCAAGCAGCCGCGAGGAAAGCCGGCAGCTCTGCTCGATGTAGTGGGCCAGCGTTGGATCAGCGGCGGACAAGGCGCGCAACTGCCTGGCAAGCTCGTGCGGCGCCGGGCTGCCATTTCTTCCGGATTTCAGGTAAGAACGGAGCGCTTTTCCAAACTGCTTTTCGAGGATCGTGGACGATACCGGCGAAGACAGGCCGGCATGACGCAAAGATTCCGAGGCCGCGACCAACAATGCAAACAGCAAATTCCCCGTGCAGGTCAAGGCGGCAAGATAAAAAGGCTTCAAGGAGCGTTCGATCGCGATCACGCGCTGCTTCTTTTGCGCCACCAGGCGTTTGGCCTCGAGGATTGCAAGCTTGTCGCCTTCCACGAGGTAGCGGAAGTCCTCCAGGCCCTCGAAGCCCGGAACCGGACTAATGGAGCCGATCGAACCTCCGCGAGCGGAGAGTTCGCTGAGCGGGCTGCTGTCGAGCCACATACTGCACAGCACAATCGCTTTGCCGTGCCAGGAGATTCCCGATGCCGCCATCTCGGCAACAATTTTCGGCAGCGTTTTATCGGGAACGCATACCAGGATGAGCCGGCAGCCGTTCAAATCCGCGTAGTCCTTCACGGGATGGCCGGAGCGGAAGATATTCGAGATCCTGCTGGCCAGACGGAAAGTCGGCGACTTTACAGGTCCAAGTTGATCGGAAAGCCTCAGAAATTTCGTCAGGGGCGAATCGGTAAAGTTACCCGCGCCGACCAGCGCTACTGGCTTGACTCTCTTCATACACCCCAAAAGACTTCAACATTTTAATCCGATCCCGAAGCTGGGCCGCCTTTTCAAATTCGAATTTCTTGGCGGCGTCGCGCATGCTTGCTTCCAGTTCACCGATGAACTTTTCGCGCTGCTCGGGAGTCATTTCTTCGATTGGGTCCTCCGGCTCCACCGGAACCGTGACGTAATCGCCTTCAGCGATGGCCACGAGACTCATATCGATCGGCTTAATAATGGATTGGGGGGTTATGTTGTTCTCCTCGTTGTACTGCTGCTGGATGGTGCGGCGCCGGTTGGTTTCGTCAATCGCGCGGCGCATACTGTCGGTAAATACGTCGGCATAGAGGACCGCCCTGCCATTGAGATGGCGCGCGGCCCGGCCCATGGTCTGAATCAGCGAGCCGGTGGATCGCAAAAAGCCCTCTTTATCGGCATCCAGGATCGCCACCAGCGACACTTCAGGGAGGTCCAAACCTTCGCGCAGAAGGTTGACTCCCACCAGCACGTCAAAATCTCCACGCCGCAGGTCGCGCAGGATTTTCATGCGGTCCAGCGCGGCGATTTCAGAATGCAGATAGGCACAGCGCACGCCAACCTCGGTGTAGTATTCCGATAGGTCTTCGGCCATGCGCTTGGTCAAAGTTGTTACCAGCACCCGTTCGTTGTTTTCGGTGCGCTTCCGGATTTCGTTCAGCAGGTCATCCACCTGGCCCTTGATGGGCCGCACTTCGACCTGCGGATCCACCAGGCCGGTGGGACGAATGATCTGCTCCACCACGACACCAGCGGACTTGGTCAGTTCATAAGGACCGGGCGTCGCCGAAACGTAGAGCACCTGGTTCACGCGGTTCTCGAACTCTTCGAACGTGAGCGGCCGATTGTCGAGCGCGCTCGGAAGGCGGAACCCGTAGTTCACCAAGATCTCTTTGCGCGACCGATCGCCATGATACATACCCCGCAGTTGCGGAATGGTTTGATGGCTTTCGTCGATAAATATCAAATGGTCGTGCGGCAGGTAGTCGAGCAGTGTAGGCGGCGCTTCGCCGGGAAGCCGGCCGGAAAAATGTCGTGAATAGTTCTCGATTCCGTGGCAATATCCGATCTGACGGATCATTTCCAGATCGAACATAGTGCGCTGGTAGAGGCGCTGGGCTTCCACCAGCTTGCCCTGCTTTTCGAGTTCTTGGCGCCATTCTCCCAGTTCACGCTCGATGCTGTGGAGCGCCTGTTCACGGGTCTCCGGCGTCATCACGTAATGCGTCTTTGGATAAATCGGCAGCCGGAGGTAGGTCTGGCGCACCTGCCCCAGCAGCGGATCGATCTGGCTGAGGCTGTCGATTTGATCGCCAAACAGCTCGATGCGATACGCGTAATCGTCGTAGGTGGGAAAGAGCTCGATCACGTCGCCCCGCACGCGGAACGTGCCGCGGCTGAAGTTATGATCGTTGCGTTCGTACAGGATCTCGACCAATCGTGACAGGATCTGCTGGCGGGAGATTTTTTGTCCCTTTTCGAGCATCAGCAGCATTCCGTAATAGGCCTCGGGCGAACCTAGGCCATAGATGCAGCTAACGCTGGCGACAATAATGCAGTCACGGCGCTCGAACAGGGATCGGGTGGCGGATAAACGAAGCTTGTCGAGCTCGTCATTGATGGTCGCTTCTTTTTCAATGTAGATGTCTCCGGAAGGCATGTAGGCTTCCGGCTGGTAGTAGTCGTAATAGCTGACGAAATACTCGACCGCGTTAGATGGGAAGTAGGACTTGAACTCGTGATAAAGCTGCGCTGCCAGAGTCTTGTTGTGGGCCAGGACCAGCGCGGGGCGTCCGGTCTTTTCAATAACCTGCGCCATCGTGAAGGTCTTGCCGGAGCCGGTGACGCCCAGCAATACCTGGTGCTGTTCCCCGTCGAGCACGCCCCGGAAGAGTTGATCGATAGCGGCCACTTGATCGCCGCGCGGACGGTAATCGACTTCCAGGTGAAATGCCATCTACTATTCAGGATAACGGGCGCGCGACATCCGCGCTAAGAAGCCCGGCTCGGTGTCAGGCGCGCTGGGGTTGGTAAGGTAAAACTTCTACAATTATGATGATACAAAGACGAGTGCCGGGACATGAGGAGGACTCGAATGGTCGAGAACTTTTGGGAGGATGCCCGTTACGCGGTTCGCAACCTGCGTCGCGACCCGTTCTAGCTCTGGCAGCCACGCTGACGCTCGCGGTTTGCATCGGCGCGAGCACAACGGTGTTTAGCGTCGCGAATTCCATTCTCATACGTCCGTTGCCGTATCCGATCCGAACGAATCGATTGGATCGGCGAGAGGACGGGACCTGGACAATTAGATCTCGGAGCAGCACCGGATTACTTCGCGCTGCGTAAGCAGAACCGGATTTTCGAAGATATCGCCGTGTTCAGCCCAACGACCGTGAACTGGACAGGCATCGAGCGACCGGAGCAACTGGATGCCGCGGGCGTTTCGCCGCCCTTCTTTGGAGTGATGGGGACGCAGCCGCTGCTGGGCCGTTATTTAGCTGCGGAAGAACAGGGACCGAAGGCGCCTCCTGTCGTCGTGTTGAGCTATGAATTCTGGCGAAACCGAATGGGCGGCGATCCTCTTATTCTGGGTAAGACGATCGCTATCGACCGGCTCCCGCGCTCCATTATCGGCGTGATGCCCCAAGGCTTCGATTTTCCGCGCGGCTCCAATTGTGGCTGCCTGCACGGATTGACAAAGCGACGGACAGCTTTCCGATCTCGCCTGAAGCGGGATTATCGTTGTCGTCATGATTGCGAGGCGCAAGCTGGGCGTGACGCCGCTGCGAAGCCGTGACAGAAATGAATCGTCTGACGTTTGCGATCCGTGCTCTGTATCCCAAAGAATTCAGGAAAAATGGCTTTTCGGAAAGATCTGACGTTTGGCGCCCGTCGCTGCGAGAGCACCTCAAGGGACAGGTGCGTCCGGCGTTGTTGATCCTGACCGGCGCTGTTGCTCTGGTTCTTCTGATCGCTTGCGCCAATATTGCCAACTTGCTGCTGGCGCGCGCCGGAGCCGGTAGCGCGAACTGGCGGTACGGCTGGCGCTCGGATCGGGCCGCGGCCGCATCATCCGCCAGATGCTCACCGAAAGCATGGTGCTGGCGGTGCCCGGTGGTTGGCGGGAATTGGACTGGCTTGGCTGGCTGTACATCGTTCTGGACGCGATCAAACCAGCCATTTTGGTTCGTTATCCGGCGATCTCGATGGACTGGCGCGTGCTTCTTTTACGATTGCACTGATGCTCGCCACTAGTCTGCTGTTCGGCATCGTTCCCGCGCTATCGGCGGCTGGCATTCACATCCAGGAGGCGCTGAAGTCTGCTGGTCTTACGCACAGCGCTGCGCGCGGCGCAGCGCGCGTAAGAAAAACTCTGGTAGTGGCGGAGATTGGAGTTTCGCTGGTATTGCTGATCGGCGCGGGTTTGCTGACACGCAGTTTCATTCATCTGGCGCACACCGAGCTCGGCTTCCCTTCCGATCATCTGCTCAGCTTTCGAATGATTCCGATGGGTTCTCTTCGACGCAACTATGGTCCGTTCTACGCAGAGTGCTCGACCGCTTGCAGCATTTACCCGTGGCGCGCTCGGCAACGCTAGCGGAGGACATTCCTTGGCGTGAGGATTTTTATCAAACCGGGCGCATTCGCGTGGTGGGGCGTCCTCTGGTAGCGTTCCGCGGATCGGCCGAGCGTCAACAACACTAGTCGTTAGCCCGGAGTTCTTCCGCACTCTTGGGAATCCCGCTCAAAAGCGGCCGCATTTTCGACGCTCATGATTTTATCGGCCGGGGCGGCAAGTCGCGGCTTCCTGTCGCGGAACCGGTGGTGGTGAATGAAGCATTCGTCCGGCGAATCTTTCCCAACGAGGACCCGCTGGGCAGCCAGATCGGATTTGGTCCGGACGAGATCGAACGTCACATGGACGATTGTCGGCGTAGTGGGTAACATCCGTGGCGCTGCGCTCGGCGCGGACCCGCCGTCGATGGTTTACCGCTGCACCTGCGCCGGCATTTCTCTGTTTCGCGCTGGATTTCTGGTTCGCACTGCTGTCGATCCCGAGGCTGCGATCCGAGCGGTGGAACAGCAGGTCCGCGCCGTCGATCGCGACCAGCCTATTTCGGACGTGAAGACCATGGATCAACGCAGGGACGCGGCACTTGCACCGGAGCGCTTCCAGCTCATCCTCGCTCGGAAGCTTCGCCTGATCGCCATTGTTCTCGCCGCGGCCGGAGTTTACGGAACGATGTCGTACCTGGTTGCGCGCCGCACTCGCGAGATCGGCATTCGCATGGCGATGGGCGCGCGCAGGCCGACGTGCTGCGCATGGTCTCGGCGAAACCACGTGCTGGTTGTGCTGGCGATCGCCGCGGGTCTGGGAGGTGCGTGGGCGGTGACGCGCTACATCCGATCGATGCTGTACGGCGTGAGCGAGCTTGATCCGACAACTTTTGCGGTTACTTCGGTTCTCTGGCCGTGATCGTTCTCATCGCTCTCTGGGGCCTGCGCGCCGCGCCGTGCGCGTCGATCCGATACAGCTTTGCGGGACGAGTGAAAACGAACCCAAACCCTAGTATTTACTTGCGTTAGTTAGCGTAACAGTGCACAATGGGCTATGCCCCAGACAGCACTGCAAATCGCTCTGAGCGATGAAGAGCGAGAGGCATTGACGGCTTGGTCCCGCGCCAGCGCAGGCGAACATCGCATGGTGGAACGGTCGCGCGTGATTCTGTTGGCTGCCGAAGGCCTTTCGGCGCGGGAGATCGCACGTCGCCTGAAGACCCGCTTGGCACGAGTTTCCAAGTGGAGAAAGCGGTTTCGTACAGAGCGCCTCGAGGGACTCCAGGACGCCACGCGGACGGGCAAGCCCAAGACCTATGACGAGAAAACAGAGAAGCGGATTCTGGCTCTGCGGACAGGAATCCGCCCCGAGGCTACAGCCAATGGATGGCCGTTTATTGGCCCAGGCCTTGGGCGATGTCAGCGATGATCAGGTCTGGCGCGTATTGCGTAAACACAAAATCCAACTCCAACGGCGACGGAGTTGGTGCATTTCGACGGACCCTGAGTTCGGGCCGAAGGCTGCGGATGTGGTGGGTCTGTATCTGAGCCTCCGGAAAATGCCGTGGTGCTTTGCGTGGATGAAAAACCGCACATCCAGGTACTGGAGAGAGCGCGGGATGGTTGCGACTGCCGAACGGAAAAGCGCTAAACGGATTCAGCCACTGCTACAAACGGCACGGGACCAGCACCCTGTTGCAGCCTTGGAGGTGGCGACCGGACAGTCCAGATCGGCCATTACCCGCGACGCCGACGGCGAGAGTTCCTCGATTTTATGAATGAGGTGATCGCCGAGCACCGACAGCAGATCCACGTGATTCTGGATAACCTCAACACGCCAAGCCCAAGCAAGATCGCTGGCTGGCACGACATCCGAACGTGCAGTTCCTCATCCCAACCTACTCATCCTGGCTGAACATGGTGGAGGTGTGGTTCGTATCCTGAGCCGGCAAGCGTTGCGAAACCTCAGTTGTACAGCAGTCCGGCAACTGCGCGAGGCGATCGACAGATTGTCAGGCATACCAGGAAGCGCGTGAGTGGACAAGGTAGTTGGCCTTAGGAAGACTAGGGGCCCGACCTCGCACCGTCCGCCCGTCGGACTGGCCTTGCCGGAATAGCATACCGGGACGCCGTAAAACTTAAGTCCCAAGAAGATGAAACGGCCCTAGTTGGTCGAAGAGCACTGCAGAGGTTATGCGTCAAACGCTTGAACAACCCATCAGGCGCGGGTTCGCCTCGGGCCCCCAAATCGTCTGCGGTTACGCCGCGATTACCGCGGGCCAGCGATGAGACTGCGAATTGCGATCGCATTGTGCGCCACCGTCGCGCTGAGCCCGGCTCAGAGCCCGACAGTCAAAGACCTTGCGCAGACGAGCCTGGAAGATCTCATGAACATAGAGGTTACGTCGGTATCCAAGAAGGAGCAGAAACTGTCTCAAGTCGGAGCTGCAGTTTTCGTGATTACCCAGGAAGACATTCGGCGTTCCGGCGCCACGAACATTCCCGACCTGCTGCGCATGGTTCCTGGAATACACGTCGCCCAACTCGATGACAACATTTGGGCCATCAGCATTCGCGGTTTCACGGATCGGTACGGAGATAAGGTGCTGGTCTTGATCGACGGACGTAGCGTCTACAGCCCGCTTACATCGGGTGTCAATTGGGACCAGCAGGATGTGCCGTTGGAGGACATCGACCGCATTGAGGTGATCCGGGGCCCTGGCGGCACGGTTTGGGGCGCAAATGCCGTCAATGGAGTTATCAATATCATCACCAAGAACGCCAAGACTACCCAGGGGGGCCTGGCGACCGCCAGCGGAGGTTCCCATGAGTTCGGGCAAGGGTTGCTTCAATACGGGGGAACGCTCGGGCAGAAGTTTGCATACCGGGTGTTCGGAAGCTACGGGAACGTTGGAAATTCAGCGTCGCCAAGCGGCGAGGCGGTGGCGGATGGATGGCATAAAGTACATAGCGGCGTCAGATCAGACTGGGATCTTTCGCCGCGCGACACCCTGACGGTGCAAGGGGATCTATTTCAATCCCGCGAAGGGCAGACGTTGGACACGTTATTCTCCAACGACCTGCCTCGCGAAGCGATCATCCAAGACACGATTACCGTCGGCGCCGGAGATATTCTAGGACGTTGGAACCACGCTCTCGCGAATGGTTCGGATACAACTCTCCAGTTTTACTACGATGCTTACCACCGCGTTGACAGGGGGTTTAGCGAAACCCGCAACACTGTGGATTTTGACTTCCAGCATCACCTGACAATCGGTTCCCGGCAGGAGATCGTCTGGGGGCTCGGCTACCGCACCACCAGCGACTACACGACCGCCTGGATACGCTGCTGACGTATGATGCCCGCCGAACGCCGCGACAATCTGGTCAGCGCGTTCGTTCAGGATGATATCAGACTTACTAACTCTCTCTCGCTCATCCTGGGCTCAAAATTCGAGCACAACTCTTATACCGGATTTGAGTATGAACCAAGTGCGCAACTGGTGTGGAATCTGAACGATCGACAAGCCGTTCTGGGCGTCCGCGTCACGAGCGATCCGGCAACCATCGCGGGCGGACTTCAATCTGGACATTTATGTCGCTAGCTTCCCGGCGGGCACTGGAGTGGGCGTGGTGGAACTCCTGGGGAATCCGCAACGAAAGGCGGAGCGATTGCACGATTTCGAGCTAGGATATCGGGCTCAGATCAGCAAGCAACTATCTTTGGATCTAGCCGCTTTTTCGAGCTATTACTATGGGCTCCAGACTCAAGAGCCCCTCCCGGTAATTTACGATACAGCAGGAATCCCCGGGGCCGAAGCGCCTATATTGGTCGACTCCGTTTCTCTTTGACGACCGGGCGCACGCACACAACTACGGGGCCGAGGTCTTCGCCAGTTGGAGCGTGACTCCGCACTGGCAGATCAGCCCAGGTTACTCTTACCTCCAAATGCACGTGGCGGGCGATCCGACCAGCCAGGATCCGAGCGCTGGGGAAATCGCTTACGAATCGCCCAAGCATCAGTTTCAATTCCATTCCCTGTTAAATCTGTCGCACCGGGTGGAGTGGGATATGGCGCTTTATCACGTCGGGCAGTTGGTGGATGGCGGCAACGGAGCAACGCCAAGCTATCTGCGGGTAGACACCAGGCTGGGATGTCGGTTCGGGGAATCTCTCGAATTTAGCATCACTGGACAGAACCTCCAGTCGCCCGCGCACGCGGAGTATCATGATGCCTTTGCAGTGTTACATAGTCTGGCACAGCGGAGTGTTATCGGAAAGGTCACATTCCGGTTTTGAGAGCACGATAATGCGCACTATTTCCGGATGCAAATCTTCCTTGATAATGGCCGCCGTGCTTGTCACCACAAATGCGACGGCGCAGACCGTCGACGAATACCGTGTGAAAGCTGCGTTTGTGTTTAATTTCGCCAAGTTCATCCAGTGGCCCGCGGAGGCATTCAAGACATCGGGTGATCCGCTTGTCATTTGTGTCGTGGGACAGGATCAGATGGCAAATTCATTGTGGGAGACAGTGAATGGAAATGCCATCGACGGCAGACCGGTAATCATTCGTCAGATTGCAATTGGCCAGGGGCCCTGCGACTGTCAAATTCTATTTGTCGGTGCTTCCGCGATGAAAGGCTTCCGTTCTCACGCCAAGGAATCGACCGGTGTCTTGACCGTCGGCGAGACACCCGGGTTCGCGGCCGACGGCGGGGTCATCAATTTAAAACTGGAAGACGGCAGGGTCCGTTTCGAAATCAACGTGGCAGCCGCGGAGCGTCAGCAGCTCCACATCAGTTCCAAGCTGTTGAGCTTGGCTCAGGTCGTCAAGAAGTGAATTGCGATGCCTGGAAACTTTTCTTATCGTAACCTTCCGATCAAGTACAAGCTTCATCTGCTCACATTGATCACTGGGATGGCCGCCCTGACATTCGCCTTCGGCACAGTTCTGGCGTATTATTACGTGGTCCGCGACTCGACTCGGAACGACCTGACCGTGCTGGCGGAGATCTTTGGTTCCAATAGCACGGCAGCCTTGAGCTTCAACGATCCAAAGGCTGCCGAAGAACTACTGTCCGGGCTCGTGGCCAAACGATCCATCCTGCGCGCCTATCTCTACACGGCGGATGGTCACGTATTCAGCGGATACCGCCGCGGGGCGGAGCCGGACAAGCCGCCGCTCGCTCACGCGGGGCGCGACGAGAGTTGGTTAGAGCATGGCCATATCAAGATATTTCGGCGGATTCGACTACGCAGCCAGCCGGTCGGCGCCATCTATCTGGAATCGGACCTGGGAGAGTTCTATGCGCAGGTCAAGCAGTTTTCCGGCATAGTCGTAATCATTCTGATCTTCGCCGAACTGATGGCCTTCCTGCTGTCTTCCAAACTGCAGCGCAGCATCGCTCAGCCGATAGCCCACCTGGGCGAAACAGCGAAGCGAGTTTCGACTCGCAGGGACTATACCGCACGGGCCACCAAGCTCGCCGATGAGGACTTGGGGCAACTCACCGACGCTTTTAATGGGATGCTGGAGGAGATCGGGCACCGCGATGCAGAGCTTCTGGGACACCAGCAACGGCTGGAACACGATGTGGCGGCTCGCACTGCTGACCTGGTCCGGGCCAATTCCGAACTCTTGGAAGCCAAAGATAAGGCGGAGGCGGCCAGCCGCGCCAAGAGCGAGTTCCTTGCGAATATGAGCCATGAGATCCGCACTCCGATGAATGGAATCTTAGGCATGTCCGAACTGGTCCTGGATACCAAGCTGTCCGCCGAACAGAGAGACGCTTTGAATACCGTCAAGACATCGGCGGACTCGCTGTTGACCATCATCAACGACACTCTGGATTTCTCGAAGATCGAAGCTGGGCGTCTGGAACTGGATCCAATCAGCTTTAATCTCCGAGATCTGGTGGAAGAGATAGAACGGGCTTTGGCGCTGCGGGCGCAACAAAAAGGCCTGGAGCTGCTCTGCGAGATCGGCCCGGATGTGCCCGAATTCTTGATAGGCGATCCGTTACGAATCCGGCAGATTCTTGTGAATCTCGCAGGCAACGCCATCAAGTTTACAAATGTCGGCGAGGTAGCGGTGGAGATCGCTGTCGAGGGCCGATCTGAGGATCCTGTGAATCTTCATTTCCGGGTCCGCGATACCGGTATCGGCGTTCCCCAGGAAAAGCAGGGACTAATCTTCGACGCATTTTCTCAAGTGGATGGTTCGACCACTCGAAAATACGGCGGCACGGGACTGGGCCTCACTATCTCAGCACGTCTTGTCGCGGCGATGGACGGACAGATCTGGGTAGAAAGCAGACTGGGCCATGGAAGTTGCTTCCATTTCACGGCGCGGCTGGGGTAAGCAGCGAATCCGCACCAGACCCAGCGAGCGAGACGGTGCTGGCGGGCGTCCGCGTGTTGATTGTTGATGACAATGCCACGAACCGACGGATACTGGCTGATCTGGCGGGAATGTGGGGGATGATCACAAGTACGGTCGAGAGCGGTCCCGAAGCGCTCAGTCAGATGCGTCAGGCTTGGGACGCCGGCCATCCCTTCCGTCTTGTCCTTACCGACCTCCACATGCCCGAAATGGATGGATTTCAGCTGGCCGAACACCTCGCGGCCGCGCCACATCTTGCTGATACTCTAATCCTGATGCTCACCTCTGGCGAACGGGAAGGTGATTTGGGCCGTTGTCGCCAACTGGGTATTACCACGTACCTCACCAAGCCCGTTCGGAGATCAGACCTTCTTAAAGCGTTGACCAAGGCGCTAACAAATGAGTCGTTGATAGAGAGGGTCAGCGAGCCTGTTTCGCTCGTGAGACATCCGTCTCAAAAAGTCTGGCACGAGACCCCCGTGCGTATCCTTCTAGCCGAGGACAATGTTATCAACCAGCACGTCGCCCGTAGCATACTTCAGAAGGCGGGACATACCGTTATCGTCGCCAGCAATGGTCAGGAAGTTCTCTCAGTTCTTCGGCGGCAGACCTTCGCCCTGGTCCTGATGGATGTCCAGATGCCCGAGGTCGATGGCTTCGAAGCGACCGCGGCCATTCGTGCAAACGAGCTAGGTACGGACCGACACATTCCGATCATCGCCATGACCGCTCACGCCATGAAGGGTGACCGGGAACGATGCCTCGCGGCTGGTATGGATGGTTATATCTCGAAGCCAATCTGTGCCAGTGATCTGTTGGAATTAGTAGACAAGTACACCGACAGCGTTGCTTCTGTCGCGATGTAGCCAGCTTGTTACAATCACTGTCTCAGCTGCGTGACGGAGGGCCTTGAGAAGCGCTTTGAGTTTCCTAGTGCGCGTCTTCGCTTACCTGTTTGGGCTGGCGTTGTCGCTGTTCCTGATTGGCCTGGCAATCGTGGCATGGGCGAGTGGTCCGAACAATCTGGCGCTCGGTATGCTCCCCTGGGAAAGTACGGTACTCGGATGGATCATTCTGATCTTGGGCATCGTTGGGCTGGCTTCGGTACTGCTGGCCGGAAGCAGACTGCGATGGATCTTTCCGTTATGGAGCTTGTCTGTACTGATTATGATAGTCCGCGGGTTCTTCCTATCGAGCTATTCCTTCGGCAGCGCGAGCGAATTCAAACTTGCCGTATGGCTCACCATCGGCGCGCTGATAGCGTTTCTAGGGAGCTTGGGAGTGCTGCGGCGCAGGGGGAAAAGTCGCTCGTAGCAGTGATCGATCAGGGCTGCTTTTCAGGCTCTTTTTTCGGAGTGAATTCGGAAGAAAGCCGCTGGGCCGTTGTAAGTTGGGACGCTCTTAGCTTCTTGGCGACCAGATCGCGTTGTTCCGCACAGCGGTCATCTCCTTTGGCCGCGCAAAGATTGAGCCACTTGTAAGCTTGAACGTAGTCGCGCTTGACGCCCTTCCCGACCCCGTACATGGCGCCCAGGTCGTATTGAGCCTTGGCGTAATCTTGTTCGGCGGCCTTGGTGAACCAGTCGGCGGCCTGTGCAAAATCCAGGGGCACTCCGTGACCGTCGTAATACATCAAGCCGAGGTTGAATTGGGCGGCGGCGACACCCTGATCCGCCAGAGGACGCCACTCCTTGGCAGCAGTGGTGTAATCGCCTTTATTGTATGCAGCCAGGCCGGTGTTGAAATCCGCGGCTGCGGATATCGCGACCAACGACAAAAGAGCGACAAACCAGGATAGGCTTCGCATGGACACCTCCTCCTACCCGTATTGAAGCATATCGCAAAGGCCTTGTTTCCTATCAACTTTCGAGGAGAAAATGCGTGGTTTCGTCCAGGAACAAATCGAGGCGATCATGGTGGACCCAGTGTCCGGCTCCTGGTACTTTGACGAGACGATGGTTCTTGATCATCGACGCCCGGCCGTCCGTCTCCGGGTCCTGCGCCCAGCTCTCCATGCCCCAAAACAACAGCACCGGACAGGCAATCTCACCCAGGACCGTGCGGAAGTCCTCAAGGTGATGACCGTAGGGAGGAAGATCCGCGCATAATTGTCAAACTTCCAAATCAGAGAGCCGTCCGCATTCCAGTTGGTGCCATGCAGCGTGAGATGGCGGGCCACCTCGTCGGACAGATGAGGATAGCTTCCTTCATGCGAGCCACGGCGGCTTCCAGATTGGGATAGCTGCGCGGTTCCCGGCGCTCAGCCTGGCGGACGTTGGCGATCCAGGCGCGGAAGCGTTCGGGCGCGGGCTTGTGGACGCGATGGGTGATGGGCAGCCCTAGCCCCTCAATGGATACGGCCTTGCGCACGCGATCCGGATAAATGCCTGAATAAAGCAATGTAAGAATGCCGCCGAGCGAATGGCCAATCAGATAAATTGGAAAATCGGCGATCACGTCCGCCAGCGCTGAAAGGTCGAGCACATGTTCGGCGATGCTGTAAAGCGCCCCCGGCGCCCAGGCGCTGTTGCCGTGTCCTCGCAGATCCATCGCGAAGACGTGGAAATGTTGACGCAGCGCGCGGGCTACCCAATCCCAATTGCGCGCGTGGTCGAGGCCGCCGTGGACCAGCAGGAGAGCAGGTTTGCCATTTTGTCCCCAATCCCAAAACTGCAGCTTCAGGCGATGGGAATAGTAGTAGTGAGAGATCGGTTCCAACCCACTTATTGTAGAGGTTCCTCGGCGCGCGGCCCTTCGAAGTTCGCCTGCGCTGCCTGCCGCCGCTCTTCGGCGTGATGGCGGACGTCGATGCCCTTCATCAGAAACAGAACGTCCTCAGCGATGTTGGTGGCGTGATCGGCGATGCGCTCCAGGTTGTGGGCGATGAACATCAGGTCCACGGCACGTGGAATGGTGGTGCGCTCCTCCTGCATGAAGGCCACCAATTCCTTATACGACGGCGTCGCGAAGACGATCCACCTCGTCGTCGGAAAGCAAAACCCTTCGCGCCAGCGCTTCATCGCGCTGCACCAGCGCGTCCAGGCTGTTACGGACCATCCCTTCCGCCAGGCTGGCCATGCGCGGGATATCGACCAGCGGCTTTACTGGAGCATCCTGCATCAACGAGAGCGCGCGCTGGGTGATGTTGACTGCCAGGTCCCCCATGCGTTCCAGGTCGCCGTTCATCTTAATCACCGCCGTGAGAAAGCGCATATCTCGCGCCATGGGCTGGTAAAGCGCAAGCAAGCGCGTCGCGAACTCGTCAATCTCGATGTCCTTTTGATTGATCAGAGCCTCTTTCCACAGCACTTCCTTGGCCGTCTGCTCATCGCTCTGCACCAGCGCGTCGATGCTCTGATGGATGGCGGATTCAACCAAGCCCGCCATTTCGAGCAGGCGCTTTTGCAACTCGTCAAGTTCTTCCCGGAAGTGGATCAAAGCTCTCCTTAAACGCTACCAGTCTAACCGAACCGCCCGGTAATGTAATCTTCGGTCTCCTTGCGGGCCGGCGCCTTAAAGATGGTCTCGGTCTTATCGAATTCAATCAGTCTCCCCAGCAGGAAAAAGCCGGTGGAGTCGGCCACCCGCGCTGCCTGTTGCATGTTGTGCGTCACGATCACGTGCGTGCACTGATCTTTCAGACTGAAGAGCAAATCTTCGATCTTGGCGGTGGCGATCGGATCGAGCGCCGAACAAGGCTCGTCCAGCAGCAAGCACTTCCGGATCCACCGCCAGGGCCCGCGCGATACACAGCCGCTGCTGCTGGCCGCCGGATAAGCCATAAGCCGATTCGTGCAGCTTGTCCTTCACTTCGTCCCACAAGCGCCGCGCGCCTCAGGCTGTGCTCCACCACATCGCTGAGCGATTGTTTGCCGGCGAATCCATTGACTCTGAAGCCATACGCGACGTTGTCGAAGATGGACTTTGGAAACGGGTTGGAGCGCTGGAACACCATGCCTACGCGCCGGCGCAGACTGGTCACATCCATCTCGAGAACATCTTCGCCGTCCAGCAGGATCTGGCCTTCCAGACGTGCATGTCTTGACAGTCTCGTTGATGCGGTTCAGGGTCCGTAGAAAAGTGGACTTGCCGCAGCCCGAAGGGCCAATCAGAGCCGTGATCTTCTTCTCGGGGACCTCCAGGCTGATTCCGTGCAGAGCCTGGAAAGAGCCGTAGTAGAAATTGAGGTTGACCGTCTGACAGCTTCATCTGGCTGCTGGCTTTCGGTCTCGCTGGCTGGCGGCCTCGGAGGCTCGGTCGGTTCGCGCAGTCTGGCTGGTTCAGGTATCGGCATGCGTAGTGCCAAGCTTAGCCTCTTGGGACATAGATTCCTCGCGAGAGAACCAGCCGGGCGCGCAGATGTTGCGATCAAAACCAGAGCCAGAAGAACCAAACCGGCCGCCCAGGCCTGACGATGCCAATCGTCGTAAGGCGCTATAGCGTGGGTGAAAATCATCACCGGCAACGAAGCCGTGGGCTGATTCCAACCTGGACTCCAGAACTGATTGTTGAGGCTGGTGAACAGCAGCGGCGCGGTTTCCCCGGCGATGCGGGCGAGACCCAGAATCGTCCCGGTGAGTAATCCCTCGCATGCGCCGCCGGGACGACGACTGTAGCAATCGTCTTCCATTTCTGGCGCCCAAGCGCCAGAGCGCCTTCGCGAAGCGACTGCGGCACGCGCGCAGAAACTGCTCCGTGCTGCGCACGGATGATGGGAATCATCATCAGGCTCAGAGCAAAGCCCCCGGCCAACGTCGGAAAAGCCGATGCATGGGAACCACCACGACGTCCAAGCGAAAATGCCGATGACAATGGAAGGCACGCCATTCAGCAGGTCGGCCATATAGCGGACCAGGAACGGAAATGTCTTGCCGCCGAACTCGGCCAGGTAGACGCCGCCCAGAAATCCGACCGGAATGCCGATCAACAGTCGCCAACAGACAGCATCTTGCCGCTGCCGACAATCGCGTTGGCCATGCCGCCACCCGTCTCCCCGGCGGCGCGGCAGCTTGGTAAAAAATTCCGTCCAGCTGATCGCCAGCCGTTATAGACCAGAAAACCCAGAATTAGAAACGAGCGTGCGAGACGGTCAGCACCGTGCACAGACCCGTGAGCGCCAGCATGACGTGGTTGACGCGTCTTTCGCGCGCAGCGATGCACGTCATTCCTACTTGGAGCCCTTTGCGGGTGGTGGCCAAAATCAGCAATCGCGCCAAGCCGTTGAGAACGATGGTGAGCGCAGAACAGCACCAGCCCAGCTCGATCAGGGCGCTCAGATAAACATCGCCGGTGGCCTCCGTGAATTCGTTGGCGATCACGGCCGCAATGGTGTAGCCCGGAGCGAGCAAGGAGGCGTGGATGCTGGGGTCGTTGCCGATGACCATCGTGACCGCCATGGTCTCGCCCAGCGCCCGCGCGAGAGCCAGAAAGATCGAACCCGATGATGCCCAGCTATGCGATAGGGAACCACGACCTGCCAGGTCGATCTCCCATTGGGTGGCGCCCAAAGCCAGCGCTGCTTCCCGCTGCTCGCGCGGCACCGCCAGCAGCGCCTCGCGGGAGACCGAAATGATGAACGGCAAAGTCATGATGGCGAGAACACACCCGGCCGTCAGATAGCCGACGCCGTAAGCAGGGCCTTGAAAGAACGGCAGGAACCCGAGACGTCTCTTCAGGAACGGCTCGACGTACTGCCGCATCAGCGGCACCAGGGTGAAGATGCAAGCAGGCCGTAGATCACGCTGGGCACGGCGGCCAGCAGTTCGACCAGAAATGTCAGATGCATTTGAGATCCGGGGCGGCGCCAGTTCCGCAAGGAAGATGGCAGCGCCGACCCTAAGGAACCGCAATCAGCAGGGCCAGAGCGGAAGTCACACTGTTCCGTAGATAAACGGCAAAGCGCCGAAATTCTCGGCGACCGGATCCCACGTTCGAGGTGAATAAGAAACTCCAATCCGAACTTGTGCGCGCGACGGAGCTGAGTGATCCAATAGCTCATAACCACCAGGACCGTGACCAGGAAGATCGCTGGCCGCCAAGATGAGCGTGATCAGGTGGGCCGACCTCATCGCCGTCGCAAGCGGCGGACGAAAGATCGTCGCCCTGCTGGGTGGCGTCAGGGCATCGATTAACGGCTCCGGTCTAGCCATGAATGTTACTACTGAATCTTGGAGATCGCTTTCTCCTCCTTGGCCGCCACTTGCTTGGGAAGCTGGGCATAGCTCAAAGCTTCGGTGAATTTTTGACCGGTGGCCATCATCCAGTGTAGAAAACCGATGATGGCTTGCTTCTTAGTGCGTCCTCGATCTTGCTCGGGGATCAGCAGCCAGGTGAAGCTCGAGATCGGATAGGCGTTCTTGCCCGGGGCGTTGGTAATCGAGACGCGGAAATCATCGGGCATATTCTTGGCTGCGCCCGCGGCCGCCGCTGTGACGCTGGCGAGGTCCGCCTTCACAAAGTTGCCGGCCGCATTCCGCACCGACCGTAGGGCATTTTGTTCTGAACCGCGTAGATCAGCTCGACATAGCCGATCGAATACGGTGTCTGCTTGACCTGGCCCGGACACTCCTTCGTTGCCTTTGCCGCCCAGCCCCACGGGCCAGTTCACTGACGTGCTCGCGCCGACTTTCTCTTCCACTCCGGGCTGACTTTTGCCAGATAATCGGTCCACACAAAGGTCGTACCGCTGCCGTCGGAACGGTGAACCACCACGATGTCCTCGTTCGGCAGCTTCACGCCTGGGTTCGCTTTCTTGAATCTCAGGGTCGTTCCACTTCTTGATTGTTCCCAGGAATATGCCCGCCAACGCATCCTGCGTAAATTTCAGATCGGCCGTGACGCCGGGAATGTTGTACATTGGGACCATCCGCGCCCAGCACGGTCGGAAAATGCAGACGACCTTGCTTTTCTTGAACTCTGCGATTTGTTCATCGGTCATCGGTCATATCGGTGGCGCCGAAGTCCACTGTGCCTTCGGTAAGTTGCTTGATTCCGCCGCCGGACCCGATGGACTGATAATTGATCTGCGGTATCGGGATGCATTTTGTGATACTCGTTGAACCACTTGTGATACATCGGGTAGGAAACGTGCGCCCGCGCGCGTTGATCGTTTCCGCCGCAGCGCACCGCCAGCGAGGCCGCGAACGCCAGTAACACTATCTGAAAGCATCTGCTTTTTCATGCATCAATATCCCTTTCTTCATCGAGGGCTTTCGTGACGGCCCTCTTAATAGCACATATTGCTTAGAACGGTGGCATGCTGCCCGGCAAAGTGTACCGAACGTTGAAGTAAATCGTGTTGTCGTGGGTCCCCTTCGGAGCGCCCAGAGCCACAAACCAAGGAGCGCGCTCCAGCCATTCATATTGACCCATGAAGTTGATACCGCCGTAGCGAGGATTCGCCCAAATAGTCTGGTTAAAGCCGAACGTGACTTCATTGATGGCGCGGTTCTGGCTGTTTGGCGAACCGGTGTAGCCATAACCGACTTTGCTGCCATTGGCATCGATCGCCACATTGCGCCCAATGTAGATGCCGCCGTAATACGCGTACAGCAGCAGATTGTTCTTCCAAGTCCGTGCTTCGAAACCGTCGACGGTGCCGCCGGAGTGGACGAGGCTCAGGTTTCCGTTGGCGCGGACGATGAGGTCCGGAGCTTGGCCAAACAGGTACCGGCCGCCGCCATCGCTCCAGTAGTTGGTTGAAATCAGACGGAAGTTCTTAAAGACCTCGGCGTTCAAGCCGACCAGCAGTCCGCCGCCGCTCGCGGTGAAGTGCTGGCTAAGCAAAGACGGATTCACGGTCTTGAAGTTGCGTTCGACGCCGCCCACCTCGAAGTGAAAGCGCGAACTGGGGTCGAACGCGAGTTTCGCGATAAAATCGGGCGTCACGGTGGGCTGGTTCAGGATGTTCTGACCTGCACTAACGTTCTGCGAGACGTCGAGCTGGGCATTCGAGAGGGATGCGAAAGCGGCGGGCAGCGTGATCCCGGAACCGCCAGCCGAACCGCCGGCATATTGATCCGGATTTTCAGCGGAAAATCCAAAGGTAACTTTTTCGCTTGGATGGAACAGAACCCGCATGCCAGGCTGTCGCGTCCATGTCAGGCCCGCCATGTAATTGATGTCTATGACTTGCGAATAGAACAGGTCACCCGGCAGGGGCGAGATGCCCTTGCGGTTTGGCGTCAGCATGCTCCAGCTCTGTCCGGCGAGAAATTCAATCTTGCCTTTGCGAACGTCGACCCAGTACAAGCGGAGACGGGGCACGAAAGCGCCGTTGGACACCGCGATGCCGTTCGACCCGCTGGTACCGTTGAAGTCGAACTCGTTATAGCCGATGAAGTGCGTGCCCTTCCAATCGCCATCAAAGCGGAAGCCAATACGCGAGTTCTGCGGTGTAAAACGGAATTCCGAGAGATTGCCGTTAACCGTGTTGTTGTACGGAATGCTTCCGAAGTTGGAACCCATGCTGGAACCCGCGTTTTTGTCGCGCCAGACTGTGGTCAAGTCCATAAATCCGATGGGAACCATGCACGTGCTGCCGAGGCGAATGAACGCTGGAGCAGGACCATCCGGAACCGCCTCGCAGGGATTCGTGGGCGGTGTTGCTGGCGCTTGAGCCGCACTAATTATAGGCATCGCCAAGGCCGTCGCAGCGGGAGCGGGCGCCGGAGGAATGTACGGGGTCGTGCTGGCCACTTCGCCTAATGCCTTGTTACGCGGCAGAGCGAACTCACGCTTGTCCTCGGTCGCGGTAGTCTTCATGCTTCGCTCGATCAGCTTCTTCTGCTCTTCGAGAGCCAATTTCAATTGATCGATCTGTTTTTGTTGTTCTGCAAGTTGGGCCTTCAGCACAGCGACATCAGAAGCATCCGGCTGAGACTGGGCGGTCAGCGGCAGGACCGCGAAGAATATTGCAGCGCATAAAAATGGTGACGTTTCGCATAGTGGCTGTTATCGGCTCCATCCCTATCGAACTGTTCGCTTTTGCGAATCTAACTCTAAGTGTTTCCGAGTGTTAAGGATAGCCCGGCTTGCGTTAGTGGAAAATTACAATGGAGTTAATATTGCGTTACAGCGAAACTTTCAATTTCGGACTGTGGGAATGGTTACGGTAAACTTCGTTCCTTCCCCAAGGCGGCTCGCGACGGTAACTGTTCCACCCATCTGCTCGACGGCGTGCTTGACGATGGAAAGACCCAAGCCTGTGCCACCCATCTCGCGCGATCGAGCTTTATCGACACGATAAAACCGCTCGAAGATTCTGGGCAGTTCTTCGGAGGGAATGCCGATTCCCGTGTCCGCGATGGTGACGCAGGCGCTTCTATCCGCCGATTGGACTTCCACCCGGACTTCACCTTGCGGCCGGTTGAATTTCACCGCATTGTCCAGCAGGTTCACAAATACCTGCTCCAGCCTGAGTTCATGCGTCATTATCTTGACGTCGTCGATGGTCCCGCGGATCAATCGCACGCCTCGTGCGGTCGCGTTAGTTTCCACGGTGCGCAAGGCGGATTCCAACGCTGCACGAATCGGCACCTGTTGAGGCGGCGCGGTCTTGCCCCTCTCCAGTTCTGAAAGTGTCAACAGATCGGACGCGATGTTGGTAAGCCGGCCGGCTTGAGCCAGAATGACCTCCACGAACTTGCGCTTGTTCTCCTGATCTTCGAGCGCCCCCGCGAGCAAGGTTTCGGCATAGCCATGGATGGCGGCCAGCGGCGTGCGCAGCTCGTGCGAAACATTTGCGACAAAGTCCTTGCGGACTCGTTCCAACCGCTCCAGTTCGGTAACATCATGGAAAATCGCGAGCGCGCCGGGTGTCGTAGATGGTCCGGCCAGCGGTCCTGCCAGCACGTCGAAGGAATGACCTGCCGCGGCAGCGAGGGTAAGCCGGCGCTCCACCCGCTCGCCGGTGCCAAGAACCGTGGCCATGATTTCGAGCAGTAATGGATCCCGAACCAGCTCGGGTAATCGGGTGCCCGAACCTACCGGAATCCGCGCCCCGACCATTCGTGCGAACGAATCATTGCAAAACGTCACGCGCAGATCCTTATCCACCGCCAGAACTCCCTCCACCATGCTGGCCAGAATTGCTTCGCGGCGCGCTCCTTCGAGTTTTATGCTCTCAACCAAGGCGTGAATTCGTGGAGCGGTGCGCCGTAGCGATCGCCCCAGCGCTCCAAGTTCATCGTCGCCAGTGGGCAGGTCATAGTCGAAAACTTCGGGGTCCAACAGCCGCTCCGTGTAAACACGCAACTGTTCGACCCGGCGCACGAACGCTCGCCTGAAAAGCCAGGCAATCACCGCTGCCAGAACCAAGATCAGCAAGGAAGCGCCCAGCAAGGGGACCATCAAGACCGCATCCTGCTGCGTAACGTACACGTCCAGGGCCAGCAACCAAGCGATGATCAGCAGAGAGGCGCTCCAGAGAAATCTTCTTACGATCTGCGTTCTCATGCGCTCATCCCAATCCTATACGCCACGCAATATAGCACGACGTCACGGACAAAAATCGGGGCGCAAGGACGAACGCTTTGTTACACTGATCCAGGGATGCTGCTCAGATCTAACTCCAACAAACTATGAAGCTTTTCCCGCGCCACGAGCGCTTTTACGAATTCTTTCAGACGCAGGCGAAGATAATTCTGGAAGCTGCGAGTACGCTGCTGGAAGGGGTGGAGGCCGGCAATTCGTCGCTGGCTAGCTCAGCAGCCAAGATCAAAACACTGGAGCAGCGTGGCGACGAAGTTATCCACGAAATCTACACGCGCTTGAATCAGACCTTCATCACGCCGCTTGATCCCGAGGACATCCACTCGCTTTCCTCCCACCTGGACGATGTTCTGGATGGCATCGAAGAGGCCGCCTACCGTATGGTTGCGTATCGAGTTGAGCCCATTCCGCCCATGGTGATCGAGCTTTGTAAAATCGTTTACTCCTGTAGCCAGACTATCGAGCAGGCCTTCGAGGCGCTCGGCGCCAACAAGCCGGTGCTGCCCTACTGTATCGAGGTAAACCGCCTGGAAGAAGTTGCCGATCAGTTAGGCCGCAATGCGGTCAGCGAGTTGTTCCGCAGTGAGACCGATCCCATCACTTTGCTCAAGCTGAAGGAGATCTACGAATTCCTGGAAGAGACCACCGACGCCTGCGAAGACGTAGCGGACGCGCTACAAAACGTAGTGGTCAAGAACTCCTGACCGAGAAGCATGGAAAATTCCCTCCCGTTCGTAGGCGTAATCATCCTGGTCGCACTCGGTTTTGACTTCCTCAATGGCTTCCACGACGCCGCTAATTCGATCGCGACGGTGGTCTCGACCCGCGTCTTGCCACCCCTATGGGCGGTGGTTTGGGCGGCGTTTTTCAACTTCAGCGCGGCGTTTCTGTTCGGGACGGCAGTGGCAACGACGGTTGGCTCCGGCATGGTCCATCTCGAATACGTAACACCTTGGGTGATTTTGGCCGGCCTAGTGGGCGCTATCGTCTGGGATCTCATCACCTGGTGGTTTGGGCTGCCTACCAGCTCCTCGCACGCGCTGCTCGGCGGATACGCGGGTGCGGCTATGGCGCACGTTGCGCATCTGAAAGGATTGGCGCACTGCTTCGACGCCATCGTCGCCAGCGGCTGGCGCCTGACGTTGATCTTCATCGTTCTCGCGCCCCTCATTGGCATGCTGCTGGCGATGTTTCTGATGGTGGATGTTTACTGGCTATTCCGGAACTTCAATCCCACGCGCATGGACAAATACTTCCGCAGGCTTCAACTTGTCTCTTCGGCGCTGTTGAGCCTCTCGCACGGAACGAACGATGCGCAGAAGACCATGGGTATTATCACCGCGGTGCTGGTCAGCGCCAAGCTCATCCCCAAGTTCCAAGTTCCCGTGTGGGTGATCATGGCTTCCTGTGGCGTCATTGCTCTGGGAACCCTGAGCGGAGGCTGGCGGATCATACACACCATGGGAGCGCGCCTGACTAAGTTGAAGCCCCGCAGCGGCTTCTGCGCCGAAGCCGCCGCCGCTATAACGATCATTTACTCGGCGCACTTCATGCATCCGGCTCCGCCCGTCTCAACCACTCACGTCACCGCTGGGGCAATTGCGGGCGTTGGCTCCATTCAGCGCCTGAAGGCGGTGCGCTGGGGTGTGGCCACCAACATCGCCTGGGCTTGGATTTTGACGATCCCGGCTTCGGCGTTAGTGGGATGGATCTCGCTCGATATATTCCGGCTCTTCGTTCCGTCGCTTTGATTAGCCCGGTCCTCTGAAGGCGTCCACCAGATCGATCAACTGCTGCGAGGTGAATGACGACCCTTCCACCACGGCACGGAGCCGCCCATCCCGATCCACGATGGCTGTAGATGAAGTGTGCGTAATCGCCCCTTCTTCGGCCCAATAAACTACGCCGAATCGCCCCGCTACCCGGCGGACGTCCTCCATCGATCCGGTGAGAAAGCGCCACGTTTCGGAATCCGCGCGCCAGCGGTGCGCGTAGTCGGTGAGCACGGCGGGCGTATCGTACTCCGGATCGAGGCTGATCGACAAAAGCACAATCTTGCCGCCAAATCGTTTTTGCAATCGTGCGAAATTCGCCGAAAGCCGGGGACACACATCGGGCATCGGGCAGCGCGTATAAATGAAGTCCACCGCGACCAACTGCCCGCGAAAATCGGACAACTTGACCGCGCGGCCGTCCTGAGCGGTTAGCGTGAAATCGGGCACCAAATCTCCGATCGCGATCTTGCCCTCCGCCTTCGGAAGCGGTACATCGGCGACGCCGGTCTGCTGCACGCGGATATGGCGCACAGTCGAGGACGTATGGCCGACCTGGAGCTGGAACTCGATGCGCGATCCGGGCGAGAGCTGATCGAGATGCTCAGACTGTCCCGCGTGAAAAGGCATGGCCATCGCATCCATATAGCCTGGAATTGCCCGGTGCGAAATGGTCACGGTCTGGTTGCCGCGATCAACGTCCAGCACTATACCCTGCGCGCGATAGTGCCTGGCGCAGGAGGCGAACATGAGGCATACGGCGCACAGACCTGTGGCACAGCCTCTACTTGAAATACAGGACATCCGGTTTTATCGAGAAATCCGTTTCCGCGCACGGGCCGCATTGCATCTGGTAATCGGGACGCTCGGAGCGGATGATTTCGGGAATCAGCTTGGGGTGATCAGGCTGATGATAAGCAGCGATCGAAATCCGGGGCTTGTACTTCGCCAACGTCTCCTTGGCGCCGGTGAGCGCTCTGGGCTCCGCTCCCTCGATGTCGAACTTGATATAGTCGACACGCGGCAGATTCAGCTCAGCCACAAGTTTGTCGATGGTGGTGAGCGGAACCTTCTCCAGATCTACTGCACCTTGACGCTGAAGGACGAAGCTATCGGCAGCCGAGTTCTTCGGGTCAACTCGCAAAGTAAGAAAGTCTTCCTTATCCCAAACACCTTTGGGAACGACGATCACACGGCCCGCGGCGATTTCATTGGGATAGTTGCGGCGCAGGCACTCCAGATTCTCAGGCGCCGGCTCGATGGCAACCACTGTTTTGGCGCCGGCCGCCAGTTCCTCATGAACGGTGACGCCGACATTAGCGCCACAATCCAGTGTGATGTCGTCCGCGTGCGGCCCGAAGTCGCCCGTACCGTAGATTTTCCGCTGCTGTTCAGCGAGGTTGAACGGAAGCACGTAGCGGCTTTCGGCGGGAATCCAGTAACGGCCCTTGGGAGTGTCCCACAGCTCGTAGCCTTTGGGGTCCTGCTCAATGAGCTTGCTCGCATTCAGTATCTGGTCTTTGTACTCGACCTGTTGGTGCAGGTTCTGGCTGGCCTTCATCGCCTCGGCGAGCGGGCACACCTGGCTCCGGCCCGCGACCACATAGGTGAACAATCGAAACGGAGCGTAGTAGGCGTATGCAAGGCCAGCTAGGGCGAGAAGCAGGATCAGCAGCCAAACGACGCGCGCCTTCACGACTGCATCATACCCAAATTAGGGACAGTGCACTCAAATACCACTTTCATCCGCGGGAGGCGTGTGCTACCGATGTGAACCTGATATGAGCATACTTAGGAGATGAGATCGGCCGTCTGGTTATTAGTCGTGACATCGGCCGTGTACGCGGACAAGGTTTTCTCAGACGTCTCTAGCACCGGAATGAGAAAAAAGCCATGTCCCTGCCGTGGGCGTCCTTCAATGAAAGCCATATTGAGCGACTCGCTCGTGTCGAATTCGCGAAGAAGCCCCGCGCCAATTTTACTTGGCTCCGTATCTACGGAGACGAGGGCGGGCTCCGCTCCCGAAGCCGCCGGATGGGATTACACACGACTATTGGCATCGCTGGTATGACCTCGCGGCGAAAACTCCCAATGAAGTGGCCGAGATGATCTTGATCGGCGACAGTGCCGTATTGCGGATGCGCGATGCTAGCGGAAAAGTAACTCGAAAAGTACTGACCACCAAGGATCCGCTGATTATCCCCGTGGAGAACGATCAGCTCGAGATCGTTTATATCGCCTTCAGCCCGCCGGGGCTTTACGTCCAGCAGTAGATTAGCGTTTACATTCAGACCGCCGCTGCATCACTAAGCGTTGAGATCGGACTTTAGCTCCTTCGAAGGCTAGAACCAATATTTCCCGGCTTCGAAGTGGCAGTCGCCGCCCGGCGTGACGCCTGGTTTATCTGTGAGCCGGGTTATCCATTCTTTTCTTTAACCCCCTTACCGAAACCGTTCCTCCTCCCACCGCCGAGGAATACATTAAAACGCAAACATTGACCTGCGGCCACTGGACAGGCTCAGCGACCTGTAGGCTTCAATAACAATGGCTTTAGGAATCCTATCGCCTGCGCCTGCGCATACGATAATGGAATCCAATATGGCACCGCGCAGCAAAAGCAAAGCCAAGAATGGCCGCAAACCAACTACCGCCAATCCCATGACGCGTCGCGGTCTGATCTCCGCAGCCGCAGGCGGAGCCTCCCTGCTAGCGAATCAAGCCGCGGCCCAAACGTCCGGATCATCCAAGCTTCGTCTCTCTCTCGCCTGCTGGAATTACGATCGTACGCGACCATTGATGGATGGCCGCGTGCCCGTGGACGGCGTCGATTTGACCTACCTCACGCTGCCAGTCGAAGAAACCTTCTTCCGTATGCTGCGCCATCACGAATTCGACGCGGCTGAGTTGTCTCTCTCTTCCTACGTGCTTTCTTTGTCATCGCCGAACCCACCGTTTGTCGCCATCCCGGTCTTCCCTTCGCGATTCTTCCGCCATTCATGCATTTACGTCTCAGCCAAGAGCGGCATCCGCGAACCGAAGGACCTGATCGGCAAGCGCGTCGGAACGCCGGAATATCAAATGACGGCCGGCGTCTGGATTCGAGGCATTCTCAGCGACGAATATCAGGTTCCCGCCCAGAGCATGTCGTACTTCACCGGTGGCGAGGAAGAGCCGGGCCGGGACGAAAAGATCGCGCTTTCGCTGCCTCCCGAATTCAAAGTCCAGCCGATCCCGGCCGACAGGACACTTTCCCGGATGCTCGAGAGCGGTGAGCTGGATGCGTTTCAAACCGCTCGCGCGCCATCCTCATTCACTGACGGCTCAGGCAAGGTGCGCCGGCTTTTTGAAAACTATCCGGTGGTCGAGCGCGATTACTACCTCAAGACGAAAATTTTCCCGATCATGCACACGGTGGTGATTCGCCGCGATGTCTACGCCAAATATCCGTGGGTGGTCCAATCGCTCTACAAGGCTTTCGTCCTCGCACAACGCGACGTCTATCGCGAGCTGCATGAGACCGCGGCGCTGCATTACATGCTTCCCTGGCTCCTCCCGCATCTAGAAGAGACCGAAAAACTGATGGGCCGCGACTTCTGGCCTTACGGCCTGGACGCGAACATGAACACTCTGACAACATTCCTGCGGTATTCCCGCGAGCAAGGACTCTCCAAACGGCAGCTCACTCCGCGCGACCTCTTCGCTCCGGAGTCTTTGGAGTCGTTCAAGATCTAAGATCGTGAATACACTTCCACTCGCTTCGCGCCGTTCCATTCGCCGCCGCATTCTGAACTGGTATCGGAAGAACAAGCGCGATCTGCCCTGGCGCAGCACACGCGATCCTTATCGCATCTGGATTTCGGAGATCATGCTGCAGCAGACCCGCGTCGCCGCCGTCATTCCTTATTACCAGCGCTTCCTCGATCGATTCCCAGATGTCGAGACTCTTCGATCCGCCGGAGAGCACGATCTGCTGGCCGCGTGGGCCGGACTGGGCTACTATTCGCGAGCCCGGAATCTGCAGAAAGCCGCTAACAAGATCGTAGAACTCGGAGAATTTCCGAGGGACTATCCCACTATAAGATCGTTGCCCGGAGTGGGCGAATATACGGCAGCAGCCATCGCCAGTATCGCTTTTGACCTGGCCTATGCAGTGCTGGACGGGAATGTAATCCGTGTCCTCAGCCGACTAACGGCGGAGCGCGGGAACGTCGATTCGACGCTGGTACGGACGCGGCTTCGAGCCGTCGCGGATTCTGCTATCGATCCGCATAATCCTGGCGAGTTCAACCAGGGGTTGATGGAGCTGGGCGCCACCGTATGTCTGCCCAAGCATCCGCAGTGCCTTTTATGTCCTTTAGCGCGCGATTGCCGTGCGCGAGAGTTAGGCCAGCAGAATGAGCTGCCGTTAAAGTCCGTGCGCCCAAACGCAATCGAGGTGGAGATGCAACTCCTGGTGATCGAGAAGGCGGGTAGAATACTCGCTTGGAAGCGGCCGGCGGATAGCCGCAGGCTGGCCGGATTCTGGGAACTACCTGAGCCTGCACAACTGCCACTCGCCCGAATGGAGACCAGAATTGCCCGTTTCCGCCACACCATCGTAAATACATACTTCTCCTACGATGTTTTCAGGGCATCGCTGCTACGCGCGCCGGCAGACTTTCAGTGGCTTGCAAAGGACAAGTTGCACGAATTTCCTTTGAGTACAGCCGCGAAAAAGGCGCTAAGGTATTTGGACCTAGGGTGAATAACCGGTTACTCCATGTCTGTAACTTTTTTCGACCACGGTAGTCTCACGGGCATGCGCCGAACAATCCTCGCGACCCTGCTCTTAGCTGCTCCGATTGCCCTATTCGGAGAAAGCGCCCTGCCCAGCATCGGCTATACCGGAGCGCCCACCGATCATAACGGCCAGAATTGCAGCACCTGCCACAACAGTTTTGGCGCCGCCAACAGCGATGCAACGGGATCGGTGACGGCGAATATCAGCAGCTACAACCCAGGCGTCCAACAGACCATCCACATTATGGTCCAGCATCCGCAAGCGCAGAGGTGGGGCTTTCAGATCACAATTCGTTCGGTGAGCGACCAGACGCAATCCGCCGGCGATTACTCCACAGGCATTGCGGTCGCGGTAGTCTGCGATGATGGCTCCCACTTCGGAACAGCTCCGCCCTGCAATGCGATGCGAGAATTCGCCGAACACATGAATGCGCCGCGGACCGCGACAGGCGCGGGCTACGAGTTCGATGTGGTGTGGACTCCGCCCGAAAGCGAGATCGGCGATCTGCAGGTCTACATCTCTGCGGTTGCCGCTGATGGCGACGGCACGGCGGCCGGCGATCGTGTCTACACACTGACCAGGATCATCTCGGCTGCGGGTGGCTGCTCAATCACCAGGAAGCCTACCTTGACCACCGCAGTCAACGCCGGATCCTTTCAGGCGGCCTTTTCCTCGAAAGCCATGATTGCAATTAAAGGACTGGGTTTCCAAGAAGCAAGCCGCACCCGAACTGTGGGTTTGGGCGATATCGCCAACAATTCTTTTCCGACTGTACTCAGTTGTGTGTCCGTTCAAGTTACCGGCCCGGGCGTGACGCAGCCGGTGCTTCTGCCGATCTCTTACGTCCAAACGGACCAGATTAATGCGCAGATGCCAACGTTCACCGGTACCGGCCCGGTAATGCTCACGGTGATCATCAATCCAGGAAAACCGAATGAATTGCGCAGTGACCTGGCAACGCTCAACGCATTGCAAGCATTCGCGCCGGCTTTCTTCTTATTCGGGACGTCGAATAGCATCGCGGCGCTGGTGGCCGGCACCGGCAACATCATCGCGGACCCATCCGTGGTTGCAGGCGCGACGCCAGCGCGGCCGGGCCAGATCATCTCGCTCTTTGGAACCGGTTTTGGGGATACGAGCCCGTCGGTTCCGGCTGGTCAATTGGATGCCGGAATCGCTAACCTGACTACTCAGGTCACCGTTACGATCGGCAATGTGACGTTGTCGCCGTCTGATGTACTGTATGCGGGGCTCGCGCCCGGCTCCATCAGCGGCCTGTATCAAATCAACGTCCGCGTGCCTACATCAACGCCTGCCGGAGAGATCCCGGTGACAATCACGATCGGCGGATTCCAGACGCAATCCGGAGCCACCATTCCGGTGCAGTCTTTACCTACACCGTAATCTTTGTACCGTCGAACTTGGTAAACGTAAAGCCGTCAAAGGTTTCGCCATAGGTCAGTTTTTGATCCTTCAGAACGCTGATCGCGACGGCCTCGCCCAGCTTCAACGATTCCACATAGTCGGACCGCCAGTGGACGCCGGCGATGTTGCGGCCCACAGCGACGTTCGCGGCCAGCTTGTTCAGCTCTCCGCCCACCGTGAGCTGCCCCGCATCAGCGCCCGTGTACGGCACCAGCGCGCTGCCGTCGTCGGTCGCGACAACCGGGTTTGGCAGCACGTAGGACTCGTTGAACAGAGCTTTGAGGATGGTGACGCATGCCCCCGCGACCGTCGCATGTCCGGCGCCGTAAGACGGATGCAATGGGCAGCCTTCTGGAAACGCCATCGGCAACAAGAATCCGCCGGTCTGCTTTTGCACTTGCGCGATCGCCGCCGAGTTGACGACGTCGCCATGAATCGGGTACCTCTGGCCTTTGGTCAGGTAATTGTGCACCAGACCGCCATACTCTTCCGGTCGAAGCCGTCGATGAATGAACCACTTCTGATACCACACCGCTTTCAGCGCCCGGGTCGCGATTTCCGCAACCGCCGCCGCAATCGCCGGCTGACCGAAGGTGCCGAATCCGACCTGATTGGTGGAACCGACGTAGGGGTTTCCCGGATTCAGCGGTACGCCCATGCCGCCACCGGTCACGTCATCGGTGGGATCGGGCGGCGTCAGCATGATCAGCATGGCGTTGAAGTAGGCCTGATACAGGACGTCCATGTGTACCCATTGCGCCAGATCCCGGCCGCTGCGGACGTAGCGCCGCACCGGATCATAGCCGGTTGGACTCGCCGGAGCAACACCGTTCTGAACGCTGAGCCAGTCCGAATATTGCGTGAGAAAATCTATGCCCGGCAGCATGGTTCGGATACGCTGCTCCACCCATTGGACTCCGAACGGAACGGGCTTCAACAGGAACTGCGAGACATAGGGCCCTACCAGATCCCCGGCTGTAAAACCACGAAACAACGTCCCGGTGGTTATCTGGCCATTCACCGCCGGGCCACGGAAGTCGGAAAGTTTCGATAGATCCGCGGCGGCGGCCTGCGTGGTCGCATGGGAATCGTACCGCGAAAACGGAACATCGCGGGCCAGCGCCTGCCAGTAGGCTTCCACCATCTCCCCGCCCGCCTGCGCACTCGCTAGAGCTGGCGCGGCAGGAATCGCCATGTGATGAGAATCGGCGCCTTGTAAATCGAACGCGATCCCGGAACACGGATTCACCAGCTTGAGTCTGGTAGAGGGATCGGGGTTGCCCATGGGAATTTGATCCATGGCCGCTTGCGTACCGCTGTGCATCGCTTGCATGTAAAGATCGTAAGCGTACGGGTCAGCCTCACCCAAATCGTTGTGCGGGAGCCCCTTCGAGTAATTCCCGATTCGATTCGCGTAGAGCGCCTCATCGCCGTTGTTGACGGCATCGGGTTCTGGTAGAGCGCGCTCCTGACGCGCGGCATCTACTCGGATACGATATGCATCGCGCGCGCGTTGGTTGGCGCCGTCCGCGCTCTGAATATTTTCTCGTTCCGCGCCAAGTGCCGCGCCAGTGGCAGCGGCGGCCCCTAAAAATGATCTCCGAGATATGCTTCGGGCGCCTTCGTCCAACTTCACGACGATCCTCCTAGGCAAAATGCGGACGGGCCTCGGCGGCCCGGCCAGTTGCGTTACGACTGATGGCGCGCGGATGACCATTCAGATCGTGTCGAATACCCGCGCCGCTCTTGAATCTTTGTGCGATTCTAGCATAGTCGTAGCCGATCGACAAAATTTGTCTACCATAACAGTGTGAGACTCCCATTCCTGGTTCTTATCATCACGACTGCACTATTCGCCCAGAACGAAGACAAGCCTCTATTCGCGTTGCCCTATAGTCCCAGCCTGGACGTCTCTTCCATGGATCGTTCGGCCGATCCTTGCACCGATTTTTTCCGGTATTCTTGCGGGGCTTGGCTAAAGAAGAATCCGATCCCGCCGGACCAGGCTCGTTGGGATGTTTATGGCAAACTCGCGGAAGACAACCAGCGTTTTCTGTGGGGCATTCTCGAACAGGCGTCCAAACCGGCTACCGGACGCAGTCTGGTGGAAACCGAGATCGGCGATTTCTTCTATGCCTGCATGGACGAGTCCGCGGTGGAAAAAGCCAGCGCCGCGCCCTTGAGGCCGGGACTCGATGAGATCGCCGCTCTTAAGTCCACTAGCGACCTTCCTGCGTTTCTGGGCCGTGAGCACCTCAATATTGCCGGCAGCCACATGCTGTTTGGCTTCGGATCGAATCAGGATTATGCCGATTCCTCGCGCGTCATTGCGTTCGCGACAGCCGGAGGACTGGGCCTGCCGGACCGCGACTACTATGTCAAAACCGACTCCAAATCCCAGGAAACCCGCCAGAAGTACGTCGAGCACATGCAGAAGATGTTTGAACTGCTGGGCGAAGATCCGCAAATCGCAAAGACCCATGCGCAGACTGTGATGGACATAGAGACAGCTCTGGCAAAAGTGTCGTTGACTCGCGTCGAGAAGCGCGATCCATACAAGCAGTTTCACAAAATGACGCGCTCTCAGTTGCAGGCTCTGACTCCCGCATTTCAGTGGACCGTGTACTTTAAGACCTCCAGCGTGCCCGACACTTCCGCGATCAACGTCACCGAGCCGGCATTCTACAAAGAGCTTCAGACGCTGCTCCAGTCGCGAAGCCTCGCGGATTGGAAGACCTATCTTCGCTGGCACCTGGTGCACGCCAAAGCGCCCTATCTGTCATCGCCCTTCGCCATGGCCAATTTCGAGTTCTATAACAAATACCTCCAAGGTCTGGAAGAGATGCCGCCGCGTTGGAAGCGCTGCGTGCGACGCGTGGATGCTGATCTGGGCGAGGCCCTCGGTCAAGTGTTCGTTCAAAAGACTTTTGGGCCCGATACCAAGCAGAGAGCGCTGGTCATGACGAAGGGCATTGAAGCGGCCATGGAAAGCGAGATCCGCCAACTGCCCTGGATGGGCGACGCTACCAAGCAGCGGGCGCTCGAGAAACTGCACGCCATCGTCAACAAAATCGGCTATCCGGACAAGTGGCGCGACTATAGCTCTATCAAGATCTCCCGTGAAGACTACTTCGGCAACGTCGAGCGAGCGACCGCTTTCGAATCGCGCCGTGAACTCGCGAAAATCGGAAAGCCGGTGGACAAGACGGAATGGGAAATGACGCCGCCAACCGTGAATGCGTACTACGATCCGCAAATGAACGACATCAACTTCCCCGCCGGCGTTCTGCAGCCGCCGCTGTTCGATCCGAAGGTGGACGACGCACCGAACTATGGCGACACGGGAGCCACCATCGGGCATGAGCTGACGCACGGCTTCGATGACGAAGGCCGCCAGTTCGACGCCAAGGGCAATCTAAAGGACTGGTGGACCAAAAGCGACGCCCAAGAGTTTCAGCAGCGGGCGGACTGCGTTTCAGAGCAGTATTCGTCGTACACCATCGTGGACGACATCAAGATTAATGGCAAGCTGACACTGGGTGAAGACGTCGCCGATCTAGGTGGAACATTCCTGGCTTACTTGGCTTGGAAGAGCGCAACGAAGGGGCAAGACCTTCAACCGGCCGATGGCTTAACGCCGGATCAGCGCTTCTTCGTCGGCATGGCGCAGTGGGCTTGTGGCGACGAACGGCCCGAGACCAAGCGCATGGATGCGATAACAAATCCACATTCGCCGCTGGAGTATCGCGTGAACGGCGTCGTTTCGAATATGCCCGAGTTCGGCCAAGCCTTCGCCTGCCGGGTGGGCCAGCCGATGGTTCGCCCGAAGCCTTGCAAGATTTGGTAGGAAAACACTTCCTCACTGTCGCGGCTCAGTCGTCGCCGGAAGTTTGGATTCCCGCGACACTCGCCCGTTCAGTGCTTCACCGATCGAAATGTGATTCACCTCTAGTGTCTCACCCAGCGTCTGGTCGAGCGCCACACGCGCACGGCCATAAGCGGCGAGCGCTTCGACCTCGGTGAGCTGTGCGGCCAACAGAGTCGTCCTTGCGGCGACCACATCTGGGATGGTTGCGCCGCCGAAATTGAACATCTGCTGCTCTTTTTCGAGCAATTGCTCCTGCAGAGCGCGTGTATCGACAGCCTGCGAATATCTCGTGCGAGCCTGCCGCAGCGCGATCATCTGGTTGGAGATAGTCACTAAGATGGCATTCATATTCCTCCGTTCGATCAGATCTCCTTGGCGTAGTTGCAACTGATCAATTCCGTAGTCGCCCTGAGCCTGCCGGTTATACAGCGGTATATTGAAACTGGCTCCGAGACGTTGGCTGTAATAATCACGGCGAAAGACCTGGCCCAACGCAGTTCCAAGTCCGCCCACGAATTTAGGATCGGGTGGATTGCCCGGGACCGGAACGCCGGCCTGGCCGGCATCCCAGGTGGCATAAACGCCCTGCAGGGAGGGCAATAGTGAGTTGATCGTTCCGAGCGCGAAGATTTCCCCAGTCTCATCGCTGATCTTGGCGAGCGCGACGTCCGGCCGGTTGGCGAGCGCCCGCGCCAGAAGAGCGCGCAAACCAGGCAAATCGTCCTGTTCAGGAACTTCAACGTGGTCGAGCGGAACAATGTCCGCCGCATCGATCAACGGGTCTTCCAGCCCATTCCTGCTCATGGCACTCTTAAGCAGATTCTCTTGTTGGCGTACCGTGGCTTGAGAAATCTCAAGCTCCTGCCGCCGGGCGGAATAGTCCGCTTGGGGTCGAAGCAGTTCAACCCTGGCAATCGCGCCCAGTTCGATTTGCCTCCTGGTATCCTCCAGGAACTTTTGTGCGGCCTCGAGGGCCCGTAGCCGTACCTTCAAGTCATCATCGTCAGCCACTAAGTCCCAGTAGAGGTTCAGAACGCTCGCAACCAGGTTCAGTAACTGAGAACGGAACGTCTCGCGCGACGCGCCTATCTGTTTTTCCGCCACTGTGATGAATCTTCTGTTGACCGCTGTGCCGAAGCCTTGCAGGAGCGAGTGACGGACGGTAATCTGAACCACCGGCGCAACTCCAGGATTGAGATTGTTGGTGGGGGCGTTCTCTTTGAGATAGGATTCATTGGCAGTGACTTGCACAAAACCGCCCGTGATCAGCCCTTGCTGGACAAACGAATTGATGATGTGCCGGGAATCGATCAGGGAGGACACCTGGCTTACCGTGGCGTTCGGCTGTGGCGTCGTGATGTGTTGAAAAGAAGTCGCGTTTTGGAAGACCGGATCGAGGTTCGGTGTAATGGGCCCGATCTGCTGAACAACCCCGCCTGTACCTGTACTATTGCTTCCTCCCCCATTGGTGGCTAGCCCCGCCGCCACCTCGCTGCCGACCACGCCTTGTCCGCTGGTAGATTGATTAGAAAGCGAATTACCGCTCGTCACACCCTTAAGAGGTCCGCCGGCTTGCTGCCGCCTTAGGTTCCATTCGGCCCCAAGCGGGCCATACCGGTCCAGCTCCAAATCCAGATTGTTTTCTATAGCTACGGCGATGGCATCTTGCACTGTGAGATAGAGCTTACCCGCTCGAATCAGGCTCCGCAGCCGGTCCGAGTTTTTCATTTCGAGCGGTGCAAGCCGGGCTCCTTCGTATGATCGTATGAAGATGGGCGCGTGAGGTGGTTCCACCCTTTGTTGGGGACCTTGGGCCATCAACTGCGAAGACAGGCAGCTCCAAGCCGCAACGATCGCCAAACCTCTTTGAGTCTTTCTCATTTCGTTCCTCACTATTTCTTCGCCGGAATCTGTTCCGGTATTGTGGATTCGCGCGTTACACGTCCGGCGGCGGCCTCGGCCATCGAGATGTTGTTCACTTCTAATGACTGTCCGACTGCATCGTCGAATGCAATCTTGGCATGTGTATAATTCGCCATGGCCTGAATTTCCGCCTCCTGATTATTAGCGAGATCGCGTTGGGATTGCACTACCAGTGCGATTGTGGACTCGCCGAACTTAAACCGGTTCTGCTCGGCTTCCAGAGTCTGCTGGGCGAGCGTCCGGGTTGCCACCGCAGTCTCGTATCTCGCACGGGCCTGCTGGAGCCCGATTACGGCATTCTTTACGTCGACACGAACCTGATTGATCGCCTTTTGAAGGAGCAGCTCGTTTTGACGGACGGTGAGCAGGTCCGTCACGTAGTCGGCCTGTGGCTGGCGATTGCGGAAGGGAATATTCAGCGAAAACCCGGCCGAATAGTTTGGAAAGTGGCGCTGGAAAATCTGCGCCAGAAAATTTCCGTATCCGCCGATCGCAAACTGCGGAGGAATCACACCTGGGCTCAAAGCATTCGGGTCCCCAGATAGTCCATTGTTCGTAAACTCGGCGAACGCGCTCAAAGTCGGCAGCAAGCCGTTCTTCGTTCCGGCCAAGTTGATCTTGTAGCTTTCGAGGTTGATACGGGCTTGTTCGAGCTCAGTGCGCGCGTGGAGCGCCTGGTCGATCAGTTCCGGAGTCGGTTTCAGGTCTTCTTTCGCCGGCACAACAATCTTTTCGAGAGTAATTATATGCACCTCGTCCAAATCGGGACTAGACACGCCATTTCGACTTAACGCGTTTTTCAGGACGATCTCCTGCTGCAAGACGTTAGTCTGTGCGATCAACAGATTTTCCTTGGTGGACGAAACCTCCGCTTGCGCGCGGGTCACTTCAATTTTTGGGAGCGTTCCTAGTTCGACCTGATGTTGGTTGTCTTCGAGCAGCTTTTGCGCCGTGGCCAAAGCCTGCTCTCGGATGCGCAAATCGTCGTTGAAGCTTACCAAATCCCAGTAAAGATTCAAAACGGCGGAAACGGTGGTGATGACCTGCCGTTTCAGCTGGAGATCGCTGACTTTCATGTTGTTTTTCGCGACGCGAATATAGCGGTTATTCGCGGCGATACTGAAACCCTGCAGCAGAGGCTGCTGTATGAAAAAGTCCAGGCCACCGCTGGTGAACGGGTTAGTCTCAAAGTCGGGACTGTTGAGGTGATATCTGGTGCTGCTGAAAGTGAGCTGGCCCAAAGTTCCGGTGATGAACTGCTGAAAATACCCGGCTTGGAACGCGCGGGTGTCATTCACCAGCGCGGGAACTCCAGCCAGAAACAGGTTGCTTTCAGGACTGGTTTGATGCTGAAAATTCGCGTTTGCAAAAAGAATCGGATCTAACGTTGGTGGGTTTGTGCCGATGGAAATGACCAGGCCGCCGCCGGAGCTGACGCCGGACCCAGTATCCGGAAGGCCGACCGTGGTGGATGTAACACCCGCCAAGCTCACGCTCTGCGGTCCAGCGCTGATCGGCTGCACAACATTTCGCAAGAACTGACCGCTCTCGGTCCGTCGTAGCACTTCTCTCGACAGAAATGGCGCGTAGCGCTGAACCGCGATATCTATATTGTTCTCCAGCGTGAGTGCAATTACGTCTTGCACCGAGACGTACAGATTCCCAGCGCGAACCAGCGACTCCAATCGTCGCGTGTCCGATAGCTTGGCTGGAGAAACGATGCGACGTTGGACGTGAAAAGGCCTGGCAAGAGGCCCGATCACTGGCGGAAGCTTGGGCTCCCCAATAGAGACCTCCGACGTTTGAGCGGCGGCGGAAAAAGCCAGTATGAGCGCAAGGAATGTCGTAAGACTTCTGGAGTAGATCATTTCTTTAGAGTCCTGTTTGGCGAGGTCGGTAGCGGCTTGTCAGTGCAATTCCCATTCCATTTGTTCTTTTCAGCCGACGGGGCGTTTGGGGAACGTCGGGGCTGGCTGCGATTACGCCCGGCGACTAGACTGTCCGTTTTCGCTACAAGCTGTCCGGTTTCGATGCACGGTATGGCTCCCCCTGCGGGAGAGCCGTCTCACCTACGCTACTGCACGTCGTAGGTGTGAATTTCCTGGCCCTGAAGATACTTGTCGAACCAGGCTACGATGTGTTGCAGCCGTTCCACTCGATGTTTGGGCAAGCCGGATCGCGAAAGCTCGTGCGATTCGCCAGGGAAGCGCACCATCACGGTCGGAATCTTGCGATACTTCAGCGCGCGGAACATCTGCTCGCCGCCGGCCGCAGGAGGCGTACGGTAATCGGCCTCGCCTTCGATCAACATCAGCGGCGTCGTGATCTTGGTGATGTAGGTGATCGGGGAGCGCTCCTTGAAATCGGCCTCCTGTTCCCAGGGCGCGCCGCGGAACCAGGTGGGCTTGAAAAGCGTAAAGTCGGCCGTATACCAGAAGTCCGACCAATCGGCGATATCGCGCTGCGCGACCGCCGCCTTAAAGCGCTGGGTGTGTCCGATCACCCAGTTGGTCAGTAACCCGCCTCCGCTTCCGCCAGTGACACCGAGTTTTTCCGGATCCAACCAGCCGCGCGCGACCAGATCGTCCACGCCGGCCATCAGATCTTTGAAATCGTCGCCCGGATAATGATACTGGATCACGTTTCCGAAATCCTGGCCATAAGTAGTGCTGCCGCGCGGATTCGGATAGAGCACTACATAGCCCTTGGCAGCCATCCACTGGATCTCATGATCGAACGTGTAGCCGTAGGCCGCGTGCGGTCCGCCATGAATATTGAGAATGAGAGGATACTTCTTGCCTTCCTGAAAATCCGGCGGACGCTGCACCCAGGCCTGGATGCGTTTCCCATCGAAGCTCTTGTACCAGATCATGGCCGGCTCGGTCAGGTTCAGCTTCGAGAACAGCTCTTCGTTGATCTTGGTCAGCCGGCGCATTTCGTGCGACGCGATGTCGACCACATACATATCGCCGATATTGGTCGGCGTTGAGATGAGCACCGCCGCCTTGGAGCCATCCGGCGTTGCGTTGTAAGCAAAAATATCGTGATCGCCCGTTGTGAGTGGTTCAACTTTTCCGGTTTCCGCGTCGATGCGCTTGAGATTCGCCCGTCCTTCTTCCGCCGCCACGATGAAGATGTATCTTCCGTCTTTGCTCCAAAAAGGCTTCGATGGCCCACTCCCCCGCGGTGGACCTTGATCGCCGCCAATCCCACCGCCGATATCGTAGTCGTAATTTGCAGTGAGATTCTTGGGCGTCGATCCCGGTTGGAGCGACGTGATGAACAGGTCCGGCTGGCTGTAGGATCGCTCCACACCATCCTTTCCGATTGCGGTCTCGCCGGCAAATGCCATGCGCGTTCCATCCGGGCTCAATGCCATCTGTTGAATAGAGCCTTCGAGTCCGGCGACTTTCGTAATATCTCCGCCACTGGCCTTCACTACATACAAATCGGTATGCGGCGTTTCGTAGTAGGATTCAACAACCCGCCGAGACGTGAAGTAAATCTGCGAACAATCGCGCGACCACACGATATCTCCCTCGCTGAACTCGCCCGAGGTGATCTGCTTGGCTTTCTGCGCTTCCCCGGGAACCTTGGGAACCTCGATGGTCCAGATGTGATTGGGACGATCCGGATCCAGGTAGCCCGCGCCATTCATGCGATACACCGCTTTAGTGATTACGCGGACGTCGCTCTTCTCTTCGTTGTCTTTCTTCTTATCGAAGTCGGCCGGAAGGGTGTTGGAGGAAAAAGCGATCGCATGGCCGTCGGGCGACCAAACCGGCCCGCTAGCGCCCTTCGGCGTATCGGTAAGCGGTCGCGCCTCGCCGCCCTCCATCGCGAGCAGATAGATTTGCGGAGGCTGCACCTTGCCGTCTTTTTCAATTGCACGCGCGAACGCCAGTAGCTTGCCGTCCGGCGACCATTGCGGTGAAGAATCGCGGGGTCCACCAGTCAATTGCCGCGGTGTGCCGCCGCCCGAGGGTATCATCCACAACGCGGTGTCATAGCCATCGTGCTTTGAATTCACAGTCACGTGCACATACACAACGCGCGATCCGTCGGGCGAAATTTGGGGATTCGCGAGCCACTGGAACGAGAAAATATCGGTCTCGGAAATCGGGCGGCCAGCCCCAGCCGCGACTGAAATCGAAAGGCAAAACAGGGCGGAATATGCCACCCGGCGCGAGAGCCTCTGTGGATAGGTCATCGATAGGATTGTAACTCTATCCTATCGGCGCGCCTACTTTAGCTCCATTATCTCTTTCTCTTTGGCCTTAGACGCCTGATCCAGTTTCTGGATGCTCGCATCGGTGAGCTTCTGGATCTCCTCGTGAGCCCGCCGATCCTCGTCCTCGCTGATGATTTTGTCCTTGAGCAGCTTCTTTACGTTTTCGTTCGCGTCCCGCCGCACATTCCGCATCGCCACCCGATGATCTTCGGCGAGGTGATGAAGCTTCTTGACCAGTTCCTTGCGGCGCTCTTCGGTGAGCGGCGGAATCGGCACGCGAATGAGCTTTCCGTCGTTGGCTGGATTCAGTCCAAGATCGGCCGAGCGGATGGCCTTCTCGATTACGCCAATCTGCGAAACATCCCAAGGCTGCACCGTGATTAGCGACGGCTCTGGAACATGCAGCGTCGCCATTTGATTCAAGGGCGTCGGAGTGCCATAGTAATCGGCGCGCACGTTATCCAGCAGATTGACTGAAGCGCGGCCGGTGCGAACTCCGGCCATGTCGTGCTGGAGATCGGCCAGGGCTTTCTCCATCCGCGTCTTGGCGTTGGCTTCAACCTCTTTCACGGTTTTAAAGGTTATTGCGGTTTGGGTTGCTTGCGGTTCGTTTTTCATAAGTTCGACTAGTGAATGAGAGTTCCAATGGGCTCGCCCATCGACATACGCATTATATTTCCGAACTCGTTTAAATTGAAAACCACGATCGGCAGCTGGTTGTCTCGGCACATGGCCACTGCCGAAGCGTCCATCACCGCCAAGGCCTTGGCCAACACTTCATGATAAGTCACTTCTCGATACAACACGGCATCGGTGTGACGCAGCGGGTCCTTGTCATAGACCCCGTCTACGCGTGTGCCCTTCGCGATCACGTCGGCGTGGATTTCGAGCGCTCGCAAAGTGGCCGCCGTATCGGTGGAAAAATAGGGGTTCGACGTGCCGGCCGCGAAGATCACTATCGGCCCTTTTCCAGGTGCCGGATCGCCCGGCGGCGAATGTACGGCTCGGCTACCTGATGCATCTGGATAGCCGTCATGACCCGCGTCGGAACGCCCGTCTTTTCGAGTGCATCCTGCAGGGCTATCGCGTTGATGACCGTGGCCAGCATGCCCATGTGGTCGGCCGCAACGCGATCCATGTTCATGGCCGCCGCGGCGACACCGCGAAAAAAGTTGCCGCCCCCCACCACCAGGCCGATTTGCACGCCGGTCTTCGTTACTTCGGCGATCTCGGCCGCCAGGCTTTTGACGCGCTCCGGATCAACGCCGAAAGATCCGCCCCCGGCGAGCGCTTCGCCGCTGAGTTTGAGAACGATGCGCTGGTATTTGGGCACGGATGCAGATCAATGACTTACATGTTCAAGTGGCGCAGGTCTCCGGCCTGCGAGTGCGTGCGCCACATTTAACCTTGTGGTGGCGACGTCTCCGCTGTTTCCTCGATCAGCGCCGCCTCGCCTACCTTGAAGCGAACGAAGCGCGAGACCGAAATGTTTTCACCGAGCTTGGCAATCGCCGATTTGATCAGGTCGCCTACGCTGGTGGCGTTCTCGCGGATGAAGGGCTGCTCGTACAGGCAGATCTCTTCGTAGAACTTGTTCATCCGCCCTTCCACGATCTTGTCCAGCATTTTTTCGGGCTTGCCTTCCTGCAAGGCCCGCCCACGCTGGATATCGCGCTCTTTGTCCAGAACTTCTGTCGTCACGTCCTCTTTGCGGATGAACTGCGGGTCGGCGGCCGCCACTTGCATGGCCAGGTCCTTCACCAGGTTCTGGAAGTCGTCGGTCCGGGCGACGAAATCGGATTCGCAGTTCACCTCCACCAGCACGCCCAGTTGCGCGCCAGGGTGAATATAACTGCCCACGATGCCTTGCCGCGTGGTGCGCGTCGCCTTGCTTCGATGCCGTAGCGATTCCGTGTTTGCGCAGAATGATTTCCGCTTCCGCCAGATTGCCCTTGGCTTCGACCAAAGCTTTCTTGCACTCCATCATGCCCGCGCCGGTCCGGTCGCGGAGTTCTTTCACTAATTTCGCGCTAATCTCCATAGTTCCAGTTTCTGTTTTCAAGTTTCTCGTTTCTTTTCCACCAGCAGATGCCGGCGCAGGACATTATTCTTTATGCGATTTGCCGACTTCTTCCGGCGTTTCCGTTTCCGGTGCTTCCGATCCAGGCCCCTTGCGAGGCAGGGACATGGACGGCAGATCCTCGTCGGACAGACCTTCCGACATGAGCTGATCCAATTGCTGCGGATCGAACTGCGTGTATTCGGGGATCTCTTCGGCCGGCGTTTCGTCGGTGACGATCTTTTCGGCGGCGAAATCCTGCTCGGTCGCCAGCGCCCGGCCCTCAATCACCGCGTCGGCGACCTTGGTCGTGAAAAGCCGAATCGCCCGCAACGCGTCGTCGTTGCCGGGGATCACGTGGTCCACTTCGTCCGGATCGCAATTGGTGTCCACCACCGCCACGACCGGGATGCCCAGCCGGCGGGCTTCTTTCACCGCGATGGCTTCCTTGTTCGAGTCGACCACGAACAGCACATCCGGCAGACCGCTCATTTCCTTGATGCCCGCCAGGTTCTGCTGCAGATGTTTGCGCTCGCGTTCGAGCCGGCTGGCTTCCTTCTTGGCGCGCCCTTCATAGCCCGACGCCGTCGGCTGCCATGATGTCCAGTTCCTTAAGACGCTTGATGGACCGCTGCACGGTCAGCATGTTGGTGAGCAGGCCGCCCAGCCAGCGCTGATTCACGTAATATTGGCTGCAGCGCGCTGGCTTCTTCAGCGATGGCTTCCTGCGCCTGCCGCTTGGTTCCGACAAACAGGACGGTCTTGCCTTGCGCGGCCATCTCGGCCACGTAGCGCATGGCGTCCTTGAAAAGCTTCAGGGTCTTCTGGAGATCGATGATGTAGATTCCGTTGCGTTCGCCAAAGATGTATTCCTTCATCTTTGGATTCCAGCGCTTGGTCTGGTGCCCGAAATGAACGCCTGCTTCGAGCAATTCCTTCATTGAAATTGACGGCAAAAATGCCTCCTTGTTTTTCTGGGTTGATTGATTTCGCCCGATCTTCAGCTGCGCACACGGCCCAAAGCGGAATTTGTGTGCGCCGGGCTAAAAACCGGCCGCTTCTAACGTGGCGCACGCACTCTTGCGTGCCGCGTCGAGACTCCTCTCGACGCTCAACTAACGTTTCGAGAACTGGAACCGCTTGCGCGCGCCCTTCTGTCCGTACTTCTTGCGCTCATGGGCGCGAGGGTCGCGAGTCAGCAATCCGAGCTGCTTCAGCTTTGGCCGCAGTTCGGAATTGAATTCGATCAGTGCGCGTGCAATGCCCAGGCGCGCTGCTCCGGCCTGTCCGGTCGGGCCGCCGCCGTTCGCCAGAATGAGGATGTCGAACTTGTCGGCCATTTCGGTGGCCAGCAGCGGTTGGCGCACCATGGCGCGCGACGATTCGATTGGCGAAATAATGATCGAAAGACCGGCCGTTGACGGTGATCTCGCCCTTTTCCCGATCGCAGGAAAATGCGCGCGACCGAGGTTTTCCGCCGGCCTGTTCCCAAATACTGCACTAACGTAGCTGCCACTCCAAATCCCTTTCTCTAGACTGCCGTCATGCCCACCGGCTTTTGCGCCTGATGGGGATGCTTGTCGCCCGCGTAAACTTTCAACTTGCGGTACATCTGCTTGCCGAGCTTCGTCTTCGGTAGCATTCCCGCGATGGCTTGCTCGAACATCTTGGTCGGGCGCGTGGCGCGCATCTTCACCGCGCCGATTTCGCTGAGACCGCCCGGGTACCCGGAATGGCGGCGATAAACCTTTTGCGCGTCCTTCCGCCCGGTCAGCCGGATCTTTTCGGCGTTGATAATGATCACGTGATCGCCAGTGTCCAAAAAAGTCGTATAGGTGGGCTTGTGCTTGCCCATCAGCATCATCGCGGCTTTGCTCGCGACCCGGCCCGAGCACTTGTCCGTCGGCGTCCACCACGTGCCATTGACGCACGATCTCGCGCTCGGACGGAAACTGGGTTTTCATAAAGACAGACCTTCTCCGTTAAAGACTTACAGTCACTTCAGCTTACCGAATCAGGCCGGGAAGTGTCAAATGAAGGTTTAAAAATAACTAGGCCGCGGAAGGTTCCTCATCCAGCCGCACGTATTCCATCACCATCTGCGAATTTGTCAGCGCCGCAATGAAGTCGTCCTCTCGCCCGTCAGCGACCTCGTAGTCCCAGGTCTCCGACCCGACGCTCAAAAAGCTGTCGTCCTCCTCCAAGGCATCCTCCGAGTGCAATGCATCCGGCGCCGTGCGATCAATGAAGAGTTTTTCGAGAACTACGCCGTCCGGCAGTTCGATGGCGACGTACTCCGATGGTTCTCCTCTTACACCAGTCCGTTCCATGAAAGTAACCCGGTATGTCATGACCACTGCTATGGGAAGCCAACGGCCAAACCTGCAATTAGCGACTCTGCCCGGGGTGGCCCGACCCTTCACCTGCATCTGCGGCCCTTCACATGCACAGAAACTGAGGTGCACTCCTTCTTTCGCCAGATGTTCGTTTATCTCATCCATCTGGGCGCCTTTGGTCCATTGCTTCTCGGCATGCTGGACTCATCGTTCTTGTTCCTGCCGTTTGGTAATGACTTTCTGTTGGTGGTCCTCACTTCCAGAGACCGGGAACACCTGCCGCTGTATGTGCTCACGGCGTCCATCGGCTCGACTCTTGGGGTCGTTCTTTTGGATCTGGTCTGCCGGAAAGGCGGTCAGGAGGGTTTGAAGCGAATGATGAGCCGTAGGCGATTCGAATACCTCAAGGCGAAGATGGCCAAGCATGCCGCGCTGGTTTTAGTAGTTGCATGCCTTGCGCCGCCGCCCTTTCCTTTTACGCTAGTAGTGGCGGCCGCCAGCGCCTTTCAGTACGCCAGAACGCGCCTGCTCACAGTGATTTTCTTTTCCCGAGCCCTTCGCTTCAGCCTGCTCGGCCTGTTGGCACTGTGGCTGGGACGTCACATCATTCGGATCATCAATTCCGAGGAGTTCACCTGGTACATGGGCGGGTTCATTCTGCTTTGTACGGCGGGAAGCGCCGTTCAGGTGTTTCGCTGGATACAACGCAGCCGGCCCGTCCCTGCTTAGGAGGAAGACGTCGCTGACGATTTTTCCGCACGTTCCCGGAGGTCTTGCTCGAACGCGTTATATCGTGACTCGCCGCACACAATCTCGACGCAGGACGGGATCTGCGATGCACCGCATACCGTAATCACCGCGCCGATCGGCAGCGTGATCAGTTTGCCTTTTCCTTCCGCATCAAGGGATACAACATTGAGCGGCTTACTCAACCGGAACGTTTCCATATTGAACCTTCAGCCGAAGTAACTAAAGTAACACGCCACCACGGCGCCCGGCGAGTTACAATCAGAATTCCTGCCCATGGTCAAGGCAATCCCGGACATTCTGGCCCAAATTGTCGAGCAGAAGAAACTGGAACTCGCCCAGTGCACTGACGGAATCGAGCGCCGAGCTGAGGAGTCCATCGCAGGCCGTCGCGATTTCTCGCGCGCGCTTGTAGGCCGCCAGCCAGCCGTCATCGCCGAGATCAAACGCGCATCGCCCAGCCAGGGCTTGCTGGCGCCGGAGTTCAATCCACCCGCTCTGGCGCGCGCCTATGAGCAAGGTGGAGCAGCCGCATTATCTGTGCTGACAGACGAAAAACACTTCCAGGGAAATTTATCCGATCTTGAATCGGCCCGTTCCGCCGTTGCGCTCCCCAGCCTGCGCAAGGATTTCACCATCCACCCTTACCATGTCCATCAAGCCGCGGCTCATGGAGCGGATGCTATTCTCCTGATCGCGGCGATCCTCTCCGAACGTGAGATGCGCGACTTCCGCGAGCTTGCGGAACACTACGGCATGTCCGCCCTGGTCGAAGTGCACGATGAAGCGGAACTGAAGCCGGCGATTGCCTCGGGCGCTCGCATCATCGGAGTAAACAACCGCGATCTCCGTACTTTCCACGTCGACCTTGCCGTGTCGCTGCGGCTCGCCGATAAGATTCCCAATGGCGTGATCAGAGTCGCGGAAAGCGGAATACACACCCCTGCCGACGTGCGCCAGCTTCGCGCCGCGGGATACAATTCATTTCTAGTAGGCGAGCACCTGATGAGGTCAGGCGACCCCGCGCGCGCGCTCCAGACGCTGTTGTCATGATGGTCAAAATCTGCGGAATCACGAATCGTGAAGATGCTCTCGCCGCGATCGAGGCCGGCGCTTCCGCCCTGGGCTTCAACTTCTATCGCGACAGTCCTCGCTACATTTCACCGACCGGTGCTTCCATGATCGCGGCCAAGATTCCCTGCACTGTCTGGAAGGTCGGTATCTTTGTCAACGAAACGCCCGAGACCATCGCAAGAATCTCACTGGATGCCGGTCTCGATGTCGCACAATTGTACGGGACATCTGAGGCGCGCGGGATCCGCATCTGGCGCGCTATCCCAGATTCTTTCCCAACCTATGAATCACTGTGGTCGCACGCCAACGATGAAGCCGCCGAGGCCGTGTTGGTCGACACGCCTTCAGACGATCTCTACGGCGGCACGGGCGCAAGCTTCGATTGGTCGCGCGCCAAAGGACTCCCCAAGCACATCATCATCGCCGGAGGATTGGACGCCTCGAACGTCCGCCGCGCCATCGAACAAGCGCAGCCCTGGGGCGTGGACGCGTGCTCGCGCCTTGAAAAATCGCCCGGCTTGAAGGATCACGACAAGGTTCGCCAGTTCGTGGAGGCGGCGCTGCAGTCATGAGCACCACGCAACCAGATCCAAAGGGCCACTTCGGACCCTACGGCGGTCGTTACGTGCCCGAGGTCCTGATGGCGCCGCTCGAGCAACTCGAGCAAGCGTATCTCGAAGCCCGGCTCGATCCCGCATTTCAAGCCGAGCTCAAGGACCTGCTGGCCAACTACGCCGGCCGGCCGACCCCGCTGTATCACGCCAAGCGGCTCAGCAAAGACTCCGGTGGCGCCAAGATCTACATCAAGCGCGAGGATCTGCTGCATACCGGCGCGCACAAAATCAATAACTGCCTGGGTCAGGCTTTGCTCGCCCGTCGCATGGGCAAGCAGCGGATCATTGCGGAAACCGGCGCCGGCCAGCATGGTGTCGCCACCGCCACTGTCTGCGCGCTGTTTGGCCTGGAATGCATCGTCTACATGGGCGAGGAGGACATGCGCCGCCAGCGTCTCAACGTGTTCCGTATGCGATTGCTGGGCGCAAAAGTCGTCGGCGTCGCGACAGGTAGTCGCACCCTAAAGGACGCGATCAGTGAGGCTATGCGCGATTGGGTGACCAACGTTCAAAGCACGCACTATCTGCTTGGCTCGGCGTTGGGGGCGCATCCCTATCCGATGATGGTTCGCGATTTCCATCGCGTGATCGGCGAAGAGACGCGCCGGCAGATCCTGGAACGCGAGCATCGCCTCCCGGATTCGATCTTCGCCTGCGTAGGCGGAGGCAGCAATGCCATCGGCATGTTTCATCCGTTTGTTGGCGATCGAGGCGTGCGGCTGATCGGCGTCGAAGCAGGAGGGCGTGGCTCTGAGCTCGGGCTGCATGCCGCGCGTTTCTCCGGAGGCTCGCCGGGTGTCCTGCACGGCGCCTTCAGTTATCTGCTCCAGGACGCCGATGGTCAGGTTGCGCTTACACACTCGGTCTCCGCCGGGCTGGATTACGCTCTAGTGGGTCCCGAACATGCGTGGCTGCGTGACCAGGGCCGAACCGAGTACGTCTCAGTCACTGACACCGAGGCACTCGAAGCGGCACGAACGCTGGCTCGCACCGAAGGCATAATCCCGGCGCTCGAGTCTGCCCACGCGGTCGCTGAAGCGCTTCGCCGGGGGCCAGCGTCAAAGAACGACTTGTTCGTAATCAACCTTTCCGGACGTGGCGACAAAGACACCGACATCTATCGCGAGAATCTCCAGGAGCTGGATGAGCCAGACCAGAATCGGCCGGCTCTTTGAGCGGCTGCGTTCCGAACATCGCCCGGCCCTGATCGCTTACATCACAGCCGGTGATCCATCGCCCGCTCGGACGCCGGTGCTAGTGGCCGCTCTCGAACGCGGTGGCGCGGACTTGATCGAGCTGGGTGTGCCATTCTCCGATCCGATTGCCGACGGCCCGGTGATCCAGCGCGGCTCGGAGCGCGCCCTGAAGGCCGGTACAACCGTCTCCAAAGTGCTTGAAATCGCCGCCCAGATCCGCAAGCATTCCGAGATTCCGCTGCTCCTGTTTACGTATATGAATCCGGTACTGCGCTATGGTTTGGATGCTCTCGCGCGCGATGCGGTGGCGCACGGAATCGACGGCTGCCTGCTCACCGACTTGAGTGTCGAAGAAGCCGAGCCCTATATCGCCGCCATGCGGCATGCCGGACTCGACACCGTATTTCTTGCCGCCCCCACCAGCACCGAGCGGCGTATGAAGCTGGTGGCCGAGTATTCCACCGGCTTCATCTATTTGATCTCGAGAACCGGCGTCACCGGAGAACAGACGTCTCTTTCCGATGGCGTCGCTCCCCTGGTTGAGTCCATGCGGCGAGTCACTCGCCTTCCATTGGCAGTCGGCTTCGGAATCTCCACCGCCGTCCACGCCCGTGCTGTGGGCGCGATCGCCGACGGCGTCGTGGTAGGCAGCGCCTTCGTGCGCGTCATTGAGCAGAATGCGGCCAGCCCTGATCTGGAGCCGAAGCTGCAAGCTCTGGCCCGCGAGCTTTCCAGTGGTTTACTATCGAAGAACGCATGAGCATTCAACGGCTCGCCGAGTGCCGCACGCTGATCGACGCGGTCGATCTCAAACTGCTGGGCCTGTTGAACGAACGCACGCGTATCGTCGAAGAGATTGGCCGCATCAAGCAGAATCTATCGCTGCCGATTTATGAGCCCAAGCGCGAAGACCAGGTGTTCCACAACGTGACCAGCAACAATAACGGACCCCTAACCGCCGAAGCGTTGAAGCGCATTTTTGAACGCATCATAGACGAGATGCGGAACATCCAGCGCGACAAGATGTACTAGCCGCGATTGTTTGCTAACTGGTGTGATCCAGAATGACCTTCCACCCTTTGCCGGTCTTGTGGAAGAGCAACGTGAAAATGCCGGACGCTTCCCCGCCCGCCTCGGCGGAGCGATCCAAATGAAACCTTCCGATCACGGAAGCGTAGTCGGCCCCGAACGTCCGGATCTCGAGATCTGAAAATCGCAGCGTTCCCATTTTCGCGGGCGTCGGATACCGTTTCCGATAGTTCGCCAGCACCTCGGCATGCCCTTTCGTGATGCTTGAACCAACGAAGGTCGTTGATTCGGATTTGTCGTAGCCTTCCATGAAGCCGGGGATGTCGCCGCGATTCCAGGCGGCCACTTGATCCTCGAGCACGCGCCGGATGGCCTGCTCGGGCGACGCGGCAATAAGCGGCAGCGCGATCACAGATGAGATTAGCCTCGTTCATATGTGAAGAGTGTACAGACTCTGAGAATATTTGGCTTGATGAAGTACAATACTGCTTAGATGATGGATCTGCAGCTTTATCTAGCCATCGGCATTCCAACCTTTGCCATCTTGGTGGGAATGCTAATGAATGTCGTCCATCATAGTGCGGTCAACGCACGATTCAACAGTGTCGACGCCAGATTCAACGGCGTTGATGCAAGATTCGATCGCGTCGATGCTCGTTTCAACCATTTGGACGTCAAATTCGACACCCTAACCGGCAAAGTCATCGATGTCGACAACCGGGTGACGCGAATCGAAGCCAAACTCGGAATCAGCTAATTCGCCGTAAGACAATCATTCCCCGCCGCCGTGCGTGCTAATAATGGGTCTATGGTACGCCTCGAATCAGTACTCGACTCCTGGAAGGCCATTCGCGAGGACACCGCGAATGCGGTGGACGATTTCTCCGGGCATGACCTGGACTACAAGCCTTCCACCGATCTGATGAGTTTCGGCGACATTGCACGACACATTCTACAGTCGAGCTACGCGCTCACGGGCATGTTGCTCGATGGCGTCGACAACCTCGCGACGCCGCAGTTCCGCGAGATGATTAACAAGTATGTAGCCGAACTGCCGCACAGTAAGGACGCCGGCGCACTGGCGCGCGAGTTGCGGAATCAGATGAGCTCCCGCGCGGCCCAGCTTGCCGCTCAGCCCGCCAGCTTTTATGCCGGTGAGATCACCCGTTTCGACGGCCAGAGAGTGACACGGCTGGAGATGCTGCAAGGGGTCAAGGAGCACGAACTGACGCATCGCTCGCAGCTCTTTATGTATCTCCGTTTGAAGGGCATCGTGCCGCCCACCACCCGGCGCCGCCAGGCCAAAGCGAACGCATAAGCAGTCAAACTCGAATTCTTGTATAAGGGAATATGCTTCTGGAGGGAAAGTAGATGGTCAACTGTCCAAACTGCGACGCTGTGATCGACGTAGACGAGGACGAACTTGACGAAGGCGACACGCTGACCTGCGAGGAATGCGGCGCCGATCTCACCGTGACCGGTCTCGATCCTTTTGAGCTCGAAACCACGGAGGATGAAGAAGAGGACGAGGAAGAAGAAGACGACTTCGATTATGACGAGGACGAAGAAGAGGAAGAGGAGGAAGAAGAAGAAGAGGATTGGCATTAGCCTCTTGCTGGCGCTGATTGCCATCCTTCCCCAAGCGCAGGCCGGCAAGAAGAAGGCCGAGACGGAATCGTTCGCCTTGGTGTCGGGCACGGTGTTTCGTGAGCCGGGCTTCGCGCTACCCAACGCGACGGTGACGCTCACCCCCGATCCGTCGCAGGGAGCGCCGGTAGTGAAAATTAAGAAACAGCAAACTGTGTGTAACTCCCGGGGCGAGTTTGTCTTCCGGCTACCACCGGTCAGCATGCGCTACACGGTGCGGGCAGCGGCTAAGGGCTATCGCGATGAAGAGAAGCCCATCGATGTGGAAGGTGAAGCGCGCGTCGATGTAACGTTTTCATTGCACGAAGAATCGAAATAGGCGAGTGGATATGAGACTGGCTGCGGCTGCTTGCCTGATTGCCACACTGTTCACCAGCGCTCCTGCCGCCCAGAACGAAGACACCGGCACGCGGTCGGTACAAGGCGTTGTCACCGATGCATCCGGAAAGCCGGTGGCCGGAGCAGTGGTTCAATTGAAAGACACCAAATCGTTGCAGATTCGATCGTATCGCACCGAGGCGGACGGCAGCTATCATTTTGCCGGGCTGAGCACCAACGTTGAATACGAACTTGAGGCCAGAAAGGACGGCGTCACCAGCGGTAAGAAGACGCTGACCGTGTTCAACACCAAGAAGGCCGCGACAGTGAATCTGAAACTGAAGAAATGAAGCAGGCAGGCGACAGCCCACGTTGTGCGAAAGCCGGCACGCATACTGGGTGAGATGACCCAGTATGATGGAAGCTATGAGTGTTGAAGCAGCCCCCGCCAAAGGGCAAATCCAGATTACAGCTGAAGGGCACGCAGAGCAGGCCCGTATCCTGACCAAGGAAGCCACTGAGTTTCTGGCTAGCATGTCGCGCTTATTCGAACCCCGCCGCCAGGAGTTGCTGGCGAAGCGGAAGGTGCGGCAACAGGAGATCGACGCCGGGAAACTGCCCGATTTTCTCGCCGAAACCGCCTCCATCCGCGAGCGCGAATGGACTGTCGCGCCCATCCCTAAGGACCTCCAGGACCGGCGCGTCGAGATCACCGGCCCCGTGGACCGCAAGATGATCATCAACGCGCTGAACTCCGGCGCGAGCGTGTTCATGGCGGATTTCGAGGACGCCAACTCTCCCACCTGGCACAACAATCTCGACGGCCACGTCAACCTGCGGGATGCCATCCGCAGGACCATCGCCTTTGAGAGTCCGGAGGGCAAGAGTTACCGGTTGAACGACAAAATCGCTACTTTGCTGGTCCGCCCGCGCGGCTGGCATCTCGACGAGAAGCACTTCCTCGTGGATGGCAAGCCCATCTCGGGCGGATTCTTCGATTTTGGGCTGTACTTCTTCCACAACGCGAAGGAATTAGTGCAGCGCGGCAGCGGCCCGTATTTCTATCTGCCCAAGATGGAAAGCCATCTGGAAGCCCGGCTTTGGAACGACGTGTTCCTCTTCGCTCAGGACACACTGGGAGTCCCGCGCGGCACGATTCGCGCCACCGTGCTGATCGAGACGATTCTGGCGTCCTTCGAAATGGACGAGATTCTTTGGGAGCTGCGCGACCATTCCGCCGGTCTCAACTGCGGCCGTTGGGACTACATCTTCAGTTTCATCAAGAAATTCCGTAACCACGCGCGATTCGTGCTTCCCGATCGTGCGCAGGTCACCATGGACCGGGCTTTCCTGAATGCTTACGTCCAGTTGCTGATCAAGACCTGCCATCGGCGCGGGATCCACGCCATGGGCGGGATGGCTGCGCAAGTGCCGATCAAGAATGATCCGGTGGCCAACCAGCAAGCCATCGAAAAAGTGCGGCAGGACAAGCTGCGCGAGGTCCGCGCGGGCCACGATGGAACCTGGGTGGCGCATCCCGGGTTGGTGCCGGTAGCCAAGCAGGTTTTCGACGAGTACATGAAGGAACCGAACCAGATTGGCGTCAAGCGCGACGACGTGCACATCACCCAATCCGACCTGCTGGCCGTTCCTCCCGGCGAAATCACTGAGAAAGGCTTGCGTTGGAATATCGACGTCGGCCTGCAGTATCTCGAAGCCTGGCTGCGCGGCTCCGGATGCGTTCCGATTTACAACCTCATGGAGGACGCTGCTACAGCCGAGATCTGCCGCGCGCAGATCTGGCAATGGGCTCGCCACGGCGCCAAGCTGAGCGATGGCCGGACTGTGACCGCTGAATTTGTTCGCTTGGCATGCGGCGAGCAAATTCAAAAGCTGCGCCAGGAGCTAGGCTCGGATCAATTCGCGAAGCGCCGTTTTCACGAAGCAGCGCAAATCTTCGAACGGATGATGACTAGTCCGGAGTTTCCGGAATTCCTGACGCTGGCGGCGTACGATTACATAGATTGACGTTCGTCCCTCGTCGTAACAGCGGACTTACCGGTTACTATCGGAACGGCCAATCCAACGCGCGAAATGTCGTCACCAGTTGGACCCCGAGAACATTGAAACGTGTACCGGTCTGATGCTCGATATTGAGCCATTCATAGTGGGGTCGGAGTTGGGAAACTCGACCGTTGAGCCGACAGGTATCACCACCAAATCGGGCTCAAAATGGCTGTTGCTTTGATTGATCGCCAGGTTCGCTGGAGCCCTTGGCGAAGGCGATCCTCCTTCCAGTATGACTACCATTTGGTCGAATTCATTCACGGCTTGGATGCCGGCTGGAGCTGGCGCCGCAGCGACCCCGCCCAGATCGTACGCGACAGGAGAAAGGACCTTCTTGGTCAGCCGTTTGGTGATGGGCATGGCCCATGATGTCGCCCGAAAGAGCGGGCAAAACCACTACCAAGACACCTATAACCGGGGATAAGAGCTTCATCCCAGTTCCTCTTAATTCTGATCGGTGGACTGGCCTTTGACTTTAGTGAAAACTACCAGAGGCGATTATTCCGCAGCGGGTCCCAGATTACCCAACGGCGCTTGGCTGGGGGTGTCAGGGAGGCGCCTGCGGCCCCGATGGCCTCGGCACTGCTGGGAGGGCGATTCAGCGCCGCAACGAAAGTCCGCAATGTGTTGGGTATGAAAAGGTAGAATCTGGACCGGCATACGTGGCAACGGTGCGGGCGAAAGCCCAAAATACGCAGGAAAGAGTCCCGAAAAACTTGCTTCCACGAGGGCCGGATCGATCGCGACCCGCAGCGTGGGCAATGGAATGTGAGTCTCACTCTCATCCTGGGTTCGTTTTTGCCAGCCTGAGCTAAGCGACTATTCTACAATAACTTCGCGAACCGGGCGGCCTACAGAGTTGTGCTATTTTCGTCGATCCGAGGAAGTGGGCCGGATAAAGTTTGCTATTCTTCAGGCTTAAGGCCTTTCCAAGCTAATGTCGGTAAAAGTGCGGATTCGCTCAAACTGGCTTGCGGGCGATGAACCGCCGCAAACTCCCGTTTACCGTATTCGACCGCGGTCGTTTGCGGTCTCGCTGGTCCTGCATTCTACTGTAGTGCTGGCCCTGGGCCTGATCCCCCCCCAAGTCTCCGTATCAAACAGGCCTATCTATGATGAGGTCATCCGGCCCGACGAGCACAAAATCGTCTGGTATGACTATCGTAAGCCGGAGCTGCCGGACGTCGACGCGGCCCAGCGGATTGGAACCTTTCCTAAGCCACGGGGGAAAGAATTGTCACGCGACGTCATCATCGCGACTGCGCCAAAAGCGACGTCGAATAAACAATTCATTTGGATTCCGGTCCCGAAGATCGAGATCAAGCAAGACCTGGCAGTGCCGAACCTGATTGCGAGAGCGGCTACCGCGATCCCGGCACCACCCCCTCCCGAGCCGAAAAAGCTTGAAAAACCTCAGGTTGCGGGCCCGCCTGCCCCCCAACCGAACCTGTCGCCACTCCAGCCGAAAGGGGATGTAAACCGCGCGGAGGAACATCCGGTGCAGGCGATCGAGATTCCCAAGCCGCGCAAGGCCTTCGTCCCTCCCCCGCCGGTGAAGCAGGAGGCTCGGCTCACTGTTCCGGTTCAGACCGCCGACGTTCCGATACCCGATGCGTCAATTGTCGGTTCATCTAGCGCCAGGAATGCCTTGCCTGAAGGCATCGGGGCGCCGGCGTTTTCAAAAGGCATGGCGCCTCCGCCGAACGCACCGCCAGGGCCGGTGACCACGGCCGGCAATGCCAAGGTGGACATTGCCATAGCCGGCTTGCACCCCGCCGACAAGCTCAACGGCCCGCTTCCCAACGGTGCGCGTCCAGGTGAGTTTTCTAAAGCGCCAATTGTGGGCGAAACGGCCACTGGAGAGGTGAAAGGAGGGTTATCCGTGCCGGATTTGAGCATTCGGGAGGACCGCACCAAGGTGGAACCCCCGCGTGTCGAGCCGGTCCGGAAGACTGTTTTGTACGCCGAAAAAATTCGGAGCATTCCTGTGACTACTCTGTCCGTTCCCTTGCGGCCGGCCTCTCGAACCATTCCCCGGCAGATCGATGCCCGTTTCCAGGGGCGATTGGTGTACACCATGGTGGTCCCGATCGAAAACCTGCCGGATTACTCAGGCGATTGGATTCTCTGGTTTGCCGAACAGCAACCGAAACCTGGCGATTCGCCGCTGATGCGGGCACCCATCCCGCTACGCAAACTCGAGCCAGTTGAAACACTGCTTCCCGGCGCCCGGACGGAATTTCGCATACAGCTTGCGGCAGTGATACGAAAAGACGGCAAGATCGACGGAATCTCGCTGCTCCGCAACACTGGCCCGGCGTTCGCCCAGGCGGTGATTGAAGATCTCGCATCCTGGGAATTCAAACCGGCAACGCGGGACGGAACAGCAGTGGATGTGGACGTAATTCTTGAAATCCCCTTCAGTTTCTCGTCCGAAATCGCCAAGCGGGCGGCGCCATAGCAGGTCGGGCCTCTTGCTGGCGGGCAGTCGTTCGAGCTAGGCCATTCGTAACCCTCTTGCCGTACCACGGAGCCATTGAAGCCCTGGCCGGCCCATGACACCGTGGTAGTGCATGAGACTTGTGCTCGCCATCCTACTTGCGGCGCTTCTGGGCGGACTCACCGCATGCCACTCATCCGCGCATTACGTGAAAGAAGGAGACCGCTGGCTTCAAAGCAAGAAGCCAGCCGAAGCCATCCTGGCGTACCGCAAAGCGATCCAGAAGGACCCTAAGTTCGGCGACGCCTATCTGAAACTGGGGCTTATCGAGCTCCAGCAAGGCAGCCCGACCGAGGCAGCCGAAGCGCTGCAACATGCTGTGGCGCTGATGCCCGATAGGGCCGAGCCAAAAGCCGAGTTGGCGGAACTCTATGTCAGAACCTACCTCTCGGACCCGACCAATCTCGCCGGACTGTATCAACAAGCATCCCGATTCACAACCGAGTTGCTGAACAGAGACCCAAATTCGTTCTACGGGCTGCGGTTAAAAGGGTATCTTGCGATAGCCGATAACAAACCGAAAGAGGCAATTGAAAACTTCCGGCGAGCCAACCAGATTCAGCCGGACCAGCCGGATGTGGTCGGTTTGTTGGTTCAAAGTCTTTTTCGCGACGCCCAATCCGAGGCGGGCGAGTCACTGGCCTTACACTTCCTCGATGCTCACAAGGATTATGGGCCTTTGTACGACATGTTGTATGCACATTTCATGGACCTGAAGCACCCCACGGACGCTGAGAATGTTTTGAAGCGGAAGATCGCAAACAATCCCAGGAACAGCTTCTTTGTGACGCAGCTCTGCCGGCATTATTGGAGCACGGGAAAGCGCGAACAAGCGACACTACTGCTCAGCGAGATTACTTCCCGGCCGCAAGAGTTTCCGGAAGGACATCTAGACGCCGGGAACTTTCATGCTGAGAACGGAGCCTGGAATGACGCGAGCAAAGAATACGAAGCCGGCATCCGGGTGAGTCCAAAGAACAAGCTTATTTATCAGAAGCGCTTAACGACTGTGTTCCTGTCCGCCGGCCGGCGCCTGGAAGCTGAAAAAATACTGGACGAAATTCTAAAGGATCACCCGGAAGAGGATGACGCGCGTGCCTCTCGAGCGGTCTTGCGCATGGCGAACGGTACGCCCCAGGATCTGGACCAAGCCATCGCGGACTTCAAGCCCTTGGTTGAGAGGCAACCTGGCAATCTCAAAATTGCTTACCAACTCGGCCGAGCGTTCCAGCTAAAAGGAACCGAGGAAGCGGCCAAAGCGCAGTACTTGGCTATTCTCCGGGTCAATAACTCCGATATTCCAACCTTGGATGCTCTCTCCCACCTGTACCTGCGAGAACAGCGGTTCGCGGATGCCAAGCGATATTCGGACCTGTGGCTCGCGATCGATCCCCGGAATCCGAGCGCCCGGCTGGTACGTTCCGCCAGCCTCGCAGGATTGGGCGATTATGGGCAGACAAAGGCTGTCCTGACGGGCTTGATTCAGGATTATCCGAAGCTGGAAGGTGCATATCTGCAACTCGGGCTTCTAGATGTTCAGGAGAAGCGCTACGACGAAGCCGAGGTCCTCTTTCGCAAACACTATCAGGCCGGCCAAGGCAACATTCGCCTTTTAAAGGGAATGCTAGAGATGTATGCGGCGCGGGAAGAGTGGGACAAAGGCATCGCCGTATTGGAGAAAGAGCTGGACGCGTTCCCGCAATCGGCCGAACTACATCGGCTGCTGGCTGAAACAGCGGCCCGGGCGGGGCGCCTTGATCTCGGAATCGAACAATATCAAAAGCTCTTACAGACGCAGCCCGCCTCAAGCGACATCCCGCTTCAACTCGGTTTGCTTTATGACGCCAGGGGCCAGTTCGACCAGGCGCTTGCCCAATTTCAGGCCGCCCGCCGCATGCATCCTCAGGATCCGCTTCCCGCGGCTATGTTGGGGAAGGTTTTCGAGCAAACGGGCCGGCGCCAAGAAGCCATCGCCAGCTATCGCGAGAGTCTGCGTTTAGGCCCAGAGAACACTTCCGTGATGAATAATCTGGCCTTCGCTCTGGTGGAGACCAATGGCGACCTGAACGAAGCTCTGCAAATGGCGCGGCAAGCTGTGCAGAAAAGCCCCGGCAACCTCGAATTCACCGATACGCTGGGCTGGGTCTATCTCAAGAAGAACAACATTCCGAGTGCGCTAAAAATCTTTCAGAATCTTCGCCAACGACAGCCGCAGAATGCCTCGTTCCGTATTCATCTTGCTATGGCATACCTCGAAAGTGGAGATGTAAACTCTGCCCAGCGTGAACTTGGGGCCGCACAGGAGTTACATCCTTCCGCCGAGGAGCATTCGCAGATTCAACATCTTCTGATGTTTCGGATGTGATTGGTTCACTGGTACTAGAGCGTACCCATGAAAAAACACAACCAGCCAGCGTTGACCCATCCATATGAGTTGTTTATTCTACACTTGACATGAAATCCACGTTCACGTACTTACTCGCGCTTTCAGCTCTGGCGGTCACGTCGGTGTACGCTGGACCGGTCCCGATTAGTCGGAGCCAACTCGGCGTTCAGAACATTTCTAACCTGACACCGAACCCTTCCGGTGGAGGTATCTGCGACGTTATCCCGGGGTGTGGCGGCGCCTTTACCGCGACGATCGGGCCAATATCCAACGTTACCCTGTGGTGCGTGGATTCCCAGGAATTTGATCAACCGAGTTATACCGCCAATATCGTTTCACTGAATACGACACCGGACACCGCCTTCGACGACGGAACTCAGGTTCGCTACGGGTCCGTAGGAAACGGCGGCGGTAATTGGCTTTACAGTGTTGCCGGTGTCTCGAACGCGAATGATGCGCTGACCCGCTATAAACTCGCGGCCATACTGATCACCATGTACAATCCCCAGCAGGAACCCGTTGACAATCCCAACAACGACGCGGTTCAGCAGGCCATCTGGCAAGTGATGGAGAACACGTCCATCGCGCCTGGGCAGGCGGGGACCAACGGAGAACCCAACCTGGGTAGTGCGAACAGTTTGATCACGACCGCAGAGAGTATGTTGGCTGCTGGCTATAACTTCAGCGGCTGGGCTGTAGCTAGCGGCGCATATGTTCCCGGTAGCCCTACGGGGGCCCTTTCAAACACCACCAGGATCCAGACTTATCTGGTCGAAGTTACGCCCGAGCCGCGCTTCTACGGCATCTTACTCGTTGGCTTACTAAGTCTGTGCGGTATGATTTATCGCCGCCGGGTGGCGTCGTAAGTTCTCGAGCGGGCTCGAACAGCGCGCCTGCACGTCTCGCCATCGGTGGGGCGGCATTTTCCAAAACTTACGGCCTGATCGTAAAATGCTGTATGTAAGAATAGAAAGTTGTATCAGTGCCATCATTCAGTGCTCCCTCCCGGGCAACCTTCGCCGGGTTAGCGGTGGTGCTTTTGCTGAAACTGTCGAAGCACACGCAGCTATATCTGCAAGGCGAATAAGGAGAACAAGGGCCGGAGGCCTAGCCAACGTTACTTGCTCTGCGCGGTTCATTGACATTCTGGTTGGCAGTGATTAAATTCGATAAGGTGCGGGTCGGAGTCGCTGGGTGCGATGAATGAGTCCTTATAAAAAGTGGACAGGATTGCTGGGCGTCTTGTTGGCAATTGGTTTCCTAACCAATTGCGGAAAAAGTGCGGCAGGATATGTCGAGCGCGGCAACGCTCTATTCAATCAGGGCAAATTTTCCGAGGCGGAGCTGAACTATCGAAAGGCATTGCAGAAGGATTCGGGCTCGGCCGACGCATCGTACCACCTCGCTCTAGCGGTGCTGAAGCAGAATAAGCCGCAGGAAGCCTATCAGGCACTTTTGCAGACCCTGCGGCTGGCGCCGGATCATCAGGGCGCGCGGACCGAGCTGACTAATTTGGCGTTGCCTTCCTACATCGTGGACCCGCAGCATCCGAAGGCCCTCTATGATTTGCTCTTGAAGTACAGTGCGGAATGGCTCCAGAAGGATCCGCGATCTTTGGAAGGACTGCGAATTAAGGCGTATCTGGCAATGGAAGAACGACGGCCCGAGGAGGCGGCTCAGCTTTTCCAGCGCGCACTCGACGCGAACCCCGGAAACCTGAAAATGACCCTGGGGCTGATAGACGCGCTGTACCGGAACAATCGAGCCCCTGAAGCGGAAAAAGCCGCTTTGAATTTCATCACGAGAGACCCAAGCGCCGGGGACGTTTACGACGCGCTGTATCGCCTCTATCAGACTACAAATCAGCCCGCCGAGGCTGAAAGCATACTGGTTCGAAAGGCTAAGAACAACCCCCAAAAGGGCGAATATATGCTCGAGCTCGCCGGACATTATGCGCGCTTCAGAAAAAAAACCGAGATGGAAGCGACGCTACAGAGCTTCCTTTCGAATCCCGCCCGGGACCCGGATGTTCACCTGCGAGCCGGCGATTTCTACTCAGCGCTGGGCAACTGGCCTGCTGCCGTGCAGCAATACCAGGCCGGCGTGAGTTCGGACCCAAAGAATGCGCAGCGGTACAACGATCGAATCGCCCGGGCCCTGCTTTCCCAGGGCAAATACGACGAGGGCATCAAGGCCCTGAACGCGGCAATCGCCCTGAATGCCGATGACGAAGAAGCCAAATCGTTGCGGGCAGCCGTGTTGATCGGCAAAGGAGCGCATTCGAACCCGGGCGAGGGCCTCGAGCAGTTTAAGAAACTAGTAGATAAGAGCCCCGACGATCTGTTCCTCAAATTTGTGCTCTCCAAAGCTCAGATGCAGGTGGGCGATCTCGCGGGAGCGAAGATTCAGCTCCTCGATATCGTCAAACGGAGTCCGCATTTTCTGGATGTGCAGGTCGCCCTCGCAAATATTGCCTACACTCAGGGGAACATGACGCAGGCGGTGCAATACGCGGTGGCCGCGCTGGAGATCGACCCCAACCATCCGCGCGCCCTAATGATTCGCGGCAGTGGCTTGATGCGGCTTGGCCATTTCGATGAAGCAGGGTCGATCCTGAGTCGTCTCGCTCGCCAGGTGCCCAACTCCACCGACGTCCGATTGGAGCTCGCGTATCTGGATCTGAACCGGCGCAAATATGCTGACGCGGACGCGGCGTTCCAGAAAATCCTGAACGCGAATCCGAACGAATGGCGCGCGATCGCGGGTCTAGTGGACGTGGATCTGGCGCAAAACCGGGTCGACCGGGTGTTCGGCCGGCTGGAACAGGAGCTGAAGCGCACGCACGGAGCACCACAAGTTTATCGGATGATGGCCAACGCAGCTCTGGCGACAGGAAAGTACGGCGAAGCGATCAGCAGCCTTCAGCATTTGGTGGATTTGAGTCCCAATTCGATTGATCCCATGCTGGACTTGGCGAACGCATTTCGGCTGAAGGGAGAAGTGCACAATGCCATAGCTGTGCTCAACCGGGCCGCCGTGCTGCAGCCCAAAGATCCCCGGCCAGCCAAACTCCTGCCGTTCCTGCTCGAAATGGATAATCGGCGGCAGGAGGCTAAGGCTCAGGCCCGCCGCGCGTTGGCGCTGAAGCCGGAAGATCTTGAGGCTATGAACAATCTGGCATTCGTGCTGGCGGAAACCGGAGACAGTCTGGATGAAGCATTGAAGCTGGCCCATCAGGCGGTTATCAAAGCGCCGGAACAACCTTCGTTCATGGACACACTCGGTTTCGTTTACCTCAAGAAGGGTCAGGACGATGAGGCTCTCGATATTTTCAACAGGCTGAACCGAAAATATCCGAACGATCCGACCTGCGGTTATCACCTGGGTATGGCACTCTTCCAAAAGGGCGATCGGGTGAGGGCCAAGCTGGAACTATCGCGCGCGCTGCAAAAGCGGCCGCCGCATGACATCGAAATTGAAATAAGCGATCTGTTGCATCGACTTAATTAGTTTTGAATTGGTTCCCCGCACTTAGTGAGTCCGGCCTTCACCTTCAACTTAGTACCATCCGGGATCGTTTAGTACTTTTTGCCTTGGAAAGTACTTATTTTGCGTGGCTATTGCGCAAACAATCGAGTATGCTGATTCTTTAGCTGAGCGAACTGAATGGAGGGTACTCAGTGCTTATAAAGGCTTTTATTCTTGGAGCGGCTGGATTAATGCTGGCTTCTTTGGCGAACGCGAATGTCACTTGGACGTGGAATTTCGCTGGCCCGACTGGTGGAAGTTATACGGCTGGAGGACCCTCTGGTCTTACTGCGAGTTTTCTATCCGGTGGCCATAACGTGACTGTCTACGCGGTCCAGGAAACAACCACGGGACCAGCGGAGTCGACCGTAACGGGAACTCTGTCGACCGCCAATACCTCGACGCTGAACGGCCTTTTCCAGGTTAGCGACAACCCTAACAATTACGGCCAAGGCATCGCTCCATTCGACCCGACTCAGGGCGGCAGTCTCGCGAATAATGAAGCCAGTGCCTTTAACTCTCAACCGGGCTTATCGGATGATACCGGAGGTACCGGAGGCAATCTTTCGAACTTGTTGCTGATCAATGCCGGAGCCGTTACAAATAACGAGACACTGAGTTTCTTGTTGAATGCAGGCGTAGCCGGGGATTCCTTCAATGTTTGGACGTATTACGGCGCTGCAGCACCGACGAGTTTGGCTGACGGTGGCATCGCTATGACCGAGGTGGCGAGTAGTGTGAATGTCGGCAGCGCGACGAATGTCAACGGAAGCGTACAACCAACAAGCCCTCAATACACCTACACCGCTAATGCAAATGGGAATCTTTGGGTAGCGATTCAAGCCGACTGTCATTACCTGCTGCTCGATCAGATCGGCGTAAACCAGCCCACCACGTCGACACCGGAACCGAGATTCTACGGATTTCTGATGGCAGGTCTGCTGGGCCTGGCAGTTATTATGCGGCGCCGTTTCGCGGCCCAGGTCTAAGACAAAGTTCAAAAACACGGCGCGCGTCTTCGCTGTAACTACAACTGCAGCGCAGGCGAGCGCCGTTTGTGTCTGGTAGAAAGCCTTGGCTGCGACGCACTAATTCGTCACGTACTAAGTCAGACGGGAGCAGATCCAATCAGTAACGTGGAGATAGTTTTTAGAAAGTACTAGTACGAAATCGGTGCGGTCTGAGTACTAGTACGATCTAGTCCGTATCGCACAGCATTTTCAGTGATTTTTCGAATGGAAATAGAGTAAGCTAAGGCTCTACGAGTTGTGGAAAATTTTGAATAGCGCGGTCCGGTGATGGCTCTGTCGGCGACGTTGAAGCATATTTCTCCGTTCGAAGACCAACGCTGGAGGGAGAGTAGTTCTTGTTTTTGATATTCACGCTCGGCGTCATATCCATCGTTTTGGCGCTCATCCTGACACCACTTATTCGCGATTACGTGGGGAAGTTCGGCTTCCTGGATCATCCCGACGGCGGTCGCAAGCTACACGCAACTGCTCTGCCACGCGTAGGTGGAATTGCCATTGTCCTCTCTTATGCCGCGACCTTCGCGATCGCACTCGCGTTGCCCTTCAGCTATACCTACCTGCTGCATAAAGCCCTGCCCGATATCCTGCGGCTCAGCCTGGTGGGTGCAGTAGTTTTTTTGACGGGTGTGATTGACGACCTGATCGGATTGAAGGCCAAACAGAAACTCATTGGAATCGTCGGGGCCAGCATGCTGGCGTTCTGGGGCGGAATACGGGTCGATATACATTTCTTGCATTTTCTTCCGCAATGGCCGTGGCTGGGTTTCGCGATCACCGTCCTTTGGCTGGTAGGGTGCACCAACGCATTTAATTTGATCGACGGGATGGACGGCTTGGCGGCTGGTGTCGGCTTGGTAGCGGCGATTACCATGTTGGTGGCTGCGCTTACGCAGGGGAATCTTCCTCTGGCCTTAGCCACGATGCCGCTGGTTGGGTGTCTGCTGGGCTTCCTGCGCTATAACTTCAACCCAGCTTCGGTTTTCTTAGGGGACAGCGGAAGCCTATTGATCGGATTTCTGATGGGTTGCTTCGGCGCGTTGTGGAGCGAGAAGTCCGTCACCCTGGTCGCGATGACGGTTCCCCTTTTAGCGGTTTCCATCCCGCTATTGGACGTGATGCTCTCGATCGTAAGGCGATATCTGCGCAACCGTCCCATTTTTCAAGGCGACCGTGGGCACATTCACCACAAGTTGTTAGAGCGTGGCTTCAGTACCAAAGGAGCCGTACTGACCATCTACGGGTTGTGCAGTTTGTTGGCGGTGTTGTCTTTGGTGGCGAGCGCGCTTCACAACCAGTTCAGCGGACTGATTGTGATGGTGATCTGTGGAGCCACTTGGGTGGGAATCCGGCACTTGAACTATGCCGAATTCGCCATGGCCGGCAAGATGTTCCTAGGCGGAAAATTCCGTAGCATTATCGACGTGGAGACACGGTTGCTGGATTTCGAATCGGCGCTTGCAACGGCTAGAAATCTCGAGGAATGTTGGACTAAGATTCTGGACGGCACGCGTGTGTTTGGGTTCCAAGGCGTGCGCCTGAGCGTCCACGGACGAATCTTCGAAGATCTCGGTCCGCAGGATGGTCATCCGATTTGGCAATTGAGGATTCCCCTTCCCGACGGCCACTATGTCAATTTCTTTCGCGATTTTAGTTCAGAATTGAATCCCCTGATCTTGAGTGCGTTTGTAGGCTCGGTCGAGCGGGGCCTCAAAAGTTCGTTGGAGCGGGGCCTGAGATGCCAGGCTCCCAGCCTTGCGCCGGGATTGGTTCGAGTGCCGGTCGCCGCCCAACTGTTCTATACCGCCCGCGCAGGGACTGGAGCCGAGATCGCCGGCGCTAACGGCGACTAATCACTCCAGCAGCTCTGCAGGCTCAAAGACCCAACGGAAAGTCAGATCGCCATGCAGCGCTGTCAAGCTGCATTATCTAAGAGCCGGTTCCAAACGGAACTTTGGCCGCTTGGCTTGCGAGACTAAGGTGAAAGAATTCGAAGCAAACACGCGACGCAACTATGGTTTGGCGACCTGCCGGTTACGCTCGAGCCGGCTACGTCTCGCCTGGAAGGCCGCGGTCACGGACGCCATTTCGGGACCCGTCAATACCGAAGGATCGCAGGCCGGAAGGCCCCGCTTGCAGGCCTCCACATTGCGCAATCGAAACGCGGACCGGGCGGCGTTCATGTCGGCTTCGTTGAGCTCCAGTGGTTCGCACGTGGCCAGCCCATTCAAGCAACTGGCCCGTTTTCGGCGCTCAAGTTCCGCCCGGACGGCTTTCGCTTCGGATTCGGTCAGCAGCAACGGATTGCATGTGGATGAGCCATCCAGGCAGCGGTCCCGGTTCCGGCTTAGCGAGGTGGCCTGAACGGAGGCTGCTTCCGTGGGCGTCAAACGCAACGGGTCACATGAGGACGATCCGCTGAGACATCTATCGAGGTTGCGGCGAGCCGCGGAAGCCTCGACAGTTCCCTTTTGAGCCTGAGTCAGCCCCATTGGGTCGCAAGTAGGGGAGCCGGCTAGACATTTCTCGAAGTTGCGCCGCGCTGCGGCCGCCTGTACCGCATCAACGTCCTTTTTGTTGAGCATCAACGGATTACAGGTGGCCGAGCCGTTCGCACATTTGTCAAGGTTGCGCCGATAGCGGGCCGTTTGAACCGCGTTGGCTTCGGTACTCGATAAGCGCGTTGGATCGCACAGGGTCGAACCTTCTAAACAAGTGTCCAGGTTACGCTTCTTCGATGCCTCTGAAACCTGGGTTAGCTCACCGGGACTAAGCACGGATATATCGCAATTTGAAAGGCCCTTCACGCAGTTGATGAGATTGGCGGAAACCGGGGCAGGAGGCGCCGATTTGCGCTGGGGCTGCCCCGCCGCAACAGCCAACGCAAGAACCGCAAGCAGCGTGCCTCGAACTCCCATACCGTTAGTTTCCCTATTTTTCATGGCAATTGCCAGTACTAGTACTTACGAGTACGAAATAGATCTGAAGTTCATTGACAGTTGTCATAAGAATTCGGCATACTCCGAATACGCACTGACATTTGTCATTTAGCGGGTCTGGGATCAGCCCGGCGGTGCGTCTAGCTGTCGCCATCCCATGCACAAGGAATATGGGACTGAAAGGGCGGTAGCTTGTTCAATTCCCGTATCCGGGATCAAGCCTCTTCAAGAAGTTGGCAATTTCGAATCAAGCAGGAGGGATGCTGTGGCCGTACTAAAGCCGAGAGAGCGTCTCGTGTACTTCCGAATATCAGAAGACGAGTTCCGTCAATTCGTGAGCGTTTGCGAGCAGGAAGGTGCCCGCAGCGTCTCCGATCTTGCCAGAACGGCAATCCAGCGGCTAATCGCGAACGGTGATCGGCACCGGAACGGTGAGGAACTCACCGAGAGAATGCATCGCCTGGAGCAGTTGATCATGGCGGTGACGGAACAATTGCGATTGTTGGCCGCCACGCGAGTGCGTGAGGCGGGGATGGTGGATGTAGCGGCGAGCACCGACGGCTGTACTGCTCGACCAGATTTCCCCAACGATCGGAGCGAACAATAATCCCATGGAAATGCTTTACGGGAGTAGTGGAGACCATAACGACCAGATCGTGCCTTACGGCGAGCATCAGATATCTGAGGCGCGGCCGGGATTTGTTTCAGCCTATGCCGCCAGCGAAGAATCCGGTTCATCCATCAACATTGGCAAGCTCATCCGAAGATACTGGCTCCTCCTGCTGGCGCTGATGATCTTCGGGGCAGCCGCCGGTTTCACGTCAGTAGTCTTGAGTTCGCCGATGTACAAAGCGCGCCTATTATTGGAGGTTCAAGGGGTAAATTCAGCGTTGTTCAAGGACGGCGCTTTCGGTGGAACCAACTTTGAGGCGACTGAGGTAGACATTCAAACTCAGATCAACATCCTGCGTGGCGGCTCTTTCTTGAAACGTGGCGCGGATCGCATGCAGTCAGAATCTGTGCCGCTAGCACCAACCGGGCGGGACTTATTTTCGCGTTTGCGGCAACGTGTTCACCCCACCACGCAGGATCCCCTCGAGAATGCCCGCAGCGGTCTGATGGTTGCCGTCCGGTCCTTCGATGCTCGACCTGTCACGAAAACGAGGTTGATTGAACTCAGTTGCGAATCGACCAGCCCCGATGTGGCGGCGCAGTTCTTGAATGCGATGGCCGCGGAGTTTGCCGAAGACACTTCCCGCTCTCGCATGCAGACTTCGCAGAAGACCAGCGAGTGGCTCGCCCAGCAGATTGAAGAAACGAAATCGAAAGTTCAGGAATCGGAAGAGCACCTTCAGGATTTCGTGCGAGCCTCTGGAAACGTGTTTGCCGGACAGGACAGCACTCTGGAGGACACGAAATTAGCGATGTTGAAGGGCGAGCTTGCCAAGATCCAATCCGAGCGAATCGCCAGGCAAACCAGATATGAGCTGACGCTCAACAATCCCCCGGAGACGCTGGGCGAGATCTTGGACGACCCCACGCTGAAGGGATTTCAGCAGCAGATTAACGTGTTGAAGCGCGAAAAAGCGGTCCTGGAGACGACCTATACATCCAAACGCGAAAATGTGAAGAAACTCGATGCACAACTTCCGTTGCTTGAGAGTGCATACACGAACGAACTCAACACCATCGTAACCCGTATCAAGAACGACTACGACGCCGCGCTGCGGCAGGAGAAGCTGTTATCAGCGGCATATAACGGGCAATCGCAGCGTGTCGGCGGGGAAGCTGGGAAAGCAGCTCAATACAACGCGCTCCGGCGCGAGGTAGAGACCCTGCGGCAGATGTATCAATCGCTGCTTTTGCAGGCCAATCAAGCAGGCATGAGCAGTTCGGTGCCGATCAATCCCATCCGCATCATAGAGCCCGCCAATCCTCCCGATGCTCCCTACAAACCGCAGCCTGTTTTGAACCTCTCGTTGGGAACGATGTTTGGCATTGCACTGGCGGCTGGGCTGGTGTTTCTGAGAGAGCGGCTGGACCAAAGCATCAAATCGCCGGGTATGAGCCGCCGGCTCCTGCGCACGCCCGAACTTGGAGTCATTCCGAATCTGCATATTAATGGAAATGGAGCAATCAAGGGCGCAGCCCGTAACGGAAAGAACCTGTCGATCGAAGGCGCTTTAGACCCCGAGGCGGCCGTGGTAACCTGGCAAAATAGTCCCGCCTTCATCGCCGAGTCGTTTCGAGGCACGCTGGCCTCGATCCTGAGAAACCAGGCCGGAAGGAAGCAGAAGACGATTCTAATCACCAGCGCTGGGCCGGCCGAAGGGAAGACCACTGTCATTCAGAATCTAGGGATCGCCTTGGCTGAGACAGGCGCGAAGGTGTTATTGGTCGACGCCGATTTCCGCCGGCCGCACCTGCACCACAAGTTTGGTCTGTCCAACGAGTGCAGTTTGATTGATCTGATCGCCGAGGGCACACCTCTGGAGCAATACCCGCCCGAGCGGTTCGGCGTCCCGACTGGGTTTGCGGGACTCTCATTACTTCCCAATCGTCCTACACAGGACAACGTTTCAAAAGCTCTTTACTCGCCGAGATTGCGGGCGATTTTCGAGATCTTGATCCAGCGGTACGACACGATTCTGGTGGACGCACCGCCGATTCTGCACGTCGCCGATACCCGGATTATGGCGCCCTTGACGGACGCTTTGATTCTGGTATTGCGCTGCGGAGTCACGAACCGGGAAGCCGCGCTCGAAGCCTACCGGCGAATTCAGGAGGACGGCTTATCGCTCCTCGGGACAGTCCTTACGGATTACGATTTAAGCGCTGAGCACAAACGGCAATACTACTACGAATATGGCGAGCCAACTAGAGCATAATAGCGCGTTGTCGGCAACCTCGTGTGCGCCACCTGCTGTTTGGACCCCGGCGCTACTCGCGCGAGCTGTCATCATCACCGTTCTCCTGCTCATGGCCTTTTGGCCGATCCTAACGGGAATGTACGCGAGCTGGTTCGACGACCATACATACATGGAGCACGGCCTCCTGGTCATTCCGGCAGCCGCCTACATGGCCTGGACGAAACGCGAGAAACTGGCACGCGTTCCACTGCAGCCATCCATCTGGGGACTGGTGTTATTGGTTTGGGGCGCCGCTCAAGGAACTCTCGCCGTGGTCGCCTATTGGCCCTGGGTTGGACGGACCGCCTTCCTTATTTCTCTGGTGGGCGCCATCCTGGCGCTGTACGGCGTGCGAATGGTCCGCGAACTGGTGTATCCGCTGTGTACCTTGGTCCTTATGATTGCTCCGCCAGGGTTCATTTACGATCGCCTTACGCTTTCACTGCAATTGCTGGCCAGCCGCTTGGGAGAAACTTTTTTGGAAGTTCTGGGATATTCGGTGATGCGCGAAGGCAATATTTTGGAACTAGTCGGTACTAAGCTCTCCGTCGAAGAAGCTTGCAGCGGCATCCGATCCCTTTTTTCGATTTTGTTCATGTGCACCCTCTACAACTTCTTTTTTGTGCGAGGTAACCTGACCAAGGCAGTGATTCTATTGATGGCGATACCGATTGCCATCTTAGGGAATGCCGGGAGGATTCTCGCGACGGGTATTGCCAGCCAGTACAACCGCGAGTTGATCCAAGGCGTTTCTCATGAGACGTTCGGGTACATCAGCGTCATGGTGGCGGGAATTGGATGCGTCGCACTACATTTGTTCATTCTTTGGATCCAAAAAACATGGGGGCCGCGGCATGCATAAGAACATGAAATCAATCGCGGGCGGGTTGTTAATCCCCATGGCCTTGATTCTGGCAGTGCAGACGGCGGCTCCGCACTTCGTTTCCATACACGAGACGGAGTTTGCGCCCCCGGCGCTGCATCAGATTCCTTATGAGATCGGTAAGTGGCAAGCTCACGGGGATGAATCGTTAGATCGGAACGTCACAGAATACCTGCGGCCCGATGAATACGTTCTTCGGAACTATGTGGACCAGTCATCCGGCGCAACCGTAAACCTGTTTCTGGCCTACTTCAAGTCGCTTCAGAACGCCTGGGGTCCGCACTCCCCCAGCATTTGCCTTCCCGGCGCGGGATGGTTGATTCAGTCGTTCACTGAGCAGTCTTTGAATGTTCCAGCCCCAACAAAGAGCCTTCCAGTCAATAAGTTCGTTCTGGAGAAATCCGGAGAAAAAATTCTGGTCCTCTACTGGTATCAGAACAACCGCCGAATATGGGCCGACGAATCAGAAGGGAAGTTCAGGCTGCTGAAAGATCTGGCCCAGTACCACCGTTCCGACATTAGCCTCGTCCGCCTGGTAATGCCGGTGCGGCAAGCCGACGCAGGTGTAGAGTATGACAGGTGCGTGGATTTCGCCAAGGCGGTTTTTCCGGTGTTGGTGGAACGCTTTGCATCCAGCAACTAAGCCCGGTCGGATTGTGTACCTCAACCCCTGCGGCCAGCTTGGCGGCGCGGAGGTAAGTCTTCTGGACTTGTTGGCCAGCGTCCGTGTGGCCGAACCAGTTTGGGACCTGCACCTGGTGATAGGTGAAGACGGTCCGCTGGTCGAGAAGGCGCAATCGCTCGGCGTTCAGGTTCTCGTGGCGCCGTTTCCTCGCGCGCTTGCGCGCTGGGGCGACTCCGGCAGCCAACCGGTTGCTGCGCTGTGGCGAGCCCTCCAGGCCATCACCGGAACCCTCTTCTATGTGTTGCGGCTGCGGCGAATCCTGACGGCCATCAAGCCGGATCTCATCCACACCAACGGCTTCAAGATGCACATTTTGGGTCTCTGGTCCCGCTCTCGCCGCACGCCCGTAATCTGGCACATTCGCGATTACGTCAGCTCCCGGCCCGTCATGAAGCGGTTGCTACGCCTTCACGCCGGCCGCTGCGCCATGGCTATCGGCAATTCGCAGAGCGTGGCGCGCGACATTCAGCGCGTCTGCGGGCCACGACTGGACGCAGTCTGCATTTACAATGCAGTGGACCTTGAGCAATATTCCCCGAACGGCCGCAAAGCCGATCTCGATACCTTGTCTGGTCTGCCACCGGCGAAGGCGGGAACATTACGGATCGGCTTGATCGCGACACTGGCGCGTTGGAAAGGGCATGCCGTTTTCTTGCGCGCGCTCGCCCAGTTGCCGCACGATCTGGACTATCGAGCTTACGTAATTGGCGGTCCGATTTATCAAACCGACCATAGCCAACGGCCGCTCGACGAATATCGCGCCTTGGCCGCTCAATTGGGGATTACGCACCGAGTCGGTTTCACAGGTTATGTAAATAGCCCTGCCGGCGCCATGCGAGCTTTGGATATTGTCGTCCACGCCAGCACCGAACCAGAGCCATTCGGGCGCGTGATTGCCGAGGCTATGGCTTGCGGGCGCGCGGTCATCTGCAGCGCCGCTGGGGGCGCCTTGGAACTCGTCACCGAAGGCCGGGATGCTTTGACGCATGAGCCCGGAAATCACCAAGCTTTGGCCGATCGCATCACGGAACTCGTCCAAGATGCGGATTTGCGTGCCCGCCTGGGTCGCGCAGGCCATGCCACCGCTCAGCGACGCTTCGAGTTGAGCCGGCTGGCGCAAGAAGTAGTCCCCATTTACCGGCGAATCACCGGCCGCTCGACACCCGGAACCTCCGCGGAATTGGCAGCCGCGCGCTAGGTTTTTCCAAGTCTCTCACAGGACCCCCGTCAGCATGTGTGGAATCATAGGAGCCATCGGAGTCACCGACCCTCAGATCGCCGAGCGCGTCAAGGGCGCCGCGAATCTCATGCTGCACCGCGGCCCCGATGATTGGGGCGTTTATTCCGACTCGCACGCCGCTTTGGGATTCCGTAGACTTTCCATCATCGATCTTTCCCTGGCCGGACATCAGCCCATGATTAGCCAGGACCACAGCGCCGTGTTGATCTTCAACGGCGAGATCTATAACTATCGGGATCTGCGCCAGCAGCTAGAACCGCGCTACGAGTTTTCTTCGCAGACTGACTCGGAAGTACTGTTGAATGGTTACCTGGCTTGGGGCTGGGACGAGTTGCTGCGGCGGATCGACGGCATGTTTGCTTTCGCGATTTGGGATGCGCGCAAACGCAGGCTGCACATGGCCCGCGACCGTGCCGGGAAGAAACCGCTGTTTTACGCCCGCAATTCCGAGGGCTTCGTCTTCGCGTCCACGTTGAATGCGGTCCTGGATCTGCATCGATCGAGGCCCGACGTCGACCCCTTGGCCATTGATGCCTATCTCAGCTATCAAGCCATACCGGCTCCATTGACGGCCTTCCAGGGCGTGAAACAATTGCCTCCCGCCCATGCGCTCGTGTTCAATCTGGACCAATCAGAACCGGTGGTGGAGCGGTATTGGGATGTCCGCTACACACCTAAGCTCCAGCTATCGGAGCCGGCGGTACTGGAGCACCTCGATGAACTGGTCCGCCGCGCAGTGCGGCAACGATTGATGAGCGACGTGCGTTTAGGCGCGTTCCTTTCCGGCGGCGTCGATTCCAGCTTGGTTGTTGCTCTGATGGCTCAAGAGCTGAGCGCGCCAGTGGAGGCTGTGGTCATCGGCTTTGCCGATCCGGCGTTTGACGAACGTCCCCACGCGCGAAAAGCAGCCGCCTGCCTGAACGTGCATCTGCATGAGCACGAGCTTCCCGTTGACGCAGTGGACGCGCTGCCTGAGATCATCTGGCACTATGGCCAGCCCTTCGCCGACGTTTCCATGGTGCCAACCTACTTCGTCGCTAAATATGCGCGCCAGCACGTAACGGTGGTACTCAACGGCGATGGCGGCGACGAACTGTTCGGCGGTTATGCCCGGCCGGTGGTCGCTCGCGCCGCAGCCCACTACCGGAGAATGCTCCCTGCGGCGATCCGCCGGTCGATTGGAGATTGGTTCTCCGACAACGACAGCAAAGCTTTGCGGAAAATCAGTTTGCTGGCTAGGGCCGGGCGCTACGACGGCTATCGCGCCTTCCCCTATGAGAGAGGGTTCCAAGACTTCCGTGACCTTATGTATACGGATAGCTTTCGACGGAAGACCTCAGCCGTGGACCCGTCCGAACATTACCAGGCGGCGTGGGAGCAGGCCGAGGGAGGCGATGACGTAGATAGAGTATTGTGCCTGGACTTCAAGACCTATCTTCCCGATCAGCTCCTTACCAAAATGGATGTATCTACCATGGCGCACAGCGTGGAGGCCCGGTCGCCGCTGCTCGACAAGCAATTGATCGAGTTCGCGGCCACGATCCCCACCTCTTTGCGGCTGCGTGGGTTCACCACCAAGTACCTGCTCAAGAAACTGGCCGCCCGGTATGTGCCCCCCGAGATCGTATATCAGAAAAAAGCGTGGATTCGTCATGCCTGCTCGAGTTGGTTGCGCGGAGAGATTGCCGGAAGCATGCGCGGCATGTCTAGAAAGCAAGTCGTTTGCGGATCGCAACTGGATCCGGCCGGAATCGATCAATCGGATGATCGCCGAGCATTCCTCCCAACAGCGAAACTGGAGCGAACAGCTTTGGACGCTGTTCGTTCTCGAGTTATGGGCCCGGACCGTGCTTGACAACACGGTGTTCCCAGACATGCCCTTGCACGCCGTAGCTTAATGCGAGTACTTCACATTAGTAGCGGTAACCTTTATGGCGGCGTTGAGACGGCGCTGGTGACTCTGGCGCGCTTCCGGCATCTTTGTCCCGACATGCAGCCCGAGTTCGCGCTGAGTTTTGAAGGCCGGCTCAGCCGAGAGCTGAAAGAGACTGGCGTCACGGTGCATCAGCTCGGCGAGGTCAGGAGCAGGAAGCTATGGACGCTCTGGGCGGCTCGCAAGCGCCTGCGCGAGCTGCTGTCCCAGGAACCGTTTGACGCAGTCATTTGCCACATGTCGTGGCCGATGGCGCTATTTGGGGGCGCGGTCAAGGAATCGAAATCGCCTCTCGCTTTTTGGGCGCACGATGCCATCCACGGGCGGAACTGGTTGGAACGTTGGGCGGGCCGCGTACCGCCGGACCTGGTCATCGGCAATAGCCTTTTTACGCAGGCAACCGTGGCACAATTGTTTCCGCACACGCCCTGCAACGTTATTTATTATCCGGTCCTGTTACGCCAGCCGGAGGCGAATGGCGCCGTCCGCGAAGCAGTCCGAAGAGAGCTCGCCGCGTCGGACGATACCGTTGCGATCATTCAGGTCAGCCGCATGGAAGCCTGGAAAGGCCATCATCTGCACCTGGAAGCCCTTGCGAGATTGAAAGATGACAAGAGATGGGTTTGTTGGATGGTAGGAGGCGCCCAGCGGCCGGCAGAACAGGAATACATGCGGGCCATTCAGCAAAAGGCCATCGATTTGGGAATCGGCGAACGAGTACTCTTCCTGGGGCAGCGATCGGATGTGTCACGGCTTCTGGCAGCCGCCGATATTTTCAGCCAGCCAAATATGGGGCCGGAACCTTTTGGAATCGTCTTTATCGAAGCCCTGTCAGCCGGTCTGCCCGTAGTGACGACTGCCATGGGCGGTCCCAAGGAAATCATCGACGCGTCCTGCGGCATGATAGTTCCCCCAGAAAAGCCGGAACTCATCGCGGGCGCGCTCGAACGGTTGATTGATTCGGCTGAGCTGCGCTCCAGACTGGGGCGAAGCGGTCCTGAGCGAGCCCGCCAACTCTGTGATCCCTGCAAGCAGATTCCGCAGCTATGCGAAGCGCTCGCGCGAATCGCTCGAAATTAGAACGCCGGAGCGCTTAAGACCAGACCGCTTAAGCGATGTTGAACACACTCCGAACAGCATACAAAACCATCGTCCCCGAACATAAACGGATCCGAGCGCGCCACCTGTTCGATGATGTTTTTTGCAAGAATCTCGACGACAAGGTGACACTCGCAGCGCGCTGCCCCTGGACCCTTCTCATCAGGCATTTCGGAGAGAATGCCATCGTTTATAGCGGCGGCGTCGGCGAGGACATTAGTTTCGAGCTGGCGCTCATTGATGCGGTTTGGGTGCGACATACAAATTTTCGATCCTTCGCCGGTTGGGCGGTCGACCATCGCCCGCGCTGCTGCTTACGCGAACAAGCTGCATTTTAAGGACGTCGAGCTGGCGGCCTCGCCGACGCCCATGCGGTTTCAGGCCACGGAGTGGGACAACGAGACATTCTTCTACCACGAGGCCGACGACGCGGTCAGCTCTTTCCGGGAGGTGACTCTTCCATGCACCACGATTCCCGAAGAGCTGGCTGCCAACGGGCATGCGCGGATCGATTTATTGAAGCTCGATATCGAGGGCTTCGAGCATGGCGTTCTGGAATCCTGCATAGGTCGGTCGATTCTTCCGTGGCAGATCTGCGTGGAATTCCACAACTTTTTTCCCAACGGCTCAAAATCGGAGACGGCCAGAACCATTTGGCGGCTGCGCAACGCCGGCTATCGCCTCATCCACAAGAATTAGAGACGACTGGATTTTTTCTACCACAAAAAATTATCTGTAATCGGTCGAAATGAACAACGGTTATCTGACGCGCTCATCCGACACAACGTCTCCGTGGGTAATAGTGGCCGGCGGATTCCATCACAAGGGTGGAATGGATAAAGCCAATCTTGCGTTGGCGGAGTATTTACTCGAGAAAGATACGCCGGTTCATTTGATTGGTCATGGCATAGAATCCGACCTCCGAAGCATCCATTGGCGACGGTGCATTTGATACCCCGGCCGGCGCAATCGTTCTTGCTGGGTGAATTTGCACTGGCCGTCCGGGCCAAAAAAATCATCGGCCAAATCGTTCGTAAATGGCCGCAGGCGCGCGTGGTCGTGAATGGCGGTAATTGCATTTGGCCGGGCATTAACTGGGCGCATTACATTCATCACGCCTGGTCCGGGCCAAGAAGGGCCGGAAGCTGGTTACGAGATGAAAGGCGCAAGTCTAAGTGCGAGCTGGGCGAAAAAAAGCGAGCGGGCGGCCTTCCGTAAAGCACAGTTGGTGATTACGAATTCCAAGCGAACGAGTCGTGAGGTGGTGGAATACTTCGGAGTGGACGAACGACGTGTCCATACGGTTTACCTGGGCAGCGATCCGGACTGGGGGCCCGTAGCATGCGAAGAGCGCTCGGCCAGCAGACAGTCGCTGCAGGTTTCTGAATCCCGAACTCTGGCGGCCTTCGTAGGGGGCCTCGGATACGATCATCGCAAGGGTTTCGATGTGCTGTTTCGTGCCTGGGAAAACTTGTGCGCCCGGCCCGACTGGGATGTCGACCTGATCGTGGCCGGCGGCGGGCCTGCGACATCGGACTGGCGGCGGAAAATCACACAGGCCGGCTTAAGTGAACGAATTCGCCTGCTGGGTTTCTCAGAACAGGTCAAGAGCCTGCTGGCAGCGGCGGATGTACTGATCAGCCCGGTTCGGTACGAAGCCTATGGCCTAAATGTACAGGAAGCTATTTGTCGCGGCGTTCCTGCTATGGTGTCCGCCTCGGCGGGCGTTGCGGAGCGCTATGCACCCACTTTCGCGCCCATGCTTTTTCCCGACCCTGAGGATGTCAACGACATTGTCGAAAGGCTGCTCGCATGGCGCGCGAACAAACTAGAGTGGCACGCTCGTTTTCAACCGTTCGGCCACATGCTGCGAAGTCGAAGCTGGCGTGATACTGCAATCGATTTGGTGTCGATCGTTCAACAGGAAACCAGTGCGGAGACTGCCTCCGCCTGCGCGTTAGCGGGCAACTCTATTTTATGATCGCGCTGCTGCTTTGCATCGTCGGGGCGCTAGCGGCGTTTTTCGTCGGGCGCCGATCGCTTCCAGCGGGCTGCTTGGTGGTCGCAGCCTTCGGATACGCCTATGGGATTCTTCGCGCAAACTTGTCCACGCCAATACTCCCACTTCATCTTCGACGCTGCTCTGGTTGGATTGTATGCGGCAGTGTTTCTGCCAAACTCCAAGAATAAGGACGGAAAGCCTCCGGGGTCCGGGCTAAGCATCTGGATCTGGCTTCTGATGGGCTGGCCGCTTGTTTTGCTTTTTATGCCGTTTCAGCCGCTGCTGGTCTCGATCGTTGGTTTGCGCGGCAATATGTTTCTACTACCTGCCGCCCTGATCGGCAGCCGCTTGCGTAGCAAAGACCTGCGGGTGATCGCTCTGGGCTTGGCAGTGCTTAACCTGGTGGCCATGGGCTTCGCAATCGCAGAGTATTTCCGAGGAATCGAACCCTTCTTTCCAGTCGGACCAATGACCATAACGATCTACAATAGCCAGGATTCTGGCGGCGGATATCGAATTCCGTCCTTGTTCCAGAATGCCCATACGTACGGGGGCGTTATGGTGGACACGATCCCATTTTTGTTCGGCGCTTGGGCATTGACGGCCGGCACGCGGAAGCAGAAGATGCTGCTGGTGGCGGGCCTGGTTACTGCCTTTTTCGGTATTTTGATGGCCGCAACCCGCGTCGGCCTGATCTCAGCCGTCTTTATGGTGATACTCGCCGCGACCAGCGGCAAGCTGGGCGCCATGAAACGATGGATCTGGCTGGTTGTGGTTGCCGGCGTAGTCTTCGCTGCTCTGCACAATGACCGTTGGCAGCGCTATAAAGAGCTGGATACAACTACCATCACCGAGAGAATTGGTGGCAGCGTCAATCGCACATTTCTGGAGATCTTACAAGAGTATCCAATGGGCAATGGGTTGGGTGGCGGCGGTACCAGCATTCCCTACTTCCTGGCCTCGCAGGTCAGTCATCCTGTTGGCGTCGAGAACGAGTACGGACGAATTTTGCTCGAACAGGGCATCATCGGCCTGCTGCTGTGGATCGGCTTTGGCATATGGGTTGGGACCAATCGGGTGGCATTGGTAAAAGACGATTGGTATACCGGCCGTAGGATGGCCTGGTATTTTTCAGTTTTCACCTTGGCAACCGCGGTGATCGGAGTGGGACTTATGAGCGCTATTCCGCACACCTTCTTTTTCATGTTGCTTCTGGGGTGGTCCGCAGTGGCACCGCTACGTGAGCGACAGCCGGGGCCTTTTGTCATTCGGAGAGCGGCCGCCGTTCCGGTGATGAGTTAGCTCTCACCACCTCCTCTGCTACAAAAACGATCGAAGCGAGGCATTGATAGTGACTGACCTCTTACAGCGTTATGCGGGCAAAACTGCGTCAGCATTGGGACACAATTCCAAGGCAGTCCAATTATTTCGTCCCATGTATGAATCATTGCTGGATTGGGCCAGCCTGAAAAAGGGAATTCCCTGGAGCATCAATGGCGTCGAGTATCGGGTAGACCCCCACCACAGACATCGGCTGGGGCACGAATACGATCCTCCCGTCGCTAGTCTTCTTTCCAAGCTCATCCAGCCCGGATGGGTGTGCGTCGATGTGGGCGCAAATGTCGGCGTGTACGTCCTGCAACTCGCGCGCTGGTCAGCTCCGGACGGATACGTCGTCGCATTCGAGCCAAATCCGGAAGCTCGCAAAGCGCTGCATAGACATATCCAGCTGAATGGCTTCGCCCAGCGCGTCCGAGTGGAGCCGTTTGCGATCTCTGAATCCGGCGTGGCCAAGGCCACTCTCTTCCGGGCGGGCGCCGACGGAATGAGCCGCCTGGGAGAGCCGAATCAGGCCCTCGCCTCGAGCGCCGTAGCTCTGGAAGTAGACACCACCTCGCTCGACGCCTATTGCAGTTCCACCGGGCTGCAGCCGAACCTTCTGCTCCTGGATATTGAGGGTTTTGAAATCGCCGCCCTCTCGTCTGCACGCAAGCTGATTCAAGAGCGTGGGAAGGACCTGGAGATCATCGTTGAGATGCATCCGAGCGTATGGTCTTCTGCCGATACGACTCGGCGACGAGCGGAACTTCTGTTTTCCGAATTGGGACGCATCCCGGTTCCTCTGACCGGTCAGGCTGACCCGCTTGCCGATCACGGGACGGTCCGTTTGGTACCAGTGTAATTGGAGCTTGGCCCGCGGTTCCCAGAACTGCGATTTCACAATGCACGTCACGTTCGTTACAGGCGGTACCCAGGGCGATGTCCAGCCCATGCTAGCCCTGGCAGTGGGGTTGCAAAACGCCGGTGAGCAAGTACGCTTTTGCGCACATCCTGTTTTTGAGGCGTTCGTCCGGCGTTCAGGTGTTCCCTTTTTTCCGCTTTCAGCCAACGATCCGCGGGATGTTCAGCGCTATGAGCACAGCAGGAATCGGAAGTCTCGCATTGCCACACTCATCCATATATTGCGCCGCCACACAGAACAACTCGAGCCGGAACGAGCGCGGTTATGGGAAGCCTGCCAATCGACAGATGCCGTCGTTTTCCCGCCCATCGCGGGCTCTGTTTACAATATCGCCGAGCACCTGGGGCTGCCCTGTTGCATGACCTGGCTGCATCCGCAATATCCCACGCGCTTTCTGCCGAGTCCACTTGGCCCGCCTCCGCTGCCGCTAGGACCGGCCTACAATTTTTTCACGCACCTGCTGATGCAGTCGCTCTTCTGGCTGCCGACAAGATCCTGGGTAAACCGCTGGCGGACTAAGACTCTTGGTCTGGCTCCCATCTCATGGCTAGGCCCTCTCCGGCTGATGCGCAAGCGGCAGGTCCCAATGCTGTTCGGATTTAGCCCTAAACTGGTCTCGCGACCTCCCGACTGGCCAGCGTGGCTGCATATCACTGGGTTTTGGTTCTTGGAGCGCAATGAAGACTGGTCGCCACCGGAAGCATTGGAGCGTTTTATCAATGCTGGCCCGCCGCCAATCTCGATCGGATTTGGCAGTGTGATCGATACGGCCGCCGAGGAGTTTCTGCGCGGCGTTCTCGCGGCTCTATCCGCTACCGGCCAGAGAGCGGTGCTGGTCAGTGGCTGGAACAATTACACCAACCCGTTGCCCGATAATGTTTTCGCCGTGGAGTCGGTACCCTACGATTGGCTCTTCCCCCGAGTGAGCGCCGCCATCCATGCCGCCGGCGCGGGCACAGTTGCGGAAGTGCTTCGAGCTGGAATTCCCTCTATCTGCGTGCCGTTTGCCGGTGAGCAGAAGTTCTATGCCAAGAAACTGCAGGAACTGGGCGTCGCCACCAATCCGATCGATCCCCGGCGCGTGACAACGGAGTGCCTGGTTGCCGCGATCAACCAAGTAACGCAAGACCAGGCCATGCGCGATCGAGCGAAATCTTTTGGCGACACTGTTGCGCGCGAGAATGGCGTTCAAGAGGCAGTCCGCCTCCTGCGGCTTTACTTAGACAGGTCGCCTCAGCGATCATCCACCGATGCCGAACTCATCACCAACAGCTACTGAACAACTCGGGGTGACCGCCGCTCTCCTCAAATGCGCGTTAGCGTACAACTTCCGTTGCCATAAGATCGGGCTCCCCTCGTTTACATGGCTGATGAAAGCCAACTTGCGAAAATACGGATTTCCCGTTTACCTGCGAGTGGGCACGAGCGACTATGACATCCTGAAGCAAATCTTCGTCGAGGATGAATACGCGCCCTTGCGACATCTTCCCGAACCCAAGTGCATCGTCGATTGCGGCGCCAATGTCGGATTTTCGAGCTTGTACTTCGCGCGAGCTTACCCCTCGGCACGAATCATTGCGATCGAGCCCGATGCCGGCAACGCGGCCGTGTTCCTGCGGAATCTCAGCCTGTATACTGACCGCGTACAGCTCATCCAATCCGCCCTCTGGAGCCGCGCGGCGCGATTGGTCGTTCAACATGCTCCCGTCACGTTCGAAGCCGCGATTAGCGTCCGAGAAGCGCATGACCAAGAGCGCGAGGACTTCATGGCGATCGATATACCCACTATTCTCGACCGATTCGAACTCCCGGCGATTGACCTGTTGAAGATCGATATTGAGGGTGCGGAATCGGAACTATTTGAAGAGCCGCTGTGCCATACCTGGCTGCCGCAGGTCCGCAACATTGCGATCGAGATTCACAACGAAACCGCCAAGTCGCGTTTTTTCCGGGCCATGGAGCGCTATCGCTACGAGCGGATTGAATCGGGCGAGTTGACCATCTGTAGAAACATCGTGTAAGTACATGCAATCTTCGCCTCCAACTTCTATCGCTTATCCGAAGCGCGCAGACCATTTCTCGGGACTTGACGGCTTTGACGCCAGCGTGCCACACCAACTAGTCTGTTTTGCTGCCAACGCGATAGTGGGAAGGGGCGGACAAGGTGAGTTTCTTCGCCAAATGGTGTACGCTCTTGACCAACTACCCAACGGACGTGTTCTAAGCCGGCGGGCGCGAGCTAGCCGGGCCCACTCCATCGATCTGCCGTTTGACGGCTGGAGAGATTTGTCGTTCCGCGGCATACTGCTCACGCCTCTGCTTCGCCGCCGCCATGATCTGCTGACTCTGCTCGGCGATGTTGATTTTGATTCGCGGCTTTCGGAACATTTAGACGGTGTCAAGCTCTTCGATGGAGTCATGGGCCAGTGTTGTGAAAGCTTTGAAGGGTTGAGCCGCCGGGGCGTGCCGCTCGTTCTGACTACCCTCAACACACATATAGATCACGTTGCAGATGTGTTAGCAGACGAGCATCGACGACTTGGGATCGGAACTCGAACGTTCATTCATGCCAGCATGCAAAAGCGCGTGCGGCGGGAAATCCAGCATGCTACCTGTATACGTGCCGTCTCCGAGTTAGCAAAGCAGACGTTCGTTGAGCGGGGAGTAGCGCCCGAAAAAATCGAAGTCCTGCAGCCTGCCGTCGATCTCGAGCACTTTCGACCCGTTCAAAAAAAGGATGACACATTTCGGGTGCTGGCGATACTGTCGATCGATCCGCGTAAAGGCGCATACTACTTGCTCAAGGCTTTCGAAAAAGCGGCAATTCCGAGGTCTGAGTTGGTGATTATCGGAGCGACCGGGGATCATTGGTCCAAAGCCATGTTGCATCAGTTTCTCGCCAGGCAGAAAAACATTCGTGTGCAAACAGCGGACGTCTTCACCCAGCCGATCGAAGAGACATACGGGCAGGCCAGCGTACTTGTTCACCCCGCCATCGAGGACGGCTTTGCCTTAGCTGTCGCTCAAGCTCTGGCTTGCGGTAAGCCCGTGATCGCAACTCGCCAGACCGGAGCATCTCAGTTGATCACAGATTCAAGAACCGGCTATGTGTTAGAGTGCCGCGACGTCGATGGATTAGTCGATCGGCTGCGGTTGCTCGCAGGGGACCAGGGCTTGCTAGCGCGACTGAGTGCGGCTGCTCCGCAAGCTGTTGCACACCTGGGTTATCCTGCATTCGCTCAAAACGTGGCGCGACTTTATGGCAGAGTGCTGAGTACTAAACAATGACCGCGCCGGAAACACTAAACCATCCGAAAACGTCAATGCAGCTGCGCCCGTTCGGGAAGACCGGTATGCAAGTCAGTCCTCTCGGCTTCGGCGCCGCCGAGATTGGCTTTGAGAATGTGGCGGACGAAGCGGTGAGCACCCTCCTTAGCCTCGCACTGGAGTCAGGACTCAATGTCATCGACACCGCGGAATGCTACGTAGATAGCGAGGAAAAGATTGGCCGGGCCTTGCGTGGTAAGCGAAAGGATTGTTTAATCTTCACCAAATGCGGACATTCCTACTCCGGCCTTCTACCGGGTCTCTTCACGCGTGCTTACCGGAGACTGTCTGGTCCGGTGGAGCGGGCCATGGGACGGTCGCTCGCGGACTGGGATCCACGTTTGCTCGAGCGAAGTATCGACCGCAGCTTGCGGCGCCTGAAAACTGACTGGATCGACCTCATCCAGCTACATAGCTGCTCAGAGGAGATTTTGCGCCGAGGCGCGGTTATCGAAGTACTGCAGCGCGCCCGCCAAGCCGGCAAAGCGCGCTATATCGGTTACAGCGGCGATGGAGCAGCGGCCCTATATGCCGTGCAAAGTGAGCAGTTTGATACGCTGCAAACGTCGCTCAATATCGCTGACCAACAGGCCATCGATGTTACCTTGCCGCTGGCCGCCCATCTTGGCATGGGTGTTGTCGCAAAGCGGCCCATAGCCAACGCAGTGTGGAAGAATACCCGCCGGCCGGACAACTCCTACCATCATGTTTATTGGGATCGGTTGCAAGAACTGCGCTATGATTTCCTGCACGAGGAACACAAGGCTATCGAGATAGCTCTTCGTTTTACGCTGAGCGTGCCGGCTGTGCATACCGCAATTGTGGGCACCACCAAGCCCGGTCATTGGCGAAAAAACGCCGAAATAACTGGAGCAGGACCCCTCCTCCCAGAAGAGTTTGAGGCCATACGCAGCCGCTGGAAAACGGTCGCCCGGCCTGACTGGATCGGACAAGACTGATGAGGCGCTCAAACTCGGTCTTCGTGACCGGTGGTTCTACTTTCGTCGGTAGGAACATTGTCGAATTGCTGCAAGAACAGGATTATAAAGTCCTCACAGGAGATCTTAGTAGGCCGGAAACATACACCTCCGCTTTAAACGGCGTTTCCGCGGTGGTTCACGCGGCTGTTACAGAAGATCTTAGTAATGAACCTCAGGCCACTTCCGACCTGCTGAACTTCAGTGGCCAAGCCGGCATCGGCAGACTCATCCATCTCAGTAGCATTGCAATCTACGGCATTCCGCCCAGCGGGACAATCACCGAAGAAACGCCACCGCTCGCCTCTGCGGACGCGTACTCCAGCACCAAACTCGCAATCGAAGAAGCTCTGTTGTCCAGACCCTCGCCTCCTGAAGTAGTCATCCTTCGGCTGGGCTGCGTCTACGGTCGGGGCGGAGGCTGGTGGACCGAGGGGCTGCTGAGTCAGATGGAACGCGGTAATGTGATTCTTCTCAATGACGGCAGCGGAATCGCTAATCTGATCCACGTTACCGACATCGCTGAATTGGTTTTGATGTTGTTGAGACAATCCAACCTGCCGGCCGGTGTTTTCAACGTGACCGATGGAATGCCTGTCACCTGGAGCCAGTATTTTTCCGAGCTCGAGAGGCTGCTGGGGCGAACGGCAACCGTTCGCATGAACATGCAGGAGGCTCGCGACCACTCGAGAAAGTGGCTTCGGCCGTCCCTATCACGTCGCGTCCTCCGAAAAGCTTCTGGGGCACGCCCGATTCATCCGCTGGATGATCGCGCCATTGAAACATTTGCCAGTCAGGCAGTCTATAGCTCTGAAAAAGCCGCCACCATGCTGGGTTTTCGACCCAGGTACGATCTCGAAGATGGCATGCGCATGTACGACCATCGGCGACAATGGGTCCAAAACTGGACCCTATCACGCTAGGTCTAGACGTGCAAAGGAACTGCAGACGTCTTGGGGCGGGCTATCCTGACGAGAGCGTAATCGGAGACAACAATGCAGAATAGCCGGTCTATCCCATCACTTGACGGGCTTCGAGCGCTATCGGTTTTTGCCGTTATTTTGGGGCATACAAACTCCGAATGGCTGGATAGAATTCCATTCAATAGATTATTCCGCGATGGTGAGCGAGGCGTCGTTATGTTCTTCGTGATAAGCGGATTTATAATCACACACCTCCTGTTGAAGGAGCTAGCGCAGCAGGGGCGAATCAGTCTCAAGCGGTTCTATCTTCGTCGTACCCTCCGCATCTTCCCTCCTTTTTACGTTTACCTGCTCACTATTGCGATCCTGAGTCTGCTTGACTGGGTTCAAGTAACACCGGCCAGCATGCTTGCGGCAGCCACCTACACTTGGAACTACTTACCTTGGGCAGGAGGCTGGGTCATCGGCCATTGTTGGTCGCTGACTCTCGAAGAGCAGTTCTACCTGTTGTGGCCCGGCTGCATTGCGATATTTGGCCGACGCGCCAGTCTTTCAATTGCCGTCGGTATCATTCTCTTCTCGCCTCTCAGTCGAGTGGCTACATATTACGCTTGGCCCGCCTTGAGAGGACATACCGGCATGATGCTGCATTCGCGTCTGGACACGATCATGGTGGGGTGCCTGCTGGCGCTGATCATCGACATGAACCTATGGACGAAATTCCGGGAGGTTGCCCGTCATCCGGCTACGGCGATTGCGGCAATCATTTTCCTGGTCGCCGTGGATCAACCAGCCGAGCAACATTGGAAAGGATCTTATACATTGCCGGTGGGCATTTCACTCGAGAACTTGGCCATGGCAGTGATTTTGTTGTTTGCCGTATTTCATCACAAATCACCCATTGGTAAAGCGCTGAATTCGAACTTGCTCCGACATTTTGGCATAATCTCGTACAGTTTGTATCTATGGCAGCAGCTCTTCACCGGCCCGCAGCCGCCCTTCTTCCCTCTGAACATCATCTGCATCGTCGCATGTGCTGAGCTATCTTACTTTCTGGTGGAGCGACCGAGCTTTCGCCTCAGGGATTGCATACAAAGGCAGCTTTGGTCAGCTGGAGTATTTTCAGCAAAAGCCGCTGAAGTTCGCGCCTAGCAGTGAATATCACCACTGCTATTGAAATCTAATGTGCTATCAGGCATGAAGGACTGATGAGAAGAGTGACATCCGACATACTGTAGGCTCATCAGAACTGAAATTTCTCATGCGGCCTGCATCAACGTAACTGCGTGCGTCACTTAATCACGCCGGAATACCCTCCCCAATCGGGCGGCGTCGCCGATTACGTGCAACAGCTCGCTGTCGCACTGCAGCAAGCCGGAGAAGAAGTGCATGTGTGGTGTCCGTCCGCGTCAGGCGCTGCCTCGGTTTCAGATTCCGTGCATGTACATCGCGATCTCGGCCAATTTGCTCCTGACGACCTGCGCCGGGTTGGAGAGCAATTGGATCGCTTCCCCGCCCCGCGCCGGATTCTTGTGCAATGGGTTCCGCATGGCTATGGATACCGGTCGATGAACCTGGGATTCTGTGTCTGGCTGTGGAATCGTGCGCGGCGTGGCGACGAGCAGATTGAGCTGATGGTCCACGAAGCCTTCCTCGCGTTTGAAGGCTCCTGGCGCCAATATGCGGCGGCCTTGGTACACCGGCTGATGACCGTAATTCTCCTGCGGTTCGCCGAGCGGGTCTGGTTTTCAATTCCTATATACATAGGATTGTGCCGCCCCTACACTCTCGGCCGGCGAATTCCATTTCAATGGCTGCCGGTTCCCAGTAACGTGCCCGTTATTCGAGATCCGCATGGCATGGCCGCTCTTCACAACCAGTATGCGGGCGCCGATGGACTGCTGATCGGCCACTTCGGAACATATGGAAAGGCGCTTAACAGCCTGCTGGAAGATATCATCGTGAGAGTTGCCGATCAGAGAGCCGATGCTCACGTACTTCTGATTGGAGCCGGTGGCGACTTTCTCGGCACGCTGATCTCCAAATACCCTCAGCTCACCGGCCAGGTTCACACCACGGGGATCCTGCCCGCGGCCGACTTGTCGCGCCACATCAGTGCTTGCGATTTGATGATCCAGCCCTTCCCGGATGGGGTCAGCAGCCGCCGTACCAGTTTCATGGCCAGCCTCAATCATGGAAAGGCTGTGGTCACAACTTCTGGACGTGCAACTGAGGATTTCTGGTTCGACTCCGATGCGATCGCTATCACCGCAACCGGGGACGCTGCAGCCTTCGTCAGCAAGCTGAACGAGCTGTGGGCGGATGCCGGCCAACGAACGGCCATGGGGCGAGCGGCTCGAAAACTCTATGAAGAGCGCTTTGATATAAGACACGTGGTGGCCGCGCTACGTTTTGTTTCCGAGGATGTTGCATGCGTATCCTGATCGCTACCACGCACCGCAATGTGGTGGGAGGAGTCGAAAAGTATCTGCAAGCGATCATTCCCGCCCTGCTCATCCGCGGGCATGAGATAGCCCTGGTCTTTGAAAACAGCTTTGACCCGGCGCTGGAAACCATCGATCCGCCAGAACTCAATCTGCTTGCCTGGAGCCTTCGAGAATCTGGCCCCGAATCCATTTTGCAATCCCTGGCAGCATGGAAACCGGACCTGGTGTTTTCGAATGGCCTCGAAGCTGCGGATTTTCAAACCGCTCTGCTCGACAGCTACCCCACCGTTCTATACGCACACAACTACTTGGGGACCTGCGCGACCGGACAAAAATGTCACGCTTTCCCGACAACGCGGCCCTGTACGCGTCAATTTGGGCCGGCCTGCTTGGTTCTACACTATCCGCGCCGCTGCGGCGGGTTGAATCCCCTCACGATGTGGAACATGTTCCAACGATCGGCGGAGATGAATCGTCACCTTCCGAAATACGAGGCCGTTCTCGTAGCAAGCAGGCACATGCGCGACGAATTCCGGAAGCACGGGGTGGCGGAAGATAGAATCCATCTGGTCTCCTTACCCAACCGGCAGATTGCTGAGCAATCGCGTGTCCGGACCGCCCCGAATGGCCGGCTTCTTTTCATAGGTCGCCTGACGAAACTAAAAGGCGTCAGCCATTTGCTTCGCGCGATCCCGAGTGCGGCACAAAAGCTCGGAAGATCACTCACGCTAACCATTGCGGGCGATGGCCCGGAGCGTGAAAGTCTTCAGGCGTTGGCGCGCGAACTTGGAGTCGCTGCCAATTTTATCGGCTGGATTCCAGGCAACCAGACAACCGATCTGATGCAGGATTCCGATCTTTTGGCTGTTCCTAGTTTGTGGCCGGAGCCCTTTGGACTAGTTGGAATCGAAGCCGGCGCGTGCGGCCTGCCGGCTGTGGCGTACCGTGTCGGGGGCATTCCCGACTGGTTGAGTGCCGGGGAATCCGGAGAGCTTGCTCCGGGCGATCCGCCCACCGTTGAGGGCTTGGCGGATGCAATCGTTCGTGCACTCGCCAATCCCAGCCATTACGCCCGGCTTTCCCGTGGCGCCTTCGAAGTAGCCAGTCGCTTCACGCTGGAGCGTCACGTTTCCAGGTTGGAAGAGATTTTCCGCGCGGTCCCGCGCAGGCCGCTTCACGCCATCCTTCCCGCGGAGAGTATTCATGCCTAAGCTTGCGTTACAACCGGCGGAATTTCCCGATTACACGCTCTTTCGATCCGTTTGCAGTTCCGGCCTCTCGAGAGTACGGCCATTTCGAGAAACAGCGGCGGCGAGCGATCCCTTAGGCTGGAATTTCGGCAGCGGCTGGCCACCATCGTATTGGCGTACGGGCGCATGCGAGCGCTTCTCGCTCTGCTGGAAGCTGCCTCCTAAGGTCCGCTCTGGAAGTGGCAGCGGGAGATGCGGCGGTTTCCGCGTGTTTGGCGACCATGGGCTGCCGGGTCGTAGCCAATGATCTTCGGGGCGATAATCTTTCAGAAGCGGTCGCCACTTTTTCGAATGGTGAGTCCATCGAACGGCTCCCTGGCAATCTGTTTGATCTCGACCCGGCCACCACGGGCCTCTTCGATCTCGTCATCGCGTGCGAGATCCTCGAGCACGTGGCCCATACGGTTGACTTCTTGAAGCAACTCAAACGTTTCGTTGCGCCGGGAGGCCATATTCTCGTGACCACGCCCGATGGCTCCTATTTCCGCAACAAACTACCCACCCACTCTCAAGTTCAAGATTTCGACGCTCTCGAGCAACGGCAGTTTAAGCCCGATGCGGACGGCCATCTTTTCCTGATCACGCCCGGAGAATTGCGTAATCTCGCCCAGGACGCCGGGCTCGGTGTGGAACGCATGGTCGTTTGGGGCACGCCTCTGGTGACCGGTCACGTTCGACTGGCTCGGTTCGCTTCCCAGGCGGCTTGCCGGTTTTGCTATCAGTTCGAAAGCCTCGCGCAGAAACTCCCGTTCGCGATCAAACAGAAAGCTTGCTCCAGCATTTCCGCAATCTTGTCACCGATTCAATAAGTCCGCATGACTAAGAATTTGGGCTCTAGCGCAACCTGCGTCTCGGAAGCCGAACAGCAGCCTTCCAAAGCCAGCCGCGCCCTCAAAGTTCTCTTCGTGGTGGAAGGTTACAGCGACATCAGATTTGTAACTGGACTAAGTGAGATCTGCGAACTGACCATGGTCGTGCCCGCTAAACAGTATCATCAGAGCGGTCTTCATCAGCGTCTTCTGACGAGTGGCGCGAATGTAAACGTCGACTTACTTCAAGGCGGCAGGCTGCGTTACCAGGCCGCGTGCTTCCGCTATCTTCTCAAAAAAGCCCGGGAATTCGACGTAATTCTTTCTCAGGAAATCCTACGCGGCTCCTTCAACTCCTGCCTCATCGGACGGCTCTATAACAAGCCGGTTGTCACTTACATGAACATCCCGCCGGTGGAATATTTCCGTTGCCGCCGGGAAAGAAAACAATGCAGTTGGATACGAGCGCAAGTGGGCGAAGCCCTCATCCGGTTTCTGATTTGGACCAGCGCGAAACTGGCCTCCCGATGCGTGGCGGTGGGCCCGTACATGGTGGACATCGCTTCCCGGCACTGCTCGCGCGTCACTATGGGATTCGCCTATGGAGTGGATACGAAGTTCTACAGCCCGGCCACGGAATCCGGCCGGGCCCAATTGCGAGCCGTCTCAACCTGCCGGCCGATAAGTTTTTGATCCTGAGTGGCAGCCGGGTGAGCCACGAGAAAGATCCGGAAACAGTTCTCGAAGCTGCCGCGCTGGCCCGGCGTCGAGGCCTGGATGCGATCGTTTTGAATCTGGGAGGCGGCTACCAGGAATTCTTGCAGGTCGCCAAGGATCTCTCTCTCCCCGATGCGCAAGCTTGGGTCTTGGGCCGGCCGGCCGCGCATCCGATGACTGAACTGGCGGATTATTATCGCGCCTCCGATGTTGTCGCACAGGGTTCTCTCGATGAAGGGCCGGATGACCACGCTGGAAGCTCTGGCGTGCGGCGTGCCGGTAGTTTGCACGGCCGTCGGCGGCATGGCCCGGTTGATGCCGGGATATGCTCGTCTCACGCCGCGGCGCGATCCTCAAGCGATGGCTGAAGAGTTCCTGTGGGTCTCACGCATCGTGAAGAAGCCGTCGCTCAAGCACTGCGTGGGCGTGACTACGTCTGCCGTGAGTGGAGCCGCGAAAGAGCTTTCATCAGCTTGGCGGCCGTGCTGGCCGCTGAGTATCGCGGCGACTAAGAATTTCTATGTTGAAGACCGATTTCCGGGTCTCCACTATCACGGAAAGAGCAGTGCGGCCCGCTCGCATCGCGCTCATCTGCGACTTCTTGGAAGAGAGCTGGCCCAGCATGGACTTAATTGCGGACATGCTCTTCCAGCACCTTCAGCGGGGTCACGAGCAGGACCTGCAGGTCACCCGGGTTTGCCCTCCCATGCGACGCCGCTTCGGACGTTTTCCAAGGGGGACGCAGCGCCCACGTTCCACAACCTAGACCGCTTGGCGAACCGGTTTTTCGACTATCCTCGTCACCTTCGCGATCTTCGATCGAACGTCGACCTCTTTCATATCGTCGACCATAGCTACAGCCAGTTAGTGCATTCCCTTCCTGCCGAACGTACAGTGGTGACCTGCCATGATCTCGATACGTTTCGGTGCTTGCTTGACCCGGCGTGCGAGAAGCGTCCAGGCTGGTTCCGCGCCATGACCGCCCGGATTCTGAAGGGTTTTACCCAAGCCGCTCACGTGATCACCGGAAGCGCAATCGTGCGAGAGAGATAGTTTCTTACGGATTGCTTCCGCCTGGCCGAATCACGGTCATCCCCAACGGAGTTCATCCATCCTGTTCACCGAATCGCGATTCAGTCGCCGATGCTGAACTCGATCAACTGCTCCCGCCCGATTCAGGCAGCGCGTTCTGGCTGTTGAACGCTGGAAGTACAATCCAGCGTAAGCGGCTGGATATTCTCTTGCGCGTGCTGGCAGCGGTTCGCCAAGACCTGCCGGGCGTTCGCTTGCTCCGCGTGGGAGGGCCACTTACGCCGGAGCACCTTCGATTAGCCGAAGAGCTGAATATTCAAGACGCAATCGTCCAGCTCGGTTCTATCACCCGCGAGATGCTGGGCGCCGCATATCGCCGCGCCGACCTTCTCGTCCACACCGCCGAAGCGGAAGGATTTGGACTACCGTTGATCGAATCGATGGCGTGCGGTTGCCGCGTGGTGGCCAGCGACATCGCGGTCCTCCGCGAGATTAGCGGGCCCGGCGCGATTTATTGTTCTCTTGACGATATCCAGGGTTGGCGAGCCACGGTCGTTCGCATGTTGCGCGACCGGGTCGAGCGATGTGGCGCCTTCGAGCACGACCGGAAACAGGCCCTCGCGCACGCCGCACGATTCTCCTGGACGGAGACGGCGCGCCGGACTGCGGACATTTACCAACAAGTCTTACACTCTGCCACTCACCAGTGAGTATGTGAAAGAAGGCACCATGAAAACAATCATTACTGGGGGCGCCGGTTTTATCGGAAGTAACGCCAGCGCCCGGTTTCTGAAGCGGGGCCACCAGGTGGTCGTCATCGATAACCTGGCGCGCGAGGGTGTCGGAAAAAACCTTGAGTGGCTCCGGACGCAAGGCACTCTGGAGTTTCTTCAAGTGGATGTCCGTAACGGCTCCGAACTGGCGCGGGTCTTCCGTGAGCACCAAGACGCGGACCAAGTGCTCCATCTCGCGGCCCAAGTCGCTGTGACTACCTCCGTGCGCTCGCCTCGCGAGGATTTTGAGATCAATGCGCTCGGCACTTTCAATGTATTGGAAAGCATGCGCGGCGCTGGTATGGCGGCGCCCCTCATTTATGCCTCCACCAACAAAGTGTATGGCGAGATGACCAGCGTCGGCGTCGTCGAAACGGGCGGACGCTATGCTTATCAATCCTTGCCCACGGGCGTTTCCGAACAACACAATCTCGACTTTCACTCTCCTTACGGCTGCTCCAAGGGGGCGGCCGATCAGTACGTCATCGATTACCACCGCATCTATGGCTTGCGTACCATCGTCTTCAGACAATCCTGTATTTACGGATACCGGCAGTTCGGCGCCGAGGACCAGGGTTGGGTTGCCTGGTTCATGATCGCCACCCAGTTGGGCCGGCCAATCACGATCTATGGAGACGGCAAGCAGGTCCGGGATATTCTCTTTATCGATGATTTGCTGGATGCCTACGACGCGGCCTTCGCCGCTGCGGACAAAGTTGCCGGGCATGCTTTCAATATCGGGGGCGGTCCTGAAAACGTGCTCTCGCTGAAGGAGTTGGTCGCCTACATCGAAAGACGGAGCGGGCGGACGATTCCCGTCGGCAGCGCCGATTGGCGGCCCGGGGACCAGAAAGTGTTTGTAAGCGACATCCGCCGTGCGCGCACCGAGCTGGGCTGGACTCCGAAGACCGGTTGCTCCCAGGGACTGGACCAACTCTACGATTGGATCAGCCAAAACCGTGCACTATTTGTGGAGCTGAGTGCCACCATCGCATGACCTGGGAACTGGATCGATCCACTGTTCAAAACGGGCGCGCGGAGCCTCCATCTGCCAAGGTTAAGGCCAGGCTGCGCGTTCTCCAGATTGGGAAATTCTACCCTCCCCACATGGGGGGGATTGAAACACATCTGCAGGCCCTCTGCGGAGCATTGAGCCAATATGTCGATCCGCAAGTGATCGTTTCCAACGATGATCGCCGCACGGTTCAGGAAGTGCTGGACGGTGTCCCGGTTTTGCGGGTCGGTACCCTGTTGACCGCGTTCTCGGCCGCGATCTGTCCCGCGATGGTGTCGAGCATCCGAAGATCCACGGCCGACCTCGTGCATCTCCACCTGCCGAATCCCACGGCCGTCCTCGCTTATCTGGCGAGCGGCCATCGGGGGCGATTGGTAATCACCTATCACAGCGACACGGTCCGGCAGAAGTTCCTGGGCGCATTGTTTCAGCCGTTGCTACGGGCCATCCTGCACCGCAGCGCAGCCATCGTTGCGACATCTCCCAATTACCTGCAGAGCTCATCGGTGCTCAGCGCGTTTCGTAATCGGTCCCACGTCATTCCGTATGGAATAGACACCTCGCAGTTTGAGCGCTGTGATCCGGAGGCGGTCAAACACATCCGGGAGCGGTACGGCGAGCGGCTGATCGTCAGCGTCGGCCGCCTCGTGTATTACAAGGGTTTCGAACATCTCATTCGGGCCATGCTACACGTTAAGGGCCGAACTTCTCCTCGTGGGTGGCGGGCCGCTGAGGGCACAACTCGGAAATCTCGCTGCGGGTCTGGGAATCGCGGATAAGGTGGTCTTCCTCGGCGAAATGCAAAACGCCGCGGTGGTGCCCTATTATCATGCTGCCGACCTTTTCGTGCTGCCTTCGGTCGCTCGCAGCGAGGCCTTCGGAATCGTTCAGATTGAGGCAATGGCCGCAGGACTGCCTGTGGTCAACACGCGCCTCGACTCCGGCGTCCCTTACGTCTCGCTCCATCAGGAAACCGGCCTGACTGTTCCACCTGGAGACTCCACCGCTCTAGCCGGCGCGATCAATCGGCTGTTAGATGATCCCGCTTTGCGCGAGACCTTCGGCCGGGCCGGCGCTCGCAGGGCACAGGAACAATTCAGCCTGGCCTCCATGCAGAGCAAGACGCTGCAGCTTTATCACAGCCTGGTAAGACAATAGCGTTTTCGCCGAAACAATAACCAATGTCCCGAACCCGCTCCTTCCTTAACGGCGCCGTCTTTGCCTACCTCTATCAGGGTTCGGCCATGGTGATCGGATTATGGCTCACGCCCTTCTACATCCGCACTCTCGGTCCGAAAGATTACGGGATCTGGCTGGTCGGGATGCAGGTCTTGGCTATGCTTCTGCTGTGCGACTTTGGCGTTCTCGCGGTTATCCCTCGCGATGTCGCCCGTGCTAGAGGCTTGGAGCAGCGCGAGCCTGCCTACCTGGATCTCCCATTAATAATCGGCCAGACCACCAAGGTGGTGCTGGTCCAGACATTGCTGATCGCGCTCGTCTCCTTGGGGCTTTTGTTCTTTCGACCGGCCGCGGCGGCGGGTTTAGAGGGACCCATCGGTTTGGTCCTATTCGTTGTTGTCGTTACTTATCCGACGCGACTGTTCCCAGCGGTCTTGCAGGGGTTGCAGGATCTCAAATTTCTTGGACAGTTGCGGCTGTGGATGTGGGCCTTGTCCACCTGCCTGAGTTTAGCCCTTCTGCTGGCCGGCGCGCGATTTTATGCTTTGGCCTGCGGGTGGTGCCTGCAGCAGATCGTGCATGACGTCGCCGCCTTTTTCCGTCTACGGCGCATTCGCCCCGACCTTCTGACGATGGAAGGCTGGAAAACCACCGGCCCGCTCCACTGGCGCTGGTTCACCCGGGGAGCTTGGGTGAATATTGGACAAATCGGTTACGCCCTGACTGCTGGAACCGATCTACTGATCGTTGGGCGCTTCCTCGGTCCCGCGGCGGTCGTCGTTTACTCTTGCACCAGCAAATTGATCACGGTCTTGCAGAACCAGCCCCAAATTCTCGCCAGTGTTGCTCTGCCCGGATTGAGCGAATTAAAGATCGTCGATTCGCGGCAGAGCGTCCTGCTAAAGATTACATCGCTAACCCAAGCCATGCTGGTTCTCGTCGGCGCCGTCTTTTGCATTGTGCTCGCGGTCAACCAGCAGTTCGTCAACCTATGGCTTGGCCCCAGTTTCTTTGGCGGAGTGAAGCTAACCTTGCTGCTACTGCTCAATTTCCTCGTCCGGCAGATTGACTACACGCTCGCTATCGCGTTGTTTGCCTTTGGACATGAAAGATATTGCGCCATTCGCTGTCTCGTGGATGGACTGGTGAGTGTCGTCCTAGCCAGTATTCTCGTCCGGTATTTAGGATTTGAAGGCGTCATATTGGGAGCGCTCTGCGGAGGTGTGCTCATTTCCGTCCCCATGGACGTCTTCGTATTAGCCCGCGAGTTCGAAGTGTCGATATTCCAGTTCGTTCGGCCCTATTTTCCGTTCTTGTGGCGATTCGCGCTGATTGGGGCCGGGGGCGTGGCAGTCGTCACTCAATTCGGAATATCCGGCCCAACCAATCTCGCGATTACGGCCGTCCTCATCGGTTTGGCCTACTGCATCATCGTAGTTCCCTATGTTTGGCGAACACCGCTACGCGGTTATATCCAATCCACTGCATCGACCATCTGGTCCGTTATGCCGGGCCGCAACTTGGGTTGGTCAAATGATGCTTAACGAAAACTATGCCGACTACACTTACAACTTCCACTCTGTCTGATCAGTACTTGACGCTGCTGCAGGAGTCTCTTCTGGGCGCAATCCATCCAACCCAGTACACCGAAGTCAGTCGATGTCCATTCTGGTATCGGCCCATTCGAGCGTTTTTGAGCCGGCGGCATCTGTCTCTCATGAAATTTGAGAGTGGATTGAGCTACGAAGAGGGCCGCGGTTGGCCGTCCAACGCCGAAAGCATGATCGGACGAAAACGCATGCAAAACCTTCGTACCTGCATCGAGCGAATTATTTCAGATCGTATTGACGGCGACTTAATCGAAACCGGCGTGTGGCGCGGCGGCGCCTGTATCTTTATGCGCGGCGTGCTCGCTGCTTACGAAATAACGGATCGTTGCGTGTGGGTGGCCGATTCCTTTGAAGGCCTGCCTAAACCCGACCCTCGTTACGCAGCCGACACCGGAGACCCACATCATGTGTTTAAGTCTCTGCTCGGGATTTCCGTCGAGCAGGTTAAATCCAATTTTGAAAAGTACGGACTGCTCGACCATCAGGTGAAGTTTCTGAAGGGTTGGTTCCGTGATACGTTGCCCGTGGCCTCGATTGAGAAATTAGCTCTACTGCGCCTGGACGGCGATATGTATTCATCTACGATCGAGGCCCTGGAGCCGCTTTATCCGAAGCTATCTCCCGGCGGATATGTCATCGTGGACGATTACGGACTTTCCGGTGCCCGCAAAGCAGTCGAGGATTACAGAGCCGCGCACCGTATAACGGACCCTATCTCTGAAATCGATTGGACGGGTGCATTCTGGCGCAAGTCTCGTTAGGACGTAACGTAATTTCACTTCGGCTACTTCGGCTATATGCTGAGCCCGGCCCCCATAAACCCTGAATCGATGCTAGCTCCGGAAGACGCATCCATTGGTGTGCACCCTTCGTCGCAGCCTGCCCCGGCGGCCACACTATGGTTCCCGCGGCAAATTCGTATCTTCTCCGCCATCGTGCTGCTCTACGCCCTGGGCTTCATTCTGTTCTTTCCAAAAGCGCTCACCAATTTTGACGAAGTGTCTTATGTGCGCCATGCCGCGGCATTCGCAGCCGGCCGCGTCGCAGTCGACACCGTGGATCCATATACAGGCGAGCATCGCTCGATAATTCCGAGCGATTATCCGGCCGGCACTTCCGCGCTCATGGTGCCTTTCATCTGGATCGCCGGATGGCGTGGCGCTTTCTTGCTGGGACTGGTGGCTGCAATCGCCTGCACGCTCATTACTGCCAAATGGATCACTGAATCGGGAGGCTCGCCGCTCTTCGCTCTTATCATTTTGGGCTACGTTCCCACCCTGGTAATGTCTCGGACCGCGATGAGCGATGTTCCCAGCGCTGCCCTGGTTGCCGCCGGCTTGTGGCTGTTTTGGCGCCATGACGGCGGTCCTTGGCGGCGGCTTGCGGCGGGTTTCATCGCCGGCGCTTCTCTGAGTCTGCGAGAACCCAACCCGATTTTGTTTGCCGTTTTCTTTGCGGGAGCGCTGCTCCGTCGCGAACGCCCCTTGCTCTCCCTTTTCGCCGGCACCCTCGCTGGTGTCGCCATCCAGGCCGCTTTCAGCTCTGCTTTGGTGTACGGCAGTCCCATGTACACCAGACTGCAGTATTACGGATTCACTGGCCATTATATTCAGTTGAATCTGCTGCTGTATTTGACCGCCGTTCTCATCCTGGTTCCCGGAGGTCTGATCTTTGCGCTAGGCTATCGAGGTCGTCGCTGGCCGGAACTGGTCTCCACCGTGGCCCTGTTCGTCGGCATGTTTATCTTGTACAACTACAACGGAAGGCGAGCGGAGGATTGAAGCAGTGGGTGCTCTCGCAGAGGTTCCTCATTCCCTTGCTCCCGATCATGGCCTTCGCCATGGCTCACACCTGTCCGCGATGGTATGAGGCAGCCATGCGATCGATCCCGGGACCGGCGGATGCGATGGCACTCCATCGCAAAGTCAGCCGTCACAACCTGGCTGGTTGCCATTGTTCTTCTCGGCCTCGGCGTTAACTGGCGGAGTGATCTGTGGTCCAAGGTCAACCGCGACCTTGTCAATGCGCTCTACAGCAACACCGATCCCGCTATTCCCGTAGTGACTGACATACCGGCGACCGACAAATTTCTGAATGAGCTCCATGGCCGGCGTATGCTCGCCGAGCTTACCGGAATCCAGACCGGCCAGATTCATCAACTCATCGATCGTCACGGCACCGTTCAAGTGGTCCTCTTTGATCGCCAGGACAGCGACTATTGGCTGTCCAAGGCGAAGCAGAACCGGATATTGTTGGATAACCTCTCCACCCAGTTCTCCTGCACTCAGAAGCTGCAGCACAGTTTCCCGGACTCGGTCGTCCTGCAAATCTGGAACGTAACCAACCGTCTCACCAACCGTCCGTGACCATGCGGTGGATTGTCCTGTCAATTGCTCTGGCGTGCCTGCTGATCGGGGTTTTTTTTTGCAAACCGCTACTGATGGGTGTCGGTGAGTCATTGATCGTCTCTGATCCATTGGAAAAAGCCGACGCGATATATGTCCTGGCCGGCGATTTCTTCGGGAGCCGCGTGCTCTTAGGCGCGGACCTGGGCGCTCGTGGATTTGCCCCGCTGGTCTTGCTCAGCGGTGGTGCCTACTTGAGCAACATTATCAGCAAGCGCTATTCCGGCGATATGGCGATGCAGTACGCCGTAGAGCACGGCTATCAACCTGGATTGTTCCAGGCCATACGGCTGGATGATACGCCGTCCACCATTGACGAGGCTCGCGCCATGGGCCCAATCTTCCAGAAAATGGGCGTAAGGCGCGTCATCCTGGTCACCAGCAATTTCCATTCCAGGCGAGCCGCGCTGGTCTTCCGCTTGATGATCCCGGATGTTCATTTTTCAGTGGCCCCGTCTAGGATTTGGACTACAATCCGGCCTCCTGGTGGAAAACCAGCCGTGGCCGGCATTTGGTCGAATCCGAGTATGAAAAGATCGCCGGCACATTGCTTAGCGAACCAAGGTGGTAATTGTTGATAGGTAATCTCAGCGAGACTCAAACCCTCGCGACAGCGCAGCCTCGAAGGATGTCCTCGCAACGTGGTCTGTGGCCATTCCCGCTGCCTCGACCGTGGGCATGCTCCTGTACATGGGCGGCGGCGCTCTGGCCGGTGTGCGGCTGTTGGCATTCGTGGTGGGTCTGCTGTTCCCGGCCGCTGCTCTGTTGTCGGAAACCAGCCTGCTCCGAAACCTATCGGCTAGCGTCCGTATCGTTACCAGCCTTTCGTTGGCGGTCCTTTTGATTACTCCGGCGTTCTATATTCGCCGCGCTCTTCCCTTCCCCGGTTGGCTAGCAGATCTGATCTTCGTCATCGCGCTGTGTTCAGTGGCGAAATACCGTGGCGCTTATACCCGCTTTCTGCACGATATCCGTACGCCCTTGTTTCGCGCCGCCTGGCCATTTCTCTTCGTCGTTCTTCCAGCGCTATTTGTCCTGACCTGGATGGGATTCGGGGTTCTCAGGGCGGTCAAGTCTTCTACTATGGATTGTTTCCGATCGACTTCGGCAATCTCACCAGCATAGTTGCGGTGATCAACGCGTCGCCGGGTTTGCCGATTGGCGGTGGCAGGCACCGGAATACTCCACTATCATTGGCTCTTCTTTGTGTTTCCAGCCTGGCTCAGTTCACTGGGCGGCGGTCACACCCCGGACGCTATCGCTCTGGTTTTGTGCAACTATATCGCCGCCTCCGTTTATTCCTGACGATCAGCGCAGCCGCCGACCACGTGTTGCTGGCCATCGATCGGCCCATCGCTGCCTCCACCGTTGTCATGGCTGCCGGCGTCGTCACGCTGGGCTCGCTAGTGATGTATCCCTATCAGGCGCTGGTCGGCATTGCCGTCCGATTGACTCATATTCAATCCCTCGCAATTGCCGTTCGCAACGGTCTGCTGCTTTCGATTCCGAACAGCCTGACGGTCTTTGGCAATAACACCATGGCCCTGGCGATGGCATTGCTGGTTTTAGTGATGCTGCTCGAATGGAATCGCCGCCTCGAGAAGAGTCATCTCGTCCTGGGCGCGATATTCCTGGCGATGATTATTGGCTACAGCATCACGCTCATTTTTCCCATGGCCTTGACGCTGGGAATCTGGCTGCTGCTGGCTCGGATACACCGGCCGCTACTTGCCGCTATTTTTTTCGGTGTGATTGGCGCCGCGATCGCTGGTACGATGGCTTTTGGTCTGCACCTGTTCGGCCCCGGCAAAGATTTAGCAGTCGCGTTTGATAACGGTGCCTATCTCCGTCACGTTCTTTTTGCGTTTTCGCCCCTGTGGGCCTTGGCATTGCTGAGCCGGCCCCTCTGGGGAAAGCTGTCGTTTTTTGCACATTGATCGTCGCTTGCGTGTTCGTGCCGAGCTTTCTATATATTCCGAATACAGCAACCGGTCAGATCGATTTTTCGATGAAAATCGCGGCGCTGATCGCCGTGGCCGCTTCTCCGCTGGCGTGCGTGGGACTGGCGCTCTGCAGGAAAAACTGGCGCTCGCCGGCCGCGGCCGTCACCATGGCGTTGATCGTCCTGGGGCTGCTTTGCACGGCGGCGTATGCCGGACAATTTGCATTCTTGCGGCTCCGGCATAATCATGACCGCACGATGGCCTTGCCGGCCGATTACGTTGCCGCTCTGGAGTTCATCCGCGACCACACTCCTTCCCAGGCGATCGTGATCGATCCGCAGTCGCTGCCTTATGCGCTAACCATTCCCACCGTTTTCATCGGCGAGCGGCGTGTCTACCTGCCGACAGAATACGGCGAGCAAGTGCTCGGCGGCCTCACGGTGTCTCCGGAAGTCGCCCGCCGAAAACGCGATTTCGAGCAGTGGTCTAAGGACGGTTTTGTGGACAGGACCTTGTCGGCGCAATTTGCTTCTCAAGCCGACTATTGCCTCCTCGGGGGCTCTGGTCCTCGCGGCCAGGACTGGACATTGATCCGAACATTTGGCGGATACTCGGTTTGGGAATCGAAGGCTCATTCTCCGCATCCAGAGACCTAACCCATGACATCCGATTTACGAGAACTTGCAGCCAATATCGAGCTGCGGCAGGACGGGATTTGGACAAGCAAGACGCTTTCCGCTGTTTCTTACCCTGAACACGGAAACGAGGTCTACTTCGCAGTCGAAGAATCTTCGTTCTGGTTCCGCCACCGCAATAACTGCATTCGTGCTGTCGTCAAGGCGCTTCCTCCTGGCGGCTTGTTGCTGGATGTGGGCGGCGGCAACGGTTATGTTGCTCGATGCCTGCAGGACGCCGGCGTTGATGTAGCCCTCGTGGAACCCGGCCCCGGCGGCGCGCGCAATGCCCTTCAGCGTGGCGTGCAGCATGTGATACAGGCCGCTTTAGAGGACGTTAAGTTTCAGCCGGGAAGCGTGGCCGGCGTGGGCCTCTTCGACGTGGTGGAACACATTGAGAACGATCTCGATTTTCTTCAAGGCGTCAGGCGTCTGCTTCGACCCGGAGGACGCGTCTATTTATCCGTGCCGGCCTACCAGTGGCTGTGGTCGCACGAAGATGTAGCAGCAGGTCATTGGCGCAGGTATACTCTGAGCAGTATCTGCAGCGTCTTCCAGCAGGCGGGATACGCAATCGATTTCGCTACTTATTTTTTCGGGTTTCTGCCGCTGCCAATTCTGTTGGCCCGCGTCGTGCCTTATAGGCTGGGGCTTTCTAAGAGTGAGTCAAAGAAACCGTGCAGTCGGACCACAACCCGGGTGGTCCACTGGCCCACAAGATATTCGACAGTTTAACCGGCCGGGAGCTGGATAAAATCGCGAGCCTGCGCCGGGTCAGGTTTGGCGGAAGCTGCTTGGTTGTGGCCCGAACGTCGTAGAACCTAAGCGCCGGTCAGGAATACCGCATGTCAATTGAAATGCTCGATTTGCCGGAGGGCATTAGCGTCGTGGTGCCGGTCTTTAACAGTGAAGGGACGCTGGCCCAACTGGCAGTCCTGCTCGAAGAAGTGTTGTGCTCCTGTACTGGGCGTTTTGAGTTGATCCTAGTCAATGACTGCAGCTACGACAATAGCTGGAAGGTCATCTGCGATCTTTCCGACCAGTTTGATTGGGTACGAGGGATCAATCTGATGCGTAATTACGGCCAGCACAATGCGCTGCTGTGCGGTATCCGGGCCGCGGCGTACGATACGATCGTCACCATTGATGATGATCTCCAGAACCCTCCAGGCGAGATCCCCCGTCTTTTATCGGTGTTGAAGCAAGGTTGCGACGTGGTCTATGGCTATCCGGAGAAACAGCAACACGGCTTGCTCCGCGATCTGGCGTCGGAGATAACGAAGTTAGTTCTACAAAAGACGATGGGTGCGCGGACCGCGCGGCGCGTCAGTGCCTTCCGAGTGTTTCGCACCGAACTTCGGGAGGCCTTTTCTCGCTACCAAAGCCCTCTCGTCTCCATCGACGTGCTGCTGACCTGGGCGACCTCTCGCTTTTCGGCGCTGCAAGTCCACCACGAACCGCGCAAGATCGGTAGCTCCAACTACACCATCGGCAAACTCATCACCCACGCGCTAAACATGATGACCGGCTTTACCATCTTTCCGCTGCAAATCGCCAGCATGGTTGGCTTCGCATTCACCGCATTCGGCGGCTGTCTGTTGCTGTACGTATTGGGCCGATACGTAATCGTGGGAACGTCGGTGCCTGGCTTCCCGTTCCTGGCATCCGTGGTCGCGATCTTCGCAGGCGTTCAGTTATTCGCGCTGGGCGTTATAGGTGAATACATCGCACGGCAACACATGCGGACCATGGAAAAGCCAACCTACACGATCCGCGGCGTGGTTGGCAATCAGACCGGTCCAGCGCCCGCCCAAACCACCAGCCCGAGAACTGCCGCTCGCAGTTGAATGCCAGACGACCTAGATGACTGAATCCACGGCGGCCACACTCGGTTTTTTTCTAATGACTGCGAAAGGATTGGCAGTTCTAGAGGCTGTCATTCGCGCCTTTGGCTCTGCTCCGTATCGCGTATGTCGTTAGCGCGCGGGATCAGAACCTGGTTGACGACGCTTTCGACCAGATTGCCAAACTCTGCAACCACAATGGTATTCCGTTTTTTGAGAAAAATAAGCCGGCTTCACTCCTTTCTACCTACACCTTCGCGATCTCATGGCGCTGGCTCATCAATGACGTAGAAAATCTGATCGTGCTGCACGATTCCCTTCTGCCGAAATACCGCGGATTTGCTCCCCTGCCGACAGCTTTAATCAAAGGCGAGGATAAGATCGGCGTTACGGCGTTGTTTGCCGACGAAGAGTTCGATCGTGGCGACATCTTGGGTCAAAAGCAAACCTCCGTCTCATACCCCATCAAAATCAAAGCTGCAATTGAATTAGTGAGCCGCCTCTATAGCGACCTCGTTGTGGAGATCGGCGGCCAGGTACTTCGTGGAGAGCGGCTGGTGGGCACAAGCAAGACGAAACCCAAGTCACCTATTCGCTGTGGCGCGACGAGGAGGACTATCGCATTAGATGGGAAAACGACGCGTCCTCCATTAAACGGTTTATCGATAGCTTGGGAGATCCATATAAGGGCGCGGCGAGCTTGATGAATGGCCAGCAAGTCAGGATTTACGACGCCGAAGTGGAGCCGGATGTATGCGTCGAAGATCGCCAAGTTGGAAAAGTTCTGTTTATGCGTAAAGGGTTTCCCGTTATAGTTTGCGGATCCGGGCTGCTGAAAATTACGGCCTTGTGTGATTCCGAAACACAACAGAGCCTGCTACCGTTAAAACGATTTCGATCCCGGTTTGTTTGAGATTTCGCGGCGAGTAACCAAAGGTAAGAATTCCGATGAACAATGTGCAACAGTATCGCATTCCTTTTAACCGGTCTTCTCTAGTCGGCAAGGAACTCAGCTACATCGCCGAGGCGATGCTAATTGGCCAGATCGCCGGCGATCAGGGTTTCACGAAGAAGTGTCACGCGCTCCTCGAGCGTCTGCTGGGTGCGCCCAAAGCTCTGCTCACCTCCAGTTGTACGCATGCGCTCGAAATGGCCGCAATGCTCCTCAATATCCGTCCCGGCGATGAAGTGATCGTTCCTGCTTTCACTTTCGTTTCCACGTCAATGCCTTCGTACTGCGCGGCGCCAAGCCAATTTTTGTCGATATCCGCCGCGACACCTTGAACCTCGACGAATCCAAGCTGGCAAAACTGATTACGGAAAAGACCCGCGCCATCGTACCGGTTCATTATGCCGGCGTCGGTTGCGAGATGGACGCCATTATGGAAATCGCCAACGCCCATCAAATTCCGGTGGTGGAGGACAACGCGCACGGCTTGTTTGGGAAATACAAAGGACGCTATCTCGGCAGGTTCGGCTGCCTGGCGACCCAAAGCTTCCACGAGACCAAGAATTTCACCTGCGGCGAAGGCGGAGCGTTGCTGGTCAACGATTCCAACTTGATAGAGCGCGCTGAAATCATTCGCGAAAAGGGAACTGATCGCAGTCGATTCTTCCGCGGGCAGGTAGACAAATACAGCTGGGTCGACATCGGCTCCAGCTACCTTATGTCGGACGTGCTGGCCGCGTTTCTGTTTGGGCAACTCGAGCAATGGCAGGAAATCCAGAGAAAACGCCGCTTCATGTGGGAATTCTATGACCAGCACCTTTCCGATTGGGCCCCCGGGAATGCCGTGCAGCGTCCCGTCATCCCGCCCCACTGCGAACAGGCCTACCACATGTATTACCTGTTGCTTCCCTCGCTCGAAATCCGTACGGCTCTGATCGATCACCTCAAGAAACGAGGAATTCTCAGCGTATTTCATTACCTCCCTCTGCACCTATCCACATTTGGACGGAAGTTTGGCGGCCAGGGTGGGCGATTGTCCGGTATGCGAGGACGTGTCCGACCGGCTGTTGCGGCTGCCTTTCTACAATCAGTTGACCCAGGAGGAGCAGACCGAGGTGATCGAAGCGATCAAGGATTTCAACCGGCCCGCGATGGTGTTTGTCCCACAATCCGTACGGCAGGCCAATACCGAGCCGCGAAAATTGTAGGCCTTCTACATAAAAAAAAAAAAAAAAAAAAAAAAAAAAAAAAAAAAAAAAAAAAAAAAAAAAAAAAAAAAAAAAAAAAAAAAAAAAAAAAAAAAAAAAAAAAAAAAAAAAAAAAAAAAAAAAAAAAAAAAAAAAAAAAAAAAAAAAAAAAAAAAAAAAAAAAAAAAAAAAAAAAAAAAAAAAAAAAAAAAAAAAAAAAAAAAAAAAAAAAAAAAAAAAAAAAAAAAAAAAAAAAAAAAAAAAAAAAAAAAAAAAAAAAAAAAAAAAAAAAAAAAAAAAAAAAAAAAAAAAAAAAAAAAAAAAAAAAAAAAAAAAAAAAAAAAAAAAAAAAAAAAAAAAAAAAAAAAAAAAAAAAAAAAAAAAAAAAAAAAAAAAAAAAAAAAAAAAAAAAAAAAAAAAAAAAAAAAAAAAAAAAAAAAAAAAAAAAAAAAAAAAAAAAAAAAAAAAAAAAAAAAAAAAAAAAAAAAAAAAAAAAAAAAAAAAAAAAAAAAAAAAAAAAAAAAAAAAAAAAAAAAAAAAAAAAAAAAAAAAAAAAAAAAAAAAAAAAAAAAAAAAAAAAAAAAAAAAAAAAAAAAAAAAAAAAAAAAAAAAAAAAAAAAAAAAAAAAAAAAAAAAAAAAAAAAAAAAAAAAAAAAAAAAAAAAAAAAAAAAAAAAAAAAAAAAAAAAAAAAAAAAAAAAAAAAAAAAAAAAAAAAAAAAAAAAAAAAAAAAAAAAAAAAAAAAAAAAAAAAAAAAAAAAAAAAAAAAAAAAAAAAAAAAAAAAAAAAAAAAAAAAAAAAAAAAAAAAAAAAAAAAAAAAAAAAAAAAAAAAAAAAAAAAAAAAAAAAAAAAAAAAAAAAAAAAAAAAAAAAAAAAAAAAAAAAAAAAAAAAAAAAAAAAAAAAAAAAAAAAAAAAAAAAAAAAAAAAAAAAAAAAAAAAAAAAAAAAAAAAAAAAAAAAAAAAAAAAAAAAAAAAAAAAAAAAAAAAAAAAAAAAAAAAAAAAAAAAAAAAAAAAAAAAAAAAAAAAAAAAAAAAAAAAAAAAAAAAAAAAAAAAAAAAAAAAAAAAAAAAAAAAAAAAAAAAAAAAAAAAAAAAAAAAAAAAAAAAAAAAAAAAAAAAAAAAAAAAAAAAAAAAAAAAAAAAAAAAAAAAAAAAAAAAAAAAAAAAAAAAAAAAAAAAAAAAAAAAAAAAAAAAAAAAAAAAAAAAAAAAAAAAAAAAAAAAAAAAAAAAAAAAAAAAAAAAAAAAAAAAAAAAAAAAAAAAAAAAAAAAAAAAAAAAAAAAAAAAAAAAAAAAAAAAAAAAAAAAAAAAAAAAAAAAAAAAAAAAAAAAAAAAAAAAAAAAAAAAAAAAAAAAAAAAAAAAAAAAAAAAAAAAAAAAAAAAAAAAAAAAAAAAAAAAAAAAAAAAAAAAAAAAAAAAAAAAAAAAAAAAAAAATTTTTTTTTTTTTTTTTTTTTTTTTTTTTTTTTTTTTTTTTTTTTTTTTTTTTTTTTTTTAAAAAAAAAAAAAAAAAAAAAAAAAAAAAAAAAAAAAAAAAAAAAAAAAAAAAAAAAAAAAAAAAAAAAAAAAAAAAAAAAAAAAAAAAAAAAAATGGCTACCGCCTTCGCGCTACGATTCACGAGGAACTTAGGACTTTGTGCGTAGCACCCACAGTGCGCGGCACATTGTTCGAATCCAGATAAAGTATCTGGTACCAGGCGGGCGCATTGTAGTTATTGACCGGAATCTGGCACCCGTTCGTGCAATCCGTCACGGGATCGTCGTTCATCAAGCGCGGATAGTAACCCACGCGGATCGCCACCTTTTCCACTCCAGGCGGAAGCGTAACCGGAGCCGTCGAAAAGCCGAGCGTGCCTAAATCCGACACGGCTCCCGCAGGCTGCGCATAGTAGGTCGTCGTCTGGCCTGGTGAGGCGCAGAAATCCATAGTGTCTGACGTAGGGTTAGATGCCATCGGTGTGTACGTCAGCGTGTACCCGGTCAAAATCGCCTTGTACATCGTGCCGCCTGCCATCTGAATCGTACTCAGATCCACGGTCTGCATATAGCTCATCTCGCTCAGACAGACGATCTTGAACATGTTCCCGTAGGATGAGGACGTAACCATCGTCGAGAACATTGGCCCCAGATATGGCGCATTGCCGCGTGGCTGGAGGTTGTATTTCGTTTCGCGCGCCGTCATTTGGAAATCACGGCTGATTGCCGCCCACACACGGTTGGTCGGGTAGTCCGGCCCCATCGCCTGCCCCCCGGTAACCAAGCCGGCGGCGAGTGCGAATACCCCTGCATTATTGCTCTGGAACCAATTCATCTTGTAGCCGGAAATTCCGATCGTTTTGTCCCACTCCAGCCGCGCTATGAACGTTTCGGGCCGCCAATCGAGATTGTTCGGCCTGTCAACTCGTGGGTCGAACGTATAGCCGGTATGATTCTTCTGGTACTGTAGTCCGATTGTCCCCACCAGATCCCTTCTGGCGGCGGACTGAAAAGCCCGCGAATTAAGATTGGTGTACGAGATCCCGCCCGGGACAGACCAGATCGTGGACCACACTGAACAATCGTCACCATACGAGTTTACGCATTGATCGCTGTGGTAAAGCAGCGACCCATCCGCGATAGCCGGGTCATTCCAGTTCTTGACGCTGGTTGTGTTGTTATAGTTAACTCCCAACATGGGTTGAAAGATGGGGATGTTTGCGCCGTTATGAACCGCGGTGTGAATCTGGGCGAAATAATCGTTTGGCAGAGCGCAATCAACACTCAGGATCAGGTTAGGATCGGTGGTCGAATTGTACGTTCCTGCTGTCACCGTGGTCGGGATGGTGAAGCTATTGGAGGTGGCCCCCGAGACTACGGCTACCGTATTCAGCGCCGCGTGACTCGCGTTCATGATGTGAATCGATTGACCGTTCCCGATCCCGTGTCCTGTGTAGTTGACGGTTAGCGTCGCCCCATTCGAGACCATGCTGGATAGACTCGTGTTGCTCCCGGTAACGGTGCCGTTAGCATCCAACACTTGGGTCCAGGTCTGGTAGGCATTGTCCACGACCCCCACGAACTTTGGCAGAACACAAGCAAGAGTTCCGTTGCCGGCGCCGCCGGAAGCAGCATACGGATAACTCCAGATGTACCTGCTTTGCAAGCCTGCGTCGGTTCCTGACGTGTACGTCCCCGGCCCGCAAGTCGTCGAGAACGTGTAAGAGATCGTTATCCCCTGAGCATTGGTGGTGTGGCTGGTTACCGGGTGCCAGCCGTTCAAGCAAGTATTGGTTGCACCTGAATAGAAGATCGCCGCGCCTTGCCCGGTAGCCTGGTTCCAATCGGCGTAGATATTCATGAAGACTGTCGCTGTCGCCACGCTGGCGGAAACCACAATAGGCCCCGGAAAATTTACCGAGCCTATACCCGGCGTTGGGTTCGGAAAGTCATTTCCGATCTTAGCGCTGATTTCATCCACTCCATCTAAAGCGCTAACCATCTGGAGCGCGGATAGGTTCCTTATATAGGCAGTCAGGCAAGCGAGCCGGTTGAAAGTAAGATTATTTGCAATAGCTCCCTCGAAAATCGCCGGGTACTCGATGTTTTGGAAATCGTACTCCATCGCAATGGAATATTGCTGTGAGAATGCTTGCAGCCAGAGGTCTATTTGCTGCACTCCGGAATTACAGGTTGAGCTAGTCGGATCGAAGATCGATGGGCCGGGCTCGGCAGAGGTACCGCCGCCGTAATTCCGCTGTCATTCATTAATGGACCCATCCACGTACTGCGTTGCGTTAAGTCACTTTGAAACTGCGTGGCATAGATCGGGTCCATGAACCACCAGGAAGTCGGGAAAAAGCTCTGTCCGGGTGTGTAGGTATTGATGACGCCGTTGGTTTTGGAGAAGTGCGGAAAGGTGGCGTTGTATTCTACCTGCACGTAGGTCGGCCGTGGATTAGGTAGGGGATTTCCGCTATCACAGGTCGTGCATATCTGCTGCACCTGCCCCCATCCGGGACTCAACGCCGTAACCACTCCGGTCGATGAATTCACCGACGCCACACCGCTGAAACCACCATCATCCGTGTAGTTGTAGGTGACGCTATTGGCAGCGATAGCCGTGCTCGATAAGTCCGTATTCACGATCTTCGGGGCAATCGAGATAGAGCTCGGGCATGTTGCCGTTGGGATAAGGCACAGATGGATGTAGTCGTAGGCCGGCCGCAATTCCATAGAATGTGCGCCGTTCGAAGTTGTGAAGGTAGCATACGCGAACGCCACCGGGTAGCTGTCAAAGATGTCCAGCGGAAGTGTACCCCAGTAGCCGGGACGCATCCGGTACGAGACCGTATGGGTGCCGGAGCCCCCGCTTGAGAAAGTGATCGGCGCGCCGCCCGGTGTATGTGAGAACGATGCCGTGTTGTTGTCAACGTAGGTGGCGTAATAAGCGTTGGTTACAATCTCGGTCCCTGAGCTTCCGAAGGCAGGGGATGGCCAGGTTCCGTCGGGGCAATTCGGCGCGTTCACGGTGAAAGTGTTGTTCACCACGGACGTAACCGTGTAGGAGCCGTCGCAAACGTTGGTATAAGAAGCTGGGTTTCCGGTTATGAATCGATAGATGTTAACGGTCGCTCCGACAGACATCCCTGGCGAAGAGCTTAAAGTGATCGATATAAGTCCGCCACTTGCACTTCCCGCTGTTACTAAGTTTGTTGGATCGGTGATGGATGGAATCCCGGTCAATGGATTTATCCAGCCGAAAACCTTGCCGGCGAGCAACGGCGCGCTGGTCCCTGTTTCCGTCGGCAGCGTTCCGGAGGAACTGAAAGCTACCGGTCGATTGTTCACCAGCCAGTGCTGCTGCGGACTGGTAAGCGTTACGTTAGAACCGCTCACATTTCCTGCGGCAAAAGTATTTCCGACGATATAAGGATCTCCGCCGAATTGCGTGCCCAGGCCATCGCCGTTGAGCGTAAACCAAATCTCGTGGACGCCGTTCGGAACACGATAAGTCTTTAATGTCCCTGCACTGCCCACTCCCGACGCAATTACCCGCGAAGTTCATCCACCCCCGCTCTCCCGGCCATCGATTCGAAGAACCGTTGCACGCGCCGCCAAAGTTATGCCCATTCCAGGCGACAGGCGCAATCGTGCCAGAGCCGGAAGTGGGTACGGAAGGAATGTTATTTCGTAACCCGTTTAGCCTGACCTGCTGCGTTGTGACCGCTGAGCTGGCCAGCACGTTTCCGAACACGTCATATGCGATCGCTTGGAAGGTAGCGTCCCCGTCCCCGGGAAGCCCGACGAAGATCGGCACCGCCCACGGCGGGGAAGCGGAGCAGTCGCTGGGCTGGACACGCTTGCCGTTGTAGCGCATACAGACCCGCGCGGTGTGGTTGCCGGAGCCTTCGGTGAGGGAGATAGCTGGCGTAAATACGGTACTGGCGACAGGCGCGCCTAAATTGGTGATGCTGATGGACTGCGCCGAGGCAGCGCCGCCCAGACAGATTCCCGACAGTGCAATAATGCCGGCGGCCTTCAAAACGCGATTTCGCTTAACGTGGTCTCGCTTGCTCATACAATCAGAAGTAAAGCACTCTCCAAAACTCTCCCACTACCGAATCTCCGTTCCCTCCCGCATTAGCAACTAACGTCAGCGTCTGTGTGGCTGTGCTATCCACCGTTACACTCGCGACCGGCGTAGTTCTGGCAAAATCAGTTCCATTCGCGCCCGGGCTGGACGCAAAATCGAAGTAAGGCAGGCTGATTTGCTGAGTTCCGGTTGCGCCCGGATTGTTACAGATCATGATGTCCCTATAGCTGTCGATTCTCGACACCGCCGGACTGGTAATAGTCACGCTCCCAGTGCCGTACTTTATCTTTATCGCCGTTGCTAAAGTCGAAACGTTCGTATACAAAATCGCCGTGGAAACGACTAAGCAATGTCCCGCCGCCATCAGCCCACCTGGAATCGAGGTACTGAAAATCGTTGTATCAGAGCCGTTCGTAATGCTGATGCTGCCGGTTTGCTTCTGCCAATCTACAAATGGACCCTGGACGGCGACGGGATTGCCCGCTGCCGACGTGCCGATGAAGTTCGCTGCGATAGGCATCGCCGGATCTGGAGAGAGCACAAACGCGTCTACCGCCGGCGGGCCGCTCGAATGCGCCCGCAAAACGTAAGGCACGTTGGCGAGGCATTGGTTGGCGCCAATCGCCGACAGCGCGCCCAAAGAGTTCACCACTTCAATCGGAATCGGCCCCATCGCGTTGACATTGATCGTATCCGACCCTTGACAAGCGACGTCCGGCGTCCACACAGTTCCATATTCTGCGTATAGGCGCTCAGTGCCGGATTGAGAGCACACGTATGCGTCGCTGCCACTCCGTTCGCCGAAATGCACCGCCTGTCGTCGCCCGCCTGATCCGTCGCGCGGCTTAAAGCAAAGGCTGTGTCCACCGCCGGCATGCAGTCGATACGATTTGCCCCGACATTGTTGCTACACACTTCGATGATCCCGTTTCCCGAATTGAAGTTCAACGTAGGTTGGTTGCCTTGCGTGCTTCCCCCCACCGCCACATTCAACCCCGAACCCCCGCCGCTGGAACAGTCGGTTCGACCATTCGCCGGATCGTCTTTGCAGCCGCCGGACGTGAAATTCAAGGCGCTCTCCACGGGTAGATTTGTTCCTGCTTTCTGGATGCGCATAGTTGGACCTTGAGGCCCAGGGGGACCTTGCGGTCCGGCGGCGCCTTGCGGTCCGGCGGGACCAGCGGTGCCGGCTTCTAATGTCCAGGCGTTTAGGGAAGTGCAACTGTAAAGGTTCGCGCCAGCAGGGGCGTTCGTTTTGAAGAAAGCTTCTCCGATGGAACAGGTCACTGGTAGCGTCGTTCCTGATTTGAACGGCTTGGTTGTGTTGGCAGCCGTAAAATCAACGCTCTTGGTTTGTGTCCGCAAGTCAACCAGCGTTTGTCCATATCCCTGGCTCAGCACCAGCAGCACTAGAATCGGCCCTTGAGAATTCTTCATTCGCGCCTCTCTCCCGCCCGCTTTGATCTTCAGAATCAGATTAAGGCATCGCGTGAGGCTCAGAAACAAGACCTGTTTCTAATGCATTGTAATCTCAGCATATAGGTTTCTTGGGGATACGTGATCCCTCGCCAACGAAGGATGAAAGCGCCAGCGATTGGGAGCACGATAAAGAGGTCGCCGGCGAATCAGGCCGAGCTCAGTCTGGTGCTTATAGCCCGTTTGTGAATCTGGCTGGACGCATAGTTGGAACAAAGAAGTGTGCCTCCGCCGGCAGGCGTGAGAGCACGAGAAGGAATGTCTGATTTTTCTTTCAGCGTCTTTCGCCCGGCGGCAACAAGGAGGCTTCTATGCAAGTAGTTTACTCCCGTTGCTGTGGCTTGGACGGCACAAGAAAAGTGTCACGGCCTGCGTGTTGGTGTTAGACCAGCAAGACCGCCGCGGCGTACGCAAGAAACAGTTTGAAACTCATAGTCGGGGACTGCACCGGCTGGTGCATGGCCGTACGCCTCGAAAGTGACGCAGGTGGCCATGGAATCGACCGGCATTTACTGGAAACCGGTATGGAATGCACTGGAGAAACACTTTCCGTTAATTATGGCCAATCCCTATCAAGTCAATAGCATTCCCAGCGAGAAGACCGATCCACGCGATGCAGAATGGATCGCCGACCTCCTGGGACACGGGCTGATTCGTCCCAGCTTCGTGCCGCCGGTGAGATCCGCCAACTTCGAGACCTGACCCGACATCGGGTGAAGTTGTTGCAAGATCGCAACCGCGTACACAATCGGATTTCACAGTGCTGGAAGACGCCAGCCTCAAGCTGGACACGTTGGCCAGCGATATCCTAGGAGCTTGCTGAAAAACTGCTCTGCGATGTAGCCTGAAACATTTTGGAAGCGTTTGTTGTATATGCGAGGACCCGACTAAAAGCAAGACGACATGTTCAGCTACGTTTCTCCGGACAAGCGCGTGCCCGCCGACCATCCGCTGCGCAAGATCCGCCCTTTATAAGATCAAGTACCGAAGGAGATGTCGCCCAGTTCGGCAAACTGTATTAGGAAATAGGTCGACCCTCGATCGCGCCGGAGCGGCTGCTGCGAGCGTTGCTGCTGCAGATCTTCTACTAGGTGCGCAGCGAGCGGCTGTTGATGGAGCAGTTGGACTACAACCTACTGTTCCGCTGGTTCGTGGGCATGAATATGGATGAAGAGGTGTGGGTGCCCACGGTATTCACCAAGAACCGGGACCGGCTACTGAAGCACGCCATCGCGGCGGGTTTCTTTGCGCGAGTCAAGAAGCTGGCCGAGCCGTATCTGTCGGACGAGCATTTCACTGTAGACGGGACATTGATCGAAGCCTGGGCCTCGCAGAAGAGCTTTCAGCGCAAGGATGGCGGTGCGGAAGACGGGGAGAACTTCCATGGCCAGACGCGCAGCAATCAGACGCACGAATCCAAGACCGACCCGGATGCCAAGCTGTATCGGAAGAGTTCTGGCAGTGAAGCGCGGCTGAGCTATCTGGGGCACACGCTGGTGGAGAATCGCAGCGGGCTGATCGTGAGAACGTATCTAACCGAGGCCGATGGGCGCGCCGAACGCGATGCGGCGCTGCTGATGGTCTATGAGAAGCGCCAGCAGACGCGCAAGCGCATCACGCTGGGCGCCGACAAGGCATACGACACGCAAGATTTCGTCAAGGCTCTACGCGAGATGAACATTACGCCGCACGTGGCACAGAACACTCGCAACCGCAACAGCGCTATTGATGAGCGAACGACGCGACACACCAGCTATCAGATCAGCCAAGCTAAACGCTATTGGGTGGAGAAGCCCTTCGGATGGATGAAAACCGTGGGACCTTTGCGTAAGGTTAAGCTGCGAGGTCGTGACAAGCTGTGGTGGCTGTTCACCTTCACGGCAGCGGCCTTCAATCTGTGGCGGATTCCGAAGTTGCAGACGGCCCAAGTATGATCCAACTACTGGCTTCAAGCGGATGCGCGATCAAACGCGAGCCCATGCCACCGGGAACTCCTCTCCGCTATCGATGATCAAACTCTCTCAAGCAGTCCTGGCGGGATTGTTGGCCGTTTTTTCAGCAAGCTCCTAGGCGCCACCGGCCGAAAGATCATCGAAGCGATCATCGCTGGGGAAGACCATCCCGACTGGCTGGCCGACAAAGCCCAGGGAACCCTATGCAGCAAAAGAAATCAACTGCGGCCAGTCTTGCGCGGCCAGCTTACTGAGCACCATCGCTGGATGTTGCGGCGATTGCTGTTACGGATCGGCTGTGGGAAGTCTCCGACCTGGTGGCCCTGCTGGAAGCGTCGGAGCGGGGGTTAGAAAGAGCGGCGCAAAACGCAATGAGCTACAATGCCTTTCGGACGGTGGAGACGAATAATGTTCTCTGTTTTAGCTCGAACTCTAAAACCTATCGTCCCAGCCCGGTTCTATCGCTCTCTTCAGATGTACGTTGCGCGCAGACATGCCAATCGATGGCTGGACCGGGTGGGAGTGTTTGCGCTGGCGCTGAAGGCCGCCGAACGATTCGATTACACCGTCCAAGCTGGTCCGTTCGTTGGGATGAAGCACACCCCGACAGCCGTGCTTAGCTGTCATGCAACGCCAGCGCTGCTTGGAGTGTACGAGCGGCAGTTATATCCGTTTCTGGAGGTAGCGGCGCAGCGGTGTGATCTAGTTGTCGATATCGGCTCAGCCGAAGGCTACTTTGCGGTGGGATTGGCTCGCTTAGGGAATCGCGTGGTTACTTTCGACGCAGATCCGCATGAGCGCGAGGTATGTAGAGAGATGGCCGCAGCCAACAAAGTCTCGGACCGGGTGACGGTCCAGCCTTGGTGCACCCCCAGCACACTCATCAGTATGGTTAAAGGGCAGCGGCACCCATTCATCATCAGTGATATCGACGGTGGAGAGTTGGATCTATTCACTCCCGAAGTTGTTTCGGCAACACGACATTGTGATCTGATAATCGAAATGCATGGCAACGATGCCACAGAAAACTCGGCGTTCGTTCGGCGTTTTGATGACACCGTGAGGACCATTGACTATACGGCTTTGGACCCAGATGCGGTTGATCGTCTGAAATTCCTCGGGCCTGATGCGGCTCGAATGGCCACCGAATATCGCTCCTTTCAACAATGGCTCTTGCGGGAAGGATCGTCAAAGTAGCCCACTACACGGCAGCACATCGCGTTGACGCAAACCGGATGGGATGAGATCCTGATCATGAGCATTCATGTCAATCCGACGCGCTGACTTTGCATCTTCGGATGCATCGGGACCATCCTTGCCCTTGGCTGATTCCAAAAGAAAGGTCCCAACTGCTTTCAGTGCTGCCCGTGCTGCTGATCGCCTGTGCGTTCGCGAATATTTACTGGATCGCCGAGTTCCGGTACGCCCCAAAATCACCGGGGATCGTTCATAACCTTTATCAGACTGATGAAGAGTATTTGCCGCTGACATACAATCTATCCAGGGGTCACATCAGCGAGTTTTCTGTTCTGGAGAAGCGCGGCAATATTTACCCCTTTCCAGTTGCGGCCATGTCCATCCATGCCGCCTTCCTGCGTCTCTTTGGTTACTCCGGGTGGATGATTGCCGATCTCTTGGTGACAGCCGGTGTCATTGCTTTCCTCTTTTGGCTGTTTTGCTGCATTGGAATATTTTGCGGCTCTGACAACTCTTCTAGGAGTTTGCTGAAAAATCGGACGACAGAGTTTCTGGAATTGCTTTAAACGAGTTTTTGGGTCAGGTTGGAAGTCTGCGCGAGGACCGCAAGAGCAATGCGGGCGGCTGCAGACTGGTGCGGCGAGAGCGTTTCAGGATGCGGCCGCCTGCAACTTCGGAATTCGCCAGAGGTTGAACGCCGCCGCAGTGAAAGTGAACAACCACCACAGCTTGTCGCGGCCTCGCAACTTCACCTTGCGCAACGGTCCGACCGATTTCATCCAGCCGAAAGGCTTCTCCACCCAGTAACGCTTGGCCTGACTGAGCTGATAGCTGGTGTGCCGGGTAGTTCTGCCATCGATGGCGCTCTTACGATGGCGATCATTCTGCGCCACGTGCGGTGTGATCTTCATCTCCCGCAAGGCGCGGACAAAGTCTTGGGTGTCGTAAGCTTTGTCGGCGCCCAGCGTGATCGGCTTCCGGCTCTTGCGCCGTTTTTGGTAGACCATCAACAGCGCCGCATCTCGCTCGGCGTGCCCATCGGCTTCGGTCACATAGGTTCCCACGATCAAGCCACTGCAATTTTCCACCAGCGTGTGCCCTAAATAGCTCAGCCGCGCTTCGCTGCCGGAACTCTTGCGGTACAGCTTGGCGTCCGGGTCGGTCTTGGACTGGTGGGTCTGATTGCTGCGCCGGTCACCGTGAAAGTTTTCCCCATCTTGGGAACCACCATCTTTGCGTTGAAAACTCTTCTGCGAGGCCCACGCTTCGATCAGCGTCCCGTCTACGGTGAAGTGCTCATCGGACAGGTACGGCTGCGCTACTTTCAGCACCCGCTGGAAGAAGCTCTCGGCGATGGAGTGCTTCAACAGCGAGTCGCGGTTCTTGGTGAACACCGTGGCCACCCACACTTGGTCGTCCATATTCATGCCCACGAACCAGCGGAACAACAGGTTGTAATCCAACTGCTCCATGAGTAGACGTTCGCTACGCACCGAGTAGAAGATCTGCAAAAGCAACGCTCGCAGCAGCCGCTCGGGCGCGATCGATGGCCGCCCCACCTCGGAATACAACTTGCCGAAGTGCGGCGACATGTCCTTCAGCACCCCGTCCACCAGTGCTCGGATCTTGCGCAAAGGGTGATCGGCCGGCACGCGTTCCTCCGGCGACAGGTAGCTGAAGATGGCGTCTTGCTTCTGGTCAGGTCCTCGCATATACAACAAGACGCTCCGAAAATGTTCGAAGCTACATCGCCGACGAGTTTTTCAGCAAGCTCCTACTGGTTCTCTATAGCACCGAAGCTAATCTGCTGGAGTCTATCTCTCACCGTTTGTTCCTGGGCGACATGTGGGTGTTCTGGGGTTACAGGTTTTACAGCTCTGGTCACGACGCTATTCATTCTGCTGCAACTTTACGCGGCGGTTGCGGTATTGAGAGCAGTGTCTCAGCGACAACTGCTCTGGCGGGCAGCCTTCATAGGAATCACATGTGCCATCCTCATGCAAGGAGACATACACGCCGGGTTGACGGCTTGTATGGTCTCGGCGTCATTCCTGGTTTGGTCCAGCGTCCGGATCAAACGATCCTTTTCACAAATGCTCAGCGTGCTGGGCATGTATGGCCTGGCGTTGCTGGTAGTGATGTCCCCTTTCCTATACCAAGCCACGCTCGCAGTGCCGGATTTGAAACGGCGTTGGGGAATGATCCTGATTCCGCGCTTGCATCCATTATTTTTGCCCCACACCCTGCAGCTTCTCGCCTTCGGAATAGCGGCCGTAATAGTCTTGCGGCTCTTGATTGCCTGGCAAGAAAAGCTCTACCAGCCCGGCGGGGGGTGGCGCTGGGCGCAACCCATCATAGCCGTACTAGCTTCTTTCCTCGCATCCATCATCGCGTTACCACTGTCCATTGTTATCTTAGGCCAGGGAGTCCAGATGGGCCATTTCCTGGACCATGCCATGCGCTATCGGACTCTTTTGATCGTCTGCCTGCTGGCGGCGATCGTCAATTTTTCGTTGCTGCATTTGGCACGCCGGCGGCCTGCGTTGAAATGGTTGCAGCCACACGAGTGGCCAGTTCTATTGAAGTTCGTTTGCTTGTTCGCGATGCTGGTCATGCCAGTGGCTTTCTACGTCAAACACGGTTTACGGCGATAAATTCAGTTGACGAATATACAAGTGAAAAACGCCCGAAGTTTTGTGATGGCAATCTTGTATTATTCCGTTGGGTTAGACCGCTCTAACCTGAAAGCGCTTTTTCAACACCAGAGTCAGCGAGATGCCACGAACGAGACAAGGCACTACTTCCGATCCGGCTTCCGTCCGATGACTAACACGTTATCCGAAAGCGCGCGCGGAAACATCCGCGACCACCATGCCGGATAGTGGAGAGCCGTCCACGGAATTCGGCCTTCCCCGCTATATTCGATCTGAATCTGCTCCAAGCCGCACTCCCCGGCGATGCGGCGTAAATCGACCTCCAGCAGCGCCGTCAGGTGTGTCGGATAATGGACGTCCTGAAATGCCTGAAAGCGCTTTTTCAACACCAAAGTCAGTAGGCTTAGGAAGCTGAGCTGATTCGGAGTGGTGATGATGACCCACCCTCCGCTCTTGGCCAGACGCACCAGCCGGCGCGCAAACTGACGGGGATTTTCGAGGTGCTCAATCACCTCAACCGCCACCACCACGTCGGCAGACTCTTCGGACATGGGAATGTCTCCGCCATCGAGGTCCAGTTATCAGAACTGAGCTTCCTCTGGAAAACGATACGTAACGGACGACATCACCGCTGATGTACTGTGCGAAGCGGTGACGGATCACAGGATAGAGATCTCCCGCGCCGCAGCCAACATCCGCGACGCACGCGGCGGCGAATCGCCGGCGCTCCATGGCCCGACTGACCATGGCCAAAATAGCCGGGTTGCTCATTCCCCGGCTCTGCCGGGCGCGATCTTCCGCCGCGAGAGTCATGGTATCGATTTCACCCCGGGATTTCCGTTTTGGCCTCCCGGCTTTGGACAGTATACAGCAGTCGCCTCGATTGCGACCAAGTTTTCACAGCGCATCGCCGGAAACGTTACCAGCGCCCATACGAGCGGGCGGTACCCCTTCCAGATCGGAGCGGACCAGAAACTTGGGTCGCGTTTCAGCGCAATTCTCGGACACTCCACCGTCCCTCCTTCTTTTCTTCGCCTACCCTTTCGCCCCGGCAAGCCGCCAGCTCTTACCCCGCCGGTAACGGCAGCGCCCAGATCCGCCGCAGAATCCCGCGAACACCCGCCGCGTCAGATGGCCCGCGGCCAACAGAAGCCAATAGAACCGGGCGTGCTTGATCAGCCTGCCGCCGGTCTTCACCAGCCGTTCCTGTAAGCTGGTCAGCGACCAGTTCTCGATCTTCTTCGGCAGCACCAGCCGCCGCCACAGGTTTCCCAAGTTGTAGGCGATCAGGCTCAGCCATAGCCGTACTTCATTCGACCGGAATCGATGACAGCTCAGCCGCGTCATCTTCACCGCCTGCTTGCCTTCTTTGATCCATTGCTCGGCTGTCCCGCGCTTGTTGTAGAACCGCACCACCGCCCGGCTGGGCAGGCTCAGGTTCGTGACGATGAAGCCCACTCGCGGGAATAGCTCGCCCTGGTGATGCTCCACCTTGGCCACCACCCGGCGGGCCTTTTTCCAACTCGTTGCCTGGTAGAGAAAGCTCTTGTAACCGACCAAGGGCCTGATACTGGGCCGTCCCACCGGACGCGGCAGCAACTCGGCGATGTCCCGTTCCAGGTTCTCGTTGGCCAGAATGCGGATGGCGTAGTTCACGCCCCGATCCTCCAGTGCGTCGTAGTGGTATAGTGCGCACATAGTAATACCCAAAAGCGAGATGGCCAGGCTGATACAGAAATTCGACGCCATGCAGCCGTTGGTGAGTCAGCTCGATCTCATCGTTCTCAATAAAACCAATCGGTTTGCGGACTACCAGGTGCCTCCGGATCGATTTGATCGCGTCTTCCAAAACTCCGAGTTTGAAGTCTGGCAGTCGGTGTCAAATGCACGCGTCAGTCACTAATTGATCAGCGCGCATCCGGCCGAGCTACTTGACTCGTCCAGCTCTATTGACTGCAGGGCTGTAAGCCGGTAACCAGTGAAGGCGCCGAGCAAGTCGCATTCAGGTCTGCCGTCCAGTTGGCATTTGGCCACACTGTTTGGGCCCACGCCGCCAGTTGACCAACCAAAGTTGGATCAACGCCAAAGTATTTGAAGCGTGGAATGACGTACCAAACCCAATCGCCAAATCTGCACCATCGGGATCTCCTAAGGGCACCGGATTTACGGTCGGGCTGGCCCAGCCACCGGTATAAAACTGTTGCGGCGTGAACTGCTGCACCTCGGCCAGCCAACCACGTAAAATGCCCGTCATAAGAGCTGCCTGTTGGGATGGGGTGACGCTTGGCCATTGGTACTTGGTTGGCGGACGGAATAAACATCCAGTTCAGACCAGCGACGAGTGGGTCCCAACCTTCAGTATCCCAATTCCGGCCCGAAGCCATTATTCATGATCTGGACGGCCTTACCCATAAACATGGCGAGCAGCGCCCCATCCCGCGTATTGGGGCTCAGCGTTCCCATATCTAATACGAACCCAAAGGTATAGCCCCAATCAATGGGGTCGTGGTCATGTTGCTGGCCATTTGAGTCGTTGAGAATGATCGCTAAGTGATACCAGACGTGCGACAGGTAAACGTAGGTAGCGTAACTGCCGTTTCGCAAGCCCGGGGCTCCTTGGGGCATTTTCAAAAGGTGTGGAGAGACCGTAAATGTGTGTCCGCTATACCAGGCCCGCGGATTCACCTGTGGCCCGGACCCAAAAATATTCTGCGCAAATCCCTCCAGTTGGAATTCATTCATCAACTCCCAGTTCTTTACCTGCCCCCACTGGGCCAGCGAATACATGTCGTCCACCAAGGTGGCATTCCACGGCGTCACGCCGTTCCAGATGGGTGTTCCTAGAGTGACGTAAATTCCGTAGTACGCGGTCTTCCAGTTGTCATAGTTAGCTTGTTGGGCAACATAAGATGCCGGATTCAACACAACCAGACCGGACCGGATCGTTTGATACAGCGACAGGTACTGGCTCGTGGTGAAAGTGGTTCCAAAGGCATCCATGGGATGGGTATTGGGCAGCCACTGGTTCCAATCCGGAAACTGAAAGGGAACCCCCATCTGCCGGAAGTTGATATGCGCCGTATCGGCAAAGAAAGAGTCTTGGATTCCGTTCGGAAACTGCTGGGTCAGGATTTGACTGTCGTTATCGAGCACGGCGTCAAGTCCAGCGCCGGCCGCCCATTCAATGACAGGCTGCGAATCGAGCCCGGGCCCAGGTTGATATGGTGGATTCCAGGGCCGCCCCGGGTTGACAACATTGATGGTCCGGATATAGCTGGCGATCTGATCGCCCTGCTGGGCCGTCAGTCCGTGAAACATCGCACGCGTGCGAATCGAATTATTGGAGTAATTAAAATATTTGAGGTCCCGGCCGTCCTGTGTATGGCAATCCGTACAGTGCGCTTGAATCGAAACCGGCCCATTCGGAGTGGGGCGAGTGAGCGGCGCAGTGTTCCATAACGTTTTGCCGGCCGTGATATCGGACGACTGGCTGGAGGGCGGCTGCCAGGTATTGGGATCCTCATAAACAAAAGCCTCCGGCGACAGCAACAAGTTGCTGTTCGTATCCAGGAAGTTGAAGCTCAGAACGCGGAAGCCGCTTACTCGGCCGTCGGTTCCGTTGAATCGGAAGCTAATGGTATTGGTTCCTTGTCTGAGCGCTCCCGGGGGCACGCTCATCGTCATCTTCAACGTGCTGAATCCTCCCCCGATGCCTCCATAGGCCGTGGCATTTCCCAAAAGTGTAACCGTGGTGTCGCTGATCGCCCGCCATCCTGAATTGTTTACTTCGACACTGGCCTGCGTCTCAAACCGCAGCCCATGGATGCTCATCGATAGCGTCAGCGCCCCGCTCAAATTCGAGCCTGAGAGAATGTTGAATGGCACCGTTATTATCGTGCCGTCCAGGCCGATCACCTCCACAGGCAGCTGTATTGGCGGTGGCGGGGGCGGGGGCGTTGGCGCCGCCAACGTGACCATAGCGGATGCCGCCCTCATGGGATCGGTAGAAATAGCGGCCTGAATAGTAACGGCCTGTTGTCCGGATAGCGCGGCGGGCGCCGTGTAGAGCCCGCTCGGGCTGATGCTCCCCACGTTCGGGCTGATGGACCACACCACCGCTGCCGTCCCGCCTTGAATTGTCGCAGTAAACTGCTGTGTCGCGGAAGCTCCCAGCGTAATTTGTGAGGGACTAAGGCTGATCGACATCGGCAGCGACGGCCGGAGCGTAATCGAAGTTTGCACGGCTTTGGAAGGGTCCGCCAAGCTTGCCGCCGTTAGGAGGATTGTCTGTAACGTGCTGATTGCCGCCGGCGCCGTATAAACTCCGTTTGTGATCGTACCAACGGGCGGGTTCAGCGACCAGCTCACCGACGTGTTTAATGTTCCCCCAATCGATACTTGGAACACCGCGGATTGACCTGCCGCGAGCGAAACCGAGGATGGTGTTACGGCAATGCCCACAGTCGAGGATGCAAGGTAAATTGTTGCGCTCGACGTCATGGCCGGATTCACTAAACTCCTGGCCACCAGCGTAACGGCTTGGGGGCTGGTGACGGTCGAGGGTGCAGTGTAGATCCCGTTCACGGTTGAGACAGGCGTCTGCGATGCAGAATCCCAAGTCGAAGTGGCGCTCGAAACAGTCAGCGTACCTATTGCCGGCAAAATCGACCACGTTACTCCAGGCACGTTTGTTCCCCGGACTGTCGCCTGGAAGGACGTCGATCCACCTGCCGAGAGGGATGCCGAGGAAGGTGTTATTGCGACAGTTATTCGACTGGTTTGGGCTGTGGCAATGGCTCCCGACAATAGGACAAGTCCGGCTGCAACCGATCGAAGCTTGGCCATGATTTCGGCTTTCGTACTATGCATACTAGTACTTTTGAGCGCCTCTCACCATCGCTCGTTCACCCTAATTACCCCCCTCGTTTATACGCACTTGGTTTCTCAGTTCTCCCATAACTGGCTCCGACTGCTCCACATCCCGCCCTTTTCGTAGCGCGCCGCCTAGATGGCTACCGAACCAATATGCTGCTATTCTGCTGAGTGCCAATCAGCAGAAATCTAGATTGTGTGTCCATCGGCCATCCGAGCTTATGTCTAGTACTTTCGAGCCGCAACTAGTACCAAAACAACCAGTTAAGGTATTGAAAGGGATCGGGAGCAATGCTACGATAACGTTTCGAGATTGATAATGCTCTCGGACGTAGCTGGGACCGCATAGCGGCGGCGTATTAATTTCTGTTGGCAAAAGATAGGAACAACAAGGATAGAAATATGACATCCACAATCAAGACAACAATGGCGTCACTGTGCGGGGTGCTGGGGCTCATCTGCTATACTCCTATGGCTCAAGCCATCGCACTTGCGCCTGCAGCTACGACACCGGGAGGATGTTTCGCCCCGGCGGGAGCTTGCGATTTCACCGGACAGCCGGTAGGGACACTCGATGCCGTTCTGGTCACTCCCGTTTCGGCGCCGACATTTACCGGCACCTTGGTGTCCGCCGTTTATCAGGACGGGGCCTTCCTCGACTTTTACTACCAGTACAACAACAGTTCACTTTCGGCAGACTCTGTGGACTTTATCACGCCATCGTCCTTCACCGGGTTTACCACTGATGTCGGAAGTCGGGACGACGCATCGACGACGGTTGGGCTCACTGCCGGAGGCTTCATTACCGGCGTTGGCGATGCCAATCCGACAGTCTGCATTTAGACTCAGTAATGGGTCAGGCATCGATTTCGAAGGCATTGATGCGATGCCGGGCCACTCCACTTACGTGTTGGTTATCAGGACAGACGCAACGACGTTCGGAATAGGTAACGCCGCGATTCAAGACACTACAAACGTCACAGTCTCGGCATTGGCGCCTACGCCGGAACCGACCCTGGTCGGGCTGCTGTTTGTTGGGCTGCTCGGAATCGTCGCCGTTGTCGAGCGGCGCCGAAGGACCCAACAGGTCTAAGAAGTTTCCCCGCTATCGAAGTTCAGAGCCCGCGCAGCGCCCCCTAGGGCCTGCCCGGGCTTTTTGTTTTTTTTGGGAGGCGTCTTAAGCGGTACTCAATCGCTAACGGGCTATTTCCGGTAGCTTATTTGGATGATAGAATGAGATCGTCTCACTTATCAGCACTGTGTCAATGCTCGGATGGTTCAGCGTTTATGGTGTCTTCCGCGACAGCCTGACAGGATTGGAATTTCCAAAAATGAATTGCAACTTCATACGGTCGTCCGGTGCCGGGTTAATCATGGTGGCATGCCTTGCTTCGCTCGGCTGTTCCCGAAACCAGAGCTATTACATTGATCGGGGAAATGCGCTCTACAACGCCGGTAAATACAGCGAGGCGGAGCTCAATTACCGCAAGGCGATTCAAAAGGATTTTAGGTCTGCTGAGGCCTACTATAAATTGGGCCGGACTGAATTGAAGCAGCATCAGGGCGGACCAGCCTACCTCGACTTTCAAAGGGCAGTGAATTTTGCTCCTGATCGCGACGACATCAGAATAGAGCTCGCAAATTTAGCTTTGAGCATTTATAGCGCCGATCCGAACCAACCTCGTGTTTTGTACGACCAAGTCGCGAACACCGCCGATCTCCTGCTGAAAAAGAACCCAAACTCCTTTGACGGACTCCGTCTTCGAGCCGATGTCTTAGCAATCGACAGGAAATATGCCGATGCGCTCGCGATGTTCAAACGCGCCAATATCGTCAAGCCGCTGGAGCCTGGCTTGGTCCTGCCCATGGTGCAGGTATTGTTTCGACTTAATCAGACTCCTGAGGCTGAAGCTCTCGCCAGGCGTTTCTTCCAGGTCCACAAAGATTACGGGCAGGTGTATGACGCACTGGTCGCGTATTATCTGGCAAATAATCGGGCAGCCGATGCGGAAAACGTTCTGAAGCTAAAAATCGCCAACATACCGAAGAATCCCGATCCGATCCTCCAGTTGGCTTCGTTTTATCGGAAGGCGCAACGTGAGTCTGAAATGACTCAGACGCTGCAAAAGCTCTCGAAAAACTCCGATTTTCAAGATGGCTATGGTCTAGTCGGAGATTTCTACGCGAATGAGGGTCGATGGGATGATGCCCAGGGGTATTACGAAACCGGTCTTCGATCGAGTGCAAAAGACAAAGCAAACTACCAAAAGAGGATCGCAAGAGTCCTCCTCCGTAAAGGCAGGATGGATGATGCCGTCAAACAGTTGACGGAGGTCTTGCAGGCCAAGCCCGATGATCAGGATGCTCGGACTGCCCGCGCGGTTATTCTTCTGGAGAGTAGAGATCCCAAAAAGCTCGATTGGGCGCTGGGTGAGCTGAAGGCTCTTAAGGAGGCGTATCCACAGGACGAAGTTGTCGCCTACAACCTAGGACTCGCCTATTTAGGCAAAGGGGATTCGGCGTCCGGCCGGGCAGAACTTCTTCACAGTGCTAGCCTCCGACCAGCATACATTCAGCCGCGGCTCGCCCTCGCCAAACTCGACCAGAGAGAGCGGAACTACAACGAGACCATTCGGATGACAGAAGAGATCTTATCCATAGATGCGACCATCACCGAGGCGAAGCTTCTCCACGCAGCCGGGCTGCTTGGCAAGAAATCCTTTCCACAGGCGCAAACTGAATTAAGTACTCTGTTGAAGGCGTACCCTGACTCGCGCGAAGTGAATATGCACATGGCCATCCTCGAGACCGCCGAAAGGAAGTTCGGGGAAGCGGAAACCCGTTACCGGCGATTCTACAAGCCGGGGGATAAGGACCCGAGGACACTCGAAGGCCTGATTCAGTTGTATATGGAACAGCGACTGCCAGATAAAGCCCTCGCTTTGCTGGAACAGGAGATCAAACAGGTTCCTGAATCCGAGCCCATACATCTGCTTTATGCCACTACGGCTATGCAGGCGGGCAAGCTGGATCTTGCCATGCAGCAATATGAATGGCTTCGATCAAAGGATTTCAAATCGGGAGAGTTGTATACGTCTTTAGGGGATTTGTACCAGTTGAAGGGTGATGTGAACAGCGCACTCGCAAGCTACCAAAGGGCGAGAGAGCTGGCGCCAAATAATCCTAAGATCCTGGCTGTGATTGCTTTCCTGCAGCAGAATAATTCAGGGCACGAGCAGGAAGCAATAGCAAGCCTGACCAAAGAGCTCGCACTCGATCCGCAAAACGCGATTACGATGAACAACCTGGCCTTTGCACTTGCGGATACGGGCGCGGAGCTGGATCGAGCCTTGGCGCTCGCGGAGGCAGCACAACGGAAATTACCAAACAACCCGGGAATTGCCGATACGGTCGGCTGGGTATACGTCCGCAAGGGTTTGAATGATAGCGCAATCCAGGTCTTTAGCGGCCTCGTGAAGAAGTACCCCGACGAACCGGCATTACGCTATCATCTGGGCGTCGCTCTCCTTCAAAAAGGGGAAGCGATGGAAGCGAAGTCTGAGTTCGTCATTAGTCTTTCGAAGAAGCCACCTAAGGACATGGCCGAGAAGATCAAGCAGATCCTCTTAAGGCTCGGATGAGAAGTGCGGATATACAAATTGATCCACTTCAAGACCCCAGCATGGTCCGAGGTCTATATAACTAGTACACGCTGCATCGCGTGAAGCCCGCGGCCGGAAGGTCGAAACCTTGGCGGCCCAGCAAGTGCGGAGTTCTCTTGGCCAGCGAGGCTACGGGGCCTGAACCGATGACTGCCGGTCTGCCAATTGGCGGTCTATTCGGTGTCGGTCTGTGCGTGGCTCGCAAGTTTCAAGGGCGCCAGAGCTAACGACACAAGTTCATCTGTTCAAAGAGGTCGTGAGACAGCATCACGGGTCCTCTTTTCATTCATTTGTAACGTCCGCATAGTACCAAATGATGTTTGAGAGGGGTGCTCACTAGTACCAAAACTGCGCTTAAACGCTAGAAAACCTTGCAGTCTCATGTATAATCGGCTTTCCGGCAAGAACTTGGAAGTCTTCAGGATGAGACTGGTCGACAGGAAATAGCTTGAAGAGGAGGATACGTGGGTAGAAAACAGGTACCTTTAGTTTCACCGCGTTATCGTACTCAAAGTAATCCTAAGAATGAAGACGCACACGGGAACGTTCGCGTGGATGTTCTGTCAACTATCACGGAGGCATGATTATGTATAAACTCTTTGCAACAATTTGTGTTCTTTCGCTCGCGCTCACGGCGCAGGCCAATGAAGTACTGACGAACGGAGGGTTCGAAACCGGAACCTTCGCGGGATGGACGGTTAGTGACGTCGGCGGTCCTGGTTCTTTCTTCGTGACTGGTGCAACCACAACGCCGCTAACAGGGAACCCGACCGTGGGGCCAGCGAGCGGAAACTTTTACGCCGTGAGCGACCAGTACGGACCCGGGACGCACGTCATTACGCAGTCATTCACAGCCGCCGCGAACACGGACTATCTTTTGTCGTTCGACATGTTCGTCAACGACTGGGCGGCATTTAACAGCGCGCCCCCGCAATTCGGTGGTGAGGCGGACCTGATAGCCGGCGCTTCCGATCCGATACTAGGCCCCGCTCTTGACGTTTTCTACCACGCGGACACCCAGGTAGTAGGCGGGGTACCCAATCCATATGTTCATACCAGCCTCGACATCACTGGTGACTTGACGGCCGGCGATACGTATCAGCTCCGGTTTCTGGAGTCCGATTCAACCGCGCCCCTGAACGTGGGCGTGGATAGCGTTTCACTCATCGCAACTTCAACAACAGCAACTCCCGAGCCCAAGCTGCTGTTCTTCCCGCTGGCTCTTTTGGCCGGGATCGTCGTTTACCGAGCGCGGCGGACGGTTCGAGTGCAGACCTAATTTTGGCTTTGAAAACAGCCGCGAAGGCGGCTGAAAGCAAACCAATGAACTTTTGAGAAAAGGGAGTCGATGAACCTTGACACGCAACGCTCAGGAAGCTCTTCATTTCTGGCCGGTGCCGGCTGGGGGCGATTCGCTCTAGTTTACGCAGGACATGTACGAAAATCGTAAAAATCTCAAAAGTGTTGCTGCTTTCCGCGGCTCGGTGGCCTTTGCCAGGCGATTTATGCCCAGACCGGTGCTCACCGATCTGGGTCAGCCCGCTCCGGTTACGCAAGATCTCACGTTGGGCTGCGCCTTTGCCAGTCCCTTTCCAGTCCCTCTGTTACGGGTGCATGGCCCAGGGCAATCTTGCGGTGAATCCCAGGGCAACGTCTGTTACTATTATCCGGTCGACTTCCAAACGGCCTATGTCAGGAACTAAATCCGAAATAGCCAAGGCGGGGCAGGCATAACGGTAGCGATCGTGGACGCGTACTATAACTCCCAGACTGCGGCCGATCTTGCCACTTTCTCTACGAATTTCGGCTTGCCCGCGCCTAACATCACGATTGTCAGCCAGACAGGCACCGTCTGCCCCACCGGCTGCACCTCTTCCTCCACCTTTGACGCCGAAGGATGGGCGCTTGAAACCGATCTGGACGTTGAGGCGGTTCATTCGATTGCTCCGAATGCGAACATCCTGCTTGTCACTGCAACGAGCGACTCCCTGGCGAACCTCTACACAGCGGACGTCTATGCGTATAATCACGCGGACGTTGTGACGAACAGTTGGGGTGCGGGTGAGTTTTCGGGAGAAACTTTCGGGGAGAGCATTTTTGCTGCCTCTACGGTTCCGCTCCTGTTCTCCTCGGGCGATACCGGGGCGGTTCCCGAGTATCCCTGCATGAGCGCCTATACGGTCTGCGTCGGTGGCACCAAACTTCTCCTGACCCCTACGAGTTTCCGGAATATCGAGAGCGCGTGGGGCACCGACAGCGGCGGCGGCGGCGGCGGCGGATGTAGCCTTTATATTACCGCTCCGGCGTTTCAAAGCGGCTTCAGCACGGGCGACTGCGGTACCTTCCGCGGAGCACCGGACATTTCCGCGGACGCCGACGAGTGATACGGCATGAATACTTACCTGGGTGCCTTCGCGGCGCTCGGTTTAAGCCCTAGCTGCACCCCGGCACTCTGCCCCCCTGGAGGATACGTGATCGGCGGCACCAGCCTTGCCTCTCCTCTGATGGCTGGCCTGATTGCAAATATCGATGCCGACCGCGTGTTCAACGGAAAGAGCAAGCTCGGCTCGGGAACCAATCTTTCGCTCTACGCGGCAGGCTCCGTTTCGTATCATTACCATTATTACGACGTCACCACCGGCAGCACCGGCAACCCCGCTGCACCCGGTTGGGACGATGCCACGGGGCTCGGAGTCATCCTCGGGCCGTCCTTGGCGTTCTACCTGCTGACCTTGCCGTAACCCGCTAGTGCATTTCAATGAATTGCAGACGGGCACGGTTCTTCCGCACCCGCCGGTTGACCCGGACCCTAATCAAGGCTGGGCAGTTGAGACCATGTTGGATTTAGAGTGGGCACACGCCATCGCTCCCAACGCTCACCTCCTGCTGGTGGAGGGCAACTCCAACAGCTTCGCGGATCTGGGCGCGGCTGTGCTCATCGCACAGACCCGGGCGGATGTGGTATCGAACAGCTACGGAGCCAACGAAGGCTCCGGCGAAAACACGCTCGATTTTTATTACACCGGTTCCACGGTACCCATTTTATTCTCTTCCGGTGATACTGGAGCGGTGTCGGAGTATCCGTGCGCCAGCCCCTTTGTCGTCTGCGTTGGCGGGACGAGCCTGTTAGAAACCGCGACGAGCTATCGGAGTGTCGAAAAAGGTTGGTCGGGAAGCGGCGGCGGCTGCAGTGCGTTCGAAGCCTGCGCAGCCCTGGGAGGTCCCCTACAGCTCGCCCAAGTGCGGCGCGACCTCTCGCGGTGTGCCGGATGTGGCCGCTCTCGCGGATCCCTACACGGGAGTACTTTTGTACATCTCTCCTCCTCTCGCAGGTGTCCCTTCTGCTGGTTTATGGGGAAGTTTCGGGGGAACCAGCTTGGCCTGTCCCATGACCGCCGCGCTGGTGGCCGATATGGACGCTTCGCGAATAGCCGCCGGGAAGTCGAGACTGGGGGGCTTCGCCAGTGCGAATTTCTTGAGCCAGCTTCTCTACAATGCCGCGGCCAACCCCTTTTACCACTATCGGTATTACGACGTGACCCTGGGAAATAGCGGTTACCCCGCTGGACCAGGTTGGGACTTGGTCACCGGACTCGGAGTCCCGCTGGGCCCGGCACTTGCAAGTTACTTCGACGCCCTGCCGTAAGTAACGGTCATTAACCTATGCGCGGGCAGCGCCGGCCAAATTAAAATTGGTCCGCTGCCCGCGACTAGCTGATCCCCCACGCCTACAGAGCGGTCGACTACTCCTTCCGTGCTTGTCCCTCAACAGCTCAGGATTCTGCGGTGATGGCGTACGAAGTCACCGAATGGGCCAATGATCCGTATGTCAATAATGCCACGCCCGCATGGGGCGGCATCGGACAGGTAGGCGGCTGCCAAGGTAACTTTGAAGTCGGCGACGCGCTGACCGGGCGCGTGGCCCACGAAAGTTGGGCCCGGAGGCCTTTCTCATTTTTGTGCACCAGTTATTAGTCCTGCCTCTGGAATCCCATTGGGCGATGGTCCAGTGGAAAACACATCGGGGCGACGAAGAGACCTTGGACAGGGTTTTTAACGTACTCCGCTGAACTTAGAAACGGGAAGATCAATTCCCAGGCTTAGACAATCACTTTCGACCATTTCACGCACCAAACCCTCGAACTGCGTTCTTGGGTTCCATCCCAGCTTGGCCTGAGCCTTGGCCGGATTCCCGATCAGCAGCTGCACTTCCGCCGGGCGATAAAACTCCGGATCTCTAACGACGTACTTGTCTGGGTCCAGTCCCACCATCCCACACGCCATCCGCACGAAGTCCCACACCGAGTGGCTCCTCCCCGTTGCGACGACGTAATCGTCAGGCTCATCCTGTTGTAGCATGGCCCACATCGCTTCCACGTAGTCGCGCGCGTGGCCCCAATCACGCTTGGCGTCGAGGTTGCCCAACCGTAATTCCTTCGTTCGCCCCGCCAGGATGCGGGCAATACCGGACGTAATCTTGCGGGTCACGAACTCGAATCCGCGGCGCGGGGACTCGTGATTGAAAAGAATTCCGCTGGAGGCATGAATTCCATATGCCTCGCGATAGTTCCGCGTGAGGTCGAACCCGGCGACCTTGCTGATCCCGTAGGCCGAGCGCGGATGAAATCGCGTGGTTTCCGTCTGCGGAATCTCTGCTACTCTTCCGAACATCTCGCTGGAACCCGCGAAATAGAATCGGCATTTCGGAACGACATCCTTCAATGCAGCCAGAACAAAGTGAGTCCCGTTGATGTTGGTGTTTAGAGTGGAGAATTCATCGTCGAACGAATAGCTGACAAAGCTCTGCGCCGCCAAATGGTAGCACTCGTCAGGTTGCACTGCCCGGAAAACTTGATAAATGCTCGGAAAGCTTTCTAGCGATGCAGCATGCAGGCGGAGCCTGTCCACCACCGACTCGAGACGTCCCAACCTGCGCGAAGGATCCTCCAGCGCGACTCGCCGCACCAGCCCGTGGACCTCATAGCCCTTAGATAGAAGGAACTCTGTGAGATAGGATCCGTCTTGGCCGGTGATACCGGTGATCAGCGCCCTGCGCCCCTCCGTCCGTTGTTCCGACACCGAATCATTTTACCGCACATCGGTGCCCGGAATTGATTCATTGAGTGGATTCGATCGACTGCCGGTGAGTGAGAGGCGAGCTTGCGGCCACCGGGGCCTGGGCTTGAGGTTTGGCGGCGATGACGATCAGCGAGGTTGGTTTCCAGGGAAGGAATCGATCGATGCGCCGCCACAACCATACCAGCCGGTCAAACATCTGGAGTTGAAAGCGGCTGATCCGCGAACGCCGCAACAGTTTGCCAGTGATGTACCACCCCGGGCGCGAGATGCGATTAAACTCAACGATGCGCTCCAACTCAAAGCCAACACGCTCGAACAAATCGCGGAGTTGCGAGGCTGAGTACCTTCGGCGGTGACCCAGGATTATATCCAGTTGACCGTAAATCTCTTGCCCGCACGGCACCAGTACGATGGCGCGGCCACCAGGCGAGAGAGCGCTATAAATGTTGCACAGCCCGGCCAGGTCGTCTTCGATATGTTCCAGGACATTCAGGCAAATTACGGTGTCCACCGCGTCGGCGAAAGGCTCAAAATCGACGGAGTTCGAGAGATCACAGGCGCGGGTCTCCACGTACGGATGGTGACCGAGCCGGGTCTCGAGGCGGGAAAGGTGTTCGCCGTCTATGTCACTGGCGATGTAACGCTGGCAGCCGTGTGCCAGGACTCGGGTGAGGTTGCCCATGCCGGCCCCAATTTCCAACACTCGTTTCTGCACGTGCGGCCGGATGGTATCAGCCATCCATCTATTGAATCGCGGCGCCACGGAAAAGGCATCCAATATCTCGGCGCCAGGGTCCTTATAGAGGTCGCTGGTAAACCAGAAACGAAGCATGACCCCGACGGCCTGGAACGCATCCTTGAGTCCAATCTTCTTGCCTTCGTCATAAGTGCGGCCGCTGTAGCTGATGGGCACTTCATAGATGCGCGCGTGGCGCTTGGCTACCTTGATAGTGATCTCCGGTTCGATTCCGAAGCGATTGCTGCGGATGGGAATGCTTTTGAGTAACGGCACGCGGAAGGCTTTGTAGCACGTTTCCATATCCGTCAGATTGAGATTGGAGATGATGTTGCAGAGCGTGGTGAGCGCATGGTTGGCGACGCTGTGCCAGTAGTAGAGCACACGCCGCCGGCCGGCACTCAGAAAACGCGATCCGTAAACCACGTCGGCCGAGCCGTCCAACAGAGGCTCCAGGAGCGACCGATATTCCTGGGGGTCGTATTCCAGGTCAGCGTCCTGGATGAGGCAATAATCACCTCCGGCGTGCTCGATGGCCGCGCGGATGGCGGCGCCTTTGCCGCGATTCCTGGGACACCGGATGAGTCGAATGAGCCCGGGGTGCCGCATGGCGACCTCATCGACCAACTCCGCCGACCCGTCGGTTGAGGCGTCGTCAACGACAATGATCTCTCGCTCCAAGCCCGCCGGCAGCGGAGCCCGGATGACCCGCTCCAGAACAGTCTGGACGAACTCGGCTTCGTTGTATAACGGCACGAAAATAGAAAGTAGCTTCGTTCTACCGTTATGACCCTGGCCCAGCTGCATTCTGTGTTATTCAGTTTAACGCGCCATCGACCAAAGTCTGCTCGCGGCGCTTCGGCCGTGTTGAAGCATGAGCCGTAGCGGACGAATGAAATAATACATGAGCCGGCATTTCGCCGGCAGGCGCACAAATTGAATGTCCTTGTCCGTAACGGTGAAGAGAATCTCCCGCACCGGATAGCGTAACGCCTCAATAGCCGAGTATTTCACACGAACCAGGGGATGTTGTTCCAGCCCGAGCAAGGTGTCGTGAGAGCTGCCATTGGTCTGGCCGCGCGAGAGAAATTCGTCGCGGATCGCACGGCCCACCGCACGTGTACGTCTGGCAGGTTCAAGAATCCCAGCAACTCATGAGCTAACAACGCTGCCAGGCTGGCAGAAGCGCGAACCATCGGAGAGATCTTGATGATGTCCTCAATACCAGACCAATCCATTGTCTCGGCGTTGCGCAGCAGTTCGGCGACATCAAATAGCCATTTGAGCTGCCACCACCGATGCCTGGTCCCGTGTTGGCAAAGGGCCAAGAACAGATCTTCGCGGCATAGCACCGGGACATCTCCGAACGGCAGATGAAGGTTCGCCGCTCTGAGCCACAGCGCGCGCACATCGGGACCGAAGACGCGGGCGTACGGCGGGGCGAGTTGCCAATGGAGATCGACAGCGTAGGATGCGTCGGGGGCCGCCAACGTGATCTCATGGTACAACTTCACGTTCTTGTATCGTTCGGAATGGCCTCTGATTGGGTGAAATCCGCGACTGAATAGCATCTCGACAGCTTTGGAGACGTCCTCGACGTGGACCAGCATGTCGATGTCCTCGTACTGGCGCAGCGACAGATCGCCGTAAGCGGCCATCGCCACCGCGGGTCCTTTCAAAGCCAAACAAGGAATCCACTGTTGCTCAAATTGCGACACCAGTTGCGCCAAATGCTTCGCCAAATATTGGTTGTACCCCGAGATGCGGTAAAAACGTGAGCGCAGATGCTCCAAGACTTGAGGAGTAAGCTCGCTGCGGCCCTGGAAGCGATGGAAGACGATTGGGTTCGAATTCAGCGCGGGAACCGGGTTCGTTCAAACCTCTCCACAGACGAAGAAGCAACCTGGTTCCCGCGCCGCGATATTTGTGGAGGCTGGCATTTCCACCTAGCACTCCAGTGTACGCTTGATCCGACTAGCTGGCGAACACTAGCGGCCGTGCCCTCCTCCACCGCCTCCATGGAAACCACCGCCGCCAAATCCGCCACCGCCATGGAAGCTACCGCCTCCACCGAATCCGCCGGCTCGGAATCCACCGCCGCCTGCGCCGCGGAAACCGCTACCACCACCAAAGCCACCCACGGCGCCGCCACGAACGTTGTAAGCATGCCCAACGATCCCGGACGAGTGAGCACCAGTGGCGTAGAGCGGATGATAGCCGGGTCCGAAGTGATGGTAGTAGCCTCGACCATACCCGTAGCCGAAGCCGTATCCGAAGTAAGGAGCGCCATACGCCATCCAGGGTGAGTAGAAGCCCCAGCCAAACGGATCGTAGAAGATTCCGTCGCCCGGAATGAAAGTGTAAGCACTATACCAGGGATCCCAATACCATCCGTTACCGTACCAGCCGTTCGCATACCAACCGCCGGCAGCCCAGCCGGGCGAGCCCGCATATCTCCGGGCTTCGTCGACGTTGGCCTCCGCCAAATAGGAGGACCGCAGGCTAGCCCATCTATAGAAATCGTCGGCGGACGCTTTCTTGTCGAATTTCCGGGCCTTCAGTTTTCCGGGGGCATTGAGAGTGAGTTGATGGCCGTCTTTCACCTCGACACTTTGATCGGCGGTTTGAACTACAGCCTTTCCGTCGAAGACGCGGATCACGCCGCGATCTGCATCGAAGTCATACAAACCCGCCTTTAGCAACTGCGTGCTTACGCCGTTGTCGCCAACTCGAACGTTGTTCTCCCGATGGATGTCCGCAACCTCGACCAGGGCACGACCCTTTTGAAGAGTCATGATCGTATCCGCCAAGCCTGGCGATACCATCTGGAGAGAACTATGCTGGTCGAGCCGTAAGAAGATACCTGGTGTAAGCAGGATCTCAGCCCTTCCGTTTTCGGTGGAAAGCGATTGACCCGCGGCTAATTTCGCGGATCCCACCGATTGTTCGCTCAGGGGCTGCGCGCCGATTATCGCTTGCCCTTCGATGTAATTGACCGTTCCGGGTTGCGGGGGTATGGAGCCCCAAACAGGGCTGGATAACAGCGCAGCCAGGAAGAAGCCTCCGATTGCATTCAACCTAGACCGCATCATAACGTCTTATGCCTCTATTTAGTAGATGCGGTGGTGTATGGCTGGGTTGCTAACGCTGGCAAGGTAGAAAGCGCCTGCCTTGAATGGTATCGCCGGGCTAGCGATGGTGACCGCCGCCTGAATGTCCACCGCCGCCGGAAGCGTGCCCGCCGCCGCTCGAATGCCCGCCGCCGCCCGAATGTCCGCCGGAGAAGTGCGACCCGCCACCGGAAGATCGCGGAGCCGCGAAGGATCGTGAGGCCGAAAAGTTCTGGTGCGGGGCCGAGAAATTCTGGCGCGGCGCCGAATAGGATCGCGGCGCGGAAAAATTCTGGCCGCTCCTCGAATATGCAGGCGCAAAAGAGCGGTTATACGAAGTCGCGCCTCGGTAACTGGACGCGGAGTTGTATCTGCCGTAATTCTGAGCAGGAGCCCGGTAGCCTTGAGATGCGGATCGCGCGCCATAGTTCGACGCGGTCGGACGGTTCGAGCCGGCGAAACCATTGGTCGCCGCCCGATTGCCTGCGAATCCGCCGAAACTAGAGCGGGCGCCGGTACTAAACCGGCTGCTGCCATTGAACCGGGTGGAATTGAACCGGCTCGCTACCGCTTGGTTCGGATAGGGAACGCCCATTCTATGGCCTGGGTCATGCGCCCACGCCGTGCGGCCGCCAAACCCGCCACCGCCAAATCGGCCGCCGAAGCCACCGTGGAAGCCGTATCGATTGAAGAATCCGGTGTTCACAAACAAGCCGTGGCCGAACCATCCGCAGCCCCAGCCCCAGCCGCCCCAACCGCCCCATCCCGGGAAAAGCCCGCCGATGAAAAGGCCCGCTCCAAAGCCGAACCCGAATCCAAATCCCGGTGGGTACCACAAATCAGGGTACGCGCCCCAGGCCGGAGGACCGTAGACGTATTCGGGCTGGTAAACCGGGACGTAGATCACCTGTGGATTGGCCGGCTGGATCTCGATCGCGTTTTGGCCGCCTTGGGTGTCCATGGTAACCACCTGCTGCGGCGTCGACTGCAGCCTGCCGTTCCCCTGGGCTCGCGCTCGCATTGCTTGCACCGCGCTCATCACATCCGCCTGCTGGCCTAGGAATGCGTTCCCCAGGTCGGTGGTCCACCGGATATCGTTGCTGAGCAGATTCAGCGCATCCGGGAATGCCACCAACGCCTGGACGCTCGGGTCCCAATTCTGCTGCTTGGCTGCGTCTAACAGTTGCGTACCTTGAAGGTTGCGGTTGTGCTGAAGCCACTGCTGCGCCTCCATGATCTCCAGCGGATAGGTGCTGGCAGCCAGTACTTGGCCGAGCAATGGATCAGGATACAGGGCCACCGGCGCGACCAGGTTATCCAACTGTTCAGGTGACAGTAACGGAGGAGCTTGCTGCGCGGCCGGCCAGCCCTGCGGAGATCCTGCAGGGGCTTGGCCATATCCTGGAGGTGCCTGGCCGTAACCTGCCGGGGCTTGACCGTAACCTACTGATAACGGGAGTAGCAGAACACAGAGAATCGCGACTGCCTTCTGAATTGCCGACACGGTGCCAGTCATCTTTTTGCACCTCCAACGCTTAGACGCGCCGGGCGGAAGATGGGCTTCCAGTATCTTCCCCGGCCCCAGTATCCGACTTCAGCGATCAAGTTCGAAGGCCAGGTATTGAAAGCGGCCATCCCGCTCGATCTGGAGCACAACCGGGTCGCCCGGTTTCAAATCGCTGAGCGTGGATCGCAGACTATCCAGCAAGACCACCGGGGAAGTGTTAACCGCGTCGATGATATCGCCGGGCTGAAGATCAATGAATTGCGATTGACCTCCGGCGGCCTTGGCCGCGACGATGAGCCCGTATTGGCGACGCAGGCCCGGGATCAGGGACGCAACATCCCTGTCGATCTCGATGCACAAGATGCCTAACCGAGCAATCAAGTTCTTTTCCGGATGTGTGAGCCGCTGCAGAAGGTTACCCTTGTCCTCACGCTCGCGAACCACTGGCGTCTTGTTCAACTCTTCTTCTCCACGCAGAATCGTCAACTGAAGCTTGTCACCGGCCGCCCGGCGGAAGATGTGATTTTCCAGTTGGGCCGCCGACAGCATTCTTTGTCCGTCCAAGGCAACGATAACGTCCCTCCGCTTGAGGCCGGCCTCGTCAGCCGGGCTGTCCGGTTCCACATCCGCCAGAATGATGCCGTGGTCGCGAGCCAGATTAAGCCCCTTGGCCATGACGGGAGTGATGTTCTGCACGTAAACGCCGATTTCGCCGCGATGCACGTGGCCATTCTTGCGCAATTGCAGGTAGACTTCTTTCACCGTGTTGGACGGAATCGCGAACCCCAATCCCTCGTTTCCTCCCGATTGCGACAGGATGAAGGTGTTCAATCCAGCCAACAACCCGTTCATCCCGACCAGAGCGCCGCCGCTGTTGCCGGGATTAATCGAGGCATCGGTTTGCACGTAAACCATCGGATTCTCTTCGCCAACCGAACGGGCCGGAGCGCTAACGACGCCGAACGAGACTGAGTTCAGCAGTCCCATTGGAGCACCGATCGCGAGCACCAGGTCCCCTTGCCGCAGACGATCGGAGTTCATGAATTTCAGGGCAGCTAAGCCCTTTTCTTCGATCTTCACGACGGCTAGATCCGACTCCGTGTCGAGACCGATGATTTTGGCTTCGACGCTCTTCAGGTCGCCAGGATCGTCGGCCGCGTCGCGGCCCGCGGACGCGCGCGCGAAGAGCACTCTCATGGTCACAGCGCCCTTTACGACGTGAGCGCTGGTAACGATATATCCCTCGGGATCGACGATCACGCCCGACCCGGTAGTTTCTTCCCGTCCGAAAAGGCTGACCGGATGCCCGGATGTCGGATCCAGAGAGCCGTATCCGCTAACCATAATCTGCACCACCGCGGGCGAAACTCGCTGCGCGAGCGAGCGAATCTCTCCGCTGAACTCCATGAGTGACGACGTTTTGCCCGGCGGACGCGGGACTTGCCCCGCGAAAGCCGAGGTTGTCGCGGCGATCGTCAGATAAGCCGTACCGAGAACCATCCGCAGACCGACGTGGGAGAAAATCCCGCCCATACCTGAGTATAAAGTCGGGCGCTAGAGGTTTTATATACCAACGATTAGCGATTTCGTGCGGGCGACAACCGGTATCTTCACTCCCCGAGGGAAGGGGGGGTGTTCTACCAGCGTCTCCGTCCACAGATTACCGGCCACTTGGTATTTCAAATCCCAGGCCAGCGGCATAGACTGAAACTAATTCAAATCCCCAGTACCAAAAAACGGGCGCTCCCTTCCCTCATCGAAACCCCATGGAGCGCCCGTTCTTATTTGGTACCGGAGCCGTCGTCATGTGGCAGCGTATACGATCGATGTTCGTACCGGCCGAGCCTCAAGCGAGCGATGCGCCGCGCACGCGTATCACGATTGTATCCGTCCTGTTGGACGATCAGGACCGTTCGCTGATCGCCGAGGTGTGTTTCGAGAATCAATGGGATGTGTTTTTCGCGAAAACCTGTGCCGAAGCGCGTCAAGTTTCCGAGCAAATCAAACCGCACATCATCCTGTTAGACCGGGATTTGGCGGACGGCGACTGGAGAAACTCCCTATCGGCCTGCGCCTCGTCCGCTGCCGGCGCCTGTACCATGCTAATTTCCCGAGTGGCCGACGACTATCTGTGGAACGAGGTGGTCTGCAATGGCGGCTACGATGTCTTGCGTAAGCCGCTGCGACAGGCAGACGTGCTGCGCGCTGTGAAGTTCGCTTGGTCTTATTGGAACAGCCTCCGGCAGGCTGCCACCGCTCCTAAGCGCGCCGCGAGCCTTAGGAAATGACGCGCTTCCGCACGGCGTACAAGATCAGCTCCGCGAAGCTGTGCAAGTTCAGTTTGTCTTGCAGGTTCCGGCGGTGAGTCTCGACAGTGTAGAGGCTAAGATTCAATAACGCTGCGATGTCCTTGTTGGACTTACCTTCGGCTAACAGTTGAAGGATCTCTCGCTCTCGCGAGGTCAGGAGTTCGTAGCTGTCCTCAATCCCCCGTGTGCGTATCTCGCGCACGTAGTCTTCTACCAGCATCTTGCTGATTTCCGCGCTAAAGAACGTCTTGCCTTGGCTGACCGCTTTGATCGCTTCGATCAGATCGCCTTCCGCTGAATCCTTCAGCAAATAGCCCTTGGCGCCCGCTTTGAGCGCTCTGAGGACATAGCCTTCGTCGGAGTGCATACTCAAAAACACGATGGCGATGTCAGGGAGCGCGGAAGCGATGCGTTGCGCCGCTTCAATCCCGCTCAGGTTGGGCATCGCAATATCCAGAACGATCACATCCGGGTGGGTGGCCTCGGCCTGCTCCACCGCTTGGCGGCCATCGGATGCTTCGCCCACTACGCTGAAGCCAGGGTGGCTCTCGAGTAGCAGCCGCAAGCCCCTGCGCATCACAGTGTGATCGTCAGCTAACAGGATGCGAATCTGTTTCACGCGCGCTTGAAATTCCATTATCCTCGCTGCCATTGAAAGGCAATTCGACCGTGAGCACAGTTCCAGCGCCAGGCTCGGAATGCACGTGACAGATACCGCCCAACTGCGCCACTCGCTCCTGGATTCCTAGCAATCCCAGCCCCTTCATCTGCGTAACGTCAAAGCCTTGGCCGTCATCCTGGATCGAAAGCGTCAAGCGGCGCGGCTCCTGTTGCACGCGGATGCGGACGGCGCTGGCGTGAGAATGACGCGAGCTGTTGTGTAATGCCTCCTGCACGACACGGTAGATACAGGTCTTGTACTCGTCCGGCAAGTCGTCCGATATAAGCTCGGCGGCAATGCTAACATCCATGGAGGTGCGTTTGGATACTTCACGGGCGTGCCAACGCAGCGCCGGCACCAGGCCCAGGTCATCCAACATGGATGGCCGGAGCAGCAGCGCCATATTCCGAACCACGCGCACGCTGCTTTCCACCAGTCCCTTTATGATGTCCACCTGGGCGCGAGATTGGTCCTCGGACCGTACGCCCAACCCAGTCGAGAGATTCCGCAATTCGATCAGCACCGCCGAGAGCGATTGGCCCACTTCGTCGTGCAACTCCCTGGATAACGCTCGCCGCTCCGTTTCTTGGGCCTGCACCAGCCGCGCCGACAGATCTTTGAGCTGGCTGCGAGCCTCCGCCACTTCCTCGTATCGCGCATGCGCCTGCTGTTCCAGTCTAAGAATCTTGCGCATGCTGAAGGCCGCCATTCCCAAACCCAGGGCCAGCGCCGCCATCAGAGTTACGGCAACGCGGGTTTGAAAAGCCAGCAGGAGGCCGACCACCAGATCGTTGGCGGCATTGAGCTGTTGTTCGTTGATAGCGGCGATCCGGTCGGCAATCGCCAGCATGTTTTGACGCCGTGGAAATACTTCGTCGCGTAAAAAGGTGTAGCCCAGCCGGCGCCTCTCCGCGGCATTCCATTTGAAGATGGGTGCGAGGATTCCCCAGTATTCCGTCAGCTCCGTCTTGAGAGCCGTGTAGTGTTGAAACTCTTCGGGCGCGATTTGGCGCCGGTAGGATTCGAGCGCTGAAACCATCTGTACTCGTACTTGTTCCAGGCTGGCCCTGTATGCATCGGCCCTTTCAGTCTCTGGTTCCAGCAAGTAATCGCGTACATAAGTCCCGGAAAGATAGACTTCCGAGCGGATATCATTCAAAACGTGATTCCGAAACAAGAACTGGCGGCGAATTCGATCGTCGTTGATTCGGAAACTTTGCAGTACTCGCAAAGCGTCTATTCCAGCGAGAGCCATGATCCCGAGAAGGCTACCAAATCCGACGATTAGCGCCAAACGGCTGCTCAGCAGCAGCCGATCGTGACCACGCCGTTCGGTCTTGCTTGTCGACAGTTCCAAGGGCTATTCCAAGCCTAACCGATCGAGGCCCTGGTGGAAAGGAGATACTGGAAATTTGGGCCCGAAATACCAACAGGTTGGTATTGGACACGGGTGCGCGGACGGCGTATATTGTTGAACAGCATCCCTGTGTTTAATCCTACGAAGCTGCTCCGAAGAAAGGGTTTTGTCCTAACGACCGTGCCGCGAGGAATTGGGGCCATGGACGGCCGGTTTATCTCAGATGACTAACCCACTTGCGACCTCTAACAGCGATCTGGATAAGATCCGCTCCCTGGACACCTGTACGGCGTCTAATGCGATTGAAAGGCTCAATGTCAGGCTTCGCAACGAAGGTTTTATTTCCGGAGCCGTGCGTTGCCGTTTTCCAAACTTCGAGCCGATGCTGGGATACGCCGTAACCGGACGAATCCGGAGCTCGAGCCCTCCGATGTCGGGCCGATGCTACTACGACCGCATGGATTTTTGGAGCTACGTTGCTACCATTCCGGAGCCGCGGGTAATTGTGCTGCAGGATGTCGACCATATGCCGGGAGTCGGGGCCTTTGTGGGAGAGATTCATGCCAACATAGGGCGCGCCTTGAACTGCGTTGGCTACATCACTAACGGAGCGGTGCGCGATTTGCCGGCCGTGAAGGCGCTTGGCTTCCATCTTTTTTCCGGAAGCGTGTCAGTGTCTCATGCTTATGCCCACCTCATCGAGTTCGGTGAACCGGTTGAGATCGGTGGATTGAAAATCGCGCCGGGGGATCTGCTTCACGGTGACCGTCATGGCATCCAGACGATTCCGCTGGAGGTCGTATCGGAAATTCCGCAAGTAGCGGAGGGCATTTTGCGCTCGGAAAGTGAATTGATTCAATTTTGCCAGTCGCCCCAGTTTTCGCTGAAGGGCCTTTCCGATCGATTGAAGCAAGTGTTCAAGGATGGCCCGTGAGTTTAAAAATCGCTATTCCGTTCCTGGCTGGCTTGATTGTCGTCGCGGGTATCTTGTCATCCTGTGGCAGTGGCGAAAAGGCCAGTGCAAACGCGCCTCTCGCCGCGGAGGGAATTTCGGTCGGCGTAGCCAAGGTAGCCAAGAAGGCGCTCGGCCGAAAGCTGACAGTGTCGTCCGAACTGGTTCCATTCCAGGAAATCGACGTTTATGCCAAGGAATCCGGCTATGTGAAAAAGCTGGACGTGGATTATGGCACGCGCGTGAAGGCCGGCCAAGTCATGGCAGTGCTCGAGATCCCGGAGCTCGAATCGCAACTGCAGCAGGACGATGCGTCCATTAAGAACGCCTCCGACCAGATTACCCATGCTGAGCACGACCTCGGACGCGTGCAGGCGCAGTACAACGCGCTGCATCTGCAATATGAAAGATTGAGCGGAGTTGCAAAATCGAAACCCGGCTTGGTGGCGCAACAGGAAGTCGACGATGCCCAAGGAAAAGATTTGGCCGCCGAGGCGCAGGTGGAAGCTTCCAAATCAAGCCTAGAGGCGGCGCAGAGTCAGTTGGCCGTCATGCAGGCCAAGCGCAAGCACGATCAAGATCTGTACGATTATTCAAAAATCACCGCGCCTTTTGCGGGCGTGGTCACGCAGCGGTTCGCAAATCTCGGCGCCTTAATGCAGGCCGGTACGAGTTCCAGCACGCAGGCTATGCCGCTGGTTCGTCTCTCCCAGGACGATCTTTTCCGTCTCGTCATACCGGTTCCTGAGTCATACGTCCGCTATATCAAAATCGGCGACCCGGTTAGCGTAATGGTTCCGTCACTCAATCGAACTTTTCCCGGCAAGGTGGCGCGCTTCTCGGTGGACGTCAAAGAAGACACGCGTACCATGCATACCGAAGTGGACGTGGCGAACCCGAACAAGGTCTTGATTCCCGGTCTGTACGCGGAAGCCACCATCACGCTCGATCAGAAGGCAAGTGTGCTGGCCGTGCCGCTGCAGGCGGTCGAACACCAAGGCGATCAGACCAGCGTCGACGTGGTTCCTCCATCCGGCAAAATTGAGGTCCGCCGCGTAACCCTCGGCATTCAGACCGCCACTGAGGCGGAAGTAATCTCCGGATTGCAGGACGGGGAGTTGGTTGTAGTCAGTGATCGCAGCGGGCTGAAGGCCGGCGAGGAAGTGCGGCCCAAAGTGATCGAGTTGGTTGAGTACCAAGGTCAGGAAGAAAAACAGTAGCCGAGGCGAAGGAACCTAGCCGTGTCCAGTTTTTCTATACGAAATCCGTACTTCATCGTCGTAGTTTGTTTGGCTTTGATGGTGCTCGGAGTGACCAGCCTGCTGCGGATGCCGGTGGATCTGTTTCCCTCCATCAACATTCCCGAGGTCGTGGTAGCGACGTTTTACTCGGGCATGCCGCCAGAGGACATCGAAACCGACATCACCAACCCGCTGGAACGGTTTTTCACCATGGCCAGCGGCATGGACCATATGGAATCGCGCTCCATGCTGGGTGTGAGCATCATCAAAGCGTACTTCCAGCCAGGTACGAACGCGGACGCCGATGTCACCGAGCTTTCCAACCTGGCTTTGGCTGACTTGAAGCGCCTGCCGCCCGGCACGCTGCCTCCCGTGGTGCTGAAATTCGATGCCTCCAGCCTTCCGGTGTGCCTGGTCACTCTGAAAGGGCAAGGCCTTACCGAAACCCAGCTTCACGACATAGGGCAGTTCACCATCCGGAATCAGATCGCGGTAGTACAGGGCGCCACCATTCCGCCGCCCTTCGGCGGGAAATACCGGCAGGTCATGGTCTATGTCGACCCCTACAAGCTCCTATCGCGGCAACTGAGCCCGATGGACGTCGTAAATGCAGTCAACCAGAATAACCTGATCTTGCCTGCTGGCGACGTCAAGATGGGTCCGTATGACTATTACGTCTACTCCAACAGTCTGGTCAAGAAGGTTTCTGAAATCAATGATATTCCCATAAGGACCATCGGCCAGCGCTGGGTTTCCGTCGGGGATGTGGGCGAAGCCAAGGATGCCAATCAGATCCAGTACAACGTCGTTCGCGTGGACGGCCAGCGCTCCGCCTACTTGCCCATCATGAAGCAGGGCGGGGACACCAATACCATCCAGGTGGTGAACGGCATTCGCGGCATGATCGGAAAGCTGTTCGACGTTCCGAAACAGCTGGAGGCCGCCGTGGTGTTCGATCAGTCGGCTTTCGTGAAAGAGGCGATCAACACGCTGTTGCACGAGGGCTTGATTGGTCTGGCGCTCACCAGCCTGATGATCCTGATCTTTTTGGGAAGTCTCCGTGCCACGGTAGCAGTATTTCTGTCGATTCCGCTGTCCGCCTTGACCACCTTTGTAGTGCTGTACCTGCTCGGGAGCACGGTGAACACGATGATTCTGGGCGGGCTGGCGCTGGCATTTTCGCGTGTGATCGACAATTCTGTTATTTCACTGGAGAATATTTACCGCCATCTGGAGATGGGCGCTTCACCGGAGGTGGCGGCCGAACAGGGCGGCGCGGAAGTAAGCATGGCGGTGCTGGCCGCCACTCTGACGACAGTGGTAGTTTTCTTCCCGGTCACCTTCTTATACGGAGTCAGCAAGTTTCTGTTCTCGGCACTCGCGTTGGCGGTGGTGATCTCGCTGTTCGCCTCCTATTTCGTCGCCATGACGGTGATTCCGTTGTTTTGTGCACGCTTCCTGAAGGGGGTTCATCACGCGCATGAGGCCGTGACGAGCGGCGGTTTTAATGCTTGGTTTAATCGTGGCTTCACGGCCCTGCTTGATTTTTACGAGCGTCTGGTACGGGGCGCCCTCCGCTATCCGGCGGTCACGATCGCGCTCTTGCTCGGTCTTTTCCTCGCCAGCCTGGCGCTCTATCCGTTTCTCGGAGTCGCTTTCTTCCCGCGCACCGACGCCGGGCAATTCACCATCAACCTCAAAGTCCCGACTGGCGCGCGGATTGAAGCCACCGATGAATATGTGAGCAAAGTCGAGGATCTGATCCGCCACGTGGTCGATCCGGCCGACTTCAAGATGATCGTATCGAACATCGGAATCGTGCCGGATTTTTCGGCGCTGTACACCACCAACGCCGGCCCTTACACCGCCACCATCCAGGTTGAGCTGAAAGAGTCGCATAAGACCGGCAGCTTCGAATATATCGACCGGCTGCGGCGCGAAATCGCCAGCCGCTACCCCGACCTGCGGACCTTTTTCTCCAGCGGTTCGATGGTGGACGCCATCCTCAATATGGGTATGCCGGCCCCCATCGACGTCCAGGTCAGCAGTCGCGATCTCGATCGCACGTACACCATCGCGCAGGATCTGGCAGCGCGCATCCGCAAGCTGTCGGGCATCGGCGAAGTCTACATTCCGCAGGACATGAATTATCCCGCCGTCCGGCTGAAAATCGATCGAGTACACGCCGCCGAGCTTGGGCTTTCCCAGAAAGAGATCGTCGACAACGTCATTACGGCCTTGAATTCCAACACCATGATCGCCCCCAACTACTGGGTTGATCACCAGACCGGAAATGATTATTTTCTTACTGTGCAGTTTTACGAAAAGGGCCGGCCCTCCATTCATAACTTTGTCGATCTGCAGCAGATTCCTCTCCGGGGCGCCGCCCTCGAAGGCAAGATTGACGCCCGCGGACCTGACACACCGCATTTTGGCTCTTCCGCCCGGCCCATTACCACGCTCGGAAGCGTAGCCAGTCTGGATTTCGTCCAGTCTCCGACCGAGATCGATCATTATCAGATCCAGCGTATTGCCGATGTGTACGTGACTCCGTCCGAAGAAGATTTAGGGAAGGTTACGGCGCGGATCACGCACTTGCTGAACGAGCAGAAGTACCCCAGCAACGTTCGCATCAATCTGCGAGGCATGGTGCAAGGCATGAATGAGTCCTTCCGGAGCTTCGCCATTGGTCTGTCCCTTTCCGTGGTGCTTCTCTTTCTGATTCTGGTGGCCCAGTTCCGCTCGTTCATAGATCCGTTTCTGATCATGCTGGCGATTCCGATGGGGTTCATCGGCGTAATGGTGGTGCTGCCTCTCACCCATACTACGCTGAACGTAATGTCGCTCATGGGCGTTCTAATGCTGGTTGGAATCGCAGCCTCCAATAGCATCCTGATCGTCGAATTCGCGCACCGCCTGGAAGAGCAAGGCCGCTCGGTGGGCGACGCCGTGATCATGTCCTGCCGCGTCCGGCTGCGGCCGATTCTGATGACCTCGTTCGCCACCATCATCGGGATGGTGCCGATGGCGCTGAAACTGGGAACCGGGAGCGAACAGTATGCGCCGCTGGCTCGCGCCATCATTGGCGGCCTCACCGTTTCGGTACTGCTGACCGTGTTCATCGTTCCGGCCGCATATCTTCTGGTTTATCGCCGGAGGGCTCAGCCCGCAGGGTAAAGCCGATGCCGCGGTTCTCGATTCGCAATCCGTACTTCATCATCGTGGTCTGTCTGGTTCTGACAGTCATCGGCATTACCAGCCTGGCCCGCATGCCGGTCGACCTGTTTCCGGTGATCAACCTTCCCGAGGTGGTAGTCGCCACTTTTTACTCCGGCATGCCGCCCGAAGACATCGAGACCGACATCACCAATCCGCTGGAGCGCTGGTTTACGCTAGCTAGCGGCGTGGATCATACCGAGTCGCGCTCGCTGCTTGGCGTTAGCATCATCAAAGTGTTCTTCCAGCCTGGAACCAACGCCGATGCGGACGTCACCCAATTATCCAACCTCGCGCTGGCCGACTTGAAGCGACTGCCGCCCGGCACGCTGCCTCCGGTGGTGATGAAATTCGACACCTCCAGTCTGCCGGTTTGTCTCGTTACCGTGAAGGGCGAAGGACTCAACGAAACCCAGCTTCACGACATCGCCCAGTTTCAGATCCGCAATCAAATAGCGGTGGTCAAGGGCGCCGAAATTCCGGGGGTTTTCGGCGGCAAATACCGGCAAGCGATGGTCTACGTGGATCCTTACAAGCTGATATCGCGCGAGTTGAGTGTGATGGACGTGGTGGACGCGGTCAACAACAACAATCTCATTCTTCCAGCGGGCGACGTGAAGGTGGGCGGCAATGATTACTATGTTTACTCCAACAGCCTTGTAAATCAGGTCGAGGAGCTGGATAGCGTTCCCATCAAGACGGTCGGCCAGAGCTCAGTCACGGTCGGGGATGTCGGGGAAGCCAAGGACTCCAGCCAACTGCAGTACAACATCGTCCGTGTCGACGGCCAGAAGTCCGCTTCCATTCCGATCATGAAACAAGGCGGTGACAGCAATACCATCGAGGTGGTCGACGGTGTTCGCAGCCTCATCGGGCATCTCTTCGACATCCCACGACAATTGGTCGCCAACGTGGTCTTCGATCAGTCCGTTTTCGTCAAAGAGGCGTTGCAGACCGTACTTCACGAAGGCGTCATCGGTCTGGTATTGACCAGCTTGATGATCCTGATCTTTCTTGGAAGCATGCGCGCCACGTTCGCCGTTTTGTTGTCGATTCCCATCTCGGCGCTGGCTACGTTCGTCATTCTCTACATGCTTGGCAGCACCGTGAATACGATGATTCTGGGCGGCCTGGCTCTGGCCTTCTCGCGCGTAATCGACAACTCGGTCATCTCGCTCGAAAACATCTATCGTCACTTGGAAATGGGCTCTTCGCCGCAACGCGCGGCTGAGGAGGGCGGAGCCGAGGTCAATCTCGCGGTTCTGGCCGCCACGCTGGTCGATGTCGTAGATTTCTTTCCCGTTACCTTTCTCTACGGCGTGAGTAAGTTCCTGTTCTCGGCGCTGGCGCTGGCGTTCTGCCTTTCGCTGTTGGCGTCTTTTGTGGTCGCGATGACTGTGATTCCCCTGTTTTGTTCAAAATTCCTCAAGGGCATTCATCACGAGCATGGCGGAGATGCCGTGATCAATACCTCCTGGGGCGCGCGTTTCAATGCCTGGTTCAACCGCATGTTCAACGGCTTGCTCGATCTTTACGAGCGCTCAGTTCGGAGCGCCTTGAAGCGCCCGGCTCTCACTCTGGCCCTGCTGATCGGGATATTCATTGCGAGCCTGGGGATCTATCCCTTCCTGGGCTTGGCTTTCTTTCCACAGACCGATGCGGGGCAATTCACGCTGAACATCAAGGTTGCCACCGGTACGCGCATCGAGATCACCGACCAGTATGTATCCAAGATCGAGGACTTGATTCGCCATGTGGTCGATCCTCACGATCTGAAAATGATTGTGTCCAATATTGGTGTCGTGAATGATTTCTCGTCGCTGTACACCACCAATGCAGGACAATACACCGCCACCATCCAGGTTGCGCTGAATGATGATCATCGCGTCAGCAGTCTAGTTTACATGGACCAGGTACGGAACGATCTGACCGCGAAATTTCCGGATGTCCGTGCGTTTTTTCAGAGCGGCTCTATGGTGGACGCAATTGTCAATTCAGGCAAGCCCGCTCCTATTGACGTACAAGTGAGCTCCCGCGAGCTCGACACGACCTACGGCGCCGCTCAAAACCTGTCGGCACGCATTCGCCGGCTGCCGGGAGTGGGAGAGATTTACATCCCGCAGGATATGAACTACCCGGCCCTACGCCTGAATGTCGACCGCGTGCACGCCGCAGAGCTGGGACTCACCCAGAAGGACATTGTTGCGAATGTCATCACCGCACTCAATTCCAACACTATGATCGCGCCGAATTACTGGGTGGACTATAAGACCGGTAATGACTATTTCCTCACCGTGCAATATTACGAACATGGCAAACCGGCCATTCACAACTTAGTCGATTTGACGCAGATCCCGCTGCGCGCCCCCAACCTCGCTCGGCCCACCACCCTCGACTCGGTCGTGAAACTCGAGAATGTCCAGTCACCAACCGAAATCGACCACTACCAGATCCAACGCATCATGGACATTTACGTTACGCCATCGGGCGAGGACCTGGGGAAACTCACCAGTAAGATTAGACAAACGATCATCGACGCCAAGTTGCCGTCCAATATCCGCGTGACGCTGCGTGGCATGGTGGAGGGTATGGAGGAGTCCTTCAAGAGTTTCGCGATCGGTTTCAGCCTGTCGTTCATTCTCCTGTTCCTCATCCTGATCGCCCAATTCCGATCGTTCATCGATCCATTTCTCATCATGCTCGCCATTCCGATGGGATTTGTAGGTGTGTTGATTATCCTGCCGCTTACTCACACCACGCTGAACGTGATGTCGCTCATGGGCGTGCTGATGCTGATCGGGATCGCCGATTCCAACAGCATTTTGATCGTGGACTTCGCGCACAAGCTGGAAGAGCAGGGTTTGTCGGTAGCCGACGCCATCGTCACAGCCTGCCGCGTCCGGCTGCGACCGATTCTGATGACGTCGCTGGCGACCATTATCGGGATGATCCCCATGGCCATGAAGCTCGGCACGGGCGGCGAGCAGTATACTCCCATGGCGCGGGCCATCATCGGAGGCTTGACTTCGTCGGTCATTCTCACAGTGTTCATCGTTCCAGCCGCCTATCTACTTGTCTACAGAAGAAAGAGGCCGAATGCTCCACAGACTAACTAAGATAATCAGCGTTGCAACGTTAGCCGTCGTCGGCGGCAGGCACGCCTGCGCCCAAGCTCCCCCCAGACTCACACTTCAGGACGCCCAAGCGCTGGCCGTCAAGAATCATCCGCAGATCCAGGCCGCGCAAAACGAACTCGGCTTTGCCAATCAGCAGATCGTTATAAACCGCGCCCCCTACTATCCCGAGGTGAGCGGCGAGATCACCGGCTCCCAAGGCAACAACCTGTCCAGAATCGGGGCCGGCGATTTATCCGCGTCCCGCCTCTTCGATCGTTTCGGGCAGGGCGTCGTCATCCATCAGCTCGTCACCGACTCCGGACGCACTCCCAACCTGGTCGCAAGCGCGCGATTCAATGCCCAGGCTACCGCGCACGATCTCGACGCCACGCACTACAACGTGCTGCTCGCGGTCGGCCGCGCTTACTACGACGTGCTGCACGCCCAAGCGGTAGTTAAAGTCGCGGAGCAAACCGTCGCAGCCCGGCAGACTCTCAGCGATCAGGTAACCGAGCTCGCCAGGAACCAACTTAAGTCGCAGCTCGATGTCAGCCTCGTCGACGTCAATGTTTCTGAGGCCAAGCTGCTGCTCATTCGCGCCCAGGAAGGCGTCCAGCAGGCGCTGGCTGAACTGGGCCGCGCGCTGGGCTCCGACCAACCCGCTAGTTATCAGCTCGTGGACGAACCCCTTCCGGCTGGGCCGCCCGGTAAACCGGACGACTTAGTTGTGCAGGCAGAAAACAACCGGCCCGAACTCGCCAGCCTGCGTTCCTCGCGCGAGGGCGCTTACAAGTTCTTCGAGGCCGAAAAGGATCTCAACCGTCCCACCGTAAGCGCGATTGCCGTAGGCGGTGGCATTCCGTTTATCAACACGCCTGTCAATGCATCCATCCCGCCCGAGTACGAAGGGGTGGCTGCCAACGTGAGCATTCCCGTGTTCAACGGCCATCTGTTTTCGGCCCGGCGCGAGGCTGCCCGCCAACGTGCGATGGAGGCCGACCAGCGGCTGCGGGATCAGCAGGAGAGAGTTGCGCGCGATGTTCGCGTCGCTTGGGCCGGCGCCATCACCGCCTTCCAACGCATCGATGTCACCGCGCAATTCCTGCGCCAGGCGGCGTTAGCACTGGATCTGGCACAAGGACGCTACAATCTCGGGTTGTCGTCGATCGTCGAGTTGACTCAGTCTCAATTGAATCTGACCGAGGCTGAAATCGAAAACCTCAGCGCGAAGTATGACTATCAAACTCAGAATGCGTTGCTACAGTACACCATCGGCAACCTGCGATAGCGGCATATGGGCGGCCAGACCAAGCCGTTGTTTCACGAAGAACAAAGCCTTCGTCAACGCCGCCTCCTTATCCTGACCGCCATCCCACCGGTTGCCATGCTGCTGCTTGCGATCTGGCAAGTGGGCTTGGGGCACCCGTGGGGCAAACAGCCGATGTCGAATGCCGGCATCGTCGGCTGGACAATTTTCCTGTGGTTGATCTATTTCCGGCTCATCACCGTCAAGCTGGTCACCGAAGTGCTGCCGAACGAACTGTCGGTAGCCATGCGGGGCCTCTGGCGCTCCTACCGCATATCATTGGCTGCCGTCCAGTCTGTCCACGCGGTGACCTTCGATCCGGTAACGGACTGGGGCGGCTACGGTGTCCGGTCCACAGCGCGCGGCAAGGCCTTCATCGCCAATGGGAACAAAGGCGTGGAGTTGGCACTGAAAAAAGGAGGCGTCGTATTGGTCGGCTCGCAGCGGCCTGATGAGCTGGCCCGCGCCCTGGAACAGCAATTAGCAAATCCTCGGTCCTGACCGAGCCCGACCAATGCATGGGCCGCTCCGCCGGTGCTATCTCGGAGAAAGCATTCGGACTAATGGCATTGCATATGTTTGGCAACTACCAGTGGTTTCCATTTTCGCCGGATCGCTCCGGAAAGGCACTTTCGTGTAAGAATCAACAGAGACCATTATGAAGGATCGTGGAATATGAAAAATTACGCCATTATGGCGGCTGGGCTTCTGGTATTCGCGGCTCTCCCTGCATTTGCGGCGCTCCTTAGTTTCCCCGAATGTCCAGCCGTGGGCCACGACACCAGCGGTTGCGAGCTTCTGATCACGGTCACCGCCACAAATGGCGGCGGTATCGCCACGGCGTTTAACGTAACCACGTCAAGCCCGGACCTGGGTCCGTTCGACGGTAGTAACGACACGCTGATAGGGGTCCTGAACTCGGCTCCTGGGGGCCTGTTTCAGGTTTACTTTACGGTCGGGGGGAGCCCCGAAACCTTTGCCGGGGCTGATGGGGACGGCGCTTGCAAGGGCGCGGGGACGCCATTGGCATCAATCTATTCGCCAGGGCCGACAGCGGCGCAATGCCTCCAGGGTCAGTATCAGACCACTGACTTAATGGACTACGCGAGTGCCGGCGTGACGTTTCGCCCCTCCGGCATTCTCACGGTCGACTCTTCCTTTGGTCCATTGGCTCCCGGCGAATTCACATGGTTCAGCCTGCCAGGCGCGATCACTGCCAGCCAGATTGCTATCGTCACGCCCGAGCCGGCCTCGCTGCTTCTGATCGGGACCGGACTGAGTGCTCTCTATTTCATGCGGCGACGCAAAGCTTAAGTTAAGTTAAACGGTTTTTCCCTCACTGCGTTTTCCAAATCGTGCGAAGCCCGCGCCCGACCCGCAGTTCTTTGCCAGGCACGCGGAAACTGCCGACTCCCGTCCTGGTTCCGTCGTCCTGGATATCCAATCCGACCGCACCGGGCATGATTTCGAGCCTGCTGTTGACCATCTGCGTCACCTCAGGAGTTGAGCGTGGTCCGGTAAGTCGCGCGCTGAACGTGATGAGCCCTTCGGGCGTTTCGGCCGCAAAGAACTGGAGGCCAACCAGAATCCATGGTGGCGAATTAAGATGCTGCTCGAGCCGCCGGATCCGGCCGAGTACCCGAGTTCCTTTGGGCAGCAATACGCCGCCGGCATTCACCGGCTTGTCCAGTCGTGCCTCAATCGGATCACCCGCCGCGGATTCGGAAATCGAGATCGGTTGCTCCAGCCGCAATACCAGCACAACGTCTGCCGGTAGCGCTCGCTGAGGCCGAGGCTTTGCCGATACTGCCAAGTCTGGAGGCGTCGTAAATGACAGCGAACTCGAAGTCGAATATTGGCGGCAGTTGCTGAACCCGATCGTGTTGCGGCTCTCGTGTCCGTCGCCGGTAACGATGGCCAGTTCGCCCGAAGACGGAAGCAGCCGATCGCCAATGCCCAAGCGTACTCGGCCATATGTAACATACTGACGCGCTTCACTGCAGTCGAGGTCGGCCGGTATTGCTTCCGCGCGCGTCTCCAAACGGACGATATCCAGCGACCCTTGGTCCACCCAGAACGAGCCCGAATAGGCCGTGATCGCAGTCTTTCCGTGCACTGCCAAGGTGTACCGGCTGCTCAAAAGAGGAACGTGGAAATTGAACCGGTGCAATGCGCGCCGATCGCGCGTTTCGATACCCGCATACTTCACCGTAGCGGTCGATATCACGAACAGGTTGAGCAACTCAGTCACGAAGTCACCATTGCCGATGGCGCCTGCGCCGATCCAATTTTGGAGCGGCTCTGACGTGAATTCCGAAGAACCTGGCCAAGCGAACAGTTCCGTCCTCTCGGCGAAAAGGACTTCCAAGCGCAAGCGCTCGCGGAATTCGATTTGCCCGGCGGACGCCTGAATCGACCGCTCCATGGTCTCCTGGCAGCTATAGTTCGGTAGTTCGGCGGCGGTCGCCCGAATATGTTCCCGAACACGGACCCAAAGATCCAGCCCGGCATCAATCTGTGCCGTCAGGCCACATGCGGCTGCCACAAATACTGTCAGCGCGCGGATCATCGAGCCTATTCTAACTTTTGTAAGCGGTCACGGCGTTGGCGCGGGGACTCCGCTCCGTACTTTGTAGCACACCTCCAGGCGATTCTTTCAGCGGGAACGGTGACGAGTCGTCGGCCGCACCGCGACACGGCGGCGGCTGGGTTGCGTTGCTTGACTCAGATTCTCCCTGTGTCAACCGCCCCATACCCCCGCTAAGCTCGTGAAATCAAGGTCCGGACGATGGCGAGCCACGTGCTTGTTGATCCTTGTGTAGCTGACGTGCAGCCTACGGCGCATCTTGCGGGCTAAGCGCAATTCAGCGTTCCAAATCAGTTCTGTTTCATCACAGGAGGCTTAATTCTATGAAGAGTCATTGTCTTCTCACCAGAGTTGCGTTAGTTTTCGTGAGCAGTTTTTTTCTTATCGCTGCGTCCGCCGCTGATCGTCCGGCAAAACAGAACCTGGCGTTCAATCCGATGGCGGCCAGCGCATTTCCAATGGTCACTACCGGCGTCGTGGTGAAAATCCAAAGTGCCAGTATTGCCAAAGATGGCACCATCACGGCCCACTTCACACTGACGGATTCCCAAGGCGCCGGCCTGGATGTGAATGGTGTCCAAACGCCGGGTATCGAAGGACTAGCTTTTGTCGCGGCATATATTCCGAACGGCCAGTCCCAGTACATCGCCTACACAACCACAGTCACCAAATCCACCACGAATTCTAATCCTTCACAAATCCAGGCAGGCACGGATTCCGGCGGGGCGTACACCCTGGTGGATGCTCCAACCGGAACGTATATTTACACCTTTGGCACCAAGGCGCCGGTCACTTTTGACGCCACTGCCACGCACTCCATCGGCATGCAGGCCGAGCGCGATTTGTCGGCGTACGGCTATCAGACCATGTTCGTCTCGGATTTCGTTTACACGTTTGTGCCAAACGGCGCTCCAGTCACGAATGTCCGGGATGTCGTAAACGAAGCAAGTTGCAACGGCTGTCATGACCCGCTCAACGCGCACGGCAGTCCTGGCCCTCGTCAAAAGATCGCGTTCTGTGTACTTTGCCACACGCCTCAAAGCATCAATCCCGATAGTCTGAACACCGTGGACATGAAGGTGTTCATCCACAAGCTGCATATGGGATCAAGCCTGCCGAGCGTGTTAGCGGGCGGTGCCTATTCGGTCGTTCATCGCGGATCGTTGAAAGATTATTCCACCATCGTGTTCCCGCAGGATATCCGCAATTGCACCACTTGCCACGCCACCGGTCCCACGCAGGCTGATAACTGGAAGCTCAATCCCAGCCGCGCTGTATGCGGGTCTTGCCACGACAACGTGAATTTTGCGACTGGCCAGAATCACGTCAATCTGCCGCAAGTTGACGACAACCAGTGCAAGGAATGCCATACTTCACAAGCCACGTTGGACTTCGATGCTTCGATCCCTGGCGCGCACCAGGTTCCGAACAACTCCGCGTCGCTTCCTGGAATTGTCATGCAAATCCTGAAGGTTCAGAACAACACAGCGGGCAATGCGCCGGCGGTTACGTTCCAGGTAAACAACAAAGCCGGCAACCCGGTGGACATCAGCCAATTGACTCGATTCCGCGTGCTACTCAGCGGAGCGAACGTCGACTACCAAACCGGGCCCGCAGGAATGCAGGTTTCCGAGGATGCCAGCAAAACGCCCGGTAGCAACGGCGTTTATCTCTATCAGATGACGAATAAGATTCCGGCTACCGCAACGGGCTCCTACACTATTTCGCTCGAAGCCCGAAATGATACAACGTTGTTGCCGGGCACCATGAAGGCGACCCCGGCTACCGACAGCGCCAAGCCGGTAGAGACCTACTTCTCGGTGGACAACAGCCCGACGGTCGCCAGACGCCAAGTAGTTGCCGACGCAAAGTGCGGCGCCTGCCATCAGAACCTGACCTTTGTTCATGGTGGCACCCGCAACGCAACGCAAGAGTGCGTGCTCTGCCACAATCCCACGCTGACGGATGGCACCTCCAACCAAAGCGTGAATTTCGCTTGGCAGATTCACAGCATTCACCGAGGCAGTAACCTCACGAATCCATATATCCTGGGAACCACCAACTATCAAGCGGTGCTATTCCCGGGCGACCTGCGCGACTGCAGCGCGTGCCACGTCAATAGCTCTTACCAGGTTGACAACGTGGGCGCCAAAGCCATGGTCGCGAGTCCCGGCGGTTTCTTGCCGCAGACCGCTCCAATCTCGGCTGCCTGCCAGGGCTGCCACGATGACATATCCACCGCCTCCCATGCTCTCGTCAATACCTCGGTGCTGGGCGAAAGCTGCGTGACCTGTCATGGACAGAACGCGGAGTTCGCGGTGGATACAGTCCACGCGCGCCAGTAGTTTGTAATCACTCCGAAACCTTCACGGGGTCGTCCGAGCAATCAGCGGGCGGCCCCGTTCTTCATTATTGTTGTCTGGCCGGATCCGCCTTGGGCGGGGCGCCGGAATTCGGCGCGGAGGTGTGCGGTTGGGTATCGGGCGCGGCTTTCAGCGGACCCGGCGACGAGTCGTCATAAGTGGTCGGGCCTGACACAGCCGAGCCATCCTGGTTCACTGCGACACGACGCCGGCGCGTGGTAGAGGAGGCATCGGTGTCGGAGCTCGAGACGGACGGCGTCGAGTACCCGGTATCGGCGGGCGCGCGAGTCACACGCACCGGCGATGCATCACCACCCGAACCGGACCCCATAAACACGCGGCGATATCGGACTTCGGCATCCGTGTGGCGCCGGCTCGCGGAAGCCGTCAATGCGACCTCGATATTGCGTTCATCGCCCGGCTTCACGCCATCGGGCAAATTGAAGTACAACGTGTAGCGCTGGCGGAGCCGCGCCAGGGTCTCTTCCAGCGCCGAAGCATCATTGACCGACATGCTGTCGCCGCCTGACTCGCGGGCGATCTCGGCGGTTCCGGCCGATTCAGTATGCCCGCCGCCTCCGCCGCCCGGATAGCGGCCGCCGCCCATTCCTCCGCCGCCGCGCGGGCCAAAGATGACGCCGGGGAGTCCGCCTCCCAGACCACCACCCCGCCCGATCCCCACGTACCGCGGCGTTGTCCGCCGCCACCAGGACCACGTGGATAGCCTCCGTATTGGCCGGCGTCCGGCGCGATCAAGGCGCACATCACCGCATCGGCCCGGGCCAGCGCCCGGCCAACTCCTTGATCGTCGCGGTTAAACTCGGTCTGATCGTCGGTGAGGATGACAATGGCGCGGCGCGCATCCCGGCGGCCCTCCCGCCGGACGTAGTCGGCCGCATCCAGCATGGCTCGCGTGATATCGGTGCCGCCGTTGAATCGCTCCTCGCGAAGCAGCCGGTCAAATCCACGCTGCACGTCCTGGCGGCTACTGTTAAATGAAAGACGCACGCGGGTGGAGCGATCGAATACCATGATGCCCATGCGGTCGTCTTTGCCAAGCACGGTCAAGGCCTGGCCCGACGCATCGGCGATACGCTGCACATGCGGGCGCATGCTGGCGCTAACGTCCAGCAGAAAGAGCACATCCACCGGCATATTTTCGCTGGCAAAATTTCGGATCGGCACCACTTGACCATTCGCGCGCAGGACGAAATCCTCTGCATTCAGGTGGGTGATCGATCGATTGCTGGAGTCCACCACCTGGGCGTCAATGCGCACCAGGGATACGTCACTATGGAAAACGACGTCGGCGTCCTGCGGCGCGGCCGCCAAAAAGGTTGCGCCGATAGAGGCCAGCGAGAGAAGTTGCGCTATACGAACCGCCATGCACACCATAGACATAACCCGGGCCAGGTCCCCTGCGGCCACTGGAATGTTAAACGTGCAACCGGACCCTCTCGTTACAAGAATAACACCTCGCCACTTCGTGTTATAATTTCTTTGTGATTTGACAGTTCCGCCGATTAGGCATCTTTCGTTTCGTCCGGTCCTAAACACCTTCGTTCGAATCTGCCGCGATTAGCTACTCTGCAAATTCAGAAAGAAGAGTAAACAATGAAAAATATTTTTGTAGGCAACCTCAGTTTCGGGACCTCCGAAGAGGCTGTCCGTTCGCTGTTTGAAGCGCATGGAACCGTTGACCGTGTGAACATCGTGAGAGATCGCGACACCGGCCAACCCCGCGGTTTTGGATTCGTCGAAATGACCAACGACAATGAAGGTACGGCCGCGATCAACGCCCTGAACGGGCGGGATCTCGATGGCCGGACACTCAACGTCAATGAAGCGCGTCCCAAGGCGGAGCGTGGATTTGCCGGCGGTGGCGGCGGTGGTGGCGGCCGCAAGCAACGCTGGTAAGTTGATTCCAGGAAGGGGCGGCTGTCAAGCCGTCCCTTTTGTTGTTTGTCCTAGTTATACCGAAGCTTCGACGTTATACCGAAGCTTCGACGTTAGACGGAAGCTTCGACGGGTTCGGCGATTTCCGGAAGGATGGCCTCCAAGCCCGGTGCATCCCAGTCAGGCAGCGCGGCCGGCCTCCCCAGCAGGAAACCCTGGATCTCATCGCAACCGATGCGCCTCAGGATTTCCAGTTGTTCTTTCGTCTCCACTCCCTCTACCACCACTTGCTTACCGATACTGTGAGCGAGCGAAATCATCCCCTCGATCAGCGATTGGGCGGTGCTGTTTACTCCCAGGTCCGTCACAAAGCTGCGGTCGATCTTGAGGGTGTCGACCGGCAGCTTGGGCAAATAGCCGAGCGAGGAGTATCCGGTGCCAAAATCGTCGATCGAGATGCGAATGCCCCGCGCGCGCAGCAAAGACATCTTGCTGATCGATTCGTCCATATCTCGCATCAGCGTGGTTTCGGTAACCTCCAGGTCCAGCAAGTCGCCCGGCAAACCGGTTTCCTCCAGGACACGCAGAACGTTACCGGCAAACTCAGTTCGCGCGAATTCCAGGGCTGACACGTTCGCGGCCACCCGGACGCCAGCCAACCCGTGGTCCTGCCACAAGCGGCACTTCCGGCACGCTTGTTTGAGCACCCAGGCGCCCAGCCGGAAGATCAACCCACTCTCCTCGGCTACCGGAATAAACTTGGCCGGTGAAATTGATCCCAGCACTGGATGCGACCATCGCAGCAGCGCCTCGAAGGCGGTTTGACGGCCACCCTGGGCCTCGAAGATCGGCTGGAAGGCTAGCGAAAGTTCATTATTCCGGTCGAGGGCATGCCGCAGGTCAGTTTCCAGTTCCAAATGCTCCAGAAAAGTATCGCGCATGGCGGGCGTGAAGAACAACACCCGGTCCTTGCCGCTGCGCTTGGCCTCATACATGGCGGCATCAGCGTTGCGGCGCAGGGTGCTGACATCGGCGCCATCGCGCGGATACAAGGCGATCCCCAGGCTGGCGGTCACGTATAGCTCATGATCGGCAACGTGAAATGGCCGGTGCAGCGCGGTCCGCACTCTTTCGGCGATAGAATGCGCGATCCCGTCGTCCCTCACCTCGTTGATGACCACCATGAACTCGTCGCCGCCCATACGGGCCAGCGTGTCGGGTTCACGGACGCACGCCTGAAGCCGACCGGTCACCTCCTTCAGCAGTGAGTCTCCGGCCTCATGTCCCAAAGTGTCATTGACAAACTTGAACCCGTCCAGGTCCACATAGATCGCCGCTGTCGTTAATCCGCTGCGGCTCGCGCGTTGGATGCTGGCCGACAGGCGATCGGCCAGCAGCAGCGGATTCGGCAATCCAGTCAAATGGTCGTGCTGGGCCTGGTGCGCCAGTTCAATTTCGGCCTGCTTGCGCGCGCTAATGTCGCGGGCTATGGTGGCTACTCCCGTAATCTCGCCCGAAGCCTTACGGATGGGCGAGACGGTTAGCGAGACTGGAACTTCCAAGCCTTCCTTGCAAACGAAGACCGCCTCGTCCAGTCGGCTCACTGCTCCCCGGCTGCTCGGATCCAGAATATCCCAGGCCTGATCGGCTCGCGGCAGTAGAGTCGAAAGCGAGGCGCCCAGAGCCTCGGCGGCGCCGTAGCCCAGCAGCCTCTCAGCGCCGCCATTCCAGGTGGTGATTGTGCCCGACAGACTGGTCCCGATGATGGCGTCCTCGGAGCATTGCACAATCGCGGCCAGTTGGGAAATGGCTTCTTCGGCCTGCTTGCTTTCCGTGATGTCGGATACCAGTCCAATCCACTTATAAGGGTCGCCAGCAGGGTTTCGAATTGCTTGGCCCCGCAAGGAATAGTGGTGAGTGCTCCCGCTCTCTCCCAAGATCCGGTATTCGGCGATATAACGCTCACCGGTTTCGATATGCCGCCCGATTCCGGCTAGAATCGGTCCGAGATCATCGGGGTGCACCAAACTTTTCCAAGCTTCGAAGGTTGTGGGCGTCGGTGGATCTCCCGGCCTCACCGCGAGCAAGCCGAAGACTTCTATCTGCCCGGTCCGAAGATCCCATTCGAACGTGAAGTCTCCGGCGTTCTCGGCGGCGATGCGGAAGCGTTCCTCAGAGGTGCGCAGCTGGTCTTCAGCACGCTTGCGCTCGGTGATGTCGAGGAATGTCACTACGGCGCCCATTAGCTCGCTTCCCCTGCGTACCGGGTAGGACCAATACTCGGCCGGAAAACCTGTCCCATTCGCGCGCCACAAAACTTCGTCGTCGACATGCGCGCCTTCCCCCCTCTGGAACGCCTGAAAGATACGGCACTCCGTCACCGGATACGGGCTGCCGTCGGCGCGAGTGTGATGCATAATATCGTGCATGTTCTTGCCAAGCAGGTCCGCGGCGTTCTCATTACCGAGCATTTGCAAGCAAGCCCGATTGGCAAATGTGCAGTTGCCCGTGAGATCGATACCGTAGATTGATTCGGCGGTCGAATCCAGCAGCAGGCGAACCCTCTCCTCGCTGTCAAGAAGCTCCGCTTCCATTCGTTTGCGGCCGAGGAACTGAGAAATACTTCCCGCCAGGGAGTCGAAGGTCTGAAGAGTGGCCTTGCTGAGGGGCTGGCGGGCGAACGCCGCCACCACCCCGGCCACCTCTGGTCCCACTATCAAGGGGCATCCGGCGAAAGCGACCATTCCCTCGCGCTTGGCCCACTCGGGGTCACGCACCCAGGAGTCTTCCAGTACGTTGTTGGTCCAATGGGGTTGACCCTCTTGGGCGATGCGGCCGATCTCGAATTGGCCGACCGGCACGCGCGCGTGGGCCCCGTTCAAATGGGTATACATGCCGGCGCTGGCCTGCAACTCCAGGACATTCTGGCTTTTGTTCAGGATCCAAATGCGGACAAAAGCCGCATCCAGAAACAGCACCGTCAACTCGGCCGATCGCTGCAAAGTCTTTGCAACGCTCTCGCCTTGCGTCAGCAAGACCGCGATTTCGGAAACGAGCGCCACCAAGGCGGCTTGCTCGGCCAGGTCGGCCGTGCGGGCTACGACGCGGGCCTCCAGTTCGTCCCGCGATTGCTGCAGTGCCTGCTCAGCGCGTTGCCGTTCCTCCACCTCGGCGGCAAACGATGCATTGGCTCGCGTCAGACTGCGCACGGCCTGGGCCCTGGCGCGGAAAATGGAATACATGCTCCGGATCAAACCTGTCAAGACAAACGTGTAGGCCAGAATCTTGAGAATGTGAACGGCCACATGCATTGCATCGAAGGGTCGTGCCGAGAAGGGCGCGTAAACCGCTTGGGCCAGCGTCTCAACAATCAGGAACAGAACCAGGCTATGTGTGAACCCGTCCATCCTCCAGTTCCCTTTGCGTAAGTAACCCACGGCCGCGATAGTAAAGATGACTCCGGCGATCAGTTCGCCCGGCCGGTGAACCGGCCACTGCGGCTGGTAAGCCGGGGGAAGTGGCGCCCACAAAAATAATGCGGAGCTGGCCAGCGCCCAACCGCCCACCAGCAGGTAGACCTGGCGTTCCCGCTTCCATTCCTCTGGCTTACTGTGGGTCTCGTTTCGCCAAACGAACAGGCTGGCGCACATCAATACGGACAAGAAAAATCGTGATAGAGCACCCGTCCAAAGGATCAGAGCAGCCAGCGAAGATGGCGTGCATGCCGCACAGGACGACGACGTGACTACTACATGATAGGCATCCAAGAGAGCCGCGCCCAGAAAACCGCCTCCCAGAATCAGGTAGGAGGTGGTCTTTTGGTTGTAGTAGCGTACCAGCGCCATCGCGCCGATAACCACCCCAAGCACGGTAGCAATGGTTTCGAAGACCGTGTGGATCTCTGCATTCCCAACCCAGGTGACCTGCCCTAAAGGAAACCGGATTGCGAGCAGGCCAAGAGTAAGAACCGCGTAAGCAAGGCTCCGTCTTCGGCCCGGGTTGGCTAGCACCTTCCCCATCAACCCGCTTATCGGCCAGGCCTGGAGAAGTATTACGGCGCTAAGGTCCGCTTTTCGGTCCCGTGAGTGATTCAGCGGTGAGCTTTCGGCAGGTGTGCGTGACACCAAGTAGCCTGCCTTGTTAAGTTCAATCAGTCGCCGGAGGCGGCTGATCGTGAACCGCAAGAGAACGCCACACATTCCAGAGCCGATCGTGCAGTTGCAGCGTGAGTTGGATCATTTCCGCGGTGCGCGGCCCGCCGACGCGATACGCCGACAATCTGTTTAGCTCCCACACCTTGACCTTCGACCTATCCCGGATGTATGCTGAACGGTAGAAGCTTGAGGTATCGATGCCCTCTCCGCGTTTCCCCATCCCGCAAGGCACGCTCGACATGCTGATCCTCCAGATCCTATCGCTCGAACCCGCCCATGGGTACGGGATCGCGCAGCGGCTGGAGCAGATCTCGCGCTCGGTGGTCCAGGTCAACCAGGGCTCGCTCTATCCCGCCCTTCACCGCCTGGAGCAGAAAGGGTGGCTTCGCGCCGAGTGGAAACAGTCGGAGACCGGCCGGGAGGCCAAGTTCTATTCCCTCACGCCCGCCGGGCGCCGCCAGCTTGCCGTCGAGAAGGATAGCTGGGCGCGGCTCTCCGGCGCCGTCAACCTGATCTTCGAGGAGGGCAGCCAATGATGCGGCTCTTCAACTGGTTTCGCCGCGGGTCCCTGGAGCGCGGCCTCGACCGCGAGCTCCAATATCATTTCGATCGCCGCGTCGCTGACCTCACCGCCGCCGGCATCCCCGAGCCCGAGGCCCGCCGCCGCGTCGCCGTCGAGCTCGGCCTCGCCCAGGTGCGCGAGGAAGTCCGAGACGTCTGGCTCACCCGCTGGCTCCGCGATTTCCTCTACGATCTCCGCTTCTCCGCCCGATCGTTCCTCCGCAGCCCTGGTTTCACCGCCGCCACGCTGCTCTCGCTCGCCCTCGGCATCGGCGCCACCACCGCCATCTACTCCCTGGTCGACCAGGTGATCCTGCACGCGCTCCCCGTCCGCGAGCCCGAGCGCCTGGTTCTCGTGGATTGGAACGGCGACGACCTCATCACCGGCGGCATCGGCTCCTTTAACCTGATGCCTTACCCCATCTGCCGCGACCTCCAGCAGCAGACCCGCTTCTTCGACGGCGTCCTCTGCCGCGCCGAAATCCAGGTCAACCTCACAGCCGGCGGCGATCCCAGGCCCGTCGCCGCCGAGATCGTCTCCGGCAGCTACTTCCCCGTGCTCGGCGTCGGCCCCGCGCTCGGCCGCGTCATCGAACCCGAAGACGATGCCGCGCCCGGCGCCGGTCCGGTCGTGGTGCTCTCGTATGACTTCTGGCAGGCGCAGTTCGGCGGCGCTGCCGATATCGTCGGCCGCAAGGTCCTGATCGGCAATCACCCCATGACCGTGGTCGGCGTGGCCGCCGCCGGCTTCCGCGGCGTCGACGTCGGCGCCGTGCCGGCCTTCTGGATTCCCACGTCCATGTACGCGGACGCGAACCTCGGCACCGATGAGGATCTCCTCAACGGCCCCACCCGCTGGCTGCAGATCCTCGCCCGCCTCCGCCCGGATGTCTACGCTCGCGCAGGCGCAGGCCGGTCTCCAGCCCTGGTTCAAGGCGATGGCTCGAGGACAGCACGCGCCGCCCCGGCTTCCCGAGTCATTTCGGCCGACCGCCGCCGCGACTATCTGGCCTCTACTCTCGAACTCACCTCCGCGCCCCAGGGCCATTCGCCGCTGCGCCGCAGCCTCTCCCAGCCGCTCTGGCTCCTGTTCGCCGCCACCGGCGTTCTGCTCGGCCTCGCCTGCCTGAACGTCGCCGGCCTCTTCCTCGCTCGCGGCTCTGCACGGGGCCGCGAGATCGGCACCCGCCTCGCTCTCGGCGCTTCCCGCGGCCGCATCGGCCGCCAGCTCCTCGCCGATAGCCTCCTCCTCGCCTTGGCCGGCGGTGTTCTCGGCGCGGCCGTGGCGCCGCTCGCCATCCGCGCGCTCATCGCGTTCCTGCCGCACGACCTCGCCGCCAACGCGCTGCGCGCCACCCTCAGCCTTCGCCTGCTCGCCTTCGCGTTCCTCGCCAGCATCGCCGCCGGCCTCTTGAGCGGCCTTGCGCCCGCCCTCCACGCCGGCCGCGACAGCCTGGTCAACTCGCTCCGCGAGCGCGGCGGCACCGGCTTCGGCGGCGTCCGCCTCCGCAAGGCGATCGTCACCCTCCAGGTGGCCTTCTCCCTCATCCTCCTCATCGGCGCCGCCCTGTTCCTGCGCACGCTCACCGGCCTGCTCGCCAAAGGGCCCGGCTTCGATACGTCCAGCCTCCTCTCCTTCGCCATCGCTCCGATGCAGAATGGCTATTCCCGCGCCGACGCCTCGCGCCTGGTCCGCCGCCTCGACGAGCAGGTCCGCGCCTTGCCCGCCGCCCGTTCCTCCGCCGCTGCCCGATTTGCCTTCCTCACCGGCGGCGCCTGGAGCAACAAAGTGACCATGCAGACCGATCGCCGCATCGTGACCGATGGCATCGTCAACTTCAACGCCGTCAGCCCCGGTTTCTTCGCCACCCTCGGCGTTCGCCTCCTCGCCGGCCGCGATTTCGACCAGAGCGACTCCCGTCCCGCCGGCGAGATCGGTCCCCGTTGCGCCATCGTCAACCAGGCCTTCGTCAAGCGCTATCTGGCCGGCCGCGATCCCCTCGGCGTCCTCATCGCCCGGGGCGGTGGCTCGGACGTCAAGCCCAATAGCCCCATCGTCGGCGTCGTCGCCGACATGAGCTATCGCGGTCTCCGTGATGACTCCGAGCAGGTCTTCTTCCCGCTCTTCGAACGCGACGACACCGGCGCTACCTTCTATATCAAGGTTCGCGGCGCTCCCGAGCAGGCCATTCCCTCCATCCGCCGCCTGGTCCGCCAGGACGACCCGCGGCTGCCGATCCTCTGGTTCCGCACTCTGGACGACCAGGTCAACCGCTCGCTCAGCACCGAGCGCCTGCTGGCCGCCCTCTCCGGCAGCTTCGGCGCGCTGGCGCTGCTGCTCTCGTTGATCGGTCTCTACGGAGTGATGTCCTTCGTGGTCACGCGCCGCACCCGCGAAATCGGCATCCGCCTCGCGCTGGGTGCGACGGGCGCTTCCGCCATCCGCCTCGTCCTGCGCGACGCCGTCGCCATGATCGCCGCCGGCATGGCCATCGCGCTGCCTTGCGTCGCCGCCCTCGGCAAGCTCGTCCAATCCCAGTTGTTCGGCGTCACTGCCACCGATCCCGCGACCGTCGCCGCCGCCGCACTGGTCCTCGCCGCCGGCGCGCTCGCGGCAGCATTCATCCCCGCATGGCGAGCCTCGAACGTGAGCCCCACGGACGCCCTACGGCTGGAATAGCGCCGATCGCCGCAAGGCGCCCGGGGGATAATGCTGCGGCTGGTGACCCCTCAGGCTCGCCGAATCCGGGCCACCTATCTCCGACAAAAGATCAGCCCTTCTTGCGCAGGCTTACCGAAAACTCACGAACGACGAAGTGACTACCGCATGAAAGCCTTCCAGCAAGCCTGCACACAGAAAACCGCTTCCCAGAATCAGGTAGAAGGTGGTCTTTTGGTTGTAATAGCGTACCAGCGCCATCGCGCCGATAACCACCGCAAGCACGGTAGCAATGGTTTCGAGCACCGTGTGGATCTCTGCATTCCCAACCCAGGAGACCTGTCCTAAAGAAACCCGGATAGCGAACAGGCCACGTAGGCGAGGCTCCGTCTTCGGCCGGGATTGGCTGGCACCTTCCCCATCAACCCGCTTATCGGCTAGGCCTGGAGAAGTAATACGGCGCTAAGGTCCGCTTTTCGGTCCCGTGAGTGATTCAACGGCTAATATGGGTGTGGGCACTCCAGCTCAACACTGAAGCCAGCCGCGTTGGGCTCCCGACCGGCATGCACCGTCAAAGGGTGAACGCGAGACAATCGATGGCGTGCACCGGTCTTGCTGCGAATGGCGACGAGGACTCCCGAGATCCCGGGCGAAATCAATTCGGAATCCGCTGCGGGCAGGCAGGGCGAAGCCGAAAAACTACAGCGACGCTCTGGTGAAGCTGTCGGAGCAAAGATTTGTATCTTATTATGATCTGGCGCTCGCCTCTTTAGGTCTGGGGGAAACCTCGCAGACGCTCGCATTTCCGGAAACGGTGTGTCGCGCGTTTATGGGCGTTGATCCCCGATTCGACCGTCTACGTTCGGATTCCCGGTTCCTGCGAATAAGAGTCCGCTTGCCTTAGCAAAGGCAGAACGGCCGTCCAAAAAAGAAATGGTTCCAAGTGACCCATCGAACAGCCCGCTTCCCGACCGGCATGCACGGTCAAAGCATGGCTCGCAGCGTATCGGTGATGTTGCTCTCTTGCTCCCCGTAACCGCTTTTATCCGGCTACGGATCAGTGCGCCAGAGCCCATCCGCCTTTCTACCTGCTAGAAGCTTTCGCCTCGAAACGGCCTTTTGCTCGCCCGCAGCGACTGTTCTCTTTCGAGAACCACCGCAGCGAGGTCAAAGCTCCTGACCTATCCCTTCGGCGAAATTCTGAACTCTTCTTCCAGCCCGTTCGGCCTTCTGCTCCCACCCTCGGCGGCGTTCGTCACGCTTCCGGGGATGTTCGTCGCAGAAAGCCCGTTGCCGTCTCGCGAGCTCAAAACTCTCAAACATCCATCCAACCTTCGCTCCCCTTCAGGACTTTCGTCCCTCCGGATCGTAGCGCTCAGTCAGCGGCTTGGTCTGAAAAGCTTACCTTGGTGCCCGGCCCGTTTTTCCTTCGCTCCCCGAAAGCGTCAATTACCTTTTAATAACTATTCACTCTCGGATCATCGTTCCAGATTCGCTACCGTTCACCAGGCTTACTGCTCTCTGAACCTCTTGGAACCATGTCCATGATGCTCTGAAACGCGTTTGTAGTCAACAAAGAAATGCATGGCCTGGGATAATTTCCAGAGGTTTTATCCAGCTTGTTTTCTATCGTTTGCAAGCATTTCCTTGTGGACAAAATGTGGATAAAACAGCATCGCTCGAGGTTGTTTTGATTTCTTTAGGGTGTCTTGCTCAAGACTTCAGACAAACCCAAAATCATTCCCGTATCGGTAGCTACCCAAACGTGCTGAGCGTCGATAGCGGCTAGCATGGCTCGCTGGGCGACGGCGCGATAATCGATGTCCATCTCCCGCCATACTTTCAGGTCGGCGCTTTCGTACATCTTCACCTTCCCAGGAATGGGTACTTGATTGGAGGAGCCGGGGGGCTCGATGCTCGCGAGGATGGCCCTCCCATCCGGGAGCAGCGCCACGTCGGTGACGGCGCGGTCGCGCTCCTCGAAAATCGTTCTTGTGCCTTGTTGTCTGAGCCTGGTCTTATAGACACTCGACGGCAACGAGAAGTAATTGATATACTCCACCAGCATGATCGCGCTCCCGTCATTGGCGAATTTCAATTGTGAGAGCGCGCCGACGATTGGAAGCGTGGAGGCTGTCCATTTCTTGCCGCCGTCGAAGGTCTCGAGAATCGCTACTTTGGTTTCGTGCTCGCGCCGATAGCGCGCCACATCCGGGTCCAACCAGATCGGGCGGCGAGAGTTCTCCCGCTGGATCAAGTTGCCGACGATCACTCCATGCTCGCCGGAGAACGAGATGCAATCGTACACCGTGTCTTGCGCGTCTGTGGGCGGCTGTTCGGCTGCAGCCAGCTTGTTCCATTTCTTGCCGCCATCGGTGGTCTCGTAGACCAGTTTCGGGAATCCGATGGCGTAGCCGTGGGAGGGATCAAGGAAATGCACGCGCAGCACGCCCTTGGGCGTTTCCAGCTTCGTCCAAGTACGGCCACTCTCGTCAGTCGACCAGATGCCGCGGTCGGTGACCATCCAGCCCAGAGAGTCATTGAGAAAAAAAAGCGACACGGGATGTTCCTTAACATCCACGAGCGACCACTGTTTGCCGCCGTCACTGGTCAAAACCACGACGCCCTGCTGTCGGCCATTTTTTTCGAAGACCGCGCCGGCCGCAATGCAGCGCTGGGCTGAGGGACACTTAATATCCCGCAGCTCCAGAAGCGAGTCGAGCTTCTTATAGGAGAACTGGATCTTCCAGCGCTGGGCGGCTTGACCGAACAGCGGAAGGCCGAGCGAAAGAACGAAAAATACCGCCAGGGTTTTAACTGCTCCTGACACGTTCGGGGCCCGACGACAAAACCAAGTCCGAGCTTTCATGGGTGGGCTTCGCCTCCATCCTGGATAACATCAGCATGCAGCCGACTTGCTCGCCCACCGTGGTGAGGAGCTCCATCTCGAAGCCGGTATGGGGATGTGGCTCGCGGTGCTGGACGTTAATCACTCCCTCCACGCCCCCTCGGGAAATCACCGGCGCCGAGAGAAACGCCTCGAAGGTATCCTCGGGCAGGTCGCTGAAGAATTTGAAGCGCGGATCGTGATAGGCTTCGCGCGAGATGGCCAGCAATCGCTTTTCACGAGCCACCCAGCCGGTCAATCCTTCATTTAAAGTAAGCTTCACGTTCCCGACGGCGGACGGGTGCGGAGTGTTGGTGGCGCGCAAAACCAGCTCATTGCGGTCCAGCAGGTAGAGCAGGCAGGAGTCGCATTCCATAAACTCCACCACCAGCGCAACCACGCCGTCGAGGGAGTCCTGCAGGCTCATATCACGCACCAGATACCGGCTGATTCTCTGCAGTAGACGCAGTTGCTGCTCGGTACGAGCCAGGCGCTGTTCCAATTCTTTGTGGCGGGACACCAGTCTTATTATCCCACGCGCTGTTGAACGCAAGACGCCGCCGGAAGCGGGAGTTTCTGGTTTCTGGTGACGTAAGAACGAAGTCAATGCCGGTTGAATGTTCTTGACGCATCGTGTGGCCACGTGAAGCAGAACACGTGATTTGAAAAAACGAACCCAGCGCTGGGCACGATCCGGTTGCGGGGATTGTTAATTCCGTAGTATGACTCATACTTCCAAATAACATGCGGGTTCAGCGTGCGACTGGGTTGGAATGGGGAAGTTGGTGAATGGGAACGGAAGAAAGAAGGCGGTGGGTTGGTGACCCGGCGGCGTTTTCCTTGTGATAGTGAAGGGGGACCACGGGAGTGACGTCCCAGACCGCCATTTATGAACGGGGAGCAGCACACGCCCAGGATCGCGACAAACTCAACCGGGCGGATCGTTTCGCATGGTCTCTATTAAGCCGGAAGGCGCCGACCCGCGGCGCATTACGCGATGATTTTGAATTCCAGTTCCATATATACATCTGCGCGCACGTACGGAGAGGGCGTCACGCGCTCTGGTGGTATATGCTGAAAGCCCATCGATTCGTACAGCCGGATCGCTGCTGTGAGCTTTTTGTTCGTTTCAAGGTAGAGGCGTTTCGCACCCGAAGCACGCGCCGCTTCGATCGCTTTCGTGAGGAGCCGTCTTCCGACGCCGTTCCGCCTTGAGGACTCCGCTACGGCCATCTTTGCGACTTCAAATTCGCCTGGGCGCATCGCGAGTAAAGCGCAACAGCCCACTATTTCGCCCTCCTGGACAGCAAATAGGATCCGGCCGCCACGATTCAAAATAGTGCCCGGTGGGTCAAACAATGTATCCTCATCTTTCGATTCCATGACGAAGTGGCGCCGTATCCACTCCTCGTTGAGTCGCCGAAAAGCGGTCTCGTCTCCAGGGACGAAGTCGCGAATGGTGAGTACAGTATCCAGCGATCTCATCTGGCCACCTCCGCCAAAGTTACACTCTTCTGGCAGTCGCTCCCCGAAGCTATTCTGTATAGGACGGCATCGCACTCCGTGGCTAGAACGCCCTCTGTATCGCGGATTCTGACCTCCGCCCTGACATCGTACAGTGAAAGAGTCACGCCACCATGGAGGATACCGCTCCAGCCGGCATGCTCCTGGCGCGCAATATATCTCGTTCTGCTTCCGGCGTCTCCATCCCTCTCGAAGGGTACTTGTAGGCCAAACGGATTATCGGGCCGCCACACGAAACATTTCGAATCTTTCGTTCCGGAAAATGCCACAAATAGTCACCTCTTGTCCCTACGGTATGCAACGCGGGTCTAAGATGTCCAATATCTGTAATATGCTTATTTATATGGCCTGGATATGAGAGGAGATGTCGAACTTCGCCATCTTAGATACTTCCTGGCTGTGGCGGAGACGCTGCATTTCAGCAAGGCCGCGCAGCGCCTTGGTATGGCCCAGCCCCCGCTGAGTCAACAAATCAGAAGGCTGGAAGAGATCGTTGGGCACCGTCTCTTCGACCGGACGACTCGCGGCGTTAAGCTCACGCTGTCCGGCCAACTTCTCGAAGAACGCGCACGCACGACGATTGAGAAGGTGCAGGATGATCTGGCGCAGGTTCGGCGACTCGGGCGCGGAGAGGAAGGGACACTGACCGTGGGATTCAGCGGTTCCGTGATGTTTACCGAACTCCCTGCCGCGATTGGGGCCTACAGGCGCCGCTATCCGAAGGTGGAACTCCGCCTACGTGAACTAGCCACGTCCGCTCAGATTGCCGCCCTGCTCGATGGAACGCTCGATTTGGCTTTTCTGCGCGACGGGGATCCCACCGAGGGTATCGAGATCAGCACATTATTGAGGGAGCCGTACGTCGCTGTGCTTCCAGCGGCTCATGCGCTGGCTCGAAAACGCACCTTGCACGTCGGCGATCTACGGAAAGAGCCCTTCATTTTCTTTGCACGCCGGATGGGACCACTGGCATTCGACAGAACCATCGGTTGTTGCGAGAGGAGCGGTTTCCGGCCCAACATAGTCCAGGAAGCACCACAATGGCCTACTCTGGTACGCCTCGTGGGCGCCGGCCTGGGCGTCTCACTCGCTCCCGCTTGTGTCGCGAATATCGCGATTCCAGGAGCAGTTTATCGGGACGTCCACGCAGCGTTCAGAACCGCGGTCGATCTTGGTATTAAGGCGGGGTCGGACAGTGTTCTTGGCGGTAATTTCGTTCAAATTGCGCGTGGGTATCTGGCTCGGCCGGCTTCGCCTGGTTCGTAGGCCAAGTGCGTGGCATCCGCGGAGAATGCGCCGAATGATGCGTAGGCAAGTCGGCCGAGCAAATAAACAGGGCCAGTTTGGCAATCTTGGGCATTTAAGCTCTATTCCAGCGATGCTGACGCTACCGGACTCTGCTGGTCCATAATTGAATTTGAATCTGAAATCTCTGCGAAAGCACTGGGACCTGTTCGCATCCCGCGACCCACTGTGGGCGATTCTCACGCACCCCGACCGCAAGGACAGCCGCTGGGATACACGCGAGTTCTTCGAGACCGGGGTCTGGGAAATCGGGCGGTCGCTCGAACAGGTGAAAGCCTTGCATCCAAGCCTGAGGGATCGCCGCGCGCTCGATTTCGGATGTGGTGTCGGCCGTCTCACCCAACCATTGGCTCAGCATTTCGAAAAGGTCTATGGGGTGGACATCTCGGCCTCGATGATTCAGCAAGCCGAGGACTACAACCAGCACGGCCGGCGCTGCCAATACGTGGTGAATCAAACTGACGACCTGCGTATATTTCCCGATCAGCATTTCGATTTCATTTATTCCAACATCACTTTGCAGCACATGCCGCCACGCTATAGCCAGCGGTACATTGCCGAGTTTATGCGAGTCCTCGCACCGGGCGGCGCGCTGTTGTTCCAGATTCCGAGCACAGCTCGAGATCCGGGTTCGAAGGTGGGGCGCGCGATCCGGACCTTTTATTACCGCTTCCTTTGGGACCTCCTGCATCCCGACACACCTTACATGGGTATGTACGGGGTCTCCAAAGATAACGTGCTCCGGTTAGTTAGACGTCATGGCGGCCGTTTGATTCATGTCGCCCCGGATCCTGCAGCCGAACCGGCGTGGGAAGGTTACCGATATTTAGTCACCCGTACTACACCAGCATCCGGTGTGGTACCAGCGGTACCCCAGGACGAAGCTATGACAGGGGCTGACTGACGTAGTACCATGGATGAATCATTATGATTTACGGAAGGAGACCTTCCTAATGTGGAATAAACGTAAAGAAGAAGAATACCCGCCGAAGGCTGGCCCAGCGCCCGCGGCTCCGGCTAATCAACCGAAGGAGAACCCTCCCATGTCTACTGCTCCAGCAGCCAGCCATCATGTATCCGACTCCCGCGGGCCCGCCATCATTGGAAAATCCGTGATGATTAAGGGCCAGATCTTCAGCCGGGAAGACCTGACTATCGACGGGGAAGTCGAAGGATCGGTCGAACTTCATGAGCACCGCTTGACGGTGGGTCCGCACGGCAAGCTCCAGGCGGGCGTGAAGGCGCGTGAAATTGTCGTGCTCGGCTCAGTGCACGGCAACGTGGAAGCGTCCGATAAGATCGACATTCGCAAGGATGCCCGGCTGGTCGGAGACATCAAGACGGCGCGCATCGTGATCGAAGACGGAGCCTACTTCAAGGGGAGCATCGATATTACCAGACCCGAGACCACCAAGCCGGCGGCTGCACCTGGGGCGAAACCCGTGGTTTCGACGCCCTCGCCAGCCAATGCCGCGGTTGTTTCGGCTCCGGTTGGCGATCTGAATCGCTGACCGGCCTGGTGAGTCGCGAAAGGGTCCAGCTTTGTTAAAAGACCGCTGGAGAACGGAAACGGGGGTCCCGGTGCCTTATCCACAAAACCGGGGCGCTGTTTCCGGGGTCCAGCCGCAAACCCGAGCCAGCCATGGTCTGGAGCAGTTCTTTTCCTCCATTCAGGATGAGCAGAACCTGTCTATTCTCGACTTTGCGGGCGCCAGCCAGGCCAACATCAGCTTCATCACCACATTGGGCCATCGCATTTACTCCAACGACATCGTCCGAACGCTGGAGGAGACGTTTGGCGGGGACGGGGAGTTTGTCGCTAACCAGGCTGATCCGCTACGTTCCGCCAAGTTTTTGCGCGAGAGCCTGGACTTTCCCCAAAGCAGCTTCGACGGCGCCTTGGTATGGGACACGCTGCAGTTTCTCGCTCAACCCTTATTGCAGGATACGGTCGACCGGTTGTTCCACATTATGCGTCCGCAGTCCTACCTGCTGGCTTTTTTCCACGCCGAGGAGAAGGCCGACACGATCCCGCTTTACTCCTACCGTATTGTCGAATCGAAAGTTTTGTCCTTGACCCCACGAGGGCAGCGCAAGCCGGCGCAGTACTTCAACAACCGGAGTCTCGAAAAGCTGTTCCAGAAATTCAACTCGGTGAAATTCTTTCTCACGCGGGATCATTTGCGGGAAGTGATTGTGAGAAGGTAAGCGCGCACGCTACCGCGCCCGCCAGTGAAGAGCTTCAGTGAGGTTTTACCGGTGGCGTCTTAGGCGGAACTGGATTGTCTGCCTTGCCACTCGCTCTCGGCGTGCCGATGTGATTGGAGTGGAGAAAGGAAGAATATCTCGGTGGTTTTCGGAAGAAGCAGATACTAGCAAAGTTGGCTCGTGCAGTGTCACAAGCGACACGCACGTAAGACAAAACACTGGCGACTCATTAATACTTCGGCGAAGGTCAAGTTTGAACCACGTTACCAGGATGAAGAATCTCATCGCCGAATATCGCGCCCAAAGACGGTATAGAGATCTATTCAAGATTGCGGCGAAGGACACCTGAGTTGGCAGCTATGGTTGATCGTTAACGCGGACTATGAGGAGAACAGATATTGAACGTCGAGGATCAAGGCTATCAGATACTTGAGTAATCGCCGTCTCGGCCGCGCGTCTCAGAACGCCGAGGGCCACGAAATGAGAATTACGCGAAGGCGTTCCGACTGGGGGTGCATTCGCCTGAAAAAGGGCAAACATGTTTGCCATCGACCGGGCGCGGCGATGTGATGCGCTATCTGGCGCCATGGCGAAAGCCGGGTGATCGGCATAGGGGCGGCGGTCGCCCGCCGACCCCTGCCACACCACCGTGCGTACGGGTCCGTACACGGCGGTTCGAGATGGTTACGCTGACACTTCCTCGAACAATGACGGAAGTCCGAGCGATTTGAAATACGCATTAGAAAGTCCCACAGACAGGGCCTTGGCCTTCGCGAGGTACCAGGGGCCGCAGCCCACTACCGGCGGTGTTACTTGCCAGCTGCGGACGCACCCCGAGTTCTAATAGAGCAGCCCGGCGACGGCGCGGTGTTTTCCACTGCCGCCACAAAGCTGCCCTGAGTCGCAACCGGACCCAGCGGGTTAAGCCGATCAGCACCTCGGGCGTTTCGCAGAATCCGAAATAGCTGCGCCAGCCCCGCATATACGGTGCTAGTTCCTCCATCGTCGTCTCCATGCTGACGCCTTTGCCCGGCGCGTGATCTCCCGGATTCGTTGCTTAAACCGATCCAAGGCCTTGCGGCGCAATAATGCGCTTGACCTCTGGACCGGCTGTGAAGCTGAACCCAAGAAACTTCCGTTCCTGCGGTCGCGCCACCGCACTCTTCGCCTCATTTACCTTGAGCTTGAGCTTTTGCGTGATGAATCGCGTGATGCTCTCCATCACCCGTTGCCCCGCCCGCTCGCTGCGAACATAGATATTACAGTCGTCCGCATATCGAACGAAGCGATGACCTCGGCGCTCCAACTCTCGGTCGAGTTCGTCGAGCACGAGATTGCTGAGCAGTGGCGAAAGTGGACCTCCTTGCGGAGTCCCTTCCACACTCGGACCGACCAATCCGTTCTCCATCACCCCGGCATTCAAGAATGCCCGGATGAGCTTCAGCAGCCGCTTGTCCTCGATCCGTTTGGCGAGTTGACCCATCAGTTTGTCGTGATTGACTCGATCGAAAAATTTCTCCAGATCAAGATCAACGCACCAGCCGTGGCCTTCGGCGATATATTGCTGCGCTTGTGCCACCGCTTGATGGGCCGACCGTCGCGGTCGGAACCCGTAGCTGTGATCGGAAAACGTCCGGTCCCACCGCCTCTGCAGAACCTGCATCACCGCCTGCTGGATGAATCGATCCAGCACCGTTGGGATACCAAGCTTTCGCACCCCTCCGTCCGGCTTAGGGATTTCCACCCGCCTCACCGGCTTCGGCTCGTAGGTTCCACTCAGCAGTTGTTCCCGGATGGCTGGCCAGTGCTGTTTCAAGTAGTCGGTGATTCCGCCGACGGTCATCCCGTCGACGCCCGCACTACCTTTATTAGCCTTCACCTGCCGCAATGCTGCCTTCAGGTTTTCTCGCTCACATACTTCCTCCATCAATCGATTCGTGCTGGCTGGGTTTTCGGTTCCATTCGCCACCCCGGACGATTCAGTCTCTTCCCTTCCCGCTTCTCGGGCTTCACCCGTCAGCACGGAAGAGAAGTCCAGTTCGCTCTGGATATTCTGCTGCTGGTCGTCCTTGAGACTCATGGCCTACTGGCCGCTCCTTCTCGTTCGGGCCTTCGACCATAGTTTCCGGCTCGGCCTATCCATTGACTCCGCCTTTCGGCTTTCGGAGTGCCTCACTAGCCTTGCCGACGTCATGACCTAATATGCCCTCTGCTGACTTCTGCTCCGCGATCAGGCCGCCTTTCGACAACCTCAGTCGCCGTAACGGACACGAAGCAGATCTCCTGGGGTAAGCTCAGTCGTCTTCCGTGCACAGCCGCCGAATCTACGCTTCGCACCTTGATGGATATGGACTTCGCGGTAAGTTGCCCACTCGTCCGGCACTGGCGCCTTGTATCCGGTTCTTGTCCATCGACTCGCACATTTGATCCATGCTTCTTTCGGACCCCACCTCGCGGCGGTAACCCTTGCATCATCACTAGGCCTTCACCTCCATCAGGTTGGCCAGAGGACTTTCACCTCCAAACTGCTGAGCATGCCCAGCACACAACGAAGCCGCGCTGATCAGCGCGGTGCCGCCGCTCATGGTGAAGACTGATGCCAATCCGCTCGGCCTTCCCAAGAAAGTGTTCGATGATCTGCAGGCGCAACGCGCCGCCAATCGTTCGCAATTCTATCGCGACGTGCATCAGGGCATTTCTATGGTACAACCGGTCGGGCGCGAAAGATTCAGAGGCTGACATTGAAAATTGGTGGCGCCAGGGCATGATGGGCGGAGCCAAAGCGCATTACGACGGTATCGTGGCCTTTTCCCAAACGGATTTCACGGAAGATCTCAAGAAGATCAACATTCCGGTCTTGGTCATGCATAGCGAGGATGATCAGATCGTGTCTTTTGTCGCCGCCGTTCCGCGGTCCGCTAGTTGCTGAAGAACGCAACTTTTATAAGCTACAAGAGCTTCCCGCACGGTATGCACACCACGGAAGCGGACACGATTAACGCCGACCTTCTGAAGTTCATCACAGCCGCCGCGACGTCGCGGCTTGAACATTTCCCGGCCCTCATTGCTGCGAAGGCCGGGATCACACTTCTGTCTGGTATAGGTTCAGCAAAGGAGATCAGGCATGAAACGCAAAAGTATCGGGGTAATCGTATTCGTTGGAGTATTTCTCTCTGTTCTGGTGGCGCTGGCCATGGCGGCACAGGATAAGTACACGGTGAAAGTGCCGAATGGGCTCGCGTTCTCTGAGTTCAGAGGATACGAGGCCTGGCAGGTTGTCTCCATCAGTCAGGACGGACCCCTTATGGCAGCGATCCTCGCGAATCCTGTGATGATCAAGGCCTACATGGCCGGCGTTCCCGGCAACGGCAAGCCTTTCCCCGACGGCGCCAAGATGGCGAAGATCCATTGGAACCCGAAAAAGATGGAGACGCTCCCCGCAGCGACGGTGCCGGGTACCCAGCATGACATGGACTTCATGGTGAAGGACAGCAAGAGGTTCGCGGACAGCGGCGGGTGGGGATACGCCGTGTTCGACTATGACACCGCATCCGATACGTTCACGCCCGGCACCTTGGCTGGCAAGCCGCCGCAGGGGAACGACGCCAAGTGCGGGTCCGCGTGCCACACGAGCGTGAAGACGAGAGATTACGCTACGGAAACGGGCGGCTGGGAAATTTCGCATAATCCGATTGACGACGTGGCCACAGTCACGGCTGCCGAACAGTAATCCGTGAGATAGCCGGTCTGGCGCGCGAGAACGTCGTCGTGTCCACGGATTCGAATCGTGCGACAGGGCGATCACAATCGGAAGCGCCGCCGCGGAAGTACGCGTGCCGAGAAAACTGGTCGTACCCGCGCATATCTGAATGAGGGCCATGCATTTCGGCGAGCGATGCGCGAGGATGCCATTTTCGAACCAGCGCCGTTCCGTAGCCGGCATTTTCATCAACAGGAAACGGGAGAGTAGGATGGTCAGCGGCGGCAGGCCCAGATCGCGAGTTGTCACGGCTCATCTCCAAAACGTCCCGATTGGCACGCGCGGCTACTGATAGCGAAAGCGCGCGACCGGATTTGTGCGGCGTTAGCGCCGACCGTATGTGTCGACGGCATCGGTATTAGGAATGTCGCCGAGGTGATTAACCGCGGTGCGGGTCGACTACCGGCGGCACGGCCCTCCACCGCGGGGTTGGCATAGACCTGGAGCACGAACAAGGCCGAAATCCGCATGGCCTCTCTGGCAGGCCTGATGCTATCGATGTTCGGCGTGCTGAAATCGAGGGCGTCCGTAACGATAGCATGTTACGCATCGGCGTAGCCGAAATCGTTCAGCCATGCGCATGAACGTGGTGTAGCAGTGCGGCAAGGGGCCGATCGGGAGTGATGAGTCGGAAGAACTCCACTTCTACATGCGAAGTGACGACATTCGGCGGAGCCGGGGCGCCTCTGGCCGAATACATTGTCAACGCCGGATGCAAGAGCGGCGGTACCAAGAGCGGCGGTGTGAAGCAGCGTGCGGCGGGTCACGTCGTTTGGCATGTTCTGCCCAGTCTACTGCATGACGGTCATGCTATTAAAGCGCTAGAGGCTGTGATCTTTTCGAATCTGTAAAAGGTCCGTGAAGGATCTTATCCCTTGCGCCATCGTGACCTTGGTTCCTTCCACATTGGCCCATCGCACCGGGACCTCCACGGCTGCGTAAGCCCAGCTTCTTGGCGATCACGAGATCCTCCACGTCGAAGCTGAAGCCGTCTTGCTCCTGGCGGGAAAAAACCTCTTTGGCCGCGTCGGCTCGATAGAGCTTGAATCCGCATTGCGTATCGTGGAACGGCAGGCCGGTCACCGCACGCATCACCAGATTGAAGAAGCGTCCCGAGTATTCGCGGAACGCCGACTGATGCACCGCCACCAAAGACCGGTCGACCGCGCGGGAACCGATGGCGATCACGGCGTTTTGCGCAAGGGCGGCGGAATAAAGTTTTTGCGCCTCTTCGATGGGAGCGGAAAGGTCGGCGTCCGTGTACAGAATCCAATCGCCCTCAGCATCGAGCATGCCGTGACGCACGGCGTAGCCTTTGCCGCGATTGCCTGGATTCCGCAGCAAACGGACAGGCGAGGGAGGCTTGCTGTACGCGTCTACTACTCCGGCGGTGGCGTCGCGCGAGCCGTCATCCACCACGATCACCTCCTGGAATTTGAGGTGTTGCTCCTTCAGCCACTCCAGGATTCGATCGAGGGTCTTGGGGAGGCGTTTTTCTTCGTTGTACGCGGGGATGACGATAGAGAGTGAGTCCAACGTCAATTATACTTGTGGCACGGGCATTTTCGCCTGGGCTGGTTTCAAAAACATAGGAGTTCCATATTGTCACTGGAAGACGATCTGTACGATCAGCGCATCCGCCGTATCGCGGAGATCGAAGCGCTCGGCTTTCGAGCTTATGGCCAGCGTTTCGATTTCACTCACACGATTCCGCGGATTCTGGCGGAGTACGGCGACAAGATCGGCGGAGCAGCTTGAGCCGCGCGTCAGTGTGCGCATTGCCGGGCGCGTTGCCACCAAGCGATTGATGGGCAAGGCTGGTTTCGCGCATCTGCAGCAGGATGGAGACAAACTGCAGATCTATGTTCGAAAGGACGCAGTCCCGGCGAACGATTTTGCACTCTACCAGCTTCTTGACGTGGGCGATATCATCGGCGTCGAGGGTTACCTATTCCGAACGAAAACCGGCGAACTCAGCGTGCATGCCGAGCGCCTGCAGTTTCTGTCGAAGACGCTGTACTCGATGCCGGAGAAATGGCATGGGCTGGAGGACATCGAGACTCGTTATCGCCAGCGCTATCTGGATCTGATCGCGAATCCGGAAGTTCGCAAGGTGTTCGTCGCGCGATGCGAAGATCGTCTCTTCGCTACGGCGGCAACTGGAGGCGCATGGTTTCCTGGAAGTGGAAACGCCGATGCTTCAGCCCATCTACGGCGGCGCGGCGGCCCGGCCTTTCAGAACGCATCACAACACGCTCGACATCGATCTCTACCTGCGGATCGCGCCTGAATTATATTTGAAGCGGCTGGTGGTGGGCGGCCTGGAGCGCGTCTACGAGATCAACCGGAACTTCCGGAATGAAGGCATTTCGACGCAGCACAATCCGGAATTCACGATGCTGGAATTCTATCAGGCTTACACGGATTACCACGGCATGATGGATCTTTCCGAAGAACTGCTGCGGCAGGCGGCCATCGACGCGACCGGCTCGGCGGTGGTTGAGTATCAAGGCGAGAAGATCGATTTCGGCGCTTCCGCCGAGTGACCATGCGGGAGGCTGTTGGCGACGCGAGCCTTGAAGGGCCACGCGCTGGTGGAGGCGTTCGAACGCAGACATCGAATCGACTCTGATCCAGCCGACCATCGTGTACGACTACCCGGTGGAAGTCTCGCCGCTTTCGAAGAACAAGCCGGACGATCCGGAGTTTGTGGAGCGCTTCGAAATCTACGTTGCCGGGATGGAGATCGGCAACGCCTTCACCGAGCTGAATGACCCTCGCGAGCAGCGGCATCGGTTTGAAATGCAGCTTGCCATGCGCGAGAAAGGCGACGAGGAGGCGCATCAAATGGACGAAGATTATGTGCGAGCGCTGTCCTACGGCATGCCGCCGGCGGGCGGCGAGGGCATCGGAATCGACCGGCTCACGATGATCCTGACCAACTCGCGCTCAATTCGCGATGTAATTCTGTTTCCGCTCCTGCGGCCACTATGAGCACCCAGACATTTGAGCTGTTCGTCGGCGGCCCGCTATCTGCGAGCGAAGCGCAAGCAGGCCGTGATCTCGGTGATCACCGTGATTTCCATCGTCGGAGTTGCCGCCGGCGTGATGGCATTGGTGATTGGCATCGCAATCAACAATGGCTTTCGTTCGACCTTGCAGCAGAGCCTGCTCGGCACGACCGCGCACGTCATGCTGCTTAATCAGCAGGCTGCCCAAGGCATCGCGAACTGGAAGGATCTAGAGCCCGCGCTGCGGAAACTGCCTCACGTGACCAGCGTATCGCCGGGACTTTATGGGGAGGTCTTGCTCACAGGCCCACTCGGTGGTGCACAGGCGGGCGGAGCGGTGCTAAAAGGTGTGCCGTTGGACGCGCCGCCAGACATGCTGCGGCATTTGAAGCAAGGATCATTCGATGAGCTGAAGAACAGCAGCGGGCTGCCGGGAATCATTCTGGGGTCGCGTCTCGCGCAGAAAACCGGTATGCTGCTGCACAGCGTGGTCAACGTGATCAGCCCGCAAGGCGAACTGACCCCGTTTGGCCCGAAGCTAATTCGCTATCAGTTCCGCGTGGTCGGCATTTTCGAATCGGGTTTTTACGACGTAGATTCCACCATGGCCTTTACTTCGCTCCAATCGGCCCAGCTTGTGTTCGATACCGGCAACGTCGTGAGCGATCTTGAGCTGCAGCTCGATGACATTTATAAAGCTCCCGAAGTGGCCCAGGCAGCGGAAAAAGTCGCGGGACCGCACTTCGTTGCCAACACCTGGATGGAGCAGTATCACCAGATTCTGAGCGCCCTGAATATGGAGAAGGTGGTGACCGCGATCACGATCGGCTTGATCCAGCTGGTGGCCGCGCTCAACATTCTGATCACTTTGATCATGATGGTGATGGAGAAGAATCGCGACATCGCGGTTTTGATGTCGATGGGCGCCAAGCGGCAGCAGATCCGCAAGATTTTTGTGCTGCAGGGCGTGCTGATCGGCGTGGTCGGCACTTCCATCGGGATCGCGCTAGGTTACACGCTTTCGTATTTCGCCGATCGGTATCAGTGGCTGACCTTGAATCAAGAGGTCTATTCGTTGAGCTATGTTCCGTTCAATCCGCGCTGGCAGGATGGCATCTGGATCGCCGCGGCGGCGATCTTCGTCAGCTTTATTGCGACGCTTTATCCGGCGCGCAGCGCGACCCGGATCGCGCCTGTGGAGGCGCTACGGTATGAGTAGTCAGGACGAATTATGAAATCTTCCGCCGTAGCACAGGCATTCTTGCCTGTGTTTCTCTTGACGTCCGCGTACGCACAACTGCCGGCCGCCGCTCCTCTCTCGCGCCTGCAGGCCAGCATCGAACGCATCACCAAATCCATCAATGCCGACTGGGGCATCTACATCAAGTGCCTCGAAACCGGCGAAGAGATCAACCTCGACGCCGACCGCCAGATGGATACCATGAGTGTCATCAAGATCCCTCTGATGGTGGAGGCTTTCCGCCAGATTGAGGCCGGGAAGTTTTCGCTCGAGGACAAAATCACGGTCAAGGAATCTGATAAGCGCCCGGGCACCGGAATTATTCGTTCGCTCGATCCCGGCGCGATTTTGACCATCAAGGACCTGCTCACGCTGATGATCATCGTCAGCGACAACACAGCCACCGATCTGCTGTACGCCAAAGTCGGCGGCCTCGAGCCCGTCAATCAACTGGTGCAGTCCTACGGTTTGAAGAACACACGCGCTGTCTTCAACGCGGATGCCTGGTTCAAGGCCATTGCCGCCGCGCCTTCACGAGATCAGTTCCATCGCGAAGGGAAGACGCCGTTCGGGCTCTCCTCAGCGCGGGATATAGGCAAGCTGCTCGAGATGCTCGAGCGCGGGCAGGCCGTGGACAAGAAATCGAGCGACTTGATGCTCCAGATGCTGCGCGGCCAAGTCTATAGCTCTCGCTTGCCCAAGTACCTTACCGGCACTGGCTTCCGCGTTCCGCACAAGACCGGCGACTTTCTGCCGTACATCGCCAACGACGTCGGTATTCTCGAAAGTCCGAGCCGCAACGTCGTGGTCTCGGTTTTCACCGCGCATCACTATGGAACAGGCGCGTACTTAGAGGACGCTATCGCTAGAGTGGCCGAGCAGGTCGCCGACTATTTCGGCTACCGCTGATCAGTGAGCCTAGAAGCCTTCCCAAACATAGGCTGCGAAATCGCGCGTCTTCCCGAATCCCATGCGCTCATAAAGCTGGATCGCTTCCACATTAGCCGCCGTGACCGTGAGGGTCGCTTTCCGGCAACCGTGATTAGCCAGCGATTCGAGCGCGCGGCGGATCAATTCGTAGCCTAATCCCGTTCCACGAGCCGCTTTGGAGACGCACACCTGCGTGATGTGGCCGACGTCGGCTTGCACCATGCTGCTGAGGCATAACCCGCACAGCTTCCCGGTTTGCGGCTCGAGCGCCAGGAACGAAGCGGGCTGGAAGAAGCTTCCACAACCTGGGTACTGGATGATATTCAGCAGGAACCGGCGCGCTCCCGCGGGCGAGCGATATTGATCGTTAATCTCGCTGTCGATGTGGCCCTGGTAGGCGGTGGCGATGAGCGATGCTGCTTCATCCTGCTTGCGCTCGGTCCAGCTATCGATCAACGCCGAAAAACCAGGCTTTCCGGGCGGCAGCTTGGCGCCGGAGGCCAGATCCAGCTCCATGAAGTTGCGGACATGCACCCGCAGATAGCGCTCCTGCGGCAGAGTCATCTGTCGCGCGGTACGCAGCATCATCAACTGCGACTCGATCCGTTGTACGAAAGGCGTCTTGATCAGGCTCTCCACTACTGTCCCTAGCAAGAGCTCTTCGTTATCCACGGTCGCGAACTCACGCATAATGTACAGATCGCCAATGAGGCCCTTCCGTTCTTCGGAAACGAAGTAGCAATAGCCGACCGGATGGCTGTTCACCAACAGCGAGAAGCCGCTGAGCGCCTGCATATCCAGGAACCGCCTCACTAAGCCGGCCGATGCGCGGAAGTCCCAGTCCAATGTTTCGCGCCAGGTCTCTGTTTCTTCTTCGAGCAGCGCATCCAGGTCGCCGGAGCGCAGATGTCGCAGATCGGCAATGCGCGCCAGCGGCAAATCGGAAACAGCGGCCATATCGGTAGCCTACACCTAAATAGACGTGCTTCGCCGAATGAAGGGAACAGGTAGAATGAAGATTCATGCAAGTTCTGCAGGCGGGCGATCATAAATTCCTGTTGCTGGAACTCGATCCCGACTTTGTGGCCAATATCGCGAAACAGGCCGGGTTTGAATACAAAATCGAGGATACCAGGCGCTCGCTTTGCCTGGATCTGCTGGCCGCCGACCGCCAGGCTCCTTTGCTGTTGTTCGACGCGGCCGACCCCGGTAACCTGGGCTGGTTTTCACGTTGCCAGTTTTATGTGGACGGTCACTCGGGCGCCGTCCTACAAACCCCTATCTCTTTAGCAAACCAGAAGGATCGTTCCGGGCACACGCTGCCCCATTCTATTCGCCTCCAGATCGCCAAAGAGCTTCCGGCGTCGTTTCGCCTCCCAGGAAAACAACCGGTGAACGAGCAGTTGGTCTATGCCGTGCTTTACAATCTGCTCAACGCGCTGTTGAACACGGGCGTCGGTGTTTGCGGCGGACGCGCGGTCAGGCCTTTGGCCGGCCGAACCGAGACCATCGGCACGCGAAACTGACGCGCCGTCTGCGAATTACGCAGTCGGTTTTCCGTTTGTCCTACGCGTAATAGTACGGCTGTGCCCGGATGTCATGGTACGTTTTTCTGCCAAAAGCGCCCAAAAGTACCTTGGCGCTCGCGGGGTTCTATGGCATCCTCAGGTTGAGTCAGGACTGCTTCGGAGGAAGGTCCTGCTCCCTTCTGACCGGCTCGGCGCTTGTTTCCTTCTCCACCGTGCGCGCCGAGCCGGTTTTGTTTATCGCTCAGGCGATTCAGTGCTTCAGCACGGAGTTCAGCGAGCCTTGCCGGTAACCTTCCAGATCGATGGTTACGTAATGGAACCCCAGAGGTTTGAAGATCTCCACGAAGGCCTGCGCCATTGCGGAAGTCAGGGCTTTGGGGAGTTCTTCTTTGGCAACCTCGATGCGTACCAGCTCACCGTGGAAACGCACTCGGAATTGGCGGAACCCCAGGGCTCGGAGCGCTTCTTCCCCGCGCTCCACGGTTTTCACGGTCGCCTCCGTAACCGGCGTCCCATAGGGAACGCGCGAGCTCAGACAAGCCGCGGCCGGCCGATCCCACGTGCTTAGGCCCGCCAGACGCGACAACTCGCGGATCTCCGCTTTCGCTAATCCCGCGTCCACCAGCGGCGCTTCGACGCCGTGAAATTTCGCGGCGCGCTGCCCAGGCCGATAATCGCCCAGGTCGTCCACGTTCACGCCATATATGATGTGATCAACCTCGCGATCCTTGGCTACCGCTTCCAGGCGCGTAAACAGTTCGTCCTTGCAATGGAAGCAGCGATTGGGATCGTTCTTGACATATTCCGGATTCTCGAACTCCAGCGTCTCGATGTACTCATGGCGAAATCCGCATTCCCGCGCGAATGCCTCGGCGTCGCGCTTGTGCGATTCCGGGATGGAGGCTGAATCCGCCGTGATGGCGATGGCGTTCTCGCCCAGAACACGGCCGGCGGCCCAAGCCAGATAGGCCGAATCCGTCCCACCCGAATAAGCCACGATCACTCGCCGCATGGAAGCCAGGATCGTGAACAGCTGCTCCTGCTTTTCGGCCAGTGCGGCGGGATCGAGCTTGGGCACACTCAAATTGACAAGACTCGCCATACATCTCCAGTATAACGGTCAACGGAGCGGTCGCCCTCAATCCAAGGCGCCAAGGGAAACACCTGAGCTCCTTTCTGGAAAATGACCTTAATAACGATGCAAACTCTTGTACCAACTTCCCGCCGATGATATTCTTTGCACAGATAAAAGTACAGCACAGACGGTACGAGGTTTCCAAAACTACCTTAATGATCATTAGCCTAATCATGAGCGGCGTTTCTGTGGGGCTGTTCATCTACTGGCTTCGCTACACCTGCCGGCTGATTCTGAGCGCCAAGTCAGCCCGGGATTACACGCGCGATGTCGCGGAGGCAAACAACCTGCTCTTCCTTCAAGTACAACAGGAACTGGCGCAGGTGCGCGAACGTTTCGATCTGGACACACTGCACACGAAGCTTGAAAATGACTACCGGTTGCTGACCTATCTGCTAGTTCACGGCCCGGCCTTTCACGCCCACGGCGATCGCCTGGAACACATCATGTTGATGCTGAATTTCAGGCTTTTGAAGGCCTATTACGCACTGAGCTGCCCCCTTTCGGTGTCGATCGGCAAGCGTGCGCTGCACGAAATGACGCAAGTGGTAGGATATTTCGCCAACCGCATGGGTGAGCGTTCCGCCTACGCCGCCGCCTACCGCTAGGCAACACACGGCCGCGGGTTCCAATTACAATACAGCGGTGACTTCTCATGAAACCCGCTTTCGCGTGCGCTACGCCGAGACCGACCAGATGGGCGTCGTGTATTACGCCAACTACCTGGTCTGGATGGAGATTGGACGCGTTGAATATTGCCGCTCAGCCGGAATCTGCTATAAGGACATGGAACTGCACGACGGGATCCGCCTGGCGGTGGTCGACGCGCATTGCCGCTATCTTTATCCGGCGCGCTACGACGACGAGATCGGAATCAAAACCTGGGTGGCGCGCGCCAATCCTCGAATGGTCGAGTTCCAATACCAGATTTGCGACTCGGCCACGGCCCGCGAGTTGGCGTCGGGCGAGACCAGGCATATTTTTCTAGGTTCGGATATGAAGCCCGTGAAACTTCCGGAGAAGTATCGTCCGTTCTTCGGGGCCGCTCCTTCTGGAATTGGTTCTTCTACTGATTGAACTTGATGATCGATTCGCCGGTGAACTTGTGATAGTTGCGAAACTCGATCACATTGCGATCGCACTCGTTTGATCCGCGGGAGCAGCTCAACACTTCCGCGTGCACCGGCAGCAAGAATTTTTCGGGCGTACCGAGCGTGATATAGTCGAAATCCACGGCTGTTTCCACGGAAATACGTGGAAATTCCTCAGGAATATCCTTGGCCTGCATTTCAATGCGAAGCGCGTGGGCGCTTTGCTTGTCAATCCATACCGAGCCTTTGTACGCAGGCAGGATATACTGGCCGGGCACCCAGATCTTCCACGAAGAGCGCTGCCGAGTGACCTGAAAATCGTAGACCGAAGCGGCTATATGGGAAATCGTGTCATCCTGGGCGTACTTGAAGGCGGCGTCCGCCCCCGGCGAGAACAGATTCGCCAGAATGGTGCCGAACTCGCCGGTCGACCAAGCGCCTGATTCCTCGGGCGGCTTTTTCGTCGCCTTGCCGTTGATGGTCAAGTTCCGGTAGCTTTCTTTCCCGTTCTCGTACACTACTTCGGCTGAAACTATGTCGATGGGGTTCCAGCTAGGGACGCGTGTCTCGCTGGCATAGCGGGTGGTCATTTCCTGGCAGACATAATTAGGCAGCCCCTCGACGAAAGTACTCGCAACTTCTCGGGCCTTGGCGATGAAAGCCTGCCGCGGATTGATCGGGGGCGGGGGTGGTTCTCGCCGGACCGGTTCTCGGGCAACCGGTTGTCTCGTGTCCGTTGCACCTGATGAGTCATCATTGCTGGGGCCCTTATTGGAGGCGTACTCGGCCGGTTTCCCGCGTTTTAGCTTGGGCGCATCGTCGCCATCACCGCGATTCTGATCGGGCCTTACAAGAATGGTCGGCGGCGGCCCAGTTCTCTCCTCTTCCGGCTCCGCGTCCGCTTGCACCTGCCCGCTGGGGATGATCTTGCGAGCGATTTCCGGGTTGGCTTTGATACTTACGGCCTGAAAGGGGCCATCCGCACTTTGGGTGGCCTCGACGTCTACGCCATCGCCGGTCTTTAGGCCATCCGGCTTGGTGGTCTTGTCGGTAAACTGGATAGTCAAAATTCGGGTGTCGCTGGTTTCAAGGTCAAACGATTTATCGTTCAACTCGCGAACCACTCCGCTGAAAGTGCGCGGCTGCGCGGCTGCTGCCTGCTTCTGATCCGTAGATTTCTGGGAGCCGCGGCGCGGTATCGGGATGCCCGACCCGCCGCCGGGACCCTGGCCGGGCGGATATTGGCCGGGTGGATATTGGCCGGGTGGATATTGGCCAGGCGGGTATTGGCCGGGCGGATATTGCCCTGGAAACTGGGCCGCCGCGACGGTTGCAAATGCAATCACTAAGACCGCTATTCTCATAGCGCCTCCTTTAGACGAACCTGCCCGTCCGTGAGGTTTCAACTATCCCTGGACTCGTTTTTCCTTACCCACCCAGAACCTTTCCCGCAACACCAGCTTCCGGATCTTACCGGTCCCGGTCTTGGGAAGTGGTTCCTCACTAAAGTCTATCACCCTGGGAAGTTTGAATCGTCCCAGGCGCAACTTCAAGAACTCGAGCAATTGCTCGGAGGTCAGCGCCGAACCGGGCTTACGTACCACCACGGCCACCGGAACCTCGCCCCACTTTTCATCTGGAGCGGACACGACTGCGCACTCGAACACTTCCGGATGGGCGAAGATCGCCTTTTCCACTTCGAGTGATGAAATATTCTCACCGCCGCTGATGATGATTTCCTTTTTGCGATCCACTATGTGGATGAATCCATCTTCGTCCCAAACCGCCATATCGCCGGTATGGAACCATGGACCGGTCATTACCGACGCCGTGACGTCCGGCTCGCGGAAATAACCCTCCATGATGTGATCGCCGGCGGCAATGACCTCGCCGATGGCCTGCATGTCGCGGGCAACGTCGTGCATCTTTTCGTCCACTACTCGCACCATGACGCCCGGGACCGGCCAGCCGGCCATTGCGCGCCGGCGATGCTTGTCATCTTCGGATTTGTACTCCAGCCCCGGCTTGGGCCGCGCCGAACTGACCAGCGGCGACGTCTCGGTCAAGCCGTACCCGCCCCACACATCGCAGCCGAAGGCCTTTTCCATACGATCCACCAACTCTGGCGACGATGCCGCGCCGCCCAGCGTGATGTTCCGCATGCTCGACAGGTCGTAATTCCCGATATCGGGCGCATTCAGCAGCGCGTTAGCCATGGTCGGCACCAGGCTCATGTCGGTGGCGTGATGTTCCTGGATCAGCTTGAAAACTCCGGTCGGTTCGAAGCGCCGCACCATGATCTGCTTGACGCCCAGGAGCGTCGAAGCCTGCGGCCGCCCCCATCCGTTGGCATGAAACAGCGGAATGGTGTGCAGATCGACCACGTTCTCCGGTTCGCGAAACAGGCTCGCCACCGCGATCCCATGCAGGTACAACGTGCGATGTCCCAGCATGACGCCTTTCGGCGTTCCGGTGCTGCCGCTGGTATAAAACAGCTCTGCGATCGCGTTTTCATCGAAGCTGAAGATGTCGGCGCGCTCGGGATGACCTTTGTCCAGCAGTTCCTCGTAGGTGAGATCGGCAATCGGAACTTTGTCGTTCAAGGTGACGAAGCGCTCGATTTCGCGGCAGGCCGGCTTCAACATTTCCACTAGCGGCACAAAATCGTTTTCAAACAGCAGCATCCGCGCGCCGGAGTGATTCAGGATATTGGTCAGCTCGAGGGGCGAGAGCCGGACATTCAACGGCATGACGATGGCCCGCGCCTGAACGACGCCATAATATCCTTCCAGCAACTGATGATTGTTAAAGCTGAGATAGGCGACGCGGTCGCCGTGGTGGATGCCTTCTTTCTTCAGGGCGGTGGACAAGCGCTCGCAGCGCTCGCCGAACTCGGCGTAGGTAAACTGCCGTTCACCTGAAACGATCCCGATCTTCTTTCCAAACAAGTCAACCGCACGATGCAGACACCGGATGGGTGTCAAGGGAACAAGCATGCTCCCATCCTACCCGGAAATCATAGGGGCAGCTAATCGCAGATCAGACCTGCTGCCGGCGTTCGTCGCGGCTGGGGAAGGTCTCGATTTCGGCCGTTGAAAAAACTACGGCGTCGAGGATTAGCGCGCTGGGGATGGAGATGGTCGAGGGCGAAACGCTGAAGGATCCGCTGCCGCTCGAAACCGCGCTCGATTACGCGCACCAGATCGCGGATACCGGGCGTAGACTCCAGACGCTCAGGATCTTTGTAAAATTGCTACCGCAAAGGTTGTTACCGCAAGGTTAACGTACTCAGTGACTAATGGTGAGTCCGGCAACGCGATTGCATTTGCAGTTAATGCGTGCGGTGTCAACTCATAGCAATCTTGCTCTTGCTGGCCGTGGCGGCGCAACCTGCCGAAAAGACTCAACATCCCTACCGCTCCCGGTACGTAAAAGATACGTTCGGCAAACGAGCCGCTGTGCGCACCGGCGCCAGCGCCGGAATCCAACAATTGCGAAACAGCCCTCACGAGTGGGGAACGGGTTTCAAAGGCTTTGGAAAGCGCGTTGGCTCAGCCTTCGGACAGCACGTCATCAAGAACTCTATTCAGTATCCCGTGGCCGCGATCCGGCATGAAGAACTTGGCTACCGTCCTTCCGGCAAGAAAGGTTTCGGCCCCAGATTGGGATATGCCCTCACGAGCACGGTGATCACCCACAAGACGACCACCGGAAAGAAGACCGTCGCAGGCGGACGAATTTCAGGCGCCATCGGCAGCGGATTCATTTCGCGACTTTGGCAACCGGCCCGGCTGCACACGTTCTCGAGCGGTGCCGCATCGGGCGGCGTGCTGCTTGGAGTTGACGCCGGCAGCAACGTGGTCCGGGAGTTCTGGCCGGAAATCCGTCACTCGCATAAGCACTAACCGTGCCCGGCTCTACTTGTGCGCGCCGAAGCCGTTTTGCTCCACCGCTACTTCCACCACATCTCGAACGGCATCCTTGACCGCTTCTTTCACCGCGTCTTTGACGGCTGACTCCACCTGCTGCGGGTCGAGGTCGATTTCAGCATTGTTCCCTATCAGCTCTTTGACAACCACCTCCACTACCGGTGCGACGGGAGGCAATTCCTTAGTAACCGCCTTGGCGACTTTCTTGGCGGCCTTCATGAGCGGTTCTGGCGCCGCTGCTTGGTCGGCAGCTTGCGCCGCGGGACGTTGGACCGCTTGCCAGTCTTCCGTGAAGGTCTTTATCAATTGGCTTACGATCTTGGGATCGCGGAAAATGATGCCTATTTCACGCCGCGCGCCGAGTTCCAACTCCCGCAGACTTTGGCTTCCGATAAAGGCCTGCATGCCATCCCGTATTATGGTCCGCGTGTGCAACCGCATGGTGGGCAATTTATGCAACTGCAATTTCTCACTCTTTCGGGTCAACCGGCCAATGATCCTGATATCCACGCCGGCTTTAGCCCGATCCTGCAGGATGCTGATCATGGGCTGGTCGCTGATCTCCGGATCATAGATGAGAAGCTGCTTCTTAGCGCCCTTCAAAAAAGCGGAAAGCTGTTTGCGCGAGTTCACCGGACTGACTACAAAGTTCGGCTGACCTGCTATGTAAGGCTGGCGCTTGGTATCGGCTTCGAACAGCTTGACAGCCTCCGCCACGAGTTTCTTGTTTCCAGTAACCACGCCGAAGGCCCGGCTGTGATCCATGTCCAAATAGGTGAAGTTAAAGGCCAGCACGTGAAGCTCGCGCCGGTCGATGATCATCATCTTCCCGTGGTAGCGCACCAGATCGTCGGCGGTGCGAGCCACAGTGACACCTTGCGCCAGCAGCCGCATCTCCAGTTTTCTTAGATTCTTTTCTCCGCCGCGATTGGTGTAGGCGATCAGCGCATGCACAAAGACGCCCCGGCTCACCGCCGTGACCAAAGCCTTTTCAATCTCGCCGCGGTCGAAACGAAAGATGACGATTTCGACGCGCTGCTGAGCGTTACTAATCGCTTTGACCAAGGGCATAACGCCGTCGGCCGGTTGCACTATCAATTTCACACCGCACCCCCTTAAGTCGAGACGTTCCAGCCGGCCGCGGAGGGTCAATCTCTGTACCGTGGCATCGCTTTTGCTTAAACAGGATTGTGCCCATTTCGGACGGGTGAATTGTATGCTCAACAAGAGTAAGAGAGTTACGCTGTTTCTGACCGTGCTTCTTATAAGCCTCCCTGCCGCCGAAGCCGCGAAAAAAAGGCCGAAGGCGGCGCGCGCAGAGGCAGAAATTACCGGAACTGTGCGTACTATGCTCTGGCGAGAGCCCAAGAATATCAGGGCCTTAAACCTGTTCTACGGTCCTGGCGGCCACGAACACGCGCCCCACAGCACGTTCACTTTTCTGAAAGAAGACCGCAAGGGCTCCAATCCGAAGTTCGATGTTGAAGACGAGAACGGCGTCAAATGGAAAGTAAAGCTGGGCTCGGAAGCGCGGCCGGAAACCGTCGCTTCACGGCTGGTCTGGGCGGTCGGGTATTTCGCTAACGAGGACTATTTTGTTCCCGTGCTGCATGTTCAGGAGATGCCGGCCCACCTGCACCGCGGGCCACCGCTGGTCGACCCCGATGGTACCTCCTACGACACTCGATTAAAGAGAGAGCTAAAGGGCGAGAAGAAGATTGGAGTCTGGCATTGGCGCAGTGGTCCCTTCGCTGGCACTCGCGAATGGAACGGTTTGAGAGTACTAATGGCGCTCATCAACAATTGGGATTTGAAGGACGAAAATAATGCCATCTACGAGGAAGAGCGGAGCAAGGGTTCCGATGAGTTGCAGCGTATCTACATGGTGACCGATCTCGGCGCGAGCTTTGGCGCAGTCAAGCTTACGCGCGATCGCAAATTCTCCAAAGGAAACCTCGAACTGTATCAGCAGTCCAAGTTTATCGACCGGATTGGCACCGACTACGTGGATTTTGAAGTGCCCCAGCGGCCCTCAGCCGTCGTACTGGTGAACCCTCACGAATACTTCAGCCGCACTCGCCTGGACTGGATCGGCAAGCATGTTCCGCGCGCGGACGCCCGTTGGATCGGAGAACTGCTAGCCCAGCTTTCCCCCAATCAGATCCGCGACGCTTTCCGCGCCGCCGGCTACACGCCCCAGGTTGTAGACCGATACGCCGGGGTGGTGGAATCGAGAATCGCGGAACTGAACCGGCTGTAAGGCATTTGCTTTAAGACAGCCCGACAGCTTGTTTTTCGGAAGCCTCTTCGATACTGAATTGTATCTTGTAGAGTTCCGAATAAAGCCCCCCGGCCTGCAAAAGCTCCTCCTGGTTTCCACTCTCGACGATCCTGCCGTCTTTCACCACAAAAATGATGTTGGCCCGGCGAATGGTGGACAGCTGGTGCGCCACCACAATCGATGTCCGGCCCTCCATCAGGCGATCCAATGCTTCGAACACCAGTTTTTCGGATGCCGCATCCAGCCCGGAGCTAGGCTCGTCAAGGATCAGGATGGGAGTGTTACGTATGATCGCACGAGCGATCGCGATGCGCTGCCGCTGGCCGCCGGAAAGGGTCACGCCACGCTCACCAACCATGGTGTTGTAGCCTTCCGGTAGCTTATCAATGAACTCCGAGGCATTAGCCATTTCCGCCGCGCGCAGGATTTCCCGCCGCGTCGCCTCGGGTTTCCCATAAGCAATGTTGTACCAGATCGTTCCATGAAAGAGCAGCGTTTCCTGCAACACAAAACTCATTTGCTGGCGCAGCGACTTCTGCTGATACCGCCGAATGTCCTGGCCGTCGATCTTCACCACGCCAGAGGTCGGGTCATAGAAGCGCGGGATCAAGCTGATGATGGTCGACTTGCCGGCGCCGGTCGGTCCCACTAGCGCGGCCACCTGCCCTTGCTCGATATTCAAGTTAACGTCGCGGAGGACCAGCCGATCGGCTTCATAGCCGAAATTCACATGGTCGAACTCTATGTTCCCTTTGAATCTCGGAGCGCGACGCGCACCGGGCAGATCCTTGATCTCGCCGTCCGTATCGAGCACTTCCTGGATCCGCTCGTATCCAATTGAGGCTTTCGAGTAAGTGTCGGTCATTTTCGAAAGCTCTTGCATCGGCTTGTACATCTTCCCCAGATACATAATGAAGACCACCAGCGAGCCGGCTGACAGAGAACCGTATAACGCCATGCGCGCCCCAAACCACAGGACCATAGCAGTACCTACAGCTACAATCAGCCCAACCAATGGCGAAAGTTTGGCCTTCAGACTCCGGGCCCGCATCGCAATCTCGACGCTTTCCAGGCTCTCCTCTTCGAGGCGGCGTTCTTCATATTCCTCGCGCGCGAAGGCCTTGACGACCCGGATGGAAGAGAGAACCTCCTGCATCACCGACACCATTTCGCCTTCTTTTTTTCTTACCTCGCGCGAAGCCTTCTTGATCCGCCGGGTGTAGCTATAGACCACGGCAAAAAGCACGGGAGCAATGGAAAGGGCGATCAATGTGAATTGCCAGTTGAGGTAGAGCATCACGCCCACCATTCCGAACAGCGTCAGACAGTTGACGAATGCGCCCAGAAGGCCGGACGTAATGAAGGTCTGGATTGCGTCGATATCGTTGGTCACACGGCTGATCAGATCGCCCGTCTGTTTACGGTCGTGGTATGCGAGCGACAGACGCTGAATGTGGTGGTACAACGTCCTGCGGAGATCGTGCATCACCCATTGGCCAACGCTGGTGGTGACGTATTTCTCGGCGTATGTACAAATCGCATCCACCACGGCGACTGCTAGTACCGCAAGGGCGGCAAATCTCAAAATGGCAAGCTTGTCCTGGCCGACCGTCGACAGAATGAACTGGTTCAACCATCCATGGATCTCGCGGGACTTTAATACGTTGTCGAGAACGATCTTGAGCGGCCAGGGTTGAAGAAGATCGGCGACCCCTTCGCCGACTACTGCCACCAGCCCCGCCATCAAGAGCTTGATATGTGGTCTAAGCAGGTCTTTGATATTGAGCCGGCTGGATTTAGGCGAGTTCTTATCCATGGAGCGGTCCACACCATTGCAACGCGCACTATCACTGTATAGATGCTTCGCGCGACCGAAAGTTCACCTGAAGTCACCTGATGATGAAAAGATTGGCAGGGCAGTATTGTGGCGCGAGTCCCCGTGGCGCAGGTCTCCAACCTGCGAAAGATCTTTTCAGATAGCTCTTACTGGCTTTTTGCGAACATGCCGTAGGCAGGTACAGTCACGTCCGTGCCTGCCGGCCTAGCCTGCGGCAGAGTTACGCGCTCGGACGTGGCCGTCGATATCCCATGCTCCAGGGCATAGCGCGTCAGTTCGGCCGTCGTACGTAGACCCAGTTTGTCCATGATGGCCATCTTGTGGAAGACCGCCGTCTTGACCGAGAGTTTCAACACGTTGGCAATCTCTTTGGCCGTGCATCCTTCGGCAACCAGTTGCAGTACTTCTCGCTGCCGGGAGGTAAGCGAGGGTCCCGGCTGCGCACACACCCGGGCCGCTTCCACTGCTCGATTGGCCACCAGCGGCGTGACGTACGTGTGCCCAGCCAGCACTTGCCGGATCGCAGTCACCAACTCTGAAACCGCGCAGCGTTTCAAAACGAACCCGGTCGCCCCGGCTCGAAATGCTTCCACTACGTATTGCGGCTCGTTATGGGCCGTGACGATCACAACCTTGGTGGACGGCGAAATCTTGCTGAAGCGCCGCGTGGCTTCAATACCGTTTAGCAGCGGCATGCCGATGTCGAGCAGAACGATGTCGGGCTTCGATACAGCAATTACCTCTAGAAGCTGCCTTCCGTTTCCGACCGTTTGGACAGATTCAAATTCACACTCCAACAGCCTTCGCAAGCCTTCCGCCATCAGCGTGTGATCTTCGGCAATAAGAACTCGTGTGTTGCGATCCATTTCTTCCCACGTTGGACTAACTTCAGGCACTCTCTGTTACAAACAATTTGATGGATGCCAATCGCCGCCTGTGCGGCGGGACGGACCTCGCAGCCCTAGGAAAGAAATACTGACCCTTTCCTCCGATTGGGTAGTTCCGCAACCAGTCGATCCCCAAGTCCCACAAAAACGTACGGTTGGCGCGCCCCTGGAAGTGGTGACCGACTTGCTCCGGTCCTAGGGTACATCTCAAGATGGGATGTCACTAACGGTTACACAGGTAGTCAATTCGAGCTCGCCGGGGCTCGCTGCAACAGCGAGGGAACTGAAGGAAAGACGAAAGGAATCGTATGGGAAAGAATACGGCTGTATTTGGCATTTACCCAAGCCAGGCGGATGCTGAGAATGCGGTCAACGGGCTGAAACTGGCTGGCTTTCGCAACACGGACATCTCGATCCTGGTCCCCGAGAACGAGGGAAGCAAGGACATGGGAATGGAGAAAAGTACCAAAGCTCCCGAGGGCACCGCGGCTGGCGCGGGGTCCGGCGCAGTCATCGGGGGAATCGTCGGTTGGCTGGTTGGCGCTGGAGCGCTGGTGATCCCCGGTTTGGGTCCGTTCGTAGCCGCAGGCCCCATCATGGGACTGCTGAGCGGCGTCGGCGTTGGCGGAGCCCTGGGCGGTGTCACCGGCGCCTTGGTCGGGCTGGGTATTCCCGAGTATGAAGCCAAGCGTTATGAGGGTCGGGTGCGCAAAGGGGGTATCCTGCTCTCCGTGCATTGCGACGATTCGGAGTGGGTGAAGACCGCCAAAACCATTCTGGATCAGACCGGCGCCGAGGACGTATCGTCTACTACCGAAGCCAAGGCGGATTTCGGCTCGAGCGACCGTCCACGGTCGCGCACGATTGAGTCCCACACCTGACCGGCAGCTACTGCACTGCTAGCTGCTCGCCGGCCGAGTACTCTTGGGGTGAACGATCACGCGTAAGTGGGTTGGCCTTGCGCCCGGACGTTCAAACACCATGTCGTATTCGCCTAGAAAGACTGGCGCCAGCTGCCAGTAGAACACGCCATCTTGTAGAGTGGAGCCAACTGGCAACGGCTGCATTCTCCATTGGCCACCATGTACCCCGACGTCGCTCCGAGTGGCAGTTGGACCGATCCATTTCCTCTACTTCCATGGAAAGCACCTCGTTGGCGACGGGTGCCAATCGATTGGCGAATTGGCTGGAAGTGCCGGCGATAATTCGAGAAGTCATGGTAATACTCGCTATCGGACGGACTTGATGCGGGTGGATCGGAAGTGGTCGCGTCGACGCTGTTAAGCACGTAAAAGAACCGGCTACCTACACCGTTGCCTCGAATCTCGTTGTCCCATACGTCCCAACTGATGGTGTGAAGCCCATTCGGTAGCTTGGTCGTATCAATGTAGATAAAGCCAATTGCTCCATTGCTGTTGGCGAAGCCCGGAAACAGGGTCGCGATGTCACCACGGAACTGATTGTAGGTAGGGTGCCCAATCGTGACCCCGTCCACGTTCGCGGTGATCGTTGTGCCATCGGTGGGAATAACTCCTGGCATCGGTGTGAGGGCCCAGCCGAAGTTGAGATAAGCGCTGCCGAATACGGCCGCACCTTGCCCTGGCGTGTCGATGTTCCCAAACGGAAGAGTTGCGTCGGTATTGTCAACCGTGATCGCGCGCGCTCCCAGATCAACTGTCGCTCCGGCCTGGTTATGGGCTAAGGCATGGAGCGTATATACCCCATTACCGGATCCTCTTGCTCCATTGGGATTAGGCAAGAAGTTGGTGAGCAGCAAATAACCCCAGCCAGCGCTGTTGGACCGTGGATAAGTTGGAAAAGCGCTGGCTACATCGGGCCGCGCTCCAAGGACAAAAACAGCATCGCCAATGTAAACTAATCCTGGCGGCTCGTAGCCGACTGGTTCCCGCCATATATCGACCTTCGTGATCCCAATCGGATCGAGCGCCCAGCCGGTGACCGCAATTGCGGCAGAAACACCTCTGCTGTTATTGATAGGCGTGTCGAAGCTGCCAAACGGCCCCGACCCAGTAGTGGAACTTATCTGGACTTGGATGACCTGCGGAGAATTCGCTGCGGCTGGCGCATTGACTGTTACGACTCCACTTGATCCTGGAGTGACTCTGACCTCCAAGGTACCGTTTCCAACACCCGACGTTGGCGAAACCGTAATGTTGGGCTGACTGGATGTGGCCGTCCAACTCGGACCCGGTCCACCTGTAAAGGTCAGGCTCACTGACTGAGGCTCGGTGTCGTTCATTTCGAATGTCAGTGCATTGGGAAACAACAACATAGTCAAGCTGTTTGCACTTGCGGATTGTGAGATGGTCACGATCTGGCCAGCAACATTCAAAGAACCACTTCTACTTTGCGGGTTGAAATTAGCAGTAACGGACCAGTTGACGGTATCGCCGGAAACTGAGGCAGTGGCCCACGATACGTTAGAAGTCGCCGTCACCGCGCAGGTGGATGGCGTGGGAGTAACAGACACCGTACCAGAGGAGGCGGCGCTTCCTAAATTTAGGTTGGTGACGTTAAGCATATAAGAACAAGATGGGCCAGGCGAGTAGCCCGTCGCTATAGAAAACACTCCAACGTTGTATGGTATTCGGTTGTTGGATTGGAAGACGACCAGGCTGCCATCCATACTGATCACAGGATGGTTCTGAGTGTAATAACCGTCACTCACGTTGTTAAGGCTGACTGCTCTGGTCTTGGCAAGGCGGACGACTTTCAGGCTTCTCTGGCTAATCTGGGTAAAATCAAAGAGCATCAATTCATCCTGATGGCCAGGGTCAGCCGCCGGGGCGACGTTTTTTAAGATTCCTGCGCCGTTAATCGGTGGACTCCATGGTGCATTGCACGTCTTTCCGGGAAGGGTTACAGTCGTTCCAGATATGCTGACATTATTTGTGACGCCGTTGGCATTGGAGCATCCTGCGACGCCGTTTACCATTACTGAGTCGCCCGAGGCGATACTCGGAGCGGCGTCTAACGTCAGATTGATATTCCCCCCACTCGTGCTTGCACTAGTGATGTTCCAGGCTGGCATGCCGGGATCTCCATCGGTGCCAACGACGCAGACGGGGGCCTTCAACGCACATCCCTCATGTACATCTCCGCAATTGCCGTTTGCGCAGATGTTGAACCCTTCTACTAACCCACCGCCGGCTTCAACGTCTACAACCATTAAAGAGGGACCCACGTTGAAGCGCATGAAGGCGGAATAGCTGTACCCGACCGTCGCCCATGCGCTCATCGTTCCATAAATCGTTAGTAGGTACTGCTGGCCGTCCGGAGCTTCAAACGTATCCTCGTGTGCTGCCGACTTACACAAGTTAAGCCTTGCCGTTAAAGCGTCACACGCCGGGCCATTATAAATGTTTTGTCCGAAGGCAGTAAGAAATGCTATCTCGCCTTGACCGAAGGGCCCTTCGTCCACCAATGAGGTACCGACTACCGTCACGTTGTCATTGGCAAATTGCAGACTGTAAAGCTCGGATGCGCCATTTGGAAACGACGCGAGATAAGCGTACATTTTGTGGAAGCCGGGCAAACACCCAGCCTCGCAACAACAATCGATGATGCTCATCCAGGCATAGGAAAAATGCCGGGATAAATACGCCAACGCTATCAACCCGCTTACCGAGAAAAGCTTCACCCAACTGTCCGGCAGTACGGTCATCCGCAGCCAAATCGCGAGCGCTGCGGCTGGCACGCCGACCAAGGCGGGCCGCGCATAAATCGAAAACATGAAGGCCGCAAAGGAAAGGCCCAGCTCTCTGCTAAGGAGCCACGGCACGAAAAGACCGCGGTTTACGATCATGCAAGCAGCAATCACGTAAGCAGCGCCAAGAATGCCGTAGCGCGGAGTTACATAGATGAGCGCGCCCAGGCTGATGACCGCCTCGATAAGCTGCCCGCGGGCAAACCATTGGTGCCGGCCCAGTCCCTGGAGTAACATACCTGCGCTAAACTGCCCCGCCACCGCAATGAGATAACCGACGGTCAGCACCGGCAGTAACGGCGCGGCATATTGTACGGCGGATGGAACCCATAGCTTGAACAGCTCGTGGCTGAAAAACGAAAACACGATTGCCAGGGGCATAAACAAGGCCAGGCTGTACCTGTTGGTAAAGATCGCCAGTTGGGACAATGCGCGCAGTTCCCCCCGTGCCTGGAGTTCGGCGGCATTGGCGTTCACTACTGCTCCAATGCCCGAAACCGCGCCGCCAGTGTACTGAATCAGCCGATTCGGCAAGCT
>CAWACO010000011.1:0-262283 GCA_963780485.1 Bryobacterales bacterium
GTCGGACGCTACGATGACTTTGGCGTGATTCCGGACGAAGGTCAGCCAACGCTGCTTCGGAGTGGGCTGGCGTTTAAGACCTTGCGTGTTCAGATACTACTGCGCGGTCCGCGGCGAGACCTGGATTCCCGGCTTCAGAATCGACACGTTCTTGGGTTCTTGGCTGACATTCTTCGGATATGCTCCTGGAGACGCTTGGGCAAGCGAGGTCTTCCGGCCGGCTTCGACTTGTGGCGAGAATAGTCGAATCCTTTGCGGTGCGCCGGATGAGTGTGTCCGAATGAGTGTCCACCTGGACTGCGACGAGTACATCGCGTCAGTCGAACAGGCGGCTCAGCGCCGTCATCATCCATCGCGTGCAGTAGTCGGCACGGCTGGGTTTGACCTCCACTCCTGGAAAAACTCCATCTGCTTTCAGAGAAACAGATTCTCAGCCGATAGGACGTTGGCGGGAGCGGGCCATTAACGCGAGGACACAGCCAATCAGGGCCGGCGCTGCGGTAAGAAAGCAGTGTTTCAGCGGCGGTGAATACGGATAGTGCGCGGCCATGATCGCTCAGGATCGTACGCCTCCTTATCGAACGCTGGTTTCGGTTCGGACGGTGTTCTTGCGGACCACAATTGCAGAGGTGCTGAGAGCGCGTCAAAGCCCCTTGCATAGTGCCTTCGCCGACCGCTTGATCGGATCGATACGAGGGGGTGTTTGAACCATTTCATCATTCTGAACAGGCGGCACTTTACGAAGGCACTGACCGAATATCTCCGCTTTTCACCAATCATGCCCACCTCTGGCGCTCAAACAATGCCCAGTTGAGCCGCAGGTTATGAAAGATAGTGCGCTCCTAGCAAACGCAGAACTTTGCGGTTATTCAACATCGTTATGAGCGCGTTGCCGTGAGAGGCTGTAACGGGATGGATTATTGGCGAAGCACAGGCAGGATCAGACCGGAGCTTTTGAGTATGTGTCCAAAGTATCTGTTTTGGACACAGTTCCGCGCGCGCCATTTCGACGTTTACATTCATTGGCGAGACGACCATGTTCGTTGGAAGGTTTTGGCACATTGCCGGGGCTGCGCAGGAGATCGCCCGCCGCAAAATCACATACCGACTGTCTCCGAAGTCGCCGCAGGGAAAATCAGTTTGTCCGGCGGCTCACACCTCCGGACATGTTCCGGTATTTGGGCATTGTCGCGACGAGGCGATCCGCGCAACCGTGAGAACGAGATTATGACAAGAGTCGGCATGTTACGACAGGCCGCGGTCGCGAGTGCCGACCGCGATGACTATTGGAAGTGCGTCACAATTGCTTCGTCAATCGCCAGCTCGTTGACACGAAGTCTTCGCCGCGCACCAAATATCCCGCTGCAAGAAGAGAATTCTGAAGGGAAATCTTGCATTTCCACTTCTGGATGCTAACTTGCCTTGTTTAAGCGGTAGAATACGCGAGTTCAGGCTCTGGTGCGACCCCATGCCTAGTCCAAGTGGAACTTCTTCATCCTGTAGCGCAATGCATCCCGAGTGATGCGCAGCAACTGCGCAGCCTGGGTCTGGTTGCCGCCGGTCCTCCCCAGCGCTTGGACTAAGCAAGCGGCGCTCCTGCTCGGGAAGGGACATCAAATCACCGATGAACGAAGCCCCACTACTTGCAGCCGGGGCCCGAGCATGTATCGCGGCTCGGAGGTCGGTCCGAAGGCTCTCGGGCCGGATGAAGAGTGTGTCCTCAAGAATCATGGCGTGTTCTATTACATTGCGTAACTCGCGCACGTTGCCGGGCCAACTGTGTATCAGCAGCAAGTTCTGGGCTCCATCTGTTATGCCGTCGATATGGTGCCTGAACTTCTGGTTGTAATGTGCGATGAAAAACCGCGCCAACGGCAGTATATCTGCCGTCCGCTCGCGCAGCGGGTGGGATTACAATCTGGATGACATTCAAACGATAATAAAGGTCCTGCCGGAAAGCGCCATCCTTCACCGCTTGATGCAAGTCTCTGTTGGAGGCCGCAATGATGCGAATGTCGACGCTAACGTCATGTAGCCCTCCCACTCGCCGCAGTGACTGGTTTTCCAGCACTCGTAACAGCTTGGCTTGCAGTAAAGGCGCTATCCCGTCGATTTCATCCAAAAACAGCGTCCCCCTGTCGGCCAGCTCGAACAGCCCTCGTTTCTGCGCCCGCGCATCGGTGAAGGCGCCCTTCTCATGGCCGAACAGCTCGCTTTCGAGCAAGGTCTCCGGTATGGCAGCGCAGTTGATCGCCAGAAATGGGCCGGCTCGCCTAAGGCTTTGATAGTGCAGTGCCGTGGCAACCAGGTCCTTGCCTGTTCCATTTTCGCCCTCGATCAGAAACGAGCTCGCTTCGCTGACAGCCACCCGGTGGACGAAGCTAAGTATGTCGCGCATCACCCGCGATTCGGCAACGATCTGGCGCCTGAATGGCTCGGCCTGCTGGGTGCTGTCTTTCTCGGCGACGATCATAGGCAAGACCTCCCGCCTGATCGAAGACTCGGGCTATTTCGGAAGTCCGCTATTTTCAGAGATTTCCACCGTGGCTGCCGGACTCATAATATTTCTCGAAAGCCATACCTTTTCTGGATTTGCGCCAAGGCCGTGGCGAGAAAACTGGTGGGTTGATCAGCCAAATCTGGCCTGAAAGATTGTAGAACCATTTAGGTTGGGAAGCGTCTGCGACATTGCGCGGAAAGTGGATGTGCTGTCAGATCGTGACCCTTAGATCGTTCGAGGGGCGAAAACACATGGGCGATTATTTATTAATGCCATTTCAAAACAGATTAGCGACAGAAATCGAGGAATTGGGGGTGCACCGATTCCCAAGTGGAGCGAAGGGACCTGGCAGGTCTTTCGGATAGACAACGTGCAGCTACTATGTTTCACCTATTTCAAGGCGTCGAGTGATGAACTGGCGGTGCATTTGCTGCTGAGGGAAATGACCGCCAGGTTTGAAATCCCCACGTTCAAACTGGCCGTTCTTCTGACGCCGTCAACCCCTGATACAACGGCGTTGACCTCTTAGGCCGCCTTCTTCGATCCCTCTTTGTACGGGGATTCTTGTCGCTTCGCCTTCACGTCCGGAATCGGGACCGTCACCTCAAGCACTCCCTTGTTGAACTGTGCAGCGGTTTGATCAGCCTTCGTGCCTTCCGGCAGCGGGATGGAGCGGTAGTACTTGCCGTAGCTACGCTCGGAATGATAATAACCCCCACGCTTCTCTTCCTTTTCTTGTTTTCGCTCTCCCTTCACCACCAGCGTGTCGCCGTCGATGTGGACCTTCACATCTTCCTTCCTCAGGCCGGGAAGTTCAGCGGTCACGAGGAGCTTGCCTTGCCTTCCAAAATGAAGAATCGAGAATATACTTCATTTGAGATTCCAGATGCGTTCACCAGACAGAAAGTTCTCAAAAGACTGTTAGCTGGCGCGCGTATGCTGTTGGGCTGTATGCGGCTTTTTCCAGCAGTGTGCCCGGACCCTTTCGCCCGCAATGCTTTCCAATTCGGGAGCGCAATTCCCTTCTGGCCCGCTGTAACCGGGACTTTGCGGCCGGAACCGACGCGCCCAGGCGCTGTGCTACGTCCGGCATCGGCAGGTGCTCGCTGTCGTGAAGTAGCATGATATCTCGAAAGAGCGGCGGCATCCGCAACATCTCCTTTCGCAGGACCTTCACGACTTCTTTCCAACCAAGTTCGTCCTCCGGATTCGTGCTCGAACCAACTAGTTCAAGCCGAATGTTGGACTCTGTCGAATTATCCAGGGAGACGAATCGCGCGCTTCTTGCCTTTCGAATCCGCATGAGGCACTCATTCTCGACGATTCGGCTCAGCCACGCCGCGAACGTTCCATTGCCCTGAAACTGGTACCGGTGTTGAAAAGCTTTCCGAAAGCCGCTTTGAACCGCGTCTTCGGCATCACTCAGGTTGCGCAGTATCCGCAATGCCCGCTTTATGCACATATCCCTTGACGTTGAATGAGTTCATCGAACGCTGCGACCTCGGCAGACTGTGCAAGGGTCGGCAATTCCTTAACGTTTGGAGAGTAGGGGATCAGAGAGGCACGGTCTGGCTCGACAGATGTGATCGGCGCCGAGTGCAAAGGGTGGCCAATCAATGGAGGAGAACTGTGTGGTTTAATCGAGAAGTTAGTCGGATGAATGAATTCAGTGGTGCTCAACATGCCTTAAGATTACGAGGAATGGTCACCGCGAATAACTGGCTAAGTTGTTAGTTGTTATCCGACATACCTATATACAGTGTTAGGTGTTACGGCCTGAACTGGGGTTTATGCGGAGCATTCGATGGCACGGTGAATCACTTGGCTCAATTCCTCCCGGGCCAAGGATTTGAGGACATAACCCGCCGCGCCGACATTTTGAGCTTCTCTACGATAACCACGAGCGCCGTGCATGGTGAGGAAGATAAACTTGATCCCGGGCAGCGTGCCACGAATTATCCGGACCGCCTCGATTCCGTTCATTTTGGGCATGGAAATATCCGTGACTATGACATCCGGTCGCAATTTGAAGGCAGCTTCAACTAGCGCGTTCCCGTCCGAAACCATGCCGACGACCTCGAAGTCCGCCTGCAACAGCTTGCCAGTGGCTGCGAGCATAAGCAGATCATCATCTGCCAGTAGAATTCGAGTCCGTTTCATTTCCATTAGACCCTCTAAGGCGTCAAACCCCTCACGTGTGCAAAGCAATTTGATCACATTGAAACTCCTGTGGATACTAGTGAGAATGTTAGGCTTCGATGGAGCGGGCTCATGTTGCGACCAGCCCCTCCTGGATTGCATACCTTGTTAACTCGGCGGTTGTGCGAAGCCCCAGTTTATCCATGATCTGATGTTTGTGGAACGCCACAGTCTGGAGTGAAACGTTCAGGATACCCGCGATCTCCTTGGCACTCCGCCCCTCCGCCACCAGTTGTAGAATCTCCCGCTGGCGGCCGGTGAGCACGGATTGAGAACCGGCAAAGCTACGTGGATGACGCTCATATTGCTCTACAATCTCCTCGCCGAAGCCCGGGCTGACGTGGATTCGGTTCCTGACTACATCTCGAAGTGCGCCGAGCAAGTCCTCTCTGGCAGAAGTTTTCAGCATATACCCGGAGGCGCCGGCAGCCAGGGCATCCTTCAGGTATGCAAGGTTGGCGTGCATCGTGAGAAATAGAGAATCTTTGTTTCGGGCTGCTCCTTCTTGATCTGACGCGCCGCGTCGATTCCGTTCAGCAGCGGCAAGCCGATATCGAGGACAATCACTTCCGGCTTGAGCCGACTGGCAGCTTCCACGAGTGACCTTCCATCATTCACCACTCCAACCACGTCGCATTCACCCTCCAGGAGCGATCGCAGCCCTGACAGGAAAAGTGGATGATCATCGGCCAACAGTACGCGTGTCCGTTTCATACAATCTCCTTCGACAGCGGTACGAAAACTCTAACCTCGGTACCGTGTCCGGGCTGAGAGTGGATAGAGAACTCGCCGTGTAAGAGTCCTACGCGCTCCTTCATACTTACGATCCCGAGCCCGTGCCGGGACACTCCGGCTTCTCGAGTCGAAGCCAACGCCGGTGTCGTGGATCGAAAGGCGAATACCCTCAGGGTTTCCGCTTACTCCCAGCTGTACGTGACTCGCTCGAGCGTGTTTCGAGACATTGTGCAGAGCCTCTTGTGCGACGCGGTACAGGCACGCTGCCATGTCTACTGGCAAAGCTTTTGGCATTGCTTCCTGCTCAAACGTAACTTCAATTCCCTCTCGAGCCGAGAAGTCCTCGCACAACTCACTTAGTGCGGCGGTTAGGCCGAGGTCGTCCCAGGATTGTGGGATGCAGCTGGTGTGAAATTTGGCGAACATCCTGTGATAATTGCACGACCCGTGTCTGCAGATCGCGGAGCGGCTCCTTCATCTCCTCAACCGAGGGTGGGGGCGCCAGGACGAGGCTGCCGGTATCGAAGGCGAGCAATGCCAGTTTCTGGCTCAGGTCGTCATGAAGCTCACGAGAAATCGTTTTGCGCGCCTCTTCGTCAGCATTGATCAAACGGCGGGCTAAGGCCCGCAGTTCTTGCCGGCTTTCTCGAAGCGCGCGTTCCGCTTGCCTGCGTTCCGTGATGTTGACGCTGACCGTGGCCCAGCCGACCGTGTTACCGCGAGAGTCACAGATACTAAAGACGTTGTAGAGCATCCAGATCGCTTCCCCCGTCTTGAAGTGTCGGAAGCGAATCTCGATCGTGCCATGGCCATCGCGCACCACACGCGGAAAAAACTCGTTGGTTATAAACGGCTGGTCTTCCGGGAAGAAGTAATCCTGGACATTGATCCCGCAAGCCGCTTCGAGATTGTCCAAGCCGACTAAGCGCATGCCGGCGGCGTTCACGTAGAATGGCTTGAAATCAAGGTCGCACATGCCAACGAACTCTAGGCTTCGGTCGGCCAGCGACACGAATTTCTGCCGCTCTTCCTCGGCACATCGTCTCGCTGTGATGTCTGTAATGGAGCCGAGCACCCAAGTTCCCTGTTCTGTTTCGATGGGATTCAAGCCGATCTCCACAGGAAACTGCGTTCCGTCCTTTCGCCGAGCATACAGATCTTGTCCATCCATGGGCCGCGCCAGAGGCCGGACGAAATATTGTGTACGAAAGCCTACGTGGCTCTCACGGGAGGACTCGGGCACCAGGATCTCGATCGACTGCCCAAGAAGTTCTTTGCGACTATACCTGAATAGTTTCTCGGTCCGCGAGTTCACCAGGATAATCTTTCCGTCACGGTCGACTATCACCATGCCGCTAGGCGCGGCCTCAACCGCGAGTCGAAAACGCTGCTCGGCCTGCTTACGCGCGGTGATATTCACGTGCGTTATAACCACGCCGCCGCCGACGGCTCCATCCAAAGGAGTGACTAGCATGTGAAACCATCGCTTCTCGGCAGGCGAATGGCAGGGATACTGTATTTCAGAGGATGTCTGGCGGCCTGCCAGCACGTCTTGAATTCCGGTAAGCGCTTTTTGGGCATCCAAGGATCCAGCCGCAGAAGCTTGTCGGCACACCTCAAGATAGTCGGCACCGCGGTCGACCGCCGATGCCGGAGGGTCGCCGTTTGCTTGCGCGAAACGCTGCCAAGCTTCATTGACTGCCTGGATCTTGCCATCGGCTTTCAAGATCGCAATGTTCGCGGGCAGCGAGTTCAGGACGGACCGATTCAAGGCTTCGCTCTCTTGAAGCGCCTGCATAGCCTGTTTGCGTTCCGTCACATCCTCGAGAGTCCCAACGTACCCTGTAAGCGCACCTTGCGCTGAGTAAATCGGGCCACCGACCGCGCGGGACCCAACGGGTCTCTCCCTGGGCGGTTAATAGTCGGTACTCCCACGTGGTTCCTTGCTGCGCTGCTGCTTTCCATCCTCGGAACACCGTTGCGCGGTCGTCCGGATGCAACACCTTCGCCCAGCCATGCCCTAGGCTTTCGCTGGCACTGAGTCCTGACATTGCGGACCACCTGCGATTGGTGTAGACACAGAGGCCTTCCGCATCGGTCTCATAAATTCCCAAGGGTGCTTGCTCGCACAGGGTCTCGAATCGGTTCTCGCTCACGTGCAATGCTTCTTCCGCTCGTTTGCGCTCCGACGCACTGCGAGCGAGCCAAACCCGGCCAATCAGTAGACAACAACCCGCGAAGACGGTGCTCCCAACGAGAGCGCCAAGGCTGGTCCTCAGTCTCGACTGCCATTCCTGCGAAAATCGTGCCAGCGCGCTCTGCTCCTCTTTTTCTATCCCGGTGATGTCTTGTCGAATGGAATCCATGAGTTGCTCGTCCCGGGCAGCAAGCACCATGGCACGCGCAGCCTGGAATCTGCCGCGGCCGTGTATCAGCGGTCGCCTGGAGTTCGTCCAGCTCTTGGTGAACCAGATAGTGGAGCCGTTCGACTTGTTCGTGTTCCTTCGGATTGTCCTTCACCAGCTCCCGCAGCCGATCAAATTCCTCATCTACAGCCTTACGCGAGATATTGTAAGATTCGAGGTAGCTCGGCGCGCCTGTTAAGAGATACCCTCGGTCCCCGACTTCAGCGTCTTCTAGATCCGAGAGGGCGTCTTGGGCGCTTATGATGATGACATACGTGCGCTGCAACGTGATAAAGGATTGCCGCTCCAAGCGCAAGATCAATCCGGCAGTCAAAGCAATGAGTATGACTGCGGTAGTGCCCAACCCGAGCCAGACCAAGATTGACACCCGTTGGCTTTGACCGGCGGCACCACTCCCCATTTTCCCGATCTCCCAAGCGAAATGCTCCAGTAACATCGATGCGGCTCGGGTATGTCAGACTTACGGAAATTGGCGATTAAGGCTACACTGCTCGTGTGCTAGTTCTCCTCGCTGACGCTCGATGGAGTACTCCTTAACCGGCAGCGACCGATGCGCGGGATGCCGAAGTGTTTGCCTCGGGCCAGAGGTCTGCCCAACTCGGCAAATCATCGTTCTTTTTTAGAAGCGTGAGTAGCAGACGATGAGAGTCGCCTAAATCGCTCCACTCGACATTAGCGAGCCTGAGAGCGAGCAGGCGATCGGTGGCCGAGGACAGTACCTGGCGCGAGAAATCCGTCGAAGGTATTCGAGCGTAAACAAAATCCGGGATTCGGATTTCTCCGCTGGCAGATGTCGCTATCTCCCGCGACTCCATTGCCTGCAGCAAGCTTGGGATGGTGGCCCATGCTATTTCAAGAAAGGTACACACGTGTCCGACCATAACAAAGGTGTTCCAAAGAGAACCTGCTCGGAAGAGTTTTTCTGCTAGGGGAAGTGATGGCTTCTCCCGAAAGGCTGCCACGTGAGACAGTCCGGAGCGGTCATCAATCGCTTCTCCTACCTCGATCCAGCCATAGTCGACTTCTGGGCTTTTTGGCTCTATTCCCAGGAGCAAGACAGAACGTAATCGCTGTTCCGCAATCGCGAAGGCCGACTCCAAGGCGGTAGCGAAGGCGCTCTCGGGAGAATAGTAATGATCGCAAGGAAGAATGACCACGACCGCATTTGGATCCGACCGCGCAATGTGTATCAGGGCGGAGAGAATTGCGGGAGCCGTGCCCTTATTGGACGGCTGCACGATTCTTTGGGAAGGCCGATCCGCAAGGCTGGGAAGATAATAGCGCTCGTGCGCTCGCATGACTGAATACTTGATTTGCCCTGGGGGTACGCTCCGTTCCGCTCGGTGCCGGGTCTCCTCAAGGAGTGTTCGGCTACTGAGAAGTGGGCAAAACTGCTTCGGCCGATAGTCTCCCCACACACTCTGCGTCAATTCTCGCAGGCGGACGCCGTCCCCTCCAGCCAGGACAAGGCCCCAACGATGCGTCGCGGGCGTTGCTCCCGCAGCGTGCGGCCTGGAAACTTCTCTTGAGCTGTGCGATCGTACCGGCCACCGGTGGTGCTTCGCTGTTACTGAGACGCGGCCCCAGCTCGTCTCCATTCGGACGGTTGAAGGGGCTTGGATCGACGGAGTGGAACTCCGTGACATTGTAGCGGCGTTAGATGGATGAGAGAGTACTTGGGTCATCATGCTTCGAGGTTAACAACCAATCCCTTGCGGAATTAACTGGTTTTTTCTTTAGTTCTTCACTCGGTACCTAGAGAGATTATTAGGCCTTTTCAACTTTCACGGATTCGTCGCTTAACCACCATCGACGCCCCGGTAGAGTAACGTCTAGCAAAATCAACGTCAATTTCGTGAGTGTGTGTTCGGATCAGTCCATCGCGGCAGATCCGTCCTCGCCTTCATCACCCAAAAGCCTCCGTTTCGATGCGCAGACTGATTTGGAAGGCATCTTCTGGCGCATAACCTTCTGGGCCGCTCTTGGCGGCGGTGTTGTCCGGCGCGAGCAATCCGGCCAAATCGAAGCCAGGCATGTCCTGCGTAACTGCAATACTCCACGAGCGACTCTCGTATGTGATCGGCCTGGCTGTGCACCGGTTCGAGACACCACGGCTTTACTCCTTTTCTTCGTTAAGGGTATCCATGTGCTGAATAACCAAAAACAAAATAAGTCGCCTGGTAGACAGCCCTGCATCACTCTCTTTAGTTTCGGGGCTCCGGGCGAGGATAGCGTGATCACATGCCTTGGTTTATGTTCCAGCTCTTTCTACGGCTTGCAGTCATGACGACACAGTCTGAGTTACCGCACGAATCGTTCAATTCGGAACCCCACAACCTCGTTTCGCCTGGGAAGATCGAGCCGCAAGTTGCACAAACATCCGGGTTCGATATTTCGGCACTTGATAGGAACGTCGATCCCTGTGCCGATTTCTATCAATACACTTGTGGGACTTGGCGCGCGAGGAATCCTATTCCGGCGGGCCGTTCTCATTGGGACCGCTTTGACGAATTGCGCGAGCGTAATCTCGAAACCTTGCGGGAGATTCTCGAACAAGCCTCGATCGAAGATCCCAATCGCAGCTCAGTCGAGCAAAAGATCGGAGACTACTACGCCGCCTGCATGGATGAGCAGGGCATTGTGCAAAAGGGCATTGAGCCAATCGAGCCGGAACTCGACCGGATCGCGGCGATGCAGGATAAGAGCGGTATGGCCAATGAAGTCGCGAGGCTACACGCTATGGGCGCCGATGTGCTCTTCAGGTTCGGCTCCCGTCAGGATCTTAAGAATTCCCGGGTCGTGATCGCGCAGGCCGATCAAGGTGGCCTGGGCCTGCCAGACCGTGCATTTTATTTCAAACATGATTCCGGAGAAATGCGCGAAAAATACTTGGAACACGTGGCGAAGATGTTTGTACTGATCGGCGAGCCTCCAGAAAGAGCTGCCATCAAGGCTCAGGCCGTAATGAAGATCGAAACCGCGCTTGCCGCTGGATCACTCGACGTCGCCTGGCGTCGCGATCCCGTGAGCCTCTATCACAAAACTCCGTTGCAGGGGCTCGTCACATCAATATGTCCGTCGTTCGCTTGGCGGAAGTACCTCTTCGAGTCGAAGGCCCCGCATATCGAGACGCTCAATCTCGTGGTGCCGGATTTCTTCGCAGGTCTAGATAATCTCATCAAGAATACCGACCTAGAGGACTGGAAGGCATATCTAAGTTGGCATCTGGTTCATTCTCAGGCCGCGTTGTTACACTCTACTATTGCCAACGAAAATTTCAATTTCTACGGCAAGATATTGACTGGGGCCGAGGAATTGCAGCCACGTTGGCAGCGTTGTGTATCATTGGTTGATTTCGATCTGGGCGAGGCGCTCGGCCAGAAGTATGTAGAACGTACTCTTGCTCAAAAGGACAAAGATGCCGCATTGCGAATGAGTCGCGACATTGAACGGGCCTTTGAAAAAGATATCGTAGAACTATCCTGGATGACCCCGCAAACCAAGCGGGAGGCAATTACCAAGTTGCATGCTGTTGCTAACAAGATTGGCTATCCCGGCCGGTGGCGCGACTACTCCAAGCTTAAAATCATTCGCGGAGATGGGTTGGGAAACTCCCAACGAGCTTCACAGTTCGAGTTTCGTCGCCAACTGGCAAAGATCGGAAAACCAGTGGATCGCGACGAATGGAACGTGACAGCTCCAATAGTCAACGCATACTACAGCCCTCAGCTGAACAGCGTGAACTGCCCCGCAGGCATCCTCCAGCCGCCCTTTTTCGATAGGAACATGGATGATGCAGTGAACTTCGGCGCGATCGGGATGGTCATCGCGCACGAACTGGCGCACGGGTTCGATGATGAAGGGCGGCGGTTCGATCCCAAAGGCAACTTGCACGACTGGTGGTTGGAGCAAGATGACGAGCAGTTTAAAGAACGGGCCGAATGCTTAACAACCGAATACTCCGGTTTTAAAGCAGTGCACGACCTAAAGGAAAACGGCACGCTCACTTTGGGCGAGAACATCGCCGATAATGTCGGCGTGCGGCTGGCTTACAAGGCAATGCTGGATTCAGCAGCTGGCAAGGGCATGCCCAAAACCGATGGGTTTACGCCAAGGCAGCGCTTATTTCTAGGCTTCGCACAGATCTGGTGCGAGAACGTCACGGATGATTGGGCGCACGCCTCAGCTTTCCTCAACCCGCACTCTCCAGGTAAGGACCGCGTCAATGGCGTGCTTCAAAACATGCCGGAATTTCAGCAGGCTTTTAGCTGCAGTGTAGGACAGCCCATGGTGCGCAGGCCGGCCTGTCGCGTGTGGTGATCCGTTGTGGTGATCCGTTAATGAGCAGCCTTGGCCATTCTCCTCCAAGGGTTCGGGTCAAAACCTTTCCATTTCGGCTCCCAATGTCAACTTTGCGGTTATCGTTTGGGTGAAACGATGTAGGCGTGACAAAAGTTCCGAAAATGCTTTTTGCCACGGTGAAGTCCCTTTCTGACAAAAAGTGGAAAGCTTCGAACCGGGCCTGTAGTAGCACCAGCGGAGAACCGAATCGACTTCCGGTTTGTTGGAGCTAACTAAAGAAGAGAGCAAGGGCTAGGCGCTTTTCCGCCGGGCCTTGTGTCTGGTGGCCGCCTGGTGATCTATGTACTCTTTGAAGAAGAGAAGCTGCTGCTCGACTGTTTCGATGGCTTTGCGGTTGCCTGAACTTAAGACGCGCTGGAAGACGGACCCGCCACAGACCCAAGATGCGTCGGGCGCCCTGACGCTTTTTCCGATGACCTGTCGATCCATTGTTGAAACGCCTCGCAGGCAGCCGCCTGATGGCCGATCTTGCATTTCGTTCGGATCTCGCGAAAACCCAGTAGAAGTGCAGCGGGCAGCGAAATCGTGAATTTTTTCGTTCTGGTTGTGGACGGTATTGGTTCGCCCCATTCTCGCTGCCAAAGCACTTACGCAGTTTGAGGGAAACAGTAATACGGGAACACGGATCTGTCAATATACAAGATTTCTCGGTTAGCTAGAAAATACTGCTATTGCACGCCGCCGCAGCATTTATTCTCGTTTTATGATTGACGGTCATACGGTTTTTATGGCAGCATAAATTTCGAATAGTACCCAAAACGGCGCGGCAGAGCGACCCGAAAGAGCATCGCATAGGTACCAGCAATACGGCGGTCACACAAAGAAGAGCCGAGGCAGACGTTTTTCCTTGTGTTGCCCTAATACGCGAGCGGGCGAGAAAAGGGAGTTCAATTGATTTACGTTACCAGTCTGGTAAGGAAAATCCCCGTAAGTATGGAGCTGACGGAAGGATTCGAACCAGCGATTCTCTGAATACAAAGCCCAGATGCGTTGCGGAACTGATCGGCATGGGGGTCAACACAGATGGAATCGATCGCCAGCGCTCCGCTGGTGGCGTTAGAGCGGCATTATACAGTGGCTGAGGTCGCCAAGCTGTGGGGTTGGGGCCAAACCAAGGTGCGCGAGCTTTTCCGCACCGAGCCGGGAATCTTGCGCAGCCAACCGCTACGCGATTTGCGGCCGCGGAAAGGCCAGCACACGGCTCGGCGCGTTGCCTTGCGTATTCCTGAGAGTATTCTTCTTCGCGTTCACGCGCGGCTTTCGGACACGCCGATATGAGGGCTGGCCGAAATGCAGAGTAGCCACCGCGTCATCGAGCAATCGTTGCATGCTGGCGACGAAGGGGGCATAGTGTTTTTCCGTGGTCTTGATGCTGGTATGGCCCAAGAGCAATTGCACGGTATGAAGATCAACGCCATTCCGGAGGAGCGTCACCGAAAACGTATCGCGGAATCGATGCGGATGACCATCCTGGACGCCAGCGCGTTTCAGTACGCGTCGGATCGCGCGCGAGGCGTCGGCGACGGCAGAATAGAATTTACATTCCTCGGGGCCATTCCAAAAAAAGTAATGCGGCGATTCCTCGTTCAATGCCGCCAACGCGGATACTGCCACCGCCGGCAACCGCACATACAAAGGCTCGCGCGTTTTCATCATGCGGATCAACAGGCGTCCGGTTTTCATTTCCAGCCGGGATCTTTCGAGCTTAATCACGTCGGAAATACGCATCCCCGAATAGAGCAAGGTAAGCAGCAGTGCGCGGGCGCGGGCGCGTGTGCGGCTGGCGTGCGCGGGCGATCGTGTGTCCTCGATCTGATCGCAGGCCGCCAGCATCGCTGCGACCTCCTCGTCGGTGAACGGCAATGTAGGTTCGCCATCGTTCTTGGGCAAGCGCAACTTCGAGGCGGGATTTTTGGCGATCCATTCGCGGTCCACACAGAAACTCAGGAAGGTTCTCAGCTCGGTAATTTCGCCGCGCGAGCTGCGGCTGGCGACCGTGGCGCGCGCCACGCGGTATTTACTCAGGGCATCCAGCGTCAGATCCGCCAGCGATCGGCCCTTGAAATACTCGCCCAGGTGCTTCAACGTATTCGTGTAGGCGTCCAGCGTATTCACGGCCAGGTTTCGCGCACGGCAATCGGCCAAATACTTTTCGATGGCGGTGCTGAGCGGTATGCCGGTGCTTGGTGCAATGGCCTGGGCTGTGGGCGTACCGTTTTCGATTTGGCCCAGGCGCACGAGGGCGGTTTGCCAATCGCGGGTTTTCAAGGTGTGACGGTGTCGGCGACCGTATTCATCAACGCCATCGAGCCAGATCGGGCACAGGCATTTGATCTTCGCGACGCTACCTCTTTGCTGGTAATAGCGGCAAGCTGGGGAATGGCGCCGGTAAATGTTGTACATCACAGCTCCATTATACGGTCAGTCTTGGTACAGTTCTGGAACAGTTTGTCTAGGAGGTTTGCAAATGATTGAAAATACAACGAAGATATGGTGGGCGCGACAGGACTCGAACCTGTGACCTCCTGCGTGTGAAGCAGGCGCTCTAACCAACTGAGCTACGCGCCCGAAAGGGAACCTCGTTTGATTTTAAACTACTTCCTGAATTTTCGAAACCGCCCGGCTGGTGAAATCGAGTAAAGAACGTGTCAATCGTGCCCAAAAACGTGACAAAACTCCATCAGTTTGGAGTCGCGTTTGATATGGCAAACGCCGGGACCGACATCGTTACAACGAACTGTACGGTTCGCTCCACTAAAGGCGCAGCGCCGTTGGGCCGACAAACACAACATGCTGTTGTCGGATCGCGCCAAATATACGAATCACCTGCACGGCCTATGGTGGCGACGTTCTGGAGTTCGTCCGGTTGAATTCGTCCGGTTGAAGAAGTGAAGGGGTGTCTGCATTACGCCAGAGCCGCGCTGGTTTAGTCCGATCAGACGACCGCTGGGCCAGCAACCTGCTTTATATAATCCATCCACTTCTTTGTTTCCTCGATTGGGCTCCCTTACCGCGCTTGCGGTCTGATGCTGCTCAATGAAGGCGATACGGTCCTGGTTGCGGCGAAGCGACCTCATTTGGGTCCGTCCTCAGCCGAGGCGTGATTGTGGAATGCTAGAGCCATCTTGTGTTTCTCGCCTTAGGGGCATGAGCTTGGGACCCTTCGGCGATGGTCATCACATCTGCAAACCGGCTGATGCCAGCATCATCGAACTTTGTTTCGGATCTCCTTGAAGCGGGTCATCGGGGCTGAGAGCCGTCATTTACGGACGTCCTCGCGGTCTTTCCTGTTTTCTGGCGTATCAGGCCTACCCGCCCCCGGGAAGTGTGGCAGGTGGTTAGACCATCAGTGACGTCCACTCGGCTGGCCAAAACTGTGTCCGAACTCCGCCGGGGTTTGCTTTTTGAGCGAACGCAGATTCCCCGGATTGATGTGAATGTTAGGGCTTCGCAAAAAACGATGGAGCCCCTGGAAGCAACGAGGCTCCCTGGGGCGCAGGGTCAGGCGCTCAAATCATCCCGCCCCGACCAATAGAATCAATGAGATGTGGGCTCCGAATTCCATTTTGCCGTGGTTGCGAGTAAACCGCCACGTGGCGACGATCTTTCGCTCCAGGCAGCCAGAGTCTGGCCGATTGGAACCAATTGCGCCACGCCGGCTTGGCGCAGTTGGTAAACCGCGCGGAGAAAACGCGGCACCATAGCCTGACCATGCTATTGCGGCAGATTCCCTTCTGGTCTGCGAAGGCGATGCGAGGCTGGAAGCCGTATGTACGCCTGACGTGAAGCCGAGACAGACGCTTTTGGGTGCTGTCTGCTATGTGAATTCGTTACCCCTTTTTCCTGAATTCCTCGCTTCGTCAATCGAGATACGACGGGCTCAGCGGTCGATCTCGAAAGGAGCTTTCACCATGAAAAAACTTGTGCTCGGATTTTTAATCGCGATGTCGTTGACGCTGCTTTCCACAACGGCATTCGCACAGGAATATCTGTCGCCGGAGTATAACAACTGCGTTCGTGAGTTCTACGATCCTGCCATGTACAACTGGCTGTCGTACGAGAACGTTTGCGGCCACGGTATATCAATTGTGTATATCCCCTACAATCCCGGATACGGGGGCTCGCAAATGGATCTAGGGCCGGGTCGCCACAACAGCACGGGCTATAGCCGCAGCGGAGTGCAACAGAAGGGAGGGTTCGAGCTTTACATTTGCCCGGCTGGATATGTTCCCGTGGATGCCAACAACGGATATGTAACCAGGGTGAACACACAATTCAGATGCAAGAAGAATTAGGGGCAGTACCTCTCCGCCGTAAAGCGGATTCCGCGCGAACATGCACAAAGCCTGTTCGCGCTTTTTTTTGCTGCCGGAACGAAGGGTATATACTTGCCGCTAGAATGCGCTTCTCACTCACGATTCTGCTGCTCGCGTCCTGGCCGGCGTGCTGCCAACTCCGGGACGTCGTGAAAAGCGACGAGGTCGACAAGATGTTTGCGCGTGCTCGGCCGTCGCTCGAGGTTCTCGCCAAGCCCAATTTCGCGGTGGTGTTTCGCGTTAGCTCCGGAAAACCCGGCGCCTGGCAGAAACATCCGGATGCCGACGAGTTCTGGTTTGTGCGCCGTGGTCTTGCCAGCGTGTATTTAGATGCGGAAGAAGTGGGCAGCGCGGCTGGCCAACAGCCCTACGACGTGGCCGCGGGCGATGTGGTCAACGTGCCGCGTAGCACGGCATATCAAATTACTCCCAGCGCCAGTGGCTTCGAATACGTGGCGGTCCGCGTTTTTCCGGTGGAGCGCCGTTTAGGAATTGGCATCGGGGCCGCAGCAACGCCTCACCCGATGGCAGCCGTGGAACGCAAAGCACAAATCGACGCCACGCTTGCCAGCGCGGACAAGAATGTCCTGCTCCATTCCGGCGGCGTAACCCTGATCAATCATGTCGTCTATAAGCGTGCGCCGGGCCCCTGGGAAGTGCATCAAACTTGCGACGACCTCTACTTCATGCGTTTGGGAACAGCGCGGGCGCAACTTGATGGCACTCTTGTCAGCGGCAAGGAGGATTCGCCCGGGGAGATCCGCGGCACGGGCGTAACCGGAGCGCGTAGCTTCACCATCGGCCCCGGCGACATGCTGATTATTCCGCGCAACACAGCCCACTTTATGGACCCGGGTTCAAACAAGCTGGGCTATTTGCTGGTAAAACTCTGCGAGTGATCGGCGGCGAAGAGATGCAAATGATAATCGCATGCTTGAGACTGTTTGTAATCTGTGGGTTTTCTTGCATGATACCCGCCCACTGCCAGTCGCCATCAGAATATCCGCGGACGCCGTGGGGAGGCTATCCATATCCGGCCTCCTATGACGCCGAGATCGCAGATCCGGACGTTCACCGCGTGCTGTTTGAGAACGCGCACGTAATGTTCCTGGAAGTGGCGAACCCGCCGGAACTCGACGTCAAAATGCACGGGCATCCTTACCCATCGGTATTCGCGCGTGATACTGGCGTGGGAGCACCCGGAATAGCGGGGCCGGCTCGGGGCGCCGGCATCGCGCTCGACGATTCGCACCTCGAGCCCAACAGCCCATGGTCGGGTAAGGGATGGGGCGACGGCGGGCCGCCCGCCGGATACGAATTCCCGCGCTGCACGACAGCGCCGCCCGAAGGTCCGCACCGGCCACTGAACCACAACGCTGTGCCGGTCCATTTCTATCGGCTCGAGTTCCGGCGGCTGGATGCTGAAGGTCTACGCAGCAATTGGAAGCAGTGGTACCCGTGGATGTTGAAACCTATGAAGCCGGTGCGAGAGCTCACGCCCGGCCCGGCTCTAGGTCCGCACGTTTCGGAGCAGTGGCCCTATTCGCGCCTTTACGATTCGGTGCTCGCTGCGCCCGATGACTATCAGCTTCTGTACGAAGACGGCCATGTGCGGCTCCTCGAAGTTACTGTGCGGCCTGGCGAAACCACGCCCACGCACGGCCATCCTTACGCGTCGGTGCTGGCGTTTGATACAGTCCCGGATCCGCGCGAAATTGTCGACACGAAGCTCGATCCGAACAGCCCGCTAAACGGGCAAGGCGCCGGGCATGGCCCCGCACCGAGCATTTTCAACATGACCGCGCCGACGTGCACGACCGTTGGACCACAGGCGCCGCATTCGATCCAAAACAAAGGCGACGTGCCGTTGCATTACTATCGGATTGAATTTAAACGCGTGGACGGCGATGGGCTACGGTCGCATTGGCAGGAGTGGTATCCGTGGATGAAGTACATGAAGAACATGCGTTAGTGTTCAGCAGAAATGCTAGCATTGCCGAAGTACGACTTACGATCAGACCAACTAAACAAGGAGCGATATGAACTTCCTGATGATTTTGACCATGACTCTGGCGCCAGCCGCTGCGCTACTCGCGGACGACGGAGCAGTAGCTTACGTGCCGCATGACAAGGCAGCGCCCTTCATGATGGCGAAGAGCGGCACCATGATTCCGGGCTCGGATTTTGAAGTACAAGGCACGCACCGCGACAAGGCAGGGAACATCGAAGTTCACGTGAAGGAGAGAGACGTCTTCTACGTAGTCGATGGAGAAGCAACGTTCATCGCGGGTGGCACCTTAGTAAATCCGAAACAGACCAGAGCAGGCCAAATGACCGGAACCGCGATCGACGGCGGCGAAACTTATCATTTGACAAAGGGAGATGTAATTACGATTCCCGCCGGTGTGCCGCATTGGTTCAAAGAAACCAATGGGGTCTCGTACTTTGTGGTGAAGGTAAAAAAGCCGTAGGCAAAATAGGCTTAGCGGTTTGATCCATCGCCAGGTGCATGTATCCAAATGTATCCGAACCGGTGAAACGGCAATCAAATTCGATTTTCTGTGTGCTCGTGTTTCCGATCGCCTTAGCGGCACAATCGATCGCTCCGTCAACGGCTGCTCCATCTTCGCCGCCGGCGTCCAGGAGCAATTCCAGGGACTTCCCTGTGCCAAACTTGGTGAAGGGGCAGCCAATCGAATCGCGCGCGCCGGAGAAATCGGATGCCAAGCCTGACCTGCCGCGCAAGCAGCAAGCGAATGAAGGCGGGCGCATTGCGATAGGAAGAGACGGCAATCAGTTCGTGACTATCGGCGACCGCTCCACATCTCCACCGTGGGACCTGGCCCAGAAACTCGATAATGATCTTGGCAAGATTATTCACATCACGCCCGATGGCACTCCTGCGGCCGGCAATCCGTTCATCGGCAAGCCCAGTGCGCTACCCGAAATCTGGTCCTATGGTCACCGGAGCGAGGAAGGCCTCACGATCAACCCTGAAACGGGCGAATTATGGGAAACCGAGCACGAGCCGCACGGCGGTGATGAGCTCAATACTCCGGAAGCCGGCAAGAATTATGGCTGGCCAGTCATCGTCCACGGCATCGATTATCCCCGGCGACACGATTGGGGAAGGAATTACGGAACACGCGGGCATGGAGCAGCCGCACTATTACTGGGACCCGGTGATCGCTCCATCGGGCTTAATTTTCTACACTGGCAATTTATTTCCGCAGTGGAAAAACAGGGTCTTCGTGGGAGCGCTCCGCAGTCAGATGCTTGACCGGCTCCGGCTTTCCGGCAAGAAGGTGATCGGCGAAGAGCCCCTGCTGGCGTACCAGCATTCCCGGATTCGTGATGTTCGCATGGGGCCGCAGTGGTGGTAGCCCTGAAGGCTAGGACCTGTTTCGTTGAACTCGATCACCGGGCAGGCCGGCCCCACGGAAGAATCCCGCGAGCCAGCAAATCAGGAAGGATCTTATTCGCAATGCTTGGAGCGAGCTGAAAACAGTCGTCCCGCTCGCCGAACCAAAATAACTCGGCGATTTCCGAGCAAGCGACCGGTTCGCCAATTAATTCGGCCACGGTAAAGCTCGATTCGAACCGTTTTCGGCCGTGCTGTTTCCGGTCCCGCCGCTCGATCTGTGTAAACTCCAACCAGTTCGACTGCGCTTACTACCACGTCTCCCAGCTCTTCGCGCAATTCGCGAGATAGGCAATCCACGGCAGATTCGCCAGGCTCACGGCATCCTCCCGGCAATATGAGCAAAGAAGTCGTGTGTTTCTTCCGGCACAACAGGATCTTTCCGTCGCGCACCGCGAGAAGTCCGACTTTGTCAAAGTCAACGTCGATGTCAGCCATGCGGGCTATTGCAGAATGGGTAGTTGGAGATAATCGTTCGAAACAAAAAGGCTGCCTTCGGTGGTCCCTTGCGGCGCGAACTTCCGCAATTCGGCGCCGAGCTTCTGAGTCGTCATACTCCCTTTGAGAGTTAGATCGAAGGCTCGAACAACCGCGTGAACCTGCTGCGCGGATTCATGGGCAAATTCCAGCCTGAAATGACGAATCCCAGCGGCGCGCCACTGGTCGATATAAGAGCTGGCCTCCTGCGCTTCGGCTCCAAAAACGGTGTTGCGGCATCCCACGTCGGCGATTACAGGGTGGGCGCGGCCGGTGGAGTCCTTCAGCTCGACGCGGTGCGTTTCGCACGGGCGCCCGCAATCGCGATAGCTGGTGCCCGTCGATAGAAAGCGGCAGAACACGCAATGTTCGGTGTGAAAAACCGGCAGGTGCTGATAGGCCACTACCTCGATGCTTTCGGGGTCGATTCTCCGGGCGAGCTCCCCAATCTGCGCGCCGTTTAAATCGTGAGTGGGAGTGATCCGAGACGAGGCCGAGCCCCAAGTACATCGCAGCGGTCAGAGAATTCGCCGTGTTCAAACTGAAATCGCCGACCAACGGTGGATGCTGGCGCTCGCGCAGTGCCTGCAGTATGCCGCTCGATCGCACCACAATTGTGCATCCCAGGCTGAGGAGAAAGTCTAGAATGCGCTCCTCGCCCGGTTTTGAGACTCGAGGAGTTGCAACCCGCGCGGCGATGCCGCTCGACTTCACGCGTTCGAGCGAAGGCCGAAGCCCGTAAAGATCGAGATAGTCGAGCGTGATGGTGGCGGGACGGCTCGATAGCGCCACTTCTAGCTGTTCCGGAGTGCGAACCAGAAGATGAAGCTCCGGTGATGCAAGCGGTAGATGCCGGTGACGGCGTCACTTGGTCCAGCATGAAACGTAGCGGTGTCCAAAGGATCGTGAACAACGGCGCCTGTCCGAGCTTGGTTCTGCAGCGACTGTAATTGCTCGACGGCGCTGCGGCGCACCTGGTTGAGCTCGGACGCCGAAACAAACGGAGCTCCCTTCATGTTGAGCGTCACGTCCGCCAGTTCGTAGGCCGTATTCCCTAAGCGGCCGAATTGTTCGCGCAATAACTCGAGGGAGAGACCACGGTTCTGAGCAGCGCTCAGGGGACCGGTGGATTTCACGATCACGCTGGTTTGTGGCTGCTTGACCAGCGACCACTCGGTGATTAGAGGCTCGCCTTCGATAGCCTTTACTCGCACTACAACAGGCTGCCGCGAGACTGGCGCCGCGGCTTGCGTATAGGCACGTGCCGCCCGATCCAAGTCGGGGTCGTCGGTTCGCCAGATCCGGTCGCCCGGACGGATGCGCTCGAAACGGATCGCGCCATTTCCGAACCGCAGTTCCAGCCGGCCATCCAGTCCCGGCAGAACCTGGTATACCCTGCCGCCCTCCTCGGGCTCCTCGGGGCTCCGCCAATCGGCCGCGTCGAACACCACACCGTCACCCGCTTTAAGGGGCGCAATGCGCATGAGCGTCGCTGGCTTCAATCATCAGGTGGTTGGCCTCCAAGCGTTCAACCCGCCCCATAAAGACACCCCTATGGCGTGGCGCCCGGCCATTGACCACCAGCTGATGATTGGTCCCGGTCATGAAAAATGGACCCAGGCCGCGCGAATACACCTGCTCGAGTTGCAGCTTCTGGGAAGGAGTGATCGCGGCGTTCCGGCCGGCCCAAGCCTCGTCCACCGCCTGACGGTAGGCACGCGTAGTCAATGCCGACGTAATTGGCGTCTTTATATCTGCCTTCGATCTTAAGCGCGGCTACACCAATTTGGAGGATTTCCGGGATTTGTTCCAATGCGAAAAGATCACCGGGCGAAAGAAGATAACGGGCGTCACCCAAGGGTTCGAGCCGGCCATCGACCAACATCTCGTAGGGCAGCCGGCACGCCTGAGCACACTGTCCCCGATTCGCGCTGCGTCCTCCCCATGCTTCGGATGAAAAACATTGTCCTGAGTAAGCTACGCATAGCGCCCCGTGGACAAAGATCTCGACTTCGCAGCCGGTCTTTCGAACGATGGTCCGGACTTCGTCGAGCGACAGTTCCCTCGCCAGATTGACACGCTGGATACCAAAACTCTTCGCCAGTTCAACACCCTCGACGTTCGTAATACTCATCTGAGTGCTGCCATGAAGCTCCATGTCCGGAGCAATCTGGCGGACCAGCCCCACGATGCCATAGTCTTGCACGATCATCGCGTCCGCTCCGGCCTCGACGATGGCGGCGATCGTCCGCGCAGCTTCCAGCAACTCGTGCTCGAAAACCAGCGTATTGAAGGTGATGAATCCGCGCACGCCTCGCGCGTGCAGAGTACGCATCACTTGCGGAAGCTCGTCGAGCGAAAATCCCGTCTTCGCTCGTGCCGAAAAATGTTTCAGACCGAAATAGACCGCGTCCGCGCCAGCCTCAATCGCGGCATGCAACTGTGGCCAATAGCCGGCAGGGCTCATGATCTCGGGCTTGCGTGGGGCTAAGGACGGCATTGGACGAACTACCTTCTCCAGCGTAGCAAGGCCTCCGCCAGCGTCAGGAAACCAGACTGAGCGCGACTGTAGTCATTCCGCGCACGCCAGTCGTTCGCTCGAGTGCATCGATCAAAACCGATTCCAATCCTTCGGGATCAAAATCTACCAGGCAAGCTGCGATTTCCTCATCGCTTGCGCCGTCGAAGCAAAGCTCACAGACGCCGATCGCGCCCGACTCGCAGCGGACCGGAGGGCCAAAGCACCGGCAAGTGATCGGTCGCGACGCATAGAGATCACAAGTTCCGGTTTCCGGGTCGAGCGCCGGACATGGGTCGTCATCGCTGAAGTTCGTAAGTTGAGCGGCGTGGCGGGCCCGATCGCGAACAGCACCTGCGCGCTGGGGATCGTGACTTTCCAGTTCGGCCAAGCCTTTCCTTAGGCGGTGTGCATCGAGTTGGCTAATTTCGAATGGTCCATGGCAGCACTGAGTGCATCCCGGCCGGCAAACCAACCATGACCCACTCCTGCGGGCGGCCTCTGCCAGGGCTCGATCGACAATCTGGACCAGCTCGAAGTCAGAGCGCATGTCTAAGACTCTTTTCGTTAAACATCGCCAAGGCGGTGCGCGCGCGTTTCCGCATCATGGATTCGAAGGAGATGCGCGGCACGTTGATGAGCTTGCGCATTTCGGCGCCTCGCAGCAGGCTTCTGAGCGCTATTGGGCATCCGGGCGGCAGCGCGTTCGAAAGCGCCCGAAGATGCAGCGAGCATGCCTGCGATGGCGCGATAGTAGCCCTGCTGACCCTGCACTCTCTTGCAGCCCATCAGCAGCGCGGCCAGCACCTCAGAGCTTTCTTCCAGTTGCGCCACCACGCTTCCCCACTCATCCAGGAACGGGCCTAACGGCAGCAGCGTAACAGGCGAGCGGCGCAACGCCTTCACCGGACGGAGCGGATAATGCCGGTGGCCTTCGGTCGAAAGCCCGGTGTGTTGATAGATGCGAACCGCAAGCGCGAAGCGTCCTCGCGCGGCGAAATGTGCGATCAGCGGCGTGGTGAGTGGGGTCTTCTTCCAGAAGCTCATGCCTTGCGTGAGATCGCCGCGATTGTGTGCCAGAGTCATGGAGAGGCGCAGCAGGTCAAGCTCAGCGTCGCGTTCGGCGGCCACTTCATCGAAAATTGCCTGTTCGCGATCGATTTCTGCTTCGATGGCGGCCTGCGCTTCTTCAGCGGAAGCCGTGTCGCCGAGTTCAAGCATTCGTCCGAGGCCAGCCGCGATCGCACTCCAATGCTCGCCGTTGTGACCGCTGACACCGCGAACGGAGCGGACTGAGATGCCGTCCTCGGTCCAGTCGCGCGACGCGAGAGCAAGCCGCAGCATGGGTCCGAGGACATCAGGATCACGCGATTCGCGCCACACGATCCCACGGATCTTGGTATCGACATCGGTGGGCACGAAGGTGGCGACGGTCGCGTGATGACAAGCCAGACAGAGTGCGAAATAATCCTGGAGCTGCTCCTCGGGCGTCAGACCGGCGCGCAGGATGTTCTGCCAGTTGGCGAGAATTCGCAGAAAGCCGTCGGACGAGTTGCCCATTTCGATAAGGTGGCCAGGTTCGGCTACTGGCGAGCCGCGCTTCTAGGAATGGGGCGGTGCTCCGGACCTGCGCGATGAGAGTCTCCGGCGAAATCCACTGGGCCCATGCGTCGCGGGGCCGTTTGATGAGCGTTTCGGACAAATCACTAGTATGACGCGACTGATGTTTGGTCTGCCTTACGCGTTAGATGCTCGGGACTGAGCGATTTGAACCCCGACCTGGTCTTGAAGATAAGCCTGACCTGAGACCTGGAAGAAATACCAGTATGCGTTGCCATTCGCGTTGACAAGGTGAGCCTCAGGGGCGCTCCGAACGTGGCCCTAGAAACCTTCCCAGGCAGTTGGAGTCCCATAGTCGGACTAAGCGGTTTTCCAGCATGTAAGGCTCGTCTGATGCTGTTTCAGGAACAAAAGGTGACCATGAGATTTGTGCTTGCGGGCTTTCGTCAAAACGAGAACATCCGCCATTATTCGTTTCAAGGGATCGGCGATGACCGGAGAACTCGAACAGAATTTAGCGTTGGCGTGGATTTGACCTTGCTCCACAAGCACGGCATTCCGCTTCAGGAAGCCCCCCTCCTGTGCTCGCTTTTGCTGGCTTCGAAGGTCGGCGAGGAACAGCTTCCCGGTTTGATGTTCTCGGAGGAGGACATGCTCGTTCACGCCGCACAACGCGCCAAAGAACGAGCTGAAACTCAGAACGACCGCAGACCGAAGCCTTTTTCGCCTACTGACGCCCGGACTTCGCCATCTCCGGTATTGATCGAGCCGCGAAATGGACCATCTGGCATCGGCCTCGGGAGCCGAGTAGGTTCATCGCTCACTTAAACGCCGCCACAGCGTCGACGAATCACGTAACACAATTGTTAAGACTTAGCATGTTACGGCGTCTACCGTTCGGATATGCCAACAAAAATTTTGCCAGGGCGCCCGTACCCGTTGGGCGCAACCTGGGACGGCGCCGGCACGAATTTCGCAATTTACTCGCAGCACGCCGAATGCGTGGATCTCTGTCTTTTCGATCAGCCCACCGCGCCAGAGACAGCTCGCATCCGCCTGCCTGAACGCACCATCTACGTGTGGCATGGGTACATCCACGGACTCCAGCCGGGACAATTGTACGGCTATCGCGTTCACGGCCCTTTTGAGCCGAACGACGGCTTGCGGTTTAATGCGAACAAGCTATTGATCGATCCTTACGCCAAAGCGCTCGCCGGCCAAGTGGATTGGAAATCGTCCATCTTTCCCTACCAGGCCGGAAACGGCGACGCCGACCTTTCGTTTGATGAAAACGATGACGCGGCCGGCATGCAGAAATGCGTGGTCGTCAACCCGTACTTCGATTGGGAACAAGACCGGCCACTCTCTATTCCTCTGAGCGATTCCGTAATCTACGAGCTCCACGTCAAGGGATTTACGAAGTGCCATCCCGATTTGCCCGAATCCCTGCGAGGCACCTACGCCGGCCTGGCGGCGAAACCGTCCATTCAGTATTTGAAGCGACTCGGCGTCACTGCCGTGGAACTCATGCCGGTGCATGCTTTTCTTACCGACAAGCACCTCGCTGAGAAGGGACTCACGAACTATTGGGGCTACAACACGACAAATTTCTTCAGCCCTGACGCCCGCTACTCCGGATCCGGCGATCGAGGGGGCCAAGTGGCCGAGTTCAAAACCATGGTCAAGGCCTTCCACTCCGAAGGCATCGAAGTGATCCTCGACGTCGTTTACAACCACACCGCCGAAGGCAATCACATGGGCCCGCTGCTCAGCTTCCGCGGCGTCGACAATCCCACCTACTATCGGCTGGTCAACGATCAGCCGCGCTACTACATGGATTACACCGGTACTGGCAACAGTTTAAATGCCCGCCATCCGCAAGTTCTGAAGCTCATCATGGACAGCCTGCGCTACTGGATCGAAGATATGCACGTGGATGGCTTCCGCTTCGACTTGGCCGCGACCCTGGCGCGCGAGCTGCACGATGTTGATCGCCTGTCGGCGTTCTTCGATATCATTCATCAGGATCCGGTCATCTCGCAAGTGAAGCTTATCGCGGAACCCTGGGACGTCGGCGACGGCGGCTATCAGGTCGGCAATTTCCCAGCCGGCTGGGCCGAGTGGAACGGCCGTTTTCGCGACACCGTGCGCCGCTATTGGAAAAGCGACGAAGGCCAGCTTTCTGACTTTGCCTACCGGCTCACGGGATCGAGCGACTTGTACGACCGCGATGGCCGGCGGCCCTCGGCCAGCATCAATTTCGTTACCGCCCACGATGGCTTCACCCTGCATGACCTGGTCAGCTACAACGACAAGCACAACGACGCCAATCAGGAAGACAATCGCGACGGCTCAAATGACAATTACTCCTGGAACATGGGCGTCGAAGGCCCCACCGATGACCCGGAAATTATCGCGCGGCGCGAGCGCCAGAAGCGCAATTTCATGGCTACCCTGCTGTTATCGCAGGGCGTGCCGATGATTCTTGGCGGCGACGAGATCAGCCGGACGCAAAACGGCAACAACAACGCTTATTGCCAGGACAATGAGACCACCTGGCTGGATTGGAATCTGGACGACCGCAAGATCACGCTGCTTGATTTCACGCAGAAACTGATCCAGATACGCTGCGAACATCCCAACCTGCACCGCCGCAAGTTCTATCAGGGACGCCCCATTCGCGGCACCGAAGAGAAAGACATCGTGTGGGTGCGGCCCGATGGCCAGGAGATGTCCGACGAGGAATGGGGACTCGGCTGGGTCCGGTGCCTGGGCCTAATGCTCAACGGCGAGACACTCGGCGACGTGGATGACGCCGGCGAACCGGTGAAGGACGACACGTTCCTGATTATGCTGAATTGTCATCACGAGCCGATCCAGTTTTACATGCCCAAGCCGGTGATCGCCGACAAATGGGAGATCATCATCGACACCAACGATCCCGCGCTGGAACCGAAGACGCGCTATTCCGAGCCTGGTTCGGCGGTCGAACTGGTGCCGCTTTCGCTAGCCGTAGCCCGAGACGCCAAGCCTGCCAGCGTCACCCGTTTGCTGAGCCCGGAACGCCAGTGAGGCCGCCGCAAAAGAGACGTTGTCCCGGTAGGAGCCGAGCTGACGGACTCCGGAGTTCACTTCCGGGTTTGGGCGCCGATCCGGAAAACTGTCGACGTAGTGATCGACGGCGGCCAGACCGTTCGTCTTGAAGCGGAAGGCTCGGGCTATTTCTACGGCTTGGTGGCGAGCGCCCATGCCGGCTCCCGCTACCGGTACAAACTCAACGGCGGCGAAGCTTTTCCCGATCCGGCCTCGCATTTCCAACCCGAAGGACCCCACGGTCCGTCAGAAGTTGTGGACCCGACGGCATTTCAATGGACCGACCAAAAATGGCGCGGTGTCGCGCTGCCCGGCCAAGTGATCTACGAAATGCACATCGGCACGTTCACGAAGGAAGGCACTTGGAGCAGCGCTCAGGAGCATTTGCCGCAACTCTCCGAAACGGGCGTGACCGTTCTGGAAGTGATGCCGGTGGCCGAATTCCCGGGCCGCTTCGGTTGGGGTTACGATGGCGTCCAGTTATTCGCACCCACGCACCTTTACGGCTCCCCCGACGACTTTCGCCGGTTCGTCGATCGCGCTCATGCCCTCGGCCTCGGCGTTATCCTGGATGTGGTCTACAACCACCTCGGTCCGGATGGCAACTACATCCCGGAATTTGCGCCGCAATATTTTTCCAAGGACATTAACACTGACTGGGGTCCCGCCATCAACTTCGATGGCCAAGACTCCGGCCCCGTGCGCGAGTTTTGCATCGCGAACGCCTGTTATTGGATCGACGAATTCCATCTCGACGGTCTTCGCCTCGACGCCACGCAGGACATCCACGACACCTCAGACGATCACATCCTGCGGGCCATGGCTCGCGAAGCCCGCCAGCACGCCGCGCCGCGCGACGTCATCTTCATCGCGGAAAATGAGCCGCAACAGGTGCAACTCGTGAAGCCTCCGGATCAAGGTGGCTACGGGCTGGACGGCTTGTGGAACGACGATTTCCATCACAGCGCCATGGTCGCGCTGACCGGGCACAACGAAGCCTATTACACCGACTATCTCGGCACTCCTCAGGAATTCATTTCGGCGGTAAAGTATGGCTACCTCTACCAGGGTCAGCGCTACAAATGGCAGGAGAAGCGCCGTGGCTCGGCGGGCCTCGACATGCACCCGGCATCGCTGATCACCTTCATTCAAAATCACGACCAAGTCGCTAACTCCGCCTACGGCGCCCGCTGCCATATGTTGGCTGCACCTGGTAAGCTCCGCGCCATGACGGCTCTGCTGCTCCTCGCTCCGGGCACTCCCATGCTGTTTCAAGGCCAGGAATTCGCGGCGTCCAGTCCGTTTCTCTTTTTCGCTGATCAGAACGCTGCTCTGTCCGATATGATTCGCCAAGGCCGCATCGAATTCCTCGCGCAATTTCCTAGTCTCGCAACTCCCGAAATGCCTGAACAGTTTGCCGATCCAGGCGACCCAGCCACCTTCGAGCGTTGCAAACTCGATCATTCCGAGCGCGAAACTCATCGCCAGGTCTATAAGCTGCATCGCGACCTGCTGAAGCTGCGCCGCCAAGATCCAGTGTTGAGCGCGCAGAAACGCCGCGGCGTCGACGGCGCCGTCCTCGCTCCCGAAGCTTTCCTGCTCCGTTTCTTCGGCGAAAAGGGCGACGACCGGTTGCTGCTCGTGAACCTGGGCCGCGACCTGCATCTTGATCCTGCGCCGGAGCCGCTGCTCGCTCCGCCCGGCCGATTCTGAATGGACCACGTTATGGTCGAGCGAACATCCCCGCTACGGCGGTACTGGTACGCCACCGCTCGATACTGAAAACAACTGGCGGATCCCAGGTTACGCCGCCGTCCTGCTGAAGCCGGAGCTGCACCGAACATGAATGACCTCGTCATCCGATTGCCTTGGCCGGGCAAGCTTGACCCCGCGGCGGAGGCCGGACTGAATTACGAATGGCTGGTCACCAACGGACTCGGCGGATACGCCTCGGGAACTCTATCGGGCGTCATCACGCGGCGCTATCACGGCTATCTGGTGGCGGCGCTGCCCGCGCCTTTCGGCCGGATCATGATGCTGAACGATCTAGTGGAGCGCCTCGAACTGCCCGATGGACGCTTCGTCCAGCTCGCCGGTGAAGAACGCGCGGATGGCCCGGCGAAGCTCGATGTCATGGATTACTTAGCCGAGTTCCGGCTGGAGGCCGGCACTCCTATCTGGCGCTACGAAGTCGGCTCGCTGGTTCTGGAAAAGCGGCTGGTCATGCCGCATGGCCAAAACACGGCCTTTCTCAACTATTCGCTGCTGTCTGGCGACGATGGCGTGCGTCTGGTGCTGCGGCCTTCCTTTCACTTTCGGCCACACGAAGACCCGGTAAGCGCCGAACTGGATTCTTCCTATACGTTGACTGTTGGCCAGGATCGCTACGAGATCTCCGCCGGTAACGAGCTTCCTCCGCTCCGAGTGATTCTGCAAGGTCAGAATGCGGCTCTGACCGTGGACCGCATTCGCATCGAGCAGGTGGCCTATCGCATAGAAGGGAACCGCGGTTATCCCGCGCGCGGCGATCTATGGAGCCCAGGATTTTTCCACGTGGATCTCCGCAAGGAATCCGGCGCGACGTTGATCGCTTCTTCCGAGTATTGGGAGAATATGCGCGCGCTAACTCCAAACTCAGCCGTCGAATCCGAATCGGAACGGAAGCGCAGGATGTTAACCGTCGCCGCTGACAAGCTGGGCAAAGATCTCCACGACCTGGTCAAGAACAATCCCACCTGCCGCTGAATTGATTTGGGCCGCGGATCAGTTCGTGATCACGCCGGCCGGCAGAACCGACGATGCCACGCGCGCGCGGGCTGTCGGCGACGAGGTCCGTACCGTCATCGCGGGATACCACTGGTTCACCGACTGGGGCCGCGACACCATGATCTCGCTCGAGGGCCTGACTCTGTCCACCGGCCGCTATGCCGAAGCGGCCTGGATTCTCAGGACTTTCGCACACTACATCCGCGACGGCCTCATCCCCAACCTTTTCCCCGAAGGCCAGACCGCCGGCCTTTACCACACCGCCGACGCCACGCTTTGGTTCTTTCACGCGATCGATCGCTACACCACCGTCAGCCACGATCGGTCCGTGCTCCGCATGGCGCTGCCCAAACTGCTCGATATTTTTGAATGGCACGTGCGTGGAACCGGCTTCGGCATCGGCGTCGACCCGCACGACGGTTTGCTCAAGCAAGGCGCCGACGGCTTCGCGCTCACCTGGATGGACGCCAAGATGGATAACTGGGTGGTCACGCCGCGCCGCGGGAAAGCGGTCGAAATCAATGCCCTCTGGTACAACGCCCTGAAGCTGCTCGAAGGCTGGCTGTCCGAAGAGAACGAACCGGAACAGGTTGCCCGCGTTGGATCTCTCGCTCAGAAAGCTCGCGAATCTTTTAACGCGCGATTCTGGTCCGAACCCTTGCAGCATCTTCTCGATGTAGTGGATGGTCCCGACGGCGATGATCCGGCTTGCCGCCCCAACCAATTGTTCGCCATTTCGTTGAAGCATCCGGTTCTCGATGAATCGCGCTGGGCGCCGGTAGTGGAAGTGGCGCGCGCGAAGCTCCTTACACCCGTCGGGCTGCGATCGCTATCGCCCGATAACAAAGACTACAAGCCCAAGTACGACGGCGACCTTCGGGTCCGCGACGGCGCCTATCACCAAGGCACGGTCTGGGCGTGGCTCATCGGGCCGTTCATCGACGCCTGGCTGAAGGTCCATCCCGGCGATTTCGAAACCGCGGGCAAATTTCTCGATGGCTTCGAGCGGCATTTGACGGACGCCTGCATTGGATCCATCAGCGAGATCTTCGATGCCGAACCTCCCTTCACCCCGCGCGGTTGCATCGCACAGGCCTGGAGCGTCGCCGAAGTGCTGCGGTGCTGGATCAAGTGCCGCTTGCGATAACGTGGGGCAGGTCCCCGACTGTCCCCGACCTGCCTTTTAGAAGGTGAACCGGCCCGAAATCTGCAACTGGCGGGCTCCGTATAGCCCCGTGTTCGTCACCGTTGGAGCGAAGAAGGTCGGGTTCGGCACCAGGCAACCATTGGAATGTCCGGAACAAGCGCCGGAACCCGCCGCGGTGTAGTTGAATTCCGTGCCGTTCACTCCAAAGATGTTGGTGTGGTTGAAAAGATTGAAAGCTTCGCCAATGAACGAAAGCTTCATCTTCTCGCGGATGGTGAAATTCCTGCCAATGCGGAAGTCGACGTCCCAGAAACCCGGTCCGGTGTAAGCATTTCGAACCTGCCCTGGAAAACGCGATGCCGATAGCGCCGTTCCGGAGTTGTTCACCGTTCCACCCGTCAGGCCACCCGCCGGACCGCCGGATGGGAAGCCATTGATGAGTGGAGTAACCGGTTGGCCGCTCGCCGCCGTCACGATGCTCGAAAAAATCCATCCATCCAGAACCACCTTCGCCGGCCGATTCGAGAGCTTGCTGAAATAGGTCGGGATCCAAACCACGTTGCCCACGAATCGATGCCGCTGGTCGAGATCCGAAAGAGCATACTCGAGCTTCCGATTGCGAGGATCGATGGGCGAATCCGTTCCATTAAAAGTCCCGAACTGCCCCGGCACCTGACCACCGTCCACAGCCTTGGAGAGCGTGTAATTCAAAGCGAACTCCACGCTCCGGCTCATGCGTTTGCGGAGCGTGACCACCAGGCTGTTGTACCACGAGTTGACGTCGCTGAAGCCCGTCAGAATCGGACCAGTCGGATCGATTCGACTGGTGTAGAACGGCTCCGTGATCGTGCTCTGAGTCGAGCCGGTCAAATTGGTTATATCGTACGTCCTGGTGGTAGTGGGCGCCGCCAGGTTAGTGTCGACGAAAACCGGCAAATGCAAGGAGCGGCCGACCACGTACGAGCCGGAAATGGCCATGTTCAACGGCAGTTGGTGCTCGATCGTCACTTCGCCCTCATGCGCCAGCGGATTCACCCAGTCGGGTACTTGGCCGCGCGTGGTCTGCGTCAAAGCCGGCGGAGTGAAGTTCGTCACCACTGGTGTAAGCGCTCCGGGAAACGGGGCCTGTGGCGTCCCGCCCGGTGGTGTGAAGATCAGGTTGGGAAACTTCAGAGACGGACAAGTCGTGGGATTACAGTTGAACGTTTGCTGGAACACGCCGTTCTCCACACGGGTGGCGTAAAAGGTGCTGTTGGTGGTCTTGGCATAGAAAATGCCGTATCCAACGCGCAGTACCGTATTCTTCGCAAGCTGCCAAGCCATGCCTAAGCGGGGAGCGAAGTTGTTCTTGTCTATATTGATGGTCGACGTGTATAGCGTCGTCAGCGGCGTGGTCGTATTGGGCTTGGGCGGTTGCGGAATGAGCTGCAGGTCGTACCTTACACCCAAATTAAACGTCAGATTGGGGCGCGCCTTCCAGGTGTCCTCGACAAAGCCCGCGAAATCATTATCGTAGAAGTCGTCCTTACCCACACCGGTAACCGGATCGGTTACCTGAACAAACGTGCTAAAGTGCCTGCCGGTCAATCCGTCGCCCAGATTGATGCCCTGGACATCTGCAACCCAGTTGCTGAAGGCCGCACTGCCGGAGTAAGTGTAGACGCCGCCGCCCTGGAACAGATTGATCAGCAGTTCGTGCACAGCGTTGACGTCCACGCCGGCCTTGAAGGTGTGACGCCCCACCGTTTTCGAGAGCGTATCCGTAAACTCCAGCCTATGTTCATTCGGGAAGGCCGGGCGCGGCAGAGCGTTGGGCATCCCGTAGGCCATCACGTTTGCTACGGTAACGCTGGGAGCCGTCCCATTGGCGCCGATAATTTCCAGATCCTGCGACCACTGGAAACGGAAATTGTTGACCATGGTCGGTGAAATCGTCGAATCCCAGGTTGCCACGAAAATCCGCTCATGCGTTACCGCCGTGCCATTGGCTGTGAGCGAATTGTTGGAAGCGGTGGTAGCCGTGTTGTAGGAGTTCGGCGAATGAAAGTCGTCCAGGTTGAAGGAAGCGCTCAGGTGATTGGTATTGTTCAATTGATAGTCGAGCTTCCCGAATCCGACATCCTGATTGGCAAAACGCGGAAAGGCGCCCAGTTGCGAACTGAAGAAATTATTCGCCGCGGCACATTGGGCCGCCGAAACCGCCACGGGGCAAGACAGCGGGAAGGTGGCGAAACTGGTGTAGCTGATCGGATTCACTTTCCGTGATCCGTCATACGTGAAGAAATAGAACAGCTTGTCCTTAATGATCGGACCGCCCACGCTGCCACCAAATTGTTGTTGTTGGTGTATCGGCTGGGTGTAATTGCCTAACGATTTCTGCAGCGGATCCAGAGCGTTCAGCGTCGGATAACGCAAATAATAGAACAGGTCCCCGTGAATCGCGTTTGTACCCGACTTGGTCACCGCGTTCACGATTCCTCCCGCGGCTTGGCCTAACTGCGCGCTGTAGTCGCTCGAGGTGACCTGGAACTCCTGGATCGAGTCCATGCTGTACACGTAAGGTACTGTGGTCCGTCCCTTGGTCTCGGAAAAGAATGCCTGGCTATTATTGGTGCCATCCACCGAGCTCTGATTGTAGAGACCCGAAATGCCGCGGTAAGAAATCAGTCCACTGCCGCCGTCGTTGGTGGTATTCGGAGTGAGAAACGCGAAACCCTCCCAACGCCGCCCCGCGATGGGCAGGTTTTCCTGCTGTACCGGGCTGATCACCTGCGACATTTCGGTCTTATCGGGATCCACCAGCGAAGCTTGCCCCGTCACTGTCACTGTCTCTGACGTAGTCTGAATCGACAATGGCAGATCTACAGTGAGCGTTTGTCCCACTTGCAGGGTGAGGTCCTTGCGGACGATCTTCGAGAATCCCGCTTTGCTCGCGGTGACTTCGTAGTGACCGGGCTGCAGAAATGGCGCTGCGTAGAGACCAGCTCCGTTCGTAGAGATTGTGCGTTCGATGCCGGTGTCGACGTTGGTGACGGTCACCGTCGCATTCGGAATGACCGCGCCATTGGGATCTGTCAGAGTTCCGGAGATCGTGCCCGACCCGCTGGTCTGAGCCCAGGCCGTACTCGCTGCAATCGATAGCAGAACAACCACAACAAACGCTATGTTTTTCATAATTAGACCTGCGAAACACCCTGTATAGCTACGAGGCTTATTCAAGTAGCATAGTCGAAACCCGGCACTGGCGCAAATCATTTTTTGGTTTCGATACGTTTTTTACCGGAGCGAGATATTATGGAAAGCAATCACATGCGGAAGCATCAAGTTTTGAACGCCGGACTGGCGATCGCGTTGCTCGTCAACGTCGCCTGGACACAGAATCCGAATCCAAGATATGGAAAATGGAAATTGAAATCGAATGCCCCTGCGCCCGCCAGCAACATCATGACTTATGAGCCGTCGGGCGACCATGGCATGAAGATCACCATCGACGCGGTGAACAAGGACGGCGTGAAATCGCAATGGTTCTACACCACCAAGTTCGATGGGAAGGATGAGCCGATCGCTGGAAATCCTGGAGCCGATACCGGATCCGTCAAAGTCATCAATTCAGCAATCAACGAGATTATTTACAAGAAGGATGGCAAGGTAGCGCAGGTGCTTACCAACGTGCTTTCCCCGGACGGCGACACCATCGGGATCATCTACATGCGTATGGATGAGGCAGGCAAAACCGCGGGTGTCACATTTGCGACCTACGAGCGAATGAAGTAGCGCGCTATTTCAAGCGGACGGGAAGTTCGATGTAGGTTGCGTATCGCGCCGATCGGTAAATCTTCTGTGTGGCTGCTCGGTAGTCAGACGCCTTAGCGGCGAAAATGTTCTCCACGAACGTCTGCGGATTGCGATCGATCAACGGGAACCACGTGCTCTGCACTTGAACCATGACGCGGTGACCGGGTCCGAACTGATGATCCGCCGCATGAATATCAATCGCGTACTCGTAAGGTTGGTTGGGCCGAACCGCCTCTGGCTTTTCGAAGCTGTTGCGGAAGCGCGAGCGAAACACTTCACTGTCGATCATTAACTGGTAGCCGGGAAGTTTGGCATCATTTTCCGGGTAAACATCGATGAGCTTAACGATCCAGTCGCCGTCCGATCCTGAAGTGGAAGCGAATAGATGCGTTACCACATCGCCAGCCACCGTCATAGGATCTTTCAGCGGTTCGGTAGACCAGCTCAACACGTCCGGCCTCAAATGCACGAAGCGCTGATCCTCAACCAGCCACTGTGTCCACCCCGAATTGGATGAATAGGTCGGCGGAATCGGACGATGCCGGTATGGCACTGGATGGGCCGGATCGGAAACGTAGCTGTCAACGGCATTATCGGAGTTGTCACGCGGCGCTTCGAACGACAGCGCGCCGGCCGGCGAGGTGTAGAGCTTTCGCATCTCGATCCCGTCCTTGGGCGGCCACGCGGTATAGCTCTGCCAGGAATTGTGGCCCGTCTCAAAAGCCATGGCTTCGGGCTGATTGAGTGAGCCCTTGTCTTTCAGCCAGTAAGCGAACCAGGGCATCTCGATTTTCTCGCGAAAATACTGCGATTGATCGCCGCCGAAGTCAATCGGACCAAGGCTCTTCCCTTCACCGCCCCATCCCCCGTGCCGCCAAGGGCCAACCACCAGAAAGTTCTGGTGATCGGAATCGCTCTTTTCGAGCGTTTCATAGATTTTCATCGGTCCGTAGTAATCCTCTTGATCCCACCAACCGGCGACGTTGAGGTTCGGCACGCTGCTCTTGGTGAGAATGAGCTGCACGGCTTGCGATTGCCAGAATGAATCGTAATTGGGATGGTTGACGAAATTGCTCCAGGTGGGCTTTTCGCCATGGAAGTAGAGCTGATCGATTTGAGAAAGCGGCCCCAACGAAAGATACCAATCGAAGGTGTCGTACTTATCGAAATCAAAGTGGGATTGGATCTTCCCGGTTTCCATGCGCGCGACGTACTCGAATCCATAACTCAAGCGAAACGCCCCATTGTGATGAAAATCATCGCCCAGGAACATGTCGGCGGGCGAAGCCTGTTCACTGGCGGCCTTCAGAGCCGGATGCGGCTCGATCAACGCCATCGCCGTGAGCCATCCGCCATAGGAGATCCCGAGTAGTCCGGCACGGGAATTATTCCCGGGGACATTTTTCAGCAGCCAATCTATGCTGTCGTAAGTGTCGCTGCCTTCGTCGATGGAATTCGGCTTCGAGCGGTCGCGCACTGGACGTTGCATGACAAATTGGCCTTCCGAACCGTACCGCCCCCGAATGTCCTGCAAGACGAAAATGAAGCCTTCGTCGGCCAGTTCCTTGTAGCGCGTGGCCAGAGTACGCTCACCCCGGCCGTTGTCGAATCCATAGGGCGAACGCTCGATCAGAAACGGAAGGTTCGTGGTCGTCCGGGCCGGCGCGAAAACGAGCGTGTGGAGCTTTACGCCATCCCGCATCGGGATCATGACTTCCGTTTTGTTCCATGCCGTTGATGGAGACGACGGCCGGTGGCAGCCAGCCAGCGCCAAACAACCAACGAAAATGACGAGTTTCATCAATTAAACCTAACACCATGCCCTATCCAAATCATGGCGTCTCAAATTAAGATAAACTAAACAAAGTACTGCGAGGAGGCGCGGATATGACGCTTCGATTCAGTGGCCGTTCGATCGGGTCGGCGATTGCTCTGCTCGTGTGCACTGTCGCATCGGCGCAGACTGCCAAGAAGGTTTCTTTTACCACCGACGTAGCGCCCATTCTTACCAAGAACTGCGCGCAGTGCCACGGACCAGCCCCGGCCATGGCGAACCTCGACCTCCGCAGCCGCGATGCCGCGCTCAAGGGTGGCCAGCATGGCCCCGCGATCGTTCCCGGCAACGCGGCCCGGAGCCGTTTGTACAAGCACCTCACCGGCCAGGAGCAGCCTCAAATGCCGATGGGCGGCCGCCTCAGCGACGCCGAGATCGCGGTCATCAAGGCCTGGATCGACAGCGGCGCCGAGTGGGACTCAGCAGCGTCGGTCAACGCCACAGCGTCCTCGACGGAACACAAATTTACCGACCAGCAGCGTAATTACTGGGCGTTCCAAAAGGTCACGAAGCCGACGGTGCCCGCCGTCCGCGCCCAGAACCCAATCGACGCCTTCGTCCTCGCCAAACTCGAAGCGCAGCATCTCAAACCCAACCCGCCCGCTGACAAGATCACGCTTCTCCGCCGCGCTTACCTCGACTTAATCGGGTTGCCGCCCTCGCCCGAAGAAGCGCAAGTGTTCCTAGCCGACAATTCACCTAAGGCATACGAGAAGGTGGTCGACCGGCTGCTGGCCTCTCCCCAATACGGCGAGCGCTGGGGCCGGCACTGGCTCGATTTGGCCCGCTATGCCGATAGCGCCGGTTTCAAGGCCGACGAAACGCGCCCCAATGTCTGGCGTTATCGCGACTACGTCATCCAATCGTTCAACGAAGACAAGCCGTACGACCGCTTCGTCAAGGAACAGATCGCCGGTGATGAGCTTTATCCGGACGACGCGGCCGCGAGAATCGCCACCGGCTTCGACCGGCTATGGCCCGACGAGAGCAACCTGGCGAATCCGATCCTCCGGCGGCAGGAAATTCTGAACGACATCACCGATACCGTGGGCGCTGTTTTCATGGGCATGACCTACGGCTGCGCTCGCTGCCACGATCACAAATTCGACCCGATTCTCCAAAAGGATTATTACCGTCTGCAGGCCTTCTTCGCCAACATCCGGAATGACGATCACGCTAGTCTTCTCACCGGCGACAAGGCCGCCGCCTATCAGCAACAGCGCGCCGAGTGGGAGAACCAGACCCGTGAAATCCGAGCCAAGATGGACGAGATCCTGGCTTCGGTGCGCACCGAAAGACTGAAAGAAGACATCGGCATGTTCCCCAAGGAGGCGCAGGAAGCCGTCTTCACGCCGGCCGAGCAACGTACGCCGATGCAATGGCAGATGTACTATCGCAGCGCCAGCCGCCTTCCGGGAAACCGGGAACTCGAGCGGGCCCTGAAAGGGGACGCTAAACAACGCTACGCCGATCTGCAAAAAGAGCTGGCGCAGTTCGACAACATGAAGCCCGCCGATCCGCCGGTTGCCGAGGCCATTTTCGATGCTAGCCGTAACGCACCCCCGGAGTTCATCCTCTCCAAGGGCATTTGGGACGCGCCGCTCGATGAAGTGCAGCCCGGCGTTTTGAGCATTCTCGATCCGGCTCCCGCCAAGATCGTGGCGCCCGACGGGTTGAACTCCACCGGCCGCCGCTCGGCGCTAGCGAATTGGCTGACCGATCCGAAGAACCCGCTCACCGCGCGCGTGATGGTCAACCGCATCTGGCAGGACCATTTTGGAAAAGGCATCGTCGGAAGCTCCAGCGATTTCGGCGTCATGGGCGAGCGGCCGGCCGATCCGCAATTGCTCGATTACCTCGCTACCAACTTCGTCGAAAACGGCTGGAGCATCAAGAAAATGCATCGGCTGATCATGCTCTCGAACACCTATCAAGAATCGTCGGCTTATCAGGAGCAAGCCGCCAAAGTCGATCCCGATAATAAGATGCTGTGGCGTTTTGACCGGCGACGTCTGGAAGGCGAGGTCATTCGCGATTCCATGCTGATGGCCGCCGGCCAGTTGAATCTGAAAATGGGTGGCCCCGGAGTCTTCCCGCCAATCCCCCAGGGGATCAGCAACGGATCGAAATATCTTGCGTGGACGCCGGAAAAAGACCCCGCCGAGGCCGATCGCCGCAGCGTCTACGTTTTTGTGAAGCGCAACCTGCGCTACCCCATGTTCGAGGCCTACGATTTTCCCGATACCTCGGAAAGCTGTCCGCGTCGCTATGCGACCGTCAGTCCCACGCAGCCGCTGGTGGGGATGAATGACGACCTGGTGCGCGAATGGTCCCGAGAGCTGTCCAGCCGGGTGCTCAACGACGCCGGTCTGTCGCCGGAGCAGCAAGTGGAGCGGGCATTTCGAATTGTCTTCACCCGCGCGCCGAAGGACGACGAACGTCAGGCGGTTCTCGATTTCTTGAATAAGCAAGCAGCAGAAATCGGTGGGCAGACGGCTCGCACCGCGGCCTTCGTGGATTTCTGTCAGGCGCTGCTTAACTCCAACGAATTTTTGTACGTGAACTGAGGAAGGAGCCGGACCATGGAGCGTAATCCGAATCATTATCCGCGAGTATCCACGCGGCGGGATTTTTTCACGCGCACCGGCAGCGGGCTGGCCGCGGTCGCTTTGGCTCAGATGCTGCAGGAAGACAAGCTCCGGGCTGCGACGGCCGGGGCAGATCCCATGGCTCCCAAGCAGCCGCATCATCCTCCTCGGGCGAAGTCCATCATCTGGCTGTTCATCGAGGGCGGCCCCAGCCACGTCGATCTCTTCGATCCCAAGCCGAAGCTGGCCGAACTTGCGGGACAACCGATTCCAGAGTCGATGCGGCCGAAGTTTACCGCCATGCCAGGCACTTCCAAAAACGGCCTCATGCCGTCCAAACGCACCTTCAAGCAGTATGGGCAGAGCGGCATCTGGGTATCGGATTGGTATCCCAACATCGCTCAGCATGTCGACGACATGACCGTGATCCGGTCCTGTTGGACCGATGGCATCAACCATCTGGGCAGCGTGACGGAGATGAACAGCGGCTCGATTCTAAGCGGCCGGCCATCGCTCGGCGCTTGGGTGAATTACGGGCTGGGCAGCGCGAATCGCAATCTGCCGTCGTTCGTCGTGATGCTGGACGACAAAGATCCCATCGGCGGCGCCAAGCAGTGGAGCGCGGGATTTCTGCCGGCTTCTTATCAGGGCATGCAGTTCCGCACGGGCGACACGCCGCTCATCAACCTCAAACCTCCCGAGGGCATGACCGACGCGCAGCAGCGCAACCAACTCGGGCTCCTCAAACGCTTGAACGAAATCTGGTCCCAGGACAAGCAGGAAGACGACGAACTCGACGCGCGAATCCGTTCCTACGAGCTGGCGTATAAAATGCAGAGCGCGGCGCCCGAGGCAGTCGATCTCACCAAAGAATCCGACGAAACTCGCAAACTCTATGGGATCAATGAAGAACCCACGCGGGCCTTCGGCAGCAATTGCCTGATGGCTCGGCGCCTCGTTGAGCGCGGCGTTCGTTTCATCGAACTGTACTCCGGTTCAGGAAGCGGCTGGGATGCTCACGACAACGTGGAAGAGAACCATAGCAAGTGGTGCAAGGCGTCCGACAAGCCGATCGCCGGCCTGTTGACCGATCTCAAAGCTCGCGGACTGCTCGACGACACTTTAGTGGTTTGGGGCGGCGAGTTCGGCCGCACGCCGTTCAATGAGAAAGGTCTCGGCCGCGATCACAATCCTTGGGGCTTCACTATCTGGATGGCGGGCGGCGGCGTCAAGAAGGGCCACTATGTTGGTTCCACCGACGAAATCGGCATGCATGCGCAAGAGTCTCCGGCGCATGTCAATGATATTCACGCATCTATGTTGTGGGCCTTGGGTCTCGATCACCTGCAGGTGACCTACATGCACAATGGGCGCGCCGAACGGCCGACAGTGGTCGCCGGTGAAGTGATCAAGAACCTGTTCGCATAACCCTTCCGACCCGCGCGCTACGCAATATGCGCTCCGGTCGTCAAGACATACACGACATATAATGACTGGCTGGCGGCCATAAATAATCGGTTCCGCTTCGTCCCGCCGAAGCAGACATTCGCGCAGTTCTCCGGCAATCGGATAATGCCGATAGGCTCGCCGCTCGGAGTAATCACTTGCACACCGGGAAGCGCTCCCGCCCAGACATTACCATCCACGTCGCAGCGGATTCCATCGGCGGCCGCTGGCGCCCCGCTGCCGGGAACGCTGAGCTGGACGAAACGCTTACCGTTGCGAATCGTCTTGCCATCCACATCCCAAACCCGGATCTCGCGGCCCGTGCCGGTATCGCAGACGTAGACCTTCTTATAGTCGGGTGAAAAGCAGATGCCGTTGGGGCCGTCCATCTCGTCGTAAAGCTTGTCCATCTGGCCGGTCTTGGACTCCACGCGGTACACGGCCTCCTTCAGCTCTTTGTCGGCCTTGAAGCCTTCGTAGTTCCCGTTAATCCCGTAAGTCGGATCGGTGAACCAGACGCTGCCGTCGGGATGAACCACGATGTCGTTGGGCGAATTCAGCCGCTTGCCCTGAAACTTGTCGGCGATCACGGTCACGGTCCCGTTAGGCTCATAGCGGACCACGCGCCGTCCACCGTGTTCGCACGAAAGCTGGCGCCCTTCGAAATCGAAAGTGTTGCCGTTGCTGTATCCCGACGGATTGCGAAACACCGAGACGTGCCCGTCTTCCTCGAGCCAGCGCATCTGAACATTGTTCGGGATGTCGCTCCAAACCAGATAGCGTCCCGCTCCGTTCCACGCCGGGCCCTCGGCCCACAGCGTACCGGTGTGCAGCTTCTTGATTGCCGTGTTGCCTACCATGTATCGCCGAAACCGATTATCGAGCGCCACCACATCGGGTTCGGGATATCGCACCGGCACTTGATTTGACCAGTCGCGCGGCGTGGCGTTCGGAGAGATGGGCTGCGACGCGGGCGATTGGGCAGCGGCTTTCAAAGCGGCTCCACCCACGGCGGCGGTGAGAAACGATCGGCGGTCTAACATGGCGCCTCCTACTTTCCCTGAACTTCTGTCATGATCCCAGAAGCCTGAATGGTGTTGTGATAGCTCTCAGCCATTTGCCAGGTGCCGTGCTGATAATGAAACACGCGGCTGGCCCAATACGCCTTCTCGCCATAACTCGGCTGGCAGGAAACCATCACCACGGTTTCCGGGCCGAACGTCCACAGGCGCGCGAACAAAACCGGCGTCGCGCCCACCACCGGCGCTCCAGGCTTCGGCTCAGGCGGGGCCGGACGATCCTTCTTCGGCAGAGTTTGGCCGCCATAGGTGCTGACGGTCTGATTATCGTCGGCTACGTGTTTCATCCAGAACTGGCGGCCGCTCTCCTGTTCCTGCCAATTCGCCATCGCTGCCTCCTGAACCTTGTCGACGGTTCTGATGGGCAACTCCTTACATGGATTCACGCACGGGATATCGTAAGTAGGCCGCACACGTTCGCCGCGTGGGAGTACGGCAATCTCACTAGTGTGCAGCAAGCGCCAACCCTCCGAACGTTTTACCCAAAATCGCGACGCAAAATTCTTTCCGCTGTGGGCTTGCAGCCAGACCACTTGATCGCCATACGGATGCTTGACGATCTCGACATCGCCGCCGTCCCCGACCAACGGCTTCATGCCAAGCGCCAGCGCATCAGGACGAAACAGCATGACGCCGTCGTGATCGATCCAGGTGAAATCGGGATCGAGATACTTATTGATCGCCGCTTTGTCGCCCTTCTCGAAGGCCGCCATCAAAGCCTTATCGGCCGACGCCACCGGATCATCGGCCGCGCGGCTTCCCCAGCCCATCAGTGCTCCCACAACGCAAGTGAATATCGCAAGTCTCTTTCTCATCGATTTGTTCCTTTCTGTTCCGCTGCTCTTTTTTCCTGCGCCCGCTCCCCGGCTAGAACGCCCGCCAATCCGCGATTGCCTTCGTGGCAGGCATATTCAAAAACCGGACCTTCCGATTTCTCGAGCGACACTTCCATGGTCCACGGCTTGGTATACACGGTCGGATCGTCGATCGTCGCGCGATAGAGAATCGAATCCGGGCTAGTGCGCGTGAAGCGCTCGGTGATGCGGAGATTCCTGATCGGTCATGCCCTCGTATTGCACGCCAAAGCGGCTGCGATCGCCAAATCTGAAATTCGCAGTTTCAACCACCAGCGTATTGCCTTCCCAGTGCCCGCGCGAATCGCCCATCCACTCCTGAACGTTCTGCGGCAGATGAGCCCTTCCATCCAAAGGTATGACTCGGGCCTGATTGCCCATCTCGGCCAGAATCGAAATGTATTCAGGCGTCTGAACGATCTGATAAAGGTCATTGTAGTTGCCCGGAATCATGGGCGGCCCGGACTGCGAGAACATCAGGCACCGATCGGGCAGCGGCCGATCCTCGGGACCATCGGCGGGGTGCGCTGCAAACTTCTCCTGGATAGCCTGAAATTTCTTGCGAGCCTCGGGCGTCATCGGAGGAACCCTGCCGTCCGGAGGATCGATGATCATCGAAGTGCGGCGAGTGCGCGCGAGTTTCGTGCCGCGGTCGAAGAAGAGTTCGTTGTAAGCCCGCGCGATATCCGCCTCCTGGCCTCCGTCACGGCGATCTCGATTCACCTCTTGAGCTTTGTTCTTCTCGTAAACAGCGGCTTCTTGCTCCGTGTAAAATTCCTTGGCGCCCAGCTCCACCGGTCGTTGGAAAGGCGTGAGGCTGGCGGAATTCCAGATCCCTTCCAAAGAAGGATGCTGTGCCCAGATTGGCGTCACGATACTCAACAGCATGAGAACCCGGTAGTTCATGGTTTAGTCACCTTTCTACGGAGCGGCCCGTACAACAGTTCCTCTACAAATTCGGCACACTTGAATTCCATCAACTGCGCGTTCTTCTCCAGCCGACGATAGAGCGGCATGCTCATCTTCCATGACCGCGAAAAGACTTTTGGATCTTCAATAGTGGCATCGTATTGCAGCACGTTCTCACTCACCGGAGTGTAGCGCTCCACCACGTGCAGCGCGTCGCTATGGAAATCGCCCGAACGGTCGAACCACGTTTGGTCGACTTGGCCCGTGACATCCACCACCAATGTCTTCCCTTCCCAACGGCCGTTCGACGTTCCCATCCAGCTATCCACCTGAGACTCGCGCGGCTGGCCCATGTTGATAGTACGGACCGCGTTGGCATACTCGTAGACCATCATGATCGAACTCGATCCTTGGAGAATCTGGAACGGATACGGCAAGTAGGTGGCGCGCGGCACTCCCGGCATATAGCACTTGATCTCTGGATCGGCGGTCCAGCGCCTCGCGAAATTTTCCTTCCTCTTCGCGGCGGCTTCGGGAAGATAGGGAAGCTCGCCGCCCTCCACCACGCCCAGCCCGGGTGGAATCGCGCCGATCGCTCCCAACGCCGGCGGTCCTGGGCTCGGCCCATGAGTTTGGATATCCCAGTTCGCCGCGTTGACTGCCTGCCAGATTCCATTGAGATCGGGCTTTCCCGCGAAAGTCTGCGCTGTTGCAGGAACGGCTAGCAAAGCCGCCACTAATCCAGCGGCAATCAGTTGGCCACGCGCCACCCGATCATAATACGCCATCGCCGCACTGATGTGCAGTATTGTGGATCGAGGTGAGAGAGCTTTGGTAGCACCGCAGGATCCTGCCGCCTTCATCGAGCGCGGCACACCGGCGTTTCGGCGCACCAATCTCGCCCTGTTTTCGGCAGGCTTCTCTACGTTCGCGCTTCTGTATTGCGTACAGCCGCTGCTGCCCGTCTTCTCGCGCGAGTTCGATGTGAGCGCCGCCGAAAGTAGTCTCTCACTCTCACTCACCACGGGACTCTTGGCCGCCTCAGTCCTAATCGCCGGCGCACTTTCGGAAGCCTGGGGCCGGAAATCGGTGATGGTCGTGTCGCTCTTCGCCGCCGCGATGCTCACGGTGATCTGCGCCTTCGTGCCCGGCTGGCATGCGCTGCTGCTGGTCCGCGCCCTCGAAGGCATCGCATTCAGCGGACTGCCGGCGGTCGCTATGGCTTACTTGAGCGAAGAGATGGACTATCGCTCCGTCGGCCTCGCGATGGGACTCTACATCGGCGGCTCGGGCCTCGGCGGCATGACCGGACGCTTCGTGACCGGCTGGCTCACCGATCTTGCGTCCTGGCGCGTCGCCCTAGGCGTGATCGGCGTCTTCGGCATCTTCGCCGCACTTATATTCTGGCGAACGCTCCCGCCATCCCGGCACTTTGAGGCGCGCCCGCTCGCGCTGGGTCAACTCAAAGAGTCCTTTCTCGATCACCTCCGCGATGCCGGACTCCCGTGGCTGTTCATCGAAGGCTTCCTGCTCATGGGCTCCTTCGTGACGACTTACAACTACATTGCTTACCGTCTTCTTGCACCACCTTACGGCCTCAGCCAGACCGAGGTGGGAGCGATCTTCGCGGTTTATCTGCTCGGCACGGGCAGTTCCGCGTGGGTGGGCAATCTAGCCAGCCGCCTGGGACGACGCAAAGTGTTTTGGGCGACCACAGCGGTTATGCTCACCGGTTTACTACTAACGCTGATGAGTCCGCTGGCCGTCATCATTTCCGGCATCGCGGTTCTGACGGTCGGGTTTTTCGGCGCGCACTCCATCGCGAGCAGTTGGGTGGGTCTACGCGCCCGACATTCCAAGGCGCAAGCGTCGGCTCTCTATCTGTTCTTCTACTATGTCGGATCGAGCATCGTCGGATCTTGCGGAGGGCTCTTCTGGACCGCGTCAGGCTGGAACGGCGTCGTCGAGTTCACCGGCTCGCTGCTGATTCTGGCTCTACTGATTTCGCTGCGCTTGTCGGTGCTACAGCCTCAGCGGCAGCGCTCACCTTGATCGACGTAGGTTCGATGATCGATCACCGAAAGCTGGATCGAAGCGCAGTAGGATCCCGCGCGGGTCTCAACGGATCGCATACGAGCCTTCGGTTCTTCCTTGGACTGCTTGGCGAACGCCTCCGCGATGACGCGACCACTCATGGAATCGGGCGCTTTCACGCCTTCCAGCGCCAGGACCGTCGGCGCAATATCGAAATTGGCCGTCGGAGCATGGACCACGGTCTGACGCTTGAAATCTGGGCCCCAAAATATCAGCGGTGTATGGATCATGAACGGGTTCAGCCCGCCATGACCGCTTCTGCCGGCCACATTGTGCTGCATATTGGTGGTCGCGATCCGCTGCAAGCCGGGAAAACCGAATGCATTGCGATCGGAAGTCCATTGGTAGGTCACGATGATATCCGCTCCGCGCGACGGTCGGCACTCATTGATCAGCTCGAGCGAGAACGTGCCGGGGACCCATCCGAGATCGCGGCCGGCCCGGCATTGAACGGCGGCTTCCTTCGGTTGCTGCGAGAAAGTGAAGATGAGATCCACGCCATCAGTCTTCTGAAGCTGCGATACGAGTTTGCGGATTAATTCCGGATCATGATTCTTCGCATACAGCAGTGTCGACGCTCCGTTGTTCGCGGCGATGATGTCGGCCGCTTTGCCGGTCGCTTGGATGGCGCTGTTTAAGTCCACCGGGTCGGGCTCCCCACCAAAACCGTGATCGGCGGTCACAATGATGTCGGAACTGTTCTCGAGACCCAACTCGCGCAGCCGGGCGATCAAAAGCCCAACCTGCTGGTCCATGCTCTTAAGGGCGGCCAATGCCTCCGGTGATCCGACTCCGAATTTGTGCTGAGTGTCGTCGGGCTCGGTTAACCAGTCGACAATCACGCGCGGGTGCAGCTCGGGGAGCACGTACTCGCGAAGAACCAGCTCGGCCCACAAGAGAGATGGGACGCCCTCGCCCGACTTTACCGACCCAAAGCGCTGTCGAATCTCGCGATCAATTTTGTCTGGAAACGCCACACGGTGGCCGTCCTCGAAACCGCCATTGATGAGAACGCCCGTACCGGACGGGCCCATCGGATTTATCAGGAAACCGCCGCCGGTGGATCCGGAACTGATCCCCACGAAGGGGAGGCCTGCCCCCTGTAGCGCCTCGGCCATGGTCTTCACCGGCAGCGTGCGGCCGCCGGAAATCTCGGCGAGCTTCATCAGATTTTTGTAATCGGCCGTATCGAACGGCTTGGACGCGACGCCTTCCACATACATCGTGTTCGAGACGATGCCGTGGACGGCAGGGCACAGTTCCAGTGGAAATGCTCGCCGAGTTGACGCGGGTCACAGTCGGGAAAACGGAGTGGGAATTGTCGCACCACACACCTTCGTTCTTTAAGCGGAAAATATTGGGCGTGACGTCGCGCGAGATCGAATCAGGCCGGAAACCATCGATTACCAAAATGATTAGCAGTGCGAGTTTCATGCGGCTACTGGGAGCTCGCGGCGGACCCTGCTGGCGCCATCAACCAATCCCAATGTTGGCCCGCAGTGTCGACGATGCGCTTCACATGCTCCTGAAGCAGGTAGCGTTCGCCGGCCAGTCGGTTCGCAACTTCCTCGACCCGCCGCAAATAATCGGCTCGTGTTGGATAGCGCTCTTCGATGGACGGCCGCGGATCGCCGTTCTTTTCGCGCTCGGCCCGCGTTTTCGCAAACGGAATGAACGATCCCGCCATCGCGATGAGAGTGTCCGGCGCTCCGGTCGACTCGCTGCGAAAAGCCCAATCGCAATAAGTACCCAGCGGGACGGCCTGCTCAGGAAGGCGAATCCCACCGATATCGTTGCCGTCGCTATCGACCTGCGGAACCAGGAACGGAAGCGCCGAAAAGGGTCCGGGTACGTCGGCGCGATAACCGCCGGGCACATGCAGCGGCCATTGGACGCCGCGCAGGTTGGGATATTGGATTTTAGTTTGGGCCACGAGCGTGGCGTCGGAAAGCGTGGGATGCTTGCTGGCCGGCGGAGCGACACCTTCCCGCACCCAGCGATCGAGGGCGATCAGCAGCGCCTGCTGGGCCCACCGATAATCGTTCGGGTTGGCCTTGAGCTGGCCGCCGTTATCGCCGGGCGGCCACGAGCCGGAGCTATGCTGGGTGCCCGCGAGCATGTATACCCGTACGTTGGGTGGATCAGCCAGATCGGTGGCGCCATCGAGAGACAGATGCCGCAGCGCGGCTACGCGGCCGCGGTCCCAATATTCAGACCCGGTGTCCACGAGAAACATTTTCGGTTCCTGACCGGCGGGCACGCGCGCGCCCAGTCCATCGCGTCTGCCGGTGACCGGATCGGTGGTGGTCTCATATCGAATCGGAAATTTGGTTTGCGTGAACGATCCGAGTTCGTTGGGCTGGGCGAATCGCTCGTTGAAGCTTCCCAGACCCGTGGCACCGGTCTGGATGAAAAGCGCGTCGATCGCCTGACGCCCCTGCTCATCGGTGGTGAAACCTTGGTAGACCAGGTGGCGCTGGTATCGTCCCGTCTGCGACGAGCCAAAAGTATACACATAGCGGCCGTGGACGACGGCGTCGGAATTGTACTTTAACGCCGAAGCCAGGTCTCGAATCGCGGCGAATCCCAACCCCGCCACCGGCGGATTCTGAGACTCATAGTCGACTTCGTAAGTCTGCCCCGCTCGGAAGCCGCCCTTCAGCGTGATCCAATATGGATCGTTCACCAGCTTGCCGTTTTCCAAGCGGCCAAACTGCCAATCTCCGCGCGGGATCAAGCGCGGGCTCGCCATAAAGCCCTCGCGCTCGGTCAGGCGGTACGCGGCGTTGTTAGGTTCAAGGGGGGGATAAGCATGAGTGAAGAAGCCCGAAGCATACTCGAATGAGTCGCTACGCTTGTCGGGAATGAACCACGGGCTAACCCAGCCGGTGATCGGCCCGCCATGGTCTGTTGCGACCGGCACATCCAGGCCAATGTGAGCCTTGTCCTTCGGAACATCGAATTGCCAGCCGACGGCCACGAGCGTAAAGCCTTGACGAAGCAACAAGCCGTCGCCGAAGTCGGCCTCGGTTTCGGGATCAGCCGACCCTTTCGCGTGATTGAACACGGGAAGCAGCGCTTTGTTGCCGCGGTTCACGACATCGAATAATAGGACGCGGTTCGCGCGCGCGGGATCCTTGGGCCTGAGAATGAACAGGTCGGAGGAGAACTCGACCTTGCCCTGGCTGTTTCGAGGCGCTTTGTCGAGATCGGCGATGATCCGGTTGTGCGGATTATCAGGCGAGACGGCGAAATAGACCTTGCCGGTCAGCTTTTCATACGATCCGGCCGCGCCAAAAGCCTTTCCGCCGAGCACGTCCTGACGGCTCGAGATTTCGACCCTAGCGACTTCGCCTTGCATCGTTGCAGGTGTGAACCCGATCATCAACGCCGCTACACTGGTCGGAAAGTATCTCGTCATGACTTGCTCCTCTCTCGATGTGGACGCAGTATACACTAGTTTATGCTTCGCCCTAAACCAGCGTGGCTCGAGCCGCTGTTCCCCTGGCCACAACACCAACTGCTCGTCAACGGCCGCAGTATGGCCTATATCGACGAAGGCGATCGCGCCGGGCGTCCTGTACTTCTGTTGTCCGGTAATCCTACCTGGGGCTTTCTCTATCGCGATTTCATCCGACCGCTCACTGCGGCGGGTTTCCGCGTCATTGCTCCGGATTGGATCGGCGCCGGTTATTCCGATCACCCGCGTGTCGACGCGGCATTGACGCTCGCGCATCATATCGCGGATCTCGTCTCGTTGATCGATCAACTCGGCCTGCGCGGTTTCGTGATCGTGGGACATGATTGGGGCGGCCCGCAGGGCGTCGGCGCAGCCCTCCAGCGCGTCGAAAAATTATCCGCGTTGCTCCTAATGAACACTTGGCTCTTTACCGACCTCACCAGCAAATTTCACGCCTCGCCGCGTCCCTGGACTACATGGCACGCGCCTGTCATCGGCCAGTTTTTTATGAAGCGGCACAAGGTTCTTTCACAGCACGGACCCACAGCTACTACCGTGCGCGGAATGACCGAAGACGAAGCGCGCGCCTACCATCACGTTTTCGATGAGCCTGATTCCGATCACGTGGTCCTCACCTGGCCGCGCACAATACCCATGCGCGAAAGCGATCGCGGCTTTGCCGACATGCAAGCCATCCAGCGGCGCCTGCCAGAGCTGGCCAAGATCCCCACGCTGCTGCTATGGGCCCCCGGCGACGAGGTCTTCCCTATCGAATTCGCAAATCGGCTGAAGGAGCTGCTTCCACATGCCGAAGGACCGATCGCATTTGATCGCGCCCGGCATTTTCTACAAGACGATCGCGGCCCCGATCTCGCGAAGGCGACGGTCGAGTTCCTTACGCGCGCTGTCGGATCAGCGCTGTGAAATTCATCAGGCCCTTTGCGGAAGAACTCGCCGGTCTGCGGCCCGACCCGCTGCTGTGGGAGCAGGAACTCGACGTCCGTCCCGATGTCGCCGAAGCCATCGAGCGAGCTACCGGCATTCGCGCGGGCCGAGTTTACTGGCGCTCCCAGCACGACCATCTGTACGCTCTCGAGCTGGCCGATCTCGGACGCGGCCGTCCATCCATGGCGATCGTGTATGGTCATTGGGATCGCTACGAGCCGCGCCCGCCGGAGCACGAGATCGACGCCGATCTGCTCGCTCTCTCAATGTGGATCGCCGAAATCGCGCCCAGCCTGAATCCGCAAGACATCGCCAAGGTCGCGCTCTTCGCGGGCGTAAAAACCTCGTGGCCCGATGGATCAGTCCTGCGAACCCCCAATGACCGCTTCACGAATCTTCCCGGCTTTCCATACAATCCGAAGTATGTCGAGGTGGAAGGCCTGCGCATGGCCTACGTCGAGCAGGGCTCGGGCGATCCGATCCTGATGCTGCATGGCGAGCCGACCTGGAGCTATCTCTACCGCCACATGATTCCGCCGATCGCAGCTCTGGGCCGCGTCATCGCACCCGATCTGATCGGTTTTGGGCGCAGCGACAAGCCCGTGGCGACTAACGCCTACAGCTATAAATCGCACACTCGCTGGCTTCGCGCGTTTATCGAAGCGCTGGATCTCAAAAAGATCACGATGGTGTGCCAGGACTGGGGCGGCTCGCTGGGGCTTCGCATCCTGGCTGAGCAACCCGAGCGGTTCGCACGACTGGTGGCCATGAACACCGGCATTTCGACCGGCGACTCGCCTAGTGAGGCGTTCTACAAGTGGCGGCGTTTTTCGCAAAGTATAGCGTCGCTCGATGTCCCGCGGCTGATGCGCAACACGATCAAGAAGCAACAGTTCAGCGACGCCGAGGCCGCAGCCTACGGAGCGCCGTTTCCCTCCAACGATTACCAGACCGCCGCGCTCGTGTTCCCGCGCCTGGTCCCCATCCGGGCAGATGATCCGGGCGCCTACGAGAACCGCGTCGCGATCGAACGCTTGAAGACGCTCGACCTGCCGGTGTTGCTCCCCTGGGGCCAAGAGGACGAGATCACTGCGCCGGCTGAGCCTTTTCTGCGATCGCTCTTCCGAAATGTCGCGCCGCCGCTGTGGATCTCGGGCGCCGGCCACTTCATTCAGGAAGACACCGGGGAAGAAGTCGCCACGCACATTGTCGAATGGATAAAGCGAAATCCCCAGCGTTCTTAGAGCTGAATGATGTGCTATCCTTTGCCGAGGAAAGGATCCTCTTCACATGGATCGAAGAAAAGCGAGCGATTTCCCGCAAGAGTTGCTGAACCTCTTTGATCTTTACGTTCACGGCGATATCCCCCGCCGCGACTTCCTGGAGGGCGCGAAAAAGTTCGCGGTCGGCGGCCTTACGGTGGCCGGCATCTTCGAGGCTCTTCGCCCCAATTACGCCTGGGCCACTCAAGTGCCTAAAGACGACCATCGCATCCAGGCCGAGTACGCCACCGTGGACTCGCCCCAGGGCAACGGGAACATCAAAGGCTACCTGATCCGTCCCGCCAAGAGCGGAAAATATCCAGGCGTGCTGGTGGTCCATGAGAATCGCGGTTTGAATCCTTATATAGAAGACGTGGCTCGGCGTTTAGGCACCGAGAATTTCATCGCCTTCGCGCCCGACGGTCTAACCAGCGCCGGCGGCTATCCGGGCGATGACGAGAAGGGCGCGCAGATTTTCCAACAGGTGGACAAGCCGAAGATGACCGAGGACTTCATAGCCTCCGCCCGCTGGCTCAAAGCGCGTTCCGATTGCACCGGCAAGATCGGCGTGGTCGGTTTCTGTTTCGGTGGCGGCATCGCCAACACGCTCGCGGTTCGCATGGGCTCGGATCTGTCTGCCGCAGTTCCTTTCTACGGCGCGCAACCTTCGGCTGCTGATACCGCGAAGATTAAAGCGCCGCTCCTGATCCACTATGCCGGCCTCGACAAACGTATCGATGACGGATGGCCCGCCTACGAGGAAGCTCTGAAGGCCAACCATGTGACCTACACCGAATACATGTACGAAGGCGCGAATCACGGCTTCCATAACGACACCACGCCTCGCTACGACGAAGCCGCGGCCAAGCTGGCCTGGCAGCGCACAGTCGATTTCTTCAACAAGAATCTCAAGGCCTGATGCATTGATTCAGGATCTGCGCTACGGCCTCCGCATGCTCGGCAAATCGCCGGGCCTGACGGCAATTCTTGCTCTCACGTTGGCGCTGGGCATCGGCGTCAATACAGCGATATTCAGCGTCCTGAATGGCTGGCTGCTGCGTCCGCTGCCGGCGCGCGCGCCCGAGCAAATCATGGCCCTGGGTTCGCAGCAGAAGGAGCGCGGCGGCGACACCAAATTCTCTTATGCGGATCTGGTCGATTTTCGCAAGCAATCTGGCGCCACGTTCTCCGATCTTTTCGCTTACCGGATGACCGTCGGTGGACTCACGATCAACAACCGATCGAGTCTGTTCGCCTTCTGCGACGTGACGGGTAATTACTTTACGGCTCTGGGCGTGAAGCCGCTGCTCGGCCGCCTGTTTCTCCCCGGCGAGGGTGAACAGCCGCGCGGCGAAACCATAGTCGTCCTGGGTTATTCCTATTGGCAAAGGAACTTCGGCGGCGACCCGGCGATCGTCGGAAAACAGGTTCTGGTGGACGGCAGGCCCGCCACAGTTCTAGGCGTTACGCCGCCGGAGTTTCACGGTACTTTCTTCGCTTTCGATCTGGACGGCTACCTGCCGTTGAGCGCCACAGCCCTCGATCAAGAGTCTTCGGGCGACATGACTGGATTCTGGACCGACCGTCGCAATCGGTCGTTATCCGTGCTCGGAAGGCTGAAGCCCAGCGTCACCGTTCCACAAGCGCAAGCTTCGCTCGACGTCGTTGCCGAGCGCTTAGGCGCCCAGTATCCGGAAACAAATAAAGGTGTCACTGTTCGTGTGATCCCGGAGAGGATGGCCCGACCAGCGCCATTCGTCACCAGCTTTGTTCCCGTGATCGCGGGACTGTTTCTCGCTCTAGCGGTTCTGGTCTTAGTGCTGGCTTCGATGAACGTCGCGAATATTTTTCTCGCGCGCGCCAACGCTCGCCAGCGCGAGATGGCGATTCGTGCATCTTTGGGCGCAGGCCGCGGGCGTCTGGTCCGGCAAATGCTCACCGAAAGCCTGCTGCTCGCGCTGCTCGGGACTATCGGAGGGGTCTTGCTCGGACACTGGGCCATCAGCGGCAGCGGCTCCGTGCTTAATTCTGCAACGTCCGACAGCGCGGGGCACGCCTTTCGAATCGACACAAGTTTTGACTGGAAGGTCTTCTCCTACACTCTTGCGGTCCGCGCTCTTCACCGGAATCTTTGTCGGACTCTGGCCTGCTTTTCGCGCCGGACGCGCCGATTTGAATCGAGTGCTCAGCGCCGGCGGGCGAAGCGATTCGGGAGGCGGCGGGCGTCAGGGATTCCGCGGCTTACTTGTGGTGGCCCAAGTCGCGGGCTCGCTGATGTTGCTCATTGTGGCCGGCCTTTTCGTTCGAAGCCTCCAGCGCGCCCAGCGTGCCAGCCTGGGCTTCGATCCCGGCCATGTCTTAAACCTGATGATCGATCCCCATCAGGTGGGTTACGACGAGGCCCGTACCAAGGCCTTCTATAAAGAGTTGGAACGCCGCGCCCGCGCCCTGCCCGGCGTTGAATCGGCCAGCCTTTCCTATACCGCGCCGATTGGGTTTTCCCAGCCACGCCGGGCCGATTTACGTGGAAACTCATCCGCTGCCTCCCGGACGCCAGCCACCGGTGATCTTCTTCAACAGCATCGATCCGGCGTTCTTCACTACTCTTCGCGTGCCTCTTCTGCAGGGCCGGCGCTTCAACGATGCCGACAGCGAAACGGCGCGCGCGGTGGCCATTGTCAATCAGACCATGGCCAGGAAGTTATGGCCGAACGAAAACCCTATGGGCAAACGCTTCAGCTTTCAGAGCGCGGCGGGGCCTTTCGTTGAAGTAGTCGGCGTTGCGTCCGATGGCCAGTACTTCTTCGTGTCGCAGGAGCCTCAGCCTTACTTCTATGTTCCTCTTGAACAGAACTACAGCTCTTTTCGATCGCTGCTGATCCGATCCTCCGGGCCGCCGGAATTGTTGATGACGCCGATACAAGACGAACTCCGCAAACTCGCTCCCGACGTACCCATCTTCGACCTCCGCACGTCCGAACAGATGCTTAACGGAATCGAAGGTTTCTTGATGTTCCGTCTGGCAGCTTCTCTGGCTGCGATCATGGGCGCGTTAGGACTGGTGCTGGCGGTCATGGGTGTGTATGGCATCGTCTCTTTTGCCGTGAGCGCCCGCACGCAGGAAATCGGAATTCGAATGGCGCTTGGCGCCGAGGCCCGCGACATCTTGAAGCTCGTTGCACGACAGGGATTGCGGCTCGTGATCGCCGGCCTGGCTGTGGGGTTGATCGCGGCCTGGGCGCTTACCCGTGCAATGGCCAGCCTGTTGGTCGGTATCAGTGCAACCGATCCGCTGACTTACATGACGGTCGCCATTCTGTTGTCCGCTGTTGCGCTCGCGGCCTGCTGGATACCGGCCCGCCGTGCGCTCCGCGTGGATCCGATGGTGGCTTTGCGCTATGAGTGATAGACGGCGCTAGAGCGCCAAGGAGAATTCCCCATGGACCGTAGAACCTTTTTGCAACTTGCCGCACTACCCGCTGCTGCCGCCGCGCAGTCGGGCCCCGGCACCCCCACCGCTTCCGCCGGCCGCATGAAAGTCGGAACCCAGCATGGCCACTCGGACGAAATCCTGCGTGTGATCGGGGCTTTCGGAGTCAATCACATCTGTAGCGGGCTGCCTTCGGCGAAATTTGACGAGAACTGGTCGGTCGAGGGTCTCACCAAACTGCGCGAACGCGTCGAGTCGTTCGGAATCAAGCTCGACGCGGTGCCGCTGCCGCTCAGCTCCAGCTACATCACCAAGGCGGAAAATCCCGACATCATTCTGGGCAAGAGTCCGGAGCGCGACCGGGAGATCGACAACATCTGTGAGATGATCCGCAACTGCGCGAAGGCCGGCATTCCAGAGGCGAAATACAACCTCACCATTCTGGGCGTGGTCCGCACCGGAACCAGCCCGGGCCGCGGGCGCGCGCGCTACAGCACCTTCGTCTACGATCAGGCCAAGCAGGATCCGCCGCTCACCGAAGCCGGCGCCGTCAGCGAAGAGATGATGTGGGAACGCATCACTTACTTCCTGCGCCGCGTCGTTCCGGTGGCCGAAGAGTACAAGGTGAGAATCGCTCTGCATCCGCATGACCCCGCCATGCCTCGCGACCGCGGTTTCCGGGGCGTGCATCGCGTGCTCGGCAGCGTCGACGGACTCAAGCGCTTCATCGACATCAATCCGAGTCCCTATCACGGGCTGAACTTCTGCCAGGGCACGGTGTCCGAGATGCTGCAGAATCCGAAGGTCGAGATCCACGACGTCATCCGCTACTTCGGCTCGCGCAAGAAGATCTTCAACGTCCATTTCCGCAACATCCGCGGCGGATTCCTGAATTTCCAGGAAACTTTCCCCGACGATGGCGACGTGGATTTTATCCAGACCATCAAGACGTACAAAGAAGTCGGATACGACGGCATGCTTATGCCCGATCATGTTCCGCGCATCGAAGGCGACGCCAACGGCTACCAGGCCTTCGCTTACGCGTTCGGCTACATCCAGGCTTTGATCCAGATGGTTTATTCGTGAGCGCCCTCAACACCGCGCGCGGAACCATCGATACCGCACAGCTCGGCGTCACGTTGATGCACGAACACATCTTCCTGCTCTCCACCGAGATCATGCAGAATTATCCCGAGGCTTGGGGCGACGAAGAGCGCCGGATTGAAGACGCGGTCGCGCGGCTCAACGAACTCGCTTCGCACGGCGTCCATTCGGTGGTCGATCTCACCGTGATCGGCCTGGGCCGCTACATTCCGCGTATTCAGCGCATCGCCGAGCGGACCAAAATCAACATTGTCGTCGCGACCGGCATCTATACCTTCAACGACATTCCTTTCTATTTCCACTTCCGGGGACCTGGTACGGTGCTCGAAGGGCCGGAACTCATGATCGAGATGTTCGTGCGAGACATCCAGCGAGGAATTGCCGATACCAACGTCAAAGCCGGTATTCTCAAGTGCGCGACCGACGCGCCAGGTGTCACGCCCGGAGTGGAACGAGTGTTACGAGCAGTGGCGCAGGCGCACCGCCAGACCGGCGTGCCCATTTCGACCCACACGCACGCGCGATCCAAACGCGGCCTGGAGCAGCAGCGCATTTTTCGGGAAGAGGGTGTCGATCTTTCGCGCGTCGTGATCGGACATTCGGGCGACACCACCGAAATCGAATATCTGGAAGAGCTGATTGCCAACGGATCTTATCTCGGCATGGACCGCTTCGGCATCGATACGATCTTGCCTTTCGAGGATCGCGTGAACACCGTCGCGCGTATGTGCGAGCGCGGCCATGCAGGGAAGCTGGTGCTCTCGCACGATGCCGCGTGTTTTAGCGACTGGCTGCCGGAACGTGATCTTCCGGCCGTGCTTCCCCGCTGGAACTATCTGCACATTCACAAGGATGTGATTCCGGCGCTGAAGCAGCGCGGCGTTACCGACGAGCATATCCGGTTCATGATGGTCGATAATCCGCGAGCGATCTTTGAAAAGCAGGGCGCGTACTAAGGATGACTTACCCCTTCGATCGGTCCGGTGTCGTTCGCGGCCCTGACAACATCGCTCGCTACTCCGGGCTCGCGAATTCCGTGCTCGAGATGCTGCGTGCCACGGTGGACCGGACACCGGCCAACGAGGCCATCGTCGAAATCGGTGGCGAGCGCATCAATTATCGCGAGCTGTGGGATCGCTCGGCCCGTGTCGCCGGCGGGCTAAAACGCCTGGGCATCGAGCGCGGCGATCGAGTGGCTATCCGTCTTGGCAACAGTCTCGACTGGTGCGTCGCCTTCTGGGGAACACTCATGTCCGGCGCCATCGCTGTTCCGGTGAATACGCGCTTCAGCGAGCCCGAGGTGGAGTATGTAATCACCGATTCTGGGGCCCGCTTCGTCTTTCTTCCCGGCCAGCCGCTCCCGTCCGGTGATCCGTTCGTCGCAGAAGGTTTCACGCGTCCCGACGTCGCCGCCATCTTCTACACCAGCGGCACCACTGGTTTCCCCAAAGGCGCGATGACCACGCACGAGGGTTTTCGTTCCAACATCGAGACCTGCTTCCGTATCGCTCGGCTTCCCCGTGACGGCAGCCTGCGTACGCTGGTGTCGGTTCCGCTCTTCCACGTCACGGGATGCAATAGCCAGCTTCTGCCGAGCTGCGAATCGGGCGGCGCGACGGTCATCATGCCGACTTTCGACGTGCAGGCATTTCTGCGCGCCATCAATCAGGAGCGCATCAACTCGGTCACCAGCGTGCCGGCCATATTCTGGATCGCGATCAATCAGCCCAACTTTTACGAGATCGACACGAAAGGCGTCGGCTGGGCGATGTACGGCGGCGCTCCGATCGCTCCCGATCTGGTGGGGCGGATCATGCAGGCATTTCCGAACGCCCGCGTCGGCAACGGCTTCGGATTGACCGAAACTTCCTCGGTCGCGACGTTTCTTCCGCACGAATTCGCGCACGTGCGGCCCGATTCGGTGGGCTTCGCCGCTCCGGTTGTGGATCTCGATCTTTTTGAAACGGATTCCGGCGGCGTCGGCGAACTGTTGGTGCGCGGGCCGAATGTCGTGAAGGGCTACTGGAACAAGCCGGAGGCGACCGCGCAGAATTTCGTCGACGGTTGGCTGCACACCGGGGATCTCGCGCGCATCGATAAGGAGGGCTTCGTGCAGATCGTCGACCGCAAGAAGGACATGGTCAACCGCGGCGGTGAAAACGTCTACTGCGTCGAAGTGGAGAACGCGCTGTGCGCGCACCCGGCCGTTTACGAGTGCGCAGTAATGGGCGTCCCAGATTCGATGATGGGCGAAAAGGTCGGGGCAGTCGTTGTCTTGAAACCTGGCGCCAAAGCGAAGCCCGCCGAGATCTGCGAGTTCTTGCATGGCCGCCTGGCCGACTTCAAAATCCCGCAGTTCATGATGATTCGCGCCGACCCGCTTCCGCGCAATGCTGGCGGTAAGATTCTAAAGCCGCGATTGCGCAAAGAAGCCGCCTGGGGCACCTCGCTGCGGTAGCTTTCGTACCCTGTTTACAGTACAAGAGAGGAGCACACTGAAACCAGTCTTCCGGAAGTACTAAGGGCGATTTGCATCCGAATAGGCAGAATTGCCGTCTAGCAACTCTTACTCCTATGGAATAAGGTTGATAAGTAGCCGATGGAAACCCGCACGCCACAGGCCCGCGCCACTACCGTCCGCCTCTACGCTGTCGGGGCCATTTTCCTCGTTCCACTATCGATTGGTGTGCTGCTGGTCAATAGCAACGCCAGCCAGAACGATCATGCCAACGAAATCAGCCGAGACGTGGCCAGCATGTACGCCCAAGGCATCGATTTTTCCAAAACTGAAAACCGCAATATCGTTTTGCGCGCAGCTGAAGGGTTGGGCGTGCATATCGATCAGGGTCAAGGCGTACTGATCATCAGCAAGATCCGAGTAGTTCACGACTCAGACTGTCCAGCCGACCAGCCCGCAAGCTGCGCCAACAAAGGATTCGCTGTGGTCACGCAACGGTATGTGATGGGCAATGCCGGGCTGCGGGCCAGTTCCTTCGGTACGCCGGCGAAGATCGACGCCGCTAGCGGGAACGTGCGGAATTGGGCCAACGACATCTCGGCCCGGGCTGAGGACTTCACCACCCATTTGAGTCCCGGTGAAGTAACCTACGCCGCGGAATGCTACCTCGCCGCGCCCGAATCACATACCGGGGTCTACTCGCGTTCGATGTTCTGAGACGACTCGTCGAACGTCAACTGTCGGGACACCTGGCAGGATGCGCTTATCCGGCAAAGGCTCGCCCAACTGTCCCCGTATGGGGACCACGCCGGCCCAGATGGACATGGAGTAGTCCTCTTCGTCGTCGACGGGCGGACCGGTCCGAACTTTCGCCGACACTTCCTCTAGCGGCAGCGCCAAAACGCTGGTGGCCTTTAACTCTTGATCGGTGGGCTGCCGGGCCTCCTCCCACCTTTCCGCCACGATGTGATTGGTGAAGCAGCGCAGTGCGGCGCGTTTCTCTTCAGGATCGGTGACGAGACGAGCTTTGCCAAGAACGACCACGGAGCGATAGTTCATCGAGTGATGGAAGACCGAACGCGCCAGCACGAATCCGTCGACAAGCGTGACGGTTACGCAAACATCCACACCATCGCCGGCCGAGCGCAACATGCGGCTCGCGGCCGATCCGTGGATGTAGAGCTGGTTTCCGAAGCGTGCATACCCGGTGGGAATAACGAACGGTTGCCCGTCGTTCACGAATCCGATGTGGCAGATATAGCCTTCGTCGAGAATGGCGTGGACCTGCTCTTTGTCGTAAGTGGCGCGCTTGGGAAGGCGCCGCACCTGGGTCCGGGTGGTAGGAGTGTAGGTTTCCATCTTCGTTCCACTATACTCCGAAGAGTGGTCTCCCAAAAGAGCCACTTCTGTTAAGCTGGAGCAGTCCACTTATGCGCGTAGCAATCAACCTGCAGCGGGCCTCGCCGATGCCGCTCCATCGCCAGATTTACGAACAGTGGCGTACTGGGATTCTGACCGGCCGCTTTCGCCGCGGCGAGCGCGTTCCATCCACGCGGGAACTGGCCGCAACGCTCGCGGTTTCGCGCAGCACAGTGACCGAATCCTACGAGCAGCTCATCGCCGAAGGGTACCTGGATGCAGCGCACGGCTCGGGAACATTTGTCTGCCATGAGCTTCCAGACGACGCGCTGCGGCCGGGCCGCGCCCGGACCACTATAAAGGACGAAGAGCCGGCGGTACGCTTTTCGCGTTACGGCGCCGGGTTGCGTGACGATTTTCTCTATCCCGAAACTCCTCCCGGGTTCATTCGCTTCACGCACTGGAGGCCGGATCTGGAGCAGTTTCCATTTGCGCTGTGGCGCAAGCTGGTGATGCGGCACCTCCGCGCGGCTACGCACGAGTTGGTCGATTACCGGGAGTTATTCGATTACCCGGAACAGTCGGCGGGCTACCAGCCGCTGCGGCGCGAGATCGCGGCTTATGTAGCGCGTTCACGGGCGCTCCGCTGCACGCCCGAGCAAGTGGTGATCGTGAACGGATCACAACAGGGGCTCGACCTGTGCGTGCGGCTGCTCATTGATCCTGGCGACGAGGTTGCCTTCGAGAACCCCGGCTATCAAGGAGCAAGCAGGATCTTTCAAGCGCATGGCGCGCGGCTTCGACCCGCCCGCATCGATAGCGATGGGATCGTGATCGGCGATCTCGGCCGGAAAGCGCGCATGGTTTACGTGACGCCTTCGCACCAGTTTCCCACCGGCGTCTCAATGTCTCTGGCGCGCAGGCTGGAATTGATCGAATGGGCCCGCGGCCAAGCCGCCGCCATTATCGAGGACGACTACGACAGCGAATATCGTTACAGCGGCGCTCCGCTTCCCTCGCTGCAAGGCTTGGCGCAGGGCGTTCCGGTAATCTACATCGGCACGTTTTCGAAAGTCATGTTTCCGGGATTGCGGATCGGCTATGTCATCGCGCCGCCGCGTTTCGTCGCGGCTTTGAAGCGAGCGAAATGGTTGGCCGACCGGCATACTTCGCTGCTCGACCAAGCCGCGCTCACCGATTTCATCCGCGAAGGTCATTTGGAGCGGCACATCCGGCGGATGAGGCGCTTGTATGGGCGCAGGCGGGAGGTTTTAGTCGAGTCGCTGGCGCGTCATTTCGGCGAGAGAGCCAAGGTACGCGGCGATGCCGCGGGAATGCATCTTCTGGTGCGATTCGAAGATGAAGGCGTCGTTCAGCGCGCCACGGCGGGAAAGGTTTTACTGATGAGCGCGAGCGCATATTACCTGACCAAACCGCCCAATGGCGAATTCATTTTTGGATTTTCATCCATCGGCGAACGCACCATCCGTGAGGGAATAAGGCGCTTGGCGTCGCATTGATTGCTGGTATCCTGATCGCTTGGCACGCATCTTTCCTTTCCAACCTTATCGCTACAGCGCGAAGGCCGGTGCCGCGGAGAACCTGGTCACGCAGCCATACGACAAGATTTCCGCGGCCATGCAGGCGCGCTATCTTTCGCTGAGTCCTTACAATTTGGTTCGCATTGTTCTCGGCGAAAAGCGAGCTTCCGATACTGATCGCGACAATGTCTACACACGCGCGGCGGCCTGTCTCAACGCTTGGATGGCGAATGGAATTCTCGAGCAGGAAAAGGCGCCGAGCCTCTACGCTTATTACCAGCGATTCACCATTCCCGACACTGGACAGAATGTGGAGCGGAAGAGTTTCATCGGACTTAGCGCGCTGGAGGATTACTCGGCGGGCGTCGTGTTCCGGCACGAGCAGACGTTGTCAGGTCCGAAGAAGGACCGCATGGAACTTTTGCGCCACACGCACGCGCACTTCGAGCAGATCTTCCTGCTGTATGACGATCCCGGGTTGGCGGTCGACAAGATTCTCGATGCTGCGGCAGCGTCCGCGCCGGCCATCACGGTAAAAGACGAGTACGACGCGATTCACCGCTTGTGGAAGATCTCGGATGCGGCGGCCATCGCCCGGATCCAGGAGCTCATGGCCGATAGGAAACTGCTGATCGCCGACGGGCATCACCGCTACGAGACCGCACTGGCGTTTCGAAACGAGAATCCGGACCTGCGCGATGCCCAGAGAATGACGATGGCCTTCGTCAACATGCGCTCGCCGGGGTTGGAGATCCTGGCGACTCATCGCGTGCTCAGCGGACTCACCGGCTTCGACGCTGCCGCGTTTCTACAGAAGATTGGCGGACGACGCCTCGGGTCAATCGATGAACTGCGGCGGATCTTCGCGACGCCGGCGCCTGGCAAGATTCGTATCGGCATCGTGACACGATCCAGCGAAATGCGCCTTTACGACCGTGACCGGAAACCGGGCGAGCTGGACGTCAAGGTTCTGCACGAGGAACTGCTCGGCGGGATGCTCGGCATCAGCGAAGAAGCCGTGCGCGAGGAAAAGCACATCGAGTATGTTCGCGGCCTGGATGCGGCCTACAGCAAGGTTCGCGAAGGCGCGGCTGAGATCGTGTTCCTCCTGGAGCCGACCACCATTGAGCAGGTAGCCGACGTCGCGTTCTCCGGCGGTGTGATGCCGCAGAAATCGACCGATTTCTATCCGAAGCTTTTGAGCGGTCTGACCATTTACAAACTGGAGCGCTAGCTATCGCGCCCCAGTCAGAGGACTGACCGCAAACACGAAGTCGGCTACTGGCTTCCCGCCGATCAGGTGCTCCTGAATAATCCGCTCCAGAACGTCCGGCGTGGCCGAGTGATACCAGACGCCATCGGGATAGACCACCGCGATCGGCCCTTGCTCGCAGATCCGGAGACAGTTGGCCTTGGTGCGATAGATACAGTTTTCACCTTGCAGGAGGCCGCACTCGGTAAGCCGCTTCTTCAGATAATCCCAGGAGACGTTGGTGATCTCGCGGGGAGCGCATTTGGGATTGGTCTGGTCGGCGCAAAGAAAGATGTGGCGGCTGAGCGAGCCGATGCCGAGGATGTGGGCTTTGTCGGACGGAGTCAAGTTTGTTTGTAGCATATGCTAGCGCGAGATCTGGACGCGGCCCTTCCACTGACCCCCACGGCCGGTCCAGTAGCGTAAGGCGGAATCGACCGTGGCGACGACATAGAACAAGGCGACTCGGGGAAGCAACGCAGCCCAGGCTATCGAGCGGCCATAGAGTTGCAACGTCGGCACGTAGGAGATGCTCATCAACAACCAAGCGACCGCGCCGCACCCGGCAGCGATCGGGTCGCCAGTCAGGAGCAGCAGCGGCGGCGCGAGGTAGATGACCGCCATCGCGAGGATGGTTCCAACAAGGAGCGGCGTGGAATAGCCAAGCTGTGTGAAAGCGGTTCGAGCGATCATGCTGCGTATTTCGCCGAAAGTTGTGTAGCTCCGGATGCTGCGAGTTTCGCGCGTTAGGCCGAGCCAAATTGCGCCGCCGGTTCGCTTGACTGCGCGTGCAAGCGCGCAATCGTCGATCAGTTCGCCTTTGATGGTCGCGACGCCTCCGATGCGCTGAAGCGCCGATTGACGGATCAGCATGCAACCCCCCGCCGCACCGGCAGTTTTCCGATCGCGCCGTGCAATCCAGGCCGGTGGGTAAAGTTTGAAGAAGAAAAACACGAAAGCCGGGATCAACGCGCGCTCGACCAGCGTCCGGCATTGCAGCTTGACCATATAAGAGACCAGATCGAGGTTTCCCGCTTCGGCCCGCGCAACCAGCCCCGCAACATTACCGGGCGCATGGACGATGTCGGCGTCGGTGAGCAGGATATAGTCTGGTTGCATGGACGCTGCCCGTTCCAGACCTTCCGAGATGGCCCAGAGTTTGCCCGTCCAGCCTTCGGGTAGCGGATGGGCTTTGACGATCGTGAGCCGCTCGTGCGTGCCCGCGGCGGCGATGGTTCGATCGGTGCTGTGGTCGTCCACCAGGAACACGTGCACCAATCCAAGGTAATCCTGCTGTAGCAACGATCCGATCGCACGGCTGACTACGGATTCCTCGTTACGGGCGGGGATCACCACGGCTATCGACTTTGAGGGGCCATCGAATTTCGGCACCGGCGATTCCCGCATCCGCCAGAAGCCGCCACGGCCAAAGATGAGATAAATCCACGCCCCGAGCGACGCCGCGCCGACGACCTCGCCGATCACCTGAAAGACAAGCATTGATATTTATTCATACCGCACGCCGAGTGGTAGGATGTCGGACAGGGCCGTCATGCAGGAAACCCTCTAACGGTCTAGCCGCGTCGAAAGCTTGGGTGGAGGTGTGGACAGCGTGCCGAAGGCGACGGGGGAAATCCAGGGGAAAATCAGCGGCCGGGCGATCATCGAGCAGCTCGTCCGCAACATGGAGCTGGGCCAGTTCGAGATGGGTTACAGCGTCTTGGTTCCCTGCATTTTCAGTCTCTACCTGCATCCTGAGGATTACGCCCGGCTGACTGGAGTCTTTGACCTTATCCGCGAAGACGCTAAGCGCGCCCTCTCCTCGCGACTCGAGCAATGGAATGCCAAGCCGCTCGGCTTGGGGGTCATTCGAGGCGGAAAACAGCGCAAACCATACAAGATCGCATGCAAGGATTGGGCGTTCGAATTCTTTCCGGATTCCGAAGACGTGGTGCCCGTGGGCGACGTCGAGATCCATTCCGAGCTGAACGAGACGCCGCAACCGGGCTACCACGGCGCCAAGACTACTTTGCTCGATCGCGAGCCGAGCGTGGGAACGATCACCGGCAAAACTGCTGGCACGCGAACCGAGACCCGGCAGCCCGCCGACAACGTGTACGCCGAGATCCGCTACGAAGATGATTCCGGACCCCAGCTCTACTTGATGACGCAGGACGAGATCAGCGTCGGCCGTGGCGGCGACGATGTGCAGGTGAACGTGGCTCTGTATTCCAACGACGAAGTTTCGCGCGAGCACCTGCGCGTGCGTCGCGATCCGGCACAGGGCCGCTTTCTGATTGTCGACAAGAGCATGAACGGTACCTGGCTGAACGGAAAACGCTTGGCGCGCGGTGTGGAAGAGATCTTGCCGAACCGGGCCAAGATCAGCGTCGCGGAAGTGATCACGCTCAGTTTCGAAGCTAAACCATGACAATCCCGTACTTGGCGCACATCCCGTTCGTGCTGCTTTTCTTGGTGTTCACGGTGTGCTTCCTGATAGCGCAGAGCGCGCGCAGCAGGAGGTAACATGAGCGTTGCCCAAAAATGGAGAGCGGGCGCGGCCACCGACCCCGGCCGCCTTCGAACCGAGAACCAAGACCGCGACTATGTGGACGATGAGCGCGGCGTCTTCCTCGTCGTCGATGGACTGGGAGGCCATGCGGCGGGTGAGAAGGCGGCCGACACGGCGCTGGAAGTGATTCCAACCGAGCTGGCAAAGCACGACGGCGACATTCGCGAGCGGATTCGCAACGCGATCGCCACCGCTAACAATCGGATCTGCGGCCTTGCATCCGAGAACGAGGCTTGGCGCGGCATGGCCTGCGTCCTGACGCTGGCCGTGATGGAAGACGACAAGGTGATCATCGGCCACGTGGGCGATTCCAGGCTGTACCTGATGTGGAACGGCGCGTTACGTAAGCTAACCTCGGATCATTCCCCAGTGGGCGAGCGCGAGGATCGCGGCGAGTTGACCGAACAGGAAGCCATGCAGCATCCCCGTCGTCACGAAGTGTTCCGGGACGTCGGATCACGGAGGCGACAGCCTGACGATGCCGAATTCGTCGAGATGAAGGAATTTTTATTTAAGCCCGACGCCGCGATTCTGTTATGCAGCGATGGCTTGAGCGATCTGGTGACTTCTGCCCAGATGCGGGAGATCATCGAGCGCTACGAGGGCGATCCGCAGAAAGTGGCGCGCGATCTGGTGGACGCCGCTAACTTCGCGGGCGGCAAGGACAACGTCACGGCGGTCTTCGTGGCGGGAGGCGAATTTTTGGGGAATGGATCGCCGGAGATGGCCGAGGCGCGGGCACGGCATTCCATCACCAGAGTGCGCCCCGGTTCGACGACTGACGCGGAGCCTGCGATGTCGCGGCTCCCTAGGATACTCACCAGCCGCGTGGCCTTTCTGGTATACGGGTTTGTCATAGGGGTGGTTCTGGCGCTAGTCTGGAAGGGACCGTAACCCCGCGTCTGTCCGCACGTCCACCTCTTATCGGTCTATTTGTGCTCCGAAGCAAGCAGCTTGGAAAATACGAGGTCATCCGCAAGCTCGCCCGCGGCATGACCGATGTCTATCTGGCGTTTGACACCAGCGCCAACCGCCATGCTGTATTAAAAATTGTTGAGGAATCTCCCGACCCGCTGACGCAGTTGATCCTGCAGGCCGAGCAGCGCGGTGCGGCGATTCAGAAGCAACTCCACGACGCCGATTCGCGCGTCATCGAAATCTACGAGTACGGCGAGCTGGATGGATACTTCTTCGTCGCCATGCAGTACATCGAAGGGCGAACGGTGGCGGAGATCCTCAAGCAAGAAAAACGCATCGAGCCGGCGCGTGCTGCGAAACTCGCACAGGAAATCCTGAGCCAGCTCGATCAGCTCCACTCGTTTCAAGCTGAAATCGATGGCGAGCGCAGAGCCGTGGTGCACGGCGACATCAAGCCGTCGAATATTCAGATCGGCAACGATGATGAAGTCCGGTTGCTGGATTTCGGAATTGCGAAGGTGCTGACGTTCACTCACAGCCGCACGCATCTGAACCTGGGCAGCCCCAGCTACTGTTCGCCGGAGCGCTTGAGCCGCGGTCAAGTGGATCGCAACGCCGACCTGTGGGCCGTGGGAGTGACTCTGTACGAGATGGTGGCCGGCTCGCCGCCATATCAGGCGCAAGACACGCGCAAGCTGGAAGAGCTGATTCAATCGCGGCGTCCTCCGCGCGCGCTGCCGGATGGCTGCCCGGGCCCGCTCATCGCGATCCTCAACAAGGCGCTGGCCGGCGACCTCACCAGCGCTACGTTTCTGCGGCGTCGTTTGAAACTGATCTTAGGTTGTTTCTGTTGAACCGGCCGACCATTGCCGAAACCGAGCGGCGTACGACCTGGAATACGAATCCGACGGTGGAGAAACCGCGGCCGCTTAGCATACCCGAACGGATGTCGGTCATGGCCGAAACCGTCCGGCAGAGCGTGATCAAGTTAAAGCCTCCGCGCGCAAAACAGCTCGCATCGCTCTTGAGCATTCTAGTGGCGCTGTGCTGGGGACTGCTGGCGGGTCTGGTGGTATGCGTTCCGGCCGGCTACTACTATCGCTTCTGGCGCGAAAGCACTCCATTCCGCGGCAAGGTCGATTACGTTCGAGCCAGCGTCGCGGGCATCAACGCGGATTGGGATTTGTTCGGGCGGCTCCAGCGGCAGAATGCGTTCCTGGGAGAATTCTCGCCTGCGATCAAGCTATCGCCCACGCTACGAGTGAGTTTACTGCAGGCGGCCGACGACGTCATTGATCGCTATCGGAACAACTCCGATCCGGCGATCGAGAATTTCGATTGGCAGAAGGCCGTGGTGTGCTTGCGTCATGCGCTCGAAATCGACCGCAGCGATCATATCGCCGAGGCCAAGCTCGCGCTCGCGAATGGTTATGTGAATCTGGTGCGCGCAAATTCCACCCAAACCGGCCAGCGGCAAACGTTCGTCGATGCCGCGCAAGCGAAATTCGTGGAAGCCTCCACTTTGATTCCCCGTTCCCCGGATCCGCATCTGGGGCTGGCTCGGATTTACGTTTATTACGTGAAGAACGTCGGCAAAGCGATGGCCGAGTTACACGAAGCCCAGCGGCTCGGATTTCAGCCCGGTCCGAGGGAGGCCGAGCAGGAGGCCGACGGCTATCGCTTCCGCGCCAATGCCGAGCTGGCCGAAGCACAGAAGTATCGTGCCACATCCCGCGCCATGACGGAACGCTATCTCCGGCTCGCGCAGCGCGATTTCGCCAGGGCGCGCGAACTGTACGAACCCATCCTGGGCTTTTCAAACGTGAATGTCGCGCTGCATCAGGTTGACGACGACGATCTCGCACGCCAGCATCTGGACGAAGTGCTGCAGAAGCCGCCGGCCAAGGTGGCCAAAGCGAAAAAGCCGCGCAAGCCCAAATGGAGGCTCAGCCGGTGGCAGTAACCAAGAGCTGGGAATCGAAAGTTCTGGCGTTGCCTGGCTCGCCCGGTGCACCCGCGTCGCGCATCGGCTGGCGCGAATTTGCATGGCTGGCTGCGGCGTCGTTGCTGGTCTCGGCCGGGCTGGTGTTGGTCCATGCGGCCAAGACCGCGGGTTTCGGGGATCTCACAAGTAGCCTGGATCGTGGCGAGTTGCTCGATCTGAATCAGGTGACCAAGCCGGACGATCTGCTGCCTTTTCTGCTCGTGTTTTCCGATGTCTCTGAGCGGGAATCCGCCGCCCAAAGAACGTTCGAGTTTCTAAGAGCGCGTCAACCGGTCCGCAACGTGGGCGTGCTGGCGCGATTGCGTGTGAGCGACACCGTCCGGAAGCCGCTGCTGCCGCTGGCCAAGCTCAAGCCCGCTTTCGTGGTTCGCACTCCGCGCGAATTCCAGAGCCAGTTTGCGATTTGGATCGCGGTGTACCTGTCCGGCTTCTATGTTGTCTTCCTGGTCTGGAGATGGAGCGGGTTTCGCGGCGACTTCGCGCTTCTGCCCGCGATACATCTGTTGAGCGGCATCGGATTGATCCTGGCCATCAGCCTGCGCGATCCATTGCGCGACACGTTGGAGTTCAGCAAATTTGCCTGGGGCGTGGGCCTGGGCTGCATCGTGCTGCTGCTGCCATCATTACGCTGGTTCAATTATCAGCGCTTCGCACAATGGTGCTATGTCCCGCTGTTTGCGGCTTTCCTTCTGTTCGTAGCGCTGCTGCGGTTCGGATCGGGACCCGGCGGCAACGACGCGAAAGTGAATCTCGGCCCATTTCAGCCGGTGGAAGCGATCAAGATCCTGCTCGTGTTTTTCCTGGCGGGTTACTTCGCTCGAAATTGGGAGCGGCTGCGCGATCTGCGGGAAAAGCGCCTGGTCCCGCGTCCGCTGCGCTGGATCAATCTGCCGCGTGTTTCGCACGTGCTGCCCGTAATGCTGGCAGTTGGGGTCGCGCTGGCGTCGTTCTTCCTGTTGAAGGACCTTGGGCCGGCGCTAGTGACCGGATTTTTGTTCCTTGTGATGTTTTGGATCGCGCGCGGGCGCGCCGGATTGGCGCTGCTCGGCATCGTGCTGTTAGTCGCCGGCGTCACGATTGGATACCGGATCGGTAAGCCGCCGACCGTAGTGGATCGCATCAACATGTGGCTCTCGCCGTGGGACAACGATGTGCACGGCGGCAACCAACTGGCCCATTCGCTCTGGGCCTTTTCAACCGGCGGCGTATGGGGATCGGGCCCGGGCTGGGGCGATCCCGCGATGATCCCCGCGGGCAATACTGATCTCGTGCTGCCCGCGATCGGCGAAGAATGGGGATTCTGCGGCGTGGCCGCTGTTCTGTTGCTGCTGGGGTTCTTAGTTCATCGAGCGATGCGGATCGGTTTGAAAGCGCCCAGCGAGTACGGCCTGTTCCTCGCGCTCGGTCTGGGCGGTCTGATCGCTTTTGAGATGTTGCTGATCTCGGGCGGAGTGTTGGGCGCCATTCCACTCTCCGGCGTAGTGTCTCCATTCTTGAGCTCGGGCAACACCGCGATGCTCGCAAATTTTTTCATCTTCGGGATTCTGTTGGCGATTTCGAACCATTCCAAAGACGCTGTCGCGGATGAACCATTCCGCCGCCCCGTCCGATCGCTTGAGAGAGCGCTGGCTGCGTGCGCGGTGATCTTGCTTGTCATGGCGGGCTACTACCAGATCGCGCACGACCGCGATTTTCTGGCGCGCGAAACCAAAGTCTATGAAGATGACGGCGTGAAGCGCGCGCAGCGCAATCCGCGGCTAAATTCGCTGGCGCACGAGATTCCCCGCGGAAATATCTACGACCGCAATGGAGTGTTGCTGGCCACCAGCAATTGGAACGAGCTGGAGCGCCACAAGGCGGACTACGAAAAACTCGGCGTGTCGATCGACGCCAATTGCTCGAGGCTCGACAATCGTCACTATCCTTTTGGCTCGCTTACGGCGCACGTTCTGGGCGACCTCCGCACCGGCGAAAATTTCCATGCCACCAACGCGTCGCTGATCGAGCATGATTCCAACGTGAAGCTGCAAGGTTTCGCGGATTATAGCGACCTGGCGCCGCTGATCCGATACCGGCATCAGCCGGGGAATCCGGAAATCGCGAAACTGATGGCGCGCGACCGCAACGTCACTACATCCATCGATATTCGTCTCCAGGCGCGCGTGGCGAAAGCCCTGGAAGCGCAGCTCGCGAAGGCTCACAAACAGAACGGCGCGGCCGTGGTGATGGACCCCACCAGCGGCGACGTTCTGGCGATGGTCAGCGAGCCGGCGCTACCCACGACTGCACCCAGCTACGCCGGCGCCTCGCAGGCGACCACCGACCAATTATTCGACCGCGCCCGTTACGCGCTTTATCCACCCGGCTCGACATTCAAGCTGGTGACTGCGATGGCCGCGCTGCGCATCGATCCAAATCTGGAGCAAAAGCAGTTTCGCTGCCAGCGGCTGCCCGACGGCCGCGTCGGCACTGTGATTCCCGGCTGGCGCAAGCCGATTCGCGATGATGTCGGTGATTCAGCGCACGGAACGCTGACCATGGAGCGCGCCATCACCGTTTCCTGCAATGCCTATTTCGCGCAGCTCGGCGTATTTTCGGTGGGCGCGAAAGCGTTGAGCGATACGGCCAAACTGCTGGATATACCGGCCGGCGAAATCGCCGATCTTCAGGCCACGATGCCGTTCGCTTCCTACGGGCAGGGCCCGGTACTGGTGACACCGTTCAAGATGGCGCGAGTGGTGGCCACCATCGCTAACTCGGGCGCGATGCCGGAAGGCCGCTGGGAAATCGACAGCAGCAATTCGCGAATCAATCCCCCGCGTCCGATCCTCGCGCCCCAGTTGGCCGGATTCCTGCAACACGCCATGCGCTTAGTAGTGGTGGAAGGAACTGGGCGGCGTGCGATGAAGGGCGAAGCGGTCAGTGTCGCGGGTAAAACCGGTACCGCGCAGCTCGATGAAGGCATGCCGCATTCCTGGTTCGCGGGTTTCGCGCCCTATGATGGCGACCGCTCGAAGAGCATCGCGTTCGCGGTGGTGGTGGAACACGGCGGCTATGGCGGGACAACCGCGGCTCCGGTTGCCCGGCAAATCGTGGATGCCGCTGCTGAACTCGGCTTGGTGGGTCATGAAAAGTGACGTGGCGCACGCACTCTTGCGTGCCGTGTCGGCACTCGTACCGACGCTGGGTGAGTCTGAATGAGAATATCCGAGCTGATTGAGCGGCTGGGCCGCACCGTATTCGAAGCGCCCTTCGGCGCGATGTCGCAAGCCATCGGCGACTCGCCGGAAGTAGCCGAAATTCGTATTGCCGTGCTGGACGAGGTGAAGAAAAAGATCCAGCGCGCCGGCGGCAAAGCGCTGTTCCCCTACAATATCGTGCGGATCGTCATTTGCACTTCGGCGCCCGATGCCGCCGTGTTCGAGCGCGACTTCTTCCGCCGGTTTTTCGAGGAGGAAGTGCGTAGGAGCCTGGCGACGCGAATCGTGCCGGTTCCCGGATGACTTGCGCGTCGAAGTTCGCGTTGCGAGCGATGAATCAGGAGACGAGAATCATTGGTTGCGGATAGAGACGCTGGCCGAGGAAATTCAGCCTGAGACTTCGGAGCCCGCGAGCACGCGCCGATCCGCGAGATTAATGGTCATCGCTGGGACCCCCAACAAAACCGAGATCCAACTGCAGAAGTCGAGAACCAACATCGGCCGGCTTGTCGACGTCTATAAATCCGCGGGCCTTTCGAGACGCAACGATCTGGCGTTCGCCGAGGATAATCCGATCAACCGCACCGTGTCGCGCGAGCACGCGCACATTCTTCATGACAAGAAAACCGGCGAATATCGGCTGTTCAACGATCGCTGGTATACGCGCGGCAACAAGGCGGAGAACAACTGCGGCCTCTGGATCGTGCGCGATGGCATGGGCCAAGAGGTCCATCGCGACACGCGCGGCACCCGGCTCTTGCCGGGCGACGAAATTCACCTGGGCAAGGCCGTGCTGAAGTTCCAGATCAAATAAGGTCGAGAGCTTGTTCGAAGTCCGCCAGCAGATCGCGCCAGTCTTCGATGCCGATGGAAATCCGCACCAGGCCGTCGGTGACCCCGGCTTCGGCGGATTCCTCTTCGGTGAAGCCCGAGTGAGTGGTGGTTTTCGGATGGCACACCAACGTCTCCACGCCGCCGAGCGAGACGGCGTTCCGCGCGATCCGCAGGTTGCGAAGAAACTCGAACGCTGCTTTCTTACCGCCCTTGCAGATCGAGCGAAAACATGCCGCCCGGAAAATCGCATTGTTCATGTGCGATGCGGATCTGCTCGGGATCGGTAAACAGCGTCGGATAGTGAACGCGAGCCACCTTGGGATTACCGGCCAGCTGAGTGGCGATGCGCTCGGCATTCTTACTCGACCGGTTCATGCGCAGCGTCACAGTTGGCAGGCGCCCGTCCAGCATCCAGCATTCGTCCGGTTGCAGAATATTGCCGAACAGGCTGCGCTTGCCGCGCATCTGGCGAATCAGCTTAGGATCGGTCGCGATCGCTACGCCGCCGATCATGTCGCTGAAACCGGACAGATATTTGGTCGCCGAGTATAGACAGAGATCCGCGCCGAGCATCAGTGGATGCTGAAAGGCAGGGCCGAGCAGCGTGTTGTCCACCATTACCACGGGTCTGGGATGCAACTCGGATGCCGTGGACGCGGCTTGCTTGATACTCGTCATCAAAATAGTCGGATTGGCAGGAGTCTCGATCAGCAAGATGGCAAGATTCTTCGCCGAGCGGATGGCGTCGTCAATCTCCTGCGTACGGCCGGCACGTACGGGAATGCCAGTAATTCCCAGCGGCTCCAGGAAATCCTGAATCAGGTGTTGCGTGCCGCCGTAAATCGGCACAGTGTAGACAATGCTCTGACCCGGATGTGCAAAGGTCATCAACGCGGTCATGATCGCGGCCATGCCGGAGTTGAATACCAGCGCCGCGTGCGCTCCAGGCTCGAGCGGGACGATCTGATCTTCGAGAATCTCGGCGTTAGGGTGGTTGAAGCGGGAATAAACCAGTTCGTGTTTTTCGTCCGGCAACGGCTGCGCGCGTCCGGCCATCAAGTCGAAAGCGCGCTCGGCGGCCTCCGGACTCGTGAAAACGTAGGTAGAGCTGCGGAAGACGGCGGGCCGCGCCGAGCCGACCGAAAGAGTAGGATCGAAGCCCCGGGTTAAAACCTGCGTCGGCGGACGAAGTACAGATGAGTTCTTATCGGACATGAATCAGCACCTACTTCGAGTGTAGCTCCGCCATTCCGCGATTAAAGAACCTGCATCCGCCATAGTACTTAAGTCCGTCAGGTGTACCAAGGTTTCATCTAAGCTCTCCGCCTGATTGGGCCAACCGTATTTCCCCCTTAGAATGCGATTAGGATCATGAATCAAGTAGCGCCCTCCGTCAAACCCGGCAAGACCCAGTACTCCGAGCACGAAGCGGCTGTAGAACTAGGTGTCTCCGTGGAACAACTGCGCGTCTTGATCCGCAGTCACATCGCTCAAAGCGATGAAGACTTGACTCACATCGCTGTGGCCAGCTTCCATCCTTCTGATTTACTGGTGCTCAAGCTCCTCGCCGGCGCGAATTCAACCCGCACCCCTCAGGCCCAGTAGGCTAGCAGGCCGCGTCCTTTCACAATCCAAAATACCTTCGACTCAGCTTCGAGGCTGCTTCGAGATGTATACTGTGCCGTTGGAGGTGCCTACACCTTGGGTTTAATCACACAAGCGTCGCCGTCGGGCATAGGACAAGTGCCGCCGAACGACCGCGAAGGACTCGACGACATCGGGTACATGACATGCATGACGCTGGTATTGCTCGGCAACTATGCGCAAACCGGCCATTTCGGAGGCCCATTGGCGTATACGCCTTACAATGTGGCCGCTCATTTGGCCGGCCCGGAGCTCGGCGGCATGCGTTACGATTACCGTCGTCCAAAGCATCCTTTTGGCGACAAGTTCATGCTCGCCGGCGGACACAATGTCCCTACTGGTTATGCGCTGTGGATGATCCTCGGCCAAGCGCTCGAGCGGAAATACAAGGCCACAGGTGACCGGCGCTACTACGTCGACCCCAAGGTCGCAATCCTACCCATCGATGCGCTCGGATTTCGGCGCGGCGCCGGCGCGCTCAAGGACCTTCTGAAGAATGCCGGGCTGACCGACCATCCGCTCTTCGCCCAGGCCAAAATGCGCGGGATTAAAGCCCTGGCCGGCCACGCCGAAAGCACCGACGTTACCAACGACGTCAACGGCGGGCCTTCCGGCATCGGGATCGCCACTGCGGCCGGGAAGGCCGCGTTCTGGAACTTCATCGGCGCGCCCAGTTCCCCCAAGGTCATTGCTCTCGAAGGCGAATTTGCGATGACCGAAGGGCACGCGCAGGAACTCAAGACGCAAGCGGTGGCGCTGCAGGTGGGCAAGCGACTGCGCATCCTGCTTTCGGACAACAACGCCGGGATCGACGACATCCTGCTCGGCGGGGTGATCTCGAGGAAATTTGAAGGCTACCGGCTGGTCGATCAGTGGACGTCCTACGGCTGGAATGTCCTTACGCTCGACGACGGCAACGACTACGGGCAGATCATATCCGCGTTCAAGACCATGGAAGATTGGGACCCGCGCGATCGCCGCCCGATGATCGTCATCGGCAAGACCACCAAAGGATATTGGCCACGCGTCGTAGACGGAAAAATTCCCGGCCACGGAGACCAAATCGTCAGTTACCAAAGCCACCCCTATTCCATGAAAATGAATGCGCCCTACTTTGTGGCGCTCGCCAAGACGTTCGAGGAGCACTATGGCGTGGAATTCGTGGGAATTCGCGACGGCGCCGTGACCGATCCACGGGAGCGGCTTATCCAGTTCAAGACCAACATCGACGTCGTGATGTCACTGCTCGATCGCAACGGGCTGGGAGATTGGCTTGCGGATCGTCTGGTGGCGATTGGCGACACGATTAAAGATGAAATGCCGCTTCACTTTGACGTGAAGAGCAATCCCTTTCAGGACGATCGCCTGCGGGTCGCCAATCTTCCGGTGGAACCGCAGACCGTGACCGCCGTAAATCGCCTTTCGGGCGGAGAAAAGCAAGTTTCGATCACGCTCTTCCGCAAGCCGGGCGAGATGGCCGGCACACGCCGGGCGATCTCGGAAATTATCAAGTGGATGAACTACGTCACGGACAATCGTTTCCTTACGCTGGCTGCGGATCTCTCGGAATCGATCAATTTGGAGCATGGCAGTCTGTGGGGACATTATGATCCGGAGACAAACCCGCTCGGAACGCGTTTGAAGGCCGCCATCCAGGAAGCAGGCAACGTTTCGACAGCGATTGGCTTGGTGAGCCAGAGCGCCAGCGTCGATCCCCAGAAATTTGCCGGAGTCTGGGCCCTGAGCGGAACCTACGGCGCCTTCACGCCGCTCATGTATACGCCGGCCCGAGTATGGAGCCAGCAGAGCCAGGACAGCCGGTTTCGGATGGGCGTCCTGCATATTCTCGTGGCCCATTCCGGCCCCGAGACTGCCGCCGACGGCCGCACCCACTTTGGCATTTTTGCGCCCCAGGTCTGGAAGCTGTTCCCCCGCGGACACACCATCCATCTGAACTTCTGGGATTACAACGACGTTGCCCCCGGATATTTTGCCGCGGCTGAGATCGCCGCCCGCGATCCCAAAGTCGGCATCATCACCATTGAGGTCGCGCGGCCCGATTTTCCGGTCGCGGATCGCAGTAAGTTTGCCGACACCGATCTTAAGGCGGCAGCGAAGGGACTCTACGTTATCCGCGACTTCGCTGCCGGCAAGCCCAGGCACGGATACGTCCTCGTCCAAGGATCCAGCTCGACCGTGAATCTGCTGAAGCAATTGCAGCGTATCGAAGAAGCCGGGATTAACGTAAAGGTCATCTCCGCCATCAGCGAAGAGCTGTTCGATCGGCAACCCGAAGCCTATCGCCAGTCCGTGCTGCCGCCCGAGGCGTATTACGACCTCATGGTGGTCAGTACCGGCACGCGCCGTATGTGGCCCATCCGCGATGTCGGACCACTGACCGACCGGTATTCTCTTACATCGGACTGGGACAATCAGTGGCTCACCAGCGGCCTGGAACCGGATGTGATCGCCGAGGCGCATCTCGATCCGGATTCAATCTTCGCCGGGATACAGCGCTTCGCCAAAGAGCGTGAGCAACGTCTCGCCGGCCAGCGAAACCTGCTCGCCGCTCTGGACTGATATTTGAGATCGGGCGGGAAGCCCGTTACCTTCCTGAGCCAGCTACCGGATCGTGACGCTCACCGGGTTGACAATGAGCCTGGAGTTAAACCGAATGAAGGACCTCTGCCATGAAACCACTTCAAATTCGTTTCGCCGTGATGGTCGCTTGCTACGTAACAGGTCAGTGCGCTATGCCTCAAGCTGGCCCCAGTGGTCATGAGCGCTGGTCACACACCGCCGATTCCGCTCCTTCTCGCGCCTGGCCAAATCGTGACGCTATACGTGAGCGGCCTTGCACTGAACTTAGCTCCAGGCCAGAGTGTCTCCGCGCAAACCACGCCCTTGCCGACAACGTTGGGGGGCGTATCGGCTACCCCGACCCAGTTCTCTGGCCCATCGCCACTCGCAATACCGCTTCTTGCCATATTTCCGGTTCAGTGTCAACAGGCACCCTGTACGCTGATTGGCATAACGATCCAAGTCCCCTTCGAGCTGAATCCCAATTATCCAAACTGTGAGTCGTGCGCAAATGCCGGTCAAATCATCGTCTCGGGCGGGACGAGCAGCACGCCGCCCATCGAGATCTCTCCAGTGCCAGCGCAGGTGCAGGTCTTGAGGCCCAATTTGAAGGCGGTCGTGATGCATTCCGATGGACAGTTTGTGACGTTCTCCAATCCGGCGATCGTGGGAGAGGAAATTGTTATGTATGCTTCCGGGCTCGGATTACCCGTAGGGCCGCGCTTGAAGTCGGGAGACGTTACTCCGAGCCCTGCACCACCCACTGGGGGCGTCCTGAGCTACGACTATCGGCTGAACGCCTCCCCGTCAACAGCGCAAGTCCCGGCAACCGACCCCTACCTGCGCTTCGTTGGCATGAGTCCGGGATCTGTAGGCCTGTACCAGGTGAACTTTGTGGTGCCTCCTCCGTCTTCGACTCTGCAGGAGTGCGACAACATCTTCATCTCATCGAACTTGACAGTAACTCTAATCAGTGGCGATTCCTTCGATGGCGCCGGGATCCGCGTGGAATCAATGCCACAATAGCCTCCGTTGCCTTTTGCGCCTCTGCCTGATTTTTTCGTCTCTTGCGTTGATCGCACTCAAACGATCGTACGGCCTGGCCTGGTGGTCTGCTCGCCACGTTAGCCCCAATAGATTCGCTTGGCCACCAAAAGGCGTAGCTTCATTGCTACCATTCTCTCTTATGGCAAAACTCGGATTTCTCGGACTTGGACTGATGGGCTACCCCATGGCGCGCAATCTCGCCCGCGCCGGCCACGATGTTGCCGTATGGTCGCACACCACGAGTAAGGCGAAGCAGCTCGCGCAGGAGGAAAAAGCGACAGCCTGCGATTCTCCCAAGCAGGTCGGCGAAAAGGCGGAATGCATCTTCGTCTGCGTGGGCGACACCGCCATGGCGGAGGAGGTGTTGGTCGGCGCAAACGGCGTAATCGCGGGCGCGAAACCGGGCACCGTCGTTGCCGATTGCAGCACCATCTCTCCGGCCGCCAGCCGCGCCATCGGCCAGAAGTTCGGGGCCAAGGGCATCAAGTATCTGGATGCTCCCTGCACCGGTTCGACGCCCGGCGCAACCGGGGGCACTCTGACGTTCATGATCGGCGGCGATCAGCAGGTTTTCGAAAAGACGAAGCCGTACTTCGAGATTCTGGGAAAACAGTTCTATTTTTGCGGCGGCCCAGGCATGGGCCTCCAGGCGAAACTGACTCAGAACCTCATTCTTGCCAACATCTTGGAAGCTTTCAACGAAGGCTTCACTCTGAGCACCAAGGCCGGTGTCGACCCGCAACTGATGCTGGAGATCATAAACAACAGCGCTGCCAAGTCCGGACTCATCGCTTACAAGGCTCCATTCGTGTTCAAACGCGACTTCACTACTAATTTTTCCACAAAGTGGATGCACAAAGACATCGGTTTGGCCTTGGAGTCGGCCGATGAGCTCGGCCTGCCACTTCCCGTCACAGGTGTGACTGAACAGATGTTTCGTGCTGCAATTGCAGAGGGTTACGGGGATGCTGACATGTGCTCCACCATCCAGGTGGTGGAACGTTGGGCGGGAGTTCAGGTGCGCGTAAAATAAAAAATACAAAAAACAGTTGCGTTCCGGAGTTCAATATCCTATTATTGGAAGTAAGCCGGGGAGGCAACTCCCACCAAAGCGAGACTAACCTCATAAAAAAGACCCCTGAAGCAATCCTCCCCGGCGCCCGCAAGGGTCAAAGTCATCGAGGAAAAGGGTTCCCAGAAAGTCGAAACGTACTGGGTTAAGGTTTCGTCTCTTGACGTTATAATAAGTCAGTTGAAGATACTCACCATACTCGGCTCAACCGGGTCCATCGGTGTTAGCACACTGGACGTGGTTGGCCGGCACCCGGAACAGTATCGCGTGCATGCCTTGGTGGCTGGCAACAATACCGGCCTGCTGTTGCAGCAGATATTGAAGTTTCGCCCTCCATTGGTGGTCACCGCAACGGAACAAAGCCGCGAGAGTCTAATAAAGCGGCTGTCTGAAAGCGCTTTGCCGCGAAGAGAGTGGCCGGACTTGCGTTACGGCGCGCGGGCGCGGGTGGAATCGGCCACCGAGCCGGAAGTCGACTTCGTTATGTCGGCCATCGTCGGCGTGGCGGGCCTGGAAGCCACCTACGAGGCTATCCGTAGCGGCAAGCGCGTTGGGCTCGCAAATAAGGAGGTTCTGGTGGCCAGTGGGCAATTGGTGATTGACGCCGCCAGGAAGTCCGGGACTGACTTGATTCCCGTGGATAGCGAGCACAACGGGGCGCATCAGTGTCTACGAGCCGGCAAAAGGAACGAGGTGGCGCGGTTGATCTTGACGGCATCCGGTGGGCCATTTCGGGAAACATCGTGGGAGAAACTGGCTGCAGTGACCCCGGCGCAGGCCCTGAACCATCCAACCTGGAAGATGGGACAGCGCATCACGATTGATTCTGCGACGCTGATGAACAAGGGATTCGAAGTGATCGAGGCGTGCTGGTTATTCGATTTTTCTGCCGATGAGGTTGATGTGGTGATCCATCCTCAATCCACCGTGCATGCCATGGTCGAGTACACCGATGGCAGCGTGATCGCCCAGATCTCGGCCACCGATATGCGCATGCCCATCCAATACGCCCTCACCTATCCGGCCCGGGAATCCGCGCCGGTCCCGAGGCTGGATTGGACCCAGTCGCGAAGCTGGAACTTCTACGCGCCCGATTACGATAAATTTCCCGCGCTGCGGCTGGCCTATCAAGCCCTGCGCCAAGCTGGATCCGCCACTTGCACTTTGAACGCCGCGGACGAAGTGGCGGTGGAAGCGTTTCTGCGGGGAGAGATTACTTTTCCTTCGATACCCGCCGTGATCGAAGAAACTCTGGAGCGCGTCCCAGTCCGGCAACCGGGGTCGATCCAGGAAGTCTTGGAAGTGGACGAGCAGTCCCGCTCGGTAGCGCGGCAGATCGTTCGCGAGAGAGCACAAACTGTTTACGAGGAGCGCGGGCCGGTGTCCGCAAAAGCTTAATATGCTCGTTCTACAAAATATCTGGTGGTTCCTGGTCCTGATCGGGGTAATGATTCTACTCCACGAATTTGGACATTACTGGGCGGCAAGGTTTTTTGATGTCAAGGTGGAGACTTTCAGCTTCGGGTTCGGCCCGCGCCTGTTCGGCTTCAAAAGGGGCGAGACGGATTTCCGTTTTGCGGCGATTCTCTTCGGCGGTTACGTCAAGATGGCGGGCGAGCAGCCGGGCGACGAGAACGCCAACGATCCCCGGGCATTTCTTAGTAAACCTCGCTGGCAGCGGCTGATTATCGCGTTTGCAGGTCCAGCGATGAACATCATCCTCGCAGTGGCGATCCTGACCGGGCTCTTCATGGTGCGCTACCCGAAGATCCCGTCCACTCCATCGCCCGTGATCGGCTATGTTGTGCCCGACAGCGCGGCCGCCAAAGCCGGAGTGCAGGAGGGTGACCGCATCATCCAGATCGGCGATACGCCGGACCCCAACTGGGAAGATATCGCGATGAAGGAAGTCGCCAGCGCCGGACACCCGCTGAGTGTTTGGATCGAACGCAACGGAGAACGAAAGCATCTCACCGTAACGCCGGTTCTCGATCCTCGGACAGGCGTAGGCTTTGCCGGTTGGGACGAGCAGACCGAAATCGAGATCGCCAGCGCGCTACCGGACAAACCGGCCGCTAAGGCGGGCCTGAAGGCGGGTGACATCATCGTGAGTGTAGATGGCCAGCCGGTGCGCTCCACGCCCAAGATTCACGACATCGTAAGCAGCACGGGCGGCAAGCCGGTGCAACTGGTGTACTCGCGAGATGGCAAGACTGGCACAGTAACGGTAACGCCGGCCCTGACGAACATGGATGGCAGCGAGAAGTGGATGATCGGCGTGAGCCTGCAACCCAAGGTTGAATTCGTCAGCTTGCCTTTGCCCAAAGCTCTCGTGGAATCGGTCCGGCAAAATGCGAAAAGCGCGACGTTGATCTACCAGTTTCTGCGCGGAATCGTCGAGCGGCGCATGTCGCCGCGGTCACTCGAAGGCCCTATTCGTATCGCGCAACTCTCGGGCGAAGCCGCGCGCGAAGGCCCGACCGCTTACTTGGGCTTGACTTCGATGGTCAGCCTGAATCTTGCGATCTTCAACCTGCTGCCCATCCCGATCCTGGACGGCGGAGTGATTCTGCTGCTCTTAGTCGAGATGTTCATGCGCCGCGACCTGAGCTTGCGCGTCAAGGAAGCCGTCTTCAAGCTGGGCTTCGTTTTCCTGATGGCGGTGGTCGCATTCGTACTCTACAACGACATTTCGAAACTAGCGGGCTGAACCAGTCAACTGATTTGCGGTGACGAACACCGGCTCGATGTCTACTGGAATGCCGGTCAGGCTGTCGAGAGCCTTCTGCATATTGGGCCGGATCACTCCCAGCTCGTCTAGCATTCGTTTCGCGCCCGCGTAGTCGCCTGTGGCTTCGAGCGTCAGCAGATCGTGGTCCAGGTCGCGCACCGCGCCCTTGATCTTCGCGAAATCCACCTCAAACGTTCCGTCCGGCCGCGCGATGAATCCGCCTTTGTCGGTCAGATAGTTCACCTGCAGCGCCATCCCTTTGCCGTGCGCCTCCTTCAGGCCGAAGCGCAGACTGCGGAAGGTGGATGCGAGGTACGTCGTATATAGTTTCCGTTCGGCGCTCGCGCCTCCCTCGATCAGCTTTCGATCGTAGAGATGCTGCAGCATGAAAAGTCCCGTGACATCTGCTTTCGCCTCTTCGATAGCGCTATAAAGCTCTTTCATTTCCTGCCGCGGACTGGTATTCCGGCCCGCCACAGTGATTTGATGCGGACCGATGCCGTGACTCAGCTCGTGCGCCAGAATATGCGTGAAGAACGATTCGAAACTCAGATCCTTCTGGCTGGCCGCCGTGAGCATGCGTTTGGCAATCGGTTCCAGCGTGGAATGAAATTTGGCCTCTTGCACGTTCTTGAGCATCACGCGCTTGCTGCCCTTCTGGGTCACGACGCGCTCGTCGTTGGGCAGGTTGTAAGCCGCGGTCTGCACACCGTGCTCGCCGTCGCCGGCCGAGAATACTTCGTTGACCACCCGGATGGGCGCCTGGCTGCCAAGCTTGGGATTGCGATATCTGGGATCAATCGGCAGATGGTTCTCGACTTCCTGCAAATGGTCGCCAAAAAACTTCAGCTTTGCCGTTTCGGCGTCGTCGCGAAGATTTACATACGCTTCGAAGGCGGCCTTGTAACCGAATATCTCGTCATTGTAGGTTTCATACGGGCCGATGGTGATGTCGATCGGAGCATCCAGGTCCATCCACGCCAGATCGCTTTCGTAATAGTCGTTGGAATAGAACGCAGCGCCGCGCGCCAGCAGGAATTTCTTGAGCGTCGCATTCTCCGTTAGCCCGGCCGCCTCCTCGAGCAGGCGGGCCGACTTGGGCAAATCGGATTTGTATTCCTGGCTGTACGGAACGACCTTCAGATGCCCGATGCGGTCGCGGCGGATCACGGTGAAAAAGCCCTCGGCCTTTTGTCGCTCGGCTTCAGGCAGCGTCTTTACCCACACTTCGAACTCCGAGCGGGTCATGTCTTCGGGATAGAAATTCGCCCCTGGCAGCTTTTTCTCCGGCACGTCGGGCAAGAACGCCATCCCATCATCCAGACTCGACCACGGTCCCTTGTTGATCCAGAAGTAATGCAGCCGGGCTTTGCCGAGCGGAGTTGTATCGCGGCGGAGCTTGGCGTACAGCGTCTGGTTACCGCTCCACAATTGATTGAGGAAGATGTCGTCCAGCACGCGCGACGCCTCGATCAGCTTCGCGAGCACCTGACGGTCGCCAGGCGAGAGCTTGGAAATATCGGCGCGAAGGTCGGTAGGCGTGAAGCGGGCGATCATCTTATCGAGTTGCGCGAGGTCCGGAATATTAGCGGCAATGGCAAGCATGGGGATGATGAGAAGCAGTTTTTTCATTCTCTGAGGTCATGCTAGCACGTCGGGTTCCGCGCTAGAATCGACTGCATGCGTGGAAACGACAAGGTCCTCGAACACCTGAGTATCGCCCTCAAAGCCGAGCTTACGGCTATCAACCAGTATTTCCTGCATGCCAAAATGTGCGAAAACTGGGGCTATTTCAGGTTGGGCAAATACTATCGCAAAGAATCCATCGAAGAAATGGTGCATGCCGAGAAGCTCATGAACCGGATTCTGTTCCTGGAGGGGACGCCGAACATGACCGACATTGGGCCTATCAAAGTTGGAAAGAACGTGAAGGCGCAACTCGAAAACGACCTGGTGCTGGAGTTGGACGCGGTTAAACACCTCAATAACGCCATCCGGACCGCCGTCGAGGCCAGTGACAACGCCTCTCGCGCGTTGTTTGAAGAGATACTTGCCGACGAAGAAGAACATGTCGATTATCTGGAGGGCCAGCTGCACGCCATCGGCGAGATGGGCATCGAGAACTATGTCGCCCAGCAGCTCCACAAAGGGGAAGAGGACGAAAAGGATTAGTGTTTCATAAGTACCTGCGCGACGGCGTGTATCTGAAAGTGCTGGAGGAGCGGCATGCGCCCGAAGTGTTCGCGGTGGTGGATCGCGAGCGGGCCTATCTCCGGGAATGGCTGCCCTGGGTGGATGTGAGCACCGAGGTCGAAGACACGCTGAATTTCATCAAGACCTCGCTGCAGCAATTCGCGGGCAACGACGGCTTCTCCGCGGGCATCTGGTCGGGCGAGGAATTTATCGGCGGGATCGGCACGCATAAGATCGACTGGCTTTATCGACGAGTCGAGATCGGATATTGGATCGCGCAAAAATATCAGGGCCGGGGCATTGTCACGGATGCCTGCCGCGCCGTCATCGATCATGCCTTCGAGGAATGGAAGCTGAATCGCGTGGAGATCCACTGCGCCACCGGCAACGCAAAAAGTTGCGCGATCCCCAAGCGCCTCGGTTTTCAATTCGAAGGAATGCTTCGCGAAGCCCAGCTATTGAATGGCGAGTATCAGGACATCAATGTTTATGGCATGCTCGCGCGTGACTGGAAAAAGTCCGTGACTGGAAAAAGCTAAAGCGGTAGCATGTCCAGCGCCGCCTGCAGCTCGCTGCGAGTGTGCGCGTCTCCGGTTCGAGCCGTGGCTTCGATTCCTTTCTGATACACCTCGCGCGCTTCCTCAACGCGTCCCAGTTTCTCGAGCGCGTGCCCGCCGTGGAAGTACGCCGCCGCATAATCAGGGTTGAAGCCGATCAAGGCGCGATACTCGGCGATGGCGCGCTCCGGATCGCCGGTGTTAGCATATTCCATCGCAAGACCGTAGCGCGCAAAACTGTCCTGCGGATTTTGCGCGACCATGCTCAGTAAGATTTCCAATCGATTGGTAGCCATAGCTCTACGTGTTACTATACCGAGCGATGGCCTGCCCGTATTTTTACCCGGTGGCGCGCTTCGAGAACAGCACCTGGGTAGTGCCGCCTCGGCTGCCGTTGGGCGATCCCTATTCGGGTGAATGCCGCGCCGGCACAGACGCTTTTCAGCCCGAGGAGTCGCAGGTGCGCCAGGTCTGCAATCTGGGCTACGGGCGCGGATGCTGCGATCGATTTCCGGAATCCGCCGAGGCCGATGCCATTCGCTTTCATGTCTCCAAAGACCGCGGCAAACTGATTCGGATCCAATACGTTTTCGAAAAAGATTGCTGGCCGAAAGAGCACGGCATTTTAGAATACGCCAACGCAGCCGTTTCGAGTGGCCCCGAGAACGAAGTCTTGCGAAGGCAGGCGGCGGCATTCCTCGAAAGTTATCTGCGCCGGCGGAGCTGACGGTGGATTCGTCTCCTTCGGGACGGTTCGTCCGCGAATCCATCTCCGAGTATTCCGAATTCGCGCTCCCCAACGACGCCAATACGCTGGGCAACGTTCTAGGCGGAAAAGTAATGCATCTGGTCGACCTCGCGGCGGCGCTGGCCGCAGTGCGCCACTCCAGATGTTCGGTGGTGACCGCTTCTGTCGATCACATGAGCTTCCTGCATCCCATCCACATCGGGCAGCTCATCGTTTTGCGATCCAGCGTGAATCGCGTGTTCCGGACTTCGATGGAGGTCGGGGTGCGAGTGGAAGTGGAGAATCTGGTGACCGGCGACAAACAGCACACCGCCTCGGCGTACTTGACCTTCGTCGCTCTCGACAAGAGTGGGAGCCGCCTCGCGATCCCTCCCGTGATCCCCGAGACAGAGGATGAGAAGCGCCGCTATGAGGAAGCGGAAGAACGCAGAGCGTACCGGTTGGCGATGCGGGAAAAAGCCCTACAAAAGCGTCGTTAGCAGCTCAATCCCCCGCCGACGCCTTGTACATGTACTTGATATTCGGCTTGAAGATGAGCAGGTTGGGTTGCCCTTCACGGTTCACTTTCAAACAGGTCTTGTCGTACCACTCGATCACGCCCTGCAGCATCTCGCCATCTTTCAGGACGAAGACCATGGGCGTCTTGGCCTGCATCTGCTTCATGTAGTAAAAATTCTCGGCGTTTGTCTGATCCGGGGGAGCGGCCTTCTTCTGATGATTAGTGCGGCGATTGATCTGGTCCTTCATTTCGTTCAAGGACGGTCGTATCAGTTTTCGGTTTGTAGTCTCCACAGCAAGACTCCACTTCTATTCGAGATTGATCTCAGGTCCCGAAACGTGTTGGAGTACCGGCCGGGGCCATTCAAAAGGATTGATCAGGTGTCCAACTAAGCATTATTGAACCATATCGATTCGTGCCGCTGCAAGGCGCGCCGGATGGCCCTTCTGGGCCACTGTTTCTAAGCTGCCAGGCGCCGTAATTCGACCACCAGCGCGTCCAGAGCGATGCTCTTCTGAATATTGCGCCGGACCAGTTCAGCCAGTTCGTCAGTCTTGCTGACCGCGCTCCGGATCCACTGAAAGGAGACGTGACCGGCCAAGTCCTCGAGTTGGCGGCGAATGTCGATATTGCGGATTTCTCCGGCGCCTTCCCGCAGCAGCAGTATGTCTTCCAGCAGCACGTAGAGGATGCCTAGAAAGTGATCGAGTTTGTCCTGCCGGCGCGGAGCCATTGCCTCGGCATGCTTAGCCCACTCACCGAAGGCGGCGCGGCCGGCGGCCACCTGCAGTAGCGCGAGCATCGCCCGGCGGCGGTCATCATAAACGTCGAGGTCCATGGAGACCGCGAGTCCCGGGCTTCCGGCCGCGAGCGCGATGCGACGCTCCGGGTCCGACAATCCACGCGTTTCGACGAACGTTCGCATCTCGGCATTAGAGAGCGGCCCCAGATGGAAAGGCACGGCCCGGGAGCGGATGGTGGGGAGCAAGTCGTAAGGATTCTCGGCCGTCAGCAGCAGGATCAGATGTTCGGGGGGCTCTTCCAGCGTCTTCAGCAGCGAATTCGCGGCTTGCTCATTGGCGCGATCGATCTGGTCGATCAGGAACACTCGGCGCTTTCCGTGCAGCGGCTTGAATTGCGCCCGTTCTTTCAATAGCCGCATCTGCTCGATGGTGATCTGCCGCAGCGGACCATCGGGTGGAAAGGTGACGAAATCGGGATGCGTGGAAAAGAGTAAAGGGTCGTCGTTACGCTTGTCCGACGGCCATTTTTCTCGCTCGGCGATGGTGGTCGCATGGATTTCTAGACTCAGATCGTCCTGCTCAATCTTGCCGGCGCCAGAACCCAAAAGTGCCGCGCCGAATCGCCGGGCCAGGGTCGCTTTGCCCACGCCTGCAGGGCCATCCAGCAGGATAGTCTGCGGAATTCGCTCCTGCCGCGTCATCGCATGGAGCGTTCGCGCAACGGCCTCGTTACCATGAAAGTTTTCGAACATCGGAATGTCTTCAGTCTGACACAGCGTCGCTCCTCGCATGTCAATACCTCTGGGCGTGCTAGTGTACGGAAAGAGGTCAACCGATGAACAGATTCGCAGGGGTGCTGGCGGCCTTAGTGAGCACCGTCGTGGTTTGGGCGCAGGCGCCGCCTTCCAAACAAGTCGAAGTCTTTGGGCAGAAGATTCAATATATTGAAGCTGGTTCCGGACCCACTGTGATCCTGCTGCACGGCCTCGGCGGCGATAAGAGCAACTGGGCGTATACGGCTCCGGTTCTCGCCAAGAACTACCACGTCTATGTTCCCGACCAGATCGGATTCGGTGAATCGGACAAGCCCCTGATCGAGTATCGGATTGGCACCCTCGTCGATTTTCTGGACGGTTTTTACAAGAAGCTAGGCATCACCAAAGCCATCGTAGTCGGAAACTCGCTGGGTGGCTGGACGGCGGCCGCGTTCACGCTCGCGCATCCGGATAAAGTGGACCGGCTGGTGCTGGTGGATAGCGCCGGCTATTCTCTCGCCAAGACGGGCGTGCAGGCCCCGCGTGAATTGCTTCAAGTCTTGAATCCCTCGACAGTGGCCGGCGAAAAGGCGCTCATGGCGATCATCCTGGCCAATAAAGCCATGGTGACCGACGCGTTCGCCGAAGGCGCTTTTGCCCAACATATGCGCCGGAACGATGGCTACACAATCGACCGCTTTCTGGATTCCCTTTTGCGCAACGAAGATGTCATCGACGGCAAGCTGAGCGCGATCAAAGTGGCGACGTTGGTGGTGTGGGGCCTCGAAGACGGGCTGATCCCGCTTTCAGCCGGGCAGATGATGGGAACCGAGATCGCCGGATCTCAGACCGTGATTCTGGATCACTGCGGTCACGTACCACAGATCGAGTGCGCCGTTCCATTCAACACCGCGCTGCTGAAGTTTCTGGCGAGTGGCGCGGGAACATCGACGGCGGGAAGCCAGTAGGCAGAAGGCAGTAGGCAGCAAGCAGAAAGCAAGAAGGCGGAAAGCACTGTGAAGTTAGGAATTGATTTCGGCACCACTCGCATCGTAGTGGCTGCGGTGGATCGCGGAAACTATCCGCTCATTTCGTTTGAAAATCCAGATGGCGCCGCCGCCGAGTGGTTTCCCGCTCTGGTCGCCGTCCGTGGCGATCAGCGTCTCTACGGCTGGCAAGCGTGGGGGTGCCAGCAGTATCCCACTTTTACGATCATACGATCGCTGAAGCGCGTGCTATCGGAAGCGGGCCCTGAGACGATCCTGCAGCTCGGCCATCAAGCCGTCCCGCTCATCCAAGTGCTGCGGGAAATGGCTATGGCGTTGCGCGCCGGTCTGCCCCAGGAACCCTTGGAGGTTATGCTGGGCGTGCCCGCCAACGCCAACAGCAACCAGCGTTTCCTGACGGTGGAAGCGTTCCGCTCGGCCGGCTGCGACGTGGTCGGCCTGTTGAACGAGCCGTCGGCGGCCAGCATCGAGTTCGGTCACAAGACCAAAATCAGCGGCCCCATCCTGGTCTACGATCTGGGCGGCGGAACTTTCGACGCTTCTCTCGTTGAACTGGATGAGAAAACTCATCGCGTCTTGGCGACGGAAGGAATTTCCACGCTCGGCGGGGACGATTTCGACGAGATTCTGGCCGACATGGTGCTGAGCGAAGAGGATCGCGAAGGCCTCTCGGCGGCCGAGCACTTTCGTCTTCTCGAAGAATGCCGCCTCAAGAAAGAGGCAGTGAATCCGAACACTCGCAAAATCCTTTTGGATCTGGGACACGTTCGCGAGGAGTGGGGAACGGTGGTCGTGTCGGCGGCCGAATACTACGAGCAATGCCGATCGCTGATCGAGGAGACGTTAGGCGTGGTGGACGACCTGCTGGCGACGCACGTTTCCGGCAACCTCGAGGCGCTGTACGTAACCGGCGGTGGCAGCGAACTGCCGGTGGTGGGCCGGGTGCTGAAGGAAAGATTCGGCAAGCGCGTCCGGCGCTCCCTGTATGCCCGGTCGGCTACCGCAATTGGCCTTGCGATCCAGGCGGACGCCGAGGCTGGTTATGTTTTGAGCGAGAAGTTTAGCCGCTATTTCGGGGTGTGGCGCGAAGGCGACGGCGGCCAACGAGTAGTTTTCGATCCGCTTTTCCCCAAGGGAACGCCGCTGCCCGGCCCTGGCGAGCACCCGGTGGAGATCCGCAGGCGCTACACGCCGGTTCATAATGTCGGACATTTTCGATATCTGGAATGCAGCCAGCTCAACGACGACGGACAGCCGACCGGTGACGTCACGGTGTGGGATGAAGTCCAGTTCCCCTTCGATCCCGCTCTCCAAAATTCCAACGGCGTGCCGGTGGAGCGCTCCGACGCCGCTCAGGCGCAGCAAATTGAGGAGCGATACTCCGGCGACGCGAGCGGATCCGTCACAGTCACCATCACCAACCTGACGGCAGGTTACGAACGGAAATACCGTTTAGGGCGCTGGGCCGCTCAGGAGGCTCCGAGCGCTCCGGTGAAACCGCGAACCAGCCATCGGCGCCGGAAGCGAGGCACCGGCAAGGCCGAGGCCCGCCGCCGATGATGGATTTGTTCGAGCGGCTCCGGCGATCCAAAATTTACGACCTCGCGCAACCGTATTTCGTGGGCATGCCGCACTTTCCGACTCATCCGCCGTTCTTGTTCGGGCTGACCAAGAAACATGGCGACATGGTGTCGGAGAGTGGCGTCAGTTCGTGCGCGGACGCGATCGCGCTAGGCAGCCATGTCGGCACGCACATCGATGCGCTCTGTCACTTTTCCTACGGCGGGAAACTCCATGGCGGCGTGGAAGCGAAGGCAGTACAGAGCGATGCCGGCGGCATTCAGCAACATTCGGTGGATACCATCGCGCCGATCATGCGACGGGGCGTGCTGCTCGACGTTGCCGCGCATTTAAATGCCGAAGAACTGCCGGCGGACTTCACCATTACGCCGGAGCATTTGGAATCGGCCGCGAAAGCACAGAAGATCGAGGTCCAAAATGGTGACGTAGTGCTGCTGCGGACCGGGTGGGCGCGCTTCTGGAGCGATGCTGCGCGATATATCACGGGCGGGCATGGGATGACGGCGACCGGGCCGGGTCCGGAGCTCGAAGGGGCGCGCTGGCTGAGCAAACGCGGTGTCTTCGCAGCGGGTTCGGATACGGTAGCCTTCGAGCGAGTGCCGGGTGCGATGCCGGTACACGTGCATCTACTCGTGGAAAGCGGAATCCACATCATCGAAGCGCTGAACCTGGAAGAGCTCGCCCGTGATCGGATTTACGAGTTTGTCTTCGTGGCCGCTCCGCTCAAGATCCGCGGCGGCACTGGATCACCGATCCGACCCCTTGCTTTGACCTGAAGCAGCAGCCTTCGTCTCGGGATGAAGACCGGAGTGCGGCTTGGTTCCCTGGTCCTTCCAAGCGCGCAATTCGGTAAAGCCCGCGGCAATCTCGTTAGGAAGGATCGTGCAGTGCCCATCGTGCTTCACGTATTGCTGCACGAAAAGGTCCTGTGAGCCGGTTTGCGCGGTCAATTCGGGATAGCGGTTCGGAATGCGAACCGGCACCAGCGGATCGTAGGTGGTGTGGATGGCGAGCATCGGATGTGAAAGCTTGCCAGTGGGCGTATACCAGGTGCGCACGTATTCCGCCGCGCGCGGATCGGCTTTATAGCGCTTCACGCCGTCATTGAGTGCATTATAATCGTCGGGGCTCTCGTAAATCACGTTGCGATTATCGAACGGGTTGCCGCCCCCGCGCTGTTCCAGATCGAGCAAGAGATAGGTGACAAAGCCTAACGTGCTGGCGAGATCCTTGCTGCTGTGCGCACCGGAATAATGCAAAAGGGCGGCGGCTTTTTCCGGCTGGCTATCCATCAATGCCTGGAGCTTTTTATCAAGCTCAGGTGAGTTTTGGAAATCGGAGGGAACCTTGTCGGGCGCGGGGAGCGCACCGGGGAAGTAATAATCGAAGACCACGCGCAGATCGAAAGCGCCCCGGTCCATGAAGTAAGTCGCGGATGCGAGCGGACCGCAGAGGGCCAGACCCGCGTCATAGCTGGTCGGGAGTCGTTCCATGAACATCATGGTCAGGAAGCCGCCCATGGAGTGGCCGGTGATGAAGGTTTCCTTCGGCTGGCCGTACTTGCCGGTGAAATAGCGCCGCAAACCCTCGGTGTCCTCCACCGCTTCCTGAATCGCCCATCCGCCGGCTGCGTAGCCCGATTGGGCGAGCGCGTAGCCTTGCTCGGTGAAGACCGCGAGCACGGGCGGGAGCTTGCCTTCCTTGTAGGCGCCTGCTACAGGACTGTAGCCGTGGCAGTACATCACCAGGCCGCCGTTCCAGTTGTCAGGAATGTCGATCCGGAATTTCGCGCCGTTGATCTCGCCGATTTCCGTCCGCGGCTCCACTTTCGGAGCGGCCAGGCACAGGCTGGCACATGCTAACACGGCACTGAAAAGTTTCATGGGGACTCCCTTGGGAATTACCCTGAGTATATCGCAGACGCGAAAATCTTGGGCTACGCTCGCAACTCCGCGCCGGCGGGAGCCACGACTACTGCCGCTCGTTGCCGCAGCCAGACTACCGCGAGCGCGCCTAAGTAAAGCGCGGCGCCCAGCAGGACAGTAGCTCGCAGTCCGAGGTAGATGGCGAAAAAGATCGCGGCCGCCGATCCCAGCACACTGGCGGCGGCGTTCAACGCCCAGGCCCAGCGGACGGCGCGCGGGTAAAGCGCTCCCAGCCGCGCCAGGCCGATCGGAAACGGCATGCCCATCAGGAATCCAGCGGGCGCGACCAGAGCTACCGTCACCCCTATCTTCAGAGCGAGCGGCCAGCCCACTCCCGATTCGCTGATTGGGGATGCCAGGAAAGCCAGCATCGAAACCGCAGCCGCGACCGCGATCAGCACTGTGCTTAAGCGGAAGTCATTGGCTTTGCCAACCAGCCTGCGGCTAAAGTAACTGCCCACGCCGCTCGAAATGAGCATCGAGAAAATGATTACGGTCAGGGCATAAGTAGGATGGCCGAGGAAAAGCACAAACTTCTGGATCAACGCAACTTGAATGAGGACATAGCCCGCGCCGATGAAAATGAAATACAGGAGGAAGCTTCGCACGCCATGTTCGGCTTTGAGCCGCGAACCGAGTAGCAAGGGAGGCAAGGCGAGCACGACGATCGTAGCGAGCACGCTGACCCCGAGCAACTCGAACAGCAAGGGAACCGCGCGATTGATTTTATAGTCCGCGGCACGCCCGCGCTGCGTCAGGAAATTCAGAAGATCGCGCGGCTGGACCGTGTAGAAGAAAAATGGCCGGTCGTCATCCACCGGCGAAATGTCGAACGCATATTCGGTTCGAAACGTTTCCGGATCGTTGCTCAGCAAGAGCCGGCCAAATTCGTTGGCAGGAAGATCGCCTGGAACGTAGACAGGTTGGAGCTTCGTTTCGAGCAATGCCGACCTCACGCGCGCCAAGTCAACATCGCTGATCGGTTTGCGGAAGACGATTACGGTGTCCTGCGCGCCCCAGCCCGCCAGATTTTGGGCATTCTCACGTACGATGACGATGTGCTTCCAGGCCTGTTGTTCTCCCAAATCCTGAAGCGCGGTCATGGCAAGTGAAATTAGCCTCAGGGACTCGCGCGGCGGCTGCAGACCCCAGCGAGTGAAAACCATCAACCCGTCATCGGTGAGATGAGTCAGGTAATCGCGAAAGGCGTCGGTGGTATAAAGATTATTTTCCGACAGCGCGAAGGCGCCCGCCGCCGTGGACGCCCAGGTGTCCACCAGCGTGGCCTGCAGCACTTGATACTTGTCCGAGCTTCGCCGCACGAAGCTCCGCCCATCTTCGATGACGACGTGAACCTCGGGACGGAAATATAGACCGTGGCTCAGCTCCGGGAAACGCTGCAGCATGATCGTGCGCGCGATGATGGGATTGATTTCAACCGCCGTCACATCCCTGCTGCCGGAAGTAAGTGCTCGGGCGACGTCCCAACCGCCGCCGGATCCGATGACCAGCGTCTTGGCACCGGGCCGCAGCAAATACGGGAAGCCGGGCCCCTCATGGGTCAGCCGGTCCTTTTCATGAGGCGTCAAGTGCGCGAGATCGAAACCAGGGATGCCCGTGGCCGCGTCGGCATCGATCACGATTCCGGCTTCGCCCGGATAGTTGTTGTCCACCAGCCCAATGCGCGAGAAGCTGTTCCATTGAACAAACTTCTCCTTAGGAATCGGCCGGCCTTTGGCGTAGCGCACATCGATGGTGTGGCGCGTTCCGTTGTACGCGATCAGCGCCACAAACGCGAGCGCCAGCGCGACAGCCGCGACACGACCGCGCAGAGTGCCGGCGATGTTGTACCAAATGGCAGCCGACACAGCAAACAGAACCGATGTAGCCAGCACGGTGTTCGGTCCGCCGAATCGATCGAGGAAAGGAACCAGCGCCAGGCATCCGACGGCGGCGCCTAGCAGGTCGAAGAAATACACACGGTCCACGCGCTGGATCCCTTCGGCGACCGCCATGGACACCACCGTCCCTGAAAAGAAAAACGGCAGCGCGCTGGCGAAATAGACGGCTGCCAAAGTGAGGTTGGTCAGCTCGCCCGATCGAGTGAGCAGGAAGACCAGCGATGCGACGACACAGAAGCTGTTCAGGACCGCCAGCGTTCCGAGCTTGAAGTAGGTGTTTCCTCGCCAGCCCGAGACGACATACGAAAAAACGCCGCCGGCGCCGAGCCCGAACAGCGCAATGGAGATCGCAAGAAAAGCAAAGTGATAGTAGAAGACGACCGAGAAAATGCGCGTGAGCGACAACTCGAGTATCAGAGTCGCCAGCGTGGTGAACGCCACCCCGAGGTAGAGCTGAGACCACCTGCCCTTGCCGGATTCGGCGGATGAACTAATGCGGGGCAATTCCTTATGGTAAAGGATAGCGGCGATTACTCGCAGAAATCGGCCGCCGGGGCTTGAAAATGGACCATCCGGCGACCGATCGCTTCTTCCCTACAGGGTCAGACGGCAGAGTCCGGCTGTGGGTTGCGATCGAGGCCGACCTTTAATTCCAGTCGCTACATCATCGCCGCCGGGGGCGCCGGCTCATCCGGACTGCCCGCGTTGGCCAAGGGCAGGCGCACCAGCAAAATGCCGAGCAATGCGATTACCACGATTCCGAAAATATAGGAGGGGTTCTCGAAGATTTTCGGGAGCGGCCATTCAAAAAATCGGAAGGTGGCGATCACCAGCCCCATCAACGCTTCGCCGGCGATCAGTCCGGAAGCTGTAAGGATGCCCACGTTTTCGATGCGGGCCGTTTGTGCTTCATTGGCGCCCGCTCGTTGTCGCAGCGAGTTAGTCATCCAGCGGAACATCCCGCCCATGAAAATCGCGAACGTAGTGTTGAAGGGAAGATACATGCCCACGGCCACAAGCATCGGGCTCTTCACCTTCACCAGGACCAACGTGATGCCAAAGGCCACTCCGACCACTACTAGAGGCCAAGGCATGTCTCCACCCACGATGCCCTGCGCCAGTGTGGCCATCAGTCCGGCTTGCGGCGCCGAAAGTTTCGGATCGCCGAAACCGGTTCCACCGCCCTTGATATTGGCCGCTTGCAGGATGTACAGCGGCCAGTACATAGCAGCGCTCGCCACCACTACCGCGATTAATTCGGCCATCTGGATTCGGCGCGGAGTGCCGCCCAGAATGTAGCCGACCTTGAAGTCCTGGAGCAACTCTCCTGCGACTGCCGAAGAAACACACGCGACTGCGGCCACTCCCAGCACCACCGCCACTCCGCCCGGTCCGGATACTCCCAGCGATACCATCAATAGCGCGGCGATGATCAGAGTGGTGAGAGTGAGCCCGGAAATCGGATTGTTGGTGGATCCGATCATGCCCACCAGGTATCCGGAAACAGTAGCGAAGAAAAATGCGATCACGATCATGATGGCAGCGGCCACCAAACCGCCCAGCCATTGGCCCGAGAGGTAAATGTAGAGGGCGATCATCGCCAGGAACATCAGCCCGATCAAGCTGAAGACGACCTTCGAACTCATGTACTGCTCGGTGCGGCTGGTCTGCTGCATTTGCGACGCGGTGACCTTCAAGTCCGAGATCGCGCGGCGCAGCCCATCGAACAGACCCTTGCGCATGCGAAACAGTGTGTACGCCGCTCCCACCATCATTCCGCCCACGGCAATTGGCCGGACGATATAACGCCAGACTGCGTTCGCGAGGCCAATCCAGGAGGCATCCGTTGAACCGGCCGGCAGGAAGGTTTGAAGCTGCGGTCCCAGGAAAAAGATCAGCAGCGGCACCATCATGCCCCAGGCGAGCACACTGCCTGAGAATTGCAGCGCCGCAAGCTCCGGCCCGATGATGTAGCCGACGCCGATGTACGCGGGACTCACGGTTGGCCCCGATGCCATGGTCACGCCGCCTGCCTGCAAGGTCCGGTTGGGCGTGCCCAGCCTCACGATGCTCCGCCCGAGTTGGCCGACCGGCAAAAAGAAATCCTTGTCGGGAGCAAAGAGCTGGATCTCTCCCAGGAACTGAATCAGCGCGCCCAGCCCGATGTTGTAGAACAGAAATTTCGCGGCTTCCGCGCCGCGGCGCCCCGCCTTATGGATCTCGGAGGCGGCCACCGATTCCGGGAACGGCAATTCCGGATCTTCCACCATGACGCGCCGGACTAACGATACAAAAAGTACTCCGATAATACTGCCTACGACCATCAACGCGGTCGATTTCCAATAGGCATCTTTTGGAGCGAAGGAAGGCCAAGCGCCGGATATCAGAAACGCCGGCAGCGTGAAGATGGCGCCGGCCGCGACCGATTCGCCAATGGAGCCGGCGGTTCGGGCGATGTTCTCTTCCAGAACCGACCCCTTGAAGATGCGCAATACTGCCATGCCGACTACCGCCGCCGGATAAGTCGCCGCAATGGTGATTCCGGCGCGTAGGCCCAGATATGCGTTCGCCGCGCCGAGAATGACCGTCATCACCAGCCCGAGCAGCAGCGCCCGGAGAGTGAACTCGCGCATCTGCAGGTTCTCTGGAACAAAAGGCTGAAATCTTCGTTGATCGCTTACAGGTCGTTGATCGCTCACCGTTGCATGATATCAGTTGATTCAAGGGTGCTGGGCTCAAACGCCGATGTCTTCATTCCAGAGTTGAGGGTTGGCGCGGATGAACTCGGTCATCAGCTGGATGCATTCGGCATCCTGCACTACTTCCACTTGAATGCCGTTCGCGCGCATATAGTCTTCGGCGCCGAGGAAAGTCTGGTTCTCGCCTACCACCACGCGCGGAATTTTGTACAGAACGATCGCGCCGCTGCACATGGGACAGGGCGAAAGCGTCGAATAAATGGTGCTGTTTTGGTAGATTTTGGCAGGTAACCGGCCCGCGTTGCGCAGGCAGTTCATTTCTCCGTGATCGATGGCGCTGCCGGTTTGAACGCGGCAGTTGTGCCCGCGACCGATGATCTTGCCCTCATGCACGAGAACCGATCCGATCGGTATGCCGCCCTCGGCGAGGCTTTTCTTGGCCTGCTCGAGGGCAGCTCGAAGATAGGGATCCGTACTCGTCTACTTGTCTTCGGCCGGCAGGCTATAGGCGATGTATTCGCCCGAGTAAGCGCCGCCGCTGACTGCTACGACGATGTACTGCTTGCCGTTGGCCTGATAAGTCATGGGCGAACCGCTCTGCGGGGCCGGCATGAACACTGCGCCGACCTCTTTGCCGGTCTGTTTGTCATAGGCCCGGAACATCGCGCCGCGCGGATGGGTTACTGACGTGACTTGGCTGTCACCAAGGACCACCAGCGTTTTGGTGACCAGCAATCCAACGCTGCCGCCCTGACCCGTGTTCGGGATGTTCAAGCCCTTGAGCGCCGGGTGATTGCGAACCGCATCCGGAGTTTCGCCATAAGGTACTTTCCATTTCAGTTCCCCACGATCGAGATCGACAGCGGAAATGACACCGTACGGCGGCTTGATGACAGACAGGCCTTGGACATTCAGACCGAATCCGCCGCCCCCGCCAGCAGCCGCTCCACGGCCACCTGCCGCGGCGGGAGGAGGAGGAGTTGGCTTCTTCTGCGGAGCATCGGCCGCGCTCCCGAATCCGGGTCCTTGCGCTTCCCGGAACTCTAAATCGTTCCGGCCGGATATGTATCGGATATCGGTTGTGAATCCGGATGATGCTGGAGGTGGGTTGCGCAGCGAAATCGGTGTCACAGCGGATTCATTGGCTTGGGCGTAGACAATATGCGTCTCTGGATCATATCCTGCGCCTGGCCAGTTGGTTCCACCGCTGGCATTGCCGAGGTTAATCGCGGCGAGGAATGTCTTAGGATCGCCGACGATCGGCGGGAGGAACATCGGTCCCGTCTTGTACCGCGCCACAACATCTTTGGCCTGCGCCTTGATCTCGGGAGTGAAATCGACCAGATCGTCGGGCACAATAAACTGATTGCGGCCATAGGCTGGCGGCTTGGTCGGGAAGGGCTGCGTCGGCGAAGTCTTCTCACCCGGGACGTCGGACTGCGGAACGGGCTTTTCGACGATCGGCCACACCGGCTTGCCGGTCACGCGGTCGAATACATACAGGAACGACTCTTTGCTCGGTACCGCGACTGCTTTGATCGGCTTGCCGTCGACCACAATGTCGGCCAGGATCGGCGCCGATGAAAGATCGTAGTCCCAGATGGGATGATGCACGATCTGGAAATGCCATTTCCGCACGCCGGTCTTCAGATCGACGCAGACCAGGCTTTCGCCGAAAAGATTATTGCCGGGACGTTCACCGCCGTAGTAGTCGGAGGTTGGAGACTCAACCGGCAGATAGACCAGGCCGAGGTCTTCGTCTACAGTCATCTGCGTCCAGACGCCGGTGTTGCCGTTGGTAGCCCAGGAACCGTTCTCCCAGGTATCGTTGCCGAACTCGCCGGGGCGTGGGATGGTGTTGAAGGTCCACAAGCGTTTGCCGGTGTGCACGTCGAAGGCACGGACCAGGCCTTTGGTGTTGTCGTGAGTCACCACCGTCATGCCTTCTTTGAAGGATGAGCCGACGATCACGACGTCTTTCACGACGAGCGGTGTTGAGTGGAGACCAGCTTCGCCTTCTTCCAGATCGATCTGCTTGCCGGTGCCGGTGACCATGCCTTCCTTCAGGTCCACCATGCCCTCTTTGCCAAAGGACTTGATGATGGAGCCGTCGTGGGCGTTTAACTCAACGAGGCGGTAACCGGTGGTTACGTAGACGACCCGGTCGTCTCCCTTGCCGTCGGTCCAGAAGGAAACGCCGCGGCCAGACAACTGCCGGGGCGCGATGGCGGCGCGCTTCCCTTCGCGGATGCTGTGTGCCCAGATCAGTTCTCCGGTTGTTCCGTCCAGCGCTACCACCGACCGGCGCGTGCCGGCCGTCGTGTAGAGGACACCCTTAACGGCCACCGGTGTACCTTCCAGCTTGAATTCAGGACGCGTGCCCAGGTTGTCGGTCTTAAACCGCCAGGCGACCTCGAGTTTATTGAAATTGGATGCGTTGATCTGATCGAGCGGCGAGTACTTGGTTCCTTTTAGATCGGCCGTGTAGTAGGGCCAGTCGCCATTCTTGGTTGAAGGCTGGCCAGGGGCGTCGCCCGTAGCCGCCAGTGCTATCCATGCCAGCGCGATGGCCGACAGGGCCACCACCAACAGAGTGTGTCGCCTAGCTAATCTGAGATGCATTTTCTTTGTTTCTCCTGAATGTCTTACCTGGATGGGCATTATAATACGCCGCAGCTTCGGAGTACAAGCGCACGCCGACGTGCTTTTTCAAGCGGTCGGCTATTGATTAAGAGAGCTTACTGAGGCCGTCGAGCGGAAGCGCTATCAGTTCGCTTGGGCTTGTGCGTTGCGGCCCATGCCTTGTAATCTTCTTCGCTGATGTAGGTGACGTTCACCCATGCGTGGGCCATTTCATCCACTGTACGATCGCCCCATCCCACCCACTGGTTCGGATCCGGATTGTTGCGATTGGCTGGGGTGTTGTCGTGCCAAGCCGTCACGTGGATGATAGTGCCTTTGGGCAGCACCGGAGCCGCGTCGTCGGTGTAGATGTAGTTGTTCATCCAGTTGAAGTTGAAATGATCGACGTAGCTGATCATCTGGGTGGTGCCGTCGGGCAGGATGGCTTCGAGAGCCATGGCCTTGCCACGCAGGTGCATATGCGGCTGGAAGTTCTCCAGAATGGCCGGCGCCTTGAGGACGTGGAAGCCCTGGGTTTCTTTGATCGTATTCGGGGGAATATCGAGAGGGCTGCCGCCACCGGTCGAAGTTGCGCCAAAAAGCGTCAAATAGGTCCGATATTTCGGGGCTTGGCCCTTAGGATAAAGCCAAACCGCGAGTTCGACGTGATCGCGAATCGTTTCGCCGACGGCGTGGAAGTGGATGTCCCACCAGACTTTCGCTCCCGGCATGAGCAGCTTACCGGTGTCCGGGCGATAGACGTCGTAAGTCTTCCCGACCGCCCATTCCATCAAGATTCCGCCTTGAGCAGCGGCGACCGCATCGTTGTTGCCGTCGTCAACCGCGTTGGCCGTCTTGGGTTCGTTTTGCATTAAGTGCGCGATGGCATGATGGACGATCCGGCGTCCGGCGGGAGTGGACGGATGCATCTCGACCGCTTGCACCCAGCTCGGCTCAGTGACGTGCAGATCGGTAGTCGGCTTAAACCATTGATCCTGGCTGACGGCCGGCATGGTGTACGCATCTGACTTGATGATCATGTCCGGCGGACGGCCGTACTTCTTTTCCAATTGCCAGGTGGTCTCGTCGGGCCACTGCTTGGCAGGCGGCATGTCCTTGGCGTCGCCCTGCGGCGCACCGGCGTCCACCCAGCGGGCAATCAGGTCGACCTGTTCGTCGGTCAGGGAGCGGTCGTTCTGGAAGTGCTGGATACCGACGGTCTTATCGAGGTGCCAGGGCGGCATTTGATGCGTCACGACGCGTTCCTTGATGGAGCGGGCCCAGGGGCGTGTTTCTTCGTAAGTAACCAGCGACATGGGCGCCATGGAATCTTTGCGGTGGCAGTCCTGACATTTTTCCTGGAAGATCGGCGCGATGTCCTTGGCGAAGGTAACCGGCTTGTTGGCCGTGCCCGCGACGGTGCTGGCCGGTTCACCGGCGATCGCAAAACCTGCGAGCATGACACCGACTCCGAGCCCTCTGATTACTCGATCGAATTTGTCCATGTAGACAATCTCCCCTATATAAGTCTAGGCGTGTGGTTAGTTGAAGTCAATGAAGGGGGGTGGTGATATAAGTTTTATCTGACTACTATGAATGGGGGAGTGCCAAATCCGTGTCGCTAAGAATTTCCGTCCGCTGGCCGATGTGAACCTCCATGGCATCAACTTGCATGGAGCTTATCGACTACAAAATTGCGCGGTCCGACATTGGGGTGCTCCTGGTGGAAGACGATCCGGAATCCGCGGAATTGACCCGCGCCAAGGTGAGCGAGGGTAAGGATAGCCCGTTCCGCGTTGAATGGACAGACGATCTTCAGAGAGCGCTGAGCCGGCTCGCTCAACCGGGTATCGATGTGGTTCTACTCGATTTTGGGATGCTGGAGTCGGGCGACTACACGAACCATCCCCCGATTACGAGGGTCGTAGGAATGAAGATTCCAGTTGTCATTCTCACCTCCGATGAAAGCACTCTTTCGCGGCACCTTACTTTGGGACAGGGAGCCGCCAACTATCTGATAAAACGACGAACTTCTTCGGTAGAGCTCAGGCAGGCTCTTCACCAAGCGGTGGCCCGCCCCTGGTAATTCACCGGTGGCCTGCGGCGCCATTCACTAAACCCGTTACCTTTGTCATTGCTGGAGCATTGCAGTACAATGGCCGACAGTTGGAAAGGCCCGAAAAATGTCCACTTTAGACAAGAACGAGATCTCGCGGCGTCGGTTTTTGGAGGGCACAAGCGTCGCGCTGGTTGCGGCGGCTGAGGCGCCACTGGCAAATGCGCAAAACGAAGCCAACGCCGGAGTGCCGCGCACGACCATCCGGCTGATCGTCAACGGCAAGGAGCAAAGGGTGGAAGCCGAGGATCGGTGGACGCTGGCGGAGTTGTTGCGCGATCACCTGATGCTGACGGGCACCAAAATCGGCTGTGATCGCGGGGAATGCGGCGCCTGCACGGTACTGATGGATGGCAAACCGGTCTATTCGTGCAGCCAACTTGCGGTGTGGATGGACGGCCGGTCGATTCAGACGGTCGAGGGTCTGTCGCAGGGCGATAAGCTCGACCCGCTGCAAAAGTCATTCATGGAACATGATGCGCCGCAGTGCGGTTTTTGTACGTCGGGCCAGTTGATGAGCGCCAAAGCGCTGCTGTCTCGTAATCCGCACCCGACGGCCGATCAGGTGCAGGCCGCTTTGACCGGCAATCTTTGCCGTTGCTCGAATTACAACCGATATGTCGAGGCGACCGTGGCCGCTACCGCAGCGACGCCGGCCGCAGCGCAGCTTTCCCAAGACATGGCGGGCGAGAAGATGGCGCGGCTGAAAACCGTAGGTCATCCGACGCCGCGCATCGACGCTTTGGAGCGAGTGAGCGGCAAGGCCACTTACACCAACGATGTCCATATGCCGGGGATGTTGTATGCGCGCGTTCTGCGCAGCCCGCATCCACATGCGCGAATTCGCAGCATCGATGTGTCCAAGGCGGCGGCGATGCCGGGCGTGAAGGCTGTCGTGACGCACGAGAATTGCCAGATAGTTTGGGGAGCGGGCAGCGTCGCGGGCGGCGTGCAGTACAACGATCCGATCAAGAAGACCACCCAGCAGCGGCGATATGCTTTTAACAATCCGGTGCGATTTGTGGGCGAGCCGGTGGCGGCCGTGGCGGCGACTGACCGGCACATCGCGGAAGAGGCGCTCCTGCATATCGTCGTGGATTATGAGGTGCTGCCGTTCGTGCTCGATCCGGAAGAGGCGCTGAAGCCGAATGCAGTCCAGATCTGGCCGGAGGGTAATCTTTCGTTGAATGCGCAGAACGAGGCGAAACCGATTGGCGTGAAGCGCGGCAATATTCAGGATGGATTCGCAGCGTCCGACCATGTTTTCGAGGATCGTTATACGACGACCTTCGTGCATAACTCGCAGATGGAGCCGCGGACCTCAGTGGCGCATTGGGAAGGCGACAAGCTGACCGTGCACACGCCTACGGGAGGCATCGCCAACTGCCGGCACGATATGGCGCGCGATTTAGGAATACCGGATGAGAAGGTGCGCGTGGTGTGCCAGTACATGGGCGGCAATTTCGGCAACAAGAATCAGAATCAGGACGCCGACCTCATTGCGGCCATGCTGGCGAAGCAGACCGGCGCGCCGGTAAAGCTAGAGCTTTCGCGCAAAGAAGATTACATCGGGATGCACGGCCGCTGGCCGACGATTCAGTATTACAAAGTGGGTGTCAGCAACGACGGTACTCTCAAAGCGATTCAACTGCGCGGCTACAGCGGCATGGGCCCCTATCGCAAGAATTCGGGTGCGATCGGCGGCATCGAAATTTATCAGTGTCCGAATGTTGAGACTGCCGTCCATCCGGTTTATACCAACAAGACTGTGTCGGGGAATTTCCGTGGGCCGGAATATCCGCAGGGCCACTTCGGCATTCAGTCGATGATGGATGATGTCGCTTACAAGATGAAGATGGATCCGGTGGAGTTCGTGTTGAAGAACATGACGCGCAAGGCCGGCGATCAGAACGAGTACACGAATTATTCACTCGAGGAATGCATCCATCGCGGCATGGTGGCGTTTGACTGGAAGAAGCGCTGGCGTCCGCAGCCTGGTTCCGATTCCGGGCCAGTAAAGCGTGGCATGGGTTTCTCGTTCCTGGCGTTCCGATCGGGATTAGGCCGCAGCAACGCGGTGATCGACGTGAATACTAAGGGTGAGTACAAGGTGCACGTCGGTGTCACAGATGTCGGCGCGGGCGCGAAGACGACCATGGGACTGATCGCGGCCGAAGCGCTGGATGTGCCGCTGTCGAAAGTGGAAGTGGTGTGGGGCGATACCGACCGCTGCCCGTACTCAGTGGGCGAATCGGGAAGCCGCACTACGATCATGACAGGAACCGCAGTGGTGGAAGCGGCGCGCGACTTGAAACGGAAGATCGCCACGAACGGGTTACCGAAGGGCGAAGACACGCTGGTGGCTTCCGCGGGACCAAATCCCACGGTGGAGGGAGGGAAAGTCCGGGCCGCGTTTGGCGCGCACTTCGTAGAGGTCGAAGTGGACGCCGAGGTAGGGCGCGTGCGAGTGGTCCGGTACCTGGCGGTACACGATTGCGGGCGCATCATGAATCCGCTGACGGCAGTCGCTCAGATCAAAGGCGCCGCGACCATGGGAATCGGCATGGCGCTGCACGAAGAGCTGCTGTACGATCCTCAGCATGGCCAAGCGTTGACGGCGGGCTATTACGGGCATCGGGTTCTCACGCATCGAGACGCACCGAACATAGAAGTGATGTTTATCGAAAATGACGACGGGTACGGGCCGTTCGGCGCCAAGAGCATGGGCGAGGCGAGCAAGGTTCCGGCCGTGGCCGCGGTGGGGAACGCCATCTTCAATGCGATCGGGAAGAGGATGAAAGACTTGCCTATTACCAGAGACAAAATCGTGGGGGTATTAGCATGAAGACGTTTGCGAATGCCAATCCGCGGGATCTTCCGCAAGCGCTGAGCATGATTAAGGACGCCCAGGCCGGCGGCCGGAGTTTCGCCATCGCCGGTGGAGGAAGCGATCTGCTAGGGATGGTGAAAGAGCGGATTGTCACGCCGGATGTGCTGATCAGTTTGAGAGCCGTCCGCGGGCTGGATCAGGTGGCGCAGGCTAGTGGCGGCTGGAATATCGGCGGACTGATTACGCTGGATGCGCTGAGCCGGCATCAGGTGATCCGGCGGCAGTATACAGTGCTGGCGGAGGCGGCCGAAAGCGTGGCGACGCCGCAGATCCGTAATGTCGGCACGCTGGCCGGAAACGTCTGCCAACGCCCGTGGTGCTGGTATTACCGCAACGGATTCAAGTGTTACAAAGCCGGTGGCAACACCTGCTATTCGATCAACGGCGAGAATCAGTTTCACGCGATTTTCGGCGGCGGGCCGAGCTTCATCGTGCATCCGTCGGATACGGCACCCGCGCTGGTAGCGCTCGACGCAAAGTTCCGCATCGTTGGTCCTTCCGGGGAGCGCACGGTAACGGCGGCTGATTTCTTCACGCTGCCGCAGAAGGACGCCGCGAAGGAAAACGTGCTGGCCAGCGACGAAGTGCTGGCGTCCATCCTGATGCCTACGCCGAGGCCAGGAACGCGCAGCACGTATCACAAGGTGCTGGATCGCGAGGCGTGGACGCATGCCGTAGTGAGCGCGGCGGTGGTGTTGGAGATGGATGGCGAGATGTGCCGGTCCGCTCGGATTGTTCTTGGAGGCGTCGCGCCGATTCCGTGGCGAGTGCCGGAAGCCGAGAAGTTGCTCAGTGGGCAGCGGATCACGGCGGAATTGGCCGCGAAGGTGGGCGAAGTCGCGATCGCGGGGGCAAAGCCTCTGCGCAAGAACGCATACAAGTTGCCGCTGACGAAGACGGTCGTGCGGCGGACGGTGCAGGAGTTGGCGCGGTTGGCGTAACGATGTATCGGCTAATCACGCTGCTTGTTGCGTCTGGAATCGCGAGCGCACTGGCTCAGTCCTTTGAGGTCGCATCGGTCAAGGTCGCGCCGGTTTTAAACGGCGACCTGTATAACATCAATCTCGGCACCGTTCAGCACGACACCGTTACGTTGACCAACGCCTCGCTTGCCGATTGCATCCGGTTCGCCTACGGACTGACCAGCGATTCTCAGCTTTCCGGACCCGACTGGATCAAGTCCAAAGAATTACGGTACGACGTCGTCGCGAAAGCGCTGCCCGATACGCCGCGCGAACAGGTTCTTCGGATGATGCAAGCGTTGCTAACGGAGCGCTTCAAGCTGGCGCTTCACCCCGAAAATAGAGAGCTCGCTTACTACGCGCTGGTGGTCGCGAAGGGCGGGTCAAAGATGCGCGAAGCCACGGATGTTGCCGCGAGCGCCCCGAGCGGGATCCAAGGCCAACTCCGAATTGTCAGCAACCGGATGCCGATGTCGACCGTGGCCACGTTGCTATCGCGCTATATGCGGGCATTTGTGGTGGATCAAACTGGGCTGAAGGGGCCTTTCGAGGTGAAGCTCGTCTGGACGCCGGACGATCGTCCGGTAGCGGACGATGAGCGCGGTCCTTCGGTCTTCACGGCACTGCAGGAGCAGCTCGGCCTGAAGCTGGAATCGCGAAAGGGGCCGATGGAAGTGCTGGTGGTCGACCACGCTGAAAAAACTCCGACCGAAAACTAGTTCGCAGGCCGGGGACCTGCGCCACTGCGACGAAGGCTGTCGACGAAGTTTTGATATTCCTGGTCGTCGACTGAGCGGGAGTCGATGAAAATGCCGCCTAGGATTCGCCGGGCCATGCGGCGGTCGGGTGAATCGGCTGGGGCGTTGGCTTGGCGCGAAAGTGCCTGGAGCCGGGCCTTTAATTCCTGCAGATTTGCCGCGCGCGCGGAGGGGTCGTCCGTCAATCCCTGCTGCAGTTCACTCAGCTCGCCGACGATGCGCGCCTCGTGCTCCAATTCCTGGCGGTCCTTGTTCATCGCGTTCACGTCCGGCTTGGGTTCTTTGAAACTGCCAGGGTGCGCGGCTTGAAGCTCCAGCCACTCGACAGCCTCGATCGCCAGGGCGCTGGGCAGCCAGGTATGGCCGCCTTCAAAGATGACCACACGATGGGGGCTCGACAGCTCCTGATCGAGCTGGCGCATTTCGAGGTAATTAAAATCCTCTGTTCCGGCGGTGCCGAACACGACAAACTTAAGATCGCTGCGTCGATGGCCGGGCGGGAATCCGGCGCTGGATGCGATTACGCCGGCGATCTGATCGGAATCGAGCGCCACTTTCATGGCGATGCGTGCGCCGCCCGAAAGTCCCGCGGTATAGGTGCGCTTGGGATTGATGGAGAATCGCTTTCCGACATCGGTCCACATGGCCTGCGCAGCGGTTAGGCTCACCTGCGGCGGGCCGTTACGTGAGTTGTTCGATCCGGCCACGATGTAGCCGTACTTCTCGGCCGCGGCTTGCAGATGTTCAACTCCCTGGCGTCCTTGACCGCGAGGATCGAAGGCCAGGATCAAGTTCCAGCGCCGGTGCCGCGGAGTAATGCGACGGCAGATACAACGCGTAAGTTTGCGATGGGTCGGCGACGCATTTGACGGAGTCGATGATCTGGCCCTTTCGCAGGTCAGGGACCTGCGCCACACAGGTACTGACCAAAGCAAGAAGCAGGCAAAGCCGCATGGATCGTCTATTTCACTTCGACCAACTCGATCGCCTCTTTGCTGGGACCCTCGATCATGATGGCGCGCGTATCGCCGAGCTTATAGGGACGTCCGAGGCCTTCCACGCGAATGCGGCCATCGCTCATTTGCTGCTGCTGGGGAAGGAATCGGACGCCCTCTTTACCCAGCTTGTCGACCCAGGCATCGAGATTTGAGACGCTGAGCGCAAAATGATCGGCCATGTGGCCACGCGTGCTCACCAGCGGACTGTCGCCCTGACGTATGTACCAATTCAGCGAAACGTCGTCGAAGAGTACACCGGCTCCAGGTATGCGGTACATTCCATCCTTATCGAGGGCCGGCCAGCTTTTATCGGGCGTACGCTCCACCTTGCAGTCGGCTTCGGTGTGCTGCGGTCCGCGGCCTCGTCCGGGTATAGCCGCGTTGAGGTGCTTCTGATACCAGAGCTGCGCGCAGAACGGATCGTCCTGGTACATGTGCACGTGATTGAAGCGCTCGGCGGGCATGTTGCCCTGGTATTCCACCGCGGCGCCGTCGGGAGCCAGAAGATATGCGAATCCCGCTCCGCCGGCCGGCTTGACACCGTTGGCCTTGGCTTCCGCGATTTGAGCTTTGGTGCGTCCGAGGGTTCCGCCAGCGCCAGGCCAGGTGTCGCTACTGATGTAGACTGCGTTGTCGCCGTCGCCAGTGTAGAGCGGAAGGAGCGGGACGTGATCGCGCATATATCGGGCGTTGGTCTCGCGCACATCCACCACGTGCCAGCCGAAGTGCCAGATGGCGGTCTGGGGCTCGTTGGGCGCGGGCGTGCTCACCTTGTCAAACAGCACGTAGACTTTGCCCGTTTTCAGTGCGGGCATGCCGCCCCAGGTGGATTTGGACGTGGATGGGAACTGCTTGGTGTAGAAATCGATGGCGGCGTCCGGGTCAGTCGAGTTGAGATGCAGATGATGGAAACCCGGAGGGGGAAGCGCCTGAGAGCCGGTCTGGGCGGTTCCCCAGGGGGCGAAGATGATCCCGAGGAGGAAGCCGGACCAGGGGGTCCGGCGCGGACGGGGCGTCCGCCCCACTTGACGAGGCGTCCGCCCCACTGCCGTTAGCTCTTTTTGCCGGGCCACAGGACGCCTTGTTCCTGTTTGGTGACCGGCGCCAGGCCCTTGTAGATAAACTTCTGTAAGCGCTGGCCGCGATAGGTCTCAGTGGTGAAGAGGTTGCCTTTCGAGTCGGTGGCGATGCTGTGCACGGCGTAGAATTCACCGGGTTGGCGGCCGCCGTCGCCGAAGCTGGTCAGTACTTCGAGCGATTCGCGGTCCAGGATATGGACCTGCTCATTGGCTCCGTCTGCAAGGTAGATGTACTTCTGCTGCGGATCTTTCGAGAAGGCGATGTCCCAAACCGCGCCGTCGCCGAGGGTGTCCTTATAGAGGATTTTCTCTTTGACGAACGTGCCGTCGGCTTTGAAGACCTGGATGCGATCGTTGACGCGGTCGCAGACGTAGAGCAGTCCGTCGGTGGAGAGATCGGCGCAATGGACCGGGTTGCGGAATTGTTGCGCAACCGGCTGATCGGGCGAGTACGGGCCCAGGTTGATGTCGTCCGGCTTGTGGCCGTAGGCGCCCCAATATCGTTTGAATTTTCCGCTATCGGCGTCGAAGACGATAACGCGCTTGTTGCCGTAGCCGTCGGCGACGTACACTTCGTTGGCCTTCGGGTCGACAAAGATCTTGGCGGGCAATCCGAGATTTTCGGTATCGTTGCTGCCGTGGCTCTGTCCGGCGGTACCGATCTTCATCAGGAATTTGCCGTCCTGTGTGAACTTCATGATCATGCTGTCGTGGTAGAGCGGCGGACCGCCTGGCGCGCGTCCGCGAGCGGTTCCAGCTTGCTCTTCCGGCGGCGCTTGACCGGGAACGGCTGCACCTCGTCCACGGCCTGCAGCGGGGGCGTTTGCATCCGTTTTGGTGCGGCCGTTGCCCCCGATCCAAACGTTGCCCTTATAGTCGACCGTGATGCCGTGATTGGAGGCCGGCCATACATAGCCATCTCCATCCTGTCCGCCCCAGCTCGCGAGCAGATTGCCGGCCTCGTCGAACTCGAGCACGGGAGGCGCTGGCTCACAGCATTCCGACTCCACTTTGCCGCGCTGGCGTTTGGCGCCGGGCGGGTTGGCCACACCGTAATCTTCCATGGCTTCAAGTGAGCCTTGGCGGTGAATAATCCAGATGTGATCTTTGGAATCGACCGAGACGCCGATCGTATTGCCCATGAGCCAATGGTGGGGCAGTGGTTTGGGCCACATGGGGTCGACTTCAAAGCGCGGAGCCTGGCTTCCGCCGGCAGCGTGAACCACCGCCTTTTTCTGGAGCACGACCGATCCGATTCCAAGTGCTACGAGGACTGCGACAAAGATTCCTCCGACATAGAGGTTACGCTTCATGCTTCTCCTTGCTCCTTTCACGAGATGGTACGCTATTATACACGATTCGGTTGCGCAAGCGACCTGTCATTTGTTAGACCATGCCCAGATTTATTACTTCCATCACGGTTAATGCCTCGATTGCAGTTCTGTCCGTGATGTTTTCCTCCAACGCCCGAGCCCATGAGATCCCCAACGACGTGACGGTGCAGGCGTTCTTCAGGCCATCGGGGAATCGAGCCCACCTGCTCGTGCGCGTGCCGCTCAAAGCCATGCGCGATATCGTGTTCCCGGAGAAGGGGACCGGTTATCTGGATCTAGAACGCACCGCCCCGTTATTGCCTGACGCTTCGATCCTATGGATTTCCGATTTTATTGAATTGTACGAGGGCAATACGCGGCTGCCGAAGCCGAAAGTCATGGCGACCCAGATTTCGCTCGAATCGGACCGGTCTTTTGCCGATTATGATACAGCGCTGGCGCACGTGACGGGCCCGCCGTTATCGCCGGAGACCACACTGGTTTGGAACCAGGTGATGATGGACGTTCTGTTCGATTATCCGATCCAGTCGGACCGTTCGGAGTTCTCGATTCATCCCGGCCTGGCGCGATTGGGCCTGCGGGTCCTGACTGTTCTGCGATTCATGCCACCGTCGGGGGTGGTGCGGGCGTTTGAGTACGAGGGCGATCCCGGCCTGGTGCGCCTGGACCCGCGCTGGTATCAGGCGGCGCTGCGTTTCGTGAACCTGGGATTTTTCCACATTCTGGACGGGACCGACCATCTGCTGTTCCTGTTTTGCCTGGTGATCCCCTTCCGGCGGTTCGGCGCGCTGATCCCGATTGTGACGTCGTTCACCGTGGCCCACTCTATTACGCTGATCGCCTCGGCATACAACTTCGCGCCGGATGCATTGTGGTTTCCGCCGCTGATTGAAACGCTGATCGCGATGTCGATCGTGTACATGGCGCTAGAGAATATCGTCGGGACCAGCAACGTCCACCGGCGCTGGATGATTACTTTCGGCTTCGGGCTGGTGCATGGATTCGGATTCTCGTTCGTCCTGAGGCAGACCATGCAGTTCGCTGGATCGCACATGCTGACGTCGCTGCTGTCGTTCAATGTCGGGGTGGAGCTGGGGCAGTTGCTGGTGCTGGTGCTGCTAATTCCGCTGCTGGAGGTTTTATTCCGCTATGTCGTGGCCGAGCGGATGGGGACGATCATACTGTCGGCGCTGGTTGCCCATACGGGCTGGCACTGGATGATCGACCGCGGGTCGCAATTAAGCCAGTTCCGATGGCAGTGGCCGGTGATTACGGCCGCAATGCTGGTCAGCTTGATGCACTGGCTGATGGCGATCGTATTTCTGGCGGGCCTGTTGTGGCTGGTGTTCGGAGTGTTGAAGCCACGGGCGGCGCGTCACGCTCGCGAAAATACCGCGTCGAGCGAAGAGGCTAGCCTCGCGGCCACTGCCGAAGACGTCCGAACTTAGGCGCGTTTACTTGGCGCCGTAGCCGGCCGGCAATACTTTGTGCGGGTCGAACCGGACAACCAGGTAGACAATCTGGTCGGACGTAATCTCGCTGAACCAATGCGGCGTATTGGGCGGAATAATCACGACGTCGCCCGGCCCGACCTTGCGGCTCACGCCATTCAGGATCGCTCCGCCGCCCGTGCTGGGGCCATTGAGTACCTTCACAACCGGGCTCGTCGCCGGCGTCTCTTTCGCATTTTCAATGGTGCCGCCAGTGACGAACGTCGCATTGCCCGAGATCACGTGATAGACCTCGGTGATCTGGCTGTGCTCGATACCGTTGGCGGTCTGCGGGCCGGTAGTCCTGGACCGATGAACCACGCCGACGCCGACATTGTACTCGCCTGCGACATTGACCACGCGGATCTGCTGATCACTGACCTTGGCGTCGGGCGTCTTGGCTACGGTGGCTTGAATTTCGTCGTTGGTGACGTCGGTGGCCGTTCCGCGCGGCATGTGTTCCTGCGCGAAGGCTGGGGTGCCCATAGAGAGGGCGAACAGGGCCGTAACAGTACCTAGCATTAGCTTGTGCATGGCTATCTCCTTCTGGGTTTTGTCCTATTGGGTATGTCGTCGGTCGAACTATACAATAGCGGGTCAGCATAAGGCAAATTTTTGCCTGCTCGGTCGGTGTTGCTGCCGCGGTCCTATCAATGGCTGCATCGACTTAAGAACTGGCCCTCCATCTGCACTAGCAGTTCGACGGGCGCGGGAAAGCTCATCGCGCCATGGGAGGAAGTATGTCCTTTGCACTGTACATCGTTGGTTTCATCGTGCTTATCGCCGGATTGGCCTTCGGAGCGCATCTGATGCACATTCCACCGCAATGGATCGGGGTTGGCGTCCTGGTTCTGATCGGCCTGGGCGTCGTGACGGGCGTGACGCATACCCGGCAGCGCGATTCGTCGAGCTAGTGTGCTGGGTCGGGCTTCCATGGCTTGACGATTTGAGCCTGAACGTCCGCTAGCATTTCTCGGACTGTCTTGCCATTCGCCGGATGGCGTAGGTCGGGCGCAAGCTCAGCTAGCGGTTCCAGGACAAAGCGGCGCTCGCTCATGCGCGGATGCGGAACTTGCAGCTCGCGCGTGCGGATGACGTAGTTTCCAAACAAGAGGATGTCGATGTCGATGGGACGAGGGCCTTTCGAGACTTCGCGCCTGCGGCCCATTCCCAGTTCGATGGCTTGAGCGCGCGCGAGCAACAGCCTGGGGAAAAGCTGGGTCTCCACTTCCACCACCAGGTTCAGAAACCAGGGCTGGTGGGGCAGGTCCTGGGGCTCGGTTTCATAGATCGACGAGCGGCGCAGGATGTGAATGCCAGCGGCTTCGAGGCGCTCCAACGCTTCGAGAAGGTGGGCCTCACGGTCGCCCAGGTTGGAGCCGAGGGAAAGAAAGGCTTGTTTCAAGGGCAATTTTCAGAATCACTCAGAACAGGGAGTTTTGAGCGCCGCCCCGCATCTTGCGGGGGATCTGGAAATAGTCGAACGCGCGATCGGTGCCGATGCGGCCGCGAGGAGTACGGTCGATGAAGCCGAGCTGCATCAAGTACGGTTCGTAGACTTCTTCGATGGTGTCGGCTTCTTCGTCGATAGAAGCGGCGATGGTGTTCACGCCTACCGGGCCGCCGCTATATTTTTCGAGCAGCGTGAGCATGATCTTCTGGTCGATTTCATCGAGGCCGAAACGGTCCACTTCGAGCAGGTCGAGGGCGCTGGTGGCGATGGTCAGGTTGACATGGCCCTCGGCGCGGACCTGAGCATAGTCGCGCACCCGGCGAAGCAGGCGATTGGCGATGCGGGGCGTGCCACGGCTGCGGCGCGCGATCTCTTCGGCGCCATCGGGATCCACTGTAACGCTTAGCAATTGAGCCGATCGCAGAACGATGGCGGTGAGCTCGTTGACTCCGTAATGATTGAGCCTTAGCACCAGGCCGAAGCGGCCGCGCAAGGGCGCGCTGACGAGTCCTTGCCGGGTGGTCGCGCCGATGGCCGTGAAGTGGGGAATCGAGATCGAGTGCGTACGCGCGCCGGGGCCGGTGCCGATCAGAATATCCATGCGAAAATCTTCCAGCGCCGCGTAGAGGATCTCCTCGACATCGGGAAGAAGTCGATGAACTTCGTCAATGAAGAAAACCTGACGAGTCCTGATGTTGGTGAGCACGCCGGTGAGATCGAGCTTTTTCTGAAGAATCGGGCCGGAAGTCTGTTCGAAGCCGACCCCGAGCTCGGCGGCGATGATAGTGGCGAGCGTGGTCTTGCCGAGGCCAGGCGGGCCGTAGAGCAGAACGTGATCCATTGCTTCGCCGCGCTTTTTGGCGGCTTCGATGGCGATGGAAAGGTTCTCCTTGAGCTTGGGCTGTCCGGTGAAATCAGCTAATTTCGTGGGACGCAGCGCGGCTTCAAACTGGCGTTCGCCTTCGAGCGGCTCAGACGAAGCGATTCCGATCTCACGCATGTGGTTCTAGGTTAGCAAGCGGGGCTGTCAGCGAACCAATTCGAGTGACTTTCGAAAGAGCGGCTCGAACTCGGCCGGCGCTCCCGCTGTTTTGGCTTTGCGGACGGCCGCTTCCGCCGAGGCGCGATTGCAGCCCAGGTTTAGCAGCGCCGACATCACATCCTGCTCGATGACGCTGAGAGCGGAGGCGGCGAGAGACGCCGGCATAACGCCTGGAGACGCCATGGCGGCCAGGCCTTCGAGCTTGTCTTTCAACTCCAATACGATTCGCTCAGCCGTCTTTTTTCCGACGCCCGGAATGCGGACCAGTTGCTCGACATGGCCGTTGCGTATCGCCGCTGTGAGACCCGATGTTGCCATTCCCGAAAGTACTTTGATCGCCAGCGTGGGCCCGATGCCGCTAACGGAAATCAGCTTCTCGAAGATGGTCTTCTCGTCCGTGGTAAGAAAGCCGAATAGAGCTAACACGTCTTCGCGAACGTGCGTGTGGATGCGCAGCTTCACTTCCGCGCCGGCATCGGGAAGCGCGGAGAAGGTCGAGACCGGAATTACGACGTCGTAGCCGACGCCGCCGGTCTCAACGATGACTTGGTTGGGGTGCTTCTCGAGCAACTTGCCGCGGAGAAAAGCGATCACTTGGGTACATTGTACAGTAGCTTAGATGGCGCGACGCCGGTTCTTTGTCGATGCGGTGCACAGCGGGCACGCTCAAATAACCGGTGACGAAGCGCATCACCTGAGCCGCGTTCTGCGAGTGGAGCCCGGACAGAAATTCGAGATCTCCGACAACCAGAACGTTTATTTGGCGGAGGTAGAAAGTGCGCGCAAGGATCTGGTATCTTTCGCGATTGTCGAGCAGATCGAGGCGTCTGGACCCGTGGTTCGGACGGCGCTGCTGGCATCGCTGATCAAATTTGAGCGTTTCGAGTGGATGATCGAGAAGGCCACTGAGTTGGGAGTGGAACGAGTGATTCCGGTGGAAGCCGAACGCAGCGAAAAGGGGCTGGAGGCAGCTGCTCGGAAGCGCCTTGCCCGATGGAGCCGCATTGCCCGAGAGGCCAGCGAACAGTCGCGGCGGGCGCAGTTGCCGCTGATCGAGCCAGCAGTTGGCTTGGCAGATGCCTTGCGGGATCAGGCCGACTATCGATATGTACTCGAGGAAGCGGATGCTCCGCCGATCTTGTCCGTTGTGCCTGAGGCCTGCCAGGTCGCGGATCGCGTAGCGTTACTGGCCGGCCCCGAAGGCGGATGGACCGAGCGAGAGCGAGTGGAAATTGGCGCCGCGGGCTGGGTCGCCGTTTCCCTGGGTGCTCAAATTCTGCGCGCGGAGACCGCGGCAATCGCAGGTTTATCGATTATCAATGCGGCGTGGAACGCTAGATCGCCACTATAGCCGCGCTGACCGGCTTGGATCCGACCGGGATCAGCATGAACAGCGGGCCTTTCTTCCAGCGCCGTTGTTCATTCACCGCGCGGGTGACGTTCGGTATCCGGATCACGGCCATGTCGCCCGAGGCTTGGTTCAGCACCAAGGCGTACTGATCGTCGGGTGTAATCGTGATATAGGAAGGCTCGGTTCCCACCGGCGTCACCGCAACCACTCGTCTGGTTTCAATATCGAGAATACTCACGTCCGCCGATTTCGGATTGGCCACGAACAAGTAGCCGGGAGACTCCGACGCGGCCATAGCGCCGGGACTATGACCCGCCAGCACGGTTTCGCCAATCTGCGGCGTGTAATAGGGATAAGCAACCACGACGGCGTCCATCCCTTCCCCGGTCACGAACAGTTGACCGCCGTCGGCATTGAAGCACAGGTGATCCGGCCGAACGGCGAGCGGAAGATGAACTATGAGCCGGCGGGTTGGCACGTGGTACACCGAGAGCATCCGTTCACTGACATTGGCGGCGATCAACTGCCGCGAGTCTTTTTGAAAGCGAACCAGTCCGATCTCGCCCGACGTGCGAACCGGCGGGAAAGCATGGCGCTGCGCAAGGTCGACGAAGGTCAGGGCGTGCGCTGCACCGTAGCTGACGGCGAGCAGTGCACCGTCCGGAGAGCCGTCGAAATCCGTTGGGTCGGCCGGAAGCGGAAGTTCCCAGTCTACGCGCATCGGCTCAAAGGCCAGGGCCACCAGCTTGCGCGGCTCACGACAGAGCACGTAGAGATTGCGGCCTGAGGGCGAAAGCCGCATGGTGATAGCCGCCGAGGCGACCTGCACCTTGTGCGCGAAGGTGAGATTGCCGGTGCGAATCTCGTGGACCGAGCCGTTTTCAGGCGTCAGCGCGTAAACGCGGGCGCGTTTTTCACGGGCGACCACGGCGGTGGGCGCGCCATCCACGGGAATGTGCCGCGCTACCGCGAAGACCTCGAGGTCGACGGCGGCCACCGCGCCACCGTCACGATTGGCGATGAAGGCGTAGCCCGAAAAACCTTTGGCTTTTGGCCGGGAGCAGGCCGTCAGGGCGCCGAGACCTCCGAACACGACTGAGCGGCGGGTTAACACGCACCTTGATTCTCCCATGCGGGAGGTGCTTTATTTGTCGGCGGGAGGCTTTTCGTTTTCGGGCGCGTCCCGGATGTCTTTGGTGATCTTGTATTTCGGGTTGCGGAAATTCCCGTCCGACCACTCGCCTTGCTGGGCAGGCTGCAATATTACTTCGCATCCGATGCTGAGCGAAGAGAAGGTCATGACGAGCGTGGCTGCCAAAGTCCGCATATTTCGTCACTGTAGCACGAACCAAGCTCACTTGGCCGAGTAAATAAGCTCTTTGCTGTGCCGGGCGAGAATCGACTGACCTATTCTTCAGTGCGCGTTAATTCAGTGGATCTCAAATCACGATACAAGCTGGCCGTTCGGGATTCGTCACGGCAAACCCTTCGAGCGTGGCCACTCGGCAGAGTTCCTGATCGGTCGCAACGAACGCTGTTACAAGCCCGGCTCGCTTGAGCCGAGAGCTACCGAAAGTTGAACAGCATCGAGCGTCCGGAGTGCTTCGATAGCGCCATGTTCGCGAGAATCGGCAGCATCCAGAAGGGCTGCACCAGGTTCGCAAGCGCTTCGCCGAGATCGTAAGTCGAGACGATCCAACCCAGATGGACTTTGAGAGAATGGGCCGCCTGCATGACGTACGGCGCCAGGAACGGGATGATGCCGCCGGGAATCAGACCGCCTTGCGAACGATGTCGCGAATCTGCGGCTGGATCGCCCCGGGCGTCGCCATCTGCAGCGCGGCTGAGCTGCTCAAGCCTTGCGCCCAGATGCTTCCCAGGCCCAGAAAACTAGCGGCCGCGAGCGCGCAGTAATCCACTCTATTGACCCGGCGCGCGACTTCGCGAGAGAGCACGACGCTGAACGCGAGACTAAAGCCCCAGTTGAGCCAGGGCTCGCCAGCGCAAACAGTGTAACCAGCGCGACGGCCGCGCGTGGCGACTCGGGCCATCCGGCCACGCGACGAATCAGGCGGCCCATCGGCGGCGACGTCGCCAACACCTGCCCGGTGATCATGATCAGCGACATCTGCAGGGTGAACGGAATCAGGTCCCAGAAGCAGCGTGTCATGAATCGACTACTTGGGAAACGTCGCGGGCCGTGGCGGTCCAGCCCGCGATCACGACGACCACCGTCGCCAGCAGGGGAAGTCGAACGGGTTGCCGAGCGCGCAACGAGGCCTACTGCAGCTTGCCTCTACCCTCGACGCGCCAGGTTTGCTCCACGACGTCGCCACGAATTCCATAGACGCATTCGTGGAGATTCATAGCCACGCAAATATGATTGGGGACAATCCGAACGCGCGCGCCGACATCAAACTGGTGGCCGGCTTTGCGAAGGTCGACGAAGCCGTGCTCCTCATTCATCTTGGTGAACACGGCTTGGGGCGCTTCCACCACGTGGCCAAAGCTCACCTCGCTGCCCGCTGTCGGGCGATCCGAAGAAAAAGTCTTGGATCCGCCGTCCACGATCATCTGTCCGGCTTTCGCCGTGGATACGACGGTGACCATAATCGATGCCGCGCATTCGTCGAGCGTGCAAGCGCCGGAGAGAACCGTATTCCGGTCGTTGAAGATATACGTGCCAGGCCGGACTTCATTCAAGCCTGGCAGTAGGTGGGAGTGGAACAATGTCGGCGTCGATCCGCCGCTGACTATGCGTGGATTGAACCCGGCATGCCGTAAATCGTTCAAAATTTGCTCCAGAAGCCGCGCAACTTTCTTCAAATCCTGCTGGCCTTCCTCGTCTAGCGATTTGATCTGTCCGGGATAAAAGGCGATGCCTTCGAAGCGCAAGTTCGGCAATCGCGCGATGCCTTGGATCAACTCCAGCAGCGCGTCCCCAGGAGCCACTCCGACGCGGCCCAGCCCGACGTCTACTTCCGCGAGGACGCCTATTTCCACTCCGTGGGCGCTCGCCGCATCGGAAAGTTGCAGCGCCACCACCAGGCTGTCCAGCGACATGGTAACGGCGGTTTGTTTTGCAACCTGCATCAAGCGGTCAAGTTTTCGCGCGCCCACGGTTGGATAGGCAATCAGAAGATCCGTCGGTCGCGCCGACAGCATGACTTCGGCTTCGCCTACCTTGGCGACGGTTAACCCGGCGGCTCCCAATTCGATCTGCTTCCGGCCGAGCGCCGGGATCTTGTGGGTTTTCGTGTGCGGCCGGACGCGCAGGTCATGCTGCCGGCCATAGTCGGCGAGCTTACGCAGATTGCGCTCCATGATATCGAGGTCAATGAGGATGGCCGGCGTGTCGAGGTCGGAGACGCGAACCGCGGCAGGCGCCGTCATGGGCGGAATCGAAGGGCCAACTGGCCGGCCGGCCCCTTGTAATGAAACTCCAGATCCTTGGGTTTGAATTTGCCGACCATTTGGAAGTAGAGGAGCCCGGAAATTAGTTCCGTTATCTCTTTTTCTTGCAGTACTTTCTCTTTCAAGACAGCAAGCACGGGATTGGGCTTATCATGGACACTCTCCACTTTGGTGTCCGTGCTGGAAGACGTTCCGCTGCTCCCCGTGCCCATGCCGAAGGGTCCGGCTATGCCACTCCACTTCGGCCGGTTGCCTCCGATTCCGTTCTTTGCGCCTTGGGGTGTGAGAACAAGCGCTGCGTCTCCGGCAATCTGGCTGGGGGTGAAGGGCTGGGAGCGCTGGCCGTCTTTACCGGAAACCAGCAGAAAGTCATCCAGGCTGATTCTAACCGGCTTGTCGCTGACCGGGCGCACCTGGACCCGAACCAGGACGATGTCGCCTCCCAAATCCGATCCCAACTCTTGCCGGATCTCATCTTTGTCGATTATGGGTGTGGCAGTGATCTCTATGACATCGTTCGAGGTTTGCTCGATTGGGAGCTTCTTTTCGGCAGCTCCGAGCGCAGCGAGAAAAATAAGGAAGGGCAACCCGATTCGCAATGACATTTCTGCTCCCAAAAGCATTATACGGCAAAGGTTTGTGGTACATCCCGTCGCCCCGAAAGAAAGGTCTTATTCTTAAACCTAAAGCCGCCTCGTACTAGTGCCGATCTAATTACTGGTGTCGTCTATGAATCGGCTTTGCCTCCCAGTACTTCTATTTCTGACCGGACTATGCGTGAACGCGCAGACTTCGAGCACTACCACGATTTCCACCGTCCCCGCCGGTGTGAGATTTATGGTGGATGGCCAGGTGTACACGCAAGCAGTGACACTCAATTGGCCGGCGGGGAGCGAACATCTTCTGGTTTTTCTCACTGATCCGCCTCTTCCAGGCCAAACGGCGAACACTTCGGTTCAAACCGCGACTGATGGCTCGGCCCAGTATGTCTTCAGTGGATGGGTTGACAACGCAGGTCTGCTGGTTCCCACTAGCGATCCGGTTCAGACCATTACTGCCAATCCCGCTATCACTACCCTCACGGCCACTTTGCAGGTCAGCTATCGGATCCAACTGGACTTTTTTGCCTCCCCCGATGCTACGCTACCGGTGACGTGCGGCGCGCCTGGTGCCATTCCACCTGGCATATTCCGGCCCGGCGTGGTCTTTTTGGGCACCCAATGTTACTGGGCTTCAGCGAATGTGTTTGTTCCTGCCAACACGCCGCTCGCTTTGAATGCGTTCCCCTATCCCGGGTTCGTTTTTATAGGTTGGGCATTGAACTCCGGCCCACTCACTCCGTATCTAACCAGCGTCAATGTAAATACCCCCATGACCATTGCGCCCCAGTTTTCGCCTGGCAAGCGCGTTCACTTCCTGACGAATCCACTGGGACTGAATGTTTACGTTGACCACACGCCTGTGCCGACGCGAACCACTACGGACGTGACCGGACCGTGTCCGTTCAACGAACAGGAGCCCATTTTTCCGCAAACCGGGTTTCCGCCGCTGTGTTTTGGCGATTTCGATTTTGCGCCTGGTTCCACTCACGTGATCAGCGGCGTTTCTCCTCAAGTAGATAACTACGGAAACTATTGGGTCTTCGGTTCGTGGAGTAATGGCACGGGACCGAACGCTCTTTACACCGTGGATAACAATACCGGGACTCCCGATACCCTGACGGGCACCTTCCTACCTGGCGCGCATGTAGGCTTTTTGACTCAACCGACGGGGCTGAAGTTAACGATCGACGGTACCCAGAACTGGCCCGGGTACAATTTCATCTGGGGGCTGGGGACGACCCACACTGTAGCGGCCGCAGCCACGCAAACCGATGCCAAAGGACGGAAATACACGTTCCAAAGCTGGTCCAACACCGGGGGGCCTACCCAGACTGTCACGGTGGATCAATCGGCTGTCAGCAACGGGCTTTTGATGGTCGCTTCGTATAGTGTGTTGAGCAGGGTCGTGGTACAGAGCTCACCAACGGGAATGACGGTTCAAGTGGATGGCGCTAGCTGTGTGACGCCCTGCAATGTCGACCGGGCGAGCGGCACACAAGTGCACGTCACCGCACAGACGCAAATTGGAATGGGGCCAGCCGCACGGCTGGATTTCGCATCCTGGTCGGATGGAGGCGCTTCTGATCACATGTTTACGGTGAACTCCGACTACTCGGTCCTCACCGCAAGCTACACGAACTCGTACCAGTTGAGTGCCATTTCCCAGCCAGCCAATGGTATTAGCTTCCAGTTTTCCCCAGCTTCGAGCGATATGTTTTACGCCAACGGAACGCAGGTCACGGTGACCGCGAATCCCAACAATGGCTTCAAATTCAGTCGTTGGACCGGGGACTTGAACGGATCGTATCCTTCCGGCACCGTGACAATGTCCACGCCCCGAAATGTGATTGCCATGACGACTGCGGTCCCCTTCCTTGCACCCACAGGTGTTAGCAACGCCGCTGGCGCCACTCCAGGTTCCACGGTGGGTCCGGGTTCGCTCATCTCCATCACCGGACAGAATCTTTCGCCCCAGACAGACTTAGGCCCCGTAAATCCGCTGGCCCAGACCATCGACGGTGTGACGGTGACCGTCAACGATTACATTTTGCCACTGCTCTACGTATCGTCTCAGCAGATCAATGCACAGGTGCCGTTCGAAATGTCCGATGGCGACTACACTCTGCTGGTCCACTCGCCAGGCCAACCCGACGTATCGGCGACTTTCACGGTCGCGCGAAATTCGCCCGGCTTGTTCGGCCAGAGCCTGAATTCTCAAACGTACGCCATCGCTCTTCACGCGGATGGCTCTGTGATTACGCCGGACAATCCGGCGCAAGGCGGAGAAACGATCTCATTGCTCGGCACCGGCTTCGGACCTTACGCCACCCCAGTGGTCGATGGGTTTTTCCCTCCGGCCCCGCCTCCCGCTCTCGCAGACTCAGTGAGCATCAGTGTTGGCAATCAGAATCCAACGCCAACCTGGTCTGGGGCTGCTCCAGGATATGCAGGTGTAAGCATGACCACGTTCCAAGTTCCCCCTACGCTGGCCGGCAGCGGAACGGTACAGTTGACGGTCAGTGTGAACAGCGCCAACAGCAATACGGTGATGTTGCCGATTCAGTAGGCGGGCGGCTTAACCTGTTGCCAGTCGCTTTCAAACCGAGAAGTGGGGCACGGTCCCCAGGATCAGGGCGATCAAGTTCCACGCGATCACCAGCGCGAACATGACGTTGATTCGAGAAAGCAACCGCTGGCGGCCCATGCGCCAACAATAAAGCCCCAGCATAACCGCCAACACCTTGACTCCGATCAAACTGCCGATCGGGTTGTGGCCGAGATTCAACGCCAGCCGAACTAGGGGATTAGCTTCCCTGACCCCGTTTACCATGAAGGCAATGGTCGTTAGGAGATCCAAGACCTGAAGGTAGGAGTAGTGCAGCAGAAGTTGGTTCACTCCGATTGCCTCCGGGATAGAAATGTAGTGCGGTGCTCAGTCATTCGCCTTAATCAGGGTATTAGACAAAGCCTGAGGGAGAAAGGTTACTGAGGTCCCGGTACCTAAGGCATTCACCTTAGTACGAGCAGCACGTCAGTACTGTTTCAGAGATCGGCACTAAGAACACCTTCTTAAGCCCCGGCGCAATAGGCTTCAATCCAAGAAAGCATTTCCTCGCGGTCCGCGTGACCGCTCAAGGCTTCCAGTTGATTTTTCTCCCCGGCTTGCTTTCGGCTCAGTAGCCAGTGATGAGAATGGTACTCCGCGGATCGCCGATATTGTTCTTGAGGCGAAGGAGAATGCGGCTGTCCACGCACATTCCGTAGGCGGAAATGATCATGAATGGACGCAGGTCGTTCAGCGCCTCGGACTGATGGACATCTTCCATGGCGACGGTTGCCGCTGGGCCGGTATTCAGGCTCTTACGCACAAAGGATCTGGGGATCGCCGAGACTACCACACGGCGAAGATGCCGCCGGCAAATGTAGGTTTGCTCGATAGCGAACTTGCCTAGCGCCAGCACGACGGCGGACACACGGATGGCCCGAATTGGAAGTACTTCATAGCCGGGCCGACAAGTTCATCAAACACGACACACCGGCAGGCAGCTAGGACCGCTCGACGGCCGCATCGGCACTTCCTGGTATTCTGACTCAAGGAAAGATGTCCGCGCATGACCCGCTTTACCCGTCGCACTTTCGCGAAGATGGCCGCCGCCATTGGCGCTTCGGCAGCGTGGGGAAAGCGCAGCGGGACGCAGTCTCGCGTCCAATGGCACGAACGCCGGGATCTCTATACGGAAGGTGTCGCGTCGGGAGATCCAGACAGTAACAGTGTGCTGCTGTGGACTCGTCACCCGTATGCGGCGGATCACGACGAAACTCTGCTGGTTGAGGTCGCTGAAGACGAAGCGTTTCGGAAAGTGGTAGCGACGACGCGGGCGCTTGTTTCTAACGAATCCGACTGGACCTGTCGCGTGCTGGTCGGCGGTCTTAAGCCTGGCCGGGTCTATTGGTACCGCTTCACGGATCGGGAGGGGTCAGGCAGCAGGATCGGGCGAACCATCACCGCTCCACCACCGAGCGACACGAGACCCGTGTGCTTCGCCTTCGTCAGTTGTCAGAACGCGAATCAAGGCGCCCAGAGCGTATCGCCGCATGATCTTCGAAGACGAGCGCGCCGCTGAGCTTAATCGTCTCGGCTTCGTATTGCACCTCGGCGATTTTATCTATGAAATCGTCTGGTATCCCGAAGACCGCCCGCAGGGCATGTACGATCGCCAACTGCGCGACATTGTTCGCTACGAACATGGCGAAAGAATCGATGATTTCCACATTCCTACAACGCTGGCGGATTATCGCGCGGTCTATCGCGCGTATCTTCATGATCCCGATTTGCAGGATGCCCGCGCGCGCTGGCCATTCGTGAACATGTGGGACAACCACGAGTTTAGTTGGCTCGGTTGGCAGGGCTTGCAGATATTCAAAGGAGTAACGCGGCCTGCCCAGACTCGAAAAGTGGCGGCCAATCAGGCGTTCTTTGAATATCAGCCGGCGAGGATGTCAAAGCCCAGTGGTCCATCGATGGATCGCTTCAAGCCGCCGCCGGTGGTGGACGCAGCGATCCGGCGCTTCGACGAACACGGTATAGGTCAGGAACCGAACAACCTCGCCGCGATCAATAGCCTGAGAGGATACAGGAGACTTCGCTGGGGTCGGCACGTCGATCTGATCATCACGGACCAACATAGCTATCGTTCGGAAGATCCCAGCGGAAGAGCAGAAGCCAAAGCATTTTCAAGCCAGGAATTTCCTGAGTTTGTTCCGGAAGAGGCCATGGAAATCCTGGACGCGGGGCGCGCGCATGACGAGGGGCGCCCTCCGGCCTCTATCCGCTTCGGCGGCGTTGACGTCCCGAATTTCCGCAAAGATGAATCTCCCCAGACTGTTCTGGGCGCCGAACAGAAGGCCTGGTTTCTTGAACAGCTACGAACCTCCACCGCGACCTGGAAGATATGGGGAAATACGGCCGGTACTTTGGACATGCGTGCCGACCCGCAGAACCTACCGCATGGTTTGACCAAGCCCTGGCCCGGAGCGGGTTACGCAACCTTCGGAGGAGGAGACCCTAGTAGCGCCTATGTTGAACGCGGCGAAATTTATGATTTCATCCGCGAGCATGGAATCAGCGGATTCGCTACAGTCGCAGGCGATCGGCACAGTTTCTGGGCCGGGCTCGCCGCCAAATCGCTTCCACCCAAATCGTTTCAGCCGGTTGGAATTGCGTTTATCACCGGCTCAATCTCCGCTCCAGGATTTGTGGAAGCGCTGGAGCATAATCTCCCCAAGGAGCATCCGCTCCGATGTCTCTACGTGGGCCAGGGTCCCGCGGATGGACGCCCCCAGCCGACCATAAATCTGCTCCTTCGGCACGGCGTGCGGGCTTGCCTCGAGTATGTGAAGAGTGGAGATATCACTCGCGCCCGCGCACTTTCCAATCCTGATCTGTCACCACATCTCTCTTTCGTCGACATGGGCGGGCACGGTTATGCGGTCGTCCGCGCGTCGGGTAAATGGATGGAAACGGAGTTCGTCTGTATCCCACGTCCGCTCGAGCGCAGCGATCGCCTGGACGGAGCGCCACTTGCATATCGAGTGAAGTATCGTGCCAGCCTGTGGCGCAAAGGCGAGCTGCCGAAGCTGGAGGGGCAAGTAATGGAAGGCGATCCTCGCTTCTCAATTTAGCCCTACTTCGGGTTTTGCTTCCGGATCTCCTCCAGGCGCCGCTTGAGGTACTCCTCATATTCTTTCTTCAACGCCGGGTCACTGGGCGAGCCGTAAATCTCACTCGACTTGTAGTTTCCCTCGTCGAACTTCTTACGCGTCCACTCGTCATGGACGTGGATCTCGTCTGCATTATCCACGACCTGCGTCACCAGTTGCGGAGGAATGAAGAATACACCCTCCGGATCGCCAAAAACCAGATCCCCCGGCAGCACGGTGACGTTTCCGATCCGAACGGGAATGTTGATCCCGGTCAGCATTACGTTGCCGATCGCGCTCGGATGCACATTCCTGAAATATGCGGGCATATCCATTTCCGAGATCCCATCCAGGTCCCGAATCGAGCCGTCGACCACCAGGCCTGCACCTTTAGCGCCCTTCATGATGTAGTAAAAAAGATTGTCGCCTACAATGGTGCCGCCTTCCGTTTTTCCGAACAGATCCACCACCAGCACGTCGCCCGGCTGCAGCATATCGATCGCGACCTGATTGTTCCACCTGGCCAGCCCTTTCGCCTTGGCCTTGGCCGTCAGCACTCCGTCGACGTCCGGCCGGGTCGGCATGAACTGCACAGTGAACGCGCGCCCTACCAGCTTTTTGCCGGGATGAAGCACGCGAAATCCGCCCTCGTATTGATTGCGAAAGTTCTTCCCCGGCAGGATGGCCCAAACTTCCTCCGCCGACATTCCCCGAGCCCGTGCAATCAATGAATCCGGCACCTTCGGCCGTCCGTCTGGAAAGCGCTCGAACGGATTCTGCGCCGTGTACTCGATCAGTTGGTCCTTCGTCAGGGTGAATACCTGAGCGGGCGAAAACGCAGGTGCGAGCATGCCGATGCACACGCCCACCGCCAAACCGAATTTCATGCGAGGCCTCCTCCAGGATGGCAATGCGGTTTGCAAGTTTCCAGTTTACGCCTTCCTAGCGCGCTCAACTCGCGGTCGTCCCTCAGTGGTGTATATTGCGGTCTGGAAGGAATACGCATATGACATCGCTGTCTCGCCGCGATCTACTTCGGGTTGCCATCGCGCTGCCTGCCGCGGGGCTGTTCGCTCGTTACAAGGCAATGGCGGCGCCGAATGTGAATCGGGTCAAGATCACGAACGTTCGCGCCCTGGCTATCCGCAATATCGCTGGAAATTGTCTCATCCGGATCGACACCGACAGCGGCCTGTCGGGCTTTGGCGAAGCCGGGGCCACGGGACCGATGGCGCGTGCGCGCATCGAAACAATGAAAAGTTTGCTGATCGGCAAGGACCCCCTGCTGATCGAAGTGCACTTCCACAATATGACAACGCTGATGCATACCTACATGGCGCACATTCCGACCATCAGCGGCATCGACATGGCATTGTGGGACTTGGCGGGAAAATTGCTAGGCGCTCCGATCTCGACGCTATTGGGCGGGCCGTTCCGCGATGCCATTCCGATGTACTCGCACGGCCTCAATCTGGACATGCTGGACAAATCCTCATGTCGCGACTGGGCGCAGCGCATCAAAGAGATGCCCGAGGGCTTTACCGCCTTTAAGAACAATATCGACCCGCTGCTGGGTGTGCCCGCGGCCCGATTCGCACCCACGCTCACGACCCAGCAACTCCGCAACGTGGCGCGCGGCTATGCCAACTGCCGCGAGGCCGTGGGTGACGACATCGACATCGCCGTCCATTGCCACAACGAACTCGACACGCCTAGCGCGATAGCGATTGCCAAGGTCGTGGAGCCGATGAATCCACTGTTCATCGAAGACGCGCTCAATCCGCCCTTCTCGGAGGCGTGGATGGCACTGCGCCGCTCTACGCGCGTGCCGCTGCTGACCGGGGAAAAGCTCGAAATGGTCCGCGGATTCAAGCCGTTCCTGGACAACCAGGCCGTCGACTTCATCCATCCCGATCTGGCGTTCGCGGGTGGGATCACGGGGACGCGAAAAATCGCGGATTACGCAGCGCAGTTCCGGACTCCGGTGGCGTTGCACAATGTCGGGTCGCTGGTGCTAACTTACGCCAACGCGCAGTTCGGCGCGTCCATTCCGAACTTCTACCGCTCGGAAAGCCAGCTCGGGCGTCCCGGCCGCTACATCGAGGGAATGGCCGCGGGCAGCGCGCCCGACGTGCGCAAGGGGCTGTTCAAGGTCCCTACCGGACCAGGCTTGGGGCTGGAAATCAATTCCGAATTCCTGAAGCAGAACCTGTTAGACGGCGAGGCGTACTGGGGATGAAGGGCTTCCAAGCTGGCGTTCCCACTCACGGCCGCTTGATGAAAATGAGGCCGTGTTGAATGGGCAGTAAGTCAAGTATGCGGTCCAGGTCAAATCCAATTGGTTCGATTTCGGTGCGGATTCGGTTTATGGTCATCCTCTCCGCTTTGTCCTGTGGCCCAAAGGGATGCCCTTCGGCAAATTCGATTATGACCAGCCGACCATCCGGCTTTAAAGCCCGATTGACAGCGGTCAGCATAGCTTCCGGTTCGGAAAATTCGTGATAGGCGTTAGCGATCAGAACCAAATCGAGCGATGCGGGCGGTAGATGTGGGTCATTCTCTCCGCCCAATACCAGCTCGACATTGGAAAGCTGATGTCTCTTTATCGTCTCCGCGGTAAGGTCCAGCATCTTCTGCTGCACGTCGACAGCGAAGACCTTGCCTGTGGGCCCAGCCTTTTCAGCCAGGCGCCAGGTGAAGTAGCCAGTGCCGGACCCTATCTCGGCAACGGTGGCGCCAAGTGGAATCTCCAGTGCGTTCACCAGCGAATCGGGACGCTCTTCGGCGTCGCGGCCGATCCGGTTGAGAAAGCTCACATCTGAATAAGCGTGGTTAGGTTGGCGCGTGCGCTTGACGCCTGCGGCGATTGGAGGCCCCTTCAAACTACGTAGGTAAGCCACCACATCGTCGATTTCCGCGCTCGAAAGCCGGGTGGCATACGAGGGCATGAGCGACCGCTGCTCCCGCCAAGTGGTTTTCAGATCGTCCTTCAAAAACGATCTGGGGTTGCCATTGATATCGCGAATCTGGATCGACAGATCGTCTTCATTCAGCGCCAGGCCTCGAAGCGTCTCGCCGAGCTTGGTTACGATCACAACGGTGTAATATTGCGTGGCAATTTCGGCGTCGGGATCGGTCAGCGAGAGCCGAAGTGATTTGGCAGATCGCCGGATACCGATTTCGCCCAAATCCGGTCCCAGGCTGGCGCCGCGATCTCCGATGGAATGGCATGCGCCGCACGCGCCTTTGCCCTCGAATATCGCCTCACCCGCTGCGGCATTACCGATCGCTTTTAGCTGACCACTTTGTGCGGCGAGAGCGAGCGCCAGCATTCGTATTCCGATCTGTTTGAACACCGTGCTAAACCAGGCTCTCAATCCAGGCCGAACGTGACGATCAGGTCTCCCGCTGCAATAGATACCATCTGTTTTCCATTGGCAAGATAACTAATTGGCGACGCGAACACCGGGCCGTTAGAGGAGAAAGTCCACAGCCGGTCACCGGTAGTCGAGTTCAAAGCGAAGATCATGCCTTCGAGCGTCCCGCCAAATACCAGGTTCCCGCCCGTCGCCATCACGCCTCCCCAAGGAGGAGTGAGGACTTTGTGTTGCCACTTGATCGTTCCGGTTCCGGGATCGATCGCCGTGACCGCGCCCCAGCTTTCCTCCGGCGCGCCGATGCCTTGAGTCTTGGCTCCGCCCAGTGCGGGATCATACGCACCCGCATTGGCCAGGCCCCCGCCAGCAGGCGGCCTATCCGGCTGATCTGTGGTCGGATGCGGGACCGCGTTCTTCGAGAACCTTCGGTGTTCCTCCCGCGCAAAGACGTACAGAAGCTTGCTGAGCGGGCTATAGCTGTGCGACATCCAATTGGCGCCGCCATCCACGCCGGGCCAAGTATGATCGTTGCCTTCGGCCGTGGGCTCGTTGCCCGGAATAACTTCCGGACGGCCGTTGTCGTCGAAGCCTTTGGCCCAGGTCTGTTTGACGAAAGCCTTCGCCGTCAGAAATTTTCCGTTGGTGCGGTCGAGCAGATAGTAGAATCCATTGCGATTGGCCCAGGCGAGAGTCTTCTTCATTTCGCCGCGAAACTCGGTATCGAGCAGGATCGGGATCTGCGTCGAGTCCCAATCGTGCAAATCGTGCGGCGTAAACTGGAAATACCATTTCAGCTTCCCGGTGTCCGGGTCCAGCGCCAGCACCGAGCACGAATACAGGTTGTCGCCCAAGCGGAAGTCGTCGTTGTAATCCGGCCAGGGATTGCTGGTGCCCCAGAAAAGAGTATTCGTTTCCGGGTCGTAGGAGCCGTTGTTCCAGGTGGTTACGCCGCCGGTCTTCCAGGAATCTCCGGCCCAAGTTCCGAAGTTCGCTTCGCCCGGCTGTGGAATGGTGTTGAAGCGCCACAGACGCTGTCCGGTCTTCGTATCATAGGCGTCCAGGAATCCGTTGACACCGTGCTCGCCGCCTGCCATTCCGACGATTAGTTTGTCTTTCACCACCAGAGGCGCGCCCGGCGCCGCGTAGCCGCCGGCTGCGGTGTAGTCGCCCATCTGGGTCTTCCACAGTTCGTGACCGGATCTCGCGTCCACCGCGACGACGTGCATGTCGAGCGTATTCATGAACAGCGTGTTGCCCAGTATCGCGAGACCGCGATTGACTTTCCCGCAGCAATTGAAGGTACGCGGCGGATTCCGGTATTCATAGCTCCACAATTGGCGCCCGGTGGTTGCATCCAGCGCATAGATGGCATTCTCCGGGCGCGTCAGGTACATAATGCCGTTGGCCACCAGCGGTGTGGTCTCAAACTTCTCGATGTGCCGGCCCTGGAACAGCCACTTCACGTGGAGATTTTTCACGGTCTGGACATTAATCTGATTCAAGCTACTGTAGCGCCAACTATTGTAGGTGGCCGAATACATGAGCCAGTTGCCAGGCTCATCAGCGGCCTTAAGCAACCTCTCAAACGTCACGGGACCCTGGGTTGTGGGCGCCTGCCCCTGCAAGGTCCAGATCCCTGCCGCTGCTGTCAACAGCGCGGTTCCGAACCAAATGTTCCACTTCTGCATTCTCATTGCGCCCCCTTCAGGGAATTCAAGTAAGCCACCAGATCGCCGAGTTCCTGCTTGCTGAACTGGGTTTCATACGAAGGCATAAGCGTCGTCTTATCCCGGCGAAGTTCCTTGATGTTTTCCTTGAGGAAGGATCGCGGCGTACCGGACAGGTCTCGCACTTGCACGGAAAGGTCGTCTTCATTGAGCCGGATGCCCGCAACTGTCGAGCCGGAGCTCATGACCACTTGGACCGCACGATACTTATTCGGCACGAATGCTTCCGGCTTAACGATGGATTCCTCCAGAAATCCCAAGCCACGCCGCCGCCCTATGTCCGTCAGGTCCGGTCCCAGATCCGACCCTTCCTTGCCGATTCTGTGACAGGCGACACATCCACCTTTGGCATAGATTGCCTTGCCGGCTTCGGGATTGCCCGGCGCCTTCTCCGAAAGACCCTGTGATCCGATTCGCTTTACAAAGCCGACCAGCCTCCAGACGTCATCATCACTCACTCGAACCGCAGGCATTTCCGTTCCGGGAATACCGCTGCGGATGGTCGTGAACAGTTCCGGATCCGATCCTCCCATTTCATAAACGCCCGCCGTCAAGTCAGCGCCCCGGCCGCCTTCGCCGTGGCCGCCGTGACAGTAGGAGCAATGCAGCTGGAATAAACCACCACCCTGCTGCATATCCGCGTCAGTGTTGAAAGGATTAGACCGCGCGATGTCTTTGCCACGGACCGCTTCGCCCGTGAGCGCGGGGTTTTGCACTCCCTGCGCCACTAGCAATAGTGTCGGAACGAAAACGAAGGAAGAAACTCTTAGCCACATACCGATCTCAACTCCTCAACCAATGTCGACCTCGTCGATGCCAGAATACTTATCATGCCAAATAATCCCCATCCTAAGCCAGCACCTTTAACGCCAGCCGGCCTCACCTTCTTACCCCTGAACAAGTGCTTCTCACTGGGTTCTTGAGATGCACGGCGACCGGCAGGGCGATTCGGATTGATCCAACGGTCGTTAGCGGACCGGGGTTTCTGCAATATCCGATAATCCGGACTGTCGGGACGTCCTTGAGAGTATGACGGATTTGTGGCGCCGAGGAACTTACTCGCGTGCGGAGTCACCTCGTGGATCAGTTTGGCCATGGCCACCGGAAAGCCCATCGACGCGCGGCGTGTTCGCGATCTCCGAAGTGCGGGCGACGCCAATCCTGCGCTGGCCTTCCGGTGGGTTGGCTCAGGGTGGCTGTGGCCTTCTCCACCGTGCCGATAGTGGGCATTATGATTATCCAGTAGGCCAATATCGGTCGAAAATGGAGCTTTCCAATTGGTCCTCGATTCGCCGGACCATTGGTGTCCAGCAACGTTTTGGCTCGCCGCGACGCTTCGAAGTGAGCAGGCCGTGCAAGACCAGAGGGCCCGAACCGATTCCCATCAGGCTCAATACGACAGGCTTACCCTCAACTCGAACGATGGCCATTCGTCGAGAACCAAGATCGCAGATCGGGTTGCCATGGTGGATTACATTCAGCCCATCAGCCCGCCGACTTTCCGAAGTTGCAACATAACCCGCCCACTGACTTGCCCAGACCGGCTGGCTGACGCCTTTCCAAGGTGAACTCTCACCCTTTCCGTCGGGCGGTTCTCGTTTGGTTGACGGTGGTGCGCGGAGAGCTCGCGTATCGCGAAACACTCGCACGGTGTACCGAAGTGTGTGTGGGCCGACCTCCTTTTCGCCTGTGGGTGGGCCATCCGGCGACCTACCGGACTTCGATGCGGGCCGTCCAAAACGGGTGGAATTCGTTGAACCGCGCGTATCGATATGCGTCATTCGCCGCTCGCCATCACTGGTGCGCTGCGTGCGGCGGCGAGCCCCCCAGGCCACCAGTTCCAATCGCCTGCAATACGAAGAAGCGCAGGGCCGATCACAATGCGAACCAGTGTCGCGTCAATAAACACGGCTACCGCCAGCGTAAATCCGATCATCTTAACCACCAGGAAGTTTCCGAAGGTGAATGCCCCGAATACCACAATCATGATCGCGGCGGCGCTCGTAATCAAGCCGGCGGTTCTGGCTAGCCCCTCGGGGATTGCATCCATTTCACTCAGCCCGCTCCTCCTCGCTTCGAGGACTCGGGCGACCAAAAACACCTCGTAATCCATGCTCAGTCCGAAGACGATGGCAAAGGCGACGATAGGCACAATGGGGAACACGCTGCCCGTTCCCTGACGAACTCCCAGGAAGCTACTTCCGTGTCCGTCCTGAAAGACCAAAACCAATGCCCCGAAGGAGGCGGCAACCGAGAGCAAGTTCAGAGCGATGGCCTTCACGGCGGCGAAAAGCGATCGAAACCCGCCAAGAAGCGCCAGGAGCGTCCCCACCACCACCAGCACCATTACCGAAGCAAACCTGTCCCCGACAATAGTCTGATAATCGGCATTTAGTGCCGGGATGCCTCCAATGCGTAGCGTGGCGCCGGGTATTCCCGTGAGAACTGCCGCCCCGGTCTTCCGCAGCTCCCGCACCCAGTTGACCTGATCGCGCAGGGAAACGGAAGCCGCGGGTAACACCTCAAGAAGCGCCGCCCGTCCGTCGCGACTCAGGAACGTTCGACGTGTCTCACGCGAGAGGTTGCCGAGGAAAGACCGGTTGCTCTCCGCCATCGTTGTGATAGAGATTACGCGGTCGGAACGAGGATCGCTCGCGAGCCGCTTGGTGAGACGATCGAGCGTATTCCACCCCGAGTCCGTTTGCGCGATGGAATCCGTTGGGAGTTCGAGAATCACGCGCAACGATTGAACAACGCCAGCCCGGTCCATTTGTTCAAGGGTGCGAAGCGCGTGAACAGATTCCGCCGCCGGCGGAAGCCAATCCCCTCTGGGGAGACTGGTATCGAGCCGCGCGGCCTGCGAGGCAAGCAGAAACAACGGGGTGCCCGCCACAAAGACGGCCAGCCAGGGATGGGCGACAATCACTTTCCCCCACTGCCTCCAGCGGTTTCCCGTGCGTGCGGCCCGATTCGAATCCAACCTGGCAGTAAAGGGCAACCGGCCAGCATCAATCCGCGGACCGAGAATTGCCAGCACTGCTGGAACGAGGGTATTTGCAAGCAACACACTCATTCCCGCCACCAGCAATCCCGCCACACCGATGGAACGGACTTCGCTGATGGGAACCGTCAAGAGGGCTAGAAATCCGATGGCTACCGTCGAGGCTGAAATCAGGAGTGTTTGACCTGCCTTACGTGCCGCGATGACCGAGGCCTGGAGTCCGTTGTGCCCGGCGGAAATCGCTTCCCGGAAGCGGCTGACCATGAGGAGTGCGTAGTCGATCCCCAAGCCTAGCCCCAGCATCGTGGCCAAATTCTGAATCAGAACGGATAAGTGCCAATGCAGAGCCAGGAATCTTGCAATCGCCAGAGTGGTAGCGATGGCAAGCTGGCCCACGGCCAATGGAATCAGGGCCGCCACCAAGCTTCCGAAAGCCACCAGCAGGAGTGCTAGTGTCGCGGGAATCACGAGACTTTCGGCGTGTTGCACGTCGTCGGCGCTAGCTTTCCGAATGTCGAAATTAAGTGGCGTCTCGCCCGTCAGCTCGAGCTTCACCGCCGGATAACGGGACCGCAATTGATTTTGAAGAGAGTTCGCCCGCTCGTGAAGCTCGGGGACGAGCGACTCAACGGGACCGTTGGCCGACGCGAGTCCGACTAGAACAAAGGTTCCTCCTCCTCGGCCCAGGAAAATCGGGTCGCGCAAATCGAGACGGGAAACGATTCCGGACACGCCGGGGTCCGCTCTCAGTCCCTCCACAATTGTTGCTAACGCTTGCTCGCCCTCCTCCGAATCGGCAGGTGGGAGTCCCTGAATCACCAGGACCACGCGGTCCACGAACGGCGAATGAAAACGACTGGCCAACTCCTCGGAGACAGTTTCCGCTTCGCTACCTTCGACCCGGGTTGCAGTCTCCAGATGGCGCTCGGCGTGAAAAGAAAATGGAAGAATCGCAAGGGCGGCCGCAAGGACTACCCCGGCCAGCCAAAAACGGCGGACATGCACGCGATTCATGATGTCATGCCAAATCGTTACCAGTAAGGAGCTGCACGAAGCGGAATATGCCGGCGTCTTCTCCAGGATTTGGAATACCGATCGAACGCCGTGGGATCTTAGCGATGACTATGGACGACGACGAAATCAGAAACCAGAAGAGCCCACAAATGAGGAAGTAATATGCCAATCGCTTCAGCCATGGTACCTCACTCGGCTTTCTCATAGCGCTCACCTGCCCGTCGATCCGAATCTGCGAAGATTGGTTGAAGCTTCTATCGGTTTAGGAGGACCAATGCGCAAACTCGAGTTGCTCGGGCTGGTTGCCGCCATTCAACTTGGCGCCGCAGACCCCCGCATTGGCTCCTGGACGCTCGTCTCTGCGCAGTCTGCCCTGGATCCCCCCAACAAAATCTCCATAACATCTCTACACGATGGAGTGCACGTAGTGATTTCAGGGGACACCCACGTCGATTTCACGGCGAAATGGAATGGACATGAGACGTCAGTACAAGGCAATCCAGCGTTTAATCAAGTCGAGTTGCGCAGGATCAATAAGCATCAAGCCGAGGTCAAAGAGAAGAAGGATGGAGCCGTCGTGGCGACGGTTCGTGACAAACTTTCGAGCGATGGTAGCGAGCTAACGATCACGACTTCAGAGAACGGCCGTGCCAACCGGATCACCGTGTGGACGCGGAGCGGAGGCAAAAAGGTCGCCGACGACCTATTCGCTGGGGAGTGGACGCAGGATCTCAGTAAGACTCGTTTGCGGCAAGGGTTGGTGCTCAAGATCGAGGCAGACGGAACGGAAGGGGTACGTTTCTCTGGTGAGTTCAGCTACACAGCCCGTTTTGACGGCAAGGAATACGACCTGAAAAATTCCAGAAACGATACCGTGACCCTCAAACTTGTCGATGCTCACACGGTCGATGCGATTTACCGGCGAGGCGATCAAGTTACTCAAAGGGATCAGTGGGTGGTTTCCGCCGATGGACAGCAGATGACACTAACCACGACAGGCGTGTTGGAAAGCGGTCAACAACTACGGGAGAGTTTGGTATTTCGGAAGCAGTAACTCCGCTGGTGAAATACCTATTGGCACGTGGCCACGGCTTTGAACTCACGAGTCGTAACCGAGATGATTCCCTTTCGCTGCATGAATCTCAGGATGCCGTTGACCGTATCTTCGAGGGACGGATCCGCTTTGCCCCATGCCGAAGCATTGCGAGCCGTTTGATAGCAGGAACTGTCATAGCGTTTGAATTCCATCGCCGAGATGTTGTCCACGGAGCCCACCAGAAAGTCCAGTAGCGGAAAGAGCAGATCTTCCTTCCTGCATCTCCTGATAAGCTCGGGAACGAAGTCGGGAAGGCTGAACACCTCGAATTGCCGGCCCGTCGCCTTTGTAATCAGTCCGGTAATATCCAGCATGTTGGCGTAATCGTCCCTCGTAACGTGATAAGTCTTGTTAGCCGTGCCGGGAGTGGTGGAAATCGCAACGATATTGTTAGCCATGATGTCTGCAGGAACGAAACTAACCTGATTCAGAGCATCGACCCCAATGCCATGATTCACCATGAACGCAACTAAACGAACGGCTATATCGAAGTTATTGCCTCCGCCTGTAACAGAGGGACTAACGAGAGCGGGCCGGAAAATGCGTGTCTCAAGCCCCTGGCGGCGCGCGTCTACAACCACCTGTTCCGCTACCCATTTGGACTGGCTATATCCGAAATCAAGAAGCTCCATATTCTCGTTCAGGTCGGTCTCATACAGGATTTTTTTGACCGCCCAGCCAAACACGAAGGTAGTCGAGACGTAATTGAAGCTCTTGGGCCGTCCTTCGAATGCCAGTCTTAAGACCTCGTTCGTTCCCAGCACGTTAGCGTCACGCATCCGATCGTAGTTGAACAGGTAGTTTACGGTTGCGCCGTTATGGAACACCGTGTCCACTTCATTTGCGAGGAGATCCCAGAGTTCCTGCGTCAGGCCCAGATTTGGTTGCCCGAGATCTCCGCAAACGGGAATCACGCGCGCCTCGAACATCTGCATCAGCCCGGCCGCGCAAGGCCCCATTGATTCCATCGCCGCCCTCAGTCTTTGCCTGCCCTGACGCTCGTCGGAAGACCTGACTAGAACATAGATCTTCGCTTGCGTCTGTTCCAGCAGACTTTTCACCAGGAACGGTCCGATGAAGCCAGTGCCACCCGTGAGGAGCACATGATTCAGGATCGGTATCTCGGGCAATAAAGCAGGCGCCAGTGGCTCGAAGATGAGCTTCCTGTCGTCGCGCATCATCAGCTTTTCCGCGGCGCGCTGCTCTTCACGGAAAGCCATCAGGGAATGCCGCAGCAGAATCAGAGCTTCGTCGGGAGCACGCTCCAACTGTTCGGCCAGTCGAAACAGGTCGGCTACGCTGACACGCTGAATGAGGCCGATATCTACCTGCCTCGCCAGCATATCGGCGCCTTTATCCTTCAAAAGCTCCTTGATCTCGTGCATGAACACAACAAGATCCAGTGAATCCAGCCCGGCTTCGACGAGGTTGTACGATTCGGCGCCGGTCAGGTTGTACCGGGCTTTCAACACGTCGAAAGATGACTGGCCTTCAGAACCGGACGTTGAGGGTCCGGCGTCTTTTTCCCGCGAAAACTCCGAGAGAACGGTAAACTGACCGTCCAGCCACATCTGCTTGGTTTTATGGCGCATGATCTTGCCCGAACTGGTTCTCGGTATCGCACGGGGTGCTATGAAGGAAATCAGCGCCACTTCCACGTTGAGGTAATTCCGGACGGCGGCGGCAGTCTTCAGCGCTTCCGGAAGTGCTTTAGGATTCTTCACTTCGGCAACCACCGCCAGTGCCGGCTCGCTGTCTTCGTGAATCTGGAAAGCGGCAACGCAATTGGTCCGGATCAGGCCGGATGCTTTCTCGACCACTTCCTCGATATCCTGCGGGTAATAGTTTTGCCCGCGGACGATGATCATGTCCTTGATACGGCCGCAAACGAAGAGTTCGCCGTCGTGGAAGAAACCCATGTCGCCCGTCCGAAGGTAGCCATCGTCATAGGGGCTGTCGTCCACCAGCCGGGCATGAAACATCTTAAGCGCTAGTTCCGGATTATTCCAGTAACCTAAGCACTTGCTGCCTCCAGCGACCCAAATCTCGCCGATATGACCTGGCTCCAGAGCAAGGTGCTTCTCCGGATCCACGATCTTCACGGTGAGACCCGGCAGTGGAGTTCCACAACTGACAATCTGAGTGGCAGCGCCGATTTCGGAAACCTCGGTGGTCATGCGGGCCTTCCCCAGCGCGATGGCATTCTTGTTCACAGAAATGATATTGCGGCCACCGTGCGAAACCGCCAGAGTATTTTCGGCCAGCCCGTACGCGACAAAAAAGCTCTCCGGCTTAAGTCCATAAGGCTGAAACGCCCTCAGAAACCGTGTGTACGTACCGGGTTTGACGGGTTCGGCGGCAGCCATCAGCAACCTGAGCGAGCTGAGATCGCAATTTTCCAGACTCTCCTTGGAGAGCCGCCCGGCCCGCAGGCAATAGTCGTAAGCGAAGTTGGGCGCCGCCGAGGCGCTAGCCCCGTAAGTTTTTATCGTGTCGAACCACAGGGCAGGGCGTTGAATGAAGTCTGTGGGAGCGAAGCCGTAAGTCGTGCCGCCCTTAAGCGCGGGATAAAGGTAGCACCCGATAAGCCCCATATCGTGATACTGCGGAAGCCAGGATACGACTACCGGCGCGGAATGGTCGATCACGAGCGGACAGTTATGCAGTATGTTTTCGTGCGTGACCATCACGCCTTTGGGATCTCTCGTCGACCCCGACGTGTACTGGAGAAACAGAAGCTTCGATGCGCCATTGCTCGAGGCACCGTTGAAAGTTTCGTCCGAAATCGTATCAACGAAGTCTTCAGTCACGACCCACGGAAGGCCGGAAATGTAGTCGACGTCGACCCCGGATTCCGAGACTCCGCTTCTGGCGAGATTTATCTTCAGGGATCCGTGGTAGTCTTTGCTCGTTAAAATGCCGGCTGCCCGGCAATCCTTTGCGATGTGGACCATTTTGTAGAGGGCGCCCCGGAAGCCATGAGAACTGGGCGGATAGACGGGAACGGGGATCAATCCTGCGCGCACGCAACCAAAAAACGCACAAATCATTTCGAGGCCCGGTGGGTAGGCGAGCAGAAGCCGGTCCTGCGCCGCGAAACGATGCTCTTTTCGCAAATGTCCGGCGATCACCTTCGTCCGGTGGAGAAACGACTCGTATGAGTAGCTTTCGATCTGATTGCCGTTCAGGTCAATGTACGAATAGAGAAGTTTGTGCGGGTGCTCATCCCCTAGACTATCCAGCTTGTCTAAAATCGACGCCATCATAGATCAGCTTTGTACTCATGGCGGTGGTACCGCCATTCGCTATCCTCCGAGGTTGAATAAGAAAACTCAGTATGAGAAAACAATAAAAGTCTGCTGCTCCCCGTGGCACAGGGGAGGTGAAAACGACTGAGTCTCGAAGTGCGGAACTATAGTGCGGGCCGACTTTGAGAACAGGGGCATGGCCATTCTGCGTTTATGCGCCGCTCGGCTCGGTCAGGACATCGACGGCGAGCCTCGGCGTACTGTGGTTTATATGCGTACCGCCATTATACAGGTCTTGTTTCGTCCGGCATCTGTGCTTGCTAAATCGTCGGGCTCGCCGGAATTGGCGCCGGCTATCTGCGACAATACGTCCGCCGATTTTGGTACAACCTTCGTCGCCACGCGTGAAACCGATTTCAGCGCGTCCCTCCTCGTGTTGTCCATACCGGACGCCCAAAGCCTGTCACCGACGCGAGGGTAGTTCCGAGATGATCCGCGATCGCCGACAGGCGAATGCCCGAGACGAGCAGGTTCTGCAGGGCTCCGCTGGGAGTCTGATCGCCTGATTCAAAGCGTCTCCGTTCCATACCAGTCACCGATCCATGTTAACAGACGTCTGCAAAGTTAACAGACGTCTGCAAAGCTGTTAAGCGTTACACGTTATCACTTCGGAGAACATGCGCCCACGCCAGATCCGCCCGGATCCAAGTTTCCTTGATTTCCCTTGGACTTCGAGCTAACATGATCTTTTGAAGCCACCAGTGGCGGTGTCTCGCCAACACAATCCGCTGCTGGCAACCAATGCGGAGGCGCCAGTGACGTCCGAGACAGAGGCGGGTATCGGTCTCAAGCCGGACATTGATGATCTTGTACCATCTGAGGCATCGCCGCGGCACCCCGTTGGCGATCCGGCGAATGTGTCTTCGTTCCCGAAAGTCTTACGCCGACGCCTCGACAATTTCTTTTCCGACGGAAACATTTCTCCCAAAGCCGACCGCACGATGTGGGTCAAAATAGCCTTGGGTCTTGCAGTGCTGGCAGGGAGCTGGACTGTCGTCTACGCGCTCAATCCGGATTCATGGAAGTTTGTCGCCGTTTACCTTTTGAATGGCCTCGCTCAGACATTCCTCTTGCTGAACATCGCGCACGACAGCAACCACAATGCCATCTCGTCGGTGCGGTCTGTAAACAAAGTCCTGAACTATGTTTTCGATGTTTGTGGAATCAACTCATACATGTGGCGTATCCTCCATCATCGAGGCCACCACTCCTGCATCAATCTCCACGGTGAAGACGACGCGCTTACAGGGCGCCGCATCTTTCGGTTTACGCCCCACGAACCCCGCGCGCGCCTGCAGCGATTCCAGCACATCTATGCACTGTTCTTTTACGCGCTGTTTTCTCTCGATTATGTTTTTCTAAGGGACTTTGAGTCCTTTTTCTTCCCGTCCCACGGATATCTGAAACGCACCAAACATCCGGTGCGAGAATATGCCATCCTCTTTGCCGGTAAAGGATTCTACTTTACCTACATGATTATTTTGCCGGTCGTGTTATTGGGGAAATCGCCTCTGCTGGTCGCTTTGGCTTTTGTGCTGACCCATATAATCGTCGGTTTGACGGTATCTCTCGTATTTCAGACTACACACACGGTCGACAGCACTTACTTTCCCTCAAACCGCAGCGAGTTCGAGAGCGGCGTCTATCACATCTTCGCGACGACGGCTGACTATGCGACGAGTAACCCGCTCGTAGCTTGGCTTGCGGGCGGGCTGAACCATCATATAGTCCATCATCTGTGCCCTTTTGTGTGCCACACCCACTATGGTCCGCTGACCCGGATTGTGAAGGAGACGGCCGAAGAGTATGGCGTTCCCTATCGGCAACATCCCACAATGAGCCGGGCGATCAAACATCACCTGCTACTTTTAAAGCAACTGGGAAGCGAAAATTAATTTTCGAGCGCGTAATCCTTTACATATGGCATACGATCTTTCTGGCCGCGTTCACCTGACAGTATGGCAGGCGATGACACGGCATGTTTCTCTCCCGAAGCGCCTGGGCAGCGAGGCGTGACAGTGCCGCAGACTATACCCGTCGTTGCCCGATTGCGCTCATTCGCGGATTCGCGCGGGATGGCCCGCAATCCCGTACAGGCTCTTTCAAAGTACACCGAACTCCTCGGAGACACATTCCGGTTCTACTTTGGCGGTGTCAGAGAGGCCATCGTAACCACTAATCCCGCCGTCATTCAGCACGTGCTGAAGACCAATTCGGAAAATTACCACAAATCCGAAATTCAGGTGAAGCGGATGGGCCACTTCCTGGGCAAGGGTCTTCTCACCAGCCACGGGGAGGTCTGGCGTACGCAGCGGCGCCTGATCCAGAAGGGTTTCGATCGAAAACAACTGGACGTTCTGTCCTCGATTATGCAGGACTCCCTCGCGGAGTCACTGCGGGATTTCGACAGACAAGCCCGTATCGGTCCCGTCGATATTTACCCCCACTTGATGAAAATTACCTTCAAGATGGTAGCCAGGTCGCTGTTTGGCGCCCGGCTGAAAGACGATGACATCGACCTCATCAGCCGGACCATCTCGATCATCCAGGAATTTATGGTTCGTCAAACCATTCAGCCCTACCTAAATCCCTGGTTTGCCGTCTCCGGCGAACTGCGCAGACACGATGAAATGCGAACCCGCGCCGACCGCATTCTGCTCGACTACATCAGGAGGCGCCGCCAGGAGCCTTCCGGTCACGATTTGCTGCAGATCTTGATGGATGCTCGTTACAGCGACGGCGAAGGCATGAGCGATGAGCTGGTCCTGAGCGAGAGCATGCAACTCCTGGTCGCCGGCCATGAAACGTCTTCGAACGCCTTATCGTGGCTTCTCTACCTGCTAAGCTCGCGTCCGGATTGCCTTGAAAGGTTACGGCAGGAGTTCGATGGTGTGCTGGGCGGAGCGCCTCTGAGTTACTCCGACGTTCCGAAGTTCGAGTTCGCTGCTCAGGTCATTCAGGAGGCGCTGCGCCTTTACCCACCGTTTTGGATGGTCGACCGAATGGCTCTCTCAGACGACCGTGCAGGGGATCTCGCCATACCCCGAGGGTCGACGGTCATTGTTTTCATTTACGGCGTGCACCATTCGCCTCAGTATTGGCAGAACCCGGAGAGTTTCGACCCGGAGCGCTTCACTAAAGCGAATGAGAAACTTCACACGCCCTTCACCTATCTGCCGTTCGGAGCTGGGCCGCGGGGCTGTATCGGCGGTAACTACGCGATGCTGCAGATCCTAATGATTCTGAGCGTTCTGCTCAGAAAATACGATCTGCGGCTGGTTCCGGGCCAGACGATCGAAGCACGCCCGATGGTCATCCTGCGACCGAAGCACGGAATCCGCATGACCTTCACCGAGGCAATCACACGCGACGTCAGCTGTCCCTCGGAAAAAATATGTCCGTGCCCAGCCGATTCACTTTAGGCGAGAATACTGGCACGTATCATTTAGCGGTCCGCTTCTTCGGATGGACTCTGGGGGCGTGTGACTCAGAACGATGGGCGATGAAAACGCCCCAGGCAGCCCGGCGGTCGCGGCGATGATGTAGGCCGCCTACGTCCGGAATGCAAGTAATTTCTGCCAGCCGCCGACGTTAATCGAGTGAGGGTATCCGTTTCACCTTGTTCGCCATGCCAGCAGCATCCTTGCGCTGCTCACGCACGAGCCGTTTCCGCTTCGAACGCAAAGACAGGTATTCGCGCGCTTCCTTAGCAAGCCTACGGCGCTCGCCAGAATTGAAGATCGACTTTCCGCACCACACGCCAGACTACGCGCGGACGGAAATAGTTCCGGGTGCCGGCTACTGATTGTTGGATATGAAAGATCTCTTGGATCTCTGGAAATGCGTTCAGTGCATAGCGAACTTCGGCTGCCACGTCATCGGTCGAGCTCGACCGCGGCATTCTGAAGGGCTCGATCGTCACTGGCGGCCCAACGAATGCGACCTTTAGCTTCGGATTCGCGTAACTGCTAAAATTATAGAAACTGTGTAGAAGTGGGGTGCGTAAGGGTTCGACCCCCACTAGCTTCCGCCACCAAACACCAATCTTTCTCGGCCCTCCGTGACGCTACAGGGGTCGCGTACCAATTACCTACCTACTTTGCTCTATTAGCTCGTGCTGGCGCGCGCGGCCTTTTCCAGACGCCATTCGATGAGCTGGAGTTTCCGCAATGCATAGGCGAAGCCGGCGAAGAAGCAGCCCCCAAAGAATGTGCTGGCGCCGGCTTGCGGCTGGATCGGCAGCGTTTCGAACAATCCGGCGAAAAAGAGGAACGCCCCGGCCGGTATGGCTATGGTTGCGATCGCGTATAGGTGAGCACGATCAGCGCGCGGTCGGGCGGCTCGTCGGCGCGCCACTGTTCGACTAAGGTTGGTTGGGCGGAGGTGGTGTTCATGGTGATTTCGGTCATGCCCAGGTAGTGCGTTCTGAAAACCGAAAATCTCTGCGTAGATCGCCGCCGCCGGTCCGCGAGCGAGTAGGATCGGGGCGTGTTCCGCGACGAACCCGGCGTCCTGCGGAGTCAGTTACGGACGCTTCGCCGCGGCAAACGGCAGAACATTTGCTTAGATCTTCCCGAGAGCTTGGTACTTCTTGTCCGCGACCTGGCACGCCTTTCGCCATTGTGCGGCGCCCTGCGATAGAATATTCGTGCCTTGTATCTGTTTCGGCAGAACGCTAACCGCATGGTAAGAATACTTATCTCTTTCGCTCCCTTAGTCTTGGTTTCGCTGCTTCTCCCCGTGGGCAGCTCGGCCCAAGGCACGCCGGCCCGGGACTGGCTTACCTGGGGCTACGATCAAGAACGAACCGGCTGGAACAAAGGGGAAACCACACTCTCGAAGGAGAACGTCGGGAGGCTGGAGCTAAGGTGGAGCACGCAGCTTAGCACTCAACCCAAAGAGGTGGTGCTTTCCACCCTCACAGCGCCTGTCGTGGTGGAAGGCGTGAACACACTACAAGGTAGAAAGAACCTGGTCTTCTTGATCGGCAGTGACGATACGGTGTTCGCGCTCGACGCCGATACGGGAAAAATTCTTTGGCAGAAGACCTTCCCCAACAACCTCACGCCCCGGCAGGCGGCCACGTGGCTATGCTCGAACACGCAGAACGCGACGCCGGTAATTGACAAACAGAAGTCCATTATTTATCTGAATACGAGCGATGGAAAGCTGCGCGGCCTAAGCTTGAGCGATGGTGAGGACCGCATCCCACCGACGGATTTCGTCATCCCATTCGCCCGAAACTGGAGTTTGAACCTGATCGACGATGTCGTTTATTCGCCCACCGCGCGCGGTTGCGGCGGGGCGATGGCGAATATCACTGCCATGGACGTGAGCGATCCTTCGCACCTGCATTTGTCGCGGTTTTATACCAGCGGCGGCCGGCCGTCGGGCGCCTGGGGGCGAGCCGGCGTAGTGAGAGGTCCGAAGGGGATTTATATACAGACCGCGGACGCGGTTGCTGACCCGGCATCGGGAACTTATGGCGAGACCGTGCTCGCATTTGCGCCCAAGGAACTGAGGGTGGTGGATTCGTTCACGCCGTCGAACTGGCGGTATCTGAACTCCAGAGACTTGGATCTAGGTGCGGCGAGCCCGGTCATTTTTCCTTTTCAGAAACGGACGCTGGTGGCCAGCGCAGCGAAAGAGGGAGTCGTGTACCTGCTCGACGCCAATGCGCTAGGAGGCGGCTTGCAGGAGCACTCGACGCCGCTGTATCAATCAGCGCGGTTGGGCAACGACGAGGTATTGCTCGGGGGCCGGGGGGTCTGGGGAGCGATGGCTACCTATCAGAACCCGCAAGGGGAACGGTTCTTGTACGTGCCGATGTGGGGCCCGCCTTCGAAAGATGGGCCACAGTTTAAATACCGCTACGACGACGCGCCGCATGGGAGTGTGATGGCATTCCGGCTCTCCGCTGAAGGCGACAAGCCGTTACTGAGTGGGGAATGGATCTCGCGCGATATGCAGGTGCCCGATCCTCCGGTGGTTGCAAATGGCGTGGTGTATGCGATCCAGACTGGGGAGCAGACTATCCAGAATCCGACCAGAGGAGATGTGACCGGTGTGGCGGCCGCCCCCGCGGCTGTTCCGACCGGGGGAGCAGCACCAGCTGTCGCCGCAGCCGCGGCGGCGCAATCCGCCAAGTTCCGCGCTACTCCGGTTAGTCACCTGGTCCTTTATGCATTGGATGCGGAGACGGGTAAACAGCTTTATTCCAGCGAGAAAATCATCACGAACTGGGTGCACTTTAGCGAGCCTGTAGTCGCCTTGGGAAAGGTCTTCGTGGTTTCCTGGGATGCCCATGTCTACGCTTTTGGACTTAAACCGTAACGGCGTATAAATTCCAGCGTCTCAGTTTTTCAATTCGTAGGGAACAGGGCGATGATCTCGTTGACATCACGAATGAGGTTCCGCATCGCGACGTTGCCGCCGTCTCCGCACCTCAAATCGGGGGATTGTTCTCCGCCGAATGAGACTGTCAAATTGGATCCGAACGACGCACTCTTCATGCAGTGAACTTCCGGCAACGAAGTAAGCGGTTTCGCCGCTTCGAGATCGGCTTGGAAGCGTTCGACTGTGGCGCGAGGAAGCATTCGCCGGACTGGTTTGGATTGCTCCTGAGATGTGCCGCGCTTCCGAGGCGTGGAAGTCAGCTCCGCCTCTCCGGAATGATCAACCGCAATTCGGAATCCGGGTCGATTGGTCGAGCCGGAATCTATTATCGTTACGATATCGGGTTCTGCCGCCGTCGCCACTGGTAGTCGCGAGATTCCCGCCATCATCAAACCGGCGATCGCGAGCTGCCGTAACATCCACTTCTATTTTAGCTGCTACGCTCAGACGGCGTCCGAAACGCTCGTGAAATTGAAGTCGTGAGTAATCAGAGCGGGCACAATATTCGAGCCGGTCTCGGTATTGGTCACTCGCACTGGCTCGGTCAGTTTCGTGGTTCGCTGCAGAACCTCCGCGGGACTTTCGTTCCAGCGGAAATTGGCGACCGGATCGGACACCTTACCCTTCTCGATCAGAAAGACGCCGTCGCGAGTCAGCCCGGTTAGCTGCCATGTCTTCGGTTGAACTACGCGGATGTACCAGAGTCGAGTTACGAGCAACCCGCGCTCGACAGAGGAGATAAGATCGGCCAGACTGTTGTGTTGGCCATCGAGTAACAGGTTCGTCGGATATGGAGTCGGTTTTTTGCCGGCTTTCTCCGCCCAGAACCGGTCGTAATAAAGGTTGCTGACCACTCCTTTGTCGATCCACGCGATCTTTTCATTTGGCAGGAGCGACGGTCCCCAGGGCGTCGATGCCAGCGTCGGGTGAAACGGATCGCTGCGAAGCGTAATCGTTTCCGGAAACAGCTTTTCCCCAAGAAGTGTCCCGCCCGGCGCGCCCGGCTTGCTGAGAAACGACTGACCCTGCTCAGCGTCTCTGGCGTCCATCCCGAACCCGAGCCACCCGATCAGGTCGGCCACCGCGGCCGGCTCCATGATGACGGTGTACTTGCCAGGATCGATTTTCTTCCGGTTGGCGCCATTGAGGCACTTCCCGATCGACACTTTGGCCTGCTCCTCCCCGTTCAGGTCCTTTAGCGAAATCGAACTCTGGGTCGCCCATCCGGAACTAGTTCCTTCCCGGTTGCGCATGGTGTGCGTGAGGCTTGAATCGGTGTAAGTGTGATACCCGAACAGGCCGACCTTGTTGCCGACCCCCACTGCGTTCGCGGAGCGCTGGATGTATCCCGCGGTGACCAGCTTGTTTTTCAGCGCACCCGCCAGCACGGCCTTGACTTGCGGGACCATCAAATCGCCACGCGCCGAGGCTGTGTAGACGTCGAAGTTGCTAAGGCGGGGATATTGTTGCGCGGGCAACGCAGGCATGTCTTCTGGGTTCGGCCGCGAGATGGCGGCCAGATCTTCGGCCTGCTTCACACCGTTCTTAAGGGCCTCGGGAGTCAACTCCCCAACGGCGGCGTTACCGCTGCGTTTATCCGCTGTTGTGCTGGTGATCGAGACTTGCTGGGTGACGCGATATCCCGAGGTGGTGATGCCATTATTCGCGAACCGGATGAAATCGTCTTCGGTCCACTGTACGTTGACTTCGCAGCCCGGCAGCTTTGAATAGCCGACGACCTGATCGATGATGTTCTTGACTTCCTGCTGGCTCAGCATGACGGGTCTTCCTTAATCCGTTAAAAGCACGTTGATCTGGCGGAAGCGCGAAGGTGAACAGCCGTGACTCACGGCGTTAATCTGCTCAGGTTCGCCTTTGCCATCGTTGGGCGCGCCGAATTGCTGCCAGTAGCTTGGACCGGAGATGCCGTCGCAGGCGTGCCAGAAGTCGGTGGTTCGCGCCTGGTAAGCGACGCGCGAGAGCATTCCTCGCTTCTTGCCGCCTTTGATCTCCCAGAATGCATCCCCGCCGAACTGGAAATTGTAGCGTTGCTGATCGATCGAGAAGCTGCCGTTGCCTTCGATAAGAATGCCATCGTCGACGCCGGAGATCAGGTCGTCGGGAGTCAGCGCCTCCGGACCCGGCGCGAGCCACACATTGGGCATGCGCTGGAACGGAACGCTCGACCAGGAATCGGCATAACAGCATCCACGCGATTCGGACTCGCGGATCAAGTGGGCTTGATCGCGGATGGTCTGGTAATGCTTGAATATGCCTTTCTCGATGATGGGGAACTTGGTCGTCAGGACGCCATCGTCGTCGTATTTTACGGTTGCCAGGCCGCGATCGATGGTTCGGTCGCCGAAGATGTTGACGAGCTCGCTCCCAAAGGAGAACTTTCCCATCTTCTCCGTAGTCAAAAAGCTGGTACCGGCGAAGTTCGCTTCGTAACCCAGCGCGCGGTCGAGTTCGGTCGAGTGGCCGATCGATTCGTGAATCGTGAGCCAGAGGTGACTGGGCAACAGCACGAGGTCCTTTTTCCCCGGCTTCACGGGCGGCGCAGCGAGGTGTTCCAGTACCTCCGCGCGGATACGAGGCGCGTTTTCGCCGAGATTGGCCTTGGCGATAGCCTCCCATCCAGCAGTCTGGGGCTCGACGGTGTAGTTCCGCGTGCGTGAGATACCGTTCTGGAAGTCGACGGCCACGGCGTTCAGGAGCGGGTACACACGCACAATGTATTGCTGGATGGACGATCCTTCCGATGATGCGAAGTACTTGTCTTCGGATTGGAAACCGAGCGCACCGAATGCGGAGAAGACTTTCGGATCCTTCTTGATGCTGAATGTTGCCGAATGGATGAGTTCCAGTTTTTCATCCATTGAGATCGCAAACGGGTCTTTGTCAAACTTCGAAGTCCATCGGTCGCGGTACGCCTTCACTGGCGCGAGTTGAACCGGTGTAGCCTGTGCCGCCGCGTTCGCCTTTGCGACAATGACGGCCTCGCGCGTTATACGGACGATCTCATCGGCGGTTACAAGTGGCGAGGCGGCGAAGCCCCACTGGCCTTTGACGACGACGCGAACGCCGAATCCAAAACTGTTTTGGTCGGTAACGAACGGGACCTCGTCAGTGATGTTGCTGCCCCGTTCTGGTGAAAGCCGATAACCGGAGAATTGGTTGCGGTAGCGCCCGATGCGAAGGTCGGCATAGCTCGCTCCCTGCTTCTTAGCTTCGGTTATGGCGACGGTCCCTAGCTTCTCCAATTCGGCCACCGGCTTCGTAGAGTCAGGCTCAGGCGCCCCGAAGAGCCGGTTCGCCAGCAGCATCGATGCGGCCGAAACAGAGGTTGAAACGAACGACCGGCGTGTGGGGTGAAGCATTATGTATTATTTTAGCGTGGGCAACAGTGAGGCAATGACCATGCCAGAGACAGCCGACCAGTATCGACAACGGATGTTCAGCCATCTTCAGAGCGGCGACCCTCTGAAACTGCAGGCTGCCGCGCCGGCCAAGCTTGCAAAGCTTCTGAAGACGGTCAGCCCGGCAATGGCAAAGAAACGCCCGGCGCCCGGGAAATGGTCGATTGCGGAGATTGTGGCTCACCTCGCGGATACCGAGTTGGTCGGAGGCTACCGCATCCGCGCTATCCTCGGAGCGCCCGGTAGCCAGATCATCGGCTTTGATCAGGACCAGTGGGTGACGGCGCTGCACTACGAGAAGCGGAATCTGCGGAAATCATTCGAGCAGTATCGTGCGCTACGCGAAGCCAATCTCGCGCTGCTCAAAACTCTCACGACTGAGCAGTGGAAGCACCACGGCATGCACAACGAGCGAGGTCCAGAAACCGTGGAAACGATCGCCCGCATGTTCGCGGGACACGACCTCAATCATTTCGAGCAGATCGAGCGCATTTTGGCCGGCAAGAAGAAGTAAGCCTTACGAGCTAGGAGACCGGCCCACGCTGGTTCGGCACTGCCCGCGGCAGAACGCTCTTGACGGATTCAACTGCAACAAAACGGTACGCTGCAACCCCGATTTCTCAGGCGCCATTTCTCTCCCGAAGCTTACCGGTTCTGAGCCAGTTTCAGACATTGACCAGGTTGCGTTATCATCCGCTTATAAAGCCAATACTGCATGTCGCCCGACGGTTCATCACGGCACAGTTCCGGAATCTTGCCGTCGCCGGGTCTGCGAATCGCTGCTATCTCACCGAAAGCCGGATCAGGACTCTACCCGAGAACAACCGCGACGTGCCGTACCTTGGCCAGCCTATGATGAGAGGGAATTCTTGAAATGAACAGGACCATGTGCGCCGCGGCGGCCGCGCTGCTTTTGGCGACGATGCGCATCTCGGCGCATCACGCATTCGCCGCCGAGTACGACGAAAACAAGCGCGTCACGGTCTCCGGCACAGTGACCAGGTTCAAATGGACCAATCCGCACGTGTGGCTGTACGTCGACGGAAAGGATGAAAGCGACAAGGTCACCAGCTGGAGCTTCGAAATGGGCAGCCCCAACGGCCTACTTCACCGGGGCTGGAGACGGACGGAGTTGAAGAACGGCGATCCAGTCACCGTGGAAGGCTATCGCGCGAAGGACGGCGGCAACGTGGCCAACGCCAGCACCGTCACCATGTCAGACGGCCGGAAGCTATTCGGGGGCTTCCAAACCACCCCCGGTGCCCCAGTCAAATAGCCGCGCTTCAGGGCAATTTGGTCCAACTGAAGCGAAAATCCAGTCCTAATAAACCAGGCGTGTTGGCTGCTTCTTCCATTCGTCGGCCATGATCGCCCCTTTGGTTACACGGACAGCTTGGCGGCGTCACGCCGGCGGGTAAAGCGAAAAGGAAACCGCCGGTGTGCCATTGCGCTTGTGGAATTGATAGAGTTCCTCATCTTCCTGCGCCGGCGGGGGCCCGAGATCAACCCCCCAGGGCATTGTAGAGTGTAGACGAAGCAAACGATATCCAAAATTTAGTGCGAGGATCACACCCACCGCGTGGCGCGGCGTGCTGGTGAATGTTGCGGAATCAATCGGTAACTATTTAGACGTTTTTGCCGGCGATCTGTGGGATCAACTCACCGGCAACATCGGTTAAGCGCATATTGCGCCCGTTGAAATAGTAGGTCACGCGCTTGTGATCGAGCCCCAGCAGGTTGAGCAACGTGGCATGCACGTCGTGGTTCGTCACCGCTTGCTCTTCGGCCTTGTAGCCCACTTCATCGGTAGTGCCGATGCTCTGGCCGCCTTGAATGCCGGCCCCGGCCATCCAGATCGACATCGCACCGGGATTGTGGTCGCGGCCCACTCCGCGCTGCGAAATCGGCATGCGGCCAAATTCGCTGTGCCACATCACCGCGGTTTCATCCAGCAGACCGCGCTGCTTGAGATCAGTCATCAGCCCCGTGATCGGCTTATCTACTTCCTTGGCATGCAGCCGGTGGTTGGTCACGATATTGGCATGAGCGTCCCAAGTGTCTTCAATGCTCACGTAGGCGCCGCTGATCACCTGGACGAAGCGCACACCGCGCTCGATCAGCCGGCGAGCCAGCAGGCATTGCCGCCCGTATCCAGCGGTGACTGGATCGTCTAGGCCGTATAGCTTCTTGGTCGCTTCGCTCTCTTTATCGATGTCGACCGCTTCCGGTGCGCAGGCTTGCATGCGGTAGGCCAGCTCATAAGAGGCGATCCGCGCCGATAGTTCCGAAACACCTGGATACTGCTCGTCGAAGTTCTGATTCAATGCCGCCAGTTGATCGAGGCGCGCTCTCTCACGTTCCGGCGACATGTAGCCGTCGGGGGCTCGCAGATCCAGAATGGCATCGCCCTTGGAGCGGAACACCGTCCCTTGATAGGCCGCCGGCAGGAAGCCCGACTGCCAGTTCGGCGGACCGGCATAGGGACCGCCCTTCTGATCGAGCAGAACCACGTAACCGGGCAGACTCTGGTTCACACTGCCCAACCCGTACGTAACCCACGCTCCAACGCTCGGGTATCCCATTTGGATGGAGCCCGTGTTCCACTCGTAGTGCGAGATCACATGGTCGTTGGATAGGCCCTGGCAGGAGTGAACGAATGCGAGGTCATCCACCATGGTCGCCATGTTCGGGAAAATCTCGGAAACCCACGCGCCCGACTGACCGTACTGCTTGAAGCTGAAAGGGCTCTCCATCAATGGTCCGGGATAGCCTTGCCGGACCTTGACCTCGCCCTGCATGGGCATGCGATTGTATTTCTCGAGCGCCGGCTTGTATTGGAAAGTATCGACATGGCTCACGCCGCCGCTCATGAACAGCGAGATCACCGCCTTCGCACGCGGTTTGAAGTGGGGAGGCTTCGGCGCCATAAGCGAACCGCTGCCCGGAGCGCCGCCCACGCACGCGTTCGGCTCCTTTGCGACCTCCGCTCCCAGCAGACGATCCTGGTTCAATAGATCGATCAGAGCCAAACCGCCGATCCCCATGCCGGCTTCCATCCAAAATTTTCGCCGGGAGAGAAACTCCCTTTTCCGGTTGTGATCGCTGCTGCTGTCCAGGATATCGCGCATAACAATTGCTCCCTATCGTATATACACAAACTCGTTCAGGTTGAGAGTGACATGAGCCAGGTCGGTAAGGGCCGACAGAGCCGCCGACTCCTCGCTGGCGCCGGCGGTTGCATGCGCCTGTTGTTTTTTCAAAAACGCTACGTTGCTATCGATCTCTTTCGCGGTCGGTTCGCGGCTCAAAGCAATCTCGTACATCGTTTTCACTTGCGCCGCCGGGTCGCTACCCGCCTCTTTGAATACCCGCTTGGCAAACTGATCCGCCTGCATCAGCATGAACTCGTTATTCAGCATCGTCAGCGCCTGAGTGGGAACCGTGCTGGTTGCCCGCCGCTCACAAGTGACGTTCAGATCGGGCAGGTCATAGACCTCGAACATCGGATACTTCAGACCTCGCTTCACATACGCGTAAACACCGCGCCTCCAGGTATCCGGCCCTTCTTTGGTCAGATCCCAAGTTCCGCGAGGCTGATCCGCACGAAGCGAAATAGGGATAGATGGGAAGTACGGAGGGCCGCCCGCTTGAAGGTTTAAGTTACCGCTCGCGTCCAGAACGTTATCGCGGAGGATCTCGGCTTCCATGCGGCGGATCGGGAATCGCCACAAGTAGGCGTCGGTCGGATCCTTTTGCAAGTCTTCAGCCTGATAAAAGGCAGATGCCATCTTGTATGTTTCCGACGTCATGATTAGCCGTTGCATCTGCTTGATGCTCCATCCCTGGCGCACGAACTCCGTAGCCAGCCAGTCGAGCAGTTCCGGGTTCGACGGCAGCATGCCCATCTTTCCGAAATTGCCGGGCGTGCCCACGATGCCGGTGCCGAAATGCCAGCCCCAAATCCGATTGACCATCACTCGCGCGGTCAGCGGATTATCGGGTGAAGCAATCGCTTCCGCCAGGGCTCGGCGGCGTCCGCTGGAGACATAATCCGGCCGGTTCGGCGGTTCCGCCGCGGGCGGCGGGTTTCCCTTGTTCAGCACTGCCAGGAAGCCGGGCTGTACCGGGAACGTGCTTTCATTGAATTTAACGTCGTCTCCGGCGGCCGCGAAGAACACCGGAGGAATCTCAAACTTCTGCCCCGGCTGCGGGATAAAGCAGCACTTCACGTCGTATGTTGGCCGCCCCGTTCCCGGAATGTGTGAATCCCCCAGACCGTCCGGCGAGAGCCGGTAATCGCCATCGCGTACTCCATCAGCCTCCGGCAATGGGTCCGGCAACCGGTCCATAATCTTTTCGATCTTGGCCTGCAGGTCTTTCCGTTTCGCTTCGTCTTCCGGACTGAGTTTCAGAGCGCGCTTGTAGCCCTCGCTGCCGGCCACTCCGAAAACCATGTTGGCTTTGGCTTGGGCTTTGGATTTCGCGGTGGCGCCGAGGTCCGCCTGGATCATATCGGGGTTAGCGTCTTCGGGGCTGATAAGGACTTGCGCCACCAGAAGTTTTTGCCCGGGCGTTCGCTTGTCCTCGGGTGTCTTGATGGCTTCCTGAATGTCGACCGGGAACTTCTTCAAGGCGTCCTGGACTTGCTGTTCGCGCTGCTTATCGCGATATGGCTTCTCGATCCTGGCAATTTCCTGCTGGAGCGGCGTGATCTCTTTTTCGGCTTCTTTCTTGAGTCGTTCCTGCTCGGCAATCTTGTCCTTGGGAGCGAGCGGCCAATTGTAGTCGACATACCCCCAGAAGGCCGCCACCGACCGGTAGTAATCCATGCGCCGGATGGGATCGAACTTGTGGTCGTGGCAGCGGGCGCAGTTAACAGATAGCCCCATAAACCCCTGGTACGTGGTTCGGATCATATCATCCATGTAGTCATAGCGATACGATGGGTAGTTCTTTTCACGGAAGCGCACGCGGGGACCGATCCGGTAATAGGTGGTCGCGGTCAGACTGTCGAAGGTGGGATGGTCCAGCTCGTCGCCGGCGAGCTGCTCGAGGATAAATTGGTTGTACGGTTTGTCTTCGTTCAGCGCTTTGATCACGTAATCCCGATACCGCCAGCCATTGTCGACTGTTATATCGAATTCGAAGCCAGAGCTATCGGCATAGCGGACCACGTCGAGCCAGAAACGTCCCCAGCGCTCGCCGTAGTGAGGCGACGCAAGCAGGCGATCTAACAATTTTTCGTAGGCATCCGGCGCTGGATCTTGTACAAACGTTTCCACATCCTTCACAGGCGGCAGTAAACCCCACAGATCCAGATAGGCGCGCCGGATTAAGGTTCTTCGATCGGCTTCGGGCGCCGGCACAAGTCCTTTTTTGTCCATCATGTCGCGGACAAACGCATCGATCGGATTGCGACCCCAGCGGCTATCAGTCACTGCTGGCGCTGGATGGCGCTCGGGTTTCTGGAAGGCCCACCATTTTCGCTCTTCATCGGTGATTGGCTTTTCCTTGTAAGCAGTTCCGGAGCTGGACGTCAATGCCGCAGCCGGGGCGGGAGCCGCTTCGGGGGCCCACTTCGCGCCCTGGTCGATCCAATCTTTCAAAGTCGCGGTCTCTTTTTCTGTCAGAGCCGGAACAGGAGCCATGGGCATCAGCGGCTGCACCTGTCCGGTCACTCGCTTGATCAACAGGCTGGACGCCGCGTCTCCGACCACAATCGCTGGACCGGTCGCGCCGCCTTTGAGCATTCCCGCGCGGGTATGCAGGTCGAGCCCGCCCATTTTCAACGCTTCGGCTATGACACTGGGAGCAGCGGTTCAGAATGGGAAGGACGTCTTTTTCAGTTACTGGAGCTTTTTGAGCGGCCGAGCGATGCTGAAACGCCAGCAGAACCATCAGAACCGGGAGAACAGACCACGCGAAGCGAAACACCCGAGGTGAAGCTAGGCGAATCATGAAAATACCCTCCCGACTTAGGTTCGTGAGCCGATTGACCCTATCTATAATAGTCTCAAAACGTGATGGTGCCTCATTTAATATGTTGCAGAGAAGTAGCAGTAGATCCTAGCAAACTTGTAGGAGTGGTTCAAACTAATTGAAAACACGGGCATAACACGTCAAGTAGCTTACGGCCGGATATTCGCGCCCCAATTCACCGTCACTGTGACTGGCGAGGATGATTCAATCGGCAAATTCATCAAGAAGCGCCTCCCATTATCGGCAACTTGATAGCGACTGCGGCGCCGGGTAGATTCCAGGCGCGCCTCAAACAGCACCCTAGAGACTCCCGATTCGAAAGCGCCCGAACTCGTTTTCACATCCACTGCCATCAGCCTGTCCCCACTGATGTAGTACAGTTCTTTGCCATCCTTGCGCCATAACGGTTCAGTTCCCCCGGTGCTCGAAACCTGCCATCTGCCCTCGGTAGGCGGGAAACGTTGAATATAAACCTCCGCCCGCCCGGACTCATTGGAAGTGTAGGCCACCCAGCGGCTATCGGGCGAAATACTCGGATATTCCATTGGATAGGGTCCGGCCGGCTTACCTCCGGCAAGCGGTAAGGCCCAAGTTTTGTCGTCGATTCTGTACAACAGCGAGCGTCCGTCGGGAGACCAGCATTCAATTTGCTTGTTTTGGTTGGAGGCCAACAATTCCTTGGGCTCAGCAGCTCCAGTCACTGGTTTCAGGTAAACGTCCACAGCGCCGCCGTGCACGGCGTTGAATGCCACCTCGCGGGCATCCGGAGACCAGACTGCATTTGTCTCGTCAACCGGCTCGAAGGTAAAACGGGAGGAGGCGCCGCTCGAAAGATCGAACAGCCACAGGTTGCGCGCCCGGCTCTGCTCCTCTGTGCGAGACACTACGAGCCTTTTCTCGTCCGGCGAAAGGGCTGGATTGGAGTAGTCACCGGGCGCGCCGACGCCGCCCAACCGCCGGCCCTGGCGGTCAAACCAAACTAATTCGCTGTGGCCGGTCTCGGTCCGCAGACGATAAGCTAAGACACCGCTTTGCGACGCCGAAAAAGCAGCTCGCGCTATCCCTCTCGTCAGCCCGATCAGCACTCGGTGCGCTAAGACAGCAGGTTCGCCCACCAGTACCAGCTTCTTCAGATCGAAGGCTTGCCGCACCAAGTCCGTTCCCGCAATGTAAAGCAAATAACCAGGGGCGCCCGTAGATAGAGAGGCATAGGCGGCGTTGGTATTCGAGTTGACCAGCCGTTTGCTCTCTTTCGAGTCCAACGAGGCAACATAGATGCCCGTATTTTCAGGGCGCACACTGCGGACGAAGTAGATGAAATGACGTCCGTCGGGGAGAAATTGCGGGGAAGCGTGAAAGGTTTCCTGATTTGCCCGATCGAGTACCGTGACAGGTTTGGCTTCTCCACCGGAGGCAGAAACCCGATAAATCTCCGCGCCTGGCCCATCGATAAGAATGTCATTATTCTGGCTCCACGTCCCCCGTCCGGCGGGCGTATTACAAATCGTCTGTGGAGATCCGCCGTGAAGGTCAATTCTTTTCAGCTTCCCACCTGCGAAGAATGCGATGGAATCGCTGTCGGGCGACCAGAACGCCGCAGTCACTAATTCTGTGCCCGCCAGCGGCTCTGCCGTGACCGAGTCCAAAGCCCGCAACCAGAGCTGCTTCTGGCCGTCGGAAGCTTCGCCTATGAACGCCAACCGAGAGCCATCGGGCGACAGGGCGATCGAATCCAGGTCCTGGATAGTGACTTTCGCAGGGGGCGAAATGAGAAAGCGGACCACGCGCTGTTCCGCTGGCCTTTGCCGGAAGCGAAGCCAGCCGATGATTAGCACCAACGCGATCGCCATAACCGCCAGCAACGGCCACAAGATTGCGATGCGGCTTCGGGATGGCTTGGAAAGCCGTGCAGGCTGAGACGGTCGTTCGTAATCAGATTCGCTTCTGTGATCTTCTGGATGTCCGTTTTCAACCGGCTCGGTAATCTTCGCGGGATCCGTCGATTCGACAGATAGCTGGGAAACATCGCCGCTAAAGCGGTAACCGTACCTCGGGAGCGTCTCCACCCATTCCGTCCCTTTCGCACCGAGAACTTTTCGCAGAGCGGAGATCTGAAACGCTAAATTTGCCTCTTCCACGAAGCTGTCGGGCCAAAGCGCGCTCATCAGTTCTTTTTTTGTGAGCACGCGACCCTGGCTTTGCACCAGCAAATGTAGAAGGTCAAATGTCTTCGGCGCCAGGGTCAGACTCTTGCCTTCGCACAGCAGCAGTCGCTTTGCAGCGTCCAGCCGGTAAGGCCCGAATTCGTAGACGGCAAACGTTGCCTTTTCCATTGCTGTCTCTTGGAACGATCCCGGCGCCCGGCGAACCCGAGGTGATCGTGGACGCCGCGCGTCGCTTCTCGATTATACCCACGGGCCAGGAGAACGCTGGCACGCAAGAAGCAGTGGTAAGCTTTGGGGGAGGAAACCATGCGAATCTGGACGCTTATTGCGACGTTATCGTTGATGGCTGTTGCAGTCAGTGCGGCAGACGAACCGTCATCGGCTGTGATTTTTATTGACCACGACAAGATGGCGGCGGGATTTGCCAAGGGAGGCACGCAGCTGAACAATGGCGCTTACCAGATTTTGACCAGTCACCGTGTTGAGACTGGCATGGTAGAAGTCCACGCTCAGTACGGGGACATCATGTACGTGGTGGAGGGCTCGGCCACGGTGATCACGGGCGGGACCGTCGTTGATGGCAAGACAACCGCCCCGGGCGAGATTCGCGGCAAAAGCATCACTGGCGGAAAGAGCAATCACCTGGTGCCCGGCGATGTTTTAGTAATCCAGGCGGGAACGCCGCATTGGTTCCAACAGGTGGATAAGCTAGTGAACTATTACGTAGTGAAGCCCCGCATGCCCGTAGCGACAGCATCGTCGGAAGTAGTGCATATCGATAAAGAAAAAACTGCGGCCGGATTTGCGGATGGAATATCGACCGTTCTACTTGACAGGAAGGCGTACGATGTGCGAACCGGTCATCGCGTTCAGCCGGGACAGGTCGAGACGCACATGCAGTACACCGACATCATGTACGTCACGGCCGGCTCGGCTACTTTTGTGACCGGCGGCCAGGTGAGCGGCGAAAAGAAAGACAATCCCGAGGAGCCGCGCGGGAAGAGCATTACCGGCGGGCAAACGCATCATTTAGTCAAAGGGGACGTGATCGTCATTCCCAACGGTGTGCCGCACTGGTTTGAACAGGCCAACGACTTCAACAGCTTCGTGGTCAAAATCCGGGCAGGGAACTAGCGCCTGAATTCAGAATGTCGCGATAGGATTGAGGACCGAGCCAGTCGCGCCGGGTACAGCCGCGGGTGAAGCCGTGACCAGGAACTCCCAACGATGACGCCGGTCCGCTTCCTTGCCGATCAACTCCAGATCGCAATTATCGAAAATCGGCATGCCCATAGCGACCAGAGCCAGTGCATGAATCGGTTGTGAAATTCCGGCGACACCTGAGGGCAAGACGTCCTGGGCGCCGTCGCCGCCCAGAATTGCGACGTCACGCGCGTGCAGCCACTTCGCGCAACTCATGTGGAGTCCTGCCAGCCCTTCAGTAATCGGCCAAGGTCCCTTGGCGTCACGCCGCGCCCAACGTCCCGTGCGGACTAAGATCACATCTCCGGAACCCACCCTGACATGGGCCTTCTTTTCCCAAGCGTCCAGGTCTTCGGGATAAATGCGAGTGCCCGGTTCGAGATAATCGACGCCCTTGTGGCGGGCCATGTCCATCAATACGCCGCGAGTAATGATTCCATCTTTGAAGTTAATTATGCTGTTGTTCGCGGCGCCTTTTTCCGTCACCACGTCCTGCGAATAGCCGTTATACATTTTGCCGTCGTAGAGAAAGTGGCAAAGCGAGTCCATGTGAGTATGAACGTAGCCGTGGTAGGAAATAAAGAACGTATCACCCGTGCCGCCGATGCCGGTTGTGGGCGCCCCCACGCCTATTCTCGTCATCTTGCGAAGAATGGGCTGGGGGTTGTCGACCGCATCCTCCAATTCAGCATTGCGAGCCATGGAGAAGGATGCGCCCTCCTTCACTAGACTCACGGCCTGTTTTCGCTTCTTCGGCGTAATGAGGTTGATCGCACCCAACTGGTCGTCTTTCCCCCAGCGATTCCAATTGGAGAGCTGCGTCATTAGCTGCACGAAATCTTCCGCTGTGCTCTCGTGGCGTGAGTCGGCCTGCGCCCGCAACACCGGCATCGCCGCTGCCGAAAAGGATGCGGCCGCCACGCCCTGGATCACCTGCCGGCGCGATACTTGACTGGTTCTCCTCACGTCAGAAGAGCAACTTCATCGCCAACTGGAACAGCCTCGGGTTGAGGGCCGCATTCGACGCGGTGATCTGGCCAAACTGTCCCGCATTGAGCGGCGTGCCGCCAGGAAGATTCGAGCTCCACTTCGTGATCGTGACGTTCGGCTGGCCGAAGTTCTCGGTATTTGAGAGGTTATAGACTTCCGCCCGGAACTGCAGCTTCATGCGCTCCTTAAGAGGGAAATCCTTGAACAGCGAGAAATCTACGCTGCGCTGGTGAGGGCCGTACAGTTGGGTGCGGGATTCATTTCCCACTGTGCCTCTGGTTTGCGGTGTAAAAGCATTGAGGTTGATCCAATTGCTGTAACTCTGATTTGAAGGGTAGTAAGATTGGCCCGAAACTACGTTCGGACGGTCGGTCGTAACAAGTGTGCTTACGTTGGAGAGCGCAGGGCTGAAAGCCGCATCCAGCACTGTGAACGGAATGCCAGATTGCCAGAAAGCCAGGGTGTTAACCTGCCATCCGGCGATTACATACTTCATAAATCCGCTCGTCGATTTTCCAAATGGAAGTTCGTAGTTAGCAGCGAGTGAAAACCGATTCTTTATGCCAATGTCCGAGTTCCCCCAGTCATACGAACGGTTATAGGGGAGAATCGCACCGACCGTGGCTGCACCCGTCGTGCCACCGTCAGAGACGTTGGTGAGGTTGCGGGCGAAGGTGTAATTGGCGTTAAAGGTGAGACCCTTGGCCAGGCGGCGCTCAAAAGTGACCTGAGTCGAATTGTACTCGGATGCGCCAGTAGCCGTGTAGAAGTTCATGACATTCACGTTGGGCAAGATACTGGAATAAACGAGCGGGTCTAACGCGCCTGTGTACGACTTACAGAGGTTCATGTTCATACTCCCCCTACACGGCAGGGCAAGACTCTGACTGAGCATCCCGGTCCCGCCTCGCGCTTGCCAATCAGTATACACCCGGTTTCGGTTGGTTGAGCCTTGCGCTATGATTTTTTTTCGTCCGCTGAAAGTGCACAGGCGGAAACCTCCGCGCGTAATGCACTTCGCTAGGCGGGTCAAACGTTTCGAGCATACAAGGGCCGTTTGCCGCAGCCCAAGCTAACATTTGCAAATGCTCCAGATTCCGGCTCGATAGCCGTAAAGTGATTGCAATCCCAAGGTTTTGGGCGTAGCTTCTTTCGTCAGTTGTTGACCTGTTCGGCGGTTCCCGGCGCTAAGCCAACTCGACGGTCAGGGCGTCAAACTTGGGGGGCTATCCGTTCTTGCTTCCGCGGACTCCCTCACACGCCGGACGTGTCTCGACTGTGGCGCAGGAAAAGCAGGGGCGCTAGCCAAGGCAGGCGCAATTTCTCGCACAGCGAATCCCGACAGCGGTCTCAAAGTATTGCGCTCTCATGCTAACGTCTCGAATGCCGGCGCCATCAGTTCTTGTTCGGTTTTCGGAATCCCCCACTGGGTCGCCTCGCTCCTCCACGAGGCAACGGCCGCGGTTGCCCTCTCGATAATCTCGTCCGCTTCGGCTTTCGAAAGGCCGTAGTCGGCGTGAGCTTCCCGGGCAATTGAGACGTCGCAGGCTGCATCGACTTCGTTGATCGCAAGCGAGAGTTCGTGGCGATCGTTCGAAGGATTGATGTCGTAAGCGGGCGACAGCGAGATGCCTCGCTCCCCAATAAAGAATCCATGATTTCGCAGGTGATCGTCTGTGTTGTGGATGAGAATGCTGAACACGACGCGCCGGAAGAGTTCCAGGCAATCGTCGTGAGTACGTGACCCCTGGGATTGCAGCAGATCTACCAGTTCCAGATAGCTCCCACCAGCCTCTCCATCTTTCCGCTGTGTGAGCGTCATTGCATGAGGCGTTCACGCTCTGTAGGCCCAGCCCACGCGATCGCCTGCGAGACTCGCTGTTGACAGTCAAATCACCCACCGCTAGGAGATAGAGTTCAGCGCGCCCAGCTACCTGCGCAACGTCATCCGGATCGTCACCGAAACCGGACCTCGGATTTTCAAGGACCTCACTCCGATGAAGAAGGAGTTCACCAAGATTCAGGCCGAATCGTACATTCCGCGTGTTCAACTCGACAGGGCCGCATTACCAATCATGACGTGATGAAGATGGTCGGGCCTGGCGGTGGGGACAGCGTGCGTATCATTCACGAGCTCTTCGATCGGCTCTTAAAGCAATCCTGCGCGGCCGCCGCGAGGTGGCCCCAGCACGTGACGCTGGCCATCGATATTTTTCCCAGCCAGCTCAAAGATCGCGCGCTGCACTCTCGAATACTCTCCGTTCTCGAAGCCTCGGGCGTAGCACCGGAGCGGTTGGAACTTGAAATCACCGAGAGCGCTCTGGTTCGGGACCTTGAAGGCGCACAAAATATTCTTGGTGCTTTGCGACAGGCAGGTGTACGAATTGTCCTGGATAACTTGGGCACCGGATATTCAAGCTTTTACCATCTGCGGAACTTCAAGCTCGACAAAATCAAGATCGACCGGAGTTTCATTGAAACCATGGAATCACAGGAGAACGCCGAGATTGTGAGCGCGCTGGTCGGATTAGGACACGGCCTTGGTCTCACTGTCATCGCCGACGGTGTGGAGGGATCAGAGCAACGAGCGTCTCTGCTAACTCCGGTTGCGAACAAGGACAGGGCTTTTTCTTTAGTGAAGCAGTTCCAGCCGAAGAGACCATGACCTTCTTCTCAGACCAAATCACAAATTCTGACGTCTCAGCACAGCGCTCCGGCACCTCCGACCGTAGAAGACACTTGGGTTAGGCCAAGTCGCGGGACTTCGGCTTTCGCTGAAACAATGCGCCGGGAACATACTTATGCGCGTGGCCGTCCTAGCGTTCCCCAAGACTTCGCTCGTTATTGTCGTTATGTTATCGCTGCGTGGGACGAAGCGTGCTGAGGCGAGCAAGGAGTCGCTGAGAGTGCCCCGCAGTCTAACGTCTATGTGTTCTGCTATTTTCATTGATGCGAACTGTCTAAGTAGTTCCACGAATAGCGCGACACAGGTCGGTTGCGCTATTTTCCAGATCACATTCATGGCTGATCAAAACTCAGATGTTTGAGCCCGGCTTTCTTTCGAATTCCGTCAATATTCGAGCCCCTCACCTTCCTAAGCCACCTGCAATTCGCTGTACGGAACGGATCGACGCAGGTCTCAAGGGAAGCAATGCGAGATATTTCTCCTGGATCGGCCTCAAGCTAACAACACAGAAGTCGCGATTATTCGTTCAGTTAGTTGAGCGTGTGGGGCATAAGAAGGTGCAGAGTTGATATCCACGGCGGCGATGGAGAGAACACGTCGGGAAAAAGCCGTTGGGGTTATTCACGAATGGCACGATCGGCAATTCGAATGGCCGATTCAACCGATTGATGTCGAGTATTTGCTCAAGCTGAGGAACCTGGCGAACGAACCAGGGCTGTCGGCTCTGGTCGAGCGCCTCTAATAAATGGACAACCTTGAGAAGCTTCCGCGTGAAAGTCCAGAATCGTCTCGGCCTTTCATGCTCCGCTTCGGCTGGGCCGTGGTCAGCATCGCGCTCGCCACGTGGGTGCGCATTCTACTCGACCCGGTACTCGGCGACCAGAGTCCCTTTCCCTCATTGCTCTTCGCCGTTCTGCTGAACGCATGGTATGGGGGCGTTCGACCTGCGTTGCTAGCGGTCATCCTCGGTGTTATTTCCGCGGATTACTTTCTGGTGCCGCCGCGCGGCAGTTTCGGATTCAAGGGCGCAGCTCAGTACGTGGACCTCGTCCTTTACCTGAGCGTCAGCGTTGGTATAGCTGTACTCGGCGGAATAATGCATGCCGCGCGCCTTAGCAGTAATCGAAGACTCTACCAAACACAGGATGCGCTTGCGGAAACCCTGGAACGCTCATTGCTCACGTTACGTGCCTCAGGGATCGCGGTTTGGAGTTGGGAGATCGCTCCGAACGTCATCACAGCAGATGAGAATTGTTCGGTCCTCTTCGGCCTTCCGTCCGGCCAGTTTCCGCAAACGGTTGAGGGGTTTGCGGCGCTGACACACACGGACGACCGTGAGCGTGTCCAACGAGAAGTAGCCGCTTCAGTTGAACACGGCGCAGAATACAATACGGAATTCCGCGTCCTGTGGCCTGACAGCAACGTCCGGTTTCTGGCTGCCCGCGGAAAAGTTTACTACGGAGATGCTGGACGACCATACCGGCTCACTGGGGTCTGCTGGGACGTTACCGCGCGTCGGCAAGCGGAAGAGAACCTGCGCGCAACCACTAGAAGACTCGTGGCGGAGGCCAAGTTTCGAGAGCTACTGGAGGCAGCGCCAGATGCGGTGGCGGTCGTGAATCGAGCTGGTAAGATCGTGCTCGTCAACGCGCAGGTCGAGAAGCTATTTGGATACGCCCGAGATGAGTTGCTGGGGCAGACTGTCGAGATGTTGGTGCCGGAACGTTTCCGGGACGAACATCCTGGATACCGCACAAGCTTCTTTGCGGATCCTCGGGTTCGGCCAATGGGGGCTGATCTGGAATTATTTGCGCAACGCCGGGATGGAAGCGAGTTCCCTGTTGAGATCAGTCTCAGCCCGCTGGAGACCGAGGAGGGTTCGCTGGTTTCCAGCACAATTCGAGATATCACGGAACGAAAGCGTGCCGAACGGAGCCGAGAGCAACTGGCTTCCATCGTTGACTACTCAGATGACGCCATCATCGGCAAATCACTGGAAGGAACAATCGTCAATTGGAACAAAGGGGCCGAGCGCCTTTACGGGTACTCCGTCGAAGAGGTCATAGGCAAACCGATTTCCATTCTGCTTCCACCCGACCGAGCGGACGAGTTATCTGAAATCATATCTAAGCTCCAGCGGGGAGAAATAGTCAAAGAAGAGACCGTGCGGCGAAGAAAAGACGGCAAGCTGATTGACGTCGCCCTAACTATTTCTCCCATCAAGAATTCCCTTGGCCATGTCACGGCTGCCTCATCAATCGCACGTGATATCAGCGAGCGGAAGCGCGCGGAGCAGACAGTCCGGGGACTACTGGAAGCCGCGCCGGATGCCGTGGTGGTAGTGAATCAACAAGGGAAGATCGTCCTTGTCAATTCGCAGGTGGAGAAGTTATTTGGATACGAGCGAGACGAGCTGCTTGGGCAGGCCATTGAAATGCTTGTGCCGGAACGCTTCCTAGACAAGCATCCGGCGCACCGCGCGGGTTTTTTTGCCGATCCCCGAGTGCGGGCTATGGGGGCTGGCATGGAACTATTTGCGCTGCGCAAGGATGGAACCGAGTTTCCGACTGAGATCAGCCTCAGCCCACTGGAGACCGAAGAGGGAGTGTTGGTTTCCAGCGCCATTCGCGACATCACGAACCGAAAACGAGTGGAACAGCAAGTCATGAATCTAAATCGGCAGCTTGCGGAGGCCGCGGCGGAGGCTGATGCAGCCAACCGGGCCAAGAGTACGTTCCTTTCAACCATGTCTCACGAAATCCGTACGCCGATGAATTCCATTCTTGGTTACGCTCAGCTGATGTCGCGGGATCCTAGCCTCGGAGCAGACGCGAAAGCGAATCTCAAGATCATCGGCCGAAGCGGCGAGCATCTGTTAGCTCTGATAAATGATGTTCTGGACATGTCGAAGATCGAGGCTGGTCGCATGGAGGTCAATCCATCGACATTCAACCTCGCCAGACTACTGGACGATCTGGCAGCGATGTTCCGCTTGCGGGCCGAGGCGAAGGCGCTGCAATTCGAGATGTTGGTGGATGGCGAATCCGTGCCTTACGTTACGGCGGACGAAGGCAAGGTACGCCAGGCCTTGATCAATCTTCTCGGAAATGCGATCAAGTTTACCAAGCGCGGCCAGATCCAGCTGCACGTCACCCTGGACCAAAGGAGCGCCGATCAACTCTGGCTGTTGGCATCGGTTGAGGACACCGGCTCAGGCATTTCGGATGAAGAACAGGCGACGTTGTTCGAGGCGTTTACTCAAGCTAAGCGAGGTCTTAACACGCAGGAAGGTACCGGCTTGGGGTTGGCTATTAGCCGCAAATACGCGCGACTGATGGGCGGCGATTTGACCGTTACCAGCAGTCTCGGCAAGGGTTCGATATTCCGGTTCGAAATCCCGATCGAACGTGGCGACGCCGGAGTAGCAGTCCGGCGGAGTGCTCCTCGCCGTGTCATTGCCATACGAGCGGGAACGACCGTTCCTAGAATCCTGGTCGTCGACGATCAATTTGAGAACCGGGATTGGCTGATGAAACTACTGACTTCCATTGGGTTTTCTGTCCGGGGTGCGGAAAACGGTGAGGCAGCGATCCGAAGCTGGGAGGAGTGGAACCCACAGTTGCTGTTGATGGACGTACATATGCCTGTCCTGGATGGGTTAGAAGCGACGCGAAGAATAAAGGCTGATCCTCGCGCAAAGGGAACATTTGTTATTGTTCTGACGGCTAGCGCCATGGATGATGACCGTCGAACGGTTTCTCAAAGCGGCGCTGACGATTTCCTGGCGAAGCCCTGCCCCGAGGACGAACTACTCGAAAAGATACGCGTTCTTCTTGACATTGCCTATGATTACGATGAAGACAAACATCTTGCTGGAGTGGCGACGCTCACCTTGGAGAGGCTCGGTCTAATACCGCAAGAGCTGGTTAGAGAACTGCGAGAAGCTACTTTAACCGGTGATAAGAGGCTCTTGGATAAGCTCATCCTCAAGGTCAGCGAGACGGAAGATGCTGAATCAGCACGTGCTCTACAGCAGCTTGCCGACAGGTACGACTATGATGCCTTGATGCGATTGCTGGACCAAACATGCGGCCACTAACGGATCAGGTGCTGCCTCAATCCGACATCATGATCGTGGACGACAATCCCGCGAACCTAAAGCTGTTGGAAGACATGCTGCGGCAGCAAGCGCACGAAGTACGTTCGTTTCCATTGGGCCGGCTGGCGCTGGCGTCCGCGATCAAGAAACCGCCAGATTTGATTCTGCTGGACATCAACATGCCGGAAATGAACGGCTATGAAGTATGCGAACGCCTAAAGTCCAATGAGGAGCTGCGAGACATTCCTGTCATCATCCTCAGCGCCTTGAATGAAACTCAAGATAAGGTAAGGGCTTTGCGGTCGGGGGCCGTGGACTACATTTCCAAGCCCTTCCAGTTCGAAGAAGTTCACGCGCGCGTGGAAACGCATCTCGAATTGCACTATCTCCAGCAGGCATTGAAGCTGCACAATGAACGCTTGGAGCAGACCGTAGCTGCTCGTACCCGTGAACTTGCCAAGGCAAATGAGCAGTTGACCATTCTCGATCGTTCAAAAAGCGCGTTCCTGAAGCTCATTTCTCACGAGTTCCGTACACCACTTCACGGCATTCTGGGAGTGGGGGAGATCATTTTGGAAGGAAGACCTGTCACGGAGGACAACAACGAGCTGCGAGAGCTATTTAAACGATCTCGTCGAAGGATTCTTTCGATATTGGATGACGCTTTGCTTCTGACACAAATCGAAGTCAGCGGGGAGGAATTCAGATCGGTTCCAGTATCTTTTGATAGGGCGCTGAGTCGCGCAATTGAGAGAACTATCGAATTTGCCGAATCGTGCGAGGTGACGCTCGCCCCGCCATCGGATGACCAGGGCCTTGTCGTGGCAGACGAGAACTTGTTGGTAAGGGCGCTGCATGCACTACTGGAGACCGCTGTTAAGTTCTCTGCAAAGGGCGAGACTGTCGGCCTATCCTGTGACGCCGTGGCCGATTCCCAAAGGGTTATCATCGAGAGTCAGGGCAGAACAATCCCTGGCCCTGCATTGGGGAAATTCTTCGACCTCTTCTCGATCGGTGAAGCTATCACTCCTGGCGGGGACTTAGGTTTGGGCCCGCCCGTGGCATACAGGATTCTTTCGTTATTCGGAGCGTCGGTTAGCGTTGCCAATCGGGAGCCATCTGGAATACGCCTGACCGTATCACTAAAGAACGCCGCATCAAATGCAGGGCGATTGTCCGCCGAGCAACCAAAGATGTAGATAATTTTGTAATCACCAAAGCGCCCAAGTTCAACACGATTCAATCGAGTACAATAAGCTGCGGAGAAGGCGCTCGTCTTCAATAGCTTGGAAGTGACACATTTCTCACGATTCTCGATACACGTCGGCATCAGGTTCGGGACCAGGAGGTCGTTGGTTCGGAAACCACCCGCCGGCCACACTTTTCAAGCACAACTGCCGCAATTATTTTCCGAAAGTTTAATTGCGCTGTAGATAGAAATGAGGGCGCCGGATCCCCGGCGGACAACAGGTATGATCCGCTGATGGATTCAAGTTCCATAAAGGAGAACGGCATGAACAAAGATATACAGCGGACGGAGCAAAACGCTCCAACCCCAGGCAACAAGAAAACAATCGGCATCGATCTGGGAGATCGATGGAGTCGTTATTGCATTTTGGGTGGCGACGGTCAGATAGTTGAGGAAGATCGCATTCCCACAAGCACCGGCGCACTGGAGCGTGCATTCAAGAAGATGTCGGCGACGCGTGTGGTCGTGGAAGCAGGGACGCACTCTCCGTGGGTTAGCCGGTTGCTAGAGAAGCTGGGGCGCGAGGTGGTTGTAGCGAATGCGCGGAAGGTAAGGCTGAATCTACGAAAGCGATTCTAAGAACGACCGCCTGGATGCGCGAATGCTGGCTCGACTAGGTCGCGTGGATGTGAATCTGCTCGCGCCGATTCGTCATCATGGAGCCGAGACTCAGGCCGACTTGGCGGTGATCCGAGGGCGCGATTGTCTAGTGGCAGCGCGGACTCAATTGATCAACGCCGTGCGGGGAATGGTAAAGAGCGTGGGCGGACGTTTGCCCAAGAGCACGACTGCGGCGTTCGCTGGAAAGGTGTCGTCGCTAATCCCGTCCGAGCTAAAGGTTGCACTGGAACCTCTGCTGAGTAGCATCGTTGATTGCTCTGACGGATGTACTGACGGTAGGAGACCCGCATCGTTTTGCGAAGAGCCGTACCGTAGGCAGTTATTTGGGGTTGCGGCCACGGCAGCGCGAATCTGGGTCGAGTGCACCGCAGCTTGGGATTTCCAAAGCGGGAAACAATCATCTGAGATGGCTCTTGATTCAGGCCGCGCACTACATCTTGGGACCGTTGGCGCCCGACAGCGGATTGCGCCGGTGGGGCTTAGGTTTGGCCGGGAAGGGAGGCAAGAGCGGGAAGCGGAAGGAGGTTGTGGCGGTCGCGCGGAAACTAGCCGTGTTGCTGCATCGGCTTTGGGTGACGGCGGAAGTATACGAACCGCTGTACGGGATTGAATCAGAGGCCGCATGACAACCTGAAAAGCAACGGGAAACTGGAAAGGAAAGGGATAAGCGAAGGATCGCGCTGAAGCCGCGTATGGGTGACTGCGGAAAATCGTCAGGTCCACGTGACGGCAAAACGCCAACCGTTGAGACCACTCTGTAGATAGCAGCACCCCTGGACGAGGAACTCCTACATGCACCTGGTCATTTTGGTTTGGCCCACTCAAGTGCGGATGGAGGAGGCACAAGGCGGCGACAGCCATTGAGTTACCGAAGGAAGGCCGGACTGTCCCCTCCGGCCCGAACGAGGACTGCGGGCGAATCGGCTCCCTTTCTTTCACACCACATTTTGCAGAACAGTCCTCGCCGTCAAGGGTCCGCTATGCCGCGCAAAACCAGCGCGCCCTTGACTGCTCCGGGCCGTTCCACAGACTCGAACCGGTATGAAAGAAAGGGAGCCTCTGAACTTCGCCTTGGACTTGTTGTGGCGCCTCCCGTTGGTCGGCGATGGACCATACTTGGCTGGAATTCTCGACTAGAAAAGGATATGAGACTACCCAGACAGAAAAAGCTTTACAAGAGGGGCGTCCTCATGAAAGACGATTTTGTAGCTGCTCCGAGCCTCCAGGAACCCCAAAACGCCATAAATTGCCACAGGTGCGCTAGCCGGGCCAGAACCCGGCATTGCAAATAAATGAGTTGTTTAGGTTGGTCGGGGCGGGGCGATTTGAACGCCCGACCCCCTGCGCCCAAGGCAGGTGCGCTACCAGGCTGCGCTACGCCCCGACATCTTAAGAATCAACGGGATACCGACGGTTGGACTGCCTCAGCATTATCGATGTCCACATGAATGTCCACATGGAGCGATGTCCACACAGAATCCTTCATGATGGTAACACCTTCTTCGCCGGTTCGACTGGAATAGGTTCCGCTTGAACAGGGCTCCGCTCCAACGCTGCGACTGCATCACGTTTCGCTTGCATCCTTATATGTGAATAGTGCTCCAGCATTTGACGATTGAGGTGACCCGAAATTGACATGAGGGTTTGATCGGGTACACCGGCTTCCGCCAGCTTCGTTATGCAATGGTGTCGCAGATCGTGGAAGCGCAGTCCCGAGAGCTTCGCTTCGTCGGTTAGATTCCTCCACGCAGTTCGCCAAGACTGCATGGGCTTGGCTAAGTCAAATCCAGTACCGTGCATGGGGTCGGTCTTCTTCGTGTGCCGGAAGAGCGCTGCTGGGAACAAGTAGTGGCTCGGCTCCGATGCCCCAAGCTTCTCAGCGCGTTCCAACAGCCTCGCACACGCCCACAGCGCCGTCTCGTTCAACGGTATGATCCTGGCCCCGGCATCGGTCTTTGTGCTGGCACGTTGGATACGTAGAGTCTTTTCGATCAGGTTGAGATCACCGATCCGAAGCCCCTTCAACTCGCCGCCCCTCGCTGTCGTATTACTTGCCAGCAGCGCAGCGTAGTACACAACACTCCAACCTGGCTTGGAAGCCGCAACTTCGAACAGCTTCTTTTCCTGTTCCGGTGTCAGCGCTTTGCCGGGTCCACGCTTGTTCTCCGGCAGCGGTCGGAAATCGTCCGCGATACGCGCCCACAGCCGGCCACGCCGGAGAATCATCCGCAGGACCTTCGTTTCCAGGTTCACCGTGCGGGGGCTAACCTTCGCGACGCGCTTGGACTGATACGACCGGACCATATCGCTGGTGATGTCGCAAAGCCGGTTACCGCTGAAAGCTGGTTTAAGCGCCACAAGCCGTTCCCGGTCGATCCGATGCGTCTTCGGAGCCACCATCGGCTTCCGTTCCTCCAACCACATCGCACTGGCTTTTTCGAACATCAGCTTCGCGAAGTCGGTCGGAAGCCGCCCCTCCTCTTGCGCCTGGAGGGCTTCATGGCGAACCTTGCGCGCTTCCTTGTAGCTGGTGGTCTTTGTGGAAACCTCCTTCCACTTCCCGGCGATCTTCAGCTTGTAATGCCAGATGCCGCGCCGTTTGTGAAGGCCGTCTTTGTCGACCCTCTTCGCCTGTGCCAGATCGTCATTCATCGCCATCGCTTCAACTTCTTTCATCTTTTCTTCCTCCGTTGATTTCCAGACTTCGCCGTCTTCGGCCTTCCGCCTAGCCTACCATTGGCCCGCGCGGCCGTCGCCTTCTTCTCCGTACTCACCGACCCCGCCACCGCCGCACGGCAGGCAGGGCATACCAGCGCCACGTTGTGGATCGGGCATTTCGGTACCGGCACCACCAAAGCATATCCCAACACGATGGGTATGTAAATGGTACGTGACAGCATCGGCAAAACTTTTCTAGCCGCTGGCATGGATGAAATGCAGGTCTTTGAAAAACCGCATTTCACCCGCAGCACACCGATCGTCGCCAATCGCCTACTCTTCCGGCACAAACGTATCCGGATCGGCGCAATGCAACTGCGTTTTGTCGTTTACTACGTCCGATGTACTCGTCCGCTGTCCCCATGTACGCGCCGCGACCCGGTATCCGGATGCGCCACGTAAACTGCGCGGAATGAAGGGGCAGCGGGGATAGCAGTTCGAAACCGCCCGGTCCTGCCGCTTCGGTCATAAGTTCTCGAAATAAGATTCCAGTTGTACTTTGCATCATCTGATTGATCTTTCGTCCTAGTTGACGGGGCGGCCCTGCCGAAGCAAGGCCCCCGACTTCGTCCCACTGACTGACTAGCTCTGCACCTCCCGATCCGGCTGCTGAGAACTGCTCCGTAGCCGTCTTATCCACTGCCCGTTATCGTCCCGAGGAGGAGGATTCTCGCGCAGCCGCCTGTCCCACTCTTCCTCCGTGATTGGTTCTCGTGAAGCCTTGGCGAGGTATTCCTCGGCGGACACATGCCGCATGTCCGGTGCGAGATCCGGTGCACCGGCAAAGAACAGCTTGTTAGCTGCGTGAACATCCGCGTTGGCGGCCCTTATACCCTCGCGGAGCTCGGACATCTTCCGCAGCATCCGGTCCACGACGATCGGCTCCGCGCTGGCTGGGACTGCGAAGATTGCTTTGTTATCAAACCGCTCCTCGAAGTTGTGCCGATCGATGTCGTAACGTACTTCGACTTTGTACCCGAAGGGAGGATACCCGTCCAAGAAACGATCCAGCAACGGATACCAGAGCTCGGTGAATTTCTTCGAAAGCTCTGGATCTTCCGTTCCCAGGATCTCGCCCGCCGCCTCTTCGAGTCGTTCCCGGCCGTAGCGCGCGATGAGCTCGTCACTCATCAGGTCTACGAAATATGCGGCTTCGCCGCGATGGGAGAGCAGGTTGTTGATTTTGACGATGAGGTTCTTGACTTCCGCCACGATCTCAGCGTCATGAAAAAAGTTGTTTTCCAATTGCATTATGATCCTTTCGATCAATTGAACTAGCGCCACGATCCGCCCAGTTATCGCGGCATCGTAAATCGCTGCCACAATTTCCGAGGCTTGGCCTCAAATTTCTGCGGCTGTTGGGCGGTTGAAGACTTACTTATGGATTTACATAGGTCCACCCTTCCTGCGTTGACAGTGTGTGAACCGGCTGTGCTGCTTAGGCATTGCCGCCATGCGCCGATCGGCTATGGCGCCGGCAAGAACAGATCGGGATCGGCACAGCGCCGGTTCCTGTTGCCGTTTGAGTCAAAATACTCGACTGCCGGACCCATGAACAGACCTAGATCCGAGACGCTCAAGCGCCACGTGTACTCTGCCTCGGCATGAGCGGGCAGCGCGGGTAGAAAATCGAAACCACTATTCGGTTGCACGCCAAGGAGGTCGTGGACCGTGATTCCGGTTATGCTTTGTAACATCTTCGTTCTTTAACCTTTCAAGTAGTTCATTCACGCTCTGCCACGGTCAGGCTCACTCCGGAACGGGCGAAGACTCCGCTTTGTGTCACTGAACCGTGCCGCCGCCGTCGTCGCTGCCGCTCCGGCCCGTGCGTCAGGCGCACACTTTCGAGTTTTGATTTCCCCCCAGCGCCATCTCAGAGTGAGGGGAGGAAGAATAAACTTCCTCCCTCACTGGTAGTGCCGGGAAGGTGGGGGTTATACCGGTGGTCCTTCTGATTTCCCTGTTTTCTCTACTCTAGGGTCGGGGAAATTGGGAACTTGGCCGTCGATGAGGGTATACAGCTTCGCCGCACGCTTGCCAGCCTCGATCGAGTACTCACCGTTTCCGAGGATGGCGTCGACTTGGTTCTTGGATACCCCCGCCGGCTTCGCCAGGGCTTTGATCTGGGAGCCGTTACTCTGGGGGTGCTCCATAACAATCCGTCGCACTACGTGTTCCGGCTCCGCGCGAGGCTCCACCTTTGGCGCCGCGCTGGCGACAAACCCACGGCCTTCGGCGAACTCCATCGCGAACTTCTGCCCTGGAGCGATACGAGATTTGAACGGTTCCAGGTCTAGCCGGTGCAACTTTCCGTCCCGAGGCTTGCCGATCATGCGATACGCCACATCCACGGCGGCTTTGATATCGCTGGAGCCGCGGTATTCTTTCGACCCGGCCGACTTCCCCGTGTGGTGCAGGACCATGACCGTCGCGCCCAGGTGGGCCAGGCGGCGAAAGTGTTTCATGAATTCCCGCATCTCGGTCGAGGACTGCTCGTCGGCTCGCGCGAACTCCACCAGGGAGTCCCAGATCAGCAGCGGTTTCGGGTCCGCGGTAGCGAAGCGGAGGACCCGTGCGTCGTCCGGTCCCGGTGGCGGCTCGGTGTTCCATCCACCCCAGATGCGGAGGTTGTCGGTCGCAGCGATCCCGAGGTCCCCGAGGTTCCGTTTCACCACGTACAGCGGGTTCTCACCGTCGAGGTACAGCACCGGTGCCGGCTGGGCCGCTCGTCCGATGAACGCGGCGCCATGGGCCACTGCACCGGCGACCGCGTAGGCGAGCCAGGTTTTGCCCGTGCCGCTCTCAGCGGAGATCAGGTTCACGCTGGCGCGGGGGATCATGTCTGGGACAAGCCATTCGATCGTGGCGGCCAAGTCCCAGACGGATGGAAGCGCCGATACGTCCGTGATCGGGCCCGGCTTAGGGCGCGCCGGTTTCTCGGCGGCTTCCACGATCCTGACCGGCGCTGGCGCGGCACTCATCGTCCACCCGCCGTTTCGACCCGGTGGGCTTCCAGGAACGAGTCAATATCGGCCTGGCGGTACCGGATGAGCCGGCCGATCTTCAGGTACGATGGACCGTCCCCGAACAACCTCCACTTCCGCATCAACGCCACACTGCATCCAAGAACGTTGGCCGCTTGGCGCTCGTTCAGAACATTTGAATCAGTCATCACTTACTCCTCCAAAAAGTTACTTGTTTGCGATCTATACCAATCATCAGCTTGAAAAACAGTCCCGAGATCACGGGAAATCCCCGAGTGTCGAGCCGCTGGCATCTCTAGCCTCGGCGTGGGCCGGGGTACCGGCGTCGCTTGAATTGGGACCCGCGCGGGCGCGCGGTTGCACGACCTTGGTGATCAATTGTTTGATTCTGCGCATAATTATTTCCTGAGTAAGTCCTCCGACTGATTTGAAATCCCTAGCGTAGTGAGCTGGAATGGAAGTAAGAACTCACTACGCCAAGGATGCGGGCAGCTCGACGAACGCGGGGCCGGGTTATGGACAATGGGCGCCCTGCGCGGAACTGGCCCAATGCGAAAAACCTAACCTATCCTTCCCCCGTACCTACAGCCACTCCATCACTCTCGGATCAACCTTCGTCTTCGCCACGACTTGGTCCGGGCTACCGACCAGCACCAGCCCTCCCGGCGTCCTACACCTACTCAGCGCAACGTACATCATGGCCGGGTTAGCGAGAAAGCCGGAACTGAGATCGAGCTGGATCGAGTCGAGGGATAATCCCTGGCTCTTGTGCACGGTCGCGGCATACGCCAGCCGCACGGGAAGGTACCTGACCCATCCCGTGATCCACGTCGGGCGCGGCTCGCGCAGGATCACCACCTGCCGGGGAGGTTCGCCGTTCTCACGTACCATGTCGTCATACTCGGACATACTTCCAACCACGACCACATCCGCGTCGTTGATGCCCGTAGGCTTTTGCCGCGTGGTGAGCGTGCGGGTGACTTTGCCAATAACTACATCACGCCCGTTTCGTTTAAGACGTACAACGAACTGGTTGGGGGTTGCATCGAGCAACGTCCCACAGTCCCCGTTTGCCCAGGCGAAGCCCGAAGTGTCGTTGGAAAGGATCATCACGTACGCGCCAAGCTTGAAGGGAAACATCTCCGGGATCTGTTGCCACTCCGAGGGTTGGCGTCCGTCGGGTCCGGGAATCGCCCATCGGGTTGATTCGATATGAGGGACGCGGTCGCCACCCTCGGGAGGAACCAGGTACAAACGCCGCCGGTTGTAAGCATCCACTTCGTGGTTGGTCGCGCACAACGTGGTTCCGTCGAACGTATTACTTAGCGACCGTTCAAAACGCACTCCCACCCGTTGTAGATACACCAGCACTTCTTCCCCCGCGCCGCGTCGAGCGGCCTGCAAGGCGTGAACAAAGTCTACGTCCTCTTGTCGAAAGATTTGGGTAAGCCGTGTCGTATGCTGGGAAAAATTGGGCACCCAACAATCCGCCTCAAACGCGTACTTCCCCGTGGCAGGCGTATCGGCGTCCGTTATGGGTGGGAGCTGGCAGAAATCACCCACCGGCGTTAGTTTGAGGTTTGAGTCGTCGTTGTTCTGAGCGACTTCGTTACACGCGGTGTACAGGATGTCCATCGCGGGCGCGCAGAACATGGAAATTTCATCTACGATCAGCTCGCGCATCCCGTCTTCCACCAGCCTGCGGATTTTGCGTTGGAGTCTACCGTCCGTATACGCATCGGCCAGCGAGTTGTGGTCGAAGAATTTCAGCAACGAGTGGACCGTTGTTACCTGCGGCCCGAGGTTGACCGCAGCGATCCCGGTGGTTGCAGCCACGACCACTCCCTCCGGATCGGCCGCGCGCCGGCGCTGGACTTCGTACGTTTTGCCGGTGCCGGCTGAGCCGGTGATGAATTCGGTATCAATGTGGCCGGGCGCGAGCGCAGGTCGAACACCAAAGCCCTCCCAAGCGTCGAACCGGTTTGGGTTAGGGGGAAGTGGAGCCATGCCCATGTTATTCGTCTCCTTTCGACCGAAGCAGGAACCCTAGCTCCGTGCTTCGAGGGAATAGTCTGAACATCAAGCTGATAACCTCTTTACGGCTAAGGGTAGCGTCGTACATGGTGGGAATCAGGTTGAAGACGTTGCGCGGGTCGTGGATGCTTCCGGAAGGGTGCGACTTGCCATCACAACTTCCGCCGATTTCACAGGCGAACATCTCGCCGTCAGCGGTGACGGTAAGCGCCAAGCTGTGTTTGGCGTAGCGCTTCTGGAGGGCATAGAAGAATTCGGTTTGGGCGATGGAAAGGCCAGGAAGCGGGATCTGCTCCGGTGTTTCCGGTGCACATTCCCCAGCGCCGTGCATGGTTTCAATGTCCGCATGCTGCATGCGGGCGATTTCCTCATGCTGTCGGTATGCTGCTAGATTGGTAGGCTCACCGTGTGAGCCGTATTCAGGTTTCATACTTGTACCTCGTGTGATAAATTCAAACGCAATACTCGCCTCGGTGACGAGCGCCCATCGGACGGTTTCCAAAAACTTCCCAGGCGTAGCCGGCCAACTGGTAGGGACGTACCAGCATGGAGCCGCCGGCTACGCCAGGATGCGGGCAGCTCGACGATCCGGCGCAGTTGGAAACGTCGTTGGGAGCCTGCCCAATGCGAAATCAGATACGAAGTTTACTCGGGGTGCTCAGCACCCGCGATGTTCATATCAATGAGTTCCCCGTCAACTATTTCCATACAATTGCCATCCTGATCCATCCACAGTTCAATCCCGTGACTCAACATGTTCTTCATCAGATGTTCTACGATCTCGGGGCTGAAACCGCGTCTGATGAGCCTGGCGCGCTCCACGTTTGCACCAGGTGAATCGAGCCACGCTTGGTCTTTCGCTGCCTCGATTTCCGCTTTACAGCTTAGGTGTACCAGCGAGCGCATCTGCAGCCTATTGTCGTAATCCACAGCAACGCCCTCGCCCGATGCGTCTAACGGCTTCACACAAAAAGAGCATAAGTGATTTTGTTTTTCAAACTGGGCAAGCGCTTGTTTTGTAGTGGGTCTACAAACAACGGGACCTGATCCGTCTGTACGGACGTCTGTATTCAAGCGTGGCATCGCACATTCATCCACGGGTTCCACGCACACGGGGTACGGATAATCGAGTCCGTCGGGGCCGCGGGACGCAATCGCCTCATCGTACGCATCCTTGAACTCCCGCGGCATTTCCTCAGGCAGGTCATCCACCGTGATTCCTAAGAGCTTTGAAACCTCGCCCTGCCGTCGCGCGTTGTCACGCAATTTCGCGTAAATTTCCTTCGCTGCCGGTGTTGGATCAAAAGTAAGGTGCAGGACATCTAAAACTAAGGTTCGCCAGGTCCAGGGTTCTGTTTCGGCTTCTTGCCGGTCGTCACGGTCGTCGGGATCGTATATCGTTCCGCTGTCGTCAAGATATTTCATTAGTTTTCTCCTTTGGTATGGGTACGGGTGCGTGTCATTCACGCATTGATTTTTTCTCTCACATCCGTATAGTGCAAGCCGTACGTTTCTGGTCGAGTTATCTTTCTGATAACAAGCGAGAAATATTAGATAAATGCCTTTTCAGCCAGTACTTTGACAGCCCGGTTCGCGGCAAGCACCCGCCCGTAATCCTTCCCGCACTGTAGCGCAGCCGGTTGTTACAGGCGCTGCATAACGGCTGGTGCGCGAGATTGGCGGACGTGACGATCTTCATCGCTACACCCGAGTTCCGGCGCTTCAAGAAAGGCATGCGGAAAATCCTGAAGGTTTCCAAAGCGGAGGTAGATAAACGGGTCAGTGCTGCAAAATCACCGCGCCGTAAAAGCAGGCGTGACGCACGATTTTAGCCCTATAAATTTCGTAGAATTAGATACTACAATAACTTGCGCTCCGACGAAGAACCCAATCCACAACACCGTATACCCCCAATCGATGAGAGTCTCATCATTGACACTGTTCGCATAGAAGCAGAGCGCCAACGCCGTGAACAGCAAGAACGAGACGAACAGAGTAGGCAGCGACAGGCGCGACATGACCGAGCTATATTGCGTATCACTCTTGGTCTGTTGCTTGCCACTTTTATAACTGGGGTAGCTGCCCTGTATCAGGCTCATAGTTCCAGCGTGAGTGCTGGTGCCGCTAAAAGTGCAGCTAAAACAGCGGCCGATACTCTCACGGAAATTAGGACTGGTAGTGGATCTGTCGATACACACACTCTTGCGCAGCAGGCAGTTACCCAAGCAGTCCAGACCACCAATCTTGCTAAAGCTGCTAAAGATCAGGCCATTCAAACGGGCAGATTGGCGAGCGCGGCTAGTCGGCAAGCCGAAGCCGCTCTCGTTGCAAGCAACGCAGCTATACGACAGGCCGAGATTAGTGCTCAGGCCGCTGAAGCAGCTAAGAAATCTGCCGACGCGGCTGTTAATCAGCTTGAGATCGCCCAACGTCCTTGGGTTGCCGCAAATGTGCGCGTCGTCGGTCCGCTGACATTCGATGCTAACTGGGCAAGCATATCGTTGCGCGTTTCTCTTACCAACGTCGGCCACTCTCCAGCGATTGCCCACATCGAGCACGAGCTTCACGTACTCAACGGCGTGCGCCCTGCGGGAATCTTCGAAATAAGACGGCTTTGCACTTCCCCTTCTGCTATAAACTTTTCCGGCACGGAAGAGATTATATTCCCTGGAAAAGAAATTGAACCCAACGTCAACTATGCGGCAGAAGCGAATATGGCAGACGTTGCGGAATCTAGTAGACACTTCTCTGGGGCTTTGGTGGCCGATGTTGTCGTTTGCATCGCCTATCGCTCTGGCTTTGATCCTAGATCCAGTTACTATACTGGAATGTCTTTCCTCCTTATGCGCAATGATCCAAGTGTGAATAGCAGAAGCATAATTCCTGGTATCAATATTCCAGCGCAGTACATTCTGCTTGTGCCTGATCCCATAGGAAGCATGGCGGTACGGTAACAACGCGAGCAAAAATACGCTCGACAGGCATGCCAGTAGCAACCAGCCTGTCACGCTAAGGCAAGCGTAACCACTAGAACGCGGCCTGTCACGCCTAATATTGTCAAACCTTCTCGTTCCGGACGGTGTGGGCTGCCGTATTACGGGGGTGTTGCGTGCCACGGCGGGTGCTTCATTGCCGTCCTCTTGGACCCGCTGCCCCTCTGTGGGGTCGATCCTCTATGCTGTAGTGTATAAACCCTTGCTGTATCGGTGGGTTCTGCTCCAACAGTGCCGTCATCCACGCGTGGGTGTCCGGGTCCATGGCGTCAACACGCCACGTGAAAACCTGCCGATCGGTCGTGACCTGGATGTGGATCTGGTCGATGTGGGCGGTGTCGAATGGGAGGGGCATTGGTGGGACGACGTTTTCACGTTCACCGCGTCAACAAATACTTCAACCGATTCTTCTCGACCTGCTCGCGCGGACTTTTCCCCGTCCGATCCAACCACGCCTTCACCTTTGCGATCGAAACCACATGCGCCGCTTCTTGTGCTTTCACGCGAACGTTCAACTTCGTCGCCGATCCGAATGTGGCGTCCGCAAAATCATGCCGCCGGAATTCCGCCATGGCAATCACAGCGGCTTCGTGTACAAGCTGGACGCGGTGATCTCGACGGAGCCGAATCCTTGAATCATGCACTTAGCGTGACAGGCTGGGCGCTAGTCTTGGCGCTCTTATTGGTGATCTACGTCATTACCGGTGTTGCAAAAACGAAATTCCGTGAGCGGGCGTCCGTAAGCGTGCGAGATGCAGATGCGCGTCCAATGGGGCTTACTTCCGGTAAAGGCATCTTCATAATCAACAATGGCGTGACCGTAAATGAGGACCGCTCCATTCGGGTTCCTGTAAGCATCAAGCTGGGCACGATTGAGCGTGAGTGGACTAGAGACAAAATGCATATCTCCAACGCCTCCGGGAGTGAGCATTCCCGCGTTACGTGCCCCAACGGCGCGGCTGAAATCAGTAAATGCTGGCTCTCCAACATTTAAGAGAATTGTGGACCTTGGTGCGGCATGTATGGCTGGAGTCCTGCCACTGTTTATTATCCAAAACGTTCCCGTAAATGGGACGTTCTCTTCTGGCTCCGCCGACAACTCAAATCTATTCAGCACGACCCAAGGTCTCTGATCAAGTCTAGCGTTATTGATGCTAGCATCAAGAGCCGCTTTGCTTTGTCGTTGACTCGATTCCACGGCTTGCTGGGACACTTTCTGCGACAAGTCCATGGACCGCGCAAGCCAGTTGATGTTGTCAATTGCGCGCCAGACCTGTTGCGTGGATTCGCTACCGCTGCGCTTCATTTCAGTGAGGGTGCCGCGCATTACGGCGAGTTGAAATCCATAGATGCAGAGCGCTCCAATTCCTACAATTGCCAAGATCGACTGAACCCCCAGCGACAATATTTCAAACAAGTGAAATTCCCGCCTAAGCTCAGCGGTTGGATTCTCTTGGTTTGTGGTTACATTTGCGGACTGATGGGTTACATCAGTTTGTTGTGTAGCGGGCTTCAGTGGGGATGGCGCAGGCGGGTTTTCTGGGGCGTTTGCGCTTGGAGTGTCGCCTGCTGGTTGGCCGTCCATGGCCTCAATCTGATTTTTGAACTGTCAACTTCTTATTACGCAGAGGCGGAGCTTTTATGACATGCTTCAACAACTTCTTGAATCGCCGATATTCAGCCGTTTTTTTGAACTCCGGTTTTTCTTCCTCGCCTTGTCTTTTTGTTCGTGCTCTTTCATCATACCCGAGCCTCTGACACGACTGACTAGCCACCTAACGACCTTCGGTACACTGAGATCAAACATTGCATTTACTCCACTTCACACCCGCGAACCCGGTGCTCCGACGTGACGCATTCGACAATCCCGACTACATCTTCGAGCTGAAGCACGACGGTTTCCGCGGTCTGGCATACGTCGAAGGCGACGGCGCACGGCTTGTGTCCCGACGCGGCAACCCGTACCGAAGTTTCCCGCGGCTGTGCGGTGCGATTGGCGATGAACTGAAGTGTGAAGCCGTTCTCGACGGCGAAATCGTCTGTCTCGATGCTGAAGGGCGACCGCACTTCTACGGATTAGTTCGGCGTCGTGGTGAACCGATCCTGTATGTCTTCGATCTGCTTTGGCTCGATGGTAAGGATCTCCGCGAGCGACCGCTGATAGCGGAAACGACTTGCGCGCCATACACGAGCAGTCTCAAGGCTTGCTATATATCGATCACATCGAACAACACGGAATCGAGCTGTTCCGGCTGGCGTTTGATCGCGATCTCGAAGGCATCGTCGCGAAGTGGCGGAACGGAACCTACGGTGATCGATGGTGGAAGATCCGCAACCCGAACTACTCGCAGTATGCGGGAAGGCACGAGCTGTTCGAGAAGCGGAGTGCTGCGACCGCGAGCTAGGCGTGTTCCCGCGCGGCAACAGGTTCCAGCGCTACCACAACCTCGCTGATCTGAATCACGGGCTGCACGTTCGTGTAGTTTGGAATGTCCGCAACGAACTCCTTCACATGCTTGCCGAAGTTGGCTTCGAACTCCTGCATCGAATCGAAGTACACATGCCCCATCGCGATGAACTGTGGCCGAGAACCTGGCGTTGCGCCTGCTAGACCGTGCTCTACGGCGATGCCTTTGCACGCCGCGCCGAGCCGTTCCTGAACCATCGGCATGTGGCGATCGCGGTAATAATCGATGTCGAACTGTGCGTCATCGTTGCTTGGATACAAAACGCTTACTTTGATCATGTTTAGCTCCGAGTGCGAGTATAGCCGTTTTAGTGCGGTCAATGCTTACCATCCGGATTACTTTCGTGCTTTGCGCGGCTTGGCGGTAGGCGATTTCTTCGCCGTGCCCGTTTCCCGTGCCTTGCCCGCGAGCATTTCGGTGTTCAGCTTCTTCAACCGATCGTACTCGGCAATCCATTGATCCGATGTCAGACTGCTCACCTTTGGAACGTTAACGGTGCGGTCCAGCCTGTTGTTCGCATCGCCTTTCCAGAAGATACCCCTCGCCTTTCTCGATGTGAACGTCGTTGCCGAGGCGTCGCAGTTCGTCGATGATCATCAAAGCCCCTCTATTGCGGAAACCCAACCGTTCCACTCCACGAACCATGTGATAAATACGAATGGCATCGACCTACTTGATCGCCTCACTAAACAGACGGTTTCGTCCGCAGTTATGCCACATCTCAAAAGTGCGTCCGAACCATCCGCAGAACTCAGTTACTATCACCTTGTCTCGCGGCGTTGAATCGTCTTGGTATTTAAGAACAACAGCGATATATAGCCTATGGTCACTCGTTAAGACATCCGCCGCCTTCCAAGAGTTCATTATTTGTTCATCGCTTTGCTCACAGGAGAAATAATGCTTCGGAGAGTCGCCCGGTGGAATCTCCACTCTTGGCGGTAAGTCATTTGGAAATGGTAAGGAATCTGCTGTAGCCACAAGGGCATCTTCGGCGGTTTGATTAAGTGGGTCTTCACTATACAGGGAAACGCATCTGTGAACCATCCGCTTGATATGCAGTTTGCCATGGTTAGCGTAAAAGACGTTCACGAATAAGCCATTTCCTTTGTTTGAATGGGCGAGGACAGGCACTACGTTGGTCACGTCAATTCTGGTTTCCCCTCGCGATGAAGATCGCCAATTGAGTTCATTTCGATACCCGATGAATACCAAGATACCCGCAATAACGATAACAACAATAGCCCTCCGCAATGGTCTGCCCTCGTGATGATAGGCCACGTAGAGACATGCGGCGAACGATAAAACCAACATCGAGATGAACACATACCGGTCTGTTGGCGCAAGCGATGCAAGGGCGAGACAGACCGCTATCACTGTCAAACCCAACTCTTTCTTACTGAGCTTAATCGGGCGCATCCGGGCAACTCCACTCGCTTTCCATTATTGTGTTCCACACCTATTGTGTGTACAATGACAGGCAATCAAAGATTAACACTTTATTGCGAATGGCTTTTTTACAAAACCCGAAGGAGATCATTCAGGATGCGTCTAACGCTTATAGTTCTTGCAACCCTTTCACTCGGCTTGACCCTAGCGGCTGCTGACTTCACAGGCACGTGGAAGTTGAACATGGAGAAATCCAAGGTCCAAACAGATAACAACACTGCCAGTGAAATCATGACGATCTCACAAACCGCACCGAACGCCTACACTACCGCGTTCGATACTGTTACGAAATCCGGTGAGAAGCACCACCAGGAATTCAACCGCATCTATGACGGTAAGGAACATCCGCTTGCAGGCGTGAATGTAAAGGCAGAAGGTATCAGCGAGATCTGCGAACAAATCAATGCTTCAACACGCAAGATCACGCGCAAGCGAGACGGGAAGGTTACTGGGATGTTCACATCTACTGTCGCGCCTGATGGTAAGACGATGACCAATGAGATGGGCGCTAGGAAAGAAGTGCTCGTCTTCGACAGACAGTAGGCGCAATGGGTGCAGTGAAAGACTTCGTGAACGCACTGCTGGGATGACTCGTGTTGCCTGATTAAGCCCTACGCTTCGCGGGCTTCGCCGTTGCGGGTTCCCGCTCCGTGGGCTTCCGCTTGAGCCGCTCGGCGAGATCGCGGTACCGCCCATCCTCCGCGTTCCTCGCGACAGTGTAAGCGTGGTAGTGGTCGAGGGCTTTGATTAGCAGTTCAAGCTCGTCGTCGGGAAGCTCAAGTTTCATATCTTGCGGCGCTAACCCTTCTTTGCCGCTGCCCTCCTCCGTCTGACCCACACCGCCTTAGCTCTTTCGGCTGCGGCTTTCTTCTGAGCAGCCGTCCAACGTGGGCGTTTGCGCGTGTGATTCGGGGTAGGCGTGGCTTCGGTCGCCGGGGTAGTCGTCTTAGGTTGCGTCGGGGTTCGTGGTGTACCCTGCAAAACTGCAATGGCTTTGTCCAACTTATCCCTCTCAGCGATGAGTAAGGATAAAATGTGATCTACTGGCATAGTTGTGATCGTAGCACGGGTACCTACCGGTCTTACTCGACTTAGCCTTCAGTAGTTCACAAACGCCGAACACGACACGAGGATGAAGCGCAGCGTGCTCGGCGTTTGGTTATTGGCTCCGGTGCCGCGTTAACGCATCGCTCGCCTCAATTTCGGTGAAGCGGTATTGTTTTATTTGGAAACTCCTGCCCGCCTATTGTGGTCAAGGTTATCTGTTCTCGACGTTTGATAATGTCCACCCTTGTGATTGGAAACTCCATAATCGCCGGATGCATTTTCCGCCACTGTCCCCGGAACCATATACTTCTTAGAACCGGAGGAATTGGTCGATGGCACTGCGCCGCCCGGCGGCCTGGCCGGATCGAGCCCTGGGCGTTGGTGTCCTGACGGGCTGCTGGCCGAGCAACAGGTCCGCAGAGCTCCTCATCGCATGGACCGCGCTCGCTTCACTAATCCGAGACCAAGCGCTGATTTAACATTTGGGCAACCGAGCTGTTTGCTAAACGCCACAACTCACGCCTGGTACAGGAGCCGATAAAAAGGACGATAAAATATTCTGAAATGTGTCTCAGCTGCCTCAGGTTTCTCAGCTGCCTCAAGTTGCACGTCATTTTTTCGTGTGATATAAGTCAGTGATCCTTTTTGGACCGTTGAGATGAGGTCAGACATAAACCTGCGGCTTCGTTTGTATCCAGCCCCGATGCTGGCAACGATCTTGGTGTGCCGCGCCTTGGCTCAGCAGTCTTCACCGCCACCCTTCGCATTTGTCTTTCAAGCAGGAGCGGAATACTTCGGTCAAGGCGAGTTCAATTTCGGTAGCGCTTCCTTCACGTCTGGTTGTGAAGAGCCCTCTCATTCGTACAGCGATGAATTCTTTTCAGCTAGTAAGACCTCTACTCCGAATAGCGTGACCGCGACGGTAACGACAAGCGTGAACAGCCCGACGCTGTTCATCATCGCTGACGGCGATGGGGGAGGCACCTTGTTTGTCTATGCTCTCGGACCTCCTGGCACGGGATTTCATTTGCAGGAGACATGGACCGGTCAGGCCAGTGTCAGCGTATCAGTTGGGGGTCAGGATGGATGGTCAGCCACCACCACCGACTTTTCGAGAACAGCATCTGCCCAGATTGGCCCAGGGCAGACCGGCAGCCAGCAGGCAAGCGGCAACGACGCTTCGATCGTTGACAGCACTACGCAGTCCACCAGGATTACATGCTTCGGAAATACCTACACATTGGCAACAGGCTATAGATTTGGTAGCGACTCTCGATCGGGGTCTAATCCCACGCAGGAACAAGGCCAGGCCCAGGCCAGCTCCGTTGTTACTGTTTCCGGGAATCTCGTCACTCCTCCGACCGCTGTCATAGACCCCGTGGGGACAGTAGCGGTCAATACGCCTGTAACCTTGAATGGTTCTCATTCTTACGACAACGATAGCGATTCCATTATCCAATACCAGTGGACTATTCAGAATTCCAATGGCGGTACGGACACTCTTTCAGGCCCATCGCTCCAGTACACCTGGACGAGGGCTGGAACATACGGGGTCACTTTGACGGTCAAGGACAGTGCCGGGCAGACTGGGAGCGCCAGCACGACGGTCTCTGTTGATAGTGTCACCATAAACACCGTTCAAATGTTCGATTCCCATACCCTGCAAGTTGACGTCATTGCCCAATTGAGCAACAACGCCGTTACCAAGGGGTTATCCATTAGCACGACTCCGATAGGCGGCGACGGCACTCTCGGTAACACGATCATGCTAGATTCGACCAACTGCTCTCAATGCTCACTTACGCTCGGAGCAGGAGTTGTTGGCACCTTCAGCAATTCGTTCCGAATCGATCTCACCCAGGCTGGCGGGGGAGTGCCGCGATTTATAGATAATCAAGTATTCGACGTGATGGCTGTGGTCTCCGAAGCGGATAACGTCACAGCCACCGCCACGAAGCCTGCCAACCAGATTCCTCTTCCTGTCGTGCACGTGCATGGTATCTTTACGGACTGCCTTCCTGGCCCCATTCACCCAGCACGCATTCCAACGCAATTGTTTCAGTATCTGACGACCACCACCAACCACCCCTACGTCGAGGACGATGGGTTCCCAACACTCTCTGCTCCGTACCCGACACTGGTCTCGTTCGATTATCCAAGTGTGGGTGAAGATGCTGTCGCTGCTGCAGGACAACTACGATCATTCATCTGGGGTCAGCTGCTTGACCCCCTAAATGGACGAACTTATGCAGATAAGGTGAATATAGTCGCTCACAGTTTGGGAGGGATAGTAACGCGGACAGCCATTATGAGTAATGGTCTGGGCGGACAAATAAATAGACTAATACTCGTCGGATCACCAAATGAAGGTGTAACATTGGCTGCAATTGCATTTCAGGAACATGTGTCTCCCTTTGCGGCTGCGCTGACCACAGCGCTTGATTGGCTGCTAGGCCAAGGGATCGGTGGAGATCTCAGCAATACCATTGCCTGCTTAGAGCAGGCAAGTAGCGCCGCTATCCAGCAGATGCTGCCAACTTACGCATGGTACGGTAATACGCAGGCCGACGTAATGGCGGGTCATGTCCGCATTCCTGCTCCCAGGGATGTAAACCCATTCTTAACCAATCTAAATAGCTTAGGGCTCGATGCGAGGATCCGATACTACACAATTGCATCTTCCACTGGCATTGTGCCAGCGTTAGGTGTTTATACAGCAACATACTTGTGGCAGCGGAATTGGATAATTCCGCCAACAGGGGCATTGTGGCAAGGGCATTTCGGAGGGCCAGCTACTGCTTACGGAGGTGGTGATGGCATAGTTCCAATTCAGAGCCAAGCGGCGTCCGATCAAGCGTGGCCGATTGGCACCGGACCGGGCAAACTCAATCGATTCGATGATGTGTTTGGTGTTTTCCACACCGATTATTTTAAGACGGCCCATGTTAATCAAGACATTGAACTGATTCTGTGGCATGCTCCCTGATCGGGTTCCGCGATGGAACTCCACTTGGCGTGCTTGGAGATTTGAAGTGAGATGCTGTTTCGAAACCGTTGGCGCAAGATTGGTTCTTGCCAGCCTCCTGATATTACATATAGGTCATTCGCTGTTTGCAGACCTAATCGCGAACGTGCGTGTGAACGGAAGTCCTCCCGTCTGGTCATATACTCTGTCCAATAACGAACCGACAAACAGTCCTAATTTCATCTCATCATTCATTTTGACTGTGAACGCTCCGATTACGACAGTTGGTACACCCCCCGGTTGGGATTTTGTAACAGATAACAGTACGTACGTATACTGGTTCAACACCGATGTGTCCCTGCCTTATCCTCACGATATTGCTCCAGGGACATCCCTCGCCGGATTTTCGTTTAGCAGCACCGCGCCGTCCTCTCAACCACTGAGCGCTGATGTGTCAGCTTGGGATCACATCGCGGATGGACCGGGACCCACTGTGATAAATCCAGTGCTTGCGCCGTCAACAGCTCCGGCTTTAAGCATCAGCAAGACACATGTCGGAAACTTTTTCCTAGGACAAACGAACGCGACATACTCGGTGCTGGTATCGAACGCCAATGGGGCCACAACAACGTCTGGAGCGGTGACTGTGACCGACACGGTTCCCTCGGGCCTGATGCTCGTATCAATGGCGGGCACCGGGTGGACCTGCATGTCCAATACCTGCGCGCGTACGGACCCACTACTTGGTGGCGCAAGCTATTCAATCATCACAGTGACCGTCAACGTTGCATCGAACGCAACTTCGCCACAAGTAAACCAAGTCAGCGTCTCGGGCGGTGGATCTTTGAGTGCCACGGCCAACGATTCCACCATCGTCGGCGGGACCAATCAGCCGACCTTATCTCTCAGCCAGAAGTCGCTGAACTATGGCTTCAGCGCTTCCCTTATTACCGATACCCAATCCGTTACGGTGAGCTTTACAGGTGGTAGCGGCGTGAATTGGACGGCTTCCTCTAACCAAGCAAACATTACTGTCTCACCGACCTCTGGAACAGGGAACGGGACGTTTCAGGTTACGGCGACCTCGGGTCCGAGTGGCGTGATTACCGTCACTGCTCTAGGCGCGGCAAATTCGCCGCAGCAGATTCAGGTGCGGGTTTCGAGCGCTTCCCCCGCATTACCATACGGCAGTTTCGATACACCTGTGAACAACACGACTGGCATCGCCGGTGCAATTCCAGTGACCGGCTGGGCGCTGGATAATGTCGAAGTCACAAGCGTAGGCGTCTATCGGGAACCACTCGGAAATGAGTCCCCTCAGTCTAACGAGCTCGTGTACGTCGGAACTGCCACGTTTGTCGCGGGTGCGCGGCCGGACGTCCAGGCGACCTACCCCAACGCGCCGCTGAATTATCGCGGCGGGTGGGGATACATGCTGTTGACCAACGAATTGCCGAATCACGGCGGCGCAGCCGGGCTGGGTAATGGAACCTACAAGCTCCACGCCATCGCAACCAACAAATCTGGAATGACGGTGGATCTCGGAACGCGTGCGATTACGGTGAGCAACGCCCAAGCTTCCAAACCGTTTGGCACTATCGACACTCCCGACCAGGGCGGTACTACATCGGGCAATGCGTTCGTGAACTTCGGCTGGGCGCTCACTCAGCATGCTTATGCGATCCCCACCGACGGCTCGACCATTACCGTGATTTTGGACGGGGTGCCGGTCGGCCATCCGACCTACAACCAGTTCCGCAGCGACATTGCCAATCTGTTTCCGGGCTTGGCGAATAGCAACGGTGCAGTGGGTTTCTTCTTTATCGATACCACCACGCTCGCCAACGGTGTTCACACGATCAGTTGGAATGTATTCGATAACGCCGGGCGTGGCGATGGAATCGGAAGCCGGTACTTCACAGTGCAGAACACCGGCACAGTAGCCGCACCAGCGGAACCGGTTGCTGCGTCCACGGATGATCCCGCAACAGCCCGTGTGGGCTTCCGGCAACCTGACGCCTTGCCACGCGCATCGGACGGCACGTACCTCGTCGACATGGAAGAACTCGACCGGGTTGAGCTTCGCGTCGGCGCCAGCGAAGGTCAGCTACTCGTGGCTGGTGAACGACGATCTCTGCCCATCGGTTCGACCCTAAAAGGTGGAGTGTTCTACTGGCAGCCTGGACCGGGATTCCTGGGCGAGTACGAGCTGGTGTTTGAACGACCGGACGCTGCGTCGGTGCGTGTGCGGGTCGTGATTCGTCCGAAGAGCTACGGGGGGCGCGACGTCCGCAGGTGATCACTTCATCGAACTGTCCAGCCCGAACGACGCCCAAATTGTCATCACCCCAAACGGGTCCGTAACCATTCCGATCGCCCGCTCCGGCGGATCGTAGACACGCGCCGAAACCTATGTGGTGATGGAGGATCGTGTACCAAAGAAGTAATTGCCGATAGAATTCATTGGACTGAGCCGCCCCGGTCACGCGCAGTGCAGAGTAACACAGGCGGAGAACAGGCGGGCCACTCTGTCCCGGCGCATCGTTTACCACTTTCAAGTGCGAGTGTTTCGGGAGGCCAGTAAAACCTTTGCAGCTTACGAGTCCCACCGCCAAACGTGCCACGGGATAGCCTGGATAGTTCCCGACGCAGTAGGTAAAATCAGTGTCGGAGGTGGATACGATGCTTCGACGAGCGCGATTCTCTCTGGGAATGATTTTCTTAGTGATGCCTGTTACGTACGCGCAGCAGGCTGAACCAGCTGTTCCCCCCTCGACCTTCGAGGTTTCGACAGTAAATCTCAGCCCACCCGGTCAGCGAGACTACTGGTTTCGCCACAGGGGACCGCAAGTTTTTGAAGCAAACAACCATACGATTAGGGAGTGCATCGCTTACTTCTTCGACGTGTTTCCCGGATTGGTTTCAGGAGGACCGCATTGGCTTGACTCCGACCATTACCTCATCACGGCGAAGCTGCCAGACGATGTGCGGCCATCTCCGGAGGAACTCAAGCGAATGTTTCAGGCCCTGCTCACCGAACGGTTCAAGTTGAGGGTTCACCATGAGAGCAAGGAAGTTCCTGTTTACCTCCTGGAAGTGGGCAAGAAGGGTTTCAAGTTGCAAGAAAGCTCGCAGCCCGGTGGCGAGTCGCTCATAATTGGAGTGGGGCAGATCATAGGGCGCAATGCGACCATGCATGGTCTCGCCCTGTTTATGCAGAGACTCGTGATGGACCGTCCAGTAATTGACAAGACCGCCATGGAGGGCAAGTACGATTTTGACTTGATATGGGGGCCTGACGAAAACCAATTTGGTGGGAAGTTCGCCAGACAAGGATTCGAAGATAGACCCGACATTTATCAGGCTCTGGAAATGTTCGGACTGAAGCTGCAACCTTCAAGGACCATGGCCGACATTCTAGTCGTTGATTCTGTGGACAGGCCCGACGAAAACTAATTGCCCCACTCGCCAAAAAGCGCGGCGCAGTCAGTGGTTTCACGATGTGCGCCACGAACTTAGTCGCTCCCGCATTCGTGGCACGTTCCACACTCCTGCCGCCTATCCAGGATGGTTTGAAGCGGAACCTTGATGTGTCGTTGGCGGAGCTTCATAGAGAATCGAGAAAGCATGCCGTCATCTGTACGCTTTCCTTTCCTGTCGAGCTGTCGTCCGGTATTCCTCCGTTATCTGCGATAGTTTCGGATAAACTAATCATGAAGGAAGAGGCATTAATGCGAAGTCAAATGAAGTCTGCATGCCTCGGAATGATTCTCATAGCGAGCTGTCTGGCGCAGTCGCCCCCCTCCAGCGAGAAGGGAGCGATTTCAGGTAGTGTCACCAGCGTATCCGGTGAGCCGCTGCGCCGGGTCACGGTCCGACTCACACCACTTCCTGCTGCGCGGGGTTCGTCAGTGGAAGTACCTGTCTCGAACGCTACGGCTGAGACCGACTCGTCAGGAAATTTCACTTTCGATGAAGTTGCACCAGGCCGCTATATCCTGCAGGCCGAGCGCACTGGGTTCCTGAATGCGGGTTACAGCAACGCTCGGGGTCCCGTACTAACAATTAACCCAGGTCAAAAAACGACCGACATCGTTATTCAGATGACCCCCCAGGGCATTATCGCCGGAAGGGTTGTGGATGACGAAAAAGAGTCTCTTCCCGGCGTGACCGTCCGCTTGTACTCGGCTCTCGGTCAACGGCAGCGATTCGAACTGCCGGGCGGTACGGCAACAACTGACGCAGACGGAGCATTCGCAATCGGAGGCCTGTTCCCAGGCCGGTACGTAGTGTCCGTCGCAGCTCCGCCGAGCGCGGCTTCGCCTGTCAAATCGTCGTCGCTTCAAAGCCACCAAGATATTTACGTCACCACCTACTATCCGGATGCGACCGATCTCGCAGCGGCTACTCCCGTTGAACTCAGCGCCGGCGCCCAAGTGCGCGGCCTGGAGATCCGGCTTCAAAGGGTTCCGGTCTTCAAGGTGAGCGGAAAGGTCGTCAACGCGGCCACCGGGGAGGCTGGCTCCGCAGACGTCCTCAACCTTATTCGTCAAGGCAGCGGAGCACCCGGCTTATCGGCTCAATCTACAGGTCTAAAAGCAGGAGAATTCTCGTTCGACGGCGTCTTGCCCGGCACCTACATTCTGGAAACGAAACCTACCGCCGAGATCGATGATCATCCTCCATTGGTCGTGTGGCAGACGATTTCGGTTGGCAATGGAGATCTCGATCGAGTTGTTGTAGAAATGAAGCCGGCCATCGAACTGAGAGGACACATAATTGTAGAGGGTAAACCACCACCATCCTGGCCGCAAATCACATTGGTTCCCGCTGACGGGCTCAACTACCTGGATTCACCAATGATCGATGTGGATGGCAGTTTTGTCCTGACGGGCCTGGAACCGGCCCCCTATCGCGTGACCGTTAGCTCGATACCTCCGCCTATGTTCGTAAAATCAGTCCGCTTCAATGGGCACGACTTAAGCGGCGACATTGATCTCGCTTCAGCGCCAACGGCATCTCTGGAAATCGTGATCTCCCATGGGACTTCATCCATCAGCGGTGTGGTTAGCGATTCCGATGGTCCCGTGGGACCGGCGGTCAATGTAATGGCGACTGGACCTCACGGAGGGTGGGCACAGACCGACGAGCACGGGCGGTTCTCATTTGCAGGTTTGCCTCCCGGAGAGTACCTCTTGATCGCGATGGATACGGGTCCTGGGATGCTGCCACCCGAGTCACTGATACGGCTACTCCATTTCGAGAAACTTGGAAAGGCGGTTACCGTGGGTGATGGTAATTCAGCAACGGCGGACCTTCGGTTAACTACCCGAGACGATTTCCGGCGGGCCGCGGACTTGCGTTGACGTCGGCGCTGGGGCACGAATGAGACTGGTCTGAGCGTTCGCCATGTCCGTAGTCAACGTTTCCGCGTGCGAACGCGCCCTCCAGTTGTCTCTGGGCCGTTCTTGCACATCGCAGCTTCTCTTTGGCCACGAAGCTCAAATCAGCCCAAGTTCTCGCACGATCGCCGCATGCCGCTCCCGATTCTGGCGATGCGGTCTGGTGGTTCCGACCCGCGCTTTCATAAGCATCCTGCTGGAGCCGCTCATTTTCTGGAAAAGAGAGAGCGGTGCTCGGTTGGAGATGACACGATAGGCCCGAGAAACTTCACATGATTTGTGCAAGGTAGCAGGAGCCAATTCTCTGTGCGCCGACATCACCAATGAAGCCGAACCCTGCCGCTTTAAACCGGCATTCAGCGATTATGTACCCCTGAAAACCAGGCGCGGGATATATCAGGTGGTTGCCGCCGCCGGACAGAGTGAAGATTACCTGCTGTCCCGCGCGAATAAAATCAGTCGTTTGCGGCTTTGGAGCTTTGCCCCCACCAACCAGACTCCCGTAGTAGTGGATAGTGCACGTACCTTCCTGTTTCTCAGTTCCGAATGGATCATCTGAAATGTTCGAGATCGCAATCCCGCTGTCGAATCCTGCTTGATTCGTAACGTATGGGAATAATATTTTTGTCACCGTAGGCGCTTGAGCTATAGTTCCTTCCCTCAGCGCGTCGCTCCGAAGATTGTAGATCGCTTGAATCACGAGCCTGGCGAGGATCTGCTCATCTTCATTGAGGACAGCGACGGCGTGCTTCTTATCTATTCGGGTTCGAAACTTCGCCTGCTTCTCACGGAGTTGGTCGGACTCAATCAAATTCGCTGGCACTGGAAATTCTTCTGCGGCCTGAAACATCAGAATCGACTTACCTGAAGCAACGGCCTCATCATATTCACTCTCACTGAACGACTTCCCCGTCTCCGGCGAGATACTACCGTATCTTGGGCCTACGATTCCAACGAAAATGTCGCTTTCGCGCACCTTTGTCACGCAGATGGAGTGAGGCGTTGTGTCTCTCGCTCCGAAATCTTCCATACGCACACACTTGTAACCGTCGAGTCCGTTGATGGCATTGTAAACCGCTTCTCTGTATGGTTCGAGCCCGCGTGCTACCGAGCTGAGGAAGACCGTCGGCATTAGTAGAAGTGCCTACTCTACCACGCTCGGCTCGTGGCTTCCTTCGGCAGTCTTGATTGCTGCTGAAGGGGATCAGCGAAGCGGCCTACCTGTATTTCACCGTGGACTCGCTGCTCGGTGTGATCGGTATTGAACAGCCGCTACCCCTCACCGGGAGTCTAGTGACCTCGCGGTCGATCCTTTCGCGAAGCCTATCACATCGACGGCCACCCGCACCACGGCGTTGGCTGGCACGCGGTCCTCGCGGGTTTCGATGCGGTAGACAGCATCGAGCCCTGCGAGAACATCCTAACGTTCCACCCCACTTCCGTCGATCAACCTGACGTGGGATCGCACGCGCGATGCCTGCCCGGCCCATCAAAACACATGACCCTTCCCGCCAACCTCCCGGACACTGCCAAAGGCCCGTGGGTCCTCGTGCCTCGGGATTTCGTCATCCCACCACCCGAACCGGCAAAAATCGCGAGTGTGACGTTCGTTTTCGACGAAGACCAGTCGGTCACGTTCCTGGTTGTGGAAAGTATCCTCGACGATCCCGACCTTTCTGCCAAACTTCGCGATATGGCTGAGGAGGAATATTCCGCGCGAATCAACTCCGACGAACGGCATTCCCCAGTACCACGTCCAGCCATAAGCTACGATCTGTTTGAATTACGTCCTGACGGAGTGTACAAGATCGAATCCCAGGACGGATCCGAAGCTGAAGAGCCGCCTAAGTTCATCTCGCAGCAAAAAGCGTAGCGTGTCCACAACCTGTGATCACAGATGGCAATCCTTGGCCTCGTCGCATTGATCCACACGAATCAGTTACTGCATATATCGATATCGTCGATCTCCCACATGATATTTCCCGAGCTTATGCAAGAACACAATCTGGGAGCACTCGATACGGCAAGTTGTGCTGCGCTGAGTGAACTCAGAGAACTGATACGCCAAAGAGGTCCTAATTGAATAGCGTCAAGGCTGCTAAACTATGATTCATCGCGGCAAGGAGCCCGACTGGAGAAAATACCGTGTCGTCTCTCGAACGTGCAAAATCTTTCATGCAGCGCAAGGCGCGCGTCATCGCGCTCACTGCGGTGCCGCTTGCGTTCCTAGTGGGCATCACCCCAGCGAGGGCCACGCCGTTGGTTTTGGATCCCAATGGCACTGATACATGCGTTGTTGTCCCTAGCACTAGCGGGATCCTTTCAGGTAATTCATGTGCCGTAGCCCAATCGGCCCCGGGTTCCCTCCTCACGGGCATAATGATGCATGGGGCTGGTACTGTGCTCGATAATAGTACTCAAAGCACCGACTTGTTTGTTGCGTTCGTTACATCACCCAATATCGACAGCGGCACGACGAATGACGGGGCGCTTTCCGGCGTTGTTGTGCCCATATCCTGGAGTTTCATGATAACGGACACTGGAAATCCAAATGCGGAACTGAGCTGGTCATTACTCCTAGTGGCCAACCACGAAGCAGTTTTCTCCCGTAACCAAATTACCTCAAGCGGTACGATTTCGGGTTCAGTGAACACGAGCCCCCTGACCTTTCCTGCGGTAACAAGTTACGGATTGAGTTTCGAGGTGGAAGATTCAAATGCAGTTGACGGCGAAACCCTTGCGGTGAGCATACCCATCGGTATCGATTCGGTCTCAGCGACACCGGAGCCTGGGACCTTTGCGTTATTAGGCTTCGCTTTGGCCGCGCTCGGTTTCCTGACTTGGTGGCGCCGGCGGCCAATTTGCTTTGAATAACTAAATAAAATGGGTAGCTTCATTCTCGATTGCCCCCTCAGGCCCGAAAAGCTGCTACCCCCGCCCAGCGTCGAGGATGAACCATGGAGGTTTTGGGAAGGCGCGAATCCGGTTGCCTCAAATCCGCCGGCCACCGAAACCGTCATGATGGCGACGCTGGGAGAAGGCCGGGGAATCCGCTCGCAAGCAAAACCTGGCCGCGCTCCCAGTCGGGTTGCTGAAAACCAGGGATTACCGCAGGGTTGAACCAGGCAGCCGATCGGCAGGCCCTTCAATGAATCCGTGAGGCCAGCAGTGGGGGTTGAGGCTGGACCTCCAACGCGCCTGAGCCGCCTCGCAGATGGCATGATACGATTTTGGCATGCAAAACCAGAGTTCATCCTCCTCAAACTCCTTTTGCAAATGGATCGTCGTCATCCCTGCACTAATTGGCGCGCTTGCTGAGGCAGTTAAGTTCCTTTCGGACGTAGAAGTTGATGTGCTGGAAATCATGGCCTAAAGTAGTTCCGCCATCATATCTGCATTCCATCAATATCGGCATAAGGTCTGAAAACTTGCCTCGAACTCCCCGCCCCCGTGGCGTTCGTGGTCACTAACCACCACGGGTATAGGCACTCACAGTCAAGCACCCTCACCTGAGCTTCGCCACGTCCCCATCAATCCTTTCGCGAAGCCCCGCCACATCGACGGCTACCCGCACCACCGCGTCCGCTGGCAGGCGGTCCCAGCCTTTCGGTATTTCGAAAACCGGACATTGCAAGACAATCCCGACATACCTAACGTTCCGGCTCGTTTCCGTCGATGGAAAATCGGCTAATCCTCATCATGGCACCCAACGAATCCGCTGGTGCGAGCCCGCTTCTTGGACTGTGGCGGGACTTCGTCCGCCGGGTTACTAAGCAGCAGTACGGTCGGTTCGAACTACGCTCCGACGGAGTGTACGGTTTCTCCAGCGGCAAGAAAGCCTCGGACGGCGAGGCCACGCAACCACCGACCGGGGAGTTCGTATGTGCGTGGCTGGAAGTAACCGCCCAGAGTCGAAATGAAGCGGGCGAAGAATGGGGCTACGTCCTGAAGTGGAAAGACCCCGACCAACGTGAGCACACGTGGTCTGCGCCGCAGTCGCTGATCGTGAGGGCCGGCACGGAACTCGTGGAAGCACTCGCGCGGGGCGGGTTGAAGATCGCACCGGGCAAACGATTCGAACTGCCCAACTACATTTCGAGCGTGAATCCTTCGAACCGGATTTTGAACGTCCCTCGCACGGGGTGGTACACGACAAAGCAAAGCCGCGTATTCGTGCTCCCACGGCAAGTGATCGGAATCCACGAAGGCGACGAAGGCGTAATCCTGCAGGCGGAGTCGTACGATCCCACCGGCCACGCCGTCGCGGGCACGCTCCCCGATTGGCGGGAAAACGTCGCTGCGCTGTGCGTCGACAACGAAATCCTGACCTTCGCCACGTCTGTGGCATTCGCAGCGCCGACGCTGGAATTGCTTGGGAAAGACTCAGGCGGGTTTCACCTGCACGGACTTTCTTCGACCGGGAAGTCGACCGCGCTTGCCGTCGCGGCATCGGTCTGGGGCTATCGGGTGGAAACCTGGCGCACGACGGATAACGCGCTGGAGGATACCGCCGAGCGGCACAACGACGTGCTGCTATCCCTGGATGAGTTCTCACAGGTGGACTCTCGGAAGGCGGCCGAGGTTGCGTACATGCTTGGGAACGGCGAGGGTAAACAACGGCTGACGCAAACGAGCGTTCCGCTGAGGAAGAAACGGTGGCGGGTGTTGTTCCTGTCGACCGGGGAGGTGACCCTGGCCGATCACGCGGAAGCGGGTGGGATGAGAACGAAGGCGGGGACCGAAGTCCGCATGGTGAACCTTGACGCGGATGCTGGTCACGGGATGGGCATTTTTCGGAACATTCACGCATCCTCGACCCCGTCCGGGTTCGCGGATTTACTGAAGGACCGCGGGAACAAGTTCCGCGGCACTGCGGGGCCGGCTTTCGTCGGGTGGCTGATCGACCAGGAAAGCGAAGCGATCGAGCGGCTGGGCGACGTGATCCGCGAGTTTACCGACCGCGTCGTTCCCGCGAAATCGTCCGGCGAAATCTACCGCGTAGCCGAGCGATTCGCAGTGGTCGGTGCAGCCGGGGAGCTTGCCACGGACGCGGGAATCACCGGATGGCGGCCCGGCGCATCGCTGGCCGCTGCGGCATGGTGTTTCGCACGTTGGTTGGAAAACCGCTCCACAGGTGCTAGCGATTTGGACAAAGCCATCGCCCAGATTCGAGCGTTCCTGCTCGCGAACGGCGAGAGCCGGTTCGAAGATGCGGACGACGCGGGTGGCCGACCCGTGTACGACCGCGTTGGCTTCCGCCGATCCACTCCCAACGGCATCGAGTACCTCGTCCCGCCGGATGCTTTCAAAGGTGTCCTTTGCAAAGGCACGGACTCCAAAAAGGTAGCCGAAGAGCTTGATCGCCGTGGCCATCTTCGGCGGGGCGAGGACAGGCTGCAAGTCCAGCAACGAGTGCGGGGCATTCCAAACCCGATTCGCGTGTACGCCATTCAAAGCTCGATTTTCGGGGATGGCGAGGACGAGGCGGAACCGGCAGAGTGCGAGCCCGCAGAATGTGAAAAGGAAGCCTTGTAGCCGGTGGGTCCACGGCGGCTGCGCCGGCTACAAACAGCGGCTACAGGCTAATCCGCTGAAACAACGGTAGTTACTGGTCTTGTAACCGGTGTAACCGCTGTAACCACCCAAAAGAGGGGGTGGGCGAGTCGGGGTCGAGGCATCCACGCTCAAAATGCTGGTCTTATATCCTACCGGTTACACCGGCTACAACGGTTACAAACTAAGTAACTATAGCTATATCAATAACTTGCCGTGTAGCCACTGCCCCGGAGTTCTGTAGCCGGTCCAAAGCGGGTGGCTACAGATTCCCGCCCATGACCCTCACCCCGCAAGCGCATTCAAAACTGGAAAATTACGACCGTTAGATTTCAATGGTTTACAGCCTCCGCTTGCGGTACGTCGTTGAAAACACGGAACATGAAGAATACACGGAACACTCCATTTCACACCGAAATTCACCTAGAAAACCCTACCGTTCGGATCAGATTCATAAAGAAGCATCTCGCAAAAGCGGCGCTGCGGCTTGGGCAAAGGGAATCGAATGGCATACGTTTTCGCCACACCTACCGCTCTTGGCTAGATGGGACTAACTGGCGCTCCCATGAACGTTCAGCAGGAGCTAATGCATCACGCAGACCGGCCGAGTTTCTTGCACGATTAAGTGAGGCTACTTCAGATCCGTCTTAGCTTGCGCAAGGTGACCAGCCCGGCCAGCCCACATGCGACAAGCAGGAACGGCGCGGGTTCGGGCGTGGGCGGCGGTGGAACACTGAACGTTCCCACAATCTCACCGGCGTCATTGATGCCCATGGCAGCAGTACTGTCTGGGGCGCTGCCTGGAACGTCGAGCGTGAGAGTGGTGAATACACCGTTGGAGTAAAGAAAGTCGTGGTCGCTGGTGTCAGCATAGAATCCCAGAATCTGACCGACATTGTTGATGCCATATACGAAAGTAGCTTGGCTGCCAGGAACTCTGAGCGCTGTGAAGACCCCGTTGGCATATAAGAAACTGAAAGCGCCGAAGCCGCCTACTGTTCCTACAATCTGGCCGGTATCATTAATGCCATTGGCTCCAGTATTAATGGTGCCGGGGAAATCGATGGTAGTGAAGACGCCGTTACTGTCGAGGAAGCCGTGCAGATTAAAAAACGTCTCGTCTTCATAGATCCCAACAATTTGACCGGCATCGTTGATACCTCCAACATCATTGAGTCTCGCGCCGGGAACATCGAACGTGGAAAAAGTGCCGTTGCTGTACAGGAAACCTTGATCGACACCATACACTCCGACCACCTGACCGGCATTGTTAATTCCCTTGGCATCGGTGCCGCCAGGAAGATTCGTGAAGACGCCATTCGTGTCTATGAACCCATGCAGACCGGTGTTGTCCTTAGGGTCCCGACAATTTGACCGGCATCGTTAACGCCGTGGACCTCAAGTATAGTTGCGCCAGGCGTGCTGATGGTTGTGTAGACACCGTTGATGTACGTGAAGGCATCAGCCCGAGCGTGCTGGGCGTGGCTCAATAGTCCCAAACCCAACAGAATCAGTGTTGTCGTTGGTTTCATATCTCCTCCTATGAACTTACGAGGCCAAATGCGCGTAGACCCGACACGAAATCCGCCGACTGTTGCAACGGAGACGTCAATTTAATGGAATTTGTTTCAAGCAGCGAAATTAAAACCGCCAATCCGCCCCACCAAACCGGCGCGGGATGCCAGCGCCAGTTGGACCGGTGCGGTATATTGCCCCGACTGGACCATTGCAACATATATAGGTACCGCCTGGGCCTTGGCTCCGCCCAGTGCGTGCGGGCACCGGATCAGCCAGGACAAGTTCGACCGGCTGCTGTCCGATCAGGACGGATGCTGTGGAATCTGCCAGGCCGTGTTCGAAACTGGACCGAATCCGGGCCCGGCGGCTGTGCCGCGGATCGACCGGGCGGCCGACGGCCGCGTTCGCGGGCTGTTGTGTCCGCGGTGCAAGGTCGGCGTGAGCACGTTCGGGGATGATGTGGAGCGGCTTCGGGCGGCGGTGGGGTATTTGGCCGAAAAGACTGACACGGCTCAAGCGACCGTTTCACACGGCGCTCGTCAGGTTGACGTTTCCGGTGCAGTTCTGCAGAGAGTATTCCGCGCTGGCGAGGGCGAAGCGTGCTTGTCGTCTCATAGAACCCGACAAGACGAGCCACGACGGCGAGTAACCTTTGCTTTATCACCTTTCTTCAAAGTCTAGGTTGACTGGTAGCTTCGGCAACTGTCGTTGGATCTTTCTGCCGGTAACGGGCACACTAGTATCGACCACCCCGAATTCAAAATCATCACTCCACACCATACCAGGCCCTTGCAAGTTGACGCCCAATGAGATCCCTACAGCCTCCTCTGGTACGTCCAACACGACCTCATACCGGGTCCAATCACTAGTGCCTTTAATCGGCCTGTCGAACATGTTGTCAAAGGCAACTGAGGTGTTCGTTTTCGCATCCACTCGCATCCACAATCCGGCGTACTTCTTGACATCAGCCGACTTCACGTAAGCCGATAGCCGAATCCGCTTTCCGCGATATAGGTCTGCCTGGAAACTCTGCATCAGAGTCGCAAAGCCGTTTGTTGATGCCATTTCCTTGATGTAAGCACTTGATCGGCCCGTGTATGACACGTTGTGGTCTAGTCCGATTTCGTAGCTCTTCGGATCGCTTCCGGATACAAGCCATCCGCTCGGCACTTCAGCAAAGGCAATTCCAACGAACGCGGCGATCATCGTTGGAAGAACTAGCACGCGATTGGAAGATGGTAATAGGTTCATAATCAATCTCCGTTGATTGGTTTCATTTGTGGGTCGCGGGATCAAGTCGCAGGTTCAAGGGCTCTAACCTTGGTACTAACATCTCAGCAGTTACCGCAACCGATCTGTCAACTACCTCCAGTACAAGATCATCTGCCCAAACATGCCCGGCCCCGTTGAGGATGACCCCGATGGCGAACTCCCGACTGTCGGAAGGTATGTCCATGACCAACTCGTATGGCAGCCAGTCGCTTGTCCCTGTCGGTTTGTCGTTCAGCATCATTACCGGAATAGAGTCCGCACGCAGCCACAGGGTCGCTGAGTCTTGTACATCCTGGAGCTTTAGAAATCCTGCCAAACGCACCCGTTTGCCCGCAAAAGCGTCGGCGGCAATCGTTTGCGCCAATCCTCCGAATCCGTTCCTACTGGGCGCGATGGATCTAATAGAGCAGCTCGCCGAACCACCGTGAGCGATACTTCGATCGACTCCGATCACGTACCTTCCGGTGTCATTCCCTGTTGCAAACCAACCTTTCGGCATTTCGGCTGCAGAAGTTTGGGTATATTGTGCGACTAATTGCGTCGCTGCCGCGAGGCGTTGCGTAAGGTCGGCGTTTGCCGCAACGTCCCGCACCAGTTTCGCAAGAGCTTCCAATCTGCTCTTTGCGATGTCTTCGTCCGAATCTTTCTGGACAGCATCATCGAGCCTGAGGATGGAGTTTGCCAGCTCCTGGTTTTCATGCAAGCGTCGCTCGGCTGCCGACTTCTGGCGCTCCGCTTCCTGTGTCTGTTTCTCCGCGCGGATGCTACTGTCTTGTGCTGCTTGACGCTCTTGTTCCGCGATCGCGGCCTGCGAGTCGGCGAGAGCTTTCTGTGAAAACGCCTCCGAGCGTTCGAGTAATGCGATCCCGCGCTCTCGACGCGCTGCCCCGGCCTCCCACGCTGTTGCGCCGAGCCCGAACACCAAGGCCATTGTTATGGCCGCGCTGGTCAGCACCGCGGCCCGGTGCCGGCGGACAAACTTCCTAGCTCGATAAGCTCTGCTCGGAGGGCTGGCCTCGACGGGCTGGTCCTCCAAGTAGCGTCCGATATCGACGGCGAAGTCCGATACTGACAGGTACCGCCGGTGGCGATCTTTCTCTACTGCCTTCAGGACAATCCAGTTCAAGTCACCCGTGACCTGGCGTCGCAGAGACGCAGGATCTGTTCGCCGTCGTTCCGCCACTGTCGCCGCCTTTTCGCCCATTTCGGTCAACTTGGAAGGCAGCGTCGGCGCTTCGTCCTCGCGAATGATGCGCAGAAGTTCGGCTAACCCTGCCTGCCGCAGTTGGGACAATTGGAACGGCACTGCTCCGACCAGAAGCTCGTAGAGCAGCACACCCAACGAGTAAACGTCCGAGGTGGTGTCTACGTCGTTGGTAACAACATCGGCCTGTTCCGGGCTGATGTACTCAGGGGTGCCCACGAATTGTCCGAATTGCGTGAACATCGAGTTTTCGACCGGCCTCTGATCCGTCGCCTTGGCGATCCCGAAGTCGATCACTTTTGGAATTGGGTGGCCGTCTTGTTCCATGACTATCACGTTGGACGGCTTGATATCACGGTGGATCACACCTTTCTGATGTGCGTGATGCACAGCTTGGCAGACTGGGACGAACAGTTCCAGCCGTTCCTCGGTATTCAGCCGGTGCCTGTCACAATATTCGGTGATTGGTACGCCGTCGATATACTCCATGACGAAGTACGGACGGCCCTTCTCGGTGGCGGCATCGTAGACACATGCGATGTTGGGGTGGTTCATCAATGCTAGTGCCTGGCGTTCGTATTCGAACCGCGCCAGTATCTGGCGTGTATCGATGCCGGGCTTAATGACCTTGAGCGCTACCTGCCGGCGGATTGGGTGTGTCTGTTGCGCAAGGTAAACCGTACCCATTCCACCTTCGCCAAGCACGCGCAGGATTTGGTAGGGTCCGACGGCATCAGATTCGAAGGTTTGATGAGGAACGTTTTCTGCGGGTGTCACGCCGCCACTCGTTACCGTAGCATCGACCCCCCCGGCGAGCAAGCAGATGGGGCAAAGGCCTTCCAGCCAATCCTCCGCCAATTCAGCTCCACATTTACGACATTTGTCCATGGCGCTCCCTCCCGCTATTTGTCTTAAGAGCGTTAACTCCTATTTGCTAGCTAGCGCCCCAGCCAGATAGCGCAGTTCGCCATCCACTTGCGACACGTCGTTAACGGTTTCCGCGATCTCGGCGCGTAGCAGATCGCGATAACGTTTGCGGAAGCGATGGATTCCCACCTTTAGCGCGCCCTCCGAGGTTTCAAGTTGACGGGCCAGTTCCACGTAAGGAACCTCCCCTTGGTCGAGCAGATACACCTTGAGCCGATTGAAATACTCCACTCGCCCGTGCTGAACAAATTCGTCCCGCAGCCGCTTCAGCACTCGGTCCAGTAAGGTCCGCGCCCAGCGTCGCTCGTAGATGCGTTCGGGTGTTTCCTCATCGACTGGCTCGCGCTGATACAGTACCTCGCCGTCGGAGATCTCAAACGGCAGCAGAGTTGACTCGCCACCGCGCTTCTGCGCGCGGCTTCGGTCCCACTCGTCAGCCAGAAAGTATTTGAGAGAAGACAACAGAAAAGCCCGAAACTGGCCCTTATCAGGATCGGCGCGGTCGACGTAACGGCCGGATAGCAAACGCACAAAGAACTCCTGCGTCAAGTCCTGGCACTGGTCGATTGGATAGCCGCGACGCCTCACGTAAGCGTATAGCGGATACCAGTAGCTTTCACAAAGCGAGGCCAAGGCGGCCCGACTTTGCGCCTGTTCCCGGTTGCCGGCAGCCAGCACCAGGGTCCAGCGGGTGGTCGGAAATTTCCCGGCGCCCCCCATTGTGAGCATGGTGGTTTCCCTGAGTGTATCACGCGTGTGGTCGGTCATTCGTGTACAAGAGCCGGTCCGCGGCGCCTATTAGGAATAAGGAAAAAACCGCCCAAGGTTACATGTGAATTCTGTATGCGTGCTAACGCTTCAGCCGCTGGAAAGCGACGGCATTCCTATAACAGCCGCATCATTTCGCAGGTGTGGCAAGCTATGTGCCGCTGGCCGATGGTCCGATCGTGACCCCAAGTTTCTAAAGAAACGATATTCACTTCACATCGCAGAGAGGCCTTGTAGCCCCCGATTTCCTTCGGAGCTACCCGGTATCTATGCGAAGCGGTCGTGATTTTTTCATTGAATCGGAATCTCGATGGGAAGACTCGGAATAAATGCTGCGACTAGCTGGACCGCGGCCATCCCGGCTGCCAGATCATCGGGCACTTGGAGGTCTACGCGGTAGACCGCAACCTGCCCGGGCCATCCGACCGCTGCGATCACTTCAGCAACCTTTCCGCCTATCATGGCCTGCAAGGGAGCATTCACACGTGCTAATGAATCAGTGGGAAAGGGTTGTTGCTCACCGAGATTCGGCGTGGTGAGCCCCAAGCCTGTGACCATCAACGTGATTGGTTGCCCGATTCTAGCCGGGTTTGTCGTGCTCACTTGCGTCATTGTGGAATCAAAGACCGCGGGGCCGTCATCAACCGTAGTAATCGTAGGCTGCTGCGCTGAAAGCAAGTTGACAACGCTGTGCATCTGCCCAGCATCATCGGTGTAGCTTGTCATGTAGCCCCGTGCACCATCGTAAATTCCAGCATTGCCGAATGCCGACAGGCAGGACTGGAAGCCAGGAACCCAAAAGGCTCTCGCGCCCAATGTGTAGCGCACCGCAGAAATATCACCGATCTCTGCACCATCCGCTCCCCAGAAATCGAGCCACTCCGAAGCAGCAACCAGCGGAGTGCCGGAGAGGCCGGGATAGCTGCCAAAGGTTGAGAAACTCATCCTTGCCATGGTCTGTGTCCACCGACCGCTAACGGATTGGCCGTTCACCGCCACAATGTCACCCGTCATGCTCAGAAACGGGCAATCATTATTGACGTCCTTTGTGCCTTTAGCTGGCTGTGTCTGTTTACGATCCGTGGTCGTGCATAATCTCGGACAAACAGAGATTGACGACAGTGTCGGACCAGCGGGGCAATTCGGTGAAGACTCCTGTACGTTGGTGATCGAGACGTCAAGAACAGCCACCTGACCACGCAATTTGTTTGTTGCGATGCCGCTTGCGGCAATGAACATGAGAGCAATATTCGTTATGGTCTGCCTTTTCATGTTGCACCTCATAGATCTCTGTTTTTCATCCGTGCCAAGGGACCCATGTCCGTGGTCGTTTTATTGGCTTTAAGGAAAAGAAAGTTTTCCTCGTATGCTGCATCAGTCTCGTTCCTAGTACGTCGCGTACCAGCCAGTCTCCAATCGACTTTAGGGCGATCCGTCCATTCGTCTGACGCTCTCGCCGCGGAGACTCTTCGCTAGCTGCTCGCGCAGCCGGAATTATCGCTGTGAACGAGCTGTTATGAACTCTTGATCTTAACGATGTGAATCATTCTTGTTGATTTGTCAAATGTTCCAACGATCGTGACTTGCTGAGCCGCGAACTTAGCCGGCAGCTGCTGATCGTCGAGCTGGTAGACCTCGTCTTTCGATGCATCGTAAAGAACCCACTTTGCTCCATGACGTACACACGTCAGCGCGCACTCCTTTTCGACATGCTCTGCCGTGCTCGCACAATTGCTATCCTGAATTTCGCCGCTGAAGGTTCTGGCGTTTAGAGTTGGCCAAGCCAGTGAAAAAGCGACAAGCGTGATCGCCATAAGGACAAGCCCCACGGGCCTCACCACTAGCGCTCGTAGGGTCCTTAGCAACGTTCCGATTCTTTCAACCGATTGCTTCATAACTCCTCCTCAAGAATGCCCCTCGGTCTGGTTTAGGAGCGGTTCCACAGTTTGAGCCCGAGTGTTGGTCGTTTGCCAAATTCGGATCTAATCTCCGTTAGTCCTTCTGGCCGACGCTTCTTGGGAGATTGTTGCATCCCGCTGCCATGGCTCCTATTGGGTTTAAGGAAAAAATGACGCGAGGTTACTTGGACCTCGTCCGTTGGCTTGAATCAAAGGCCCACTACGAACTTTCGATGGCAGACTTGCTATGCTTCGACAATGCCAGGAAGGAGAGAATCTGCACTGAGAGCCTGGGAAACCAGGCTCAGTTCGAGAGATAAGGCTGTTCTAGCCGAGAATGCCAGCAAAGACGTGCTACGACTGTACTGCGACGAGCACGGATGGAAGGTCGCTTTCTGCGAAAGCAAGACCGGAGTGCCGCGCACAGGCATCATTGACGCTGTGGTCTTCCGCATCGCACGCGGGAAAGCCGACGTGTTGGATCTCCGTCTCTCGTTCAACTGAAGGCGGCAATGCTGGCGTGAGCAGTCGTGAAAATCACACGCCTGAAGAAAGCAGCCACGGCAGTATCCGTTAACTGGCTGGTTGCGGCGGATCTGGCATAAACCGGCAACTCACATTTCGCACCCCACTTGCCGGCGGCTACATGGTACGTGCGGACCTCCGGGCTTTGCCGGAAAAGCGGCCTCCCCATTCCTTCTACGACGACGGCTTTAGGTCCCACGAATCAGGGCTTGGAGCTGCCCAAGATTCACTGGATCGAGGCGTGAGAGCGAATCACGCTTTTATTCTTCGGGCGTCAAGAGCACAAAAAACTCTCTGTGCTCCTCGCTATAAAAGACATGGTGCAGCGGGAACACTGCTGAAATCTTCCAACTGGATACTTGGCCAGCTCCGCGGTGATTTCGCTGCCGTCGCCGCGTGCGTGAACACATATTCGGATGACTTTCATAAGTTTAAACAGATACCACATATGCCATTTCTTATGCACATGAGATTTGTCGCCACCGTTATAGTTAGAATAAACATCTCTCCATAGACGCCCTCCAACTCCGCAGTGTCGAGCACTCCGAAGACCTGATGCAACCAGTGGACTTCACGTTTTTCGAAAAGCGCGAGCCGCGCAGGACGTTCGAGCAGTATGCCGTCGAACCGCCGAGTAATCGCTTCAAGCGCCTTTGGTGGAATGGCTCGGCAAGAAGTATGCGCTCCGCGAAAGTGGTCGAACTCCTTTGGCCGGAATACGACGTCATCACCTCAATCCGATTGACCCTGGACGCGCTCTGGCCAACAACCAGGAATTCGTTTAGGGCTAGCGAAGAGGGATATAAATTGGTGGCTTCGGTCGTAGCTCGCGTTCTACCACAAAGCCTTTTCAGCAAACTCACCGCGCCCGCTCGCTCGTCCAGCTGGCTTGCTGCTTGAGGAATTCCCTAACAATCCGGTTGAACTCGGCCGGCTTTTCGAGCTCGGGCATCGTCTCGGCTTCATGACACTTCCCGCCCCCTCTTGCTTCCCAGGATGCTGACGAAGCCCCGCTCCGTGTGGCGGCTGCCAGCCCGTGTCCTAAATGACATCGGCCAGTGTTACCCCTTTCCCTAGCTCATCGTTGGTGCGGTCGGATTTCGCGGCTGCCTTCTTGGCGCGTCCCGCCTTCTTCGGGGGCTTGGCTTTCTTGCCGGCTTTGCGCGACCCTTTGGGCTTCGCTGTATCGGGCGTCGGCTTGCTGATGTTGTTGCTATCGATTGCGTTCTCGTTCATTGAGCTTCTCCTTGACCAGGTTGCGGTCGTCACATGGATCTCCGGTTCGGAGAAAGAGCAAGCGAAATCTGCGTGGCGATTAGGCTGATGAGGCGAGTGCCGCTACCGAGCTAAGGGCCAATTGGCGCGTGCGGCCCCTTTTTTAAGGGGCCGACAAAACGAGCCGGGCTTCTGCTTTCGTTTGCTCCCGGCGATCGAGATCGGACAGAGATCTGATGAGTTCGGAAGGAGACGGATTAGCCGCTTGTCTGTTTCCACTGCTCGCCAGCAGGGGGGTAAGACCTACGAGCAGGATGTGGGCTGCTAAACGGGACCGCGTTTTGTGCTTTTCACGAGCGTATAACATATTCGCTTTCAAGGGGATACTAATATCGCACTTCCCGATGCGTGCTTTGGTGTCGACGCGATGCCGATTACCTCTTGATCCAGAAGGTTTCACGGCCTGCAATCCACTCAGAGTACCTCGGGCCATCTACACAGGCTTTAGTTCGTAGCTCGCAAACTCTTAATTGGGTTTCTCCATCTCGCTCCACACCGACACCAAAAGCAATGAAGTTGCCGTCCGGCGAGACCCTGATCGCGCCAATCACGCCGGGAGCACTGAGGACTTCAAGTTTAGACTTCCCGTTGTCCAACATCAGCAACCCGCCGGTTGTATAGACGTAGGATTGGCCATCGGGTAATAACGCGGGTAACTGGCCGCGACGATACTCGACGAGCTTGGCTAGTGCTTTTGAACCCGCAAACGCCATGATTGTGCCGTTGTCTTCGTAGACTACCAGCCCTTGATCACCCACATTGAAACTCCGAATCTGTTCGCTGAGACTCGCATATGGCGCGATTTGTCGAAGGTCGCCAGTGTTTCGATTCAAGAAAAAAATGCCGTCCCGGTTCTCTTTCGGTGAACTTGTATCCCGTAGCCTACCTGCTATGACCATGAGTTTTTCATTCGGGGAAACTGCGAACTGGAATACATTCTCGAACGGAATGGAAATGATCTCCTCCGGTCCCGCCCCATATTTCTGAAGCTCACGTCGGATCAACGTGTCAAACTGGTGACGGCCAGGCTGATCGAATTGCCTTCTTACCGCAAACAGTGAGCGACCACTGGGCGAAACGACCGAGTACAAATATTCCGATTTGCCACTGTACCTTGTCCGGTTCTCGGTCTGGGGAAAAATAACCGTGTACCACTCATTCCGAAGATCCGCTAGACACAGTCGCTGCTCGACTAACCGATTCGGTATGTCCGGCGGAGTTTGTGCGCTTGTTATCAGAGATGAGAAGGCAGGGACCAACCAGAGCAGCAATTGATACCTTCGCAATGGCCTTCTGATCGCTTCTCTCAAGTGCCTCCTGCTTTAGTGGTAACCGAGAGGGTTGGTGATCACGTTGTAGCCCCATCCAGGTGTATTCGGCGGCGGGAGGCCGGCATCGCTCAGGACACCAACGGACGAAAGCAGTGTGTAGGCATAACTGTTGCTGTTTGGCGCGCCGTTGTCAACATAGTGGAGCTGATGAGAGTTGTAATTACTGTTCGCCAGGAAGATCCCGGCACAGTCAAACCCTGCGTCGTTAATAGTCGCCCATTTCTTGCCCAAACCGTTGACTCCGGCCGCCGTCGTGACGCCTACCAACAATGAGTTGGTCTGGCAGGCCAAAGCTGTCATGTCACATCCTGAGAAATTAGGAACAGCCGGAGAAGGGTCGGGTTCGCCTTCATATACGGTTCGGACGCCATTCACAATCGTGCTTACGATGATGTGGTTCTTCCCACTGTCTACACCCTTAATAAGCACGGGCCGGTAGCTCACTTCGATTGTACAGTCCGGTTTGGCCGCTTGGATTTGCTTCGCAATATCTTCCGCAATCAACGCTGCGGCAGCGATCGCGTTCGCGATCTGCAGGCCGATGTTAATGCTAAAGTCGCCGGGATTTGACCCAGGCGACACGACAAAGCAAACACTAGCGAAATCATCCGGCCAGCACCAATCTCGGCCAAGTGGATCAAGGTGGTTGATTGGATCATCACCAGCATATGCGTATTTGTTCCAACTTCCTGGATCAACCGAACGCACCCCTGAGGAATCCGGCGTCATGAACCTTGCGAACTGGTTGGAGTAGTAGCGCTGATCCGCATAATCCAGCCCTGTCGCCGAATCCCGAGTGTACGTGGCGTACTTTACCTGGTCGTTCGCGATCGGCGTCCCGCGATCTTCGCCGTAGGGGTAATACTTCCCCGCTGTGTTCGACCCCAGCCGATCTGGCACGAACGCAGCCCCGTTCACGGCCACGCGCTTCCCGCCAAAGAACACGGCGGTTTGAGTCGTCGTAACTGTGATCTGACTTCCGTTCAACGCGAGAGAATACGTCCCTAGTTTCTTGCCATCGACACCGTAAAAGTACGCCTCCTGCGCAGTGACGATCCCACCGGAAAGCGTGCCCTTCCACACGCGCTTGTTCCGCGAATCGTAAGCATATTGGACGCCACCGAGCGGGGCGCCCACCATACGGTTCTCCGCATCGTAGGAAAGCTGGATTCCATTGTACGATGACGGATTGCCATTGTTGTCGTATTGAACATTCGTGATGATGAGCCGATTTGTGGTCGGATCGGCTGCTTGTGAAAACTGCGGAGCGCCCCCGGTAGGCGTCTTTGTGGCAAGATTACCGAAGGCATCGTAGCCGTAGCTATCGCTCCACCCGCTCCCCAAGGCCGAGGTCAGCCGGTTCAACGAGTCGTACGCATACGTGACCGTCTCGCCGCTGATGTTGTCCGTTTGGGAACTGATCTTGCCGTTGTTTGTCCCTGACGGATAGTTGTACGTCGAGTTGATCTGTCCAGCCACGGTCACGTTGGTCAACTGCATTCCCGAAACTGGAATCGCTGTGCCTTCACAAGGTTCGACGGAAGCCAAAGCCACTCTGGTACGAAGCTTGCCTCACTTGAGCGTCCGGTCTGAATCTAAACGGCGCAACCCCACCTGCGCCCAGTGTAGTTCTAAATTGGCCTGTCCCATTACGGATGTGAGAAACTCTCCTGCCTCAGGGGTGTTGGCATCCTGAGAGATCACGAATATTGCGCAAAGCCTCTCTTGGGGCGTCATTCTTCCTATGGACTTTATTAGCGCTGTTGTGGCCGGTGACCCGATTTCAATAAGCGCTGCTACGGCGGGCATGCGGCTCTTGATCACGGCGGCGGTTTTCATCATAGTGTCGGGGCTTTCTGGAAAATGCTGCATGGTTATGTTCCTGATCAAGAAGGGTATGGCCTCTGTTCTTCGCAACTTCCCAAATGCCTCCGCTAAGCCAAGGTAAAGCTGGTACTTCTCAACTTGAGCCGGGGGATTGGCGGCGAGCGATAGCAACAGGGGAACAGAGGAAGCAGTGACGTTGTGAATAGCTTCCTCCCTGGTCTTATCACTCGCCAAAGAATGTGCGAGGTGTAATCTGCTGGTCTCTTGGGACAAAGCTGGACGGAACGACGCCAATGCGATGGTAGCGACCACAAACGATTTCAGCATATACGGTTCCTTTCCAGAGGGTGGATTCAGGGTGTGAATTTGAACCTCGGTGGGCTCCCACGTCTTCTGCCGACGCCCTGTACATATGTAACCGCGGTAACCACGTTCCGGTGAAACCATTACGGACCGCCCGGTCAATGTGCGCCCGGTCAATGTGAGTCGTCCGTTTTGCGGCTCGCCCCCGACCCAGTGCCCTGTTTTCTTGACAACGAGCCCTTACTGGAATCGCTCGATGGTGTGCCTTCCCGAGTGCTGGGAGATGTGATTGCCACATGGGGGCACGGGTTGTCGTGCTCGCTTGTAACTGGCACGAGGGTTTCGGTTTGCGAACCCTTGTCTCCAAATAGATAAACCGCGTAAGCGTGACCACCGCTGCTGCTAACGGATGAAGGCCGGAGCTCGGCATTGGAAGCAGCACGCCCCTGGCACTCCAGACGGAAGTCGCCGTCAGCAAGAAGTCGGCCGTCACTGTCCCATGCCCTGCAAACGTCCACGTTCCTTTTTGAATCCAGGGTGCAATCAAACCAAGTGCCATCTTCGATCCTCGAAACGTAATGGGCGGCTTCTGACACGCCGGGTGGCCGGGCCCAGGGTTGCCATAATCCGAAGACGACGCCGAACACGTAGATGGGCCGCACAATGAAGATTGATGCTACTCCAATCGCACCACCCGCCAACGCCAATCCAATGCCGCGTTTAGTGAGTGCCATAGAGGGGCGTGTTCCATCCCGTTGTCAGAGGCGGCGCCGTGAAGTACCGGCTTACGTAGCCGCTCTGCAAGAGCCAGCTAATCAGGCTGTTACTGTTGGGTCCCCAGGGGTAATAGGCCACCTCGTTGTGCGAATAGTAGTTCTCCGCAGTCTCAAGATCGTTGATTTGTTGACAGAGACCAGGATCTGTGTTGGATGTCAACGTTGAGCCCCACTGCTGGTTGTTAATGTTTCCAGGCGTATTGTACACGAGCAAGTTCCCCCAGGGAGGAAGCGGGTAGTTCTGGGGTTCGCCCTGGATGGTGAATGTGTATCCATAGCTGTCATCGACCACGAGCGAAGCATGGCTACGGCCAGTCAGCGCCGCTGTCCGATACTCCAGCTCCAATGAGCAATTCGGAGGCGTCGGCTGTGGCGGCTTCGCTGGTGGCGGTCCACCGCCATCGGGTTCGCAATCTCCAGCCACCGGATCGAAGTGAAAGCCAAAGCCGCAAAAGCCTCCTCCGCCCCCTTCATCGTCGCCGCAGTCCTCGAAATCTTCGTCGTCACCACATTCAAAGCGACCAGTAGGGTCTCTAAAATTAATCGGATCGCCGAGGACATACGTGTAGCGGTTCCAGCTCTGCGGAGCGTTGGCACCGGCGCTGGCCACGTATTGGTCAGCCGTCATGAACCGGCCGAACTGGGAAGAGTAGTAGCGCTGGTCGGCATAATCGAGCGACGTGGCCGAGTCTCGCGTATACGTCGCAAACTTCACCTGGTCGTTCGCGATCGGTGTACCGCGGTCTTCGCCATAGGGGAAGAATTTGCCAGCAGCGTTCGACCCTAGTCGGTCCTGGCCAAATGCCACACCATTGACCGCCACGCGTTTGGAGCCGAAGAAGACAGCCGTCTGGGTGGTGGTGGCTGTGATCTGAGTGCCATTGAGCGTCAGCGAATAGGTGCCCAACTTCTGGCCGTCGACACCATAGAAGTACGCCTCTTGCGCGGTCAGGGTGCTTCCAGAAAATGTTCCCTTCCACACGCGCTTGTTCCGAGAATCGTAGGCGTATTGCACGCCGGGCGCCGTCAGCACCCGGTTCTCGGCGTCATAGGCTACGCCACTATAAAGCTCGTTGCCGTTGTTGTCGTAGCTCAGACCGCTGACCCCCTGGATCTGATTCCACCCACCGAAATCGACAGCGGCGGTGAATTCGATCCGGTCTTGGAGACGAGATTTCCGAAGCCGTCATACCCAAAGCTCTGGTTCCACCCGCTCCCGGAAGCCGAGAGCAGCCGGTTGAGGGAGTCGTACGCGTAGGTCACCGTCTCGCCGCTGATGGCGTCGTATTGGGAACTGATCTTGCCGTTGTTGGTGCCGGTCGGGGTACCAATCATTTAGTTTCCATGAGCACGCGCTTGAGTCCACTGTGAAGCTCAGCCCAATGCGCCCGAAGTTCGTCGGTGGACGACAAACATGCGTTAGAAAAAGTCGCGACGGCTAGACGCGCTTCGGGCAGGCGACCGGCAACTATAAGCAACCGGGCGAGGGTGTACAACAGGCCAAGATCATCTGGACACGCCGCCAGACCTTTTGTCACATACTCTATCGCGATTTTCGGACGCCCCGCCACCTCACAGGTTATCGCCAAGTCGTGCGCCAAGATTGCGATTTCTTGTCGATGTTCCTGAGGGTCTGCTACGTCCAATCCTTCCGCCAGGAGAGCAATCGCCCCATCCAGATTTCCCTGAAGCCGAAGATCTAGAGCGTGATGTACAAGCTCAAGGGGCGTGGGCATATTTTATTCCTACTTCGCCAGCGGCACTGGTCTCTTGACTGGTCGCTTGACGGGTGGAAGACCCTGTCTGCAACGATTGTAGTTAAGGGTCGCAAGTTGAAGGCAAGTCGCGACCTCCTCGACAGGACCCGCGAAACACGCTCGCTTTTCCGCTTCGAACAGTTGTTCGCAAATGCCGGTCCGCTGGGGTTCGACAATTGGAGGAGGATTGTTAATCGCCTGGCTAATCGAGTTGGCGAGGCTTTGCAGTTGAGGGTAAGTGAGATAGATGACGGCAATACCCACTGCGCAAAGCTCCGGCTGTGCCGCGCAGAAGCCCAAGACGGCCGGCCACGCAACTGCCCCTTGAGAGCCTTGAAAGAAAGAGTTACTCAACTGCACAGCGAAAACACCGGAAGAGTCGGTGGGGGAAACGGATGAGAACGGCCCTCCGGGATAAACGAATGTGCTATCACCGGGCGGCGGCGTTGGTTCCGATGGCGGCGACATAGCGCAGCCCGATGTGATGCCCACGCTAGCTGCGTATGCTAACCACCATGAAGAGCAGGGACTGCCGTTCATGCCGCCTCCGTTATCGCCGAGATCGCCTCCATCGTCGCAGCCTGGTTGGTCGGCTCCGTTGATCAAATCGTCGCAGGAGCCAACAACTATTGACTGCCCCGTCGGATCTGAGTATGTGATTGGATCGCCTCGCGTGTACGCATACCGATTCCAGCTCTGCGGATCGCTTGGTCCGCCGCTCGCCTTGTACGGGTCCGGGCTCATGAACCTTCCGAACTGGTTGGAGTAGTAGCGTTGGTCGCCGTAATCCAGCCCCGTCGCCGAATCCCTTGTATACGTCGCGTACTTCACCTGGTCGTTCGCGATGGGCGTGCCGCGATCTTCGCCGTACGGGAAGTACTTGCCCTGTGTGTTCGATCCAAGTCGATCCGGAACAAACGCCACGCCGTTCACGGCCACGCGCTTGCCGCCAAAGAGCACCGCCGTCTGGGTAGTGGTGGCTGTGAGCTGACTGCCGTTGAGAGTCAACGAATAAGTGCCCAGCTTCCGACCGTCCACGCCGTAGAAGTACGTCTCTTGCGCGGTAAGCGTGCTACCAGAAAATGTTCCTTTCCAGACGCGCTTGTTCTGCGAATCGTAGGCGTATTGCACGCCCGGCGCGGTCAGGACGCGGTTCTCGGCGTCATAGGCCACGCCACCGTAGAGTTCATTGCCGTTGTTGTCGTAGCTCAGGCCGCTGACGCCCTGGATCTGATTCGTGGTTGCACCCACCAAGATCGATAGCGGCGGCGAACTCCACCCGTCGGGTCTTCGTGGTCGAGATTCCCGAATCCATCATACCGAAAGCTCTGGTTCCACCCGCTCCCGGAAGCCGACAACAACCGGTTCAACGAATCGTACGCGTAGGTCACCGTCTCGCCGCTGATGGCGTCCGACTGCGAACTGATCTTGCCGTTGTTCGTGCCGGTCGGATAGTTGTAGTTGAGGTTGAGCTGGCCGGGGATGGTGACGTTGGTGAGCTGCATCAGCGTGTTGTACGTCCGGCTTTCGCTCACGCCGAAGTAGTTCAGCGAGAGCATTTGATTGGACGGTGCATATTGCACGCTGCTGACAGCGGCGTAGTTGTTCTGATCGGTGAGCCCGATCGGCCGCGACAGACTGTCGAACGAATAGGTGTAGGTGGGGCCGGCGTTCGGATAACTCACCGAGGTCATCTTTCCTTCAGTATCGTACGTGTAGGCGGCGTCCAGGTTGGCGGTGTAGACCGGGTAGGGGTACGCCAGGGCGGTCAGGTTCGCCTGCAAACGCTTCTTGTTGGGCTGTCCGGCGATGGTGTAGCTGTACATCTCCGTGAACTCGGTCGGATTGCTCGATCCCGGCGTGAACTGTGCGTTCTGGACGGCCACCAGGCGGCCTGCGCCATAGCTGGTGAAGGTGCCGTCAAGCGAGTTGGTGTCGTACATGAACGTGCGGAGCACCGAACCGTTCAGCTTGATCTGGTAGAGGCGATTGTAGATGTCGTAAAAATAAGTGAACACCTGTCCCTTGGCGTCGGTTTTTGAGGCCGGCAAGCCGTTGGAATACGTATACGTGACCGTTCCATTTTCCGGGTTTATGGCGCTCAACAAGAATGCCCCCACTGTCGTGCCGCTGGTGTAGTTGAAGGTGCGGGTTTGGGTATTGGAGCCGCGCAGCATGCTGACGGTGATCAGGTGATTCAGGATGTCATAGGTGTAGTTGGTGCTGACCTGGCCGAGCGTGGGATCGGTTTCGACGACCTTGGTGAGATTGCCGAAGGCGTCCATGGTGAAGGTTTTGGTTTTGCCGGCTGGGTCGGTGACGGTGACGGTGTTGCCCTGATAAACATACGTGGTGGTGCTGTATACGCTGGCGGTTTCTTGGATTGCGACGCTGGTGGTCCGGCCTGAGGCGTCGTAGGCATATTTAGTCCAATACACCGATCCGTTGGGCGCGAAAGGTTGCGAGACCTGACTCATTTTGCCGAGCGGAGAGCAGCCGCAAGGATCGTAGTGCGTGGCAACAACTGACGCGCCCGTGTTGAGGGTCTGGACAGTGCGGCCGAAGCCATCCATCGCAGTCTGAACCCAGTGGGTGTTGGTGGTGGCGGTCTTAGTGGGCGGCGAGGCGCTATCGGCGTAGGTGTAATTGGTGACCGCGCCCGTGGGCGAAGTAGTGGAAAGGGGACGACCATTGGAGTCGTAGCCGAAGGAGGCAGTGTCGCCATTGGGTCCGGCGGCAGAGCTGAGGCCTAGGGCCGAGGTCCAGTTCGCTGTAGACGACAGCGTATTCGTTGTCATCTGCGACGGCGCGGCATAGTTGGTTGAGGAGCTGGTGGCGACTGTGCTGTAGACGCCGTTGACGGTCGTGCTGGTCACATTGCCGCCAATATCGTGCTGGAACAACTTGGTTGCCGCGGGCGTGGTGCTGCCCACGACGTTACCGCGATAGCCGAAGTTGGTGTTGTAGGCTGAATCGTGCTCGTGGACGCCGGGGAGGTCTGTGAGATTGTACGGTGCGCTCTCGTAGGTGTTCGTAACGAGCGTGGTGGTTCTAGTGCCGTCCGTGACCGTGCTTGACGTCAAACGATTGACGATGTGGCGGCTGGTGTAGTTTGAGTCGGACAGATAGGTATTGGTGTACGTCCGTGCTGGTGTGTTGAGGTTGCCGAAGTCGTAGACCTGCATGGTGAGCATGTTGCCGTACTGGTCCAGGGTTTGGTTGGTCTTCTTTTGTGCCTGGTAGGATTGCCCCCCATCGAGAGTCGTTAGCGTGGTCCCGATGTAAGGGTTCACAGACGTGGGTGTCTGATTCCAGGTAAAGTCCTGCTCGAAGAAGGTGGAATTGGCTGGATATGTCCGCTGCTGATAGATGGTTTGTAGGCCACCGTTAAATTGCGTCGTATCAGTTTGGAAATACCATACCTTCGCGGCGGGAGCGGCGATGTCAACGAGCCAAGCCCAATAGTGCACATTGTTGCTGCCATCGCCTCCATAACGCACGAGTACGTGTTGCGTCTCAACGCCGCCATTAGCGCTGCAGTAAGCCGCCATTGAGGAGCTACACATCAGCAGATAGCGGTTTTGGACCTCCCGAAAGGTACGCGAACCTGAAAGCGTGTATTGCGTGTATGCCCAGCGCAAGTGGCCGAGGTAGGGCGTGGTCATCTGGGTCAGTTCGCCCGTGGAGCCACCAGTGACCTGGTTGTAAGCGAAGCTCGTGGTCAGGTTCGGACCGTTCACTTCCACCGACTGTAGAAAGACAAACGTGCCAAAGTTCTGGCTGCTGAACGGGGAGATCAGAGCCGAGCTGGCGGTATATGTCAAGCTATAGTTCTCCGGGGTGCCAATACCATTGGTGATGGTCGTCAGGTGCGGGATCAGGTCGGTGTTGTAGGTGAACGTGTAATCGGCGAGACCGTTGCCGCGCACATCTTCAATGGTCGCGATCCGGGCGCTGGAGTTGGAATAGGATACGCCGAGTCCGGGTTTGTATGTTAGAAGAATCTGGTTTTATGTGGAGCAAAACCTTATGCGGAGGAAGATCATCGTCGTGATGCACAGGGCTTTCCGCACCCATTTTCCCTGCGCATAATTTTCCTGAATCCTCGCGCACGGCTCCTCATCTCATGAGCAGCCTCCCCCCGGAGACGCAAAATTTCAAAACAGCCTGGGATTGATCAGTGGCTGGTTGCCTTGCGCGAACACATGCGGCAAAGCGATTTCAGTCGGTGGGCCATCAAACAGTACACGACTGAAGGCCGGCATTTTCTCGACCACATAATGAGTCGCAGCATCAGCTTGGAGTCCGTCCAACCGGATGATGTTGAAGCGTACCTGTGCACGCGTCGGCAACGATATCGACGATATCACGGACATACGCCGACAGACGATACGGAGTGGAGATCGCGGTACACGCCCTCCATTCACATGCTGCTACGGTTGGCCCAACGTAGGTGGCCGCCGCTGACCTCATTGGAGGCTTGCGTTCAGGCCTTCAAAGAGAAACTCCAGCACGAGCAACTTCGCCCGGACACAGTGAGACAGTACCTAGAACAAGCGCGCCTCTTTCTGTCCTATTTGGATCGGCAAGAGGTTCCTCTGGAGCGAGCGACGCCTCAACATCTCGATGGCTTCATTAGCGACCGCCTTAGAATCTATCGGCAGCAGCACGGCCAGTCCCCTCGCCGGCTTGTTCGCTGGCGCTGCGAGTACACGAAGGCCATTCACCGGCTTCTACGCTGCGCGCAAGAGCAATGGCCCCCACCTTCGTCCTGCGATCCTGAGCTACAGCAGTTCGAAGCACACCTGATCGAACGAGGGCTGGATCCGAGCTACATCCAGGACTATCTAAGCCACGCTCGTCAGTTTCTTCATTACTTGAATGAACATAAGATGAGCGCTGCGGCGGCTCGGCCTGACGACGTGGCCGCATACTTCCGAGTGGCGCTACGGATCTACAGAAAGCGGAAGCCCAATCTTCCAAAGAGTCGACTTTACTGGCGGATGATCAGTCGGCGCGCTGTACACGGCCTACTACGTTTTGTACAGGGCGAATGGCCTCCAGGATCGCGGCCTGCAGCTATGCTCGCGCACTTCCTGGCTCATTTAGAACGGTGTCGGTATAGCCGCATTGTAATTCCAAGCCACGTCTCAGCGGCTCGCCAGTTCCTGCACTTTCTGAAACAGCAGGACGTTCCGGTCGAAGAGGCTCGTCCCTTCCACATTGAGACCTTTATCCAAGCGAAGTTGGAACGCTACAAACAGCGATACCGGAGGTTGCCGAGCCATCCGCGCCAATGGCGAACGAGATATGCCGGCGCGATACATCGGTTGCTACGGATGTTGAATCCGAACTGGCCGCCGCCGGAACCACCAGCCAATGACTCGAGCGGTTTCAGCGCGAAGTGCTCGACGGCTATGGCCGATGGCTTGTCGATGTCAAGGGTCTTTCGAAGGAGACGCTCCGCAAGAACGGCGATGCCGCGCGCCTGTTTCTTCAGTGGCTGGGAGATCGGGCCAGCCGCGAATCTCTTCGTCGTCTTGGCGTTCCCGAGATCGACCAGTATCTGAGTTGGCGGATGCCGGGACTGCGCCGCGCAACGCGGCACGGCGTATCCAGTGCTTGCGAAGCTTTCTGAGATATCTACATCCGACGGAGTTCATCGCCAAAGATCTTTCTCGGCTGTCTCCGGACCCATCATGTACAGGTTCGAAGACATCCCACGGGCCTTTACGGAACAACAGGTGAAGGCGCTGCTGGATACGACCCGGCGCGACAAGACCCCCACTGGGCTCGCGACCACGCCATTCTGATGTTGCTCGCCACCTATGGCCTGCGAGCCGGCGAAGTGGTTCGCTTGCGGCTCGACGATATCGACTGGCGGGCTGAAAGACTGCGTGTTCGACAGTCGAAAACCGGCGTCGAATCGTTTCTGCCGCTGCTCCCTCCCGTCGGGGATGCGCTGTTGAACTATCTCCGTCGGGGCCGGCCACAGACCGAAGTCCGCGAAGTGTTCCTGCGTGTGCGGGCGCCGCATGGCGCGTTTCCCTGGGGCGGCTCTCTGCATACCATCATCCAGCGGCGGCTCAAGCAGGCTGGCATCCAGGTGAAGGGACGACACGGTGCTCACGCTTTCCGTTTCGCGAGAGCGGTCAGTCTGCTGCGTGCGGACGTGCCGCTGAAGTCGATCGGGGATCTGTTGGGCCATCGCTCGGCGGAATCGACAGAGATTTACCTGCGCCTCGCCACCGAGGATCTCCGGGCCATCAGTATCGACGTGCCTGGGAAAGGAGAACCATGCCAGACTGGCCGGACCAAAGACGAAGCGCTGATCAACCAGTTTGTGAAGCAGCTCAACTGGTCAGCTACGGCGCGCCCTACCGATCACTGCTGCAGACGGTTCCAGAACTTCGTGGCGCATCGTTCCCGAAACGCCGGTTCTCTGAATCGGTTTTCCGCGCCTGGTTGAAAGAAGAGTTGAAGACCTCGCCGCTCTCCCTGGTGGTTCACCATGGCCAGCTTGTGAACCGGTTCCTCGATTGGTTAGCCGCGCGTGAAGCCATCGCGATCAACCCGATCGCGGAACTGCGGCGCAAGTATGAGTGCCGCTCCTCTGCGGCCGTGTTGCGCGCATTGGCGAATGCTCAGCCAACCAAGGCGCTGGAGGCACTTCGTCCGCCGCCGCGCTATGGTAGCCATCTGGGCCCGATCATGCGCGAGCATGTGAATCGCATGCGGACACTCGGACTTCGGTACCGTCACGAAAATCGCTTTCTTCATTTCGACCGGTTCTTGCAGCAGCGACCGGGCGCAGATCAGGAGCCGCTGACTACGCTGATCCGGGAATACGCCGGCTGCGCTTCTTCCGCGGCTGGCAAAGTGCAGCGCATTCAACTCGGCAGAGTGATTGCCAAGGAACTGAATCGCAGCGGGTTGGCAGTGGCGGCGCCGAAACGCGACCGGATGCTGGTGCAGGAGATGCTCAGAAGCCGTCGCCGGCCACACATCTACACCACCGAGGAAGTCCGGCGGCTCTTGGAAGCGGCACGCCGCGATCCGTCCCCACGCGCGCCGCTGCGCCCGCTCACCTTATATACCATGCTGGTCCTCGCTTACTGTGCGGGATTGCGCCTGGCCGAGATCGTCGGCCTTAAGCTGGGCGATCTGGACCTGACTGCGGACTGCATCGAAGTTCGGCGACACGAAGTTTTTCAAGTCCCGACGGTTGCCGTTGTCGGCCACCGCTATGGCCGCCCTGCGTGATTACCTCAAGGCTCGCCTGAAGGCAGGTGCGCCCACCGAGTCCGATGCGCCGCTGTTCTGGCATGCGAAGGGCGGCTACGGTTACGTCGCCGCGGGGGCGCATCTCCGCCGCTTGATTCGAGTCGCGGGACTGAAGAAAACTCGCTGGTCGCACCGGCCCGCGCGTTCACGATCTGCGCCATGCGTTCGTCGTCCATCGGATGACGATGTGGTACGAGCAAGGAATCAACCCGCAGAGCCGGTTGCCATATCTGGCGGCCTATCTCGGTCATCGCGATATTCATTCCACGTTGGTCTATCTCACCATTACGCAGGAACTGCTCCAGCACGCCAACGAGCGTTTCCGAACCTCTGAAGCCGAAGTCCTGCAAGTCATCCAGAGGATCTCATTAATGCCGAAACACGATCTCCCCACGCTGCCCAAGCTGTTGCACTCCTTCTTTCACGAATGGCTGGTCGAGCAGCGCAACGCCTCTCACCGGACGGTACTGGCGTATCGCGATGCCTGGCGCCTATTTCTCCGATTCGTCGCTCAGCGTCGAAACAAGCCCGTCGCGGCTCTCGGCCTGGAACACCTGACGGGTGCTGATGTGCTGGCTTTCCTCCAGCACATCGAGCAGGAGCGGCGAGCGACCGTGAATACGCGCAACTGCCGGTTGGCGGCACTGCGCAGTTTCTTTTCCTTTGTCGCGGAACACGAACCGCGCGCCGCGCTGCAATGCGCCGAAGTCTTGCGCGTGCCATTTAAGAAGGCAACACGGCGGGCGATCGCGCTACCTGGAATCCGCGGAGGTGTCGGCCATACTGTCGCAGCCTGATCGGAACACCGTTGAAGGACAGCGGGACCACGCGTTATTGTCACTGCTCTACAACACCGGGGCCCGCATCCAGGAGGCGCTCGATCTTCGGCCGCAAGACCTCCACTTGAAGTCGCCCGGCGCACGTTCGGCTCATGGGCAAAGGCCGAAAGGAACGCATCTCGCCGATCTGGCCGGAAACGGCCGATCTGGTGACGGCGTTGATGCGACGACAACCGCGAAAACCCGACGAGCCGATTTTCGTGAATCGATATAGATCGCCGCTGACGGCTTCCGGATTCCGCTTTCGCCTGCGGCAGTATGTCAAGGCCGCGGCGAAGGCGTTCTCCACCATTTCCAAGAAGCGGGTTACTCCGCATGTCTTTCAGACACACGACCGCGGTCCAGCTGGTTGCCGCGGGCGTGGATGTCACTGTGATTCGAAGCTGGCTCGGGCACGCGCAACTGGATACGACCAACCATTACGCTCAGGCGAATCTGGAGACGAAGCGGAAGGCCCTGGAACAGGTCGACCCCAAGTTGCGACCGGCGAAGCCGCCAAGGTGGAAGCGGGATGCCGATCTGCTGGCATGGCTCGATTCGCTGTGAAAGCGATGTCCCGCCATCCACCCGAGAAGGTCAGTCGCTCATCGGTAAAGTGGGTCTTTGCAGTTGTTGCTTTCGCGGAACTCGTTCGAGACCCTCTCCGCGCCCCAGATCTTACCGCCCGCCTTCTTTGGGTGCTTCCGAAAAATCTCGTTCCTCTTCGCGAAATGAGTATCGATGGCTTGCCGGGCAGCTCCCAGTGAAGGATAGTCACTGTTGTGAATGATCGCTCGCGACATACCACTAAATACCGATTCGATAATGTTGAGGAACTGGGCACCAGCGGGCAGAGGAGCCGTTTTCACCATCGGATAGCGGCGGACGGCCGCCTCCGCATTCCTCTCTTTGATTTCGGCAAACAGCTCCTTTGAAATATGCCAGGAGGCCGCATCCCAAGACAGATAGATGGTGCTGCAATTACGATATTGCTCACGCAGCAAATCCATCATCTTGATCATCTCCTCGGTATTCTTCTTCTTCGAATAGAAATGGGTCACCTGATTTCGCGACAGTTCCAGTGCTCCCGTAATGATCAGGTACCCCTTTGACTTCTGCCTTTGCGGAACCGTGTACGTCTCCCCTGGCGCAACTCGCTTGCGCCCCCCTTTCTTCTTCACCGCGAATGGGCCGTATTCGTCGATTGAAAAGAAAGCTTCATCCGCTTTCAACCTTGAAAGGATTTCTTGGATCGCATCGACCTTGACTTTGTATTCAGGGTCGTTGCTGGTAAGCACAACGCGTGCTTTCCGCCATTTATAGCCAGCTCGTTTAATGATGGTGCGTATCACGTCGCGACACAGAGGGTGCCCCTGGCTTCGCAGGACCGCCTGCAGATCGGTGAGTCGCCAAGTTGATCGGTTGATGTTGTACATGGAAGGAGGCGAATGCAGCAATGCGAAAACCGCTTCCTTAGATCGCCTCGTCATTGGATTTCTGGCGCCCGTTGGCTTTTCGTGCAAAGAGGGCTGCCGTACCGCCGCGTTTGTAGTCACTCCAGTACTTCGTCGCAGTTTTCTTCGCGAGATAAAGGAACGAACACACGTAGGACTGCCCGATGCCTCGCTCACGGGCGAGGACGGCCATCGCTCTGTTTCGATTTGAAAGCCGCCCTTCTGTTACCGCGGTGAGGAGTTTATCGAGTTCAGCAACATGACCCAACTCTCGTGCGAGTTCCGACTGACGTAGCGCTCCTTGCAACACCTCCCGCATCCAATCGAAGACCTCTCGCCTGCTTCCAGGAATCAGTGCACCGGAGTGTTTGGAGCGCACTCGTCGCAGATAGTCACGAAGGATGGTGATCCTTCCTTGGTAGCCCTGCGATCGAAGTCGCTGAAAGATCGGGATCGATTTCACAGACGAGTCTTGCTGGAGCAACTCGGCAACTACTGGTTTGTAGGCATCCAATTTGCTCACGCGTTCTGAGCGCGTTGGAGAACCCCTGGAAGAGAGGAGGTATTTGCTGATCGTCTTGCGCGAGATTTGCAGATGCCTCTCGATCCGCCGCAGCGACCATCTGTCGATCCAATGCAGTTGCCGTATTGCCGTGATCTGTTTTGGGGCTAGCATTTCGGACAAACGACGCGCTACGGAATAGCGCAGTTGCTACTCCTTTCTCCCTCCAACCTCCAGTACGTTCCCCAACGTTACATCATTCCGGGGGTATTGTCGCGCCATTCAAAAAGTAGACCCGCGGATGCAGCCGATATTATGAGGAGCACCTTGGGCCACGTGAGCAGCTTAGTAAGCCTTTTCGGACTCTCCTTCACATAAAGTTCTGCTGCGCATAATGCAGAGCGTTTTTAGCCCGGCGACGCGGCGACGGAGTCCTCGGGAGAAGAAGATGCTGAACGCCGCGGCGGTGAGCTAAAAACGGGTTGGACTAAACCGCTCCACTACAGGTCGGCCTATGGGTTTTGAATGCTGCAGCTTGTCTCGGGTAGGGGGGTGAGATCCTTGCATGCGTGTCGGACTGGCTGTGCAAGGGGCCGTTTGAGATGTCACTGCCCGCATGCGTCGAAGGATCAGCGGCCGAATCGGGGGAATTGGACAGCTGAGCGCGCGAAACATACACAGTTCTCCTGCGACGCTGGAAAGACCAGACCTGTTCGTCGCGAATTCGGAACCAGGGCTGTAGATCATGAGGTGTCGATGACCGCCGACGATTTGGCAGAGAGCCTCGGAAGGATCTGGACAACGACCATGGTGCCCCGCAGGCACTGCGGGCATTGGCGGAGCGATTGGCCGGTGAGGTCTTCGTAACGGTCGAGATAATCCTTGCTCGGTTGTGATTTAGCTCCGTCGGTCACCGACATGCCGAGCAGCCGGCGGCAAACAACCAGTTTTTGCTCGCGGTGGCGGTTCCCCAGAAATCCGTAATAGCGAATGCGCCGGAACCCGTTGGGCAGCACGTGCAGCAGGAACCGCCGGATGAATTCCTCGGCGGTCAGAGTCATCGTTTTGACCTGATCACCCCCTCGATAATCTTTCCATCGGAAGCTCACCAGGTTGTTTTCGATGTCGAGCAGACGGTTATTGGAGATGGCGACGCGATGAGTATAGCGGCCCACGTAATCGAGCACTTGCTCGGGTCCGGCGAACGGAGCTTTGGCGTAGACGACCCACTTGCGCTCTTTCAGGGGAGCCAGATGCCGGGTGAACGCAGACCGGTCCTGCAACGGTTCCAGCGTGCCGAAGAACTTCAGTTTGCCGGAATCGAAGGCTTTCTCGATCGATTCCAGAAACAGCCGCCGGAACAGAGAAGATAGCACCCGGACGGGCAAAAAGAAGTCAGGCCGGCAAGCCACCCAACGGCTGCCGTCCAGCGAGATTCCGCCACCCGGCACGACGCAATGCAGATGCGGATGAAACAGGAGGTTCTGTCCCCAGCTGTGCAGCACGGCGAAGAAACCGATCTCCGCGCCGAGGTGTTTCGGATCCGCAGCGATTGTTGTTAGAGTCTCGGCCGTGGCGCGGAAGAGAATCGCGTAGACCACCTCCTTGTTCTGGAGAGCAATCGCGGCGATTTCTTCCGGCACAGTGAAAACGACATGAAAATAGGGCACCTCGAGAAGTTCGGCCTGGCGGTCCTCAATCCAGCGGGCCCGGGCCAGGGACTGACATTTTGGGCAGTGGCGATCGCGGCAAGAGTTGAACGCGTTCCGCTCGTGACCGCAATCATCGCAGCGTTCCAGATGGCCGCCCAGAGCGGCGGTCCGGCACACTTCGATGGCCGTCATGACGCGCCGCTGCCCCGTGGACATCGACGCGCCATGTCGTGTGCGGTATGCTTCGCCGTAGCGGCGGAACACGTCCGCCACTTCGAGCTTCGGCCGATCCATGAGGGCCGCCGCTTAGAAATGCTGAGGCGGGGCGGGCGTGGGTTCAATGGGAACAGGACGAGGCAGCAGGTCGAGCGGACTCGATGTGGAGCACACTCTGGTGGTGGCGATTCGCAGATAGCGGGCCGTGGTCGCCAGGCTGCGGTGCCCCAGCAGCAGTTGAATCGTGCGGACGTCGGTTCCGGATTCCAGCAGATGGACGGCAAAGGCGTGTCGCAGGCTGTGGGGAGTAACCGGTTTGGAAATGGGACACCGGCCGTGTGCTTTCTGGCATGCCTGCTCCACCGCATCCTTGCTGATGTGACGGCCCTCAATGTCGCCTGGAAAGAGCCAGTGTCGGGGCTTCTCCACTCGCCACCAGTTACGCAGGATCTCACGCAGCTTCGGCGACAGCATCACGTAGCGGTCTTTCTGGCCCTTACCCTGGTCCACACGAATGACCATCCGGGCGCTGTCAATATCCGGGATGGTGAGACGAACCACTTCCGAGATTCGGAGCCCGGCAGCATAGCAGGTCGTTAGGATGGCTCGATGTTTCGTCCCGCGGACGCAGCCGAGAAACTGCAGGACTTCCTCCGGGCTCAGAACGACGGGCAGAGTCTGCGGTTTCTTCGGTGCCGGGATTACATCTTCGAAGATCCAGTTCTTCCGGAGAGAAACTTTATAGAGGAAGCGGAGGGCCGCCACAGCGATGAGAACGGACCCTGGGGCCAGCTTCCTTTCGTTGGTCAGGAAAATCTGGTAGTCGCGGATAGCCTCCGGACCCAGTTGTTCCGGGGATTTATCGAAATGGCGTGCGAACAGGGAGACCTGTTGCAGATATGAGGTTTGCGTGTTCAGGGCGAGATTCCGCACCTGCATGTCTTCCGTCATGCGTTGTCGAAGGGAAGTCATAGAGAAACTCCTTTTGCGAAGTGGAATTTGCTGCACAAGCAGCCACTCCATGCTTCCGCATCGGAGATCTCACAAAATCCCAGCTACGTCACTGGGAGCGGATGGTTTTGAAGTTCGTCTTACCAAATACCGCGTAGCGGTTTAGTCCACAACCAGTTATCGTGAGCTCACGATAACTGGTTGCCGTTGGTGTCCTCGATGAGCGTCGGATAATACGTGCCGGCATCCTGCTCGCTACCCGCGGAAAGATCTCCAAATACCCAAAAGCTTCCGTCGGGGAAGTAGAGGCGTCCGACTGGATCAAAAACAACATAGATGCCTTCGATGGAATTCCACACGCCGTTGGCATAGTGGTCCAATCGATATTCGGCGCCAGTGGAATCGATGAATAGCCAATGATCGATATTCCATTGACCGTTATAGATCGGCGTGAGCGAACCGGCCTGCAAACGCCAGCCGTAGCCGTATCCGGTATCGCGGCCCAGTTGCCAGGTCCCCCCGGGATCTTGGCGCCAGGATTGCGAGTTATAGCTAAGATTGAACCCGATGCTCCAACCTCCCCGGCTCTGAGCCTTAATGAGCGGCATACTGTAGTTGAGGTTGCCCGAACGCATGTCGATCTGCTCGCCAGTGCCACCCCAATAAGAGCCAAGCGGACGCACGCCGACCTGGCGTGGATCGATCGAGCCGGCGGGCGGCATGGTGACGGAGAAGCCCGTGGCCGCCGCGTTGAGGTGGTAGTCATAGACAAAAATCGTGTAGCTGTAGGTGTTCGGTGTTCTGACACCCTCATCGCTCAAGTTCGAGGTCTCAAAGTTTCCGATATACGTCCCATTCCGCAACACCTGATAGAGTGCGACGCCGGTTCCGTTGGGGTCATCTACAGTGGCTCCCCATTGCATGTCCACATGAGTCGGGAAAGAGGAAGTTGAGATCAATTGTGCGTTCACGGCTGTAGGAGCGATACCGTCGTGTGGGCCGAGATCCACCCGCGCGATGCCGTTGGTTGACGGTGCGCCGCGAACGCCCACGCCCGGTTGTCCGGGCCCAATGGTGTTGTCCTCGGTCCAGAGGACAAAAGCGTTGTCGACGTAGACGGCTAATTGATTGCTGAACGTATAAATGAAACGCAGCGTCATCCCGTTGTGACATCCCCAAGTGGTACTCGTGAGTGGGGTTATGGCGCCATTCACCTGCTTGTAAAGGGCCAGCGTTCCCGTACAGACGCCACTGTTGAAGGTCACGTTCTGGAGTTCTACCGCGTAGGCAGTGCCCGTGGGCGAAGGACCGTAAAGTGCATTTGAAGTCGCTTCTGTATACAAAGCGTAACTGCCACCGGTTCCGGTGAGGGTGAGCGTCGCCTTGACTTCGTATTGACTGCCACTACTGCCTTGCACGGCGGCTTTTGAAATTACCGAACCGCCGCTGGTGCTGGAGGAGGTCAGGCCAGCGCTGCTGGTGGTTATGGTGCCATTCTGATACCAAGCGTTAGGAACAATGCCGCCGAAGGTGTCGGAATAGTAGTATTGATAACCGGTGGAAGTTGCCGTGCAATAGAGAGGTATGTCTGAACTGCCAAGCTGGATTTGGGTCCCGCCATACATGGCGATGATGTAATGATATGCGTTGTTCTTGAGACTGGCAGGAGTGGTGATCGTGAAGCCGTGGTAATAGCCCACGAACCCAAGATCCGAGCGATACGCATTCGCCAAAGTGGTGGTCAGATAGGTGTTTCCGTCGTAGATATCGACGTTGATGGGCGTATTAGGCTGATTGGCGTCCGCGGCCCAGCCGCCGATAATGCTGCAATTGGCAGCGTCGAGGTTGCCCTCGTAGTTTTGCGCGAAGGCGACGGGCAACAGAGCAAAGGCGGTCAGTAAGACTGCCCGTAGTGCGCGGGTCATCGCATCCTCACGCCGAACATCGCGAAGTTGAAGTTTCTCTTGTGCAGGAGGAACTCGGTTTCCGCGTCTTCGCGCCTGTCGCGGCCCTTGAGAAATGACTTCACGGTCGCGTCAGCCAGAATGGCCTGGAACGCCGAGCGGTCTCTCGCAACGAACTCCACCAGCGCGAGCGTTCCGTCATCGCTCATGACATACGTAAAGCCAAGGATGCCCTGACGACTCGCCATAGAGGCTTGAACTTGGGCGGGTGATGGGGCATACATCGGACGTTTGGGATCGTCGAATGTGCCCTGACCGACCATCACCGGGACGACCGCCATCACGCGCTCGTACATGTTCCGCGCGTCCACGCGTGGCTGCGCTCTAAGCTGCGCGCAAAGGAATGACAACAACAGGACCGCCGGGGAGAACTTTCGGATCATCGCGCTTCCTCCTAACCGTGACATGTGCTCGCGATAATAATGCCGATTTGAATATTATGTCAAGACATTTTTTGTCGTAATACTGTAGTCATTTCGGTAATATTCACGAGCGATGCAAAGTTTTTCGGTTTTCCGAACAAGCACTGGTAGAGATGCTGATTTTATGGGCGATGAAGACCCTTGGAAACTCGATGAGTGGAGACAATCCTGTTCGGAAATCCGAACATGGTATATAGACACTATCCTTTCGGATAGACTTGAAAGTCTGAGCCTTCATGAATCAGAATTAAGACCATCCCCGATTGTTGGCCTTTAGCATTCGCCTGACTGGACGAATCGACGCAGATTTTGCTTGCAGACCGATCGTGGGTTCCGGCGGACAAGGCACGCAGCGAGCGGCGGGCTATTGTTGCGTGGTTCCGCGGCGCCGTACCCCTCGCTTCTTCATCCGCTGCCGCAGGCGCTTGGCCTCTATTCAGCACGTCTTGCGTATCTCGAAGCTTTTTCTCCCGCTTGTGGCGAAGCCCCCCGAAGTCGGGTCAAATCCGTCGTCAGCGGCATCGCCAGTTTAGGCTTGCCTTGTTTCGAATTTATCGGTTCCACGTGGCCTATTTCAATTTGAAATATGGCGCCAAGCGACACATCGTTCGCTCGGCCATGCACGTGCCTTAGTGCTCGACGCCGGGAGACGGCGACACCCACCGAATCCGCCGTGTCATCGAGCGGACCCGAACGTCGGCGTGCTCCCGGCAGCAACTTACGCGGTCGAAGGCATGGGTCAGGACAAGACCTTCCTGTACCCCGAGCCGTCCGTGGTCCTATCCGATCTGCCTTTGACCTATCCGAAAGGCTCTAGACCGCGACTTCGGGAGCGGGATGCCTCTAAAACGAATTGCGTCCTACAGCGGAGATTCACCAGAGGTATTCTCGACTACCTTACCGTGAGCGCAGCAGTTTGTAACCGCCTCACCACTCGAAGACTAAAAACTACAAAACCTAAACTGACTGCTCGGGGCGACATAGAGTAAATCCTCATTGACGCCCCTGCTAAACTCCATGCCACTGAACCCGCTCGACCAATACTACACACTAATCCACCCTTGGGCGTGCGAAGCCGGTTGCCAATACCTGTGCGAAATCCTGTCCGTGGAGACGAGTGCGCTGTATCTGAAGGTCCGGTATCGATGCCCTGCCTGCCACGCTCAGATGACGCGCTACTACGATCCAGAAAAAGACGGGTTCGTAGAAGCGTCTGGAGTTCGATCCGAAGGAAGCATCAACGAGGCGCGATTTGTAGATTGCAGACCATGCGCTTTCCGGCTGAGATGCCCTGTGAAAGAGGTAACCAGCCATATCAAACGCAGTGTGGAGGTGGAGGATTGTATCGACACGGTAGCTTCGGCGGCTGCGCGGTACTGTCCCGCGATGGATGAACGCCAGGTATCTCACTGTTTCGACAAGCTGTTTGACCTAAACACTAACGGATCTTTCCTGGGTCGATTCCGAGAGGTTTATAACCGCGCCAGGGACCTGCCCGACCCGAGCGCATGATCCGCTCGTGAATTACTCTGCTTGTTTCTTGGAGAAAAAATGGCGGCTAATGCCACTACTGGAAAGTAGTCCATTCCCGCCCGCCACGGAACTGTGAAACCCTTCGCACCCGAGGCGGGCGTTGCCCCACGCCTCGCCCCGAAACGATCAGTAATCGGGCTTACAAACGACTGAGCTGGCGAGATGGTAGCGGTTCAGTTAGCCGAGCGCCGCAGCGGCCAAAGGATTAGTTGAAGACTGCCCACCTGTAGAGCAAGGCCGAACGCCAGTGAGACCGGAATCGCAAATCGCTTCCGATAGCCGTTCCGTCTCTCTTTGTGCCGACCGTTCGCGAGCCGTATTTCGGCAATCTCCATGCCATTGAAAGCGCCCGTGAGCCGAGTAAGTCCCACGGGCGGGTGCGAAGCGGAAAGCCGTACCTACGTTAGCCGCAAAGCCCCGTAGCGGCTTCCCGATGTTGCTGCTAACTGAGTGCCTTCTGCGCTGAGATCTTCTCTTTCTCAGTTTTCCTGTACCAATTACGTTCCCGAATCGAAGCTCTTTCGTGTCCATCGGGCGGTAATTGCGAACGCCTGAACAGACGCCGCAAGTCAGAGATCCGGGTCATCACGAACACTCCGATCAGACCGGACGCCACATACAACATGGTCGATGTTTCCATGTTGCTGTAGTGGCGTAACTGGCTCCAGAATCTCAGGGAGAAAAACGCCCCGTGGTTATCCGTCCCGAAGGATCGCCCGTGGGAAGTGTCGGAGCTGGTGGCGTGAGAAAAAACCGGCGCAGACTATACTTAAACCACAGCACAATGTACAAGGTAACCATCCAGTCAACACCGGTCGGGGAAAGCAACTGGAGTGTTGTAACGAGTGGAACATGGACGCCGGGGGAGCCGCCAGAACTTGCGGATGAATCCCTCCCCCTCAATGTCGTTGAACTGCTGTTCAAGGTCACGCCTTCTGCAAAGGATCAATCAGGCCGGAATCAAGTGCAAGACGGGGATATGTTTTACGCCGTGGTTTTCAGGAGACTTTCGAGGTAGGCACTCCCGACCCATCCATTCCGCCAATGCCGAATGCAATGACTAATGCAGTCTGCCGATCAAATGATATCAGTTGCCCTGCTCGGCGATTCCCTACTCACAGCGGGCTTACTGCTCTACCTCGTACTCGGGACCGGAATATAACTCAATTCAGGCCGATATCGCACCACATCATTTTCCCTTTCGGTTTGGGCCAAACTGAAGTTGAATTTTCGTAACGCCTCGGCACCCAAGGCCGTTTGGAGCGGGTTCGGACCATCCAAATCCGACCAACTGTTTAGACTTTCCAGAGTGACAAACTCCCAAGCCGATGTCCCAAACCGTCCCTGCATAACCGACTCGAATTTAATTCCTGCCTTCTTCACGAGCGCGATATACTCCTTCTTCATCGAGATATACTGTTCGATTTTGTCAGGCTGCACTTTGACTTTTAGGACGATCATCATCTTCGGAATCTCTTGCGTTGGTGGCAGGCTCAAGTCGGGGCGTACCCGATAATACGCCCGTTCTGCGCTCTCGGTGCAATCGGTGATTCGCAGGCCAATACGCGTGAGATCCGCACTAACCTCCTTCAGTTTCGGATCTTGGGTGTCGTCGAGTTCGGCGTACTTAGCGAAATTATCGACCCTGAAGAACTCAGTTGGACCGCTCAAAGACGACCACATTGAGTAAGCATGGCTCGCATTGGCCTTCTTCACCACATTGTTGTATTCTTTGATCTCCGCTTGGAAATCCGCGATGCGATCCGGTTTAACGCGATACGTGGTAACTCGTCTGATGTTGAGTTCTTGCGAACTCGCTGGTATCCCCAGGATAACCCCGGTCAGCACTACCAGAGTGCTTCGTCGCCAATTGTCTATCTTCATTGTAAATTCTCCGCTAATTCTCGGTACGCTTCACGCTCCAACAAAGGTTTCGGCGTGCTAAACAAGTGCATCTTCTCGGTACCCGAAAAAACTACCATCGGGTGCGAGTAGAAAAATACACCAAAATCGGTCACGCTCAACGCATCCGCGATTGTTGCTTCTGTGGAGCAAGTATCGTCTGTTTAATAAGTGCTGTCAAGTAGCAAATCGATGCGGGAAAGCGGACCATTGTTTGCTTCTTTTCCCGCGCCACATTGAGCGCGACGCTCACGCCAGGGACTCATAGGCCCAACTTCCCCGCCGAGTTCTCTCGGAACAAGCTGCCGTCGCGGATGTACTTTCTTACCATCTGCGTCGAGCGATGCCCGGTCTGGTTCATGATCGACCGCTCCGATGCTCCAGCAATCGCCGCGCTGGTCGCGTGACCGGCGCGAAGGCTATGTCCCGCGAACTTGGCCGGATCGAGTCCAGCTCGCTTGGCAAGTTTCTTCACGATGCGAGCAACATCGATGCCGGATAACCGCCCCGCCTGCACTCGCCCGTGCCGTGAGATCGAACGAAACATCGGCCCGGTACTGATACCCGCCAGCTCCATCCACGATTGAAGGACGCGTACGGGACAAGTTTCGGGATTCGATCCATACGGGATACCGATCTTCCGGCCAGCCGAATGCTGGTCAGTCTTCGAGCGGCGCAACAGGATCGTGAGACCATCTTTCCCAAATGTGCAATCTTCGACATTCAGTGCCACCAACTCGGAACGACGGAATGCTCCAGCGAATCCGGCCAGGATAAGAGCACGGTCACGAGCGCCGATGATGCCCGCGTCCGTAGCGTCCACCATTGCGCGGATGTCATCCGTAAGTGCCGGTGCTTTCTGCGCCGGTGCCGTGCCCTTCATTCGACGGATGCCTTTCATCGTGTTGGCAACCATCGCGTGATGGGTCGGCGACTCCAGACCGACCGCTTTATGAGCTTCGGCGATAGCGTTCAATCTCCGCTGAATTGACCCGACCTTCAGGCGTGAGGCGCACTCTGCGATGTAGGCCGCTACAGCTTCAGGTGATGCCGGTAGCGAGCAGAGGTGCTGGTCTTCGCACCACGCGCAAAACTCCCGCCAGTCCGCACGATACCCGCGCAGGGTAGATTCTGCCTTGCTCGCTTGAATGAACTCGCGCGCACGTTCGGTGTCGGGCCGGTTGGCCACCATCGAACTGTCGCCGGCCGCCGGGACGAGGTCGATACTCTGCTCGGTGATCATGAGTCTTCCCCTTCGCAATGGGCACACTTTCCAATCCGGCCCTGTGTGAGCGCCGCGCCACACACGTCGCAATACTCCAGCATCACGTGCTCGGCAAGCCCACCCCAGTCGCCAGCGAGCGATTCCCAGATCTCTTCCTCACCGTGCAATCCAAGACTGCTTGCCGCCCCAGCGATAGCGCGAAATTGCCCAGACTTAACCGTCTTGGTCTCAGGATCGCGTTCCTCGCAGTTCTGGACATAGCTGGCCTGGTCGTCGTAGGCGATACGCAGGGCGAGTCCGATCGAATCGAGTTCAGCGTTAGTGATCTCGACCGTTACCGTCCGCACCGGCTCGACCGCAAGTTTCTTGATCGCCTCGTCGAAGACCGCTTCCACTTCGGCCAGATCCATAATCCATTGCTCGATGTCGCCGCGACGTTCCTCCGGTGCGAGTAGCCCCTCGTGGATGCGCGCTATCTTCTCGCGCACGTCGCCCAGCACCTCCCCGGCTGCTCGGCGCGAGTAATTGAGTTTGACCGGTCTATGCGGCCTCGTGTCTGTGATTCCTTTGCGTCCCCGCTTGAATGCATCGGATGCGTAATAAGCTTCGGTCCATGCGCTCGCTGACAGCGCATCGCTCTTGAATTCAATGCGTGGCTGGGTACTTTTTGAATTGGACATCGGTGAAATCATCCTTTCTCGGTGTTCATGGACCTTGGTCATACTGCACGCTCGCATTCCGCCCACCGTGCCTCGATGTATGCGTCGTTGAAGATTAGGTCACGTGCGGTCTGTTCAGCTTGGAAGATCTCGTCATGGTTGAGACCAGCCTTGAGTGCCGCCCGTGTGAGGTTAAACCAGCAATAGCTTTCGTTCGGATATTCCCTGCCGATCAGGTCACGTCCATCTGGTGTGAGAATCTCGCGGTAGTAGCTGATCGAACCATCAGGCAGAATCCGCGCTTTGTAGCTTCCGAAGATGTACGATTGAGCGGCGTTCATGCGGCACACTCCAAATCTTCGAGACGGCGTTTTGCCCAGTCCTTCTCATAACCATTGCCAAAAGTCGCGATGACGGTATTACCGGCCCGTCGGCATTCGGAATTAACCTTGATCAAATCGGCGCCGATCGTCCAATCGACGTGAAAAGACGCGGCAAGGAGTAGCGCATCCGTAGCGCGTTTGAAGTTCAGAGTTAGGCCAAAGCCCAAGCCCGATGCCGTATGCGTGAGACGCCAGTTTTGCCTGATATCCGCATCGTCGCCTCCGAGTTCGTCAGACTCGGACGGATGCACGAGGGACAAACCGCAAGAATGCTCTATCACAAACCCCGGAACGCGTCGTTTCAGGCTTCCATCGTGATATGCATCCAAACGATACATTGCATCGAAAACAGATGGTTTCCAGTACTGCACCGGCTTCACTTTGGATGCTTTCGGCAGTGGTTTCGGCATCGGGATGTTGTCGCCGCTGACTTGGATCGTAGCGGACATAACCCTGTCACTGAAACCCCAAGTGAGCACGTACGGCACCTGGCGTTCGTGGCAAGCGTAAGCCATGCGAACAATGAATCGAAACTGGTTCGTAATCGGATCGGTTTTCCAAGCCCGCCCGCGTTGATTGATCGGCTTGACGTAGGCCGTGGAGCGATGTGTGTGAGTGGAGGTGCTCATGCTGCCACCTCCGCAGGGCGGACCGTTTCACCCGCCCGCTGGATCATCCAATCCGTCGCGCGTTGTGCCTTCGAGGCGGCCGTAAAGATCGCTTTTGAATCCGCTTTAAGAACATTGAGCCAGCTATTGATGTACTGAGCGTGATCTTCGCGAGGTTCTGTGCTGAGTCCGAGGTGAGCGCAGGTAAACGCGGCGCCCAGCTCCGCGATGAGCTCCTCGGCAGCATACGCGTTATCGCCGAAGCGCTTCCCGAGCTGACGATCACACCGCGATGCCTGAGCTGTCCAATGGGTGTGTTCATGGGCGAGCTGTCGAATAGTACGCCACGTTTTCAACGAACGCAGCAAACGGCGGCATTTGAATGTGATCGGAATCCGGTGCATAGTACGCTCGATTCCCACCATGCCGAACGTTCGCGCCGATTGTCTGAAAGAATGCATCCGCGCGTTCAATCCGTTCCGGCATTGGCATCTCCGGATCAGCCTTGGGTGTGTACCCGTCGACTTGGGCAGCATTGAACACGCTGTATCCGCGAGTGAACAGCAGACGCGATCCAGTCTTCGGAGATTCCTCGCCATCTTCGGTTTCGGCGGCATTGTTGGCGAACTTCCAAAACACAACCGTGGTAGCCTTCTCGCCCTTGCGAACCTGTGCGCCCCGTTCCTGCCATTGCTGGTACGTAGCCCATTCGCCGCGTTCGTAGCCTTTGGCTTGGGCCGCTGCCCAAAGGCAAAGCGTATTGATTCCCCTGTATGGCTTTTTGCTCGCCACATTGATCGGTGAGAAAGCAAATCTTCCGGACGTATGCCAGGGCATTCGCCAGTTCCCTACGCCCTGTTCGATTGCGTTGATAATTGCATCCGTTACCTTGCGGTATACGTCGCGTTTGTCTGATGCGGTATTGTCTGGAGTAGACATCGTGAAACTTACCTTTCGCGCTGTTTAGGGGCGGTACCAAGCGCTAACTTGATGCCGTCCCGTTTTCGTCCTAGTGTTCGATTCCCTTTACTAATCGCACATCAGAACCACGCTCAGAATACGCTAAACACGGTTTAGATACAAGTACCATTTTGCTTCCTAAGGTAACTTTTATCTAAACCGTCGTAAGATGGGATGATGGACAAAAAGACAAAGGCGTTGTTCCGCGAGATCATGCGCGAGATCGGCCGCAAAGGCGGCAAGATCGGCGGCAAGCGTAGCCTTGAGACGATGACACCGGAAGAGCGATCGGCCCGCGCGAAGAAGGCATCGCTCGCGGCCGCGAAGAAACGGACCGCAGCGCGACTCGCGCGGGAACGCGAGGCCAAGCGAAAGTGAGCAGATGGGACCCATCGCCGGGGGACCCAACGACACCGGGGGGCGGGGTAAATCAGTTCAGGAATCCTGGTGTCAGGGCACGGTCGCTACCTGTTCGTGTAACAGGACGAACGACAACATGAGGGTGAGAAAAGTTTGGGAAACGAAAGCTTTGAAATTCGATCCCGGAGGAACAGCGGGCGATGCACTCAGCAACGCAGTAGCCTTCGGACTCCGAGTGGCAGCGTCATCGCGGATGATCTGGGGCCAGGTTTAAGTAAAGAGTCACGCCGCGCAAGGGTCGTCCACCTCGTATTCTATTTGGTGTCAATGCCGGATTAGCGAGACCCGATGCTTGAGGCTGCAGGTTGCATAACTAGAACGGACTCGTGCGGCCAGAACTTCGCGGGTTCTGTCATGTCCTGCTCCCATAGAGTTGCGACGAATTACATGGCTCCGAACCGCGTGTTGGCTGCAGCCATGTAAGCGCATTCTTTATACGACCATCCCGAGTTTGATTGAGCCGTATGCCATCGTCTTAATCGTAAGAGCTACCCTGGAATTGTCAAATCCACAGGATGCGAAATCGTCCGACAGCAGAATGTCGTTTGTGTTTAGAGACGAAACTGCTTTGCGACAGCCATCTTTTGCCGGCCGGAGCCTATCGGCCACTCATGACGCCGGGGCCGAGAGGCGTGGAGCCTCCGGTCCATATTGGCGTGAATCATCGAAAGCCGTTGAAGTCATCCCGCCAGATCAAGGACTACCTGCTTTGCGAAGGTTGCGAGGACAGACTTCGCAGGCAGGGCGAAGACTGGATGACGGCGAACGGATATCACGCCGGTGGCTCGTTTCCATTGCGCGACGCGGCATTGAAGAAAGGCGCATCGTTCCGGGGAGAAGAAGGGACGTTCATCTATGAGACAAGAGGGAATCCCGCGATCAAGATGGACCAGCTCGTTTACTTCTGCGTGAGCGTCTTTTGGCGAGCGGGGGCACACACCTGGAAGCTAGGAAAAGATACGATTCATTTGGAGCTCGGGCCTATCGAGAGCCTCTTCGGCTTTTTCTCCTCAACGAAGGCTCGTTGCCTGGTGAGCTATGCCTCATCGTGAGAATGGCATCGGTGGGTTATTTCGGGAGGACCCTCGCGCTTCCGATATCGGAAAAGCACGGCGCCTTCCGCGGCCATCATTTTACAGCGTGCGGGATTTCCGCGAGTCTCTACGTCGGGAAGATGATCCCCGAGTACTTTTTGCTCCAATCAGCCTTTCCAAAGGGAATACTTACGATCAATAAGCACTTTGACAACAAGCAATTGGGATTGGTCGTCCAGCACGTCAAGGAGAACTACGCTCATCTCATAAAGTAACCCGGAGTGCAGCTAAGTCGCGGTGGTGCTTTTACAATGGCTTTCTGACTTCGTTGCGTGGAGAATCTTCCGTGTGCTTCGCTGTCTGACGCTGCCACCCAACCGCTGTCAAGACAAGTACGACACCGATCAAAATAGCCCGCACGGAAGTCATGTCATCGGTCAATCGACCACGAGCTTTACTGCGAAGGACACCGTGATACGTGCGTCATAAACTCCGTGGATGAAATCACCGACTCTGAGGCGTAACGCAAAAAGGGAGAGACGCCGAAACCCCGCCCGGCGCGAGAGCGGGCCAGCCCGCCGGTTTGGAGAGCGCGGCCAACGACGAAAAGATGCTCAGGGTCGCTGATGTTGTTATGGACGTGCAGAATCAAACTGTTACTCGCGGCGAAAAGCAGCTCATTTTGAACGCAAAGAGTTTGCCGACACTTCACTGAGCGTTCTGTGAACAGATCGCCACAAGCTCGTCTATAAGGGGCTCCGATAGAGCAGCTGCATCCGCTACGATGTCCTTCGCTTCCAGCCCGCTGAACAAACCAAACATGACCTTGAAAGCCGCCTGCTTTTGTTCTGAGGACAGCGTTTCCTTTTCGGTAAAACCGGTGTAGCAGCGAGCTACGCGCTCCCACCAAATAATCTCACGCTCCGGATGCTGGTCGCGTTGGAAACCGTCCAGCCATTCTTCACGGCTGATCGGACACACTTCGGCGAGAGTCGTGCGCACGGCTTCTATCCGCAGGGTCAGCGCCGGCGCCAGGCGTGGGTTACGAATAGGACCCGGCCTAAGGTCCTTGGGGTTGATTTTGTTACTACTCATTCTTCCTCGAAGAAATCTGGGTTAATATATTGCACATTCGACCTGTCTCGGGTGAAAAACGAGCGCGAAATCCCTAAGGAGGATGCCCGGCCGACAGAGGGTCATCTCCCATGTCAGATTCATAGGGAGAAACCACCGTTTACTCTGCTAGAGTACCTCATGCGCAACGCCGGTATACTGCTGACCCGCCAGATGATACTAGAGCAGGTGTGGGACATCAACACCGACCTATTCACCAATACGGTGGAGGTACATATCCGTTTCCTGCGACGCAGAGGGTTTCAAGCGTAAGCTCATTAAGACAGTCCACGGATACGGGTATAAGATCGAATAGAAACACGAATCCCCGCCCGCGCGGGGCTTTTTGGTGCTCGCGGGGGGTTCCCAGCCTTTTGTTGGCGAAACCGGACAAAAAGCACGGCCAAACGGAATCGAGCTATTATGTTTTTAGGGCGGTTCTCCAAGAATGCTCAAGCTCGCGCCTGCGAAAATTATCTTTGCGGCTCTTATTGCAACAAACGTCTGCTCCGCAAGTATTGTAGTGTTCGCCTTCGGAAAAAAGACCGTAATTGTTGCTGCGGATAGTCGCGAAACTTACGGTGATGGCACTTTTAAGGATACTGCCTGCAAGATCGGAAGTTCCGGAAACGACGTTGTTTTCACTCACGTAGGGATTTCCAGCTTCGGGGTAACAGATCTCATGTTGGAAGCCCGCAGTGCAGTCGCCGCCGCCATAGGAGGCTCACAGTCAATCGCCCAAAAAGCCGCGATGACATGGAAAGATCGTGCGGCGACCATTCTACTGAGCCAAGGAACTGAGCAGCTCTTGAGGATGGCAACACAAAACGGAAGCCCGCAACTGGCGGCCTTCATGTTTGCGAGTACAGAAACGGCAACTGGGACGATCGCCATCTGGTACACGACCGTGACTCTCAAGATTGAAAACGGCCTACTCGTGCTTGAAGCGAGAGCCGAGCCATACGGTGTCGATGGTGAGGACGAGTTGAAACTCAGAGCCTTAGGCCATGAGCAGATCTTCTGGGAGTATGCGCACACGCAGACCGATAGGGCCAAGCTCTGGCGCAAAGAAGTGGAGGCCGTCCAAGTGCCAATAGACCGGAAGTTGGAGGAAACGGTCGCGCGTTTGGTACAGCTGACTATAGATAACGATCCTGAAGGAGTTGGTGGAAGCGTGGATCGATTGCGTCTAGATGTCGGAAAGGGAATTCAATGGCAAAGTCGTAAACCCGAATGCAGCTCATCCGGGGAACGAGTCCTTCCGCCTGACCTCAAAGCGGCGGCTTCCCCTATGTGGTGATGACTGATGGCATTCAGCCCACCACAACAAAAAAGACGGCTGGTTTGAACCAGCCGCCGAACCCGATCCTATTTCTTCAGCAACGCCTCAATCTCTTCCGTGGTCAGCAACCCGGCTGCTTTCCTTCCGGCAGTGCCGGCGCCCAGGTCCACATCCGCCGGGCCGAGCTGCGCTAAACAGTCGAAAGCGCCTGGTCGCTCTGGTTCAGCTCGAATCACTTGCACCCTGAAGCCAAACGAAACCAGGCGTGTGTTGGACCACGTAGCGTCGCTGCAGAATTTTCCGGTTTAACCGACGATCCGATTGGAGCTGCCCGATAGGGCACTTTCACCCTGGGGAGTGTTACGCCCAAGTGCCGGTTGCGATGGGCCACATGACGATATCCCTGCTTCCCGAGCAGTGGCAGCGAGAGGTCCATAGGCACTACCTGGCAGATGTCAGCAGTGGGGCATCATCGCTCCTGCCCAAAACCTGTTCTTACGTAAATCATATTGGATTCCGGCTGCTCAGTGCCTTGCACCCAGAAAATCCTTGAGCCGTCACGCGAAATGGCCAGAGGGCGGCTGGCTGCAATCACGCCAGCCGGTAGCCGCAAGCCAGAAAAGAGCACATGGGGAGCGCCGAAGCGCAACTGGTTGCCAGCCGCGTCCACGCTCACTGACATCAGTCCTTGCCTACCGTAGTACACGATCTCCTTGCCGTCCCTGCGCCATGCGACTCTTCCTCCATCGGAAGCGATTTGCGTGCGGAGCCCGGCCCCGCCAATTGGTTGAACAAAAAGCTCTTCTCCAGAATCTCGTGATTCGTAGGCGAACCAGTGTCCATCGGGCGAAAACCGCGGCCCAAACGTCTCCCCACGCGCTAACACGGCGATCGACGTTGCCTCCGCCTGCGTCCCTTCGATTTGAAGAGAAACGATTCCGTCAACAACCCGGCCAAGAACGTTCTTACCATCTGAGGAAAGGTCGGGCAGACCCCGAATAAAGCGATGACCTTCCAATCGTCGCAAGAGACGAATATCGCCTGAGCCAGTGGCTGGCATTTCCACGAAGCCAGAATCGTCGAAACCGATCAACTGGGCTCCGTCCGCGGACCAGCCAAGCCAGCGTGCGCTGCCCGGTAGCGCTAATTGCCCAGGTTGTCCTACCTCCATGAGCCAACCTCTGCCTTCGGAACCGGAAACAAGAACGTGTTTCTCGTCCGATGACAATACCAGATCGGAGTAAGGGCCAGGTCGGCCGGTCGTACCCAGGAGCTTCCCTTGTCGGTCAAAGACAGTCACTTGAGACAGAGCAGCCCTGCCGGGCCGCCAGGCAATCGTTCCGTTGCGTGCCACTGAAAAATCCCCACGGTGGACAATCATCGAGGGCTGCGACGCAACACCGTGCGCCACTAACTCGACTTGGCCCTCCAATTTGCGGGAACGGAAGTTGAGCTTTTGGGAATATAAATTGTCATTGCGAACGAACAGTAGGTGCCCGCCACCTGCGGGTGTGTAACGGGCAGCCGTCTGATTCTTCAGTAGCATTACAGTGTTCATGGCTTTCCCTTGACGAAGGGTCGCCAAGTACACGGCCGTCGCCTCATCCTTTTCCCGGAAAGGAACGAACAGGAACAGGAAGTCGTCGCTCGCGGGCAGGAACTCTGGATTGCGGGCCGTTCCATTCCTGAGGTCCTGAGGCATTTCGACTGGTTTGAGATCACCCCCCGAGGCGGGCACTGTCAGCAATCTTTGTCCTGTAGCAATAAGGATCGTACCAGTATCACTCCAGCTTCCTCCACGCGTCACGACATTCAACGCCCCGATCGCCTCGGTAGGGCCGTTAGGTATTCGAGTTTTCATCAACTGCGATCCAGTAGGAAACGTAACAGTGGTTGAATCAGCAGACCAAAAGGGTGCGTTGTTAAGGGCTTCGGAGCCTGGAACCGGTTTCGGCTCCGGTGAATCAAGTAGGCGCACTAAAATGGGGCCGCTACTGGGCACGTACATAACGGCGGAGCCATCGGGGGATATCTCAGGTGTAGCCATGAAGTTGCCGATGTCTTCCAGAGTGATGCCAGGGGGCGGCACGATAGAGAGCGTCACGCTTTGCTGTGCTGGCGCATGGGGGCTCGGCTTCAGCCAGCCCACAACGGCAACTATTGCTAGAGCCGCCGCTACCCAACCGAGCCTCGCCCGTGAGGGAACGATTGCTTGGGGCGCTTCCTCCAGGAGCTGCCACGCATCGCCGATATCCCGCAACCTCTTCTTCGGGTCTTTCTCCAAACAGCGCTTGAGCAGCCTCCGCACCTTAGACGGCACTTCCTCCCAATCCGGCTCGCTCTTCACCACTGCCGCTAGTACATCCGTGATCGTTTCGCCCGTGAAAGCTGGCCGTCCGGTAAGCATCTCGTAGAGCACGCAGCCAAACGCCCATATATCCGAGCGCTTATCCACTGGCTTCCCCCGAGCCTGTTCCGGCGACATGTACGCTGCGGTGCCGAGAATCATCCCCATGCGCGTCGGGGAAATAGTTTGCGTGGGTGAATTCTGCGGGTCGCTGGTCGGTTCTTCCGCAGCTTTTGCCAGACCGAAGTCGAGAACCTTCACCACGCCCGCCGGCGTGATCTTGATGTTCGCAGGTTTGAGATCGCGATGGACGATTCCTTTTTCGTGCGCCGCTTCCAGCGCGTCGGCGATCTGACGAGCATAATCAAGCGCAGTTTCAATCGGCAGAGGACCTTTGAGTGTCTCGCCTTCAACCAGCTCCATCACCAGCGCGCGATCCTCAACTCCGTAAATCTGCGCGATATTCGGGTGATTCAACGCCGCCAGAACCTGCGCTTCACGGGCGAAGCGGGCCATGCGCTCAGCATCTTGCGCGAAAGCATCGGGCAGTACTTTGAGCGCGACTTCACGCTTTAGTTTGATATCAACCGCTCGATACACCTCGCCCATTCCGCCGGCACCGATGGGCGCAAGGATTTCGTACGGACCAAGGCGTATGCCGGAGGCCAATGGCATGTAATTGGAATGATTCTACTCCAATAAAAGATCCAGTTCTGGTAAGGCCCGACGGCCAGGCGTGGCACGTTCAGATTGCCGCCGCCCGATGAACGGAATCAGGCGCTCAGTCAAATAGTCCATTGTGGCCAACGATCCGACTGGAGCTGCCGATAAGCGCACTTCCACGGCTAGGGCGTTTCACAGTCAAGTGCTCCGAGAGACCCGAAAGCTGTGTGGAGTGGGAACGCAGGTTGCGGCCGACCGTGATCGGGTAGAAAAAAATGGGATAATCTACGAACTGAAAGGAGTGCGCGGTGACTCGACTGCCTGTACTGTTCTACTTGGCTGTCACCAGTGCGGTGGGTACTGCACAGGAATTTCATCCTTCGATACCCAAAGCCTGGGACGACAGCGAAACCACCTCGTTTGAGTTGCCTCTAGCTCAGGCCGACCGCTCGCCGCGTTATCCATTGGCGAAAGAGTATTACAGCCTGGCAGTGCGCCCGGTATACCGAACGTACCCGTTCTATGCACCCGATAAGGAGCCGGCCGGGTATTGGGAATCGCTTCAACAAAAAAAGCCCGAGGTGGTCTTCGATCCCGCGAAGTTGAAAACAAAAGAAGATTGGATTCGCGCTGGGGAGCTCGTTTTCGATCAGCCGGTCGCCATCGTTCCGCCCACATCGCGCACGCGGTATCAAGCCAACTATCGCGCGGTTCCCATGCCGACGACCCCGGAGGGTATCGTTCCGGGCTGGTTTTATCTAGTGAGAAAGAAAGGCGTCGTGGAGCTCGGTTTCGGCTCGTGCGCGGAATGCCACGTTCGTGTGATGCCGGATGGGAGCGTGATCAGAGGAGCGCAGACCAACCTTCCGGCTTCTGAGTCACAGGTCTGGCGGTATACAGATCGCGGGACCGGTCCGGAAGTAGAGCAGAGCCGCCGTGTGCAAAAACGGTCTCGAGGCTTTGCTCCATGGGCCGCCAACCAGGACGATTGGGATCAAATTACCCTCGAAGAGATCGTTCGCCGGGTTCAGGCGATGCCGCCCGGAGTAGTGGAGCGCGAAGGAACGAGCACCAAGCACCCGGCGAGGATTCCCTCTCTGATTGGGATTGGGGACCTGCGATATCTCGACGCAACCGGGCTTTCCCGCAACAGGAATCTCGGCGATCTCATGCGCTACTCAATCGTCAACCAGGGGTTGATCATGGTCGCACATTACGGAGACTACGACCCGAAGGGTACGCAAGCGGGAGGCAATACGCGGTACAGTGACGAGCAGCTTTTCGCACTGTCGCTATACCTCGAATCCTTGAAGCCTCTACCGAATCCGAATCCCTTCGATGACGAGGCGCGGCGCGGCCAGGTCATCTTCAGCCGTCAAGGCTGCACCGGCTGTCATCCGGCGCCGCTGTACACCAATAACAAGCTCACACCAGCAAAGGGTTTCACGATTCCTGAGACGCTTCGAAAGTCGGAAGCGATTATCGATGTTTGCGTGGGCACCGATCCCGGACTGGCGCTCGAAACCAGGCGGGGCACTGGATTCTACAAAGTTCCCTCGCTCCGCGGCGTGTGGATGCGTAACGCCTTCGGACACGAAGGCCAGGCGGCAAGCCTCGAAGAGTGGTTCGACCCCGCCCGCCTCAACGCCGACTACGTAGCCAAGGGCTTCCACCTCGCTCCCGGTCCGATCGAAGGTCACGAATTTGGGATCAAGTTATCTGTCGCGGACCGGAAATCGCTCATTGCTTTTTTGAAAACGCTGTAGCCGCTTGATTGCCCGACGCATCCCGCAACTCCCGAGCCGCTGGGCGGCTGTTTCGAGTCGCGCATCGTTATTCGGCTGCAAGATAGAAATTCATGTGAGCGAGAAGTCGCCCGACGCATGGATGTGGATTCTGGCCAAGGGCTGGATGCCCGGTCGGTTCATGGCTTATAGGGAAGTTATGAAGATCGCAAAGCCACAATCTGGACAATCTGTGGAAGCCGTAAGCTGTGGAGCGCGCCCCTGCCAAGTTCAACCGTTCAGCGCGTCTGTTGAACGGCAGGACTGCCAATATAAGATTGTGTCGGCACGGTGAAGGAATCAGGCGTGATTAAGGTGGGCCGCGCTATCTCAGCGAGTGGCATGGAGAACAATTTTCGAAACTCTTGAAGATCGCCGAACCTCATGGACGAAGCAATATTTCTTGTATCCCCAGTTTCCGGCCCATCTGGATTCACCAGCGCTGGCGCGTTTCTCTGTTCAAATGGCATTTAGCGCGCGATAATGACGATGGTTGCAAATGCCAGTAGAGCGACGAGGGCAACTACCTCCAGCCGGGTCGGCCGGTACAACTTCGCCTTTCCAAGTCTTCCGAGATCGATGATTATCACTCGCGACCTCCTTGCTTCAGCGTACGGGAAAACCCAGTTCGAGTAAAATGATAAAAGTCGCATAAGATTCCATTTTTCTGATACTTGCCGCCGGATATTATGGCTGGAATATTATTCAGGGGACATCACTTGAATGGAACAGCTAGGTCTCTGACCGTCTGAAAATATTCCTAACAAACAATTCCAATCGGAAATGTTTTGCCTTATACTTGGGCATGGCCCGTCCTCCCCTGCCATTCCAAGTCTCAGCCAAGGATCAGAAGGAATTGAAGGCGTTGCTGAGTGGTGGTGTCCAGCAGGTGCGGGTGGTCCTGCGTGCCGTGGCGTTGTTGCAGTTGGCTGAAGGCGTCAGCGCGCCGCGAGTGTCGTGCACGGTTCCACTAACAGCGCAGGCCATTCGCAAGATCGCGCATCGCTATCGCGAGGGCGGTTTAGAGCGAGCCTTGTATGAGCGGCCCCGTCCTGGGCCAGCCGAGATCCTGGAGGATTCCCAAAAACAACGCATCATCGCGATGGTGTGCAGTCAACCGCCCGAGGGGCGAGCGCGGTGGACGGTGCGATTGGTGGCCGAGCAGGCGGTGAAGCGTAAACTGGTTTCGCGTGTGGGACGAGAGACCATTCGGATCTTGCTCGAAAGCCACGACCTGAAGCCGTGGCGGGAAAAAAATGTGGTGCGTGGCAGAACTCGATGACGCGTACATCGCCCAAATGGAGGATGTTCTGGCGCTTTACGAGAAACCCTACAAAGCCGCGGAGCCGGTTGTATGTCTGGACGAGAAACCTATCGTGCTACACGCCGACGTCCGCCCACCACGGCCGACCAAGCCCGGCCACATCGCCAAACGGGACAACGAGTACAAGCGCTGCGGCACCGCCAATATCTTCGCCATCGTGGAACCTAAGGCCGGACGGCACTTCACCTGCGCCACGCCGGATCGCTCCGCTTTTCAGTTTGCCCAGGTGATTCGGGATCTGGTCGCTGCCTATCCATTTGCGCGAACCATTCATCTGGTCATGGATAACCTCAATATCCACTGCCGGAAATCCCTGACCGATCATCTTGGCGAGCGCGAAGCAAACTACTTATGGAGTCGTCTCCAGGTCCATCACACTCCCAAACACGGCAGCTGGCTCAATCAAGCCGAGATCGAGCTCAGCTTGATATCACGGCAGTGCTTGGGAGCCCGCCGAATCCCAGACCTGGCCCAGCTGAAATCGGAGACCCGTGCCTGGAACAGGCGAGCCAACCGGCACAAGCTAAAGATCCGCTGGAATTTTACCCGCAAGGCCGCGCGCGCCAAGTTTGGCTATGTTCAGAATCGTTTCAGACGGTCAGAGACCTAGACGCCTTACGCTTAGGCTAGAGGTGAAGTATGGAAAATCTGACGGTGGAGCAGTTAGCCTTCGCGGTTGCCACGCTTGAAAATCTTGTGAATGCGAGGGGGCTAACGCAGACTCAATTGGAGCATCTGTCTGGTGTGAAGCAGTCACAGGTCTCCAAAATTTTCTCTAAGCAATCTGAGCCATCGCCAGCAGTGTTGGTCAAGTTGTTCAATGCGCTCGGCCTGAAACTAGAAGATATTCTTCACGATGCGCCTACTTCTAGCGTTAATGAACTTCTCGGCTATCTCGCCACGCCCTTAACCGGCATAGTGGCCTCTCAGCGTCAGAACACGGAATTGGAAAGGGTAGTGGCTGAGCTTCGTCATTTGGCTCTGTCCGGGGAATTCGTCAGCCCGCGATTCAATCTATACTGGCCCGGCGACTATACCCACCCGAGTCGCCACCCTGATTTCAAACCTCATCAAGTGTATTTGACTGACCGGTCCCGAGCCTCCACTTTTGACTTCATAGTGATCTTTTGCGCTGCGCCGAGCTATGGTGTCGGGCAGGAGAATGAGATCGCAACGCAGGCAGGATTGCCTGCGATTCGACTGGCCCCCAAGGGCATTTCGCGGATGATGTCTGGCTCGTTTCTCCATGCTGTCGATGTTGAGTACTCGGGCACGCTGGAGGATGGCATCGAATTCGACGGCCAGAAAGTCGTAGAAGCATTTAGACAGATTCGAAAGACATACTTCAGGCAACGGGCGCTCTTCCGCGGAATGAACGGCAATGATTTTGGCGAGCGGTTGCGCTATCTATTGGAAGACCGCAGCGGTGACTACCGGAGTTTCGCGGCGGATCTCGGCATCAACTTGTTGTATCTCGAGAGCTTGATAACGGAGCCTTTCGCTGTTTCGAACCCGAGCGCACGCCTCCTCAAGCGGATGAGCGTGTTGCTGAACGTGAGTGTCGGATATTTGGTAGGTGAATCTTTCGAGACCGACCCTGTGCTGAGAGACAGCCTCGCTGCTTGGAGTAATTGGGTGGAGTCTACGCCGGGTTTGGATGCTGGCGTCGCAAATCGGATCAAGAGGGAATGGCAAGAAGAACATGGTAGGAGGCGCAAACAGGCTGCAGCGGGCGTTAGTTCATTGCGAAGCACCGATGAAGCTATGCGCAACTCCGATTGGGACAAGAAATACCAGGAAGCTCCCAGATCCAGAAAAGGCGGCCATGGTGCGGAACAGAAGGAACTCTTCTAAGCGCCGCCATACAAATCCACTTGTGGATCTTTTCGTGCGGCGGATGGGCGTAACCCATAATTCACCGTGGCGTATTATGGAAGACCTCGTTGAGCACCTTAGGTGTGATACCAGATTGGCATCCGCACTTTCACTCGACAGGTATCTGGAATTCAGGAACATCATCGAAAAGCGCTTAAGTTGTGATATTGGCTGTGACGGCTATATTGAGCCGATGGGGGTGAATTTCGCCGACGGATTTCGGCTCGTCCTGAATGAAGCGAGTCCAGCAGTCCGGCAGCGCTTCACAATTGCGCACGAGATATGCCATACATTTTTCTACGAAATTGTTCCCGATCTGAAATTCAAGCCGCACGCTACAGACTCATTTGAGGAAGCCCTATGCAATCATGGCGCGGCTGTCTTGCTGATGCCGGCCGAGGATGTGCGCGCCCACGTAAGCATCCGAGATGTCTCTCTAGCTACGCTTGAAGAATTAAGCCAACGCTACTCAGTGAGCATCGAGGCGGCATTCCTGCGGGTACGGGGATTAAGGCTCTGGAACTGCGAAATGACTGTATGGCATCGGATGATCTCTGGTGAATTCGTTGTTGACAGACTTCATGGTTCGCCGAAGGTCGATTGGCGCTGGGTCGATGGTTCGATTCCAAGTCGCTTGGTCTCAGAAGGGCAGCTCTCCCATTTCAGGGCACTCCTTCGTCTACTACGAACGAGCTGATGGATACTCCGCAGCCGAACCCGTGTTCTTCCAAATGAAGAGGCGTGGCGAGAGCTTAGTAGCCATATGGGGGGCCAAACAGTTTAGTAGGGTCAAAGGCCGAGTGAGTCTCTTCGACAAACACACGTAATGAGGCGATGCACCGGCTTGGACGAAAGTGCCCCTGGCTATGCAAATTGCTCGATGGCACTGAAAGGCCATCCGGTCGGGCTTTTGCGTGAATTTGATTCTGCCTATTCGGCCAGTTTCAGATTGTCTCAGCGCGCAGGTTCACTCCATTCCTCTGTCCACACGGATGGTCAAACATGACCCCGTATCACGGACTGCTACGGTGTTTCACTTTGCGAGATGTGTTGACCGTAACTGCTGATGCTAAAGGGCTTGCATTACGTTCCGTAGCGCTGCGTAGTAACCTATGAAACACGAAACTGTTTCGCCCAAGGCAGGTGCGCTACCAGGCTGCGCTACGCCCCGACAGGTGTTGCTTTCTTGATTCTAAATCACTCTTTCACTCCCCGCACGCCGACGAGGCGCCAAAACTGCGACGGGCTACCATCCAATGCCCAAAATCGGGGCTAAGTTGAAGCGTTGGAATATCTTTTGCCTGATCAGGCGCATCTATTTCTCGCAACGCGGGTTACATGTAAAGCAGACGCCACGTCTCAATGTACTGGTGTGTTAAATCTAAAAGGGAAGGACCGGGTAAACCTAACCTAATGAAAATCTGCGTTTTAGGCGGTGATGGTTACTGTGGCTGGGCCACAGCGCTCTATTTGTCCGCAAAGGGGCACGCGGTGGCCGTGGTTGATAATTTCATCCGGCGCCAATGGGACTTTGAATTAGGGGCGCAAAGCCTGACGCCCATCCAGCCCCTCAGTGACCGGCTGCGGGTCTGGCAGGAACTCAGCGGAAAGTCCATCGAACTGTTTACCGGCGATGTGAATGACTATGAGTTTCTGTCTGGTGTAATTGAGAGCTTCGAGCCGGACACGGTGGTTCATTTCGCCGAGCAGCGGTCGGCTCCGTACTCGATGATCGACCGCAAACATGCGGTGTTTACCCAGGTCAACAATGTCGTTGGAACGCTGAACCTCCTTTTTGCGCTCCAGGAGCTGCGGCCCGAGTGCCACCTGGTCAAGCTCGGCACGATGGGAGAGTACGGCACACCGAATATCGATATAGAAGAAGGCTACATCCGGATTGACCACAATGGCCGCTCCGACGTGCTTCCCTATCCCAAACAGCCAGGTTCGTTCTATCACCTTTCCAAGGTGCATGACAGCCATAACCTCATGTTTGCCTGCAAGATCTGGAAGCTTCGGGCTACCGACCTCAATCAGGGTGTGGTGTATGGAACCGTCACTGACGAGGTTGTGTTGGACGAGGCTCTGATCAACCGTTTCGATTATGATGACGTGTTTGGCACTGTGCTGAACCGGTTTTGCGTGCAGGCCGCGGCGGGACATCCCCTGACCGTGTATGGAAAGGGGGGGCAAACTCGCGGATTCCTGGACATCCGCGATACCGTTCGCTGCGTCGAGATTGCATGCCTGAACCCGGCTAAACCGGGAGAATGCCGCGTTTTTAACCAGTTTACTGAACAGTTTTCTGTTATCGAGCTCGCGGAAATGGTGCGGGCAGCAGCCTGGAAGCTGGGGATGCGCGTTAGTATTGAGCACCTTCCGACGCCGCGCGTCGAATCGGAAGAGCACTATTACAATGCCAAGCACTCCAAGCTGATCGACCTGGGGTTGCGGCCACACTTCCTCTCCGACTCGCTGCTCGATTCGCTCATGAACATCGCAATCCGGTACCAGGATCGCATCGATACTTCGCTGTTTCTGCCTCAGGTCCAGTGGCGGAGTCCCCGGAACGAGCGTGCTCGCCCGTCGAAGATGAGCGCAGCCCGGTCCGCGTCAGAAGTGGCATACTGATTGGGAGGAAACTCCTGAATTGTGTGGCATAGCGGGCTTTACCCACTCTCATCGCGCCGCTCCGGCCGGCCGGATCCAGAGCGCGGTTGCGACCATCATCCATCGCGGTCCGAACCAGCAAGGCGTTTTTGAGTCCGAAGCCATCTCGTTAGGCGCGGCTCGCCTCAAAATCATCGACATTGAGGGTGGAGATCAACCCATCTTATCCGAAGATGGCGACACGGTCATCGTCTTTAACGGCGAGATCTACAATCACCTGGAGTTGCGCCGTGAACTGGAGCAGCGTGGATATCGCTTCCGCTCCCGCAGCGATACGGAAACGGTTCTAAATGCGTTCCTCGAGTGGGACACTGAGTGTTTCTCCCGGCTGCGCGGCATGTTCGCGGTGGCGCTGTGGAGTGAAGCTGATCGGCGCCTGGTGCTGGCTCGCGATCGCATGGGGATCAAACCGCTGTATATCGCGCGCCGCGGCGATGACCTGTACTTCGGCTCGGAACTGAAGGCGATCCTGGTTCACCCCGAGATCGAGCGTTGGTTGAGCCCGGATGGGCTGGATTGTTATCTATCGCTGAACTATGTGCCGGCGCCGTGGACCTTGGTGGAGGGCGTCGAGAAATTGCTTCCAGGCCAATGGTTGGAGTGGCGACGCGGCGCGATCCGAACCGAACACTACTGGAGACTGCCAAAGGACTGGAGCCTGCCGAAGGGCACCGAAGAGCGCTGGACATCCGAGACAGCCGAGGCGGAGCTGGATCGCCTATTGAAAGAGTCCGTTCGAGAACATCTGGTGGCCGACGTGCCGTTGGGTGTCTGGCTGAGCGGTGGTTTGGACTCGTCCAGCCTGGTGCACTACGCGTCCGAAGCGTCGAGTTCGCGTCTAAAGACGTTTTCCATTACGTTTCACGGCCGCAGCTTTGACGAGACGCGCTACGCGCAGCAAGTAGCAGCGTCTTACGGGACCGAGCACATCGAGCTGGATCTCAACCCCGAACAGGATCTGCCAGCCGCAATTCACGAGCTCGCGTACTACTGCGATGAGCCGAACGCGGATTCGGGCGCCCTGCCGGTATGGTTTCTCTCCCGGCTCACCAAGGCCAGCGCTACGGTGGCGCTCAGTGGCGAAGGCGCTGACGAATTATTCGGCGGATACCTGATGCAGCGCGCCAGTATGCTGGCACGCACGGCCCGTAGATTGCCGCTTCCGGTGCTTCGGACGCTGCTAGCGACAGCCCAGCGATGGCCGGTATCGAACGATAAGATCGGTTTCGAATACAAACTGAAAAGGTTTCTGGAAGGCTGCGCGATGCCCTCGGCGCGCGCCCATGTGTATTGGAGTGGAACGTTCGACGACCAGCAAAAGCGCTCCCTGATTCAATCCGCGCTTCAGCCGGCGCTCGATTGCATTTTGAAAGAATTGGCTGAAGCTGGCGACCATTTGCAAGCCTATCTCTGGTTCGATCAGAAATACTTTCTCCCGGATAATATCCTGACGAAAGTGGATCACACCAGCATGGCTCACGCGGTGGAAGTGCGGCCGCCATTCCTGGATCATCGGATCGTAGAATTCGCAAGCTCCCTTCCGGCCTGCCTCAAAATTCAGGGCTCCCGGCAAAAGGTGATTCTGAAAAACCTCATGCGCGGCAAACTTTCTCCGGCGATTCTGAACCGGAAAAAAATTGGCTTCGACATTCCCACGCACGACTGGTTCCGCGGACCCCTCCGTCCATTGCTGGAGGAAGCCGTGGCCTTTGCCTCCGCTGAACATGGCGAGTTCTTTCAGATCCCGCGCATCGAAGCTCACGTCCGAGCCCATCTCGAACGGCGCGCCAACTTGGGCTATCATCTGTGGGGATTGATGATACTGTTCTTTTGGATGAAAAAATGGGGAATCCAGACCAGGGTGCCGGCCGGCCAGGCGCGCCAGACGATGGAAAGCCTTTTCACTTTTACCTCATAGTTCTGCTGGTAGCTGCCGCGGTCTACGCGGGCTGCATGATTTCGCCTCCGTCGCTGATGGACGATGTGGACGCAGTGCAGGCGCAGATCGCGCGCAATATGCTGACCTCCGGCGACTTTGTGACCGCTCGGCTGGATGGAACTCCCTATCTCGAAAAAGCGCCACTGATCTACTGGCTGATCGCCGGGTCGTTCAAAATCTTCGGAGCGACCGACTGGGCGGCCCGCATTCCCATAGTCCTTGCAGCTATTGCGCTGGCCTGGCTGACCACCGCGTTTGGGATCTGGGCCTTCGGCCGCCGAGCCGGATTCTACGCTGGTCTGTGCATTTCCACCTGCTTCGGCCTTTTTCTTTTCACGCGCATTCTGATTCCCGACGTAATGCTCACCGCCAGCATCGCGCTTTCCATGTGGGCGTTTCTCCGCGCCATCGACGAAATGGAGCCGCATCCACGCTGGTGGGCGTTCGTCATGGCGGCGAGCTTGGGAACCAGTCTGTTGTTCAAGAGCCTGGTCGGCGCGGTGTTCCCGGTGGCCGCGGCGCTAATTTATCTCGCCGTCACCGGGCAGATATTTCATCGCAAGATTTGGAGGGCCCTGCATCCCTGAGCGGCCTGCTGGTGGTGCTGCTGATCGCTGCGCCCTGGCACGTCATCGCGACGCTTCGAAATCCGCCTTATTTCGATCTCACGATGCGCAGCGCCCCCGGCGAATACCACGGCTTCCTGTGGTTTTACTTCATCAACGAGCAATTGCTCCGTTTCCTGAACATGCGCTACCCGCGCGACTACGATACTGTCCCGCGCCTTTATTTCTGGCTGTTCCATCTGCTGTGGCTCTTTCCCTGGAGCGTGTACTTTCCCGCCGTGGCGAAACTCAGTTTCAAGCCGCTCGACCGCGCTGGCAAGACGCGCTTGCTGGCGCTGTGCTGGACCGGCTTCATCCTGGTGTTTTTCACTTTTTCCACCACGCAGGAATATTACTCGATGCCCTGTTATCCGGCTCTTGCGCTGCTTTTGGGGTCGGCGATGGCTGCGGGAGGAAGCTGGATCCGATACGGCACGCGCGTCCTGTGCGGGATATTTATGCTCGCAGCGGCTGCGGTGCTGACGCTGTATTTCCTGGCGTGGAATCTTCCTGCGCCGGGCGACATTTCCTCTGCGCTCAGCTCTAATCCGGGCGCTTATAAGCTTTCGCTCGGCCATATGGAGGACCTCACGATCGCTTCGTTCGCCTATCTTCGACTTCCGCTTATCGTGGCCGCGATTGCGTTTCTTTTGGGAGCGGCCGGCACGTTTCGCGCCAGGGGCCAGCGTGCATTCCTCGCGGTCGCCCTGATGGCCATCCTGTTTTTTCAAGCCGCGCGTATCGCGATGGCGGCGTTCGATCCCTATCTCTCCTCGCGGCCTTTGGCGGAGGCTTTGCGGCATGCGCCGCCGGGAAAGCTCATCGTGGATCATCACTATTACACGTTCTCATCGATCTTCTTTTATACAAACCGGACCGCGCTCCTGCTGAACGGCCGTTTTAATAACCTCGTGTACGGTTCCTACGCGCCCGGCGCTCCCAATGTTTTCATCGACGACGCGCAATGGAAAATGTTTTGGCTTCAGCCGGACCGGTGCTATCTGGTAATCACCCAGGAAGCGGCCCAACGCCTGAAGCAGTTGGTTGAGCCGCGGCTACTCACTATCGTCGCCCAGAGTGGAGGTAAGCTGCTTCTGACGAACCATGCGGGGGTCGAGTAGCCTGGAAATATGACGACTGCGAGCGAGGTGTTTCTTGCGATCGCGGCCATTCCGTTCATTTACTATTTCATCGCCATATATAGTTCCTGGCGCTATTTCCAACAATCAGCGAAGGCGCCGGACAAGTCATTCACTCCCCCAGTCAGCATCCTGAAACCGATTCGAGGTCTCGATCCCGACGCCGCCGAAAACCTGGCCAGTTTCTGCCGCTTGGATTACCCGGAGTTCGAAATCGTTTTCTGCGTCGATCCCGACGACCAAGCGGTGCTGTTAGTCTTAGCGAAACTCACCGCCGATTTTCCGGAGTGCTCCATCCGCATCCTTTATGGCTCGGGACGTATCGCGACCAACGACAAAGTCGCCAAGCTCGCCCGCCTGGTGAGCGACGCGGCGTACGAAGTAGTAGTCATCAGCGATAGCGATGTACGAGTGCGTCCGGACTATCTCCGGCGGGTCATGGCTCCGCTACGCGATCCGAAGGTGGGAGCCGTAACGTGCTTCTACCTACCAACCGAGATCGGTAGCCTGACCGACCACTTGCAGACCGTTGGAATGATGTCCGATTTCTATGCCGGCATCTTGGTGGCCTGGCAACTGGACGGAATAAAGTTCGCGCTGGGGCCGACCATCGCCACCACGCGCACGCGCCTCAATGGATTCGGCGGCTATCCCGAGCTCGAAAACCGCCCGGCCGACGACTTACTGGTGGGCCGCCTCATCGCCGAACAGGGCTACGAAGTCGTGCTGATCAGGTACGCCATCGAAACCGTTTGTGATTATGCGTCGCTCCGGATCTGCTCCACAAGCGGATGCGATGGATCGTCGTGATGCGGCACATGCGCCCATGGGGACATCTGGGATTGCTGCTGACCCAGGGATTGCCATGGTCGCTCGCGGCGGTGGCGATCCATCCCTCGGCGCCGGTCGCCTTCGGCTACCTGGGCGGCTATCTGGCGTTGCGGATGGCGATGACCTGGATCATCGGTATCCGCGGCTTGCGCCAGCCGGGCTTGTGGAAGGAGATGCTGTTGATTCCCGTTTGGGATGCGGTAGCGTTCGCCATCTGGCTGACCAGTTTCGGCCGCAACAGCATCCGCTGGCGCGGCGCCGACTATTACATTCGGGATGGCCGACTGGTTCCGATGGCTCCGGCTCGGGCGGGCGATTGAGTCAGGAGAGCAAAATTGGTAGACGTACAGATTTCTGATGGAATACTTGAACTGCGTGTGCGTGGATTGCACAAGCTCTGGGCGTTCAAAGATTTCATTCAGATTCCTCTGGCATCGATAGAAATCGTCCGTACCGATGCCGCACGAGCGCGCGCAGGTCCGGAAGGCGCCCGCAACCCCGGAACCAGCATCGCGGGCGTAATACGGGCTGGAACTTTCATCGCAGGTGTAAATCGAACATTTTGGGACGTTCACAATCCGGACAACGCAATAAGTATCAAACTCAGAAATCCTCAGGATCTTTTCGCCGGGATTGAGGACCGTTATGACGATTTGATCGTAGAGGTTCCAAATCCGGCTGAGACCGTGGAGCGCATCAATCGCGCACTCTCGCAAGCGAAATAGAGCCCTACCCACCCACGAGCACGACGCCGGCCAGGGCGCTCTCAGCTATCGCGCACCAATTCGTCGGGACGGGCTGTAGGTTCCGGCCGCCCCGGCTCCCCGTGCATTCTGCATAAACCCGAGAACACTTCAGGAGTGGGAACAAGGACGGAGAAAGCCCAATGCAACGACCCGCGCATACCTCGCGGTTATCAGCAAGAACCACAGGGCGGTGTTGGAAGCCTTGGCGTCTTGACGAGCCTCGGCCGGTCGGATAACTCTAAACTCAGCCGGATGCACCTTAAGCCGAATGCTATCCGTCAACCAGCACGACGCCGGCCTGCACCACCAGGGTGCCCACAGCTCTTCGCACGCCGATCGGTAGGGATCGGCGCCCAGTTTCGGTTACCCCGATCGCTATGGCGATTGATCCAAGTCCGTGGCAAATCGGCAATTTGCGGATAGCAGGGTTATGCTGGGGATCTATGGCAGCGACGTATCGCGCGGTGATGTTGTGCGGGCAGCCGACGTGGGCGCCACCGATTTGAGCATGTTGGAAGGAAGTTCGCTGTTCGGGCCAAAGCTGCCTTTTGTGCCTGGCTACGAGATCGCCGCGGTGGTGGAGGCCATTGGCTCTGGTGTCACCAATTTCGAGTTGGGCCAACGGGTGGCTGCGCTCACAGTTTATGGCGGGTTTGCCGAACTTCTCGTGCGCGCAGCCGAGGTTTTCCTCCGATCCCCGGTAGGGTCTCCGATCGCGATGCGGCTGCGGTGATCCTGAATTACGTGACTGCGTGGCAAATGATTCATCGCGTCGCGAAACCAGGGCCGGGTCAGACCGCTCTCGTCACCGGCGCGGCAGGCGGCGTGGGCACGGCAGCTAGGCAGCTGTTCAGGCTGGCGGGATTGAAGACCTACGGCGCTGCGTCCGCCCCCAAGCATGACCTCCTGCGCTCACTGGGCGCAACGCCGATCGATTATCGGACCGCGCCGCTCGACCGCCTCACGCGTGCTCTCGAACCGGAAGGCGTCGACTACGTGTTCGACGCGGTCGGCGAAAGCAATTCTTACGGTATCACTGCGCTGCTGCCCTCCTCTCAGAAACGAAGATCGATCCCCTCGTCAACCGCACGGTCACGCTTCTGGAAGGAAAACAAGCAATCGAGTTTCTCGCCACGGGTTCGGTGGAAGGCAAGATCGTTCTTATGAATAGCTGAACTGCAATCCTATCCACCAACCAGCACCACGCCGGCCAGCACGGCCAAAGCGCCCGCGGCTCTTCGCACACCGATCCGCTCGTGTAAAACAAACTTGGCGAGCACGGTCTCCAGGACGAAACTCGCCGAGGAGGCCGGCACGGCGAAACTAAGCGGCTCGGTTTGCACCAAGGCCATAAACGAAAAGAACGATACTGCGTTGCAGGCCACGCCCAAGATCAGCAAGCGCCGCTGGGCGATGGTATGCAGTAATCGCGCCAACCCGCGCGCGCTCACGGATTGCTCACCGGCGCGCTTCATTTCGTGACTCTGCAGCAGATCGCTCAGCACCGTCGCTAATACCATCACGATGACCAGGACCCACTTCATTTCGGATCCTCCGCGCGCGGAGCGCCAGTAGTGTTGCGCGAAGTGGAGCCAACCAATATGGCGCCTGCAAAGATCAGCAGCGTCCCCAGCCACCGCTGTCGCGTGACGGTTTCATGCAGGAACATTTTCCCGAGGAACACTGCGATCACGTACCCGATGGCGGTAACAGGCAGCACAAAACTAAGATCCGCCAGACTGAGCAACGCCATTCGCGTCAACAGTGCCAGGATCAGGGCGGCGATTCCCATCGCAACGAACGGGTTCAGCATAGCGCGCAGGTAGAGCGCAGGGTTCATCGACATCCTCTCGGGGACCTGTTTCATTCCCCATGCCATCCAGGAATTTCCGGCGGCCTTGAGCGCGAGGAAAAAAAGCAGAACGAAGTAGGTTTTGAGAGCCGGGCCGGCGGATTGTGGTTGACCTTCCAGCACTCCGCTGAACCGCGCATCGGGATTCGTCATCCGCCCGCGCGCCGCAGAAGTTTCACAGCTTCCTCGCGGGGAGGGTCGTCCGGAGTCAGGCTGGCGCGCAGATATTCCTCCAGGAGCCTTCGTGCCTGCTCCAGGTTGCGACGGTATTCGATATCCACTCTGGCCTCCTCGAAGGCCACCCGGGGCTGGCTGGGCGCGAGTTTTCTGGCTTGCTCGAACAGCACATCAGCTTCCTGAAGACGCCCGCGTTTGGCGACATAGCGCGCCAGATCCACGATCCGGCCGGCTTCGGTGGGCGCAAGTTCCATAGCGCGGCGCAAATGGGCTTCTGCGGCGGGGTAATCTTTCCTTCGATCGGCGAGTTGAGCTTCTTCAAACTCGTATTCGGCGGGCCGCTCCCTAGCGATAGTCTGGGCGCTGGCCGCGGCTTTTTCCAATCCACCGCCCAGAAAACCTGGTGCATTGAGGTAGAAATCGAACAGATCGTTCCTGGCTTCGCGGTTGTGCGGGTCCAGCGCCACTGCCCTTTCGAAACACTGGCGGGCCCTGGACGCATGGACGCCGGCCAGCAGCCAGCCGCTGGTTTCGGCGCGCCGTCCCCAAGCGCGGCCGAGCCAAAGCTCGTATTCGGAACTGTTGGGAGAAATCGCAAGTGCCTTTTCCAGGAACTCGATAGCCTTCTTATAGTCGCCGAGCATGAAGTAATTCTTGCCGCTCAGAAGATAATTGGCTCCGTCGGGTGCTGGATCTTCGGCCAGAACGTGCAGTGAGGTTTCGTAATCCGTGCGTTGGTAGAGTGCGCTGGCCCGGCCCAATATGTCAGGAGAAGCCTCGGCGGTGACAATCAGAAACAAAAGGCCGCTCAATATGCGCATAAGCTGATCCGTTAGCGGGCAATTCCAGTGTATCGTATTGAGCCTGTTTGGATAAACGCGCGTCAATGCGACTAGTTTCACACAACCTAGTAAAAACCCTTGCTAACACCGGAGACACATGTCATACTTAGGCGCCAACTAAGAGCCTCGTCGCAATTCCGTATGCGCAGGGCGTGCTCTTCCTTCCTGGTAGAGGGGAGTGAGCTTATGTACGAGGGACCTCGTGCAGACGATCTAACCGCAGCCCTCCGTGAGCTAGACGCCGCAAGCGCACTTGTGCGCCAGAGGCGAGCGGAACTGAGTAAAGCCGTCCCGACGCTGTCCGATAACGGTTGTTCACCAAAAGGCCTACGGATATTTGAGACTCGGGCTCGCAAGATGAACAAGGCTACCAAGCGTTACCTCGGGGCCGTCGGTGCATTCAATGCGGCCTGCCAGAAAAGCCGCTACAGCCCACTCGAAGAATCAGCGCTGGAGCGGACTCCCTTGATCGGGTGATTTCACCCGCTGGCTTCGGACATTGCCCCATCTTTCCCAGCGCGGCTCCAAAAATTGACTGCTTAAGTCCTTGATAAACCCAGCCTGACAGCGCGGAGCGATGATCTGCTAAAGAGGGGGAAGCCATGTGTCTATGAACAAAGCCGCTTTCATCCTCCTGGCCCTGATTCTTGCGCTGACGTCGAGCCTTCTGGCCATGACGGCAGATGCCGACGCGCGGCGAGGCGCGGACTTCTTTCAATCCCAGGGCTGCGTGAACTGCCACGCAGTGAAAGGATCCGGCGTGGGCAAGGCACCCGACCTGGGCCGGCGGCTCGACCGGGATTACACTCCGGCCGGTATCGCGGCCCGAACGTGGAGTCACGCGCCTCAGATGCGCCAGCCGCCTCCGGAATTGACCACCACCTAGTGGCGGCAACTGATCAGCTACGTGTGGGCCAAGCAGTTTTTTGCCAGCCTGGACGACGCCATGCGGGGCCACAAGGTCTTCGATTCGAAGAAGTGCGCCGTCTGTCACAACGACGCGTCGTCCGGTGCTCCCAAGCCGGCTGAACCGTACTCCGCCATCAGCCTGGTGTCGGTGCTATGGAGGCATGGTCCAACCATGCTGCGGATGATGCAGGATAGGCACATCGCCTGGCAGCAGCTTACTCAGGGCGAGATAGCTAATCTCATCGCCTATCTGAATTCGCGCTAAATGCTGGCGATGGCTGCTTTGCCCTCGCCATTGGCTCCATGGCAGCCCTGACACTTGGCCGTGTGGAGATCCAGGCCAAAAGCAACGCGGACCTCAAGAAGGTAATCACCGATGGGCACGGGAAGATGAAGCCGGTCGGCGGATTGGATGAAAAGCAGGTAACCGACGTGGTCGCGTTTGTGCGCACGCTGAAGGAATAAAGTCAAGGGGCGGAAGCTCAAACCAAATCGTAGTATTCGCGATAGTCGATCGGAACATCGAGCACGAAAGGCACGCGATCGGTGAGAGCTTTCTCCGAGCCAGTCTTCGCTTCAGCGATGCTGCCGACGCGCCGTCCGCCGATTCCGAAAGCCTGCGCGATGGCCGCGAAATCGGGTGGAGTGAAATCGACTCCATAGGCGGGGAATCCGCGGCGTTCCTCGCTGACGCGGATCAGGCTCAGGCTGCGGTCCGAGAGAACCACGATCAGAATCGGGAGCCCGAGTTCGCGGATCAACACTAGATCGTGCAGCATCATGAGCATTCCACCGTCGCCGACCACGGCTATCACGGGCTTTTGCGGATGGCACAACTGCGCAGCAATCGCAGCCGGAACCCCGAAGCCCATGCCGGAAAGTCCGTTGGACATGAAGAATGTTCCGGGCTCGTAGGAGCGCCAGAACTGGCCCATGACCAGCTTGTGCGAGCCGACGTCGCAGGTTGCGATTCCCTCGCGCGGGAAAATCGACCGCAGTTCTTCGATCAAGCGCAGCGGCGAGAGGCCGGAGCGCGCCTCGCGTTTGGGAAGATTCGCGCGCCAGGGCTTCGGCGCCGGATTCAACGAAGCAACCAGCGCGTCGAGATCGCCGATCGCTTCGAGCGGCCGATACCGTCCCTCGGCCATGGACGCCGAATCGAGTGCGACCACGTCGGTATCCGCGAACCAGGTCTTATCGCATTCCACCGGGTCAAAGCCGATGCCAATGATAAGATCGGCGCTGTGGATGATTTCGACGATATCGCGATCGATCGCCATTCCCGACGCCACGCCGGCGAAGAGAGGATGGTCTTCGCTGGCGATTCCCTTGGCTTTGGGTGTTACTAAAAACGGCGCTCGCAATTTGTCAATAAACGCGCGGATCCCCGGAGCGGCGGCGGGCGTGGCTCCCAGGCCGATGAGGACGAGTGGTCGCGCGGCGGCTTCGATGCGGCTCATGATCGGATGCAGGTCAGGCATGGCGCTGGGCAGATCGATGGCTTCTTGCCGCGGCTGCTCCTGGTACTCCCGCACAGCGAGATCACTCGGGAGCGCAATGTGAACGGGACCGGGTCGAGGCGCAGTCGCCAGATCCATGCTCTGTTCGATCAGTGCGACCGTATCGCCGGAGCCAACCGCGAATGACCCTTTCGTGATCGGAGCGAATAAACGATCGAGCGGCACTCGCTGATGGGTCATCGTATCCATCGCGGCGCCAGGAATCTGCGCCGTAACCGCTAGCATTGGCGCACGGTCGAGCCAGGCATTTGCTACGCCGGTGACCAGGTTGGTCGCGCCGGGCCCGAGCGTCGAAGCGCAGACACCCGGAATGCCGGTGATCTGTCCGACCACCTGCGCCATCCACGCGGCGCTGGCTTCGTGGCCGGTCAACAGAAATCGAATGCCCGCGCGACGGCAGGCATCGATGAAGGCGACAATTTCTCCGCCCGGCAATCCGAAGACATATTGAATTCCGCGCCCGGCCAGACTGCTGGCTATGGCTTCCGCATGAGTTGGCACGCGTTATTCCGCGGTGGCCGCAGGGCTCGCCGTTGGCTTTGGAAAATCGTTGAAGTGCAGAATTGAATTGGCCAGCATGTTGAACTCGCCGAGATTCTGCCAGCGATAGCAGGGATTAGTCGCGAACAGCAGCACTCGTCCTTGCCCGACAGGCACGTCGACGATCGCCGGTCGCCCGCGTGTTTCAGCGACGCCCTTCATCAGTCCGCTGAGCACGGATTTGTCTGTCCCCGGAAATTGCGCCAGCACCCACTTCTTTCGGTCTTCCGGCGGAAGGCGCAGCAGCGGACCGTTGGCATAGCGCACCGGCACGATCTTCTGCGTGTACCCGTAGAAGATGGGATGCATGGGCTTCAGTATCTCCGCCTCGACAATCGGGCCGGGCGCGTAGAACTGCGGCGTCGGCCGCGTGGCGTCGACAGCCTGCGTAATTCCGTATTCGGCGGGGAAATAACTTGCGCCGCCGAGAGTGATCAACACGCCGCCGTCTTTGACGAACTTGTCGAACTCGACTACGCCCGGCAGCCCCATGCCGCCGGTGATGTCGTCCGACTCGCCGTAGATTCCGAGACTCGGAAACTCAGCGCTCTTGGTGTAAGCGAGCGGCTTGCCTTTCGATTCGACATCGAAGACGATTGACTTCGCGCTGTTGCGCCCCTGATTGGGAATCACGATGACATCGTAAGCATCGCGCAGATTGCCCTTGCGCACGCGCTCCTTATATATAAGGTCGTAGCCGACTTCGAAATGATCGAAGGCGTAGCGCACCCAGCCGACATCCTGAGTATTGCCCCAGGTGCTGTAGACGGCTAGTCGCGGCAGATCGACCACGTGTTTTGGAACATTGGGCGCGGCCGAAAGCGCGACAGACTGCAGTCCAAGCTTTTCGATTTCGGATCTCGACTGCGGGCTTGCCGCCACCAAGAAAGAACCGGCGGGAAGCTCCGTGTCGCCGGTTTTGAATGGCTGCTCGATCGCCTCGAACTTCACGTTCTTCAACCGGTAGCGGAGCGTGACCAGCGAGTTTGCGCCGTTGTCGAGCACGGCGATGAATGGGCCGTCGCCCTTCACCGCGCCAGGGATGGGAGTGTGTCGACAGCTTGCACCGGCACATCGAGCACAGCTTTGTCGGCGATTTCCTCCACCTGCGCGTGGCTCATCAGGCCCATGGTCCAGCCCGTGTCGTCGTACGTGCGCAGATTTGCATCCGGGAAATTCTGCTTCTCGAGCAGGATCTTGGCCAGGCGTCCGTAGGGCTGGTTGCGTTTGACGATGAGCGAGCCAGCCGGGAAGGTGCCTTCTTTGAGTTTCACTTCCGCGGTGGCGCGGCCGACCTCGATGCCCTGCAGCCGCAGAATATTCACGATGAACGCCACGCGCGTCATGTCGCGCTGGCCGGCGGGAAGCACGTAGCCGAAGGGCGCGTCGTTCTTTCCGGATTCGATGGAGTTGCGGCTCTTGTCGTAGAAGTTTTGGAGGACGGTTTTCGCGAATCCGGAGGTCAGTTCGAGCGCCGAGAGCACGCCGGTCTCCATGTAGTTGGTGTTATTGCGCATGGACCACACAACTTCCTTATAAGGGGGCAGCGGCCGGTACCACTCGCGCGCGGTCATGCTTCCGCCGCCTCCCGGAGGCCCGCCGCCGCCTTCCGGCAGGTCGATGTTGCGCTTCATGGTGTTGGCGCCGCCATTGCCGAACGTCTCGTACATGCGCATCATGCCGTTGTGATTCGACGACATGAAGTCCAGATATCCCGGCGACCACATGTCGACAAAGGCGTGCGTCCACACTCCGGGCATGCCGTAGCCGATCATCTTGGTCATCTCGAAATTTGAGAACCAGGGCAGTTCGGCGTAGAGGATCGGATCGAGCGTCGGGTTCTGCGGCGCTTGGCCGCTGAAGGTGTACATGAACGGCTCGGATTCATGCAGGTCGTGCATGATGGGCGGATGCCACTCCAGATAAAACTTCAGCCAGTTCCGCATGGTCACTTGCGAATAATTGATGTCGCGATTGTTATCGTGGTAGATATACTTGCCCCAGTAGGGCGGCCCGGCGACGCGGTCCTCTTCGGTCTCTTCGGTGATCTTGTGGCGGTAATACCAATCGACGTAGCGGTCGCGGCCGTCGGGTTCGGCGGCGGGCGTAAGCATCACGATCACGTTGCGGCGGATCTGGTCGAAGAGCGGCGAATCTTCGACGGCCAGCCGGTAGGCCAGCTCCATCAGCATCTCGGGCGGTCCGGTTTCGGCGCTGTGCAGACCGCCGGTGAACATGTAGATGGGCTTGGCCTGCGCGATGACTTGCTTGGCTTGCTCATCCGAGAGGCCGCGCGGATCGGCGAGCTTCGCCAGGTATCCTTTATAAGTGTCGAGATTGCGGATGGTGTCTTCGTCGGAGATCGCGACCACCATGTACTCGCGGCCTTCATCGGTCATGCCGGCGGGGAAGACCTTGACGCGCTTCGAAGCGGCGGCAAGCGCGCGGTAGTAGCGATCGAGATCGGCCACATGCGTGAGTTTTTTCGGCGCGCCGACGTAATAGCCGAGAACGTCCTTAGGGCTCGGGACACCGGCGCCTTGGGCAGGTGATCCACCAGCGGGCTCATGAATTCCGGCCGGGTGGTCCATTCCTTGACGAGCTTGGCGAAGTCGGGATCTTGGGCTTGCTGGGCGAGCGCAGCACTAGCGAAGGCAGCGGCGAGGATCGGAATTGTCTTGATGTGCATGAGGTTCTTACAGTGCATCGGGAGGTTTCGCGTTCTCATTTCCGTTCAAGAACCGATCGAACCAATATACTTGCCAATTCAGGCTTTCTACCAAGTGCTTCGGCTCACCGGTCCGGGTGAGGTTATGATTTTCGCGAGGGAAGATCACGAACTCCGCATTTACACCGTAATGCCGG
>CAWACO010000012.1:0-171492 GCA_963780485.1 Bryobacterales bacterium
TCGGGCCGTCCATCTCCGGCATGACGACGTCGGAGACCACGAGATCGACCTCGCCGTCTTGCTCTTCGATCGCCTCGATCGCCTCGACGCCGTTGGCCGCCTCGAGCACCGTGTAGCCGCGCGAGCGCAGGCCGCGCGCGTTGAGCCCGCGCAGGCCCTCCTCGTCCTCGACCAGCAGGATGGTGCCCTGGCCGGTGAGATCGGCGGCGGCTTCCGCGTCGGCCGGCGCGTCCTGGCCGGCGCCCGGCGGCGTGCGGCCTCGGCCTCGCCTCGGCCCGGGAGTGGCGCGGCAGGAAGATGCGGAACGTCGTGCCCTTGCCGTTCGAATCGACATAGATGAAGCCGCCGGTCTGCTTGACGATGCCGTAGACCGTCGAGAGCCCAAGCCCGGTGCCTTTGCCGACCTCCTTGGTGGAGAAGAACGGCTCGAAAATCTTGTCGACGATCTCGGCGGGATGCCGGTGCCGGTATCGCGACCTCGACCAGTACATAGTCCGCCGCCGGCATGCCCTTATAGGCGAGCTGGCCGGCTGTTCCGCGGTGACGTTGGCGGTCCGCACCGTCAGCGTGCCGCCGTCCGGCATCGCGTCGCGGGCATTGACCGCGAGATTGACGATCACCTGCTCGAACTGCGAGAGGTCGGCCTTGACCGGCCAGAGGTCGCGGCCATGACGAGGTCGAGCTTGACGTTCTCGCCGATCAGCCGGCGCAGCAGCATGGTGAGGTCGGACAGCGCGTCGCCGAGATCGAGCACCTGCGGCGCAAGGTCTGGCGGCGCGAGAAGCCAGCAACTGCCGCACCAGGTCGCCGCCCGGGTGGCGTTCTGCTTGATCTGCATGATGTCCTGGAAGACGGATCGGTCGGCTTATGCGCGTTCAGCAGGAAGTCGGTCGCCATCATGATGGCGGACAGCACGTTGTTGAAGTCGTGGGCGATGCCGCCGGCGAGCTGGCCGACCAGCTCCATCTTCTGCGACTGGTTGACTGGTTCTGCAGCGCGCGCCGCTCGGTGGTCTCGAGCGTAGACGATCGCGGCCTCGGTCTCGCGCTCGTCCTCCTCGACCGCGGTGACGTAGAACCGCGCCCAGCGCTCCTTGCGCCGCCAAGCATCGCCTCGACCGGGGCGATATCGCCCTGGCCGTCCGCCGCCTGGTTGATCGCCGCGATCAACGGTGGCGGTCGCGGGCGCCGACGGCGCGGAAGATCGACTTGCTGGCGGCGCCGTCGCGCCGAGCCTCTGCGCCAGCTTCGCGAACCGCGCATTGGGGCGGACCACGGCGCCGGCGCGGTCGACGGTCGCGATCGCCATCGGGGTGTTGTCGAAGAAGCGCATGAAGCGCACTTCGGCGGCGCGCTGCGGTCGGCGCCCTCGTCGCTGGCGCGGTTGATCACCAGCGTGCGCGAGGCGCCGGGCGTACCGTCGGCGCCGAAGGCGACCTTATGATAGAGCCGCACCGGCAGGTCTTGCCGCCGCGCACTCGCAGGTCGAGTCGAACACCTCGGTCTTGACTTCGCCGGGCACCGCCACATCGTCGTCAGAGCGCCGCGCCGTCGCCGGGACGATGTCGGTAAGCCTCAATCCGCCCGAGCCGATCTCGGCGAGGTCGTAGTCGAGCCAGTTCGCGAGCGTCGCATTGACGTAGCCGATGTCGCCAGGGGCATCGACCGAGAAGAAGCCGCACGGCGCATGATCGAGATACTCGATGGCGTGCTGCAGCTCCTGGAACACGTCCTCCTGGCGCTCGCGGTCGCGGGTTATGTCGGCGATCGACCACACCGCGTATCTGGCTTCCCGCTTGCTCTGCGCCGAGCGGCCGCACCCGCATCCGCAGCCAGCGGCCGGCCGCCGTCGAGGCCGGCGATGCGGACCTCCTCCTGCTGCCGCTTGCCCTCGCGCGCCGCCTTGAGCAGGCGAAACACCGCTTCCGAGACGTCCGGATTGCCGATGAAGACCCGCTCGACCGGGCGCACGTCCTGCGGCGCCCCCGCACCGGTCAGCGCCAGATAGGCCGCATTGGAATAGACCACGTGCCCGCTCGGGTCGGTGACCGCCAGCCCGTCAAAGGCGCTGGTCGGCGATGCGGCTTGACGGGATCGTCGGTGGCGCGGTCGGCGAAGCGGATGATGCCCGCGGCGAAAGCGAACAGGTTGAACAGCCCGACCATGGCGAGCAGCGCCAGCAGCCCGAGGATATAGGGCTGCGCCTGCGCCCGGCCGATGGTCATCAGCCGACCGCCGCCGCGACGAACCGCCCGCCACCAACAGCACCAGCACGATGCTGCCGCCGCGGCGGCCGCGCGGCTCCGGGCGATCGGCGTCGGCGGTCATGGCGGTGCTGTCGGCATGACGTGCGCGGTCGTGCAGTGCGGGATGCATTCGCGCCATCCTTCAGGGCTCGCAGCGCTCGCAAGCGGATGTCAAATCCAGAGCTGACCAAAACCTATTTGCCAGTGGTCTTTGATGTATGATTCGCCAGAGCGCCTGCGAAACCGGGATATGACACGAGAATGACCGCTAGCCCTTCCTGAGTGCCTGAATTGCACCGGCAAGCGCAAGTCCGTCAAGCCGCTATTTCGCGCCTAAAGGCGCATTTCCTGGCCGCTTCCAGCGCGCCTCTCCGCCCCTCACGCCCGCCGGCCGGGAAGCCCGCGCTTCAGCCCCATCACGTAGCCGATGATCTCGGCGACCGCGTGATAATGTTCTACCGGGATCTCGTCGTCGATCTCGACGGTCGCATAGAGCGCCCGCGCCAACGGCACGTTCTCGACGATCGGGATGTCGTGCGCCTTGGCGATTTCCCTGATTTTGAGCGCGATGGTGTCGACGCCCTTGGCGACGCAGACCGGCGCCGGCATGCCGCGTTCGTAGGACAGCGCCACCGAATAGTGGGTCGGGTTGGTGATGATCACGGAGGCCTTGGGAACCGCGGCCATCATGCGCTTCTTCATGCGCGCCTGGCGCAACTGCCGGAGCCGGCCCTTGACGTGCGGATCGCCTTCCGACTGCTTGAACTCCTCCTTCATCTCCTGCAGCGACATCTTCTGGCGCTCGTACCACTGCCGGTACTGGAACAGATAGTCGGCGATCGCGACCACGGCGAGCATCGCGACCACCGCGCCCATCAGTGCACCGTCAGCGAGGTGGTGACGCCCAACAGCGCCGCGGGATCGAGTGCACCAGCGATTCGAGCCGGTAGGCGTTCCGGCCACAGGATCGCGGTCATCACCGCGCCGAGCGCGATCAACTTGAAGAGGCCCTTGCCGAAATTCGCCGCCGCCTGCTTGCCGAAGACGCGTTTGAAGCCGGAGGCGGGCGAAATCTTGCTGAACTTCGGCTTCAAGGACTCGCCCGACCACACCAGCCGGTGCTGCACCATGTTGCCGGCGATCGCCGCCAGCGCCAGCATCAGGAACGGCACGCCGAGGGCGGCCATGACGGCATATCCGAGCTTTGCGCAAGCCGGAGAGACCGGCCCTTCGGCATGGATCATCCAGGAATTGGCGATCAGATTGCGCAGCGGCATCTCGATGCCACCGCCGATCGATCCGGAAAATGTCGATATGACCAGGGTGCCGCCCGCGATCACGAACCAGGTGTTGATCTCCTGGCTCTTGGCGACGTCGCCGCGGTCGAGCGCCTCGTCGAGACGTTTTTGGGTAGGGTCTTCTGTTTGTCGGAGGAATCGTTCTCGTCGGCCATCTGGTTTCAAGGCTTTCAGTTGAGCGGTATCAGGTCGTGCATGACGCCGATGAAATAATCCATGAACCTCCCCATCAACGCCGTAATAACGAGTGCGAAGATCAAGAAGCCCGCGAAAATCGACAGCGGTACGCCGACGAAATAGACCTGCATCTGCGGCATCAGCCGCGCCAGCACGCCAACCCGATATTGAAGACCAATCCGAACACCAGAAACGGCGCAGAAAGTTGCAGGCCGATCTTGAAGGCGGCCGCGAAGCGCGGGTGGCGAGCGCGGCGACATCGCCGCTTGCCATCGTCTCGCCCGGCGAAAACATCGCATAGCTGTCGTTAGCGCGGCGATCACCAGGTGATGGGTGTCGGTCGCGAACAACAGCGTGATCCCGAGCAGCGAAAGGAAGTTTCCGATCAGAAGGCCCTGCTGGCCCTGGGTCGGATCGACCGAGGTGACGAAGCCCAGTCCCATCTGCTGGGCGATCACGGAACCCGCCACCTGCAGCGCCGAGAGCGTCACCCGCGCGGTGGCCCCGAGCACGATGCCGATGAGATCTCATGCAACATCAACACCAGCAGCGGCGTCATCGATTCCATGTCGATGTGGTAGGCGTCGCGATGCAGCGGCAGGATCATCAGCGTCAGCATCAGCGCGATCGAAAGCTTGATGTAACGGGGATGTTGGCTTCGCCCAAGCCCGGCAACAGCATCACCATCGCGCCGATACGGGCGAACACCAGCATGAAGGCGGCGGCGAGCGCGGGCAGCAGTGAAATATCGATGCGCATGGTTTGGGTAATTTGCATCAACCGCCCATGATTCGCGATGATATACGCATCATGTGACTGTTTAGCGCGTCCGCCATGAACGGCAGCGCCAACAGCAGCGTCACGAAAATCGCCAGTATTTTCGGCACGAACACCAGGGTCTGTTCCTGGATCTGCGTCAGCGCCTGGAACAGCGACACCACGACGCCGACCACGAGGCCAACGACCATCAGCGGCGAGGACACCACGACAATGGTCCAGATCGCGTCGCGCGCGACATCGAGGGTTTCGGCACCGGTCATCTGGTTATTTCCTTCATTTTCGCGCTCTCTATCCCTCCACCGTCATTGTGAGGAGCGTTTGCGACGAAGCAATCCAGACCGATCGCGGTGCTGATTGCTTCGCTTCGCTCGCAATGACGGGGCATCATCGTGTCAGCGTAGTCCCGCGATCAGGCTCCGCGAAGGACCACTCAGATCGACATCTTCATGATGTCTTCGTAGGACTGGATCACTTTGTCGCGCACCGATACCAGCGTCGAGACCGCGACGTCGGTTTCGGCAACCGCGGTGACCACGTCCATCACATTGGCCTTGCCGGCCGCCATCGCGACCGTCTGCTGATCCGATTTACGGCCCACGTCCATGACGCTGCCGATCGCGTCCTTGAGCACGGCGCTGAAGGACGGTCCGCTCGGTCTCCGCGCCCTTGCCGGCGCCGCCGGTATCGAGGATCCGGGCAAGATTGGCGTAGGCATTGGCGGCAACTGTCGGTGTAGCCATGGCTTCGGTTCCTTCCTAGGTGTCCTGTTCAGGCCTTGAGGATGTCGAGCGTGCGTTAAATCATCCGGCGCGTGGCGCTGATGATGTTGAGATTGGCCTCATAGGACCGCTGCGCATCGCGCATGTCGGTCATTTCGATCAACGTGTTGACGTTGGGGTATTTGACGTTGCCGGCAGCGTCCGCGGCCGGGTTGCCGGGCTCGTGTTTGACGCGGAAGTCGGATTGGTCGGGCCTGATCCTGCCGAGCGTGACCACCTGGGCGTCGAGCGCGCGGTCGAGCGCGGAGGCGAAGGTCGGGACCTTGCGGCGATAGGGATCGCCGCCGGCGGTGGGCGCGGTCGAATTCGGCATTGGCGATATTTTCCGAGATCACCCGCATCCGCCCGGCCTGGGCGCGCAGGCCGGAGGTGGCAATTCCCATCGAGCGGGCGAAATCGCCTGAGTCGTCGGCCATGATTTCGCTCCCCTATGTCCTTGTGGTCCGGATCATGCGCTAGCCCTTGCCGATCGCGGTCTTCAGCAGGTGCAGGCTCTTGCTGTAGAGCGAGGTGACCGCCGCATAGTCCATCTGGTTGGCGGAGGCCTTGAGCATCTCGTCTTCGAGGTTGACGGCATTGCCGGCGGGCCTCGTCTCGAAACCGGCCCTGCTTGTTCTGGTCGAAACTATCGCCGCCGCCGGAAAGGCGCGATATGGGAGGCGCTGGTTCGCATCATCGGCAGCGCGCCCATCGTTCCGGCAGGCGCGCCGGTCTTGTCGAATTTCGGCTCGACCAGATCGCGTGGCTTGAAGTTCGGAGTGTCGGAATTGGCGACGTTTTCGGAAAGGACACGCTGGCGCTCCTGGTGCCACTCCATCTTGGTGCGCAACGCTGACAACACCGGAAGATCATTGATGGACATCGCGCCGCTCCGCGTTGCCTGCGCCGCAGATGGTCGGCAGGTAGGCAGAATTTGCCGCGTGTATGGTTAACAACGGGTTAAGAGGCGCGCGAATCGCAAGCCTTCGGGATTTCCTCTACGGCGTCGGCCCTGGTGGCGAATTCAGCGCATTTTCTCCGCCAAAGTTGCATTAACCCCGTCAATTCGCATTCGCCCGAAATCCCAAGAAGTCGTTTTGGTTCAGCCAATTCATGGGTTATTAAGGGCGCGGGGCGGCAGTTCCTGCCGCGGGGGTTAAAGGTTAGGTTCGGTCTCAGGCTTCAGACGCCGTTTGCCATGCCGCTTCGAAACAGCGGTAGCATAGACGGGAGGCTTGATTAGACGCCGGGGACAGAGAGCATGCAGGCAGTTACCTTCTTTTTCGCATTCGTGGTCGTTCTGGCCCTGATCGGCATCGCCGCGTGGCTGGTGCGCCAATTCGCCGGCAACCGCCTCGGCGCCAACACCAATCGCGGCCGGATGCCGCGCCTTGCGGTCATCGATGCCGCGGCCGTGGACGGCCGCCGTCGCCTGGTGCTGGTGCGGCGAGACAATGTCGAGCATCTCATCATGATCGGCGGCCCGACCGATATCGTCGTGGAATCCAATATCGTACGCGCCACGGTCGGCCGCGATCAGCTTCCGCAACGGCCGGCTGGCGCCGAATCGCCGCCGCCGCGGATCGCACCGCTGCCCGACCTGCTGCCTGGGCCGACGAGGCTCAGCGCGCCGACATCTTCGATCATCCCGCGGCAGCGCAGATGCCCGAGCCGCCGCCCCGCCCGGTCCGGCCCTCGTTTGCCGAGGAAGTGCGCCGTATGCCGCCGGCCTTGTCGGAGCGCCGCGATCCCTTGGCTGGATTTGCGCTGGAACCGATCCCGCGTCCGGAACCCCGGCTCGAGCCGCGACCGGAGATGAGGCCGGAGCCTCGACCTGAGCCAAGGTCTGAACCGAGAGCCGAGCTGCGGCCGGAACCGAGCATGCGACCGGAGCCGATGCCATTGCGGCCGGAGCCGTTGCCGTGCGCCGGAGCCGATGCCGTTGCGGCCGGAGCCGATGCCACCGCGGCCGGAGCCGTTGCCGTTGCGCACGGAGCCGTTGCCACTGCGGCCGGAACCAATGCCATTGCGGCCGGAAGCGCGAGATAACTGTTGAACGCCGTGAAGTCTCCCAGCGTCATGCTGCCCAGGATCACCAGGCGGCCGCCGAGCAGAAGAATGATGATGGTGGCCAGATTCACGGCCAGGGTGATGGCCGGGATCATCGCGGACATTATGCGGAGGATGGCCAGGCCGATATCCCGGGACTCAGTGTTCGCGGCAGTGAATTTTTCTGCCTCGAAGCGCTGCGAATTGAGGATGCGGATGAGCGTGGCTCCCAGGATGCTCTCATTGATGACGCGGTTCAGCCAGTCGATGGCTTCCTGACCGCGCTTGAACAGAACTCTGACCTTACGGAGCGCGAAGAAAAAAGTGCCCCCGACCACGGGCACGACGCCCAGGACGCTCAGCCCCAACCGCCAGTTAATGGTGAGCAGCATCACGCTCGCGCCGACGATCAAGAAGAGTGAGGCAATGATCATGGCCACCGCCTGGGAGACGAACAGCTTGACGCCGTCGACGTCAGAAGTTAGATTCGTCAGCAGTTTGGCCGGCGTGAGTGTCTCGATGCTGCTGTAGGACTGGGTCGCGATCTTGGCCGCCAATCGCATGCGCAGGTCCCGCGCAACGCGCTCGGAGGCGTAGGTCTGTGCGATGTTTTGCAGATAGTTCAATGCGAACACTAGGAACGCGACGACGAAGAATTGCCAGACGACCGTCGAGAGGACAAAGGCCCGCTGCGTGTAGGCGTCGATGGCGCGCGAGATCAGTTTGGGCACTACCAACGTAAGCCCGTTCCCGACAATCGTCAGGACGACGAGAAGGGTGACCAACCCACGGTATGGTTTGAGCAGGGCGAATAGCCCTCCTCCCGGAGGTGTTCTTTGTGCACCGGTACGCCTTGGACTCATAAAAGTACGGTCAGCTGAACGAGGAGCAGTTTCCTATGCGGGAATACCAATAGATTGAACCAAATCCCCGACAGGTGTCAAGGTTGAGTTCCCCTCCGCGCGGATCAATCAACTACGTGCAGAACGGCCTTGAAAATCATGACGGGTTTGGCCGATCAGAGTTCCCTGGATAGACGCAAACTCTCGCCAACGCATCGCCTCTGAAGAAGATTTGCGTCGTTTAGGGTCCACGCCCGAGAGAATACCTCCTGTATTACGGCGTATCCGGACGCTACATTCTGGCCAGACCACCAAGCCGGTCGGCTTTCTGCCTTTTTTCCTCAATCCCGCGCGGTCCAATTCGTCACCTCCGTCAGAGGCGGCGACGTCGCTCCCGAGCCGCCCGTCGTGTTGATGAGGAAACGCTTGCCGTCTGAGGTGACAAGTCCCATTTCATCCCACAAGGCGATATACTGCCTTCCAGCGCCAACCAGGGTGCCGGAGATTCAACGGCGATGAAACTTAGCTGCCTGCTGCTGATCGGGCCCGCCCTAGCTTTCGCCGCTGACGATCCCTACGCCGCTGCGCTGTTTCAGAAAAACTGCGCCACCTGCCACCAGGCGGGAGGCGAGGCCGCCGCGCGAATCCCCCAGATATCGGTGCTTAAGACCCGCACGCCAAACTCGATTCTGCGAACGCTCGAAGTTGGAGTCATGAAGCAGCAGGCGGCCGCGCTCTCCGCCAATGAGCGGCAAGCGGTGGCTAACTGGCTCGGCACTCCAGTCACCTTGGAGCGGCGGCGCGAGGAGATCTCGAATCCGTGTCCGGCGGGCGCAGCATGGAAGAACAGTCCGGGTTGGTCCGGCTGGAGCCCGGGTTTGGTCAACACTCGATTCCAGTCCGCGGAAGATGCCGGGCTCACCGCTGCCGACGTGCCACGGCTCCAGCCTAAGTGGGCGTTCGCATTTCCGGACACGACTCTGTTGCGATCGCAACCGGCAGTCTATCGTGGGCGCGTGTTCGTGGGCGGCCAGGACGGCAGCGTCTACTCGCTCGATGCCGCCACGGGTTGTGTGCACTGGAGCACCGTCGTCCAGGCCGAGGTGCGGTCGGGCATGACCGTCGCGGAAGTCGCGGGAAAACCCACGGTGTTCTTCGGCGATTCCTCGGGCTACTACTACGCCTTGGACGGCGAGACCGGAAAGCAAGTGTGGAAGCTGCAACCGGAGGAGCACCCTGCAACCAAAGGGACCGCCACGCCGGCGTTCTACCAGGGGCGTTTGTACATCGGCGTATCTTCGCTTGAGGAAGCCCTGGCGGTTTCGCCGGGCTACTTGTGCTGTACATTTCGCGGCAGCGAATCGGCCGTAGACGCCGCCACTGGGAAGGTGATCTGGAAGCGGTACATGATCGCTGAAGCGGCGAAGCCGCAGCGGAAGACCAAACGCGGCGCGGCGGTAATGGGTCCTTCCGGTGTCGGTGTGTGGACCGCCCCCACGCTCGACCCGGAGCGTGACACGATGTACATCACAACGGGCGACAATTACTCCGATCCGCCCACATCCATGAGCGATGCGGTCGTGGCGCTGCGCATGTCCACGGGTGAAATCCTGTGGTCGAAGCAGCTCACGGCAAAAGATTCCTGGAACAGCTCTTGCTACCTTGCCGGCCGCCAGAATTGCCCGGATTCCGGCGGCCCCGATTTCGATTTCGCGGCGTCCTCCATTCTGGTGCAGCTTCCCAACGGGCGGCGCGCGCTATTACTGGGGCAAAAGTCCGGCGTGGCGTACGCCATCGATCCGGACCGCAAAGGCCAGATCCTATGGCAGGCTCGCGCCGGGAAAGGCGGAACAGTGGGGGGCATTGAGTGGGGCGTGGCGACCGACGGCCGTAATCTGTATGCCGCACTCTCCGACATCGATTTTAAGGTCGCGCTGCTGCCCGGTACAAACGACCGCCAGTATCAACTCGATCCCAACAAGGGCGGCGGGATGTTCGCGTTCCGCATCGATAATGGCGAGCGGATCTGGCAGACGCCGCCGCCCGGCTGCGGCGACCGGCCTTCATGCAGTCCGGCGCAATCGTCCGCGGTGACAGGTATTCCAGGCGCCGTCTTTTCGGGCTCCGTGGACGGCCACATGCGGGCCTATTCCACCGAGAACGGCAAGATCATCTGGGATTACGACACCACGCACGAGTTCAAGACTGTCAACGGTATCCCCGGCCGCGGTGGGGCCATCGACGTCGCGGGGCCAGTGGTGGCGGGCGGGATGTTGTACGTAGTGTCCGGAAACGCGGCGCGCGGCGGATTACCCGGTAACGTGTTAGTGGCATTTTCGGCGGAGCCCTAACTCACCCTTGCGCCTGTTCAAAGCGTTCCGAAAACCGCACAGCGGAAACCTTGATACATCGCGCTTCAAACGTGGGGCGCGAGCCCAGTCAGTGCACCTCGCCATGCCACCCGCACCGGCAGTCAGAGGACTTCGTAGTGACCGGGTTTGTTGCTGACAGATAGCGGCATAACGTGATTAAGTATGAGTTTAGCCGATCCGAAAGGAGTTAAGTCCTGAGTGTCCTGAGTGACGGCGCATCCGGAAGTTATCCGAACGTTCAGGCTCGCAGTCGGCTGCGCAAGTTATATCCACTTTCGGCCCGCAGGGCATCACCGCGGTATCACGCCGGGCATCCATACGGCCCATGTGCCCTTTCTCGGCGTACAGGGTGGACCTAAACTCAAACACTTAGACCGAACTGAACCGTACTGAACTGACGCTATACAAGTTCGATTCCCGTTAGCGCTACCAATTCTTCAAACACTTACGGGTTAGCAGCCGAGCGAAAGAAGAATGAGGCTGAAGAGGCGGCACGTTTAGCCAAAATCAAATCCGAACGGGATGCAAGAGCTTTAGAGGAGCTGTCAAAGGTTGTTGCAGCGTGCAGCAAAATCTACCACAGTACGATTGATAAGAAACGCGGGGATTTAACGGTCAGAGAGGAGGAGCAGGTAAAAATATGCCAGAGCCTACATCTCTACCCACCCCAATGAAAACAACTGTGAGATTGGAATACAATAACACCGCTGAACCCGAGAAGTATAGGGTGCGTCCGCCCTCGAGTCTTCCGACGCGCCGCCAGCGCGAAAACGAGTAGGCAGACTGTTTGGCATGTGAGCGGCGATGGAATAGCTTCCGATAATACGAATTAACAGGTCTCTCGAGGAGACGTCCGTGCGTGCAAGTGTGCGTGCTCGCAACGAGTGCGCCGTCAGGGTTCGGCCAGAACGCGACTTGGTTCGCCGCGGCGCAGTGGAGTGGCTTTGAAGGCCTGTCGCGATGAACTCATGGGCGACGCGGCGCGCCTTCGGGATCGTGCGCGCCGCGTTCCGAACCGAAATCGCCTGTGGGCGGATATTTGGCCGCCACCTTCTCATCGATATCGATGCCCAAGCCCGGCTTGTCGTTCGAATAGCGAATGCCGTTGCGGATTTCCGGACAGCCAGGAAAAAGCTCCTGCAATTGTTCGTTGAAAGCGCGCCCCTCGCAGATTCCGAAATTGTAGATGGCCAGGTCCAGATGCAGGTTGACGGCATGGCCTACCGGCGAAACATTCGGCGGCCCGTGCCAAGCCGTCTGGACTCCGAAAAATTCGCAGGTATACGCAACCTTGCGCGCCAAGTTGAGGCCACCGGCGGCGGAGATGTGCATGCGGATGAGGTCAATATAGCGGTTGGAAACGAGCGGCAGCCATTCGTTCTGATTGACGAACAACTCGCCCATCGCAATGCCGATCGAGCTTTGTTCGCGCACGATTTTGTACCAGCTCACATCTTCCGGCGCGAAGAGATCCTCGATGAAGAACGGACGATATGGCTCGACTGCCTTGGCCAGCATGACCGCGCCGCGCGGCGTTGGCCGCTCATGCACGTCGTGACCGATTTCGATGTCCCAACTAATATTCTTTCGGATATATTCGAATGCATCGCATAGCTGCCTGATGTAGACCGTGTCATTGCCATGTACTTGGCCGCCACCGGCCGAGGCTTGCGGTGCTCCAGGCGCGCGGGCCGGCGCGCCACCGCTCAGATAGATGCGGAAATGATCGTAGCCATCCGCCATCATTTTGCGAATCTGGTCTTCCATCGCCTGCGGCGTGCGTGCCTGGATGTCTCCCAGCATTCGCAGACCGCTGCGAACCTTGCCGCCTAAAAGCGCATAGACCGGCACGCCGCAGCGTTTGCCCATGATGTCCCAAAGCGCACCATCGATCGCCGCCATGGCGTTGTTGGCATCCACACTGGCACGCCAATAAGGCGCCACCCACACTTCCTGCCAGAGCTTCTCAATTTCATCCGCATTACGGCCGACTAACATGGGCTTTAAATATTGCTCGATCGTATTCGCCACGATGGTCGGACGCTCTGCATGCGTTCCGCAGCCGATGCCATAGAGCCCCGGCTCGCTGGTATAGACCTTGGCGTTGATCATGTTTGTGCCGCCAAGCTTGGTGATAATCACCTTGATGTCGGTAATTTTGAGAGACGGTACGCCGCCGCTGCGGGCGCGGTCACGGGCCGCTGCCGCCGGCTGGGTTGCGGTGGTCGTAGCTTGAGCAAGTGCCTCCCGCGCCGAACCGAGACCCACGGCCGCGCCTGCAGCGCCGCCGACAATAGCCCTAAGTGTTTCGCGTCTGTCCATGACTCTATATCCTTTCAGCGCTATCTTCTCACGTTATGGCGACGGAACAAATTTCAGCTCCGGCGGCCTGGTGTACCATCAACTCGGCCAACCGAGTTCAGACTTTGTATCCCGCGAGGTCGAATAGGCTCAGCGTTGCTGGAGAGGTTTGGGGGGCCTGAGAACGCTACCGATAATGCAGAGGATTTTAAGCAGGGTGCCAAGATAGCCAAGGCCAGAGTTAATCGAGGAAGGCGCGTCGGCACTTTGCTTAAAATCCCGTTGTGCTAAGCCGCTGCAGAATGCCTCAAGCTATGTGTTTTGGAAGATCAGCTATTGGAAAGGAAGCCGAGAAAGTATCGGTGATGGTGAGGAGTGGAGACGAGAGAAGCACGCAGGATGTGTATGGAGTGTGGGAAGCCGAGGAAAACGGCCTCTCCAAAGCGATACAGACACCGCTTGGCGCTGCCGAAACCGGGTCGAGACAGACTTCTGCGCCGACCTGGGCGACAGAAAGCTTCGGCCAGTATTGACATAGCTGATAGCGCCGCTCATGAGCTGTCCCATCCAGTGGTTGCGGCGCCCGCCGGGAGAACACCGATCCGCCGCATCTGACCTTTGTGGCACAGCGGGCATTGCAACAGATCCTGCCCAGTGAGCTGTCGGTAGCGCTCGCTACAGTCCCGTGGTGACGGTGCTACACGAGCCGAAACACCGAGGAGTTCTCGGCAGCGGACCAGGTTTTCGGCACGGTGCCGGTTGCTGAAAAGACCATAGTGGCGAATCCGCTGGAAGCCCGCTGGTAGTACGTGCAGCAAAAAGCGGCGCAGAAACTCGTCGGCCGACAAGGTCATGAGCTTCTGCTGTTGTTTGTCTTTGTAGTCTTTATAAGCAAACGTGATTCGTCCGTCTTGCAGTTGTTGGAGCCGATGGTTGGAGATGGCGACCCGGTGGGTGTACCGGCCCAGGTAATCTAATACCCTTTCGGGCCCACCGAACGGTGGCTTGGCGTAGACTACCCATTTGGTTTTTCGCAGCGGAGCCAGGTAGCGAGCAAAGTTGGCCGGGTCGGATAAGTGCTGTAGCTGGCCGTGAAAGCGCAACTTTCCAGCCCGGTAGGCCTGCTCAAGGTAACGAAGGTAGAGCCGGCGAAACCGGCACGAGAGTACGCGTACGGGCAACAGGAAGCGTGGACGGCAGGCCACCCAACGGCTGCCGTCCAGCGAGATGCCACCACCTGGGACGGCGCAATGCAGATGCGGATGAAGCCATCCGCGCCCACAATACCCTAAGTGCGGAAGATACGCGCGTACAGGTCTTCTATCCGTTCCATCCTCTCCGCAACGCTGTTCTCCAGGCTGTTCGCCGCCCCAAGCGGGGCGACGGTGCGGTTGTTGTCATGGATCCAGCTGGTAAGCGATTGAAGATCCCGGTATGGATGCTTTCCCCTGAGTGTGCCGCCGTGACGATCATGGAGGCGCCGTACTTGAGTAGCGAATCCCTTCTGAGCCTGGCGTCGTTGCTTACTACGCGATTGCACCCCGCGGAGCAGATCCGCGATAACCTCCTCGAAACAGTTGTTGACGGACGCAAGGGAGGTCAGCGCAGTGCAACTACAACTTCTGGACCTGGTGATCAGAAAAGAAAACGCGATCCCCATGGAAAGGGTGCGAACCGAACTGATCGATCTCATGGCCCGCATTCTGGTGACAGTCTTTGAATCTCAAGGAGGGAAAGTTGATGAATCAGTTCTTGTGCAATCCCAAAATCAAGCCGGAGCACCTGGCGCGCAAAGCGATCGTCTACTTGCGCCAATCCAGCGAGAAACAAGTGCGGCAGAACAAGGAGAGTCAGCGTCTTCAGTATGACGTGGCCGAACGGATGCGCAACCTCGGCTGGAAAGCGGTGGAGATAATCGGTACCGATCTCGGATCGAGTGCCGGCATCGCTTCGGCCCGTCGCGAAGGATTCGAACGCGTCCTCAGTTCGGTGGCATTAGGAGAGGTCGGAATCGTCGGCAGCTGGGAGGTCTCAAGGTTATCTCGCACGGACAAAGATTGGTGCCGGCTACTCGAGGTGTGCCAGATTTTTGAAACACTCATTGCCGATGAGCAGCACATTTATGATCTAAATTCCCTCGACGATCAACTCGTGCTGGGCATCAAGGGCACTCTCAGCGTTGTCGAGCTGAAGGTCCTGCGTCAACGAATGCAGGCAGGCCAAGAGTCTAAGGCGCGCCGCGGCGAGTTATTCAAACGGCTTCCGGTCGGTTATGTTCTCGATGCCATGGGCAAGGTTGCACTTCATCACGATCGACGTGTCCATGAAGCCCTGCAGCTTGTGTTCATCAAATTCCGGGAGCGGTGGAGTGTACGTCAGACTTTCCAGTGGTTTCGGGATCATGACATAGAACTGCCCGCCAATCCCATTCAAGGGACGCGGCTCGTCTGGAAGATTCCGTCGCAGAGCTTGATTCGCGATATCTTATGCAATCCGTTCTACGCCGGTGCTTATGTGTGGGGGCGTCGGCCCGTCAAAACGCTGTTGGTCGAAGGCCGGCTGGAGAAGCGTCAGGGCGCGATGCGCCGGGCCGAAGAATGCCGAGTCTTTATCCGCGATCATCATGTCGGCTATATTGACTGGGCTACCTTTGAAGAAAACCAACGAATGATTCGACGGAACTCAGTGAACTGGCAAGGCGACGAATCGATGGCGGCGATTCGCGCCGGGCAAGGTTTGCTCGCGGGGCTCCTCCGGTGTGGACATTGTGGTCGCAAGCTGCACGTGCGCTATTGGGGTGGCCGTGGGACCCATGCGCGCTATTTGTGTAAGGGCGACTTTGACGATGGCGGGCAGTACTGCATCGGCTTCGGCGGTGCTTCGGTGGATCGCCGGCTTGGCCAGGAACTACTAAAAGCTATTTCACCTCTCGGTGTGGAAGCCAGCCTGAAGGCGATTGAAGAACTGAGTGCTGGTGATGTCGCACAACGCGTTGCATTGTCCAGCAAGCTCAAACAGCTGGAATATGAGGCGAGAAAGGCGTTTGAGCAATACGATGCCGTGGATGCCAGGAATCGTCTTGTCGCCGAGGAGTTGGAGCGCCGCTGGAACGAAAAACTGGAGGAGGTCGAGATAACCAAACAACGGCTTTCTAGCCTTAACGGGAACCGCTATTCGTTGTCCTCCGAGGAGGAGGCGCAGATTCGTTCTATGGGCGAGCGCTTCGATGAACTCTGGCAGAGTGATCGCTGCCCATCAGAACTTAAGAAGATGATCTTTCGAACGGTGATGGAAGAGATCATCGTGCACAGCGATGCGGAGAAGAAACTCCTGCAATTCACCATTCATTGGAAAGGTGGCACTCACACCCAGATCGAGATCGAGCGGCCGCGCCCAGCAACCGAGACGGCAACATCTATGGAGGCATTAGACATCATCCGTCGGATGGCCGTTCGAAGTGGTGACGACCAGATTGCCTCTGTATTAAATCGACTGGGCTATTCAACTGGAAAGGCGAAGCGGTGGAACCAGATCCGTGTCGCCACAGCGCGCCGCAATCATTCGATTCCAGGTCAAAAACGAGCGGCGCCCGATCCGGAGAGAATCAGCTTGAGCGAAGCCGCTAGGCTGTGCGGTGTCAGTCACCATTCCATTGAGCGATTAGTGGAAACCGGGCTACTGAAGCGCGAACAAGCCGCTCCACGCGCCCCGTGGGCGATTCATCGTGCTGATCTGGATAAAGAGCCAGTCCGCAGTATCATCGAGCGGCTCCTTCGGACCGGCAAGCTGATTTTCCAGGGGGACTGCGCAGGAGGTCAGTCTACTTTATTCAATGAAAATGAAGGAGATGATAATGCCAGGCATCATGAGTGAGGGTTCAGGGTGAGTGTCTGTCCCCAGGTGTGTAGGATGCAGAAGAAGCCGAGTTGGACACCCAGGCGCTTTGGATCGGCCGCGATCGATTGAAGAGTTTCGGCCGTAGCCCGAAACAACAGACCATACATCTGTCGCTTGTTTTGCAGAGCCAGAGCCGCGAGTGGTTCAGGCAGAGTGAAAATCACATGGAAGTAATCGCACTCCAGCAGTTCGGCCTGACGCTTTTCCAGCCACTTCGCGCGGGCCAGCGACTGGCACTTGGGACAATGCCGATCGGCGCACGAGTTGTATGCATTCCGTTCGTGGCCGCATTGGTCACATTGTTCCAGATGACCGCCGAGCGTCGCGGTGCGACATAGTTCGATCGAGCGCAGCACCCGCTTCTGTTGTCTGGACAGAGAAGTAGCATGCGCTTGGCGAAACTCGGCGCCGTGGGCGCGCACGATGTCGGCGACTTCCAGTGCTGGCCGCATGCAGAGGCGGCTAGGATTTTGGATTAACGATGGGCAGCGGGAGAAGATCCAAGGGACTGGTGGTGGCGCAAACTGTGGTCGTGGCTAGACGGAGATAGCGGGCCGTGGTAGATAGACTGCGATGGCCCAGCAGAAGCTGGATCTTGCGTATGTCGGTTCCGGCTTCGAGTAAGTGCACGGCGTAGGCGTGCCGAAGCGAGTGCGGGCTGATGTGCTTCTTCAGGCCAGCGCGCTCGCTGGCTCGAGCGATGGCATCCCTGACGGCCTCTCGTCTCAGGGGTTGGTCGGGAAACTGTCCGGGGAACAGCCATCGCTGTGGTCGTAGTTTCCGCCAGTAAGTGCGCAGCAGTTCCAGCAGCTTGGGGGAGAGTGGGACGTAGCGGTCTCTATGACCCTTGCCTTGCTCGATCCGTATCATCATGCGTTGGCTGTCGAGATCGGGAACTCGCAGATGAAGGGCCTCGCTCACGCGCAACCCAGTGCCGTACATGGTGCTGAAGATCACATGGTGAGTCAAGGAGGGAGCGGCTTCCAGAAGCCGCAGGACCTCCTCCGGGCTAACGATCACCGGCAAAGGGTATTCTGGCCTGGGGAACGGGATCATTTCGATGATCCGATCCTGTTTCAATGTGACGTGGTAGAGAAACCGAAGGGCGCTGACCGCCACCGTCCGGCTGCTGATCCCCACTTTCCTCTCGTTGGCCAAGTAGATCTGGTAGCTGCGGATCTCTTCCAGGCCTAAGCCGTCCGGTGACTTGCCAAAATGCTGAGCAAAGTAGCTGACCTGCTTCAGGTAGCAAAGTATGGTGTTCGGTGCGAAGTTGCGCACCGTCATGTCGTCGATCATCCGCTGGCGCAAGGGAGAAATCTTGCGGGCGGACAGGATGGAGTTGTCAACTGATGTTGGGTTGCTCATGGTGAGCAACATTACCGAACATCTCGCCTCCTGACCTACCGGTACTCGATCTGCCGTAAGAAGAAGGTCGTGGCAACCGAACTCACGCAAAGCGGGTTAGTGCAATGGCTCACAACGGGCGCGTTCTTGGTCATTCGCCTCTGTGATTGCGTTTGGAGTGTTCTGTGTCTCTGTTCGGTTGTACTCACCATAAAGGAGCCCTCCAACTGAGGCGCGACTGGCCTCCTGGCCTGCCCGAGCCCGCTTGCTCAGAGGTTTTTACGAATTCATTTCAGTGCTTAAGCGCGATAGACTGATTTATGCAGACGGCGCCGGCCGCTGGTCTTTCGGCTAAGCAAACTCTTTTTGAAAGGAAGCCTATGAAGCGTCGTGAACTCCTGAAAGCCTTGCCCGCATTGACGGTAGCCGCAAAGGTGGCGCAGGTGCAAGCCCAAAACCCGCAACCGTCGTACAAAGGCCGCCTACGGCCGGGCGTGGTCGCGATGTCTTTTCGTCCCCAACTGGAGACCGGAAAGATGAGCTACGAAGATGCCGTGCGGCAGGCCGCAGATCTGGGCCTCGAAGGGATGGACCTGACGTCCTACTGGGTGCCGCCACTGCTGAATTTCAAGTCCGGTATCCGCTCGCAGGAGATTTCCGAGATGGTTCGCCAGAGCCCAGCGAATCCCACCGGCCAGTGGCTCGCCTCGCTACGCAAGACGGCTTACCAGAACGGCGTGCACATCTATAGCGTAGGCTCGCCCGTGAAGATGGCGCAACCAACGCCAGAACTACGCCAGAAAGAAATCGCGTTCGCAAAGAAGTGGATTGATATCGCCGACCGTCTGGGTGCGGGACATGTGCGGGTCTTCGCCGGCGGAATTCCAAAGGGTGGTACGGAGGTGCAAGCAGTCGATTGGGCCGTCGAAGTCTACAAGCCGGCTCTCGATTACGCGGGAACCAAAGGGATTCTTCTTGGCTTGGAAGATGACGATGAATTGACCCGGACCTCCGACCAGCTCCTGGCGATCCTTAAGAAAACAGATCACCCATTCGCCCGCATCAATCTCGACTGCGGCAACTTTCGAAAAGACGGCTACAAAGAAGTCGAGCGCTGCGCGCCATTCGCCGCAGCGACGCACATCAAAACGAATATGTCGTCGCCAGACGGCAATAGAGAAGCAGCCGATTGGTTCAAACTGTTCGGCATACTCGCGAATGCCGGCTACAGAGGCTACGTTTCGATGGAGTTCGAGCCTAATGATAAAGACAGCCCAATTGTGAGGTACTCGCCTGAGCTAATTCGGTGCGCTCGAATGTACTCCGGCGTATGAGTCGCGAATAGGAAGTTACGGAATGTAGCCTATGAAGCCAACCGAGAAGCACCAGCCGGTGGCGCAGGCGTCCGCTTGCCAACTATGTCAGAGCCAAACTATTGAGATATCTCTCGTTTAACAGGGCTACGCCTTGCTTCCGCGAGCGACGAAAAGGGTTGCGCGAAGACTCAACCATTTGCGGCTGGACCTACTCGGCCCGCAGCGCCTCCACCGGATCCACCTTTGTCGCGCGTAACGCGGGCAGGTAGCTCGCCAGCAGCGCGGCGGCGATGAGGCTCGCCGAAACCGCCGCGTACGTCAGCGGATCCACTGCTTTCACCTCGAATAGAAGCGACGAAATCAGGCGCGTAAGAACTGCCGCTGCGGCCAGCCCGCACGCCACACCGATGGCCGCCAGAACCAACCCGTGACCGACGAACGTCTTTGCCAGCTTGGCCTGCTCCGCACCCAACGCCAGGCGAATTCCGATCTCTCGCGTGCGCTGCGTAACGGAATACGAAATGACGCCGTAGATTCCCACCAGCCCGATTAGTATCGACATCGCATCTGCAATCGTCAATAGCACCAGGGTGAAAGAGGTTCGTGCCAGAGATTTGTCGTAGATCTCCTGAACCGTAATCACATTGGCGAGCGGAAGGTTCGCGTCTACCGACCACACGGCTTGTTGTACCGCCTGCAGAAAACTATGCGAGCCCGCCCGATTGCTTCGCATCACATAAGTAAGCGTGCGGCGCAGCGACACACGACTTCCCTCAAAGTTGTCCATGATAGTCGGCCAATACGCCATCGCCGGAGCGGGATGATTCACGCCCTCCTCCCGCTCGTCGTTGACCACACCCACTACCTCGCGCCACGCACCGTTCAGTGATTCGCGCACACGCTTGCCGATGGCTGACGCCGGATCATGCCACAGCTCGCGCGCGAGGTTTTCGAAACCATGGCTACCGGTCTGCGCTCATACACATCGGTCCACGTGAAATCCCGGCCCGCCACCAGCCCATTTCCCATCGTCGCGAGCAAGCCCGGCGAGACGAATTTGTACCAGCGCAGCGTCGGCATGGACTGGGTGGAGGTTCGATCTTCGGCGTATACCGGATCGTGCCAACCCGTTCCGTTCATCGGCTAGGCAGAAGTTAGTACAGCCGAAGAGACGCCGGGAATTGCCGCCATCTTATCCACGATCGCCTCTTCCATCCGGACCGCCGCCGTCGCGTCTTTCACCTCGGATTCGGGAATCGAGATCCGCAGGGTCTGCAACTGCTCGGGATGAGTGAATCCCGGGTCCACACGGCGCAGAGCCTGAAACGTCCGAATCATCAGGCCGGACCCGATGAGCAGCAGGAGCCCCAACGCAATTTGTACAACCACCAGCGCGCTCCGCATTTGGTGACGCTCCTTGCTATCACTCATGTCGCGCCCGCCTTCCCGCAGCATGCGGCCAACACCCCGCGCGGCCCTACGTACTTCACCACCGGAACTAGACCGAAAACCAACCCCGCCAGGAGCGAGATCGCCAGCGTGAACAACATGACCCAGGGATCGATCGAAATCTCGTTGAGCCGCGGGAGATTGGCGGGAGCGATCGCAAGCAGCAGTCGCACCGCCCCGTATGCCAGAGTCAGACCGATCGCGCCGCCCAAGAGTCCAATCGCAACGCTTTCCGCCAGAAGCTCACCTGCTATTCTTCCCCAGCCAGCGCCCAAGGCGGCGCGAATCGCAAGTTCATGCTGCCGTCCGTCCACCCGCACCAGCACCAGATTCGCCACGTTCGCGCATGCAATCAACAGAACCGTCCCGATAGTCCCCATCAGAACCCAGAGGGTGCTGCCAATATCGCCGACCAGATCCTGTTTCAGAAAACGAAGCTTCGGGCCAAGCCGCGCGTCTCGAACATTTTGACGTTGTACCCTGGGAAGGCTGGGAATTCCCGAAACGCGATGGGAATCATCCTCGTCACGTCCGCGGTTGCTTGGGCCAGCGTCCCCCCCGGCTTCAGACGCGCGATGCCCCGGTAATTGAAATTTCCCAGAAACGTCTTGTTGCGGTCGAGCTGCAACGGCAGAAGCAGCACGGGTTGCTGATCCATAAACCGGAAACTCGCCGGTATCACTCCGATGAACTCTCTCGGAGTTCCGTCGAGAACGCGAGATTCCGGCCGAGCACCGATGTGTCGCCGCCGAACTTTGCCTGCCAATATCCATAGGTCAACATGACGGTCCGCGGGCCGCCGGGCGCGGTGTCCGCGGTGGAAAACCAGCGGCCGAGAATGGGCGGGATTCCCAGCAGCGGCAGCCACCCCTCCGTAACGTTGATACAGCGAACTTCTTCGGGCTCGGCCAACCCCGTTACACTTGTGCCACATGGCAATGTCTTGGAACGACTTGCCCTCGTCGCGATACGTGAAATAAAGGAAGGCTGCCGTTCCGGCATCGACGAAATTGACCCCGGGCGCGGTGTGATTCACCGCGACCAGGTTCTCGGGTTGCGGATAGGGCAGCGGTTTCAAAAGGATGCCCTCGATCACGCTGAAAATGGCGCTGTTCGCTCCGATCCCGATGGCCAGTGTAACAGCGGCGATAAGCGTGAACATCCGCGCATGCATTCAGGCGCCGAAGAACATGCTTGACGAACATGTACTTTAATACCGGGCGTGAACCCCGAAGGTTCCATCGAATCTTGAGTGCCGGCCCGAACGCCGCCGCTAGAGAATTTCGAAAACGTCGTAAGTTACGTCGCCCGCCCGCCTTTCGGCGACGCCGACTGCGACAATTTTGTTCAGCATCATCCGCCTGAACACCAACGAATCCGTTTGGAGAGGATTGCTCTCTCGGCATTCGGCTTGAAAGGCGCTGCGGGTAAGTTGTGCGATCCCACCGGACGTATAGTCGCCGTCCCGTTCTTCTGTGGCGAAGAAGCCGGAGTCGTCTGGAATAGCTACCGATAAGGCATCAGGCTTGTATCGGGAGTGCACCGGCGCCGTACGTCGGGGAGCAATGTGAAGCCGATTGCCGGTGCATTCCCGATACAAGGCCTTGTACGAAGCCGCTCTACTTTGGCAGGACGATTGCTTTTATGGGGATTGGTATTCCGCGTGCGTAGTCGACTCGCTCACGTTGCGGTGGCTGAACGGACCGTGGCATTACGTAGCGATGTTACCACCGAATCGCCAGCCCTGCAATCGTCCTGACAAAGAGCGAAGGGTTGTTTTTACTGCCGCGCAGCGGCTTCGTACAAGACCGGTTAACGGGCACGTCTGGTTTGCTGACCAAAATATATCAGTTCGCGCGGGGCGCTCGTCGCGCGAACCCCGAGACGGCGTTAGAGTAGACAAATGAATCGTCGTCGGTTTGTCTCAAACATGATTGGGACTGGGTGCGTTGCCCTCAGTGGTAGAGCGTTTGCTGCGGCGCAAACAAAAACACCAAAACCCGACCTCAGCATCAAACGAGTTCTCGTGATGTTCAAGTGCCATTTGGATGTAGGTTTCATCGATACACAAGCCGCGGTAATAAAAAAGTATTTCAGACAACATTTTCCTCACGCAATCCAGATTGCCAAAACATTGCGACAGTCTGGCGAGGAGCGTTACGTCTGGACAACGGGCTCCTGGTTACTTTACGAATATCTCGAGCAGGCGGACACCGAAGAGCGTACGCTCATGGAGCAAGCCATCGTGGCCGGAGACATTGCCTGGCACGCTCTTCCCTTTACCTGGCAGACCGAGCTGTTGAACCGATCTGCGATAGCCGGCGCGATCGGGTTCTCTAAGTCACTAGACCGGCGCTTTGGACGCAAAACAACTGGCGCGAAAATGACCGACGTTCCGGGTCATTCGCGGGGGCTCATCGGTGCGCTTGCCGAGAACGGCGTGACATTCCTGGACATCGGCGTCAACTCCGCCAGCACTCCGCCCGATGTGCCTGCCGCCTTCATCTGGAAGGACCCAAACGGTGCTTCCGTGGTGATGATTTATCACCGCCTGTCGTACGGAGGCGTAGTCCGGTTGCCCGAATCAGACTTGGCGGTCGCGGTTGAAGTTCGTGACGACAATGCGGGGCCACACACCTTGGAAGAAATCGGAAAAATCTACGCCGATCTGAGACAACAATTTCCGAACGCATCAATTCGAGCTTCGAACCTGACCGACATCGCCAATGCTTTAGAACCTCATAAGAGCGCCCTGCCCGTTCTCACCCAGGAAATCGGCGATACCTGGATTTATGGCGTGTCGAGCGACCCTGTGAAGCTGGCGCGTTATCGCGAGGTTCTTCGGTTGCGAACCGAATGGATTCGGGACGGCAAACTCCACGTGGGAGATAAGGTTGATCTTGCATTCCTGGCGAAGTTTGCCCTGGCGGTTGAACACACTTGGGGAACCGACACCAAGACCTGGTTGGACTTTGATCATTACACTCCAGATGCCTTGGCGCAGATGCTGGAGCAGCCTCACTACAAGACGGTCACGGGCAGTTGGGTCGAGAAGCGCGCCGACATCGACCAAGGAATCGCCACTCTTCCACCAGCGCTCCGCGCCGAAACCAATGATCGCCTGAAGCGCCTAAAACCAACCGCACCCGAGATCTCTGGATTGAAAGCCCACGACGCTTCGACACTAATTGAAACAGATCATTTCACGATCGGGCTCGATCCGGAGACGGGCGCAGTTGTGCGATTGCGTAGCAAGGCCAGCAGACGGGAATGGTCTTCGGCCGAACGTCCACTGGCGTCGTTCAGCTACCAGACACTTTCCAAACACGACTACGATCAGTTCCTCGCCAGCTATGTAACTGTTCAGACGGATTGGGCGCCTAAGGATTTCGGCAAACCAAACATCGAAAAGTTTGGGGCGCGGAGCCGGATGTGGACGACCAAGCTGATGAACTGCTTATCAGGCCGGGATCAAGACGAGCATCGAATCGTGGCTCGTTTGCGCATTGAGGATGCGGGCGCCCCTGCGCCTGCCGGTACCGCCTGGCCGGCGGAGTTGTACTTGGAAGTCGTCCTTCCTAAATTAGAGCCGCTGATTCATTTCAACCTAAAGTGGTTTGGAAAGCGTGCGAACCGGCTGCCCGAAGCAATGTGGTTGACCTTCAACCCCATTGCGCGGCTAACACAGAATTGGATGCTTTCGAAAGTAGATGGGCTGGTGCGGCCCACTGACGTGGTTCGCGGCGGAAATCGACACATGCACGCTCTATCGACGGGACTTAGCTACCAGGATGAACACGGCAGATTTATGATTGAGACGCTGGATGCACCATTGGTGATGCTCGGAGAGAAATCACCAATCTATTTCTCAAATTCGCAACCGGATCTTTCAAAGGGCATTCACTTCAGCCTTTTCAACAACGCTTGGGGCACTAATTACGTACAGTGGTTCGGCGACGATATGCAGTTTCGGTTCACAGTCCGTGCTTAAGGAAGGTACCGGGAACCGCGCTTACGCCACAGCGGCTGGGATTCTCTGCGGGTGGCGGGCGACCTTAGAGTATAGCGACCGACAATGTCCCATATCAGGCGTGATCCTTGAATGCCAAGACGCCAACTTCCAAATCGCCCGTGATGCACGCATGATCCCGAGCATGTCGAGGATGGCCGCGTCTTCGGGTTCCTAAGACCACACCACCAACGATTGCCTCGGCGCCGAACTTGGCAGAACATATTAGTGGAGGCGCCGCATGGACACGGGCCGAACAGGAGGGTCTTGAATGGCAATGAACTTAGAGCTACGAATCGCGGGCGCGCGCGCGCGTGGAGCCGTGCTACTCGGCGCGTCTATTCTTATGGCTGCTGGTTTTCCAGATCCAACCATCGATAACAAGAATCTTCACGGCAAAGAGACGGCCGTGCTCGCCGGTGGCTGCTTCTGGTGTGTCGAAGCGGTGTTCCAGCAAATCGCGGGGGTGGAGAGAGTGGTTTCGGGCTATTCGGGTGGCGAGGCGGCCACCGCCCACTATGAGATGGTCAGCACGGGAACGACGGGACACGCGGAGTCAGTCCAGCTGACCTTCAATCCACAGAAGATTTCCTACGGGCAGATCCTGAAAGTATTTTTTGACGTCGCACACGATCCAACGCAGCTCAACCGGCAAGGGCCCGATCGCGGCCCGCAATACCGGTCGACGATCTTCTACTCAAGCGCAGAGCAGAAGAGAATTGCAGAGGCGTACATCAAGCAGTTGGACGACGCCAAGGTATTCCGCGCTCCGATCGTGACTCAGGTCGTGCCGCTGAAGGCGTTCTATCCCGCAGAAGGGCATCATCAGAATTTCTGTAATCGAAATCCCCGGAATCCTTACGTCCTGGGCGTGGCGATGCCCAAAGTAGAGAAGGTGAAGGAGAAGGTTCCCGAGCTGGCAAAAGAAAAATAGCTGCTGGCCTTCCTTCGGGCGGGCGCGCGTCATGTCGTCGCTTCTCTTCGGGATCACGGCGCTTGATCCGGCAACCTACGCAATTGTCTCCGCGCTCCTGATTGCGGCCGCGGCGTTAGCCAGTTACCTTCCCGCGCGGCGAGCTACGGCCGTGGACCTGTGGAAGCGCTACGGGCCGAGTAGGGTGGCTGAAGGCCGCCCTTGGCCCGTATGAATAGCGGCCGATAATGCCTTAGTTAACGTGAGCTCCAGTGCCTGCTCCGCGGCAGTTGTTCCTTACCTTGCTCCCCTCGAGACTGGACATAACCAGCCTTGGCGTTGCGCTTGCGCTGATATAATCGAGTCGCCGCGTCATGGGAGGAGACATGAGGACCTTTATCGTCGCGGTGTTTCCGTTTTTGGCGCTGGTGTGGTTTCCTGTTTTTGGGCAGCCCGGAATTCCAGTGTTCCTCGGACCCACCATCAACTTTCTACCTCCAGCCTTGGATGCGACGGGAAGGACGATTGCCTTTGGATCGACGGTCACGCCGCTGGGGAGCGTGCAAAACACGATTGATTTGTATGTGGGTTCAGCGAAGATGGCGTCGAACATCACATCCGTGGATATCACGCGTGATGGATCGCACGCCATTTTCGCAGATATGGTGAGCGACGGCGAGGGCGTGGGAATCGTCGACATTGCCAGCGGTACCGTACTGCGCCTGAACGTCGATACACACGGATGCATCCGGCCGTTGGCGCTGTGCATCAGTTGTTTTTTCGCATGTGTCGTTAACCCTCACGCCACAATGGACGGGAGCAAGGTGCTTTACGCGGTGCGGAGGAACCAGCCGTTTTTCGTAATCAACTCGGACGGAACAGGCTTGACGCAACTTCCGGTTTACAGCGGCGCACTGGCTCCCTCACCGCAACGAGTGATCAGCGCGAACGGTCGGATAGTATTCACTTCATCGTCGGCGTTCGGCCCGGCGATCGCGCCGTCGGCGACGGATGTTTATACCATGAACCTGGATGGCACGGACATCAGGAATTTGACGAAGTTCGGGAATGACAGCGCGGTTGTTTCGTCTAACGCGACGATTAGCGCCGATGGAGCCACGATCGTGTTTGAGACTAACTACGCCGGGGCGGGTTCCGCAGCCGCGCAGGAGACGCAGATCTGGGCGGTACAGTCGGACGGAAGCGGCCTGCGGCAGTTGACGTACGGTCCTGGGGCGGCGACGAGCCCATCCATTTCAGCGGACGGCAAGACAGGAGTATTTCTCCAGGCCAACCTGATCAATATTCTTCAGCCCTTCGTCGACGTTCAGCCGCATGGACTGCGATTCTTGATCGCCGTATTCCGTTACTCGGTCCCGCAATCGCCGGTGATCAGCGAGGATGGCACGCGCGTAGCGTTTCTGATCGGCCCCACGAGCTCATCGGCAGGCGCATTGTACGAGGTTAACGCGAACGGGTCGGACGTGCATGCGGCGTATGCTCCCCGCGCGATTAGTCCTCATGGTGTGGTGAGCGCAGCGGGTTTCGGAGTTCCGCCGTCGCCGGGAGGACTGGTTTCGGTGTACGGCATCAATTTCAGCGGCGACTCGATTATGAGCGCGGGCGCGTTTCCGTTGCCTCTTGCGCTCGGCGGCGCGTCGGTGTTAGTAAACGGGACACAGCTTCCGATGTTGGGCGTATCGCCGTGGCAAATCACTGCGCAGCTGCCGCCAGAGACACCGGCCCAGAGTTCCAACTTTCAGATATCCTTTGCTGATGGAGTGATTACCCCGCCGGAGGTAGGAGGCGTTGTGACCGCAGCACCGGCGCTGTTCGTGAGCGAGATCCAGCAGGGCGGGACGATCATCTACCAAGCTGCGGCCTTCCATGCTGGAACAGCGATTCCAGCCGACGACGATCATCCAGCAAAGGTGGGAGAAGTCTTGGAGATGTACGGAACAGGGATCGGCGCTACCGACCCGGCGGTTCCCGCCGGCCAGGCATCGCCGGCGAATCCGTTGGCTTGCGCCACGCTGCAACCGATAGTGCGAATAGGAGATATCGGGGCCCACGTGCTGTTTGCCGGGCTTACACCAGGGCTAGCGGGCGTGGGCCAAGTGAACATCGTTGTTCCGAGCGGCCTGAAAACGGGGCGTTACCTCGTTGCTTTGGAAAGCGGCAACGCAAATCCGGGCCCGCTGGGGACGATTGCTGTTCAGTGGTTTTGGGGCGAAGTACCCTGAGGCTCATGCACTCTCTTCCGAGTCGTCCATTCCAGACCATCTCCGGGTATCAAAATCGCTGACGATAATGTTGCATATCTGGACTCTGATCGGCGAGGCGTCAGAACTGTGCCAGGAGGCCGAGAAATTTCGCGGATAGAAAGGGGCTGGACCTCGCGTTAGTGCCCGCGGTCCTCTAAGCTACTTCTGCTCTTGCATCCTGACCCGGCCGCACTTGCGGCACTTCCATTTCCTTCTCTTGTGGTAAATGTGCCTGTGCCTGTCGGAAATTCCGTGTAGGGCAAAATTTCGTTCAACGCGAGAAAGTGAAGGCACAAAGTTACCAAGTGTTTGCCAGCAGCGAAGGGATACGGGATTCACCGCGCGGCCATCAGTGGCGATTGGTGACCTCAAGAGCGAGGAAACGTTCGTAGCGGCGCACATCTTCCGCGCGAACAATCACTGCCCGCACTGTTTTCAGGCTGCGCGCCGCTCATAATGGTGATGGAGCCCGCCCACTTGCGGGATAGCAACGATGCGTCCAAGTTCTCGCGGCTGCACCTCCCGCGACTCCGGCGAGTCCTTGGCCAGTGAGAGATGTGTTCTGGACCGGTGATAATACGCCGCGAATGATTTCACGTGCCAGTACAACACCGCTTCACTGAAGATAATCACATGATCGAGGCACTCGCTCGCGCCGAATGGTACCGATCACGCGCTCGATGTAGGCCCTGTGCCACGGAGATCGCGGCGCACATAGCACTTGCTCCATGCCCATGTCGTGGACCTGTCGGGTGAAGTCGTCGCCAAAGATTCGATCCCGATCTCGCAACAGATAGCCTGGTGCGGAATCCCAGAACGCATTGCGAAGTTGCTGGGCGGTCCATTCCGCGGTCGGATGAGCAGTGACGTTGAAGTGCAGCAGTGGTAGGGGGCTTAATATCCGCAGTGGAAATACCACGATGGCGACGTCCCGGCCGCGGATGCTCCCGCTCGCGTCACTGGCGCGCGGATATCTGGGCCTTCGGCGTAGTCGGATTCATGCCGGAGGCGCTATCGAGTAAGCCGGATACTATGTGGGCTGGTCATATCCCCCGAAGGATTATCGCCATCTCCCCCGATGGAACCCGGCTGGTATACGTCGCTACGCTGGCCGGTGTCGCGTTCACACCGGAGTTTTGCTGATTGAGGGAGCATGACCAATGGACCCCTCGTGGACATCTGGGTCTAACCCACCGCCCGTCCGATGAGAAGAACGGCATGTTCGCCCCTGCGTCGCGGGACGGCCGTGCCCATAATCAGCAACTTCACGACGTCAGTGGAGTTCTCAACTACGACCTGGCGCCGGACGGCAAGCGGTTTGCAATACTCCCTGAGCTGAAGGCGCCTACTGAAGAGAAGGGGCCTGTCCATGTGACGTTTCTGGTGAACTTCTTCGACGAACTGCGGCGGCGGGCGCCTGCAGGGAAATGACACGAGCTCCTCGCAAGCGTTTCATCGACGTGTGTTCCGCGCATTCGGCTCGATAAGTCGGGTTCCGGTCGTGTGGCCCTGACGATCTGCTCTTGGCGGGATCGGGGAGTGGACGGGTGTTTTTCAGGTGGAAGCCTCACGATACACTAATCAGCAAACGTGGTGACCGGAATTGTTCCGTATCAACGGCTCTTGCCGCTGGAACTCGTTTGGGATCCCCTCACCGCGAGTTCAACACGAACTCGGTACATGTTGCTTTCGGCCGGCCGGCCGATACGATGAAGCTGCCGCACATTGCGGCGAGGAGCCGGCTGAAATTAAGTGCAAGTGCCGGGCCCGTATCGGACATGAATCGACCAGGCATTACGTCTCCTCGCGCGAGTTTCCGAAACAGCGCTTTTGCGGGCACACCCTAGGACGCGCTGGGCGCCGTGAGGAAGGCGAGAACTTTACCCTGACCACGGCACGGAACCCCTTCCAGCAAGCGCCCATCTGCGCCGGCTTGGGTGACAAGGACCGTAAATCTGAAGCACTTGATCGCATGACTGTGCAGGAACCCGTCCTGATGGGAACGTCTCGGGATGGAATTGATGCCGGTTCTTATCGCGAGTACATAGACTTGACGTTTGATACAATTGCGCTTCGCCTTCGGTCTGTTGGACTTGCGGAATCGACCGTTGGTGTTATTCGTGCATTCCGTTGCCGGTACAGTGTGGTTCGTGTGTTCAACATCTAAAAGAAAGGAAACTATGTTTCAAAAGGTGTTCTTCGTTCGGCGCTGGGGCCTACTTTCGCTCGCGAGCCTCACCACATATGTTATCGCTCTTGGTTTGAGCCAGAGCCCTGCTCGGGCGGCCAGTCCCCTTCAGATCTACTTTGTTGACGTGGAAGGAGGTGGGGCCACGCTTATCGTGTCGCCATCAGGAGAGTCGATGCTCGTGGATACCGGCAATCCACCTCCTAACGCCGAGCGGGACACAAAAAGGATTTATGAGGCGATCCAGCTCGCCGGGTTAAAGAAAATCGACTATCTGTTCACTACGCACTATGACGGAGATCATGTAGGCGGTGTGTTGACCCTTGCCAAGATGATACGTATCGAAAAATTCGTGGATCATGGCGACATTGATCCTAGTTGGAACCAGAATCCTCATTACGAGGATCGCTGGAAGGATTATTTGTCGGCATCGTCCAATAGAAGGATGATCGTGAAGCCAGGGGACATGGTTCCACTGAAGGGCGTCAAAGTTCAGGTAGTCGCTTCGAACGGCGAGGTATTGGCCCAAGCCATAAACGGCGGGGGACCGAATCCATATTGCAAAGACGCTGAGCAGAAGGAGCCGGACAAAACCGAGAATTCCCGCGCTGCTGGTTTCCTCCTTACTTACGGCAAGTTCACGTTTCTTGATGTGGGAGACCTCACTTGGGACAAGGAGATGGCCCTAGCCTGTCCCGTCAACAAACTTGGCCGAGTCACCCTTTACCAAGCTACACATCACGGCTTCTATCACGCCATGTCAGGTGCTCCGGCGCACGTCTGGGGCATCCAGCCGCAGATTGTGGTCGTAAACAACGGCCCGAGGAAGGGTCTCGAGAACACAGCAACGTACGACGAGATCACTAAGATTCAGGGACTCCAGGGGGTCTGGCAAGTGCATCTGTCCTTGCTCAACGACAAGGATCACAATACGAAGGAAGACATGATCGCTAACATGGAGCCCTCCAATGAATGCCAAGGACACTGGATAAAAGCTGCCGTCGAATCAAATGGCAAGATTACGATAACGAACGGCAGGAACGGATTCAGCCAGAGCTATCAGACCAAGTAGCAAGTCCCACCGTGTCAATCGCGGCTCTGCATCTGGGGTGCTTTCTTCACTCTAACCTTGGCACACTGGGGAGATTTGACGCGTGGACTGCGGTCCCAACATGTATCTTGCCTCTGCGGCGGGCTCTTCACATCCGTGGTCTGACCCCGCGCCAACCGCTTCCGCGCTTCCGCTCCCCTCAGCTTCCAGGCATTACTGCGCTACTCGTAAGGCAGCCCAGCCAAGGCAAATATGATCGGGAGCGGCGTCCCGTCTGGCGTTGCCGGGGCGCAACGTGCGTTTACGATGCCGGCGGCGCGTACTATATAATATGAATCCGATGGCAATATGAATCCGATGGCCGCCTATTCGTGGAGAGCAGCCCCGGCCTTCATTGTCTGCTTTCTCGCCGCCGGCTTCGCGCCTTGCTACGCTCAGGAAGTCGAATTTAATCGCGATATCCGGCCGATCTTCTCGGACCGCTGCTATGCTTGTCACGGCCCGGACCAAGCGAATCGCAAGACCAAACTGCGCTTCGACACCGAGGCTGGGGCCAAGCAGGATCTGGGCGGCGCGCACTTAGCTGTTGTCCCCGGGGATTCCACCAAGAGCACCATTCTGCAGAGGATCAGCGCAACGAACCCGGCTGTCCGTATGCCTCTGGGCGGTCCACCGCTCAATGAGAACGAGATTAGCCTGATTCGCCGCTGGATCGAGCAGGGCGCTAAATGGGAGAAGCACTGGTCGCTTATCCCACCCAAACGCCCGGCGTTTCCAAGTGTCGACGACAAAGCCTGGCCGAAGAATGGCATCGACTGGTTCGTACTCAACCGTCTGGAACGTGAGGGCCTGAAACCATCCGCCGAGGCCGGCAAAGAGGCTCTGATCCGCCGCGTGTCGCTCGACCTGACTGGCCTTCCGCCCACCCCGGCGGAAGTAGATGCCTTTCTCGCCGACCAGTCTCCCAACGCTTACGAAAAGGTCGTGGACCGCCTGCTTGCCTCACCGCGCTATGGCGAGCGAATGGCGGCGCCATGGCTGGCCGCGGCCCGCTATGCCGATACTAACGGCTACCAGACCGATGCCGAGCGCTACATGTGGCGCTGGCGCGACTGGGTGATCGACGCCTTTAACCGCAATATGCCGTTCGACGAGTTCACCCTCGAGCAAATTGCCGGCGACATGCTGCCCAGCGCGACCCTCGATCAAAAAATTGCCAGCGGTTTTAATCGCAACCACCGCGGGAACGGCGAAGGCGGCATCATTGCCGAAGAGTACGCCGTTGAATATGTTGTGGACCGCGTGGAAACGACCTCAGCCGTCTGGCTCGGCCTCACGGTGGGCTGTGCGCGCTGCCACAATCATAAGTACGATCCGATCACGCAGAAAGAGTTCTACCAGTTCTTCGCTTATTTCAATAACATCCCGGAAAAGGGCAAGGCCAATAAGTACGGCAACTCTGCCCCCATGATCAAGGCGCCGACCCGCGAGCAGCAAGCGCAACTCTCCGAGATCGAATATAAGTTGTCAGCCGCCGAGAAAACTTTCGGCGCGCTCGCTACCGACACTGAACGCGTCCAGAGAAGTTGGGAGAAATCACTCGATCGCTCGAAGCCCATTTTGTGGTCCGTCGACCGCGGGATAACGTCACAGTTTCCCTTGGACAGTGACGCTGATTCTCATTTCGACGGCAAGCGCGCCGCCGAGCAAGGCGACAAGGGCAAATTCGGTTTTCTTGACAAGTTCAGCATTGCCGCTTGGATCGATCCGGCCGCGCCTACTGGCGGCATCGTGACTCGAACGCTTGACATCTCCGAGGGCCACGGTTGGGGCCTTTACCTCAAAGATGGCAAGCTGCAGCTCAACCTTGTGCAGCGCTGGCTCGATGATGCGCTCCGGGTGGAAACAGAAGATTCTCTGCCCCTGAACCAACTCCACCACGTGCTGGTGACCTATGACGGCTCGCGCGTGGCCGACGGCGTCCACATCTACGTGGATGGCAAGCCGCAGAAATTGAAAATTCTTCTGGATGAGCTGAACCAGGACTTCGCTTCCAAAGATCCCCTTCGCATCGGCGGTGGCGGTGGGCCGGACAATCGCTTCAACGGTGTAATTCGCGATGTCCGAATTTACGATGTGGCGCTGAAGCCTGAAGAGGCCTCTGTCGTGGCCGTCGCTCCCTCGATCACCGAAATTGCGGTGATCGCCCCGGCCAAGCGCACGCCGGCCCAACGCGACAAGATCAATTGGTATTTCCTCGAGAATCAGGCTCTCGATCCAATTCGCCGAGCTTGGCGCGAACTCGTGGACCTGCGCAAACAAAAAGAGAACTTCGAGGATAGTTTGCCCACAGTAATGGTGATGCAGGAGATGCCCACGCTACGCGAGACGCACCTGCTCATCCGCGGTGCCTACGACCGTCCGGGCGAAAAAGTGCAGCCGGGCGTTCCAGATGCACTGCCCGCACTGCCCGAAGGCGCGTCCAATAACCGGCTGGGCTTCGCCAAATGGCTTGTAGATCCCGCCAACCCGTTGCCGGCGCGGGTGGTAATGAATCGCTTCTGGCAGATGTATTTTGGAACCGGCTTGGTGAAGACCGTGGAGGATTTCGGCTCGCAGGGCGAATGGCCATCGCATCCAGAGCTGCTCGATTGGCTGGCTACCGAGTTTATCCGCACCGGCTGGGATGTGAAGGCCATGCAGAAGCTGATTGTCACCAGTGCAACCTACCGACAGTCATCGAAGACCACGCCCGAGCTCCTGCAGAGAGACCCGGAGAATCGCCTCCTGGCTCGTGGACCGCGCTTTCGTCTCCCTCCGGAAGTCATTCGGGACCAGGCCCTGGCCATTTCTGGTCTGCTGGTGGAGAAAATCGGAGGGCCATCGGTAAAGCCCTACCAGCCCGCTGGACTGTGGAAAGAGATCAATGGGCAGAATTACCCGCAGGATCATGACGAAAGTCTCTACCGCCGCAGCCTGTACACCTTCTGGAAACGAACCGCCCCGCCGCCCACGATGATGACTTTCGACGCCGCTGGTCGCGAGGTCTGCGTGGTGCGCGAAAGCCGCACCAACACACCCTTACAGGCGCTCGATCTGATGAACGATGTCACGTATCTCGAAGCCGCCCGCGTGCTGGCGGAGCACATGATGATTGAGGGCGGAACGACGCCCGCTGAGCGCATCGCGTTCGCGTTCCATAGAGCCACGGCGCGCGGTCTTTCAGCCACCGAGAGCAGGACGTTGCTGGATAGCTTCCAGTATTACCGCGACACTTATCAGACCGATCCGGACGCGGCCCGCAAGCTTGTCAGTTACGGCGAGTATCCTCGCAATGAGAAGCTGAATGTCAGCGAACTAGCGGCCTACACCACGGTTGCCAGTCTCATACTGAATTTGGATGAATTGTTGACCAAGCAGTAGAATTATGCGTCCCTCGCTCGAACATGCCCTCTTGATGACGCGGCGTCACTTCTTCGGCCGGGCGAGCACCGGCCTCGGCACGGCCGTGCTGGCAACTCTGCTCAACGACGATCTTCGCGGCGCCGAAACTCTCGCCAATCCCGACGGAGGCCTGCCTGGCCTGCCCCATTTTCCGCCCAAAGCCAAGCGCGTGATCTACCTATTCCAAGGCGGCGCGCCTTCTCAGATGGAGCTGTTCGACTACAAGCCGCGGCTGTACGATCTACGCGGAACCGAGCTGCCGGATTCGATCCGCCAGGGCCAGCGGCTCACCGGGATGACATCCACGCAGTCGAGCTTCCCCGTCGTTCCGTCGCTCTTCAAGTTTGCGCAGCACGGCAACTCGGGCGCCTGGGTGAGTGAACTGATGCCGAACACGGCCGGCGTGGCCGATCAGTTGTGCTTCATAAAGTCGATGTACACCGAGGCCATTAACCACGACCCCGCCGTGACTTTTTTCCAGACTGGCTCCCAGCTCGCGGGCCGGCCCAGCATCGGCGCCTGGCTTGCGTACGGGTTGGGAAGTGAAAGCAAGGATCTCCCGGCCTTTGTGGTGATGGTCTCGGCAGGTTCGGGAAACGGCGACCAGCCGCTTGCCGATCGCATGTGGGGCAGTGGCTTTTTGCCCACCAAGTATCAAGGGGTGAAGTTTCGCTCAGGCGGCGATCCGGTGCTCTACCTGTCCAACCCGGCCGGCTTCAGCCAATCCGATCGCCGGCGCTTTCTGGATGATCTTAGCAAACTGAATCAGCTTGAGATCGATAAGTTCGGCGACCCCGAGATCTCCACGCGCATCGCGCAGTATGAAATGGCCTACCGAATGCAAACTTCGGTACCCGAACTGACGGATCTATCTAAAGAGCCGGCCCGCATCTTTGACCTTTACGGGCCGGATTCGCGCAAGCCCGGCACGTTCGCAGCGAACTGCTTGCTGGCGCGCCGTCTGGCTGAGCGAGGTGTGCGCTTTATCCAATTGTTTCATCGCGGCTGGGATCAGCATAACCAGCTCCCCAAAAACATCGCTCTTCAGTGCGGCGACATCGATCAGGCCTGCGCCGGGTTGATTCAGGACTTGAAGGAGCGCGGCCTGCTTGAGGATACGCTGGTGGTCTGGGGTGGTGAATTTGGGCGGACCGTGTACTGCCAGGGCAAATTGACCGACGACGACTACGGCCGTGACCATCATCCGCGCTGCTTCACCGTCTGGATGGCCGGCGCGGGCGTCAAGCCCGGCATCACGCACGGGGAAACCGATGACTTCTGCTACAACATCACGCGCGATCCCGTCCACGTTCACGACCTGCACGCCACGATTCTCCACACGCTGGGCATCGACCACACCCGTCTGACCTTTAAGTTCCAGGGTCGCCACTATCGCCTGACCGACGTGGCAGGCAGCGTCGTGAAATCCGTGCTGACTTAGAGACCGCGAATCGGGTTCGTTGACTGCCGGCTCTCGATCCTCGTTTTCGTTGCGACGAACCGCCCACGCGTAGCGCGTGATAGGATGGCGCTCATGATGCGCCTTTGCCTGTTAATTCTTTTGTTCGCTCCCGCATTCGTGGCCGAGGAATCGAGCTTCGCTCTATGGACTCCGGCCGCGATAGGGCAGCGCGAAGCCGCGCTGATGAAGAACGTCGCGCCGGACCATTCCTCGCGCGAAACGCTGGCCGATTACGGTGACCACCGCTTCCGTCTGCTGTATCGCGACGCCGACGGTCTCCCCGAAGAGCACGACAAGATCGTCGACGTCGTGGTGGTACACAGCGGCGAAGGTGCACTCATTTTGGGCGGGACGATGAAAGGGAAGAAAGGCAGCGCTGCGACCGGCGAATATCTCGGATCCGCGCTCACCGGCGGGGAGGTGCATCCTCTAGCAGCGGGCGATATCGTTCACGTTCCGGCGGGCATTCCGCACAGCTTCCTCGTGCCGGCCGGAAAGCACATTACTTACGTTCTTATAAAATTCCCGGCGAAAGGCCAGTGATCCGGCTGTACGATCCGCTCTGGTGACCTACCGAGAAGTGGATAGCCATCGCGATCTGAAGCTCGCCAATATTCTCGACCAAACAAGGCATCAAGGATTATCATTGACTCCATGCGACCTTTGCTTTTCCTGCTCGCCCTCTCGGCAGTGTATGCCCAAAACGCCACGGTCGATGGCGCCACGCGCGCCGATTGGCCGCACTACGGCGGCACCCAGCTCTCCTGGCGCTACAGCGCCCTCGATCAAATAAACACGGCCAATGTGAAGAAGCTCGTCCCCGCCTGGATCTTCCAGACCGGTGACTATGTCGAGAATCTACAGGCCACGCCGATTGTGGTGGATGGGGTGATGTACGTCATCACACCCCGCGCTCAGGTGTCCGCTCTCGACGCTGCCACGGGACGCCTGATCTGGCAATACCGCTATCCTCCCAACCAGTCCGGCCCCCTCAGGAACAGTGGTGTCGCCGTGAGCGACGGTAAAGTCTTCTTCGGAACCAGGGACAACTACCTGGTCGCACTCGATCAAACTACCGGTCGCGAGTTATGGAAAACAAATGTCGATGACCGCAAGCAATGCAACTGTAGCATCAGCGCCGCGCCGCTGGTTGTCAAGGACAAGGTGATCGTTGGCGGCAACGGCGGAGACCGGGCGGAACGAGGCTACTTGACGGCTTTCTACGCCAAGACCGGTCGGCTGGCTTGGCGCTGGTACGTAATTCCGGGGCCGGGCGAAAAGGGAAACGAAACCTGGAAAGGCGATAGCTGGAGGTTTGGCGGAGGCTCTCCCTGGATGACGGGATCGTTTGATGCCGGCCTGAACCTGGTCTATTGGGGCACCGGCAACGCGGCGGCTGATTTCTACGACGCCGATCGTGTCGTTGCAGGCACCGACAAAGTCAGGGACGTGAATCTGTACACGGCGAGCGTCGTGGCCCTGGACGCGGACACGGGCAAACTGCGCTGGCACTATCAGGAAGTTCCCGACGACCTCTGGGACTACGATTCCGCTTACGAGGTGATCCTCATGGATCGCGAGATTCGCGGGCGGATGCGAAACATCCTGGTGCACATGAACAAGAGTGGATTGACGTTCGTGCTGGACCGCGCGTCCGGCGAATTCCTGGGCGTGTTCTCCGTTCCGGAGGTGCGGAACTGGATAACAGGCGTCACGGAAGACGGCAAGCTGGTGGGACGCAACGAGCCAAAGCTCGGTACGACAGAGACTTTCTGCCCCGGCGTGTACGGCGCCAAGAGCTGGAACTCGATGGCCTACTCCCCACGCACTGGATTCCTGTACACGCCGACCAATGAACTCTGCAACGACGCCACCGCCAACGATACCAAGCCAGTGGAAGGGGCCGGCATGATGAATGCGGCCTTAAGTCCGAAGCTGCCGCCCAATCGCGCCACTTACGGTCATGTGGACGCCTGGGATCCGGTGACTGGCAAGCGCATGTGGAGCTACCCGTACAAATACGTTCTGGCAGCCTCCATGCTGGCCACCGCTGGCGATCTGGTGTTCACCGGCGATCCGGAAGGGAATTTTTTTGCATTGGATGCGCGCACCGGCGACAAGCTTTGGAGTTTTCAGACCGGCGCCGGCCATCGCGGATCAGCGATCTCGTATTCGGTGAACGGGCGGCAGTATGTCGCCACGCCGACCGGTTGGCAGGGGACCATTTTCGGAAGTGCGGCTGCCGCATTGTTTCCCGATGCATCTTTCCGCCTGGGCTCAACTTTGGTGGTATTCGCGTTGCCGGAGGGATCAACGTTGCCGGCGGCATTGAAATGACGAGAGCCTTGTTCTTGCTCGCGATGGGGGTCGTAGCCTCGGCCCAGAGCTTGCCGGACGTTCTCAAACAAGGTGAAAAGGTGTTCAGCGGGACGTGCGCGATGAATTATTGTCATGGGGCGAGAGGCTCCGCGCCGGGAGCTCCGCCGGTGTGGTCCGAGACGCGGTTCGCGAAGCTCGGCGTTGTGAACTTTGATCTTGCGCCGGACGGCAAACGCATCGCCGCGATCGTGCAGGCCGAAGGGCCTCGAAAATTTCTTCGATGAAGTCCGGCGGCACACGGCGACGGGAGGCAAATAACATCACTCGCCCGTAGCGTCGGGAATTTCTGGGAATCGTCTCACTTTTAGTGGTTTGCCGGGATAGCTTCCGGTCGAGAGTCTGCGCCTGCCGAATCTCTGGGGTGCATCGAACTGATGGCTGCCCGGTTGACGCCCTGAGCGCTACTTGGTAGCGAGCGCCTCTTCAATCGCGCTGGTCAGTTCCTTCGATCCGGGCTCGACCGGCGCATCGAAGCGCGCCAGCACTTTGCCGTTGCGGTCCACAAGGTACTTGGTGAAGTTCCACGGAATCTCGCCGCCCGTCTTTGGATTGACAGTCTTGTCGGTCAGGAACTGGTAGAGCGGAGCCTTGTCTTTGCCCGCCACTGAGATCTTGCTGAACATAGGGAAGGTGACGCCGAACTTGGACTTGCAGAAGGCACCAATTTCGGCATTGCCGCCCGGCTCCTGCCCGCCGAAGTTGTTGGCCGGGAACCCGGCCACCACCAGACCCCGGTCCTTGTACTTCACGTACAGTGCCTGCAGGCCTTCGTATTGATACGTATAGCCGCATTGGCTGGCCACGTTGACGATCAGCATCACCTTGCCCTTGTAGTTGGTGAGCGAGGTGGGTGTGCCGTTGATGGAGTCGAGGGTGAACTCATGTACGCTCGAGGCGGCAAAGGCAGTAGTGGTCATCAGCAATGCTCCAAGCAGGTATTTCATAGCTTGATTCTACTACGCGCGGTAAGACTGCCCGGTCAAAAACAAATCCGCGTCGTCTCCAGCTGAGTGGGGGCCTCGTTCAATTCCGTTGGTCGTGATATAGCGGTGCCACGGAATGCTTTTGGAAGTGACTGACACCCTTTGCGGAAGAGTGATCGGGGACTCGGAAGTTACTTTTCTCACGGAACTATCCACTTGGACGTAAGTCGCTATCTCAGACTTCTGCCGCTCAAGGGCCAGATACGGCGTTCGAAAAGATGGTTCGAGCAGATCCCATTGCCATCGGTCCACCCGAATGGGCAACGGGCTCGCTGGGTGCATGTTCAACCCAAAGCCGCGGCACCTGTCCGATCTGGGAAGGCTGGCAATACTTCGCGGACGAGGAGTTGCACGGTTCGCATCGCCTCCGCCGGTGTGAGATCCCCAAACGAAATATCGCATACAAAATAGTTCGCGCCCGACATCTCCATTTGCCTCTCAATGTAAGCTCTAGCTCCCCCCGCCGTACCGGCAAATGCTCCCCCAGCGTCTTGCAACTCGTCAAACTCCAACGGGAACATCGTCAGTCGAAACGGTACGCCATGCTGCTTCCACAGAAGTTCCAAATGCTTCCGCCATGGCCGATATGCGCGCTGTGCTGCGTGCTTTGCTTCGCTATCGTTTTCGGCCAGGACTATGTGACGAGCCACGCCCAGCAGCGGCAGTTCCGACGCCGGTCTTCCAAGCTTTTGCCATTCGGCGCGATAGCGATCAGTGATGTCCCGAGCCTCCTGCGCCGGCTGGAGCGTAACGATGTTGGCGTCGTTCGCCGCCGTCCAGATCGTCGTTTCTGGACTCCTGACTCCGTACCAAAGCGGTGGATGCGGCCGTTGCACCGGCTGCATTACGATCGGAACGTTATCGAAGTGATAGAAATCACCCTGATGGTTCAAAATGTCTGACGTCAGCCCCTTCTTGATAACTTCCAGAGCTTCCGCAAACTGTTTGGATCCCTTTGCAGGATCGGCGCCATAAAAGCCAACCTCGATGGGAGAAACGCCCCTTCCCACCCCGAGTTCAAAGCGGCCGCCGCTCATTTGGTCGAGCATGCAGATCTCTTCAATGAGTCGCAGAGGATGATAAAGCGGGAGCAGATAGACCAGAGGCCCGAAGCGGAGTCTCTTCGTACGTTGGGCTACGGCCGCCAAGAAAACACTCGGAGAAGGCGAATAACCTAATGGCGTTCCGTGGTGCTCGGCCACGTGATAAGCGTAAAATCCGCCTCGATCATACTCCTCAATGAGCTGGAGTCGGCTCTCGTACTGCTCGCCAAATGGTGCACCGCTTCTGTCCATGTGGTCAAAGATGCCAAATTTCATCGATCGTCCACCCAAACTCATACGCTCTGAGATTCTAACGATAATACTAGTTTCTGACGTTTATGCGCGATATTCGTCCCCTTAACGGGCACAAGCGCGGGTCCCGATTTACGATAACAGCCGATTGTTCAGCGACAGTCGTGACGCGAAGGGGATTTCGCAACAGGAACTGAACGGTTGGATACGAAGCTTCTCATTGGCCTCCGAAATTAGTTCGCCACTTTTGCGGACCGAAATTCGGCACGGCCGACACCAACCTTTTCGCTTACTGTAACGCGAAGGACAAAATATTACTGCCGGATGCAACAGCTATATACTGACGTCCGTTCAGCATATAAGTCATCGGGCAACCCCTCCAAGCCTGGTTCCCATGGAAGGTCCATAGCGTCTTTCCGGTCTTGGCGTCGACCGCTGCAAACCCGCCGCCGGTCTCGCCATAGAACACCAAGCCCCCCGCGGTGGTTAGGACCCCGGAATAGTTGGCCTCCTGCGGCCCTTGCTGCGGAATTTCCCACACCGTCTCGCCGGTATGGATGTCAATCGCACGCAGATATTTCAAACCGGGATCGCCGGGGTTGCGATAACCTTCGTAACCTCCGTTATCGGATTTCCTGTAGATGCTGCAATCCTCGACCGACATCACATAGAAGAGCCTCGTGTCCGGATTGAAGGAGGTCGCATACCAGTTGGTAGCGCCTCGCACCGAGGGACAGCCCTTTACCCCCGCCCGTGTCGGCGTATTGGCGGGCAACAGTTGAGGCGTACCGTCTGAACTGTAACCGCTGGCCCAATTCATTTTCTTGACGAACGGTTTGGCAAACAGAAATTCGCCCGTCGTTCGGTCGAGCACGTAAACGAAGCCATTCCGATTCGCCTGGAGCAATAGTTTCCGGGGACGGCCGCGGTATTCGGTATCCACTAGGACTAGTGGCTCGGTGGCATCCCAATCGTGCAAATCGTGAGGCGTGAACTGATAGTGCCAGCGCAATTTGCCGGTCTTGACGTCGAGCGCTATGACGCAATTCGTGTACAGGTTCGAGCCTCGACGCTCATCGCCGTCGGTGGCGGGGAATGGGTTGCCAACGGCCCAATAGAGCGTGCCCGTCTCCACGTCATACGATCCCGTCAGCCAGGTAGCCCCGCCACCCGTTTCGATAGCATTCCCGTTCCAGGTTTCGGAACCGGGTTCGCCCGGCTTAGGCACTGTCCAGAAGCGCCAGGCTTGCTCACCGGTGGTAGCTTTATAGGCTGCCAGAAACCCCCGTAGCGGAGCATCGCCGCCTGCAATTCCGGCAATGACCAGATCGCCCACCACTAAGGGAGCAGAGGTCCCAAGGTAGCGCCCCGGCGATTCCACCATGTTGACGTCCCACATCAGGCCACCGGTCAACCGGTTCAGACATATTAGATGGGCGTCACTGGTTGCGAAGAATATGCGGTCCCCGAGCAGCCCGACTCCCCGATTGGGCAGGCCCGAATTATGCCGGCCACCGGACTCGGACGAGTCATCGGAACGCGTGTAGCACCATAGCTGGCGTCCCGTTGCAGCCGCAAGGGCGCATACGTGATCAGCTGCGGTGACGTACATCGCGCTGTCGCTGACGACGGGTGTTGTCTCAAGATCCGGAACGTTCAACGAGTAGACCCATTCCAAATGTAGGTTCTGGGCATTACCTGCGTTGATTTGGTCCAGGGTGCTATACCGGTTGGCTCCCAGGACGCCGTTATATGTCGGCCACTCGCCGCGTTGGGGGTGCAGGACGGCGTTTACGGAATCGGGAGAAATCGTGGCATCCACCCCGCGCAGCGCGCCTGGTTGTACGCCACCCAAGCTGCTCAAATAGGCTATGACATTGCGGCGCTCCTCAGCGCTCGCTTGGAGCGGGGGCATGTAAGAAGTCGTCTCGGGCGTGATCTCCTGGTATTGCTTGTCCGTCAGAAAATACAGGTGCCCGTCAAAGGTTTGCAATTCGAGATCGTGTTCCGCGCGACCGCGAGCGAAACCACGCAAGCTTTGGCCGTCTCGCAGCTTGACGTTCACTACCCCCCACGTCTCGTCCGGACAGAACGCCCAACTCGGGCACGTCGGTGTCGTGTGGATACCCATTTGGGACGTCGGGTTTTCGAGCACCAGTTCCAGTTCGCGGACGGTCGATTTCCGGCCGATATCTGACAGATCGGGCCCATTCACCTTTCCGTGGCCATGAACCATGTGACATGTCGAGCATTGACCCTTGCCGAAGAAGAACTCCTCTCCCGCATGAACGTCCGCCGAAGGCCTGGTATCGAAAGCGGATACATTCAGAGAACGCAGCCATCGAGCCAGAGATAGAAGCTCGCCCTCCGGCAGCTTGAACGCGGGCATGCCGCCAGAAGTGCCACCGTTGATCAAGTCGCGGATCTGAGCTTCGCTCCGGGTGCGCAAGCTGCGATTGTTCACTAGCGCGGGCGCCCGGTCCCCGCCTCTTCCACCCTCGCCGTGGCATCCTCCGCAGACGCTATCGAACTGCCTTTGTGCCGGGGCGAAATCGGAAGCCGGTACGGTCGCCGTTTGCGCCATTCCCTGCGCTGCCATCAGTGCAGCAGTTATAAATGCGCTGGCAATGTTCTTCGTCATAACTTATTGGGATCAACTCTCCACTTCGGTCGTGATGAGTACTGAGCGTTGCTGATTTTAGCCAAACTGGGCTGATTCGCCTGCCGCTTCACCCACTGGTATGCCGCGAGGGAATTCTTCCAGAAGAATTTTTCGACGGCTTCTGGACCCTTTTGCGTGAAGTATTCATAAACCAGACCCAGTGTCTCGCCAAATGTGCCCATGGGTTCGCTGTTGGTCCAGTCACTCGCGAAGAGCAGCCGGTTTGGACCGAAGGTCTCCCAGATCTCATCCAGCCGCGGACGATAAAAGCTCAGCTCACGCGGGATTCGTCCGCCCGAATTCACTCGGCGGCCCTTCTCGTCGACGCGCTGAAAGACTTCGGAGACCTTCACATACACCTGAGAGCGTTTCCCGAGTTCTCCAAGTCCTTGCTGGTAGGCAGCGCGGGCCGCCGGTTCCTCGGGGATCGGAGCGCCCGGCAAGTGATTGATCACAATCCGGAGGGTCGGGATTTGATCGGTGATTCGCAGCAGGTTCCGGACATCCTTTGGGCCGCCGCCCGAGTCCAGCGTGAGTCCAGCATCAGACAGCAGCCGAAGATCGGCCATCACTTGCGGCTTTTGAATCTCCTCCGCGACATCCCGGCCCCACAAATAAGCGAACCGTATCCCTCGGTACAGAGGGTTCTTGTGCAACCGTGAGAGATGCTCGCCAAAACCCGGCTTCCCGGGAAACAAATCGCCGATCTCGCCCACCACAATCGTCTCCTTGGCAGACACATCCAAAACCCAGTAATTGTCTTCCAACCAAGGACTGCATTCAGTCTCGATCATCCCTACCACGCCGAAGGGTTCTGCAATTCGGCGGTAGTCCGCAGGCAGGAAGGTACGATAAATGCTTGCTTGCTCAGGGCTCGGCCATGGCACACCTTGAGGGCGCGTGGGGTCATACAAATGCACGTGCGTGTCGATAATCGGGACGGAATATCTCTGGGCATTGGCATGTGTTACGGCCGTGGCAATCGCAGCCGTCCCCGCGGCAGTCGCCTTTATGAATTCGCGTCGATCCATCTCCGCTTCCTCATCTTCCCACGACTCGTTGGAAATCTCGCAGAGGACGCGAGATTCCCACTTTCCCACCGCCCCAACAGCCTGCGGCAACAAGGAAGAAACCATTTACAGAATAAAAAACCGGGACCGTCTCCGACGGCCCAAAACGGGGACACTTCTATCGAGGTAACACCGGGGACATTTCTAACGAGGCTTGACACAACTCCACAACTCCACAACTCCAATTGACAGACCCGCTGCACATGCCATACACTGTTGCGCGTGCATCGGTTCCGCTGATCTATCGCCGGAAATGATTGAAGGAGCACTATGATCGATGCGTCCTCGGAACGGCAGTTATCGGACTGCTAGCGACTCGGGCGTGAGGAGAGTAGAAATGCAACGAATGCATCGAAGAGATTTCGGACGACTTGCGTTGACCGGCCTAGGAGCCTTGGCGAGTGTTCGGAACATTCCGGCTCAGCAAAGGCCATCGTTACCGCGGATCAAATCGACCTTTAACGGTGTAGTGCTTGGATGCAACACCTATAGTCTTTCCACGCTATCTTTGGACGATGCGATTCCGGCCCTCGCCGGAATTGGCTTTGGCTTGGCGGAATTGCATCCACACCACATTGAACCGTCTTTCGGATTAAGTGGCGCCGGAACCGGCGCAGCGCAAACCAACGCGAAAAAGGCCCAAGCTCGCGAGAAATTGCGGCAATGGCGCATGACGGTTCCTCTCGATCAATTCTCCACGATCGCCCAAAAGTTCAAGGATGCCGGGCTGTACCTATATGCCTATAACATGAACTACGACGATCAATTCACGGAAGCTGAGCTGGGGCGCACCTTTGAAATGACCAAGGCGTTAGGGTGTAAGTTGATCACCGCAGTAGGAAGTAATGAGATCTTCCGTCGCCTCGATCCTTTCGCCCAAAAATACAAGATCATCATCGGACTTCACAATGAGGGTATGATCCGCAGTGTCGCGGATTTTGAAAATGTATCGAGAGGACTATCCGATTACACCGCGTTCACGCTCGACATCGGCCACTTCGTCGCAAACGGAGGCGATCCCGTCGCGATGCTTGAAAAACATCACGATCGCATCGTAAATATCCATATCAAGGACCGCAAGAAAAACGATGGCCCCAACATGGTGTTTGGCCAAGGCGATACGCCTATCAAACAAGTGCTGATCATGATGCGCGACCGGAAATATGGCATCCCAGCCCATATTGAATGGGAGGTTGCCGCTGAGCGAGACGAGCGCATCGCGGCCGTGCGCCGCTGCCTAGATTACTGCAAACAGGCGTTGCAATCCTAACAAGGAGAAGAGATGTGTCTCATCTAGACCATTTGCCAGAATTGAGGGCTAAAGGTTTGTATCCTCCGATCGCGCGGTAGCGGAAGAATAAAATCACGAACGCCACAGTGAGGAAGACCGGGAGAATCGCGACCAGCTGAAAAGCTGCCGCGGGACCCCAAAGATCATACCAGCGGCCCATCATCGGCAATATGAACGCAGCCGCAAGCTGGCCCGCGCCACCCATGATTGCTAAGCCCAACGGCCCGGTCTGTGGGAACCGCTCCGCCGTCACGCCCAGCATGACCGGCCAAAAATAACTTGTGCCTGCTCCAAAGGCAGTGGCCGCAGAAAAGAGTCCGGCCAACGATTTGGTTAGACTCAGTCCTACTAGGCCGGCACAAGCAAGCACGGAAGCGATTGTCAGCAGTCGGAGAGGCGACAGTTTATGCGCTAGGCCTCCGCCGAAGAGACGCAACAAAAATACGATGCCGGCCGTATAAACCAGTATCAGAATCCCCTGCATGCCGGTCAGATTGGTAATCACGGAACCGACCCATTGGTCCGGCCCCAATTCCGTGCTCGCGGTCAGCCACATCAAGGCAAACCACACGAGAAACATTGGTTTCAAGGTGCCCCGAACCATGTCGCGATTGGAAACTCCTGCGGTAACTCGCTCGGTGGGTGGGAATGATTGGCCTATAATCATGGCGGCGAAAGCGCCGGCGGCAACCAATACCAGGCTCAGTTTGATTCTCCAACCAAGAGTCGCCATCGCGGCAGAGGGATGTCCATCCAGTTCAAGAATTTTCGTCGTTGCGAACGCCAGCATTCCGCCGATGATTAAACCACCAGGCCACCAAGCGTGGAGCATGTTAAACCGTCGTGTCTTATCGTCCGTGTATATCGTCGCGCAGAGCGGGTTGATCACGCCCTCCACTAACCCTTGCGACAGCCCGAGAATAAGCATTCCCAGGTACAGTGTCAGGAATCCGGGATCGGCATAGAAGGGAATGACGGCAGCAGCGGGATGAGGTGCGAAAATGATCGCCACCACGGAAACGAAATAACCAGCGCTCGAAAGTAGCAGCAGGCGGCGCATTCCAAAGAAGTCCACTAGTGCTCCACCGAGCATAACGGAGACCGTAAACCCCCAGAACGCCGGGCTTAAGAGTAATCCGAGCTGCTCCTTGTTCAGGTGAAAATCCACCCCGAGCGCATCGAGGATATCGCTACGGATCGAAAAAACCATGGCTGTCGTAATGAGTGCAATGCAACTGGCGATGAATAAGCGACGTCGGTTCATCGGAAAGAAATTTCGGTCAACATTTGGCTCAAGCTTGGTTCCTTGCCAGGCGGGCTGCGTCGGTCACGGCCCGCGCGTTCCGATCGAAGGGCGATAATCGCATCAAGAGAAGTTCTGGCCACAAAAACTCTGAAGACATTGGCGCGTGCTCCTAAAGTCCACGCGAGGCCGCAAGATTCAACTGCTTTTTCGTTACTTGATCTTCGATGATAAGCCGGCCGTTTTCCAGGCGAATGTCGTCCACCTGATTCAGTCCCTCGGGCACGTTGATATAAAACAACAGGAAATGCGACTCGATTTTCGCCTTTGCGGGAAGCCATCGATACGTCGGCGTTCCAAACATCGAGTTAAGCGTGATCGCCTCGCGTCTCGGCACATCGTAGGGCTGAGTGCCGAACTCCATGCCACGGACCACCTGCTTCGCGCTCGGATAGTCCCCCCAATGCTGCAGCCACCAATAGTCCTCTCTGCGGAAGACGTAGCCATACACTAAATGCCGTTCTCGGTTGAACGCAGCGACCCATTCGAGTTTGCGTGAAGGGTCCATGAGTGTGGTGGCGTGGTCGAGAAAGTGCGGATTCTCGGGAATGACGCTCATGTCGACCGGCTTGCCGTCAAGTCCCGGCGCCAACGGCCAATTGAAGTCGGCGCCTGAAACTAGACGAAGCTGCGTTTGCGGGGCGTAGCCGCGATTTACAGCCGTATTGCCGCTGGGCCCAGCGTTGGCTCGGGCCATAGCCTCTTCGCGAAGATAATCGCGGTTCTGCGAGCGCGTACCGGAAAGGAAAATTGTGACTTTGCCAGGCTCAAGAAACGGAGCGCCTACGGTGGCGTGTTCCGCCCAGTTCACCGGCCGGTCGAACCCGAGCAGATTCTCCAGCCGGCTATCGACGTAAATAACATTTTCGCCCTTCACAATGCTGAAGGTGCGGGTGAACATCTCCTGCACTATCGGCAGCTTTGCTGTAAGGGAAACAGAATCCCCGGCGGCATACTTAACGATGTCGAAATTCGTTGCATGAGCCTCGCCGTGCCCGGGGATGCCTGCAGCGTGCTCTTCGACCGACGATGGGCCGAAGCCATCCACGCAGACGAAATGTCCAAGGACGCCACCAGTCGCCTGCTCTTGCCGCCCCGCTTCCCGGGCCAGTCTTGGAGCATTCCAGAGTGGGCTTAGCTTTGCGGGATCATCCAGCAAAACGAGATTGGCCATCGTGCTTCCCAGCCGCAGTACGGTTAGCTGCAGCTTGTCGTTCGAAAGCAGCACGCCCGGCTGGCCTTCGAAGTTCGGATCCCGCTGGCCCTGCGCCTGGCCGACGGCGACCGCCGCGACCACCGCAAGAAAGAAAGAAGCGACGGTCTTAAACGAGGTCAATGCGGAAGACATGATTGTGTAGGGCTGCCAACTATCCTATCTCGCTCGTGGGGTTGAGTTGCGGAGCCCACTTGTACGCTTGGCATGATTCGTCATCGCCGTCGTTTTCGGATGGGCACGAGCTCGATGGACTCCTAGACAATTTGTGGTTTTTTCGCATCCATTCTCTGTACCCGCCGTGCCTGTAGCCGCACACAACAATTGCATTGGACCCGTTATGCATCATTGTCGGTGCCTATTGCTAGAGAAAAGCCGTCCAGCGCGGGTGCCAAAATCCAGCGAAGTGGCGCGCCAGAGGATTTCTTCCGAGTAACGGACAACGCCGGCTTGTCAGTGATGACAGACACGAGTGCAGAGTGACATGCTACCTAAAGACGTGGCTCGGCCAGTTAAGGCCGAGGCCAATATGGTGCCAGTGTGCCCGTTTCCGAGTATGGCTCCGGTTCTGGCTACCAGTGAGTCGGTGGCAGTCGGCTGGCTTCGGTCGGTAGACTCGACCCCGTTGGAGAAATTCGTAAACCGATTCGCAACCGGGGCGAGTCTGTCGATTGCAAGAGGAGAGGTCACAATATGCCTAAGAAGCCGAAGCAACGAAGCACCGGCGATGTCCAGTGTCATTGAGCCTACTCGACATCGCCCGTTCCCGTTCAGCTTGCTTGACGCGCCCGAAAAGTCACCAGCCCAAGTTGGGCGATGGGAGACAATAGTCGTCATCATGACGACCGGCGTGAACACTTATGCCCTCGATTGACGTGGCCCGTGGTTCCCGGCGATCCAGCAGATCAGTGACACGTTGCTAGTGTCGCGATAGAATCTTACCGTTGGGGAGGCGAAATTTCATGAAGTTCACGTTTACGACTTCCTTGATTGCAGTCGCGATTTCGTTTATGATCTACGGCGAGCCCGCTCCGGCGCGAAAATCTGCTGGGGCGAAGACGATCCCGCGCACCCCCGACGGCCATCCCGACCTGCAGGGAAATTGGCTGAACAACTCGGCCACGCCTTTCGAGCGTCCAAAGCAACTCCAAGGACGCCAATCTCTCACAGACGAAGAAGTCGCAGAATTGAACCGGCGGGCTCAAAAAATCTTTGCACCAGATTCGGGCAGCGATGCCGCGGCGCCGGACGCGTATTTTATGGCCGCCTACGGGAACCTGAAGCAATACAAGAGCGGAGGCGCAACAGACAGCGCCGAGCGGGTGACCGATCTGATAATCGATAACCGTACTTCGCTGATTACCGACCCGCCGGACGGGAAGATGCCAGCCTACACGGAGGCCGGACAGCGCCGCCGGGCTGCTTATGGACGCTCCCGATCCGGAAACGGCAATCCCCGCGGACCCGATGAGGTCGCACCCGGCGATCGGTGCATCACATACAGCGTTCCTCGCGTGAACGGAGTGTACAGCGCGGGTTTGCATGGTTACTACCAGATCGTTCAAACTCGGGATCAGTTCGTTTTATTCTCGGAAAATATTCACGAATATCGCATCATTTCCCTGAACAGCCGTCCTCACGTTGCCGCTTCCGTTCGCAGTTGGTCCGGCGATTCCATCGGGCACTGGGAGGGCGATACGCTGGTCGTAGACACCACGAACTTCAAGGCACAACTGCACCCTTTGGCGGTTTCGGAGAACTTTCACCTGATTGAACGTTTGACGCTCGTCGCGCCGGATGAGATCCATTACGAGATGACATTTGACGATCCTGACACATGGGTGAGACCGTGGACTGCCGTGATCCGGCTGAGGCACACGGAGGACCGGCTGTTTGAGACAGCGTGCCACGAGGGAAACGAAATCATCATGCAGACGATACTCTCGGGCAATCTGTCACGATGAGGAACCCTGTCCTCCGCAAAAATTGCATCCGGCTGGCGCCTCGTCGGTTTAGGCAGCGCTATCAGCTCTTGTAAAATGTGGCGTGTTCAAGCTCATACGTTTGTTGTTGTCTTCTCGGACCGCACTCGTTGCCCAAGACTTGTTTCTTCGCAGGCAACTCGCCCTGTTTCAGGAGCGCGGTGTCAAACCGCGACGTTCGACGCTTGGCATCCGAACCGTTATGGTCTTGCTTTCCAGGTTCTTCCATTGGCGGGAAGCCCTCGTCATTGTCAAGCCGGAGACATTTATCAAATGGCATCGAACTGCTTTTCGAGAGTTCTGGAAATGGAAGTCCCGGAGATGCGGCCGACCACAGCTGCGAAGGAATCTGCAGACGCTCATCTGGCGACCTGGGACGAAGAGCGCGTTGCTAACGAACTAAAGGTCAAGTTGGGCATCCGGGTCTCACCGCGAACGGTTAGCAAATATCTCAAGGGACGAGGGCGGCCAAACCGTGGAAACAAGGACCAGCGCTGGGCTTCCTTTGTTCGCAATCAAGCCAACGTGATTGTCGCCTGTGATTTCTTCGTCTCAGTCTCGTTGTAATGTCACCGCTCATCCCACGGCAGAATGGACGACGCAGCAATTCCGAGAGGTTTTCGACGATGTTCATCCCTACCATTTTGTCATTCACGATCACGATTCGATCTTTCGGCCTCACTGGATGCGGCGCTCAGCGACTTCGGAGTGCGGATCTTAAGAACGCCAGTACAAGTTCCCACGGCGAATGCCTACTGCGAGCGGCTCGTTGGCACGATTCGCCGGGAGTGTCTGGACTATCTCATTCTGGTGAACGAACGGCACTTGTACCTGACTCTGAAAGAATTCGGTGCCTATTACAATCGAGCACGCCCTCATTCTGCTTAGGGCCCGCTGATCGAAGCCTGGGCCTCGCAGAAGAGTTTCCAGCGCAAAGATGGTGGTTCCGAAGATGGGGAAAACTTTCACGGTGACCGGCGCAGCAATCAGACCCACGAGTCCAAGACCGACCCGGACGCCAAGTTGTACCGCAAAAGTTCCGGCAGCGAGGCGCGCCTGAGTTATTTGGGGCACACGCTGGTAGAAAATCACAGTGGCTTGATCGTGGGAACCTATTTGACCGAAGCCGATGGACACGCCGAGCGAGATGCGGCGCTGCTGATGGCGTACCAGAAACGACGCAAGAGCAACAAGCCCATGACTCTGGGCGCGGACAAGGCCTACGACACCAAAGATTTTGTTGCCGCACTACGCGAACTCAAGATCACGCCGCACGTGGCGCAGAATGATCGCCATCGCAGGAGCGCCATAGACGGCAGAACCACTCGGCACACCAGCTATCAGATCAGTCAGGCCAAGCGTTACTGGGTGGAGAAACCCTTCGGCTGGATGAAATCGGTCGGGCCGTTGCGCAAAGTGAAGTTACGAGGCCGCGACAAGCTGTGGTGGTTGTTCACTTTCACTGCGGCGGCGTTCAACCTCTGGCGAATTCCGAAGTTGCAGTCGGCCGCATGCTGAAACGCTCTCGCCGCACCAGTCTGCAGCCGCCCGCATTGCTCTTGCGGTCCCCGCGCAGACTTCCAACCTGACCCAAAAAACTCGTTTAAAGCAATTCCAGGAACTCTGTCGTCCGATTTTTCAGCAAGCTCCTAGGCCCTGGAACACCCGAGCCCATTCTGCCGGGTGTCGCGACCAGCAATTCTAAGCATCAGCTTCCCACTGGTTGCAGCGTCAGATCGAAGCCAGTGCGTGGCGGACTGCATCACGATTATCGGCTGGAACGGGAGGCTGCTTAGCGCCGCATGGATTTTTTGCGGACCACAGCGATCACGCCGGTTGGCGGGGCATACATCATCAAGCATTACGCGGCTTATGGTGGCCTGAAGCCGCTGCCGATGGACCACCAGGGCATTGACGATGCTTTCATTGGCAAGGCATCCGAGGTGCTCTATTTGTATCGAGGAACGTGGCTCCGCCTGACCGGAGCGGACTGAAGGAATCTGCCGTCCCTTTCAATTTTGGCCGGTAGGAGAGTCGTCTTGCCGCGCTGAATTTCCCTGTGAAAGTGACGGATCGGAGTCGCGCGGAACCCCCAAAATGGTGACAGTTTGCGCTGTAGAGTACTTTGACGCCTGGTGTCACCAATTTGGCACCAAACTCCGGTGAAAAAGAGTGAAAAAGGAGGGAAACCAGTAAACTCAGATTCGCGCAAACTCTTGATCGGCAAGCGGATTTGATTAGATTCGTGCAGCTTGCAAGAAGCACGGAGTCGCATTTCGAGACCGCCCGATTCAACCACTCTCGCACCTCACCGTACTTCTAAACTGACCGATTTCTCAATCGCAGGCAATCTTTCATGAAAGCCCCAACAATTCTCGACGCCACATCGGAAAGGTTCCTGCCCAAGTCGTGTCCGGCACCCTCGATTTCGAGCAAGCTCACGTCAGTGGGGATTAACGCGATCGCGTCCTTGAGCTCGCCGGTCGACGCGAAGGGATCGCGCGAACCATGAACGAACAGCGCGGGAGTTCGAAGCTTCGGGAAATGCGCCGTTCTTAGCTCCGTGGGCTTGCGCGGCGGATGCAACGGATAAGATAGCAGCAAGAGAGCATCCACCAGCTCGGGAGCTTCGGCAGCGAGAATACTCGACTGCCGGCCTCCGTAAGAATGACCGCCCAGCCACACTCGCTCCGGCTTCTTTTCGCGAATCTTGAGGATCTGTTCACGCAGTCCATCGCGGTCGCGCGCCGCATCGCCGGGGCGGGGCGGACCATGCGGCCGTTCTTGGCGAAACGAAAGATCGGAGCGTAGCACCTCGATGTTCGCTTCGCGAAAGGCGTCCGCTACCGCTACCAGAAGCGGGGCATTGCGATTCGATCCCGCGCCGTGTGTGAGGAGTAAGAAGGTCAAGCCAGTGGACGATTACGACGATTACAACGTGAACACCAACGAAAAGGGCCACCTTCGCTGGGCGGCCCCACTTATCGATTTCTTGAGATTTTGCTTAAGGTCGCATGACATTCTCGGCTTGCAAGCCTTTGGGGCCATGCTTCACCTCGAACTCCACCTCCGCACCTTCGTCCAGTGTCCGATAACCGTTCATCTGGATTGCCGAGAAGTGAACAAACACATCATCGCCGTTAGAGCGCTGGATAAAACCATAGCCCTTTGCGGCGTTAAACCATTTCACGATACCTTTTTCTCTCACTACTCATTTCTCCTTACATCTGGTGCTGCGCATTTTTCCCTCAAAACGGCCAGAACGTGACGTTACGAAAACGTTCGCAGCTCTCGCCATTTCTCCGGCGCCAAATGCACAGTCTATTGAAAACTGGACCATAATATCACAGGACCTCCCGGCTTCCGCAAGAGAAGAATGCGTCTGGAATCATACAATTGGAGATTCGCAGGCGCCCCTGAAAGCGGGTGCTGGAGGGTGGGCAGGAGGCCCTGCCGGGCTGAAACATTAGGATGGGAAGACGTTTTCGATCACGACTATTCGCCTGGTGGTATTTCACGATTGCCGCTGGATTCTTACTCTTAGGCATCAATCGCTGGCTGCTCGGCGAACGGCTTTGGCTGGTGATACTGCGCTTCGGGATTGCGGCCGGATTTCTCGTGCTGGGTTATCTCACGTGGCGATTCAAAGATTCGAATTAGTACCAGTACTCTTTCGCGGCGTTATCAATCCGTTCGTACTTTTCGGCGTCGCGGTCGTCGGTTACACTGAACGAGTAACGGAGGATGATATGAAACTTCTCGCTCTCAGCATTGTCACTGGCCTTTGCTTGGCAAGCTCAATCTTCGCGATCTCGGAACCGGCTCAAACACCCGAGCCGGGTACGATGTTGCTGCTTGGAGGCGGCTTGATCGCGGTCGGCGCCGCAGCGTGGCGTAAGAGCCGCAAGAAATAGACGGCCGCCCGCAATCAGCGTTTTTCTCTACTGAGACCGAGCGCACGAATTCGTTTGTGGAGATTGGTGCGCTCCATGCCTAGAGCGCGCGCGGCGCCCGAAACATTCCAGCTGGATTCCTCCAGCGCCCGGAGGATGTGTTCGCGTTCGGCTGAGTCGCGAGCCTCCTTCAGATTGGATCGCGGGGCGGCTTCCTGGGCCAGCCGGATTTCCACCGGGACCGAATCCGGAGTAAGACGGTTTGCCGGAGTCAGGATCGCCATGCGTTCGATGATGTTGCGCAATTCGCGGGCATTCCCGGGCCAGGAGTAGGCCTCCAGCAATTCGTAAGCTTCCTCATCTATCTGCTTGGAATGAAAATTGTTGCGGGTGCAGAATTCTTCCAGAAAATATTCCGCGAGCGGCACGATGTCATGCACTCGCTCTCGCAGCGCGGGCACTCTGATTGGCACCACACACAGCCGGTAATAAAGATCCTCACGAAATTTCTGCTGGCCCACCAGGTCCGCCAGGTTCCGGTTAGTGGCTGAAACCACTCTCACGGCGACGCGAATGGGTTGCTCTCCGCCGACGCGATGAAACTCACCTTCTTGCAGAACGCGCAGAAGCTTGGCCTGCGAGCCGGAATGCAGATCGCCCACTTCGTCCAGGAAAATGGTCCCGCCATCGGCTAGTTCGAATTTGCCTTTGCGCGTGGAGATCGCGCCGGTGAACGCACCCTTTTCGTGCCCGAACAGCTCGCTTTCGAGGAGTTCTGAAGGAATGGCGGCACAGTTCACCTTGACGAAAGGGCCGCCTGCAAAAGGACTCTCGCGATGGATGTGCGCGGCCAGCAGTTCTTTTCCGGTACCTGACTCGCCCATAATCAGAATGCGGGCATCCGATCGGGACGCCATGCTGGCCTGCTCAACCACCCTGGTGAAGACCGGACTAGTTCCGATCATCTTCGTGCCTGCGCCCACCAGCTCCCGCAGGCGCTCATTCTCCCGCCGCAAGCTGGTTTGCTCGAGCGCGTTCTTGATCGACAGCAGGACTTTATCGCGGCTGAGCGGCTTCTCGAGAAAATCGAATGCTCCGGCGCGCGTTGCTTCCACGGCGTCGGCGATGGTGGCGTGCCCGGAGATCATGATGGCGGGCGCCGGATGATCTCGCTCGCGCAACTGCCGCAGCAGATCGATCCCGCTGCCATCGGGGAGCCGCACATCCACCAGCAGGACGTCGGCCCGGTCGGCGGCCGTTTTGGCTTCGGCCAGCGTACGGGCGATAGTGACCGCGAATCCTTCGCGCTCCAGAATCAGACGCAGAGAGCTGCCGATGTTCGGTTCGTCATCCAGGATGAGTATTCGTTTCGCGGGAATCACAATGCCGCCCTATGCTACCGGGAGCAGGACACGAAAGGCCGCTCCTCCCAGTTCACCCTGCACCAGCAAGATGTCGCCGCCGGCTAGCAGAGCGCTCTTGCGAGCGATGGAGAGACCCAAGCCCATCCCTCCGCGCTTGAACGAGATGGTCGGCTCGAATAAAGTGCGGCGGGCTTGCGGGTTGAGCCCCGGTCCGGAATCATGCACCTCGATCGCTACACGGCCGGTCGCGGCGGTAGTAACACCCAACACCACACCGCCCGGTTCCGCCGCCTGCGCGGCGTTCTCCAGCAAGTTCGTAAGCATGCCTTTGACCAGGTCTTCGTCGGCATACGCGGTGGGACGATCAGGCGCCAGGCGTGTGCTATAAATCACATCCGGGTGCGCGGCCCTCAGAAGCGCGATGCGCTCTTCGAGCAGCGAATTTATGTCGATGGCTTTGGGCGCGATCTCCGGCTCGCTGGCAAACTCGGAGAAGGCCCGCACGCGCCGCTCCAGGCTCATCACCTCGTCCACCACGATTTGCGCGGCCTGCTCGAAAAACTCACGGCCCGGGCCGGACTGCCGGGCAGCGATCTCTTCCATGGTCAGCCGGATGGGCGTGAGCGAGTTCTTCACCTCGTGCGCCATCTTCCGCGCGAGCGCCTGCCAGCTTTCCAGGCGCGCGACGTATACCAGGCGCTCCTGCGATTGCTTCAATTCGTCGGCCATCCGATTGAAGGTTTGAATGGCCGCGCCGATCTCGTCGTCGCCGGCGGATGGAACGCGATAATCGAGCTGACCGGCCGCGACTTCCGACAGGCCAGTGGTCAGTTGCTGGATGGGCCGGCTGATGCGGTGGGCAAAATAGATCAATGCCAGGAAGGCCACTATCCAGATTGCGGCCGTGAGCAGTAGGAACGTGTAAATAAACCCGCGCCGCAAGTCGCGGGCCACTAGCGCGCGAGCGTGCGCGTATTGATCCGATATTTGGTTCATGCCGACGCCGTGCAGCGAAGTTGAGTAAACCCACACAGCGTCGTCATGGCGTACCAGGTAATCCAAACGATCTCCATTGGTTCCAGACAAGGCAAAGTGATCGGCTTCATCGCTGGCGTAGAACTCCTGAACGGCAGCGGGCCAGCTATCGCGCGTCGCGGCTGGGAACTGTTCGGGCTTAACGCGACCAAGCGTGGCATCCGTCTTCAGTGACTCGCGGGCGCGCTGGTACAACTCTCGCCCGGTCTTTTCGAGCGATTTAGAAACTTGGTCTAACTCGCCGGTGGGGGCGAGCGAGAGTTTAAGCAAAGAAACCGAGATCCACGCTGTTACCAGGAGCGGGGCCAGCGTGGCGAAACCGAAAACCAGGATCAGCCGGTTGCGCAGGCGGTTCATGGCTTCAAATCAGCGAGACGGAACGCGGCGGATTCGAAAGCCCAATGGTCCTGCGCGGGTCTGGGCGGGCGGCTGAAGATGCCGATCAGAGTGGTGATGCTGATCCCCGGATCAGCGTAGGGGAAGGACGACGGCTCCTTGAGCTCGGCGCTGCGGACCTCCAGGCGCGCCCAGAGCTGCCGATCCCCGGGGAGAGCAGAAATATGCGCCAAAAGATTCTCCAGGCACCACGATTCGGCTGCGTTGGACGAAAGGTTCGAGGCCGATTTACGGAAATCACGCGGCCGCACCACGGAAAACTTCTCCTCCCATACGTCATAGCTCACCGTGAATCGCTCGAACATGCGCTCGACGACGTTGCTTTTGGCTCCGGCGGCGATGCTAAGTTGGAAATCAAAGGGAACGATTGCGCCATCATGCAGCCGTTGCAGCGATTTTCCAGTGAGAAAGTGCAACCGCGGGGCCACCACACGGATGTGGTCGCCGGTGCGCCGAAGGACGAGTTCCTCATTGGACACACTCATCGCGACGACTCCGACAGAAATCAGCGCGGGTAAAAGCGTCCACGCTGCCAGCGAGTGTATCCGGCTACCGGATTTCAATAATTCATTCCTGCTATAAACACCGGATCGGCGCGGCCCTGCCGGATCGGGAAGGCCACAGCCAGCAAAAAAGCGCCCTTCTGGAAAATCCCCAGGCCGCTCGATATACCAATACCGGCCGAGTGTTTGGCCTCCGGCGACTTCCCCTGGTCCCAAACCGATCCGGTATCGTAGAAAACCCGCATAATATGATACCCATACGTGACGGAGCCGTGCACGACTCGGTTTCCGCCAAGAGGATCCAGATCGTATTTATTCCACCCGCGCAGCGTGGTGCTGTCTCCCAAAATGAAGCGCTCAAACAACGGCGCGTTACCGTAAATCATTCCCGCCATGAGTGTTACTTCGACGGACTGCTGCTGGTGCCGGTACTTGTAGCGAACATTCAGAAGATGTCGCTTGTAAGCGAGGTCGCTACTGAGCAGGCTGGTGGCCGCGCGCAGGTTGTAGCCTGCATCCAGCTCCTGGTTGGTGGCGTCCGAATTTTCCCAACGCTGGTGATAGCGCAGAGTATTTACCACCGCATTGGCGGACTCGGAACGCGCGGCCGAAACTTGAGGCGCCAATTCTTCGAAGCTCATGCCCAGGGTGAGCGTCAATGGCTGCACCAGGACAAAGGTGGCGCTGGGCTCAAAGTTCGTCCGCGAACGATAAGCCCCAGCGCCGAGGGAAGAAGATTGGTCGTTATCGAGCGCGATCAGGGTCGCCCGATCATAAAGCTCGTGATAGCTGTCGAATTCGAATCCCAGACGGATCCGGTCGGTTCCTACCGATAGGCGATCGTACCGGAACTTGAGACCGGTATAACGTTCCGCGAGCGTATCGCCATCGCTCACCACGCCGATGGTGAAGGTATTGGCACCGATGGTAGTCGGGACCTCGGCGACGCCGGTCCAGCCTTGTCGGGAGTTATAGGAAAAGGTGGGGATCGAAAGATCGGAGTTGATCGTACGTTTGTGGACTTGGAGAAAGACCCGCAAATGATTGGCTTCGAACCCGCGATCCAGCCTGAAAGTGACTTCGGTGGCACGCAGCTCGCTGCGAATACGCCGCGCCAAACGATTGAGGGCGTCGGTGCTCAGCTTGGCTCCAATTAACCGGTGTATTTCGTCCAGGACAGTGGTGCTTAACCGGTACTGGTGCTGGCCCTCAATACTAATGCTTTCTACGGTATAGCGGGAATTAATGTTCAGGTCGGCGGCTTGCGGTTGATCCGGCAAGGCGTCGGCGGGCTCGGTGGATTGGGCAATCAGCGCGGCTGCTGCCAGAATCGGGAGGACGACAAACTTCATGCGGGCTGCATAAAGCAACCGACGTACCACTGCTAAGTTATTGTGAAGATTGCCATTTTTGCATCACCACGTGTGCTCACCCGGCACAGGTGTAGCTTGCACCGTGACTCTTAGCAATACAGTAGCGCCGGGTCTCCCGCCACATTTGAAAATGACGCAAGGTCTTCAATTGAAATCCGAACTCCGGGTGCACATAGACCAGGACGATTTCGCGGGGATCCTGCTCAAACGATGCATCCAGCCGCCGGAAGACCCTGCCCATTATCTCCGCACTGAACGGATTGAATAGATAAACGACCAGCTTGCCCGCCGGGAAATCAAAGTGGGTAGCATCAACAAGCTGGCAATCGATACGCGACGTTTGGGCGGTGGAGTGGCGGTAGCGCCGTGCGTTCTCCATTGCCTGGTCGTGCAGGTCTTCGCGCATCTCGACGCCCACGACTTTACGAAAAGGAAACTCGGACGCGATCAGGAGCATTCTTCCTTTGCCCGAGCCCAGATCGACAAAGGTGTAATCGGAAGGATCGCCTATGGGAAGAGACCGGATCACTCGCCTGGCCGCGTTCGGACGGATGGGCAAGTATGGAAAACCTGCGGTCCAATCGCGAAGATCCTCGAATGGGTCCGCTCGCGTTTGGACGTTGTGCCGCCAGTCAAACCAACGCGCTTCCGCCGATATCGCTGAATGGCGTACCAGGCGTACTACGGGTAGTTCTTTAATGGTATGGATCAGCGTGGCAGTCACGGGAGGATAGGCGTTCCACAGTCAGACGCGGCTTGTGCGTCCTTTATTTCGTCCTTGGTGGAGGTCAAACGCTGCATAGTTTCACCGCCTCCTCGAGCGACTGCATCGGATCGCGCACCGGCACAAACTCGTGAGCGAAGAATCCTTGGAAGTTCAGGTCGGCGATGGCCTTCGCGATGGTCCGCCAATTCAACTCCTGCGAATCGTCCAGTTCGTGACGCCCCGGTACGCCGCCGGTGTGGAAATGAGCAATGTACTGGAGGTTGTCCGTGATAGTGCGAATGATGTCGCCTTCCATGATTTGCATGTGGTAGATGTCATATAGCAGCCTCACTCGGGGCGAGTCCACCCGCTTCACCACTTCCACACCCCAACCGGTGTGATCGCACTGGTAGTCCTTGTGATTGACTTTGCTATTTAGCAGCTCCAGACAGATGGTGACGCCCTTGTCCTCGGCGATTCGCTTGACTCGGTTTAGCCCGGCAACGCAGTTGTCCTTGGCCTCTTGATCCGGCATGCCGCGGCGGTTTCCGGAGAAAGTGATCACGTTTGGAACCTTGGCGGCAGCGGCGCGATCGATGTTCTCGCGCATCTCCCGCTCCAAGGCGTCATGGTTTTCCTTGCGATTCCAATTGTCCGGAATTGTCCCGGCCCCAGGGGTCATGGCCGGGGTGAGGCCATATTTCTGAAGTGTCGGCCATTCGTCATGATTGACCAAATCGATACCCTTGAGACCGATGCGCGCGCAGTTCTTACATAGGTCCTCGAGGCTTGTCTTCGCGTAGCACCAGCGCGCGGCAGACTGTTTCAGGCGACCGGGGGTTTCTGCGTCCGCGTCTTCGATTAATCCCGCAAGTGGCGCCGCACTGGCGGCCAGTAAAACCGATCTCCGCTTCATGCGGACATGATATCGGAATTCTGACTTCGCCTGCTCTACGCTGCCCGTTCCGTGACCTGATTCCCAGGAAATCTGACGACGCCCGAAACCCTGCGCCGGCTCAAACAAACCTGGCAGGGCGGCAGGCTAGCGGCGAGGCTCGGATCTTGCGCCAGACTGGCAAGTGTGGAGTGAATCGCGCGCAACGTGGCGTCCTTATAAGGACTGTCGGGCCACCCTTCTACCGTGTGTAAGCGATGATGTTCCGAAGCGATCCATTGATTGCGCATATCACTGTCACCTGCGCTCTCTTGGAGCACGCTGCGTGCCAAACGGCGACCGGCCCGTCGCTATTTCGCTTTCTTCGCCTCAACTAGTTCTTTCCTAAGGGCTCGCATCTGCAATCGGCGATTGATCTTGGCCTTCCGCTGCCGTCCGTAGCGGGACTTATCTCCATTGTTAGCTGACATATTGTCCCAGACTAACAGTTTTCACTCAGAGATATCGACCATGCACAAAACGAACCCAAAAATTCCAGGTTTGGGAAGTCACAAGAAGGTTAGCAAGTGGCCTAGTACTTCCCCGCGGCTCCGGCCTACCCCCGTGCGAAACTTGAGCTAGCAGCCCGCATGACAAAAACCTCTCTCGACAAGGGAAAAATCAAGATCTTGCTGCTCGAAGGCGTTCATTCGAGCGCGGTAGAAGCCTTCCGCCGGGACGGCTATACCAACATTGAAGAGCATCCGAAATCGCTGCCCGAAGCCAAGCTTGCTGCATCCCTCCGCGATGCGTACATCATCGGAATTCGTTCCGCTACGCAGTTGCCAGCCGAGACTTTCGCCAGTGTGCCCCGCTTGATCGGCATCGGTTGCTTCTGTATCGGCACCAACCAGGTCGATCTTGACGCGGCCACCCAGCGCGGCAAATGCCTGGGCATCGTCGGCTACGGACACACCGGAACTCAAATCGGGCTACTTGCCGAAGCCCTGGGAATGCAAGTCATCTATTACGACATCGAGACTAAGCTGGCGCTTGGCAACGCCCGAGCAGTGCCTTCTCTCGATGTTTTGCTGGAAACCGCCGACCTCGTCACACTTCACGTTCCCGAAACTCCACAAACCCACCGGATGATCGGCGCGGTCCAACTGGCACGGATGAAGAAGGGCGCTCACCTGGTCAACGCATCGCGGGGAACCGTCGTGGATATCGACGCGCTTGTCGACGCACTGAAGTCGCGGCATTTAACCGGCGCCGGCATGGACGTCTTTCCCGTCGAGCCCAAAACGGCCTCGGATGAGTTCGTCTCGCCCTTACGTGGCATGGATAACGTCCTGCTGACTCCGCACGTCGGCGGCAGCACGGAAGAGGCGCTGCCTGAGCATCCCGGCAAACATCGCCTGCAGCATATCCATTGCAACCAGCCCGGCGTGCTGTCGGCCATCAACGCCGTCTTCTCCGGGGAAAAAATCAACATCGCCGGTCAGTATTTGCAGCGAGGCCGCTCGCTCGCCCGTCTCGACATCCCGGGAACCATCCGCACCCGGATTCTCTGAGCGCTAGCCTTCGACATGGCCGCTATCCTCATCTTCGCGATTACCTACCTGGTGCTCGCCATTGGGCGCTTGCCCGGCTTCCGCATCGACCGTACCGGAGCCGCCATCATCGGCGCCAGCTTCATGGTGGGCGTCAACGCGCTCTCGCTCAATGAAGCATATGCCGCCATCAATTTCGACACCGTCATCCTATTGTTCGGAATGATGATCGTGGTGGCGAATCTTCAGCTCTCGGGTTTCTTTTCTTTAGTAGCCGAGCGCGTAGTTGAGCACGCCCATAGTCCGGTGCTGCTGCTGGTCTCGATCGTGGCCGTGGCGGGAGTCTTCTCGGCGTTTTTCGTCAATGACACGATGTGCCTGGTGCTGACACCGCTGGTGCTGGAGATCGCTGAAACGCTCGACCGCAATCCGGTCCCCTATCTGCTCGCTGTGGCCATGGCCTCCAACATCGGCAGCGTGGCGACCATCACCGGGAACCCGCAGAACATGATGATCGGCAGCTTCTCCGGCATCCCGTACCGGCAGTTCCTGGGAGTTCTCGCTCCGATCGCGGCGGTCGGCCTGGTTCTCGCAGTGCTCGTCATCTTCGTCGCTTATCGCAGCGAGTTTGTAGCCGCCGGGCGCGTGAGAATTGCGAAGCAGCCGATTCGCGTAGACCGCTGGCTGATGTGGAAATCGATCATCGCTTCGCTGGCCATGATCGTCATGTTCTTCGTTGGCTGGCCGGTTCCCAAAGTCGCCATCGTCACCGGCGCCGCCCTGCTGATTACCCGCCGCGTCGACCCCGAGAAGGTCTACCGCAGCATCGATTGGGGACTGCTCGTGATGTTCGCGGGTCTGTTCATCGTGATCGCCGGAATCGAGAAAACACCGTTCGAAAACGACCTGGCCGCTCTGGCCGGACAACTGCACCTCGACAATGTATTCTTGCTGAGCAGCTTCTCCGCGGTACTCTCGAACCTGGTGAGCAACGTGCCGGCCGTGCTGGTCTTCAAGCCGCTGGTTGGACACCTTGCGAATCCGACCCGTGCGTGGCTGACGCTCGCGATGTCGTCGACACTGGCCGGAAATCTTACCCTGCTGGGCTCGGTTGCCAACCTGATCGTGGTTCAACAGGCTCGCGCTAAGGTCCGGATCGGATTCTGGCAGTATTTCCGCGTCGGCGCTCCTCTGGCAGTGCTGACCATCCTGTTTGGCGCGGCCTGGATCGCCTGGCTCGGTGGATAGAACATTTTATCTTCCAAATGATTTATCCTGGTTCTGGTGACAGGAATAGCATTTTTCATTGGACTTCTAGCCGGCGGCCTCATCGTCGGACTCTGGATGCGCGCGCGGCTAGTTCGTCTTGAAACAGCTCAGCAATTTGCCGACAGCGCGACTGCCAAACTCAACGAGACCTTCCAGGCCTTGGCCGACTCGGCGCTGCGGTCGAATCAGGCGTCATTCCTCGAAGCCGCGCAATCCACGCTAGAAACTGCTCGCGCGCAAATGACGGGCGACCTGGCCCAGAAGCAGACCGCGATCGAAGGCGTAGTCCGCCCGCTCAGCGATTCGCTCGGGCGACTGGAAACTCACGTGCGCGAACTGGAGCGCGCCAGGGAGAAAGCATTCGGCAGCCTGGGCGAGCAACTCCAATCGCTCAGCCGCGAGACGACTATTCTCTCCACAGCCTTACGCTCGCCACAGGCCCGCGGACGTTGGGGTGAAGTGACGCTGCGCCGCGTCGCCGAGCTGGCCGGCATGGTCAAGAACTGCGATTTCCTGGAACAGGCCACCCAGGATGGCGACGGCGTTCGCATTCGCCCGGATATGATCGTGCGGCTTCCGAATGACCGATGTCTGGTGGTGGACGCCAAGGTGCCGCTGACAGCTTATCTCGACGCCGCCGCCTCTAGCGATGAGCCTTCGCGCCGCGCTGCATTGCAGCGTCATAGCCAGCAGGTCGGCGAGCATGTCCGCCAGCTCGCAAGCAAACAGTATTGGAGCCAGTTCCAACCCGCGCCCGAACTGGTTGTGCTCTTTCTCCCCGGTGACCATTTCTTCAGCGCCGCCCTCGAAAGCAATCCCGATCTCATCGAAGAAGCCCTGGCCCGCAAGGTGGTGATCGCGACACCGGTCACGCTGATTTCGGTCCTGAAGGGCATCGCCTACGGTTGGAACCAGGAGCAGTTGGCCGAGAACGCCGAAGAGATCCGGCGCGTTGCCTCTGAGCTTTACGATCGCGTCCAGTTGGTTTGCAATCACTATGCCGATACTGGCCGGTTACTCGAAAAAACGGTAGAGGCTTACAATCGCTCGGTTGGATCGTGGGATTCGCGCCTCGTGCCGGCGCTCCGAAAGATGCGCGAATTGGGAGTTTCGAGCGGCGATGAACCGGAGGCGCCGGAGCAGATTGATTTGCTGGCACGCCGGCCTCGGGCAGCCAGCGGCTTCTAGAAACTGGCCACGTCAGAGAATTTACTGCTTGTCGGGCGGCTTTTCACCCGGCTTGTACAACGACGGCGCCTTGCGCTTGGGCTTGTCGTCCTTGGTGTCGGTATTTTCGGCGGTCTTCTTTTTGTCCTTGTCCGCCGTACCCAGGATTGCTTGCTTTTCTTCCTTTTCCTTTTGGTCTTTAGCTGCCAGGTCGGTGGTGCGGCTGTGCACATCTTCCTGGGAAAGCTCCTCGCTGTCGGAGGTGGTGTCGATGGCGGCCTTGAGGGCGAATTCAAACCGCTGAAGATCTTTCGCATCGGACTCTTCGATCTTGTTCAGCGTGGCCAACATCTCCTTTTCGGCGTCAGCGACGGCCTTCATTCCCACATCGATGGCGGCCTTGCGCCGCAGCGCGTCGTCGGCCACGGTATCAATGGCCTCGATGATGTGGGTGTAGTCTTCAAGCGCATCGTGGATCAGCGCGGAACGGCCGGGTTTTTCCTTGCTAAGGAACTGTTGTATCTCGGCGATTCGCTCTTTGGCAAAGTGGACGTATAGCTGCAAACGCAGGTTGGGCTCTTGCGCTTCCCGCACCTGATCGATTTCGTCTGCGGTCAGGTAGTCACGCTGCTGTGCAAATCCGCTGAACGTGAGCGCTAATATGGCGGCAAAATATCTCATGCTGGCCTCTACTTCTTCTTACTCATCACATCATTAATCAACTGATCGTGCACGTCCGACAGCTTCTTGAGCACCGCGTCCACCGACTGGCGCGTCTCGAAGCCTACTTCCTCGCGGAAGCTGGTTAACCTTCGCATGAGCGCGCGCACCTTCATCTCCGCGTTCTTATAATACTTGCTCCTGCGCGGGTTTTTGTTGCTATGCTCGAGCGCGTCGTAGGACACCTCGACGAACTCCTTCACTTCATTGAGAGCAGCCTGTTGGGCTAGGTCGTTTCCGCTGTTGTAGGCCTGCCTGGCTTCATCGATGGCGTGGTCCGCATTGGCCAGCGCCAGTTCCGACCGCTTCTCCAGATCCGGCTCCGACTTCACGGCGCTGATGTCGGCAAAAGCAATCAACAATGCCAATACAAACGTCATTACTTCCCAAGTTCTCTTTGTAGAATTCGAACTCGCTGGCGCGCCTTAAACTCCTCATCCGGATTCTGGCCGTTACTCATCGCCAGGAATTTCTCGTAACTTTCCAATGCCGGCTTGATCTGTCTGATTTTATCCAGCACGATGGCTCGCAGGTAAACATGGCCTGGCTTTTCGGCATGCAGGGCCGCCAGGCGATCAAGCGCGCCCAGCGCCGCAGGATAGTCTTCGGCCATCACGAGCACGCCCGCGAGCTCGCTCCAGGCATTGGGATAGTCCGGTTTCATTTGAGTCGCTCGTGCGAAATCCTGCGCAGCGGGGGTGAACTTGCGCTGGTCGCGAAGGATCCGGCCGTGCAGCATGCGGATGTCAAAATTATTCGGATCGGTGGCCAGAATCGCGTCTGTCACCGGGAGCGCCTTGTCGGGCTCCTTGTTTTTTATGTAGGCTTCGGCCAGCGCCGCGCGGTTGGCGGTGGTAGGAGACTTCTCGATAGCGGCTTGGAAATGGTTGACTGCATCGGCTGGCTGTCCGGATGAAAGCAGCAATTCACCGAGCCTTTCCTGGGCGCCGGGATTGTCGGGGAACTGCTGATAGAGCGCAATTGCTTCAGCCGGCTGCTTCTGCGCTTCATACAAGGCGGCCAACTCGAGCAGGCCATCGTTGTATTTCGGATTCAGCTCGGCGGCTTTCTTGAAATGCGGCGCCGCATCGCTGAGCTTGTTCTGCTTCACCTGGGCGTGGGCCAGGCCCAGCTCCGCATCGGGCGACTTCGGGTCGAGGGCGAGCGCCGCGGTGTAGGCTTGCTCCGCCTTGGCGAAGTTATCGGAGGCAAGCAGAGCGGCGGCTAGATAGTAGTTCGGCCGGTACTCTTGGGATTTTTGTGCCACTGCGGCTGCAAGATAAGGCACCGCGTCGGCAGCCTGCTTACTGCGCACCAGCGTTATGCCCAGGTTGAGGTCGGCCTGGTAAAGGTCGGGCTTCAGCTCCAACACCTTTTTGTATTGGGGAATCGCGTCGGCGTCTTTGCCCAAGAGACTGTAGGCCAGAGCGAGATTAAAGTGCAGGATATAGTCCTGGGGCTCGGCCTCAATCGCTTTTAGAAAATCATCGACGGCCGACTGGTACTGATTCTGATCGAGCGCTTTCAGTCCCTGCTCGTAGTAATTGTTTTGGAAGGCCAGCAAGAGGACCAGTAAAGCGGTCGGCCACATACGTCAGTACTTCTATTTTCTCACCGAACCGCAGCAGCCGTGCTGTTCGCTCCTGAACATTCAGTTTCGCAAGTGGACATATACCGGCTCGTTGGGTGGATTTCAGTCCATGGGGTCAAGGGATTAGGCGGCAGGTCAAAGGGAACGATAGTTGCTCCGAAATCGGCAATGAGAACACTGCTTGAAGACCTTCGTTACGGTTTCCGGATACTGCGGAAGAGCCCGGGCTTTACCATCGTTGCGGTGCTCACGATGGCTTTGGGCATTGGAGCGAATACGGCTTTATTTTCGGTCGTGAATGGCGTTTTGCTCAATCCCCTGCCCTACCCGCAACCCGAGCAACTGGTGACGCTTCACGAAAGCAAGCCTAACTTTGAAAGAGGCTCCGTTTCCTTTCCAAACTTTCTCGACTGGCAAAAGGACAACCATACTTTCTCGGCGCTCGCGATTGGCCGCAGCTACGGGTTCAATCTCACCGGCCTGGGCGACGCCGAGCAGGTCACCGGTGAGTTGGTTTCGGGAGATTTTTTCCGGCTGCTGGGGGTCAAGCCGGTAATCGGACGGTCCTTTACTTCAGAAGAAGACCAGCTGGGTCGCGCTCCGATTGCGCTCATCAGCGCGGCGTTCTGGCAGCGAAAATTCAGCTCGTCGCCCGACGTCCTGGGGAAGGCCATTACGCTGGACGGCAAGGATTATGCGATCGTCGGTGTCATCCCTGCCAGTTTCAATCTGGCGATGCCAGGTTTTCGCCCCAGCGATTTGTACGTGCCCATTGTTCATTGGAGCAACCCATGGCTTTTGAAACGGAGCGCCGGGTTGGGAATCCATGGAATCGGGCGGCTCAAGCCGGGCATCCCGATCGAGCAGGCGCGGGCCGACATGGATAGAGTAACGCGCAATCTCACCGCGGCTTATCCGGATGACGATAAGGGCATCGGCGCCACTCTGGTCCCGCTCAAGGAACAGATGACCGGCAGAGTGCAGCCGTTCCTGTTCGCACTGCTGGCCGCTGTTGGTTTCGTGCTGATGATCGCGTGTGCCAATGTTGCCAATCTTATGCTGGCCCGGTCGACTACCAGGAGCCGGGAATTCGCGGTCCGCGCAGCTCTGGGCGCTGGGCGGGGACGCATCGTACGCCAGTTGCTCACCGAGAGCGTCCTGCTTGCTGGTGCCGGAGGCGGTCTAGGATTATTGTTAGCTGCCTGGGGGACACAAATCGCGCTGGGCCTGCTGCCTACTGCGTTGCCACGGGCGGAAGAGGTGAGACTGGATGGCCACGTCCTGGTGTTCACGATGATAATTTCGTTGCTCGCCGGGATTCTCTTTGGCCTCGCGCCCGCTATGCGGACGGCCCGGCACGACCTGAATGCGAAGCTCAAGGAGGGTGGTCGCGGCGCAAGTGGACAACGCCACCGTACGCAGAGTTTCTTCGTGGTGGCCGAGATGGCCTTGGCGCTGGTGCTGCTGGTCGGCGCGGGATTGATGATCCGCAGTTTGACGCGGCTGTGGAGCCTCGATCCCGGCTTCAATCCCCGCAATGTCCTGACGTTCGGCCTGTCGCTTCCTCCGTCCATGGCGACGACGAGCCCGGATGCGATTCGGTCTTACTTGCGTGAGTTCGACAACAAGCTCGAAGGCCTTCCCGGTGTCCAAGCGGCCTCACTGTCTTGGGGCGCGTTCCCACTGGCTGGGGATGACGAGCGCCTGTTCTGGGTGGATGGCCAACCGAAACCGGCGAGTCAAAACGATATGAACTGGACGCTGGAGTACATCGTGGAACCCGATTATTTGAAGACCATGGGAATTTTGCTTCAGCGCGGCCGATTCCTGTCTCAGCGAGACAATGAACATGCTCCGCTGGTGGTGGTGGTGGACGACATTTTTGCGCGGCAATATTTTCCTGGCCAGAATCCCATAGGCAAGCGTATCGACTTCAATGATTACAGCGGCCCGGCGGAAATTGTCGGCGTAGTCGGACACGTGAAGCAGTGGGGGCTTGATTCGGACGACACACAGCCGCTGCGAGCCCAGGTGTATCTATCGTTAATGCAGTTGCCTGACAAAGTCATGGCGCTGGTGCCCGGGGGGATCAATGTAGCGGTGCGTTCCAAGGATGCATCGCCAGGGCTTTTCGACTCGATTCGGCGCACCAGCAAACAGATGAATGATCAGCAAATTATCTACAGCGCTCAGACGATGGACGAGATCATCTCGGGTTCGCTGGCCGAGCGCCGTTTCTCCATGATCCTCTTCGGTGCCTTCGCGACCTTGGCCCTGATCCTAGCCAGCATTGGCATCTTCGGCGTGACGTCTTATTTAGTCGGACAGCGGACGCGCGAAATTGCAATCCGGATGGCGTTGGGCGCGGAACAGCGGGAGATCCTGCGGCTCATCCTAGGACCCGGCGGAAGGCTCGCGATGGCGGGCGTTGGATTGGGCCTGGCCGCCGCGTTCGGACTGACACGACTCATGGCCAGCCTGCTTTATGGAGTTGGTGCAACCGATCCGATTACCTTTGGCGCGGTAGCGTTGTTGCTCATTCTGGTCGCGCTAGCGGCCTGCTACATTCCAGCGCGACGGGCCAGCAAAGTTGATCCTCTGGTGGCACTGCGTTGGGAATAGAGACTACTCCCTGCTAGGATCGGTGAACAGTGCGTGGTAAATAAGGTGGGTTGCCGAATCGATTTGCCGATCGAGCTGCTTCTTAGATAATCGAACGGCCTGGGCAAGCAGGCTCCAGAAGAAAGTGTCCATCGCACTGGCGAGGCCAGCAATGTCGACTCCGTTCCGAGCCCCGGGCAATTGCTGTAGGAACTTAAATACTGCGATGACGCGAGTGGTGGTCCAAGCGTGAATCTGACGTTGTTTCCGCGCCAGGCCGGGATCGGACAGCACGGCTTCCTGCCAGGCGCGGTATGCGCCCAGGTACTGGAGATCGTGAGAAAAGGCGCGGGCCAACAACTCGCGCAGACCAGTGCGAGGATCGGACATCGATTGGGGGCGAAGATCAAGCCGGCTCAGTTTTTCGAGCAGCTCGTCCATGAGCACCAGGAGAAGCTGCCGCTTGGAGCGGAAGTGCTGGTAGAAACCGCCGACCGCGAGTTTGGCGCGGCGCGCGATACCGTCAATCGAAGCTCCCTCGAACCCCTTCTCGGCAAACAGCGCCAATCCAGCCGCCTTCAGACGTGCTCGCTTTTCCAAGCTGCGCTTTTGCCGCGGGCCGGCCGGAAGATCCTCACCGACGAGAAGATTCGGACGTTTCCCGACGCCCGCTTTCATCGACGAATAGCTACTCCCAACAAAGCGCCGGCGCAACACCACAGCATCCAGCCTCCGAACACGCCGGCTACTTCAGGCGCCATGTTCGGAAAGACAATTGGAAAAAATGCGCTGGAGAAGGGGTCGAGCAGCAAGGTCGGGAGCGCAACGGAAACAGCACCCAAGAGCCACTGCTCGCGCGGCAGTTGAAAGCGCCGGCATAGGCGGCGGACGATCCAGGCCATTAACGGGAAGCTGACGGCGAACAGGACAAGGGTTCGCTGCCAATCATCCGGACGAAGCAAGTTCTGACCCCTCAATCGCAAGAAGGCGGTCGCTCCGCCCCAGATTGCCAAGCCGCAGAGAATCAGCCGCAGGTTCATGAGCAGAATATGAATTCATATTCTCATCTGGAAACTAACAAAAGCAAGTGTTGGTCAGAAGGAGATGCCCAACAGCCCAGCGGCTTCATTTCTGCGGAGGTCAAATTGAGCGGTGCTGCCCCAGTATGTGTAACGAAGTTCCGGGGTCACTGCGACACGGCCAACGCGAAAACGGACCCCGGCAGCGAATACCGCGCCGACTCCCAGGTCCGAGCGGAAGTGGTTACGGAAGGAGTTGAAGTGAGAATTACCGTTGCCATCGATGAATGTTTCACTGATGTCTTCATGAAATCCCACGGTGCGGAAGGCCCAGCCGGTGCTGAGGAAAGGCTGCCATGCGGTTGTCCGGGGCCGGAAGTAATATTTGGCCAGGAAAGGAAATTCCCAATAATTCCCGCGTTGGCGGTTGATGTAAAAACTGGTCGCAGTAACGACGTTTAAACCGGCACCAATGCCGGAGAAGTTGAACCCGAACGTGTTTCCGATACGCCGGTAAAGTGCGTCGACTTCGATGGCGAAGCCGGCAGGCAGGCGAATTTCGACCGATGGTCCGACGATATAGGGGCGCGATTCATCGCCGTCTTGATTCGTATCCAAGAAAGGAACGCCACCTTTCGCGCCAATAGACACAAGTTGTGCGGAAGCAACCTGGTTTGTTGCGATCGTAACCAGCAAGAACAGGATTTTATTCATGTAGGGAATACGAGGCACGTTCCAAGCCATCCCTACGCGACTTAATTTGTTGATGTTGGATGGGCGCGTGCGTGAATGTGGCGCACGCGTGTGCTTACTTGCCGATCATGTGGGTCGCGTCTCTTTCGTTATCGAGACAGTAGTAATCCAGCAGCTCGGTGTTGAGTACGATGAGCTGATTGAGCTTGATGGTCCACGGTTGGGTGTACGCTTTTGGGTCGTCGACGGTGACTTCGATTTCAAGGCGCCCGTAATTGATGCGCCGGAAACGCTCCGTGATTTTGGCGGCGTCGGTCATGGGGCTGCCCTTGCGGTCGAGCCAAGTGCCGTCGCGCAGGCCGATGGTGTGGGCGATCAAAGTGTCGCCCTCCCACTTGGCGGTCGAAAAGCCATTCCACGATGGGTCCGGATCCTGAGGGAGTGGCCGTCCATCGGTGAATATCTGACGGTAAGTTACGTCGCGCTCGGAAAGAATCAGGACTTCGCCAGGAAGTTGGAGGATCTTTCGGGGCGGAGGGAAGGTCAGTAAGCGAATAGCCCCAGCCGGCCGGCACGAGCCAACAGGATCATCTCTGCCTAGTTGCGCCGCTCGCTTTTCGACCAACTCCGCGGCCCAGGGCTGATAGGGCAGACCGCCTTTGAGTCGCGCGCCGAGATCCAGAAACTCGGGGCCAGCACCATAGTCGCCGCAACCTTCGGGTGGACAGTGCGCCTCCAACTGCCAGATGCCGGAGAGGTCGGGCTTGCCATCTCGAGTTCGCGGAGCGGGCGCGGCGAGATTGGGATTTCCGTTGCGCAGGCGGGGAACTCGAGCGGTGGGGTAGTTGAGCCACTGAGCGGAAGTCGGCGGGGGGACGGCGTAGAGAAGGGCTGTGATGGCAGTGACGTGAAGGAGTTGTTTTGGGTTCATATTATTTACCTGAGACGAGATGGGCGATGCCGAAAGCGGCGGCGGCGGCAAGGCCACCAATCACGACGGTCCGGATGGCGCTGCCTACCAGCGACATACCGGTGTAGTGTCCTTTGATAGCGCCGAAAATGGCTAGCGCGATCAGGGTCGCGATGACGGAGTAGAGCAGAGCTGAATTGGCGTCGGCCACCAGCATATAGGGAGCGAGCGGGATCAGGCCACCGGCGATGTACGCTCCGGCGATGGTCGACGCGCTGCGCAGCGCACGCTTGGGATCCGGTTCTTCCAGGCCCAGCTCGAAGCGCATCATGAAGTCGATCCACTGCTTGGGCCGGGTGCGCAGAGTGTCGACGATGGGTACGGCCTCTGCGTGGGTGAGTCCATAAGTCTCGAAGACTTCGAGAACCTCGCGCGCCTCTTCGTCGGGGATCTCCCTGACTTCGCGCTCTTCGCGGCGCAGTTCGCTTGCGTAGTGATCGGCGTCGTTTTTGGCGGCAAGGTATCCGCCCAATCCCATGGCGATGGATCCGGCGGCGATCTCGGCGAGGCCGGCCACTACGATGATCCGCGTGGTTGTGTCGGCGCCCGAGAGCCCGGCGGCCAGGGCGAATGGAACGGTCAGACCATCCGCCATTCCGATGACAACGTCCCGAACGAATTCCGAAGCAGTGAAATGCGTCTCCACATGCGGCGTGAGCGGCATATTTTTCAAGTATCGCCCAGTGCAGTTATGATTGTTAGGATGAGAATCACGATGCTGCTGGGATGCATGGCTTGCGCTACGCTGTACGCCCAGAATAATCTTACGACCGCCGCGGTCCAGCGCTACTTCAACCCGGTGCGGAGAAATCTGGAGGCCAGTGCCGAGGTAATGCCCGCGGAGAAATATGGGTTTCGGCTCACCGACGGCCAGAGGACCTTCGCCGAATGGATCAATCATTCTTCGGAAAGAAACTACCGGGACTGCTCGACGCTCAGATCCGAGCCGGCGCCCGAGGCGCTGAAGCGGGTGCCGAGCCTGAAAGACAAGGCCGAGGTCACGGAGGCTTTGAAGGACTCTTTCGCCTACTGCGCGGCTGCGCTCGAAAAGATGGACGATCAAAAAGCGATGGCTTCGCCGGAGATGAGCGCGGCGTTCCTGCACATTATCGTGCACAACAACGAGATCTACGGCAACGTAGTTGGCTATCTGCGAGCGAGCGGAATCGTTCCGCCATCGACGGCGGGGATGAGGAGTCAGGGCAAGACGAAATAAGTCCACTCGTCACCACTGACTACCCGGCCAGCCTGTCTTTGAAATGAGACAATTTGGCACCTCCTGTCTAAGGTCCTCCGGCTAACAACTGCCTGTATTTGCAACAAACAGGGTGAAATTACTCACCTGGTAAGTGACGTGCCTCTATGCTCTTGCCATGCAAGCTATTTCTGCAGCCTTCAGAAGGCTTTCGCGATACGCCGTTGTCGCCTTATTGACAATCAGCCTCGCACTCGCCGACACGTCCAAGATCTCGCCAGATCTCCTGCCGCTGTTGTCGAACCCGTCTAACAGCGTCAACGTGATCGTGCAGTACAACTCGGCGCCACAGCAGACCTGTAGCGGCGGCGGACTACTGGGCCTCGGCGGTCTGGTTTGCACCTTGGTCGGCGTTGTCGAAGGCGTAGTGAAAATCGTCTTCTCCTTACTCAATTTCGTCGCGATGACGCTGAGCGCTGGCGACGTTATCACGCTATCTAACCAGTCGAATGTCAATTACATCTCGCTCGACCGGACCGTCGCCGGATCGCTCGACTACACCGCCGCGGCCGTCAGCGCGCCCTATGCATGGAGCTCCGGTCTGGACGGAAGCGGAGTGGGCGTCGCCATCATCGACAGCGGCATTTATTCTCATCCCGACCTGAACACCCGCTGGGGCTGGGGATCGCGCGTGGTTTACCGGCAGAGCTTCATCGGCGGATCGAAATATGACGACTTCGGCCATGGCACCCACGTCGCCGGTATCGTCGCCGGCAACGGATATACGTCTTCGCAGCCAGGCTCGTTCCGCCTGCTGAAGGGTATGGCTCCGAATGCCAATCTGCTCGATCTCCGCGTGCTCGATCAGAATGGCGTCAGCAGTGACAGCGTCGTGATAGCGGCTATCCAAAAGGCCGTGCAGCTCAAGAGCAAGTACAACATTCGCGTCATCAATCTTTCTCTCGGCCGCCCGATTTACGAAAGCTGCGCCAAGGACCCGCTTTGCCAGGCTGTGGAAGCTGCCTGGGCCAACGGAATCGTAGTAGTCACCGCCGCCGGCAACCTGGGACGCAATGGCTATTCCACCATCCTCTCTCCCGGCAACAGCCCCCACGCCATCACCGTCGGCGCGATGAAGACCGAAGCGACCATGAGCACCAGCGATGACCTGATCGCCAGCTATAGCTCGCGAGGCCCAACCTTCATCGATCTCACCGCGAAACCGGACGTGGTCGCTCCTGGCAACCTGGTTGTCTCGCTGCTGGCGCCCGGATCGACGCTGGCCACCGACTATCCCAGCAACGTGATGCCTTCGTCGTACTACACGACTTCGACCTATCAGAACTCGCCGGCTTATTTCCAGCTCAGCGGCACCAGCATGGCGACTCCGGTGGTTTCGGGCGCCGTCGCGCTGATGCTCCAGAAAGATCCAACCTTGAATCCGGATACAGTCAAAGCCCGGATCATGAAGACCGCCGGCAAAAACTTCCCAGTCGCCAGTGTCGCGGTGGATCCGACCACAGGAATCGCGTACACCGACACGTACGACATGTTCACCGTCGGAGCGGGATATCTGAACATCGAGGAGGCTCTCGAAAACTACGACCGGGCCTACGGCTCCGCCGCATCGCCGCAAGTCACCTACAATTCTCTGCAGCAGATGGCCTACGTGGTCGCGAATCCAGCTCTAATCTGGTTCAGCAGCCCGACCTGGGGTGAAGCCGCGTCTTGGGGAACCACGGTCCTCGTACCCGGACCCAGCGGCAGCAACGCTGTCTGGGGAAGTGCGGCTGCGTGGGGAACCGCTGCCTCGTGGGGAACCGCGGCATCCTGGGGAACAGCAGCATCCTGGGGAACAGCAGCGTCTTGGGGAACAGCGGCTGCTTGGGGCACCTCCACCCAGGGTGAGAAATAGCTCTCCAAGGGCAAAGTTGGCGCGATGCTCCAAGCGTACCCGAACCTGCGCCAGCGTTTGGCGTACTGGTACGTCTACGCCAACATTGCCCTCGGCCTCGCTAGTCTGCTGTGGTGTTTAGCCAACTGGCAATCGCATGATCAGCTGCGATTCCTTTCCTTCGTCGGAACCGCAGTTCTTGCATCGGTGCTCAAGGTTCGTCTTCCTGGCGTCACCGGCACCGTCAGCGTCCTGGCGCTACTGGTTCTGGTTGGCATCGCAAACCTGAGCCTCTCCGAGGCGATTGTGCTCGGAGCCGTTGCCATGCTGGTGCAATGCAACTTGCGCACGCAACGCCGTCCGACCCCAGTACAAGTGCTCTTCAACGTATGCGCGATGGCTGCGGCGATCTATGGCTCCGCGCTCCTGTTCGCCTATGCGCGCACGCGCTTGCTGGAACCGGCCAGCCTGGCGCTCCTGGCTCTTACTTTTTTCTTCGCTAACACTTTCCCGATCGCTTCTGTCATCGCCCTCACCGAGGGCAAAGGATTGTTCGCCGTCTGGCGTGGCTACCGCTGGATGCTGCCCTACTATGTCGTTGGATCATCACTGGCCTGGCTCGTCGGCACGGTCCCACGTTCCATTCAATGGGAGCTGCCCATCATCTGCTTGCCCCTGGTCTATCTCGTTCATCGCTCCAACCGTACTCACATGACGCAGGTGGAGCAGGAGAACAAGCACGTCGTGGAGATGAATAGCCTGCATCTGCGGACGATCGAAGCGTTGGCGCTGGCCATCGATGCCAAAGACCACACCACGCACGACCATCTGCAGAGGGTACAGCTCTATGCGCTCGAAATCGGAAAGGATTTGGGACTGACCGAAACGGAGCTGGACGCGTTGCGCGCCGCCGCGGTGTTGCACGACATCGGTAAGCTCGCGGTGCCAGAACACATCATCTCCAAGCCAGGCAAACTGACGCGGGCCGAATTCGAAAAGATGAAGATCCATCCCGTGGTCGGTGCCGAAATTCTGGAGCGCGTCGAGTTCCCCTACCCGGTGGTACCGATCGTTCGCTCGCACCATGAAAAATGGGATGGCAGCGGCTATCCGCACGGGCTGAAGGGCAAAGAGATTCCGATCGGCGCGCGCATTCTCGCGGCGGTCGATTGTTTGGACGCGCTGGCGTCCGACCGGCAGTACCGGCGTGCTTTGCCGCTGGACGAAGCCATGGACAAAGTAGTCTCCGAGGCCGGTACCGCCTTTGATCCCGCGGTGGTGCGAGCGCTGCACTCCCGCTATCAGGAACTGGAAGCCCGCGCCAGAGCAACCCGCGTCGACCCGCCGCCGTCGCTTTCCAAAGACATCAAGATCACGCGCGGCGCGGCGCCCGCAGCCGGTTTCGCGGTGGAGGCCGCCCCAGAAAAAGAGAGCCCTGCTCAAATGCACCCTGTGGCTCGCGCCCGTGCGGCCGGCGCAAACGAAAGTTGGTCATTCGACCTATCTGCCCCTGGCCTCGCTTCGCTCCGTTCCGAGGAAGCTTTGGCGGTGGCCGCGCTTCGTCTCAAAGCGCTGGTACCGTACGATGCCATTGCTTTCTACGTTTCGAGCGGCGGGATGGTCCGGCCCAGGTTCGTCAGCGGCGACGATCAGCGGCTGCTCAGCGCGCTTTGTGTCCCGCTCGGCGAAGGGCTGATCGGATGGGTGGCCGACGTCGGCAAGCCGATCCTGAACGGCAACCCCACTGTGGAACCGGGTTACGTCGCCAGTGGCACGGCAGCTCCTACTCTTTCCTCCGCCCTGGCGTTGCCATTGGAAGACTCGGGCCGCGTGGCTGGAGTCCTGGCCCTGTATCGCGCCGCCAAAGACGCCTTCACCGCCGAAGATTTGTTGTCCTTGGCGCCGTTATGCCCGGCTATCGCGCCGGTTGTTGCCGAGCGTCAAGTCGACAGTTCAGCGACAAGGAACCTGGCCATAGCCGTCGGCACATCCGAGGTTTCAGAAGCACCCGTTGCCGTAGCAGCGGAATGACGGCCGTTCCCGCCGGCGGCTGCCACCATGATCCTTCGCTTAGTGGTCCGGAACTCATGCCGGGAGAATTCCAAGGCAAAGCTTGCATCTCGGGCGCGGACAACCCGGCCGGTCGCAACCAGCAGGAGCTCAATCGCCCCATCCAACAGCGCCGGCCACTCCACAGCTACTTCTAACCTGACACCCACGGGAACGTTGTGTTCGGAGGCAATCAAAAAACCGCGGCTGCTGATGTCGACTGTCCGTCCGATTCCACAGTCCTTCGATCTTTTCCTGAGCGTCTGATAGCGGGCGTTCAGTACGATCGGGTAGCGCACCGCAGACCGGCGTTCCGTGAGCATGGGGTGCTTCCGTTGTCGCACACCACCGTTACTCCCCGATAGCACTTGCGTTACAATTTTGTGATTTCATTTGCGCAAAGTTTCTTAATTACCGCTCCCAAATAAGCCGTGCACTTGCTTAATTCCTGCATCTGCACGTACTCTCCGGTCTTGTGAGCCACCGTCATATTGCCAGGCCCAAACACAACCGCCTCCGACGTTAAGGCGGTAAAGTGCGCCGCCTCGGTACCGAACGATACAGTCGTAGATTGGCAGTGCGTCAGCGATTCGAGCAGCGACGCGAGACGATCGGTAACCGCGGGATCGAAGGGCTGGTCGATCCGCTGGACGTCGAGCCGTGCATCGAGACCGGGATGAACGCGCGCCAAGTGAGTCAGTTCTCCCCGAATCAGTCCCGCCGCCCACCCCGGATCTTGGCCTGGAATCGGCCGCCACTCCACCGTAATCCGGCATTCGCCTGGAACGATATTCTTCGCCGAGCCACCCTGAATCAATCCGACGTTTAAGGTGGTGAAAGGCGGATCGAAGCTGCGATTCTTGCGCGCAGCAAGTTTTTTCGCGATCTGCTCCAATGCTGCCACCACTCGCGCGGCGTCATAAATAGCCGAGCGCCCCTCGGAGGGAAAAGCACTGTGAGCTTCCTGCCCGCGCACCACGATCTCCGCCAGAGCATACCCTTTACCCGCGCGAACCGGCCGCAGACCAGTCGGCTCACCGATAATCGTATAGCGCGCCCTGAACGCTTTCCTCCACGCCAGATATTTGGCTCCTACACATCCGACCTCTTCATCAGCGGTCAGCACCAGCGCCAACGGCTTCGACAATCTCCTAACGTCCATCTGGGAAAGGCTGGCCAGCACGCAGGCCAGAAACCCCTTGACGTCGCAACTGCCGCGCCCATAGAGTTTGCCGTTCCGAACTCGCGGGTTGACCGCTTCCCTCCATGCTGGATCGAACGGGACAGTGTCCGTATGACACACCAAGGCCAGCTCAAGTTTGGAGTCGCCTTGAGATTTTGTGGTGGCCACCAGATTGTTTTTCGCCGCCCCCGCGCCATCGCGATATGGATAAAGCTTGATATTCCACGCGCCTCGATCGAGCCGCTTCAATACGTAATCGATGACCGGTTGATTGCTCATCCAAGAAACCGATGGAATGGCTACCAGATCGCGCAAGATCTCGCCTTCCGGTTTCATTGGGCCGCTCCCCACAGGGTCCTCTGCACTGCATCGAAATTCCGAACGATCTCGTCCTGAAGCCGATGCCGCCGGTCGCGAATAACAAACTCCCCACCCACGGAGACGTCCCGGATAGCTGTCCGCTCGCCCGAGAACACGATGTGATTCAAGAGCGAACTCGCACCAGCTCCGGCTATGGACGGATCGCTCAGATCGACGGTGAAGAAGTCGGCCGCTCGTCCAATCTCTAACTTGCCGCCCGGCGCCGCCAGGCTTTGCGCCCCCGCTTCCGTTGCGCAGTCGAATAAACGTTTCGCCAATCCATCGCCTGAGGAGTCGGGAGCCAGCACGACGCGCTCGATCAGATTCATTCGCAGATGGTATTCCAGTGCCCGGGCGTCTTCCAGCAGATCGATCTGCACATTGCTGTCCGAGCCGAAGCAGATTCTCACGCCGGCGCCCAGCAGCTTGCCGGCCGGCGATGTCCCGTCGCCGAGGTTTCGCTCCGTGGTTGGACAAGCGCACACCCTCGCCCGCGCTCGCGCCAGATGACCCACTTCATCGCCCGTGATATGAATAGCGTGGATGGCCGTGAAGCGCGAATCCAGAATTCCCTGCTCATGGAGTAACTCTACCGGGCGTATGCCGTACTCAGCCAGACACGCCTCCACTTCCGCCGGCTGCTCGGCCACGTGCATGTGCAGCGGCAGTTCGTGGGCGCGTGCAAAGTCCGCGAGCTCGCGCAAATAATCCAGCGGCACGGCTCGGATGCTATGCGGCGCGATGCCGACCCATGCCCGTCCCGGCCGGCAACTCCGCGCGACTGCGGTCCGCAGCTCCTCGGTATCCGCGATGAAATCCTGTGCGCACGGCGTGATAAACCTCGCCTGCCCTGGATCGGCGGGTTTTTGCCAGCCCGCTCTCACATACGCGGTACGCAGCAGAGCGATCCGCAGCCCCACCTCGTCGGCCGCCCGCAAAACTTGAAGTGCCAGCAGATTCCGATCCTCGTAGGGCTCGCCTCCAGAACCGTGGTGCACGTAGTGAAACTCGCCGACGGTCGTGATCCCCGACAGCGTCATTTCAAGGAACGCCATGCGCGCGGCGTGATACATCGCCTCGGGAGTTATCTGGTTGGCGGCGTGATACATGCTTTCGCGCCAGGTCCAGAACGTATCGCGCTGTGCGGCGGTGCGATGCTCCGTCCGGCCGCGGATCACGCGCTGAAAGGCGTGCGAGTGGACATTCACCAAGCCCGGCAGAATCGCCCGATTCGATAGCCGTTCGGCCCGGGCCAAGTCGCCGCTATCCCGTGTAAACCGCGTGATCCGACCGCTTGGGTCGGCGAACATTGCCAGACCGGTCTCAAAACCACGGTCAGTGTAGATGAAATCTGCCAGCCAACCGGTCTCATTCGCCGGAGAATCTGGAGAGGCTGGCATCGCGTTCCCTGATTTTATCCAACTGGCGGATTCCCGCGCGGTCCGTTTACAATCAAATTAATGTCCGTCGTAGCGCAACCAGGCATGGCGGGTGAAGCCGAGGTTCGACGGCTTAGAACGCTGTATCAACTACTTGCGGCCCTAAGTCAGGCCAGCGCCTTAGAGGATGTCTACCATGCGGCGCTAACCAGTCTATTGGACGCGACCTCCGCTAATCGCGCGGCGATTTTGATCTTCGACGATGATGGCGTGATCCGCTTCAAAGCCTCGCGCGGCCTTTCTCGCGAATATCAAGCCGCCGTGACGGGACACTCACCCTGGCCTAAAGGGGCCCTGCATGCGGTTCCTATCGTGGTACCGGATGTCCGGCTTGATGAAAGCCTGGCCGTCTACCGGACAGTCTTGGACCAGGAAGGGATCCGTGCGCTCGCCTTCGTGCCTCTCGCCCTGGATGGTGGCGTGTTCGGCAAGTTCATGCTTTACTACGCGCAGCCCCATGCGTGCACCACCGATGAGTTGGAGATCGCCCAGGCAATCGCCGCTCACGTCGCTCTGGCTACTCAGCGTAAGCGCGCGGAGCTTGCCTCCTCTCGCAGCGAACAGCGGCTGCAAGCAATTTTGGACAATTCGGCAGCCGTCATTTTCCTTAAGGACGCGCAAGGAAGATACCTGCTCGTGAACCGACGCTATGAGGAACTGTTTCACGTCACCAAAGCGAGCATCTTGGGTCTGACGGACCGTGATATTTTCCCGGTGGAAATCGCGGATAAGTTTCAAGCCAATGATCGGCTGGTGCTCGCATCTGGAAAACCGCTCGCGATCGAGGAGTATGCGCCGCACGACGATGGCTTGCACGCTTATCTGTCAATGAAATTCCCGCTGGAAGCGTCTGACGGCACGGCGACTGGCGTGTGTAGCATCGCAACCGACATCACGGAGCGCAAGCAACTCGAGGCTGCCAGCCGGCGTCTGGCGGCTATCGTTGAAAGCTCCGATGACGCCATTATCAGCAAAGACCTGAATGGGATCATTACCAGTTGGAACCAGGGTGCGGAGCGCATTTTCGGCTACACCGACGCTGAAGTCCTCGGACATCCCGTGTCAATCCTCGCGGCGCCGGGCCACAATGAGATGCCAGACATCCTTGCTCAGATAAAACAGGGGCATCGTGTAGACCACTACGAAACGCGTCGGCGAAAAAAAGACGGACGGATCATTGACGTTTCGCTCACGGTTTCACCGGTCCGCGATGCCGCGGGCCAGATTGTGGGCGCGTCAAAAATAGCTCGTGATATCAGCGCTTTGAAATTCGCGGAACAGGAGCGCGCGCTGCTTCTGGCACGCGAACAGGACGCCCGCCGGACTGCTGAACTTTTCAATCGGATCGGCCTGCGGCTGGGAGCGCAGCTCGATCTGGAAAAGCTCGTCCAAGAGGTCACCGACATTGCTACCGCGCTGGTCGGCGCCGAGTTTGGTTCCTTCTATCACAATGTCACGAACGAGAAGGGCGAGTCGCACATGCTGCACACGCTTTCGGGCGTGTCTCCGGAGGTGTTTGCTGGATTACCGATACCTCCCATCACCGAGCTTTTTGCTTCAACCTTCCGGGGTGAAGGCGTGGTGCGTTGTGACAACGTGACTCAAGATCCTGGCTACGTCCGGAATTCGCCGCACGACGGCCTGCCCCAGAGTCACCTACCCCTCCGGAGCTATCTCGCGGCGCCGGTCGTCGCACGATCGGGAGAACTACTCGGCGGACTTTTCTTCGGTCATTCCGTCCCTGGCAAGTTTACCGAGACGCACGAGACCGTTGTCGCCGGCATTGCCGCGCAGGCCGCCGTCGCCATGGACAACGCACGACTGTTCGAGCAGGCCCAGTGGGTGCAGAAGGAGCTGAAGCGGTCCAACGAAGAGTTGCGGCGCGCGAACAGCGATTTGGAAGTTTTCGCCTACTCAGCCAGTCACGATTTGCACGAGCCGCTGCGGACCATCTCAATATCGGCGCAGATCATCGAACGCGGCTGGGGCCATCGGCTGCAAGGTGAGGACGCCATATTTTTGCGAAACATCCTGGCTGCTTCCGATCGCATGCATGCTCTTCTCGATGACCTTCTCACGTACACGAAAGCGACTAAATATGAGGAAGGAGCTGCGCCGAGTGTCGACGCGGGCCGTGTCCTCCAGGATGTCTTAAAAAGTTTGCGGGGGCCGATTCAGGAGGCTGGGGCAACGGTCACCGCTGGAGATTTGCCGGTCGTTGCTATACATGAAAGCCGCCTCGCCCAGTTGCTTCAAAACCTTATCAGCAATGCCATAAAGTATCGAAGTAGGGAGGTCCCGCGTGTCCATATCGCAGCCGACCAGCGCGACGGCTGGTGTATCTTTTCCGTGGTTGATAACGGAATTGGAATTGAACCGCAATTCGCGGAGCAGATCTTTGGCCTGTTCAAACGTCTACACGGCCGCGACGAATACCCCGGCAGCGGCATCGGATTGGCGATCTGCCAGCGCGTCGTGGAACAGTACGGAGGCCGCATTTGGCTTGAGCAGTCTGCACCCGGAAGAGGGTCCACCTTCTGCTTTGCCCTACCCTCCCGCCCCTGAGAAAGGCCGGCAATCGTCGCCTGATCCAGCGCGACGCATGGTGTTGGTGGTCGAAGATAACCCGACGGACGTGTTCGTCATCAAAGAGGTGTTGGAAAGATGCGGCCCTGATCTCGATGTTCGCCTCGTCTCGAATGGTCAGGATGCCTTGCAGTATTTGCAAGAACTCAGCCGGGACGAGCAAACCTCGTGTCCGGCATTGGTGCTCTTGGATTTGAACCTCCCCAGGGTTACCGGGATCGACGTGTTAAGAGCGCTGCGGAGCAGCTCGCGCTGTCGCGGCATTCCTGTAATTGTCGTGACCTCCTCCAGTGCTGAAACGGATCGATACGCCGCTCAGCAGTTGGGCGCTGAAGGCTACTTTCAAAAGCCCACGGAACTGACGGCGTATATGGAGCTCGCGGAGCTGATCAAACGCTTTCTGGGTACCAAGGAAAAATCCTAGGAACCAGTCTGCCGCACCAGGTACAATCATGAGTGGTCGAGTATATGTCCCCCTGGGAAAGACTCCTCGAACGACCCCATTCACGCGGCCACTTCGTGCAGCTTTACGAGGCTGACGAAATGGCGCTCACCAAGAACGTCGGACGCTACCTTTGGGAGGGTTTACGGCGCGGCGAAGGTGTCCTGGTAATCGTAACTCCGGAGCATCGGGAACTGTTCGCGGGGCACTTGGATCATTTGGGCGCCGATCTCCCTGCCTTACTGGGAAGCCGTCAACTGGTCTTTTGGGACGCCCAGCAGACGCTCGCGCAGTTCATGATTGCCGGCCAACCGGACTGGCAAGGCTTTGAGCAGGTTATCCGTGCAGCCATGCGGCAGGTCTCGCCCAGAGAAGGCGCGGAAGGCTTGCGGGCCTACGGAGAGATGGTGGGAGTCCTATGGAAGGCGCGCCAATTCGCGGCTGCCATCCGGCTCGAACAACTCTGGAACAAGCTATTGGAGCAGTCCTCCTTTAGCTTGTACTGTGCCTACGCTATTGACGTCTTCGGAAAAGACTTCCAGGTTTCCAATCTCGATGGTGTGCTTTGTACTCACACTCATCTGGTGCCGGCTCAACCGGATGGTACCCTCGAAACCGCCCTCAATCGCTCCATGGACGAGATCCTTGGCCCCAAAGCGGACGCGTTGCGGGTGCTTATAAAAGCCAACTACCATCCTTCGTGGGCAGTGATGCCTGCCGCGGAAAGCATCCTCCTGTGGCTGAGGAAGAATCTGCCGGAACAAGCCGATCATATTGTGAGGCAAGCTCGTCAGCACTATCAGTTCTTGTTGCAATCAGCCGGATCTCCACTGGTGAGCGAATGAGCAACCCTCATTCTTGTAATAAGTGACGACCGCAACGTGGACGGCCAGCTCCGTCTGGCGTTGACGGAAACTGCGCCGCAGTGCCAAGTGGAATTCGTATGCAGTCGCGAAGAAATCCCGCCGGCGTACCGGCCCTCGCTGATCCTTTTGGATCTCATGTTGTCGCGCGAGCCAGCTTTTGAAGTGTTGCGGTGGCTGCGAGCCGAGCAGCGCTATCAGCACACTCCGGTCTTTGTCCTCGGCTCCGAGATCGTAGATCACGACGTGAACGAAGCGTACTCGCTGGGAGCAAATTCCTGCCTGCTGATGAAGTCGGTACGCGATGGTTTCGACCAACTTGCGCAGGGCATTGCGGCGTATGCCAGTTTGATACCGAATCCCGCACTCCCAAACTGATCACTCGACCTGGGAATTTTTGTTTGCTTCCCCATCAACCAGTTAGATAATCCGATCCGGTTTTCCGGCCACTCGCGGCCTTACTCTGGCCTTGAGAGAGCTTATGACGCCTGAAACACTCCCCAAAATCGCGGAAGCCATTCGCAGCGCGCACCATCAACACTTAGGAATAGCCGTGCATCCACCGCGGCCAGCGCACGCTCCCACGGCCGTGCGCCTGGAGCACCGTGACTTGAATTCCTTCGCCACCGCGCTCGACTGTGCTCGCGAGCAATGGCCTGACACCGCGCTCTCCCTTATCGGCGCGCACGGCGCGGTTGGAACCACGAATATTGACGATTCCAGCGACTCGCTCCCGCCCGGCTTCCTGCGTTTTCTCGATCCGGAAATCCTGCTGCCCTTCCCCATTGATGATCCGGAAGCGGACGACCAGCTCATTCTGTAGGGTTATTGATTCGGAGCCTGATAGCCCCGCCGATAAGACGCCTTCAGCTTCGGCATGTCATCCGGCGGCGTGACACTCACCTTCACGGAACGATGCTTGCCGTCCCGCGTTTCATTGGTGGGGTAGTAGCCCAGAATGTATTGATCCCGCAGCTCCTTGCCGATGCGCGCGCAGACCGCGGGAAGATCCTCCAGCTTGGCCACCGCGATGTGCCGGCCCCCGGTATCGTCCGCGAGTTCGTTGAGCAGCACCGGCCCGTTGCGTTCCTCGGCCGGCTGTTTGTGGGAAGGATCGAGGTCAAAAATCCCCATGGCGTAGAGCTGCACGTCCGACTCGAGCAGCGCATTCTTGATCTCTCCGCGCGTATAACGGCTGCGATTGTCGCCGCCGTCCGAAAGAATCACCATCGCCTTGCGCCAATAGCGCGCCTTCTTCATTTCCGATAGTCCCACTCCGATGGCGTCCAGGAGCGCGGTGCGTCCAAAGGGTTTGACCCGCGCGATCCGGTTGTAGACTTCGTCGGCGTCCTGGGTAAATGGCAGCAGAAGCTTCGGACGATCGCTGAACTGCACCAGGAAAAACTCGTCATCGGAATTTGCGGTCTTGAAAAACTCGGCCGCCGCTTCCCAGGACTTCTTTATCTTGTTCTCCATGCTTCCGCTGGCGTCAAACAGCAAGCCGATCGACAGCGGAACGTCTTCGTTTGAGAAGTGTACAATCTTTTGCTCGACGTTGTCTTCGAGCAGCCGGAAGTTCTCTTTCTTGAGACCGGGTACTGAAGTGCCCGCCTGGGTAGTGACGTGCACAGGGATCAAAACCAAGGGCACGTCCACGCGCAGGTCGGCGTGGGGGTAATCTTCAGAAACTTTCGCATCCAAGCTACGGCTGCGCGGGACGATGTTTACGATATCGTCACACCAGGCCACTGACAGAAGTGGCACGCACCAACATACGGCGGCAGCGAGGCGCATCGAAACGTTCCCTCTGCAAGAACGGTCCAGTATATCATCACGAAGCGTCCAATGCGTCAGGAAAATTTACCAAGAAAGTACTAATGCTGATAGAATCCAACGTCCTTTGGTTTCTCAGTGGTTTTATCTACCACCACTTCCCCGCCCTTCATCACCCACCGGACCCTATGCACCACCGCCTCAATGTCCTCCAGCGGATTGCCTTCCACAGCGACGATATCGGCAAAGTACCCTGGCCGGATGGCACCCAGGCTCTTCTGCATATCGAGCAGCTCCGCGCCATTGGTCGTCGCCGTTCTAAGCGCCTGCTCGGTAGTCATGCCAGCCTTCACGAACCATTCCAGCTCGCGCGTATTCTCGCCGAACATCGTATATACCGCGTCCGACCCCATGGCGAACCGAACGCCCGCGCGAAACGCCTTGCGCGCAGTGTCGAGGTTGCGCTGGATGTAGCCGTTCAAATCATTCACGGCCTCGGGCGGATAGTTCAGCTTCTTCCAGTTGTCGGCGTAATAGCGGTTATGATCGATGGTCGGCACATAGAAGGTTCTGCGCCGCACCATCTCGGCGATAGTCGCGTCGTCCATATCGGTGGCGTGCTCCAGCGAATCCGCGCCGGCCCGGACGGCATCTCGCGCGCCATCGGGCCCGTAAGAATGGATCGCGATCCGTTTGCCGAGCGCGTGCGCTGCATCCACCGCAGCCTTCATTTCTTCGAAGGTGAAGGTCTCAAATCCCGTGACGTCGCGGCCGGATCCCGTCGAGCCGAACATTTTGACCCAGTCCGCGCCGGCGCCGACCTGTTCGCGTACTACCCGCAGCACCTCCGCGACACCATCGGCAGTACCGGGAGTCTTAGTACGACTGCGGCTGATGGTCAACCCGTAACCGGAGACAAACATCCGCGGGCCAATCATCAGTCCGTGATTGATCAGATCCCGCATCGCGATGTCGGCGTAATCGGCCGCGCCTAGATTACGCACCGTAGTGACGCCGGTCTCTAGCGTCTTCCGGGCATTCTCCTGAGAGAGGAAAACAACGGCCGCGTTGCGACCCGGCTGGCTGACGGGATTATCCAGAACATAGGTCATGTGGGTATGAGCATCGATCAGGCCTGGAATCGCTGTGAAACGCGACAGGTCAACGATTGATCCGGTACACGGCCCGACGCTCTGAATCCGGTCGCCCTCGGTGGAAATGCAGGTGTCCTTCCAGACCTTATCGCCATCCCATATAGCGCCGAATTTGTATGTTGCAGCAAGCGCGGGAGTCAAAAGCAGCAGGACCAAGGCGCTGCCTCGGAGGGCGGAGAGACACGTAGAACATTTCTGCATGATTGGCGTCATGATAACCAAATCACGCAGAGTCTGCTGAACTAAACTAAAGCTTGACGATTAAGCCGATTCCCTGCGGCGCGCTATGCCTTTCTCCAGCAAATGCGTCACGCTGGCATTACTGGATGATGCCATGTCGTCTGAAACACAAGCGGCAGCGGCCTCCGCGATACGCCGTTGCTCTCGTACCTTACGCTCCTGCCAGTCACGAAATGCGTCGCGCTCCCGTTCCATCTCTTCGACCCCGGCAGCGATTCGCGTGCGGTATTGCGTACAAATCGTCTCCATTTCGTTGGCCAGCCGCTCGTTCTCGCGCTGTTTTGAGGCTTCGAATTCCTGCAGACGCTGCAACTGGGCATCTTCGTTTTCGTTCAGAACACGCTGCCTTTGCACGGCATCCTGCAGCATATCCTCCACGGCCACACCAGCCGCCTTCAGCGCCATCATTAATGCGCTGTGTCGAGCCGCCGGCGATAAGCCGTGAAGATCGTCGCTGTTCACCATATCGGCTACTTTCAGGATGGTGTACTCAGCGGTGGTCGTGGCCGATTTGCAAGGCGATTTGCGGTAAATATCGTCGAAAGATGGCAACTTCGCCGTGACCGGTTTCGGAGGTGGTTCCATCCGATCCCGATCGCTAAAGGTGGGGGATGACAGCCCCGAAGGAGTGGCATTCGGCTCTTCCTCGCTAGCCAGACCGCGCCCTAGCGCTGAGGAAACCTGTAGCATCTTCTTGAACATCTCAACCCTCCTTTTCCGAAATCGATATCTAGTGTTTTGAAAATCACGAAGCTCTCACTTTATTTTCGTGAGAGCGATTTGCCCGCGTTCCCACTACTCCATCGGCAGGAATTGGCTCCTTGACGATCCGAGGTATGGTAGTGCGGCTGGTGGAGTGGCGCGCGCGGTCGTTCACGGACCCCGCCGAACGCCTTCAATTTCTGCAGCGTAGGCTCGGTCACTCCCCGGCCAGCAGTAGCGCATGGCGTTCCCTGACGCGAATGCCGATCTTGACGACGCTCGGCCTGGCCTTAGCTGGAATCGGGCTTGTGCCGGTGTGCCGGCGCGCACTTGGCCTCGCCTTGCCTTTTGTTCTGGCCTCTGCCCCGGCAACTCCTAAGGTTCAGATAGCCCCGCTGCCCATCGCCCGAAGCGCTGCCGCCACGTCTCTCCCGCACCTCTGGCAAGTAGAAGCCAACCACCAGTTTGATTTGTACAGCAATGGATTACGGATCGAGAATCGATTTCAGACTTCCACCGAGGCGCGCTCCTACCTGGCCTTTCCCCGCACGCAAATCGAAGCCAGAGTTGGCCAATGGCTCACCCAGCCGGCTGGGATTGTATTTCACACCACGGAGAGCCATCTGGCGCCCTTCGAAGAAGGTCAAAACCGCAGGCTGAAGCGCGAGGGCGAAGGGCTGCTCGAATATGTCTCCCGCAACCACTCCTACCATTTCGTAATCGACCGTTTCGGCCGTGTGTTCCGCATCGTCGGCGAGGCTGATTACGCCAATCACGCCGGAAACTCCGTTTGGGCGGATCAGACCTGGATCTATGTCAACCTCAATCAGAGTTTCTTCGGCGTCGCTTTTGAAGCGCGCAGCCAGCCAAAAGAGGGCGAGCTTCCGGTGAATGCCGCGCAGGTGCACGCGGCGCGCACCCTCACTGAAATGCTCCGTGGCCGCTACGGAATTCCAGCCGGCAATTGCGTGACCCACGCCCAGGTCTCCATCTATCCGGCCGGCCGCAGCGCCGGCTACCATACCGACTGGGCGGCCAATCTGCCCTTCGAGGATCTCGGACTCACCAATAACTACGCACGGCCGCTTCCGAGCATGACCTTGTTCGGCTTCTCCGCCACCGCATTGTTGGAAGAAGCCCGTGACTCGCCGCTGGCCAAAGGTCTAGAAGCTGCCCAAGACCAGGTTCGGGCCGAGGCTGCGGCTCACAACCTTTCCGAGCATCGTTATCGCCAGGTTTTGCAGACCAGATACAAGGACGCGATCACGGCGTTGCACGCTAAGGGCGCCCCTCAGGAGAACAACTAAATGACAAACACCAGCACGCAGGTAGCTACTGCCATTGGGCTCGACGTTGGCACCAGCCGCATCGTCACGGCCCGCCGCAAAGACAAAGACATCCAGTTTGCCAAGCAACTGAATGCTTTCGTCACCATACCTTTTTCAAAACTCACGCAAGGCGTCCTTAAGAAGGAGCGAATCCCGCATCTGATTCAGGACCCCGAGATTGTCGTGTACGGCGATGAGTCCGAGCGTTTCGCTAATCTTTTTCACAAGGAGACCCGCCGGCCGATGCTGCGCGGCGTCCTCAACAAGGACGAGAACGATAGCGCCCTGCTGGTCCGCCAGATCGTCGCCATGCTCACCGGTGAGGAGGTTGGCGAGGGAAAAAAGCTTTGCTTCAGCATTCCCGCGGCTCCGCTAGGCGCGAGCGAGGAAGTGAACGAACATGAAGCCGAGCTAAAAAGCATGTTCGGCAAGCTCGGATATGATGCCCGCAGCATTTCCGAAGGCTTGGCCGTTGTTTATGGCGAGATGGAGAGTTCCAACTACACCGGCATCGGGATCAGTTGCGGCGGCGGCCTGTGCAATGTCTGCCTGGCCTATCTATCTGTGCCGGTGTTCAGCTTCAGCATTCCCAAAGGTGGCGACTTCATCGATTCCAGCGTGGCCGAAGTGCGCGGCGAGCCGGCTACGCGCATCCGCACCATCAAGGAAGAGTCGTTCCACTTCAACGGCCATTTCGCCAACAAGATTTACGACTCCCTGGCCATCTTTTATGAAGACATGATGCAGGCTCTGGTGGCGGCGCTCAAGGACACCTTCGCCAGCGTTCAGAACATGCCCAAGCTCAACCGTCCGATCCCGCTGGTGCTTAGCGGCGGAAGCGCGATGGCGCCCGGTTTCCGCGACCGCTTCGAGAAAATCATGCGCGACACCGAACTGCCGGTGGCCATCTCCGAGGTCCGGCTGGCCCCCAGTCCCATGCATTCCACCGCGCGAGGCGCGCTGGTGGCCGCCCTGAGCGACATGTAGAGCATTACATCCGTTTAATGCTGAGATGATTCGCCTCTAGCGAGCGTCTAAGGTGGTGGAGGCAAGAATGAAGAAAAATATAGTACTTCTGGCGCTGCTCTCGGTGAGCCTTGCAATCCCGGGCGTTGCGCAAGATCGGAATCGGGGCGGGGGCGGCGAGCACGGCCGGGTTGGTGGCGGATATGTCCCACCCCACGGTCCGCCTCCGGCTGCCCGGCAAGCTCCGCAGCAGCGGGCTCCGCAGCAGCGGGCTCCGGAACAGCGGCAAGCTCCCGCGCAACGCGCTCCAGAACAACGCGCTCCAGAACAGCGGGCTGCGCAACAGCCTGCGGCGCAACAGCGCAATTTCCGTGACACTGAAGGACATCCCAACGCCCCGCATGTACACACCAACGGTGAGTGGGTTGGCCACGACATGGGTCGCAACGATGCACGCTACCACGTGGATCGTCCCTTCGAGCACGGGCGCTTTACCCTGGGCTTCGGACCCGGTCATGTCTTCCGCCTGGAAGGTGGTGGTCCAGATCGATTCTGGTTCCGGGGCGCTTACTTTAGCGTTTTTCCAGAGGACATTCCTTATGTCTCCGATTGGATTTGGAACTCTGATCCAATCGTGATCTACGAGGATCCTGATCACCCGGGTTTCTACTTAGCCTACAACTCCAGGACAGGGACCTACGCGCACGTCATTTACATGGGCTAGCGATAATGGTCTTTGCTGTCTAGGCTGACAATCGTTGTCTCGGCGCTTCTCCTCAGCGGAGATGCCATCTATGCCTGCAAGTGCGTGCGCCAGCAAGCTGCCTGCGAAGTTTTCCCGCGGACGCCATTGGTCTTCCTGGGCACCGTCACCGATGTGGGTCCATCATTGGACGACGTCATGCGCGACCTACGCCGAAACCTCACACCGGCCCAGGTCAAGAAACTGGAGAGCGGCGCTGAGATGTCCTTTGACGAGGCGAAGCGTGCCTTCGCGTCACTGTTGCCAAAAGAGGCGCAGTCAAAATTGAAAAATGTGCGAACCCAAGCTGAGTTTGAGAGCTTGACGGAGCAATACTTCGATCACAAGCCCGTTACATTCCGAATCCAAGAGACGTTCCAAGGAGAGCGTCACGAGACTGAACAAATCTGGACCGGCTACGGCAACGGCGACTGCGGCTACGACTTTCACGTCGGCGAGAGTTATCTCGTCTACGCTCACAAGGACCCTGAAACGGGTCGAATGACAACGAGTGTCTGTACTCGGACCGCACCGTCCGCCGACGCCACCGCCGATCTGGAATACTTGCGTAGCGTGAAACTCGGAAACCGCAAAAGCCTGGGTCTCCGGATACGTGACCAGTGACGAGCAACAACGAATTCAGGCTATCGTGACGGGCAAACCGCCCTCAAGTCCAATACGCGGAGCAACCGTTGAACTCGAATCTGCCGATGGCACTCGCACAACTACCACTGACGCGCAAGGCAGATTCGTTTTTGAAGACGTGGCGGAAGATGATTACCGGATCTACGTGAGTGCGGGAGGTTATTTGTTCCGGCCGAGTCCAATTCCATTTCACATCGCGCGCTTCGCTTGCTCCCTCGACTATCTTGCAGGCGAACCTGTCACAGCTAAATAGACCATGGCTGTTTGATTTCCCGCCCCCGCCTGCGCTAACATCCGGCAGGCTCGCTTCCCGCGCGTCCGCCATGCCAAAACGGCTCATCACCCTCACTACCGACTTCGGAACCAGCGACCATTTCGCCGGCACGATGAAAGGCGTGATCCTCTCAATTCTGCCGGCCGCCGAAATCGTCGACATCACGCACGATGTTCAAGCCTTCGAGATTCTCGACGGCGCCTTCACCATCGCCCAAGCCTATCGCTATTTCCCGAAGCGGACCATTCACGTGGTCGTGGTCGATCCGGGCGTCGGTTCCACGCGCCGGCCGATTTTGGCCGAGATGGCCGGCCAGTTTTTCATTGCGCCCGACAACGGTGTACTCTCGATCATCTTCGCACGCGAAAACCCCAAGGTCCGGCACATCACGAGCGACCGCTACTTTCTCCATCCGGTGAGCCGCACTTTTCACGGACGCGACGTCTTTGCCCCCGTGGCCGCGCACCTCGCGTCCGGCGTCCCACCCGCGCGTTTCGGCAAACTGATCGACGATCATATCCAGCTCAGTTTTCACCGTCCCACCCAAACGGGCAAGAATGCCTGGGCTGGATCCGTGCTCAAAGTGGACCGCTTCGGTAACCTGATCACGAATCTGCATCTCGACGATTTTCCGAATCTCCAGATCCGGCCCTTTCGTTTGCTGGCCGGCAGGCAACCGATCACACGTCTGGCCCTCACGTTTACCGAGTCCTCACCGGGAGAACTCTTCGTCATCGTGGGAAGCTCAGGCTATCTGGAAGTGGCCACCAACCAGGCCTCGGCCGCGAAAATCCTGGGGTGCGGAGCCGGATCGCCGGTGGAATTGACCATGTACTGACCGAGCTATAATTCAGGGCGTTCCCGATGAAGCGCAGCACAAACCGGATCCTAACCACGCATGTCGGCAGCCTGATCCGCCCGCCCCAGCTTCTCGCATTGGTACGAGCCCGTCAAGGCGGCGACGCCGAAAACCAGCAGGCATACGAGCAATGCCTGAGAGGCTCAGTGGCCGAAGTCGTCGGGCTACAGGCTCAGACCGGCATCGATATCGTCAACGACGGCGAATTCGGAAAGTCCACCAGTTGGTCGCTCTACGCTTTGAAACGATTGAGTGGCTTTGAGCTTCGGCCCTTCCAATCGGGCGCGGATGCGTTCGCCCGCGGTGCCGACCGGCAACGTTTCCCGGAGTTCTACGCCGAACTGGAGGGCCGCTCGACCGATCGCACCTGGTCGAAAGTGACCGTCGAGGATGCGGTCTGCGTGGGACCGATCCAATACACCGGCGGCCAAGAACTGCAGCGCGACATCGATAACCTGAAGGCCGGGCTCAGCGGCGTCCAAGTGGAAGAAGCCTTTCTCCCGGTGGCCGCTCCCTCCAGCGCCATACCCGACCGGAAAAACGAATACTACCGTAACGACGAAGAGCTGGTCATCGCGTTGGCCGAGGCGCTGCGCACCGAATACCGGACCATCGCAAGCTCCGGCATTCTGCTGCAAGTGGACGACGCCCGCGCGGCAGTAACCTACGACCGGATGGTCCCGCCCGCGAGCTTCGACGACTACTATCGCTGGCTCGGCCGCCACGTCGAGGTGCTGAACCATGCTCTCGAAGGCATTCCCGAAGATCGCATCCGCTATCACGTCTGCTGGGGAAGCTGGCCCGGACCGCACACCAGCGATGTTCCACTGAAGAAGATCGTCGATCTCATTCTCAAAGTACGGGCCGGCGCTTACCTCATCGAAGCCGCGAACCCCCGGCACGAGCACGAGTGGCAGGTTTGGAAGGATGTCAAGCTGCCCGAAGGCAAGGTGCTTGCGCCCGGCGTCGTCAGCCACGGAACCAACGTGGTGGAACATCCGGAGCTGGTGGCCGAGCGGATACTCAGATTCGCCGGCGTGGTGGGCCGCGAGAACGTCATCGCGAGCACCGATTGCGGTTTCGCGCAGGAGGAGCTGAACCGGCGCGTTCATCCCTCCATCATGTGGGCTAAGCTGGAGGCTATGGCGGAAGGGGCGCGAATTGCCAGCCGTGAGTTGTGGGGAAGCCAGGCCGCCAGTCATTCATAATTGAAACTGTATAATGGCATACATTTTTCATGAGGACGAGTTACCGAAGCTCATCTCGGCCGTGCCTGGCCGCGAGCGGACGTTCTTCGTCAACCAAGAACTCACCAATATCGACGACATGCTGGCGGGGATCATGCGCTACAAGAAGGGCGCGTCGTCACCCTATCATCTGCACGCCAACTGCGAGCATTTCTATTTCATCTTCGAAGGCCGAGGAACCGTGGAATCGCCCGAGGGCATCCGCAACGTGGGGCCGGGCGACATGATCTTCATTCCCGCCGAAGACAAACATCGCCTGCGAGCTACTGAATCGCCACTGTTCTACTTCGAATTCCAAGCGCCGAACCGCTTTAAGACTACCATCCTGGACGGCACTCCCGACGACCTGGTGTGGAACCGGGTGGACGGCAAAGTGTGGGTGCAAAGTTAGGAAGTCAAACCATCGCATGGCGCTTACATTTATCGATACCAATCAACTTCCCAAGAAAAAAACGCCCGAGGGCGACGTGACTGAGGTCATGAACCGGGCGCTGTGCGGGGCCGAGAACGTGGTCGGCTCTTTGCGGTGGCTGAAGCCGGGGGAGCGGTTCAAGCCCGCCTCCTCGGACAAACATCAACTCATCTACTTGATGGAAGGACAGGGCAAGATCAATCTGGACAATAAGAGTTACGACGTGTCGAAGGGCGCGGGCGTTTATCTCGGTCCCTCCGAAAGCGCGACCATCCAGGCCGCTGACGGCGGATCGTTGAAGCTGTTTCACTTAGTGGTTCCACGGATTCCAGCCTAGCGCGCGGAATTCAGAGGAGGTGCTCATGAAGTACGAAGTTTCGCGGCGGAGTTTCTTGACGTCGGCCAGCGCGGCGGCAATGGTATCGCGTTTGGCGGCGGCGACGATCGAAGACAAGCAGAAACTGCCGGTTGTTCCCAAGCGCGTGGAAAAAGCATTCAAGGCGCCAGGCAAACAGCCCAACGATCTGCAGGCCGCGGCCGACGGCCTCTGGATACTCGACCAGGTGGACCCCAACAAAGTTTTCAAAGTGCGTTGGACGGATGGCTCCCTGATTTCCGAGATCCAGACCGAATCGATTCACGGCAGCGGAATCACCTACGGCAACGGGGCGCTCTGGATCGCATCGACGTGGGGACTCAAGACGCTCAAAGTCGATCCCAAGACCGGGAAGACCCTGGCTTCGTTTGACGAGCCGGGCGCGGGCATGCCCAAGTTCGGAAAGCCCACGCGGCCGTCGGGAGCGCACGGTCTCAAATGGGTGGACGGCAAAATCTGGATGGCGATGCCACCGGCGGAAGTGATTCAGCTTATCGAGCCGGAGACGGGCGCGGTAATCCGGAGCATTCCAGGGCCGGGGATTCGAACGCATGGAATCGCCTGGGACAACGGCTATCTGTGGGTGGCGGAGACCATCGATCGCGCGATCTACAAGCTGGATCCCAAAGACGGCAGGCCGCTGGCGAAGATCCAGTTGACCAAGGAAGACCCGGAGATTCACGGGCTGGATCTGTGGAAAGGGGTCTTCTGGTATTCCGATGCATCGAGCGGGTGGGTGTGCAAGTTGGTCTAGCGTTATTGAGCCCAGACCGTAGGGACGGGTTTGAGACAAAATAGGTACCTCGCGCCGGACAGTTTGTCCCCTCTGTCGAGTTTTCGACGCATAAAGAAGATCTAATCTCGCTTCGATAAGTTACTTCTCTACATAGAATTAGCAAGAAGTCTATCCATCTGCGCTGCATTGGACGATGAGATGCCTTAAAGGGTGGGATCTCTGACCCGATGAAACAGCTTCGGAGCAACGCGAGGATCTACGTCTTAGGAATCACCCTGGTGGGCGCCACGGTGTTTTTCCTGAACGCCGCGCAGTTCCGGCCAAAGAACATTCCCCTCTTCCTGCTCTACCTTGCGGCGGCAGTATGCACGTCCTGGCTGAACTTGAGGATACCGATCAACCTGGGCGGGTTTCCCACTGGATTTCTCTTAGTCCTGCTCGGAATCGTGGAGCTGAGTCTCCCGGAAGTTCTGTTCATCGGATGCATAGCCACGCTGCTGAGTGAACTCCGCCAGGCAAAATTCAAGATAAAGTTCGGCGAGCTCATCTTCACAATGGGCAGCGTCGCAACCAGCATCGCGGCGGCCTACAATGCCTACCACCTGGCGCCGGGCCAGCGCCTGAACCCGATTTTCCCGGCCATTCTGCTGGCCAGCTCGTTAGTGTTCTTTTTCCATTACGCCATTGCCTCGGCAATTCTTCGAGACCCGACGACCTCGTTGAAATCGTTCTATCGCAAGCGCCTCTATTCGCTGCTTCCCTGGTTCGTGGCGGCCGGCTACATGGCGTGCATGATTGACAGCACCAGCCGCGAGACTGGAGTTCCAGCGGCCGTCGTAGCGCTGCCGATTCTGTTCGTCATCGAGCGAGGTTATCGCATGTACAACGAGGCCAGGGAACGCGAGCAGGAACACGTCGAGGAGATGGCGGCCGTGCACCTGCGCACCATCGAAGCGCTGGCGGTGGCAATCGAAGCCAAGGACCAGACCACGGAAATGCATTTGCGGCGAGTGCAAGTGTACGCCCTGGAGATCGGCAAGGACCTGGGGCTCGACAAACTGGAACTGCAGGGGCTTTGCACGGCGGCATTGCTGCACGATGTGGGGAAGCTGGCCATACCCGAACACATCATCTCCAAGCCCGGCAAACTGACGCCGGAAGAGTTCGAGAAGATGAAGATCCATCCCATCGTGGGGTCGGAAATCGTGGGCCGGATGAAGCTGCCGTATCCAGCAGTGCCGATCATCCGGTCGCATCACGAGAAATGGGACGGGACCGGCTACCCGGACGGCTTGGCCGGTGAAGCGATACCGGTCGGAGCGCGAATTCTTGCGGCGGTCGACTATCTGGACGCGCTGGCTTCGGATCGTCCCTATCGGCGGGCGCTCGGTTTGCAGGAAGCGATGGAGAAGGTCCGGGCAGAATCCGGAAAAAGCTTCGATCCGAAAATAGTGGAAGTCTTGGAGCGCCGTTACCAGGATTTGGATGAGATAGCGCAAGCCGCGTTGAACGGGCAGGCGCCGCTTTCGACCGGCGAGAAAGTGGAACGGTGTCTCGCCCCGGCCACTGGCCTGCAAAATCTGGCGGCAGCGACGCGCAACGGTACAGATCCGAATAGCGAAGGTTTTCTGGAACCGATCGCATCCGCCCGATTGGAGGAGCAAGTCCTTCGAGAGCTGACCACGGACCTGGGAAGCTCGCTGACACTGAATGAGACTCTCGCGCTGGTGACGGACCGGCTGCGGCTGATCGTTCCATTTGACGCCATCATCTTCTATATGCGGCGAGGCGACACGCTGGCCCCGATTCACGCCAGCGGGGAAGGCAGCGGGATGTTCTTACCCACGGAATTGCCGGTGGGCGGCGGCTTGTCGGGATGGGTAGCGCAGAATCACAAGCCGATCGTCAATGGCAATCCATCGGTGGAACTCTCCTACCGGTCCGACTCCAAACTGCAATGCCACTTGAATTCGGCGCTGGCTGTCCCCCTCGACGGACAAGCGAGCGGAATCGGCGTGCTGACGGTCTATCATAGCGACCCGGATATTTATAACAACGAGCATCTGCGGGTGCTGCAGGCGGTGAGCCAAAAAGTCGGGAATTCCATCGAACAAGCTTTGCGCTATCGCCGGGCCGAGAGCTCCGCCATCACCGACTATCTGACCGGTCTTCCGAACGCGCGCTCGCTGTTTATCGAGCTGCAGCGCGAGCTTTCCCGAGCAGCTCGCGAGCAGTCCGAAGTTTCGGTTGTAGTCTGTGACTTGGACGGTTTCAAGCAAATCAACGACCGTTTCGGGCATGCTAAGGGAAACGACGTGCTGCGTGCCGTGGCAAGCGGGCTGCGGTCGGTCTGCCGCGGAGGTGACTACGTGGCGCGCCTGGGTGGAGACGAATTTGTGCTCATCATGCCCGGGCTGCGGCCGGAAGTTTTCGCGCAACACGCCGATCGGTTCCCGAGAGTTGTCCAAAGAGCCGGTTACAACGTCTGCGGAGAGAACCTCATGTCCATGAGCCTCGGCCTGGCATCGTTTCCCGCGGACGGGCAGGATGCCGACGCACTGCTGTCGGAGGCGGACCGGCGGATGTACGAAGCCAAGAACCGGAAGAAAGCGATGCTGAGCGGCTCGGATGAGCAAGCCGAACCTGCGCCGCCCACCGCACCATCCCTGGCCACCAAAACTTAACGCCGTTGGCTAGCTCTGCTGCGCGGACTTCGCCTGCTTGGCTGCAAGCTGCGCGCGGACCCCGCTCATTCGTTCGCGAATCGCTGCAACTCGCTTCCGGCCATCGGGTGTTGCGTCAATCAGCTTTTCACAGTTGACGGCGAACTGCGGTGCAAAAGCGCGGATTTCAGGGAGCAGCGGTTCAATTTTGGAAAAGACGCCGAGATGTTCGCCGTTGCTGTCGTTGAAGAGCTCCAGGCTGATGGCTCCGTTGTTGACGAGTGCCGCCGCCATGTCCCAATAGCTTACGACCATGCGCAAATAACCACTGTGCTCGCCTAACATCGCATTATTGAAGTCCGCCATCGATTGCGGGTTAAACTCGCGAAAATACCAATCGCGCGCCTTGCGCATAGTCTCTTCGCGACGTAGCTCGTACAGTTTGAGGATAAGACCGGCTTCTTCTTGTTTTGACATAAAGATGCTCCTTGTTAGACGTTCCGCAGTAAGCGCGGCGCCTTCCGATAGTGTACCTCGATTAGAAGATCTAGCGTTCTTTAGAGAGCAATATCTCCAACCCTATCAAGTTCTCTCGAATCTCAGCGTGGTGAAACTTCGTCTTCGAAATCAACTCCTCAAATTGCCTTCTTGTGTAAGCGCGTTTGAGCAGCATGAAGCGAAACGTCCATTTGGTAATGATCCCGTTGACGGCGCCGACGCTCATTTCGTTTACAGCCTGGTTGATCGATTCGACAGACGCGTCTCGCCGCAGATCGATAATCAGCGCTTGTCCACCAGGCTTGAGAACGCGGTACATCTCGTCGAGGGCGCCTTGTGGATCACTGAAATTCTTGAAGGCTGCTCGACAGAGGAGAAAGTCAAACTTTCCATCCCGGAACGGCATGGCGGAGGCATTACCCCGGCGGAAGTCAACCTCTACATTCGCTTGCGCGGCATTCGCGCGGGCTATTTCCACAAATGTTTCGCTGATGTCTAACCCCTTGATTCGATAATCGCCGAGCTTCGCCAATTCAATGGCGAAATATCCGGGCCCCGGAGCGACTTCGAGCACGCTACTTTTGGACGGAATCTGTTCGGTGAAGCGCTGGGCTAGCGCCTGAAAGTCATCCAGCGATTTCTTGGTAAGGGAGGCGTACCATTTCGCGACGGCGCCCTCCATTCCCAAACCTTTATATGGTTTTGTAGTTGATAATGCCGACATGAGATTTCCTTTCTGTGGCGATCATAGACCGCCTTCAGAGCGCGCTAAACTCTCATTCGGCGAACGCAGGCTGGGGATCGGCGAACGCACGTTTGGGGTAGTCGAAAACCCGTGGCATGCGCAGCAGCGTCGCTCTGTTAGCATGACCACATGGCGAGATGGGCACGGCGTTTAATCATTGGAATACCGGCCGGCCTGGTGGTCATCGTCGTCCTGGCGGTGCTTACCTTGAACATTTACCTCGCCACTATCCCGGCAGCCACAACCGTGCGTTCACTGGGGCGCGATCTCTGTTCCGGCTCCATTAGGCGTTACGCGTCCCTTCGTCGATTACATGGAGCTTCACGGCCAGAGGCTGTATGTGGCATTCGCCAGCCATAATCTGGTGGGAGTAATTGATACAACGACGAACGGGCCGATTGGCGCGATCGAGGGCTTACAACGTGTTCACGGAGTAGCGCTCGTACCGGAGCGCGGCTTAGGGTTCGCGAGCGCTGGAAAAGAAAACGCAGTGGGTGTCTTCAATCTCACGGACAACCAGCGTGTGAAAACAATTCCAGCCGGCATAGATCCCGATGCCATCATTTACGATGAAAAGCTGCACCTCGTCTACGTCGCCGACCATGACGGCAAGACGGGCACTTTAATCGATCCGCAGACTGAAACCGTGGTCGCAACCATCGGTCTTGGGGGCGAGCCCGAATTTTGCCAAGCCGATCCGGGGAGCGGCCTCATTTACGAGAATCTCGAAGATACCAGCGAGGTAGTGGTAATCGATCCACAGATGCGAGCCGTCATCCGGCGTTACAGATTGGCGCCCGGGGAAGGACCGACGGGGCTGGCGCTGGACGCTGTGAATCGGCGCCTGTTTTCGGCTACGGGTAACAAGAAGCTGCTGGTTCTCAATTCCGACACAGGTGAGATCGTTGCAGAGTTGCCAATTGGCCTGCTCGTGGACGGGGTCGCATATGATCCGGGCTTAGGGCGGATCTACACGGCCAATGCAATAGGCACTATGACGGTGATCCAGCAGGATTCGGCCGACCACTATCGAGTGCTCGAAAACGCGCCGACCCACTTCGGCGGACATTCGCTGGTGGTGGATCCCGTCACACACCGCATCTACGTGGCTTATTTTGGACGGGTCGCTGTTTACGAACCTACCTCGCGTTAGAAGCGCCCGCTCCCGCGCCTCCACCGATCTCCCGCGACCTCAAACCTTGTACCGGATGGGTCAACAGCTCCTTCGCGGCGCCAAGGAATCGAACGGTGTGCGGCAATTGCGCGTGCAACTCAAACGCGGCTTCATCGGCCCACTCGGAATGAATAGCGAATAAGAACGGCTCCCGAAGCGACTCAAAAACATGGATGGCCAAGCAACCAGCCTCAGCTCGAGTAGGCCCGACTACCCGCAGCAACTCCTCGCGAAATGCCATCGCCTTTCCCGGCTGAGGTTCAAACCGGACGATAAAATGAACGGACATCCGGATTACTTGCGGCCTTCTTCGGTCTCCAGTTTGCGAGCGCCACCCAGGATGTCCGGCATGGCGTAATTGCCTTCATGGCAGGCATATTCGTAAACCGGACCGGCGGTGGCTAGGAATGGATACTCCAGGGTCCACTGCTTCGTGTAGGTTGAGGGGTCGTCGACGGTGGCCCGGTACAGGATGGTACGGGAATCGACACGCCTGAAGCGTTCGATCACGTGAAGATTTTCGGATGACCCTCGGAACCGGGTTTTGTCGGTGAAGTTGGTGGTGTCTACGACCAGCGTATCGCCTTCCCAATGGCCAATCGAGTCGCCCAACAACTGGCGAATGCCGGCGGGCTGGTGCGTTCCGTTGATGCGGATCACGCGAATGTCGTGCACCATTTCGACTAGAATCAGCACGGCATTGGGCGTCTGCACGATCTCGTAATTGTTGTTATAGAGCACGGGGAGCATGGGAGGTCCGGAGGTCGAGCCAAATCCGATGATGCAGCGCTCGCTCAAAGGCCGATCTTTCACGCTGTCATAGCGGGTGAAGGCGCGCAACGCGCCGGAGGTCCGCTGGCGGGCCGCCTCCGTGAGAGCTGGAATTTTGCCATCGGGCGGATCGACAATCAGCGACGTCCGCTTGAGGCCGTCGACTCGGGCGAGCTCCGATCCACGGTCGACGAACAGGTTGTTGTAGGCGCCCACGCCGGGCCCTCCGGTGGCTTTGTTGAAGTTGCTTTCGACGTCGCTGTCCAGAGTATTGCTTTGCAGATCCTTCTTTTCGTAGGCCGTCGCTTCGGCGTCGCTCAGCGTGGCTTTCCCGGCCAGGCCGGCCGGCCGTTCGAGCGGAGTCAACGTAGCGTTGGTCCAAACCCCTTGCAGATCCGGGTGACCGTCTGAGGTACGAGGAACGCTCTTGGTTTGCCCGGCAAGTGGCGCAACCGCTATAGCTAGGAATCCGATTGCGGCGGCGAGTCGATGAGGCGTGGGGCGATAGTACATGGATGCACTCAGTATACTTTTTTTCACTGATGCTTTCGCATGTGCCCCTGGCCTAAAGCGTGAAGATTCTTCACCCCTGGCCCATCGATGTTACCGGGCGCGGCGTCCTGGCGCTGGGTAAGCTGTTCATCCTTCGTGCCTACGGGGCAGCTCCCCCACGTGGAGGCCGAATTGCTAAGGTGTGAGCAGGATTATGAACAGCACCGCGATTGTCCAGGCCGATTTCGATACGATCCTCGTCTCCGAGTTGGAAATGTTGCGCGAAGGTGAGGAACGTTTGAAGCGTCTCTATACGCAGTTGCCGAAGAAACCGCACCTCCGCGACTTCTTCCTGAGTGAACTGAGCGCGGTCAAACAGCGCGCCCAGCGCCTGCACGTTATTCTCAATCCTTACGAAGCTTTTGAACCAGTCTCGGCGGACTTCTCCGCTCCACTGTTGAGACCAGCAGCGTAGACGGTTCGTGGTTTTAACTGCGATCGCCCAACTACTGAAAGACGGGACGCACAACTACCTAATTCCCGGTATAGACGCCCGGCGGATATCGAAATACACTGAGACTGTAGGCGGGAGCCTACAAATGTGCATGAGGTTTGGCCGCGCATGCTGAGAAACCTCGTTCTACGCATCGGAGCGCTGTGGCGCCAACTGGAGCACGTGGCGGAAGAGCGCAGCATTCTGGCAGTGATGCGCGTATCATCCGGTCAGGACGATTTGCGCGTCTGTGCGATTCAAGAGGGTTGGAGAGTGCTGTTCGCGACGTCAGTGGAACGCGCGGTTCATATTCGCCAGACCAACCGCATTGACGTAGTCCTCTATGATTGTGACGTAGCGGAAGCCGATTGGCGTCAAGGCTTGTTCACGCTGTTGAATTGCGCCGAACCGGTCTTAGCGATCGCAATATCCCGTGTAGTGAATGCCCAGATGTCCCTGGACGTCCTGGACAGTGGCGGTTATGCCGTGGCGGCGAAACCACTGCAGCGGCAAAGCCTGGTGGCTTTAGTGAATGGCGCCTTGCAACTGGAGGACACCATTGATTCTTGCCGGGTTCTCGAACAGGTCTAAACAGCAGTCGCGACCATCTCAAAAAATCAACTTCAGCGCCAGTTGCACATTGCGCGGCTCTCCGAAACCCAGGCCGGGTGCGGAGGCGCCGTTGCGGGTGTTGGTCAGCCGGCCGAAGGTGCCGCTGGAAAAATTAGTGGTCGGGTTCGCCCAATTCGTTCGATTGAAGAGATTCAACGTCTCGATGCGAAATTCAGACATGATTTTTTCAGTAATGGGAGTGCGCTTGAACACCGAGAAGTCGACCGATCCGATTCCGGGGCCGAAAATGGCGTCCCGGCCGAGGTTGCCGTAGGTGCCTACCGGCGATAACGCGAAAGCGGCCGGATTCAAATACTGGACAGCGCGCGTGTTCGTCAGCACAGGCACATTCGCGAACGGGTCGCCGATCAGATTGGGACGATCCTTGTTTTCGCCGGTCTGATCGATATTCTTGCCGTCAGTAATAAGGATGGGCGAGCCTGAGGTGTAGGTAATCAAAGCGTGGAACTGCCAACCTTTGGTCAGGCGAGGAGCGAAGTGCGCCCACTGCGGCGCTTCATAGCTGACAAAACCGGTCAGGATGTGGCGAGTGTCGAAGGTGCTGTCCCCTTTATCGAGCTCCAGATTATAGCTGTCCATCGGCGTCGTAAACGTGGAGGCGGTGTCGATGGCGTGGCTCCAGGTATAGTTGACGTTCGCGGTAAGCCCTTTCCAGAATTGCTGGTGCAGTGAAGTCTGGAGCGAGTTGTAATTGGAGGTGGCGGCGGTGGTCAGCTGGTTGATCGCGCCCAACGTGGGAAACTGCTGCGCCAACGGGCGAACTCCGTTAATGAGCTGATTGATGTCTTCGAGGACGGCCAACCGGCGGCCCATGGTGCCCACGTATCCCACTTGCAACAATGTCGACGATGTAATCTGCGTCTGCACGTTCAGATTGAAATTCTGCGAATATGGCGTGCGATAGCCCTGGCTGATAGCGAATGCTCCGAAAGGCGGCACCGGCACTGTGCCTCCGAACACGGGCACGCCGGTCTGGAATACGACATTCTGCGCCGACAGCCCAAACACCGGATTCGTGCCGCCGGGATTATAAGCGATTCCCGTGGTCGCACCGTTGGAAGAACCGGCGGAGTCGAACGAGTTCACCGCTTGCGCATCATAGAAAATCCCATACCCTCCGCGAATCACAATCCTCTTGGCCCACTTGGGCGAATAAGCGAATCCGGCGCGCGGCGCGTAGTCCCTGAGATCCTTGGGATATAACTGTTTGTTCAGGAAGCCTTGGCCGGGGAAGAAGTTGGCAAGAATGCCTTTGCTGTCGTGCAGCACTCCGTCGTAGTCATACCGGACGCCGAAGTTGATGTTGAGCTGCGGGCTGACCTGAAAGTTGTCGTGCGCCCACCACGCGCCCGAGTTGATCTGGAAAACGGGCTCTGGCTCGCCGCGGTTGATGGTGGCGCCGCTCGCGTTGCTTGGTTCGCCGGCCAAAAAATCGGAGAGCGCCTTTAGCGTGCTGGACACAGTCGAATCGCTCGACCATGGTCCGCGTGTACCGTCGAAGGTGAATGTCCCGCGCACGTTGTTGAAGTAGGACACGTCCAAAATGGCGCGGCGATATTCGCCACCGAATTTCAACTGATGCCGGCCATACGTGTAGGAAAGATTGTCGGTGGCATGACCGGTCGTATCGATTCGGCCTGCCGGCTGGGTTGCTCCGACGAAGTCAAAACCAGTGATGTTGATGGTGGGCGACCCGATCTGATTACCCTGCGTGATTCCGGTGTTCAGCCCGAGAGCGAGCGGATTGAAACCGGGATTGAAATCGTTGAAGGTTTGCAGGAAATAATTGACGCCCAACGTGAGCTGATTAACCAGCCGGGGCGTAAGAACCGCGTTTTCGACAATCGAATAGTTATGAATATGCATCGGCGCCGCCTGGAAGAAGTCCTTGAAATGCGACCCGACGTCGGCCACCTGAGTCCCGGTGCTGCCCATGTAGCGCACCGAAAGCGAATGCTTCTCATTGAAGCGATGGTCGATTTTCACGATCCCGTTGTAGCTGTTGTAGGTGTTGAGATCCTGCGCCAGAAAATTGTTGGGCGTCGCGGGGCCGGTCCGGCTTGTGGCCGGGTAAATCGTCAGAAGATTCAGCGACACCGGATTCATCGGCACGTTGTACTTTGCCAGCACACCCTGCGCCGCCTGTACCCAGGCCGCCGACGGCGAGGTATCGAGGATGGATTCACCGGCGATGGCAAGCTGGATTTCGCCGGTCAAAAAGAAAAATGTCTTGTTCTGGATGATCGGTCCGCCGATCGAGAATCCCGGCTGATTGTTGCGGATCTCCTGCGGCCGGCTCCCGGGTGCGAGCGTCGGAGCCGGAGAAGCCAGGTCTTCGTTGCGGTTGAAGAAATACACGGTGCCGTGAATCTGGTTAGTGCCGGATTTGATCACCATGTTCACATTCGACCCCGAATTGCGGCCCATGTCGGCCCCGGCATTAGTCTGGACCGAGAACTGATCGATGGCGTCGATAGGAACAAGCCCTCCGGGAATCCCAGCGACTCCAGGTTGATTCTGAGCCGGAAAACCTCCAAACATGGCGTCGTTGTTGTCCGCACCGTCGATCTGATAGTTGTTCGAAACCGTGCGCGTGCCGTTGACGGATGGCGATGCAGAGGATGTGACGCCGGGCGAGAGCTTGATCATCTGCCGGAAGTCGCGGCCATTGATGGGAAGATCCTGGACTTCTTTGGTATTCACCACGGCGGCCAAATCGCTGGACGTGGTCTCCAGATTGACGGCAGTTGCCGAAACTTCGACGATCTGTTGCTGCTGCGCGACACCCAACTGCACGTTAATGTTGGTAGTCTTTGAAACGGCCACTTCGACGTTGTCCACCTTTTTCGCTTCAAACCCGGCGTGCGTGACGGTGAGCGTGTAGATGCCCAGCGGCAGGTCGGCGAAAAAAAAGTCGCCATTGCCGGCGGACGTGGTGCTGCGGGTCAATCCGGTGGAGGCGTGGTCCAGCTTTACGGACGCTTCCGGAAGCGCCGCTCCGGATGGGTCAGTGACGATGCCGCTCAAAGCTCCGCGGAACGTTTGTCCATAGGCGACGGCGCCCAGTGAGAGAACCAGCAGCCAACTGCGAATGTTCATTACGATCTCCCTTTCCCGAATCTCGCAATCATATCCGAAGCTCGTTGGCGGCTGCAAGGGCTCAGGCTCGATGACCCGCACGAGGAGTGGGGGCCGTTGAGCGGGGGTGGGGCGGCACGAGCCTATCTCCCACGGGGACAATCACTTGTGAGGGATACCTTCGAGCGGTAGACGCCGCCCCAGCCTAAAGAAGCCGCATTATAAGCCGATTACCTTATTAGGAGGTTGCTCCTCCAGGACTTTGGTACCTGCAGGACTTGGTAGGACTTGGCAATGGATCCATCGCTTTTGATCATGGTCGGGGGAGTGCTGTTCGCTGCCTTAGCGGGGTACTTCTTCGGCAAACGCTCGCCCGCCGCGGCGCGTGAGTCACCTCGCGCGGGGACCAGCGGATCTGAAACCAGCGTCGAGCAGTTATTCGCCGATGCTCCGATCGGTTATCTGGAGGTAGATCGGGAAGGCATCATCCAGTGGGTGAACGAGTGTGAGTGCGCCTTGCGGGGATTGCCGAAAGAGCAGATCGTAGGAAAGGCTTATTGGGAACTAAAAGAGGGCGACCAGCAGCAGGTGGCGCAGCAGTCTTTTTCGAGCGTGCTGACATCCGACTCCGACATCCCCTGCCGGGATCAATACGTTCGGCCGGACGGCCGAATGGTGATCGCCGACGTTTACAAGCATCGCCTGATAGACCGTTCCGGGCGAGTCACCGGGATCCGTTTCGCTTCGGCGGATATCACGGAGAATACACGAGCCGAACAGGAAGTTGTAAAGACGACACAAGAGCTGAAGGCCATCTTCGACGCTTTTCCGGATTCGTTTGTGCGGCTGGACGCGAAGCACGTAGTCCTGGATTATAAAGGTTCGCAGACCTCGGACCTGGATTTGAAAATGCCTGGCCGGCGGGTGGAAGAGGCGTTGGCGGGCGAGGCGGGCGAGCGTATCGGCAAAGCGGTGGATCAGGTGATACGCACCCACACCACCGTGGCGGTTGAGTTTCCCCTGAAGGTGCAGGGACAACCGCAATTCTTCGAAGCGCGACTGGCGTTGGTTAACTGGACCGAAGTGATCGCACTGATACGCAACGTCACCGATCGCAAGGCGGCCGACGACCAGCTCAAGGAATTCGCCCAAGAGATGCAGCACAAAAACGAGCAACTGGCGGATGCTTTGATCGCCGCGCGGGAAGTGACCCGGTTCAAGACCCGTTTCCTGGCCAATATGAGCCATGAAATCAGGACGCCGATGAACGGAGTTCTCGGAATGACCGAGCTTCTTCTGGAGACGCCGCTGAGCGAGGAGCAAAGCGACTACGCGCGATCGGTCAGCGATTCGTGCCATGCGCTGATCAGCTTGGTGGACGACGTCCTGGATCTTTCAAAAATGGAGTCGGGTAAATTTGCAATCGAGAACGTGGCGTTCGATTTGCGTGATGCGCTGGAACGCGTGATGCAGCCGCAGGCGGCGGCGGCCGAGGCCAAGGGCGTCGAAATGGTCTCCGACATCAGCCCGGATCTTCCCAGTTCCGTGCGCGGAGATCCCGGGCGCTTCCGCCAGGTTTTAGGCAATCTGCTGGGCAACGCCGTGAAATTCACGGACAAGGGACGAATCTCGCTGCGGGCCGAGCTGGCGGGCGAGATGGAGGGCGCGTTCACGCTGCGTTTCGTTATTCAGGACACGGGAATCGGAGTGACGCCGGAGCAGATCCCGAGCCTGTTCGAGAGTTTCGTGCAGGTGGACAATTCGAGCACGCGGCATTACGGGGGCACGGGCCTGGGGCTGGCCATTGCGAAGCAACTGGTGGAGATCATGCGGGGCGAAATCGGGGCTGAGAGCACTCCGGGCCAAGGCAGCACGTTCTGGTTTACAGCGGTCTTCGAGAAGCAGGAAGCCGAGCGCGCGGTCGATAGGCAACCGCCGTTGGATTTAAAGAAGTATCGGGTGCTCCTGATCGAGGACAGCGCCAGCGAGCGGGTACAGATCCGAGCACGCCTGGAAGCGTGGGGGGCGATTTGCGAAGAGCCGGCAGTACAAGATTCGAGCCCGGTCGAGGCATTGCGTAACGCAGCTTTGAACGGACGTCCTTTTGATATCGTGCTGTTGGCGACGGACATGCAAGGCCAGGATGGGTTGGTGATCGGCCACGCGATCAAAAGCGACACGCAGGTTGGCAGCACGATCCTGATCGGACTCACGGGACCCGCCAAGCGCGGTCATGGTCCGGTGCTCCGAGCGGTCGGATTCGACGGCCACGTGCAGAAGCCCGTGCTGGCGAATGATTTGCGCGACACCATCGGCGAGGCCATAGCGACCGCGGAAAAAAGGACCCAGATATCACCCGCTTTGCGTCCGGTCGAAAAACTCCGGACCGAGCACCGGCGGACGGGCTCCTCCAGGATCCTGCTGGTTGAGGACGACGACGTGAATCAGAAATATCTTCTCCGGGTCCTGCAGAGGAACGGATTCCACGCTGATCTTGCGGTCGACGGCCGGCGCGCGGTGGACGCAGTCATGAAGAGCGAGTACGATCTGGTGCTGATGGACGTGCAGATGCCGAGGATGGACGGGTTGGAGGCGACGGCTCAAATCCGTTTCCGCGAAGGATCCAACCGGCACACGCCCATCGTCGGGCTCACCGCCAACGCCTTGCCGGGAGACCGCGAACGCTGCCTGTCTGCCGGCATGGATGACTATCTCAGCAAGCCCGTAAGTATCGAGCAACTGAAGAACGCCATCGGTCACTGGGTGGGCGAAGACGCCTTGGAGCCGGAGAAGCACCTGGCCTCGTAGCTGCCGCCCTGAATTCGTGCAACTCTAGACGAATGAGCTTAAGCGGGCAGACCGCCTTGGTTACCGGAGCCTCGCGCGGATTGGGACGCGCGATTGCACGCAGACTGGCGCGCGAGGGCGCGGCGGTGTGGATCAATTATGTGGCACGCAGCGGCGACGCGGAGCAGGTGGTCGAAGAGATCCGCAACGCAGGTGGTCGCGCGAATGCCGTACGCGCCGATATCGGCGATCCCGCGCAGGTCCAAGGCATGCTGGATCGCGTGACCGCCGAGCTCGGTCCCTTGTCGATCCTTGTGAATAATGCGGGGGTGGCGGCACGCGGGACACTCGAGACCTTCAATCCGGCGGACTTGGAACGCATGCGGCGCACCAATGTCGACGGCTTGATCCACGTGACGCGCGCGGCGCTTCCACGCATGCAGGAGCGCCGCTATGGACGCATCGTCAACATCACTTCCATCGCGGCTCATGGCACGACATTGCCCGGCAGTACGTTCTATGCCGCCACCAAAGCCGCGGTTTCAACCCTGACGCGTCGTTTTGCGATGGAGCTTTCGCCGCAAGGAATCACCGTGAACGCCGTGGCTCCCGGATTCATCCTCACCGATATGGTGAAGGAGGGACGCACCCAGGACGAGTACGAAAAGTTGCTGAAGAGCATCAGCGAGCGCTCCATGGTCCGCCGGATAGGCGATCCGGAGGATATAGCGCATGCGGTGGCTTTCCTGGTTGCGCCTGAGTCCGGGTTCATCACTGCTCAGGTGATCACCGTTGATGGCGGCCGGATGGACTACATCGGACATCCTTGAGAGCGGTCAAAGACGATCCTCAAGATGTTTCAGGCGGGCGTCCAGCACTTCCTCGAAGCGATGTAATTCCGCCCGCCAGAGATCGTGCATTTCGTCGAAGCGCCGATCGACGGCGTCGAAACGTGAATCGACATGCCCGCGAAGATCGGTTAATCGTGCGTTGTTGATCAGAATGCCCACTAAGAGAGTGAGCATGGTCGGCGCGGCGGCCAAGGCGATAGTAAGTAGTTGCGTGTCGCTCACAGGTCAACTCCAGTATCGCTAGACTCTGTGGCCTACGACAAATATACCGCCTGGCGTCGCGCCCTGCGTGCGTCATGATACCCTCAACGCCGGGGGCGAAGAAAAGGAGTTCAAGCAGCACATTATACCTCATAATATGTTGACTTTAATTTAATTGTGTATATAATAGATAGTTTAAAACAGTTACTTAAGCAATAAATACCTTTCCTATGAAGGCGCGCGCCATTGACGTCAGGCAATCCGTCGGGCGGATTCTTTTGTCCTCGATTTTTATCGGAGGCAAGAAATTATTCTCGAAGGGCCACCGGATTGAAGGCGATGACGTCCGGATGCTTGAGTCCGAAGCAACGCGGGACGTGTGGGTTGCCGAACTGGAAGAAGGCGATATCGCCGAGGACGACGCCGTGATGCAAGTGGTCGCGCGGATCGGTAATGGCTCGCTCGAGATCCGTTCGGCGGCCGGCGGAAGAGCCAACCTGTTCGCCACTGAGCCGTGTTGCGTCCTGGTGGACAGCGAGCTCTTGAAACAAACCAATTCCACCAACGCTCTGGTGATCGCTACCTCGCGCAACTTCTCGTATGCGCGGGCCGGGCAGCGGGTGAGCACCGTCAAGAGCGCGCCATTCGCGGTAACAAAACCGCAGTTGGAATCGCTGCTCTCGTTGCTTGCAGAACAGGGGGCCGTCCTTCAAGCTCGGCCGATTCGTGGGCCCATCGCGGCCGTGCTTTATACCGATCCGGTAAGCGGCGAACGAGCCTCGCGGCTGTTCGGGACAATTATGGGCCAGCGTCTGGAGCGGCTGGGGACAGTTGCTGGCCCCACCTTAAATTCAATAGAAGAAGAGGTAGCAGTTGCAGACGCACTCGAGCGACTGCTCAAATCCAGGCCGACGCTGATCCTGGTTGCCTCTACGACTTCACCAGCCGGTCCCTACGATAGCGTGGGTCGGGCAATGGAGCGGGTGGGCTTCCAGATCGAACGCTTCCTGGCGCCCGTGGAACCCGGCACGCTATTGTTGTTGGGTTACAAAGACGACGTGCCGATACTTTCAGCTCCGGGCTGTTTCCGTTCCGCTAAGCCGAATGTTCTGGATCTCGTTCTGCCGCCGATGCTAGCCAAGTATCGTCTTTCGAGCTGGGACATCGCATCCCTGGGCCAGGGCGGACTCTTAGACTGACCGACTCGCGGTTCAAATCAAGCTTTCGCAAGGGCGGCTTCCCGGCCGGCGATGCGACCGAAGACCGTCACCCTCGGAAGGCCGTGAAGTGCGAATCCACCGGCCGATTCGCCGGCACAGTAGAGGCCTGGGATCACTTGGCCATGAATATCGATCACCTGGCATTTCCGATTAATCTTCAAGCCCGTGAGCGTATCGTGCAGGATCGGCGTGGACCAGGCAGCGTAGAAAGGCGGTGTCTGAATTCTGAATTTAGGCGTGGGTTTTCCAAACTCCGCATCTTTTTGCGCTTCGACGAAGGAATTGTACTGGGCAACCGTCGCCTCCAACACATCCGCTGGAATGGGCTGTGACTGGTATGGGTTCGCGATTTTGCCGGCCAGATCCGCGAGCGTTTCGGCGGTGAAGAACCAGCCGTTAGGATCGACGTTCGGGGGTTTCGGGTCCCAGCCCTCGCGCCGCGCCGCGTCGGAATCAAAGATGGCCCAGATCGGGCCGCCTCCGTTCGCTTTGCCATTCTTCCCGACGTTTCCGTTGGTTCCCAGGCAAGCGCTGAGAAAGTCGTAACCTTCGTCGAGCTCATTCCAAAATCGCCGGCCAACCTGGTTGACGAGAATTAGATCCTGAAAATCCCGCACTGTGAGGCCGGTGGCGCCGGCGAACTTGAACATCGGGCTGTTGGGATCCCACTTCAGGTTGCGGTAACCATAGCGGCAGCCGATATGAAGCGTTTTTGTGATCGCCACCCCGCGCGGGTTGGCTTGATTGCCCGTCGCCCAAAGACGTGCCCCAATCGCCATGGCCAGGATCTCCGCATCGGCGTTTTGCTTGGTCCATGGCTCGCCGGTGGTTTGATATTCCTCGGTTAGGCGGGGATCGAACATTCTGCGGAACTCAACGTTGCTGGTATGGCCACCGGTGGCCAGGATCACGCCCTTCCGGGCCTGGATGTTCACGTCTCTGTCTTCGAATCTGGCCGTAATCCCCAGTACTCTTCCAGCAGAGGGATTCTCCCTTAGGATGCGTGTCAACTTATGCCGCAGAAGGAAGGTGACGCCTTTGGCCCGGGCGCTGGCTTCCAGATGCCGCACCAGACCGGAGCCGGCCCGGCCGTTGATGGTTTCGTTCAGATTATCTGAGAATCGCTTGGTGACAAAAAGCCTCGGAATGCTGCCTCCATTCACGATGCTGGGAGCTTCGTCGTTGAAGACCACGCCGTTTTCGATCAAGAACTCGAAGGTCGCGACGTTCTCATCGGCCCAGATTCGCACCAGGTCACGATCGGCATGGCGAAACTCCGGATTCCTGTGGTTAGTATGATCCAGGTAGACTTGATCGGCCGAATCCGCGATACCGTACTTTTTCTGCATGCTCGTGCCGCCGCCCAGCGGTATCCTTCCGCCGCTCAGCATGGCGTGACCGCCGATGTCGTGGTTGGAATCGATCACGATGACGGACGCGCCCTGATTCCGTGCCATGATGGCTGCCGGGAGCCCAGCCGCGCCAGCGCCGGCGATGACGACATCGGCGACATGGTCGAAACGAATTGGGCCGGGCTTGTCGCCGCCGCGGTCCTGGCCGGAAGCAGCAGTAGCGCCCACGCCCAGGGCCGTACTCTTTTTGAGAAAATCTCTCCGGTTGACGGCCGGGCTTTTCCTCTGCATGCTGTTATTTCGTCGGCGCCGGTGGACGCCTTTCACTCGAAGGCGGAACGATTCCCTTGATACGCAGATAGGTCACCATATTGCCGTAGTGCTCGTCGTTATGCGCGATGGTCAAGGTCAGGATGGTCAGGATGGCCCGCGGGCGTCCTTCCACTGAGGCGTTCTCGGCGAGCTTCGAATCAGTCATGCCGGAGTAGATCTTGTCACAGTATGCGTAGCCTTCTTGGAGCGCCTGCACCAGATCAGCCTTGGAAGTTTTGCGGTCCTCGATCCCGGTGACCGGAGGCTTTTCGCCCGCGGCGCCGGAGCAAAAAATATATTGATACTCGGCAAGATGGCCGACAAGCTGGCCGAAACTGCGCACGTCCGGCGTTGGCTTGAAAGAATAATTCGCTTCCGGCATTTTCTCGGCAGCGCGAATGATGTTGTTTGTAATCCCTTCATATAGCGCCTTCTGCCCGGCGGAGAGCGGGTCGGCGCCAAATGCCGGGATCACAGAGACAAGAACAGCACATACCAGCCCGGAAGACAAATAATTTTGGTGGCTCATGGGTATCCTCTCAATAGCTGACAGTGTACATCAGGCTTATGCGCGCTGGAGCAATGGCCGAAGTTCCGCGATGTTTTTCATGTTTTCGAGATCCAACGTTTTCGTAATCAGTTTGGCGGTGGTCGGCGCCCCCAGAACCGGAGTGATCAGGTCACGGCATTTGGCGACCACTTCGTCACGGGTCATCGGATTGGCGGCTGTGCCACGAACCGCAGTCGTGTGCTCGCGAAGCTTGGTTCCGTCGGTGAGCGTCACTTCCACGATCGCCTCGCGCTGTTCGGTATTCCGCTCGATCTCGGGGTCGAAGACCAGCTGAATCTTGGCGCGCTGTTTGAGAACCGCCGGATCATGCATGCGCGCCTTGTCGTGAGCGGCGGCGAAGGAAGCGGTCTTGTCAATCAGCATCACCGCTAGCATGTGCTGCACGCATATATCCGGCATTTCCCGATTGTTTACGACGGAACCCATGACGGGGCCGAGCCGCACGATCATCTGCTTCACTTGATCGGGCGCTATGGGGCGTCGCTTGAGCACGACTTCGAGCGAGTCGAGGGCGGCCTGGATGGGCCCGCCCACCGTCCATTTCTTGATGTTCGTCGTCGTCACCTCGTAACGCTGGCCCAGTCTTTCGATGAGCAGAGCGCCATCGGCTTTGGGAGCGAAAGCCTGGAGAAAATTGTCGGGGCCCGACAAGACATCGGTCACGCCGGTGCCGCCTAACTGCACTAATAATGCCGCGGTAACGCCATTGCGCGCGGGCATTCCGGCGAAGACGAAAGCTTTCTCGATGTGCTCGGTATCGCGCTGCCAGGCCGCTAGGCCGGAGGCTTGCTGAGACGCGTAATCCAGCAGCCAGCGCATTTGCTGCGCATTGAGACTTGCCGCGCAGCCTGCGGAGGCGGCCGCGCCGAAGTTGCCGGTGAAGCCATGTACGGCCTTGTGCGCTTCATAGTTAAATAACTGCCCGCCCAGCACCGCCCCTACGCGGCCCGCGACGTCATAGCCCAACGTTATCGAACGGACGAAGCGCGTACCATCGATGCCGAACTGCTCCCCGCTTGCGAGTGCGGCGGGCACGACCGCCGAGCCCGGATGCGTTCCGACCGGAGCATAGTCATCGGTCTCGTCGGAATGCGCCAGCATGCCGTTGGCGAGAGCCGCCTCGATCGGGCCGCAGACAACATCCGATCCCACTACGGTCGCAACCTTTTCGCCCACATGGGCGCGCGCGAAACGGATCGCCACCTGTCCTGGCCCGAGCTGCGTGCCGGAGATCATGGCGGCAAAAGTATCCAGGATGTGATGCTTGGTCTTTTCCAGGATGTCGTCTGGAAGCGCCCGGCTGGCAGCCTCGCTCATATATGCGCTGAGTTTGGCCATGACCGGACTGATCGTTTCTTCAGCCCGACTTCGTAAAGCCGCCGTCGTCATTAGCGCACCGGCGCGTTGCAACATTCCACGTCTGGTTTGTTTCCCTGTCATTTTGAAACCGCCTTAAATCTCTGAACTCGACGGCCCCAATCGGTCTCGGCCACATAAATGTTGCCTTCGGAATCGATCGCCATGGTGTGGCCGTGAATGAAATTTCCAAGTTGATGCCCCGGACGGCCGAAGCTCCCTAGAATCTGACCGCTCGCGTGATCGAGAATATGGACGGACTCGTTGCGGCCGTTCACGACGAACATATATTTCTGCTGCGGATCGCGGGAGAAGGCCACCCACCAGGCCGTACCGCGCGGATCCGGCAGGTTGGGCGTGCCGGTTTTGATCCAGATGTTGCGCTGAAACTTTCCCATTTTGTCGAACACTTGGACCCGGTCGCCTTGCCGGTCGCACACATAGACCAGGCCGTCGTTTCCAATCACGACGCAGTGAACCACCCTTGAGAACACCCCCGCGGCGCCTGCCCGCGTCTCTTCGTCAGTTGCTTGGCGGCCCCATTGGCGCAAGAACTTTCCATTCTTGTCGAATACCGCGACGCGCCTGTTGCCATAACCGTCGGCGACGTAAATATCGCCGTTGCCGGGATCGATGGCGATGCCGGCCGGATTGAAGAAGTGCTCCGGACTGGAGTTTAGAGATTTACCCTTGCTGGTTCCGTCCGAGGTGTCGAAAACTCCACGGGTCCCGATTTGGAGCAGCAGCTTGCCGTCATGGCTGTATTTCTGAATGATGCCGTCGTCGTTGCCGCCCACCCAAACATTGTTGTCTTTGTCAAAAGCGCAGCCATGGATCGAGTGCGGGACGATGTTGGGATCGCCCCAGGACGCGATGACATTTCCGGCCATGTCAAACATGATGATCGACGGCGCCTGTTGCGCTGTTTCGGCTTCCTCGGCGGTGATGTCGCGACGATTCACGACCACGATGTGATCGTGCGAATCAGTACAGACGCCTCCCAGTTGGCCGGTGATCCAGCCTTCCGGCAGAGGTTTGGGCCAAGACGGATCGACCTGGAAGTGAGGCGCGGTCTGGGCGGTCAACACTAAGGAAAAAAGCCAACTCGCTGGCAACAGTGATCTTTTCATTTTCAGTACTCAAATTCTATCCCAATAGCCTGTAGAATCGAGGATGTCATGAACGAGCATCTGCTTACGACTCGGCGCGGCATTTTGCAACGGGCGGGCGGGATCATTGCGGCAGCGGCGTTTCCAACGGGCGGGAGACTGGCTGCGCAGCCGGCCGGCCCGGTCATCACGGAGCTGAGCAAGTATATGAGCGAGGCCGGTAGCCGCGCGCTGCCAGAGCAGGCGCTGGAGAGGACCAAGGAACATATTCTCGACACGTTCGCCGCAATGGTCTCGGGCGTTGACCTGCCGCCCGCGCGTGTAGCGATGCAGTTCGCTCGCGCCCACGGCGGAGAGAAGACGGCGACGGTGGTTTGCTCGAATCTGCTGTGCGGTGCGATCGAGGCGGCTCTGGCCAACGGCATGCTGGCGCATTCCGACGAAACGGACGATTCGCATGCGCTCTCGCATTCGCATCCGGGCTGTGCGGTAGTGCCGGCTGCGCTGGCGGCGGGCGAACAATTCGGGATCGATGGAGCGCGATTTGTGCGCGCCGTGACGCTGGGCTATGACATCGGTCCGCGCGTAACGATGACGCTGGGTGGCCTTCCATACCAGATGGAGACTCACCGAGCGAGCCATAGCATCGCGGGTAATTTTGGCGCGGCGGCCGCAGCCGGCTGCGCGGCGAGCCTGAATCCGCAGCAAATGCGCTGGCTGCTCGATTACGCGTCGCAACAGGCATCGGGGATCGTGGCGTGGCAGCGAGACACCGACCATATCGAGAAATCGCTGGTGTTTGCCGGCATGCCCGCGAGAAATGGTGTCACCGCCGCGCTACTAGTTCAGTTGGGCGGCACCGGCGTGGACGATGTTTTTTCCGGAGCCGACAATTTTCTGATGGCATTCACGGCCAAAGGCACTCCGGAGAAGTTGATCGAAAAGCTAGGGCAGCGTTACGAAGTGACGCAGACGAATATCAAGAAGTGGACGGTCGGGTCGCCTATCCAGGCGCCCCTGGATGCGTTGGTAAATATGCGGAAAACGCACCCGTTCGAGGCGGATCAAGTGGACAAGGTGATCGTTCGGGTCGCAACCAGCGAGGCCAAGACCGTCAACAATCGTGAGATTCCGGACATCTGCATGCAACACATGATGGCCGTGATGCTCATCGACAAGACGGCTTCGTTCGCGGCGGCGCACGACAAACCGCGGATGAAAGACCCGGGCGTGCTTCGGGAACGCGCCAAGGTGCAGCTTGTACCTGATGAAGAGTTAGAACGCCAATATCCCAAGCGCGAGTCGATTGTCGAAGTGTCGCTCAAGGACGGCACGCATCTGACTGAGCGGGTGGATGCCGTGCGTGGCACGGTCGACAATCCGATGACACGGGACGAAGTGGTCGCCAAATGCCGCGATCTGATGACGCCCTTGCTGGGCGTCGAGAAATGCTCGAAACTAATCGAGAGCGTGCTGAATCTGGAGCACGTCAAGAAGATCCAAGAGCTGCGGCCATTGCTGCAGCGGGAGGTTTGACATGAAGGCTGTTTGGGCCCGTATTTGGGCGCTTTGCGCATGTGTTCTAGCCGCTGCGCCGGCAGGCGCGTACCACTTGCTAAAGACCATTCCTCTCGGTGCGGCCGAGGGTGGCGGCGAGTACTTCGATTACATTACCGTCGATCCCGCCGCGCGGCGCGTCTACGTTTCGCACGGAACCGAGGTCAAGGTGCTGGACGCCGATAGCTATGCGGTGTTGGGCACCATCACCGGCTTCAAGCGGGACCACGGAGTGGCGGTGGTCCCCGAATTGGGCCGCGGATTCGTTAGTGACGGAGACCTCGGCGAGGCGATTATTTTCGATCTGAAGACATTTAAGAAGATCGGCGAAGTGAAGGCCGATAAGGACGCTGATTCTATTCTTTACGACCCGGCCTCGAAGCACATCTTCGTCTTCAACGGCGAGCCCAAGAGTGCGACGGTTGTCGACCCGGCGAAAGGGACCGTGCTGGCGACGATCCAGCTGGGCGGGGCTCCGGAACAGGCTGTGGCCGACGGCAAAGGAATGATCTACGACAATCTGGAAGACACCAACGAAGTGGTGGCGATCGATTCGCGCACGATGCAGGTGAAGTCGCGATGGCCGGTGGCGCCCGCCGGACAGCCGGTGTCGATCGCGATGGATCGAAAGGCGCGGCGTCTGTTCATCAGTGGCCGTAATCCAAAGCTGCTGGTGGTGATGGATGCGGACAGCGGAAAAATCATCGGCCAGTCGTTCCCGATCGGCGATCGTGTGGACACGACCATCTTTGATCCGGCTACTGGAGTGGTGGCCAGTTCCACGCGCGAAGGTACGATCCACATATTTCACGAAGACTCGCCGGACAAGTTGAGCGTGGTGGAGACGGTGAAGACTGAGTTCGGGGCCAAGACGATGGGGCTGGATCCGAAGACACACAATCTTTTTGTGTCCACCTCCGATTTTGATCCACCCGGGCCGCCTACCGAGAAGCAGCGCAATCCACAGCCGAGGGCGAAGCCGGGGACTTTCCGCGTGCTGGTGTACGGGCGTTGAGGATTCAGGAAATGGAGAAGTGCATGTTGAAAACAATCGTCGGAATACTAGGCGCTGCCACCGTGCTTTGGTCGCAGGCTCAAACCACTGCGGTACGCGCGGGCCGCCTGTTCGACCCGAAATCCGGCCAGATGATGATGAACCAGGTGGTGCTGATCCAGGGCGATCGAATAACGCAAGTCGGCCCTGCCGCCAGCGTGTCGATTCCATCGGGCGCCAGAGTGATCGATCTCGGCCGCTCGACCGTGTTGCCGGGATTGATTGATGGACACGTTCATCTGACGGATGCTTCGATCGGTCTGCAACATCAAATGATGGTGGCTCTGCATAGCGCCACCGAGAGTTTGAGGGCTGGTTACACCACGCAGATCGTGCAAGGATCGCACGGAGGTGGATTCGCGGACGTGGAGCTGAAGAGATCGATCGACAGCGGTCTGGTGCAAGGACCACGTCTTCGGCCAGCCGGCCCGATTCTCGCGATCACGGCGCCGAGCAACGCAGCTTATCCCTTGGAGTGGAAGCCATTCGAACCGGAGATCGTGGCCGACGGCGTGGATGCTCTGCGCGCAGGCGTGCGGCAACTGGCCCACTACGGCGCGGATCATGTGAAGATCCACACCACCGGCGTTTTCTACTTCAAGCCGAACGGGGAAATGGTGAACCAGGCGCTTCCGAGTCTGGAAGAGCTTAAAGCGGTGGTGGATGAAGCGCACCGGCGCGGTATGTTCGTCGCCAGTCACACCTATGGCGGAGACGGGCTGAAATGGGCGATTGAAGCAGGCGTCGATGATATTCAGCATGCCGTGGCCGCGACTGACGAAGATATCAAGATGATCCTTCAGAAAAATCTGCCCATTACTGCGACGATCCTGGATATGCGCCAGGATGAGCCTGGGGATTTAAAGCAATGGGCGCCCTACAGCCGTTATCGCTTGATGGAGAAGACCTGGAAGAAAATGCTGGCGGCCGGAGTAAAACTCGGTTACGGTAGCGGCTCCGCACCGGTTTACAACGGGCAAGGAAGAATCTACAACACGGCCTGCAATTGTTCGCACGGAGTGCAGAGCGAGATGTTCCCGATCTTCGTAAGTTGGGGCGCGACGCCACTGTACACGCTACGGATGGCAACAACAGTGAATGCCGAGATCGTCCACATGGAAAACAGCGTCGGCACGATCGAGAAGGGCAAGTTTGCCGACCTCATCGCGGTGTCGGGCGATCCGCTGCAGGACATCACGGAGATGCAGCGGGTGAAGTTTGTGATGAAGGGCGGCGCGGTGGTGCGCGACGACCTGACGGTGGTGACGAGCGAAGCGCTAAGAAGCGCGAAGTGATTATCGCTTGCGGGCCGGTTTCACCGATTCAAACCGAATCTGATTGAGTATTTCTGGCGGCGTGCGAAAGCTCGGCGCTACCTTCCGGAAATCTGTTCACTTTCAAGATGTACGCCAGGATGTCAGCGTTCACGCTCGGGCTCAAGGTGCCGACATATTTATTCAACGGCATATCTCGGCGAATTCGCTGGAATAAGCTTCCGAGCGGCAGGCCTTCCCAATTGGTCTGGAACATGGCGCCCGAGAGCGCGGGAGACTCGGCATCTCCTTCGAGATCGTCGCCGTGGCAATCGGCGCAATAATCGTGATAAGGTGATTCGCCACGCTTGGCCTGCTGGTCTGTGTATACGCCGTCCCATACCGAACGGGAAGCAGGTTCCTGCGCGCGCAGCATGGAAAAGGCGACGCAGACCGCCATTACCCCGATGGTCGCGAGACTGAGATGTTTTAGGTTCAAAGCGGGATCACCAGCAAGGTTTCGATGCGGCGTGAATCAGGAACCACGATCCGCTCTTCAAATTTTGCGCCCTCGCCATTCAGCACCACCTTGTCCAGATAGACGCCGGCAGAATAGAGCGTCATGGCGCCGTCGTCAGTGGTGCGAATCACCAGATAGTTCGAACGGCATTTCACCGTATGATCATCCACCGGCTCGATGGTCAGGCCGCTGATCTGGTGCAGGTAGCGCTGAGGCTCATAGAAATTGATGCGACGCAAACCAGTGACGCGATCCTGCATCATGCCTCGGCTGCGGCACTCCATCACCGCCAGTGGCAGTCCCTGATCGAAATTCTCGCGCGTGACAATCTTATACAGCCCCGTCTCGATGAACAAGGTGGGCCATTCCTCCAATTTGTCTTGGTCGATGGATTGAATGTAGCGGGTGTGGAGGGCCTCGATCTTGCGGCGCGTCATCTCACTGTCCATTTTCAGGAACCCGACCTAAAAACCCATCAGGCTGCGGTAACCGTTCCAGAAGCCGCGCAGGCTGACCTCAGTGGCTCGCGACCCGGTGGTGGATGCGACATCGCGGCCGCCCATCTCCATCACCGCGCTGGCCTCAATTCCCTTTCCCGCTATGCCGCGCTGCACATATTCGGCGATTACACCGTCGTCGATAGAGACATAGCCGGCGGGCCCGATCAGGTTGCTCTGCTTCAATCGCATCTGACGGAGCGTGGGATCGTCGTCCTTGTATCCGAAGAAGGTCCAGTGCAGTTCCGATTGCCCGGGGCCTTGGGGCACGAGCTGGCGCAGCGCGAGCGTGTTGTAAATCTGCTGGTGCACACAACTCGGAAAGATGGATTGAATGGCGACCGTGATGCCATCGTCGAACTCCTGACGTCTTTCGATAAGCGACGGATCGGCGAGGCCGACATCTTCGATCACGGAGCGGATGCCAGGCTCATAGCCGCCTTCACGGAAGGTCGCGCCTTTCGAATAGTTGATGCTGTGCCAGCCGTCGTGGTCCATGGTGACGCCGCCATCCATGGTCAGCCGGTTGAGCTTAAAGGTGGCGTAGAAGGTGTGAAGAATCGTGGCGTGATACGGATCGCGCGAATTCTCCATGTATAGTTTCCAGTTGTTGTGGAGAACCTGGTGATGATAGCCGAGGACCTCGACCGGTTTATGAAATACGCGGCGAATATGCGCGGCCATGCTAGCGCCAAGATAGGTTTCGAGCGGCTCAACATTATCACTGAAGGTGCCGAAGACGAGACCGTGGAAACTCTCGGCGCGCAGGCGTTCCAAACCATGCTGGGCCAGATCGAAATCCTCCGGCATGCCGCCTTTTCCGCCTACGCCGTTCTGAAAAGGGACACCGCGCAGTTTTCCTTGAAGGTCGTAGGTCCAGCCGTGATAAGCGCAGGTGAAATTCTTCTTCTTGCCGCCGGCCTCCGGGCATAGCAGCGCGCCTTTATGAGCGCAGCGGTTGACCATGGCGTGAATGCTGCCGTCCTGATCGCGCGCGGCGATCACGGGAGTGTCGCCAATGTAGGTGGTTCGGTAACTCGCGGGATCAGCGATCTCGGCTTCCAGGCACAGATAGTTCCAGACCGGTCCGCGAAAAATCCGCTCCTGCTCCTGAGCGTAGATCTCCGGATCGGACATGACTCTGAAGGGCGCGCGCGTCAATCCGCCAGGCGGCCACTCAAGCAAGTGCTGGTCGTTTTTCATCACTCAAGAATCCTTCTTGATTCGAACCATAGCGCAGCCCCATCGCGATTACCACCGCCGCCGCGCACAACATAGGAAGCGAGGCAAATTCGAAGATGGTGACGTTGGACCAGCCACGGGCCATCATCCAGCCGCCCATAAGGGGTCCGACGATCGAGCCGATGCGACCGACGCCAAGCGCCCAACCGACGCCGGTGGAACGCGCCGCCGTTGGATAGAATATCACCGCTAAGGCGTTCACGCTTTTTTGTCCGCCGCTCACAGAGAATCCCGCGCCCAAGGTAATGGCGATAATGGCGGGCAAGGAGGTGGACACGAAGCCGATCAACGCTACAAGAATCGTTCCACAAATGTAGAGAGCGGCCAGCACCGGGTAAGGCCCGAAGCGGTCCATCATCGGCCCGATCGACAGGCCCGCGGCGATGCCGCCCACCGAGATCAGGGTGGAAACCAGGATGGCAGTCTCGGTCGCGAGACCCGAACCCGTCAACACTGTCGGCAGCCAGTTTTGGAGAAAGAAGAAGACCATCAGGTTCATGAAGAAGACGAGCCACAACAGCAGCGTGCCGAGCGCTCGGCCGGAGTGGAATAGTTGAGTAACCGGCATGCCGGTGACGCGTGGGGCACTCACGAAGCGAGAGTCGTGTGGCGCAGAAAAACTTGGGTCGATACGGCGCAGCAGGCGGATGATTTGCTCCTGTTTGTTTCCGTTGGCCACTAGAAAGGGAAGCGATTCCGGCAGCATTGCGATCAGGATCGGGGTCAAGAAAAGCGGTAGAGCGCCGCCGGCAAGAAACACCAGCCGCCAACCGAAGCGCGAAACGAGCGCGGCGGTGAGTCCTCCACCCAGAATCGATCCCAACGAGAAACCGCAGAACATGATGACCACCAGCGTGGCGCGCCGACGCGCCGGGCAATATTCACCGGTCAGCGCGAGCGCGTTGGGCAGCGCACCGCCCAATCCAATCCCGGCCATCAGACGATAGAAAAGAAGATCGGACACGCCGTGGGCGCCGGCTGTCAACAGCGTGAAGCAGCCGAACAGTACGGTTGATGCCACCATCGCGAGTTTACGTCCGACCTTATCCGACAGAGGGCCGATGACCAGCAGGCCAATCATCAGGCCGGTCAGGCTGGCGGAAAAAATGGGGCCTAATGCCACTGGAGGAAGGTTCCAATCCTTCGACAAAACCGGGCCGAGATATCCGATTACCTGCGTGTTGAGACCGTCAAATAACATGACCATCGCGCATAAAATTGCAACGAGAATCTGAAAGCGGCCGATCTTTCGGGAGTCGATGAAGGCGGAGACGTCGATGATCATCGCGCGGCCCTCATGATTGTATACGTTTGAAAAAACGAACCCATCGTTGGTGGGGGAGCGCTGACGTGCTTGACGCATCTTGCGCCTGGGCGGCGAGGCTGAATGCGCGATTTGAAAAAACGAACCCATCGTGGGCGGACCATGGAGGGTGAGGCGGAGGTGATTGACGCATCTTATGCCCCGGTGGTGAGGGGGGACGTGTGATTTGAAAAAACGAACCCAACGGCGGGCAATGTTCGGTTGAAGCGCCAGGAGTGTCGATGAGCGGCTGGACGAGTTGTGTCTCGATGGCATCTATAGGCTGGCATTCATCAAGCAAGGGTTGGGAGCGCCGGGAAACGGCCTGGCCGTTGCCCCTGAGGTTTGTTGATTCTGTGATCGGGTTCATACCTTCCAGATAGCACGCGACGAGGGCGCGCAACGCCGTGGAGGTTGGGATGTTATTGAGGGGAAACAGGAGAAACGACGGGGACCGAGGTGAATGGTGGAGGAATCTGGGCCTCAGTGGCGTGGACAGGTAATCGGAGAAATCCGAGTTGGCGACGGTTAGGGATTCACTGCGGCCGTCGGAACAGGCCCCCGTAGACGGCTTTCGCGAGGATGTGACCCTGAATCGCTTTCATCACGATGGAGCGCGTCTCGAAAGCGTCGCCCGATGGTTTCACGTCCAGCTTGGTGTCTAGGGCGTAGAGCTCAAACACGTAGTGATGGAACGGACCGTTCGCGCCGGCTCCCGGACCGCGGTACATGGGTCCTGTGGCACTGATCTGATAACTTCCGTCGGGCAATTGCGATCCTTTGGGTACGCCTTCGGGCAAGCCGGTTAGGGTTGCCGGAATGTTCCAAAAAACCCAGTGCGCCTGGTCGTCAGTTGTCTTGTTGCGCGCGAGATCCATGTCGTGCATGTGGAGGAAGAAACTCTGCGTGCCGGCGGGCACATTGGCCCAACTCATCGCGGGCGAGGTACCCTCGCCGACGGCCACGCCCGGAGCGGCCTGACTGAACTTAACGGGAATCTGGCCGCCGTCGGGAAATCCCGGAATGGTCAAAGTCATGGCCGGCCCGGCGCCACCCGCGGGCTGACCTCCGCGGCCTGCTTGAGCGGATAGCAAGAAAGGTATGGCAACAATCATTGTAGAAAACAGAAGCAGTCGCATGGGTCTATCCTAGCGTGAAATCAGGAAACACGTGTATGGGGAGACGCCATCCCGTCCGATCGACATCGGTTTAAACAGAAGCAGGGCGATGTGCCCGGAGGAAGGAACGTATTTGGCGCACCGCCAGGGGAATTCGTTCCTTGGGCTCCTTCCACGGGAATATGCTGACTTCGGCCTTTGGCGCGAGCATCGCAGCCTCCATGGCGACGGCGTACGGATGCGCCGGGATATCATCCGGCAGGATCAGTACAGGCGTCTGGCAATTGCGCACGAAATCGCGTGTGACGGTGAAAACGAAGTCGGGGTGGGTGCGGTACATCTTGGTCAGAAATTTGTCGACCATGTCCATCGTGATATCGGGCCGGCGCTTGACCAATTCAGGACCCCAGCCCTTCATATTGGTTTCGTAGAAAAGGTCGCGCAACTCAGGACGCGAACCGCTGGGCTGCGCCAGCACGGCTGCGACGATACGATCCGGCGCCCGCCGCAAGAGATTCCAGATGAAGGGGCCACCAATGCAGAAGCCCAGCACCATGAACTTCTCGATGGCCAGGTGATCCATCAGACCGAGATGGTCATCGGTATATGCATCCCACGGCCGGTCGATCTCGAGCGGGCCGGAGGACTGGCCGCCATTGGCGTTGCGCAGGTCCGACGCGATGCAGTGGTACTCTCCCTTGAACTCCTCGATCGGGTTGAAGGGACTGCCGCCGGTCAAGCCGGAGATGGTCGAATTCAATCCCCCGCCGGCGATGAGCAACAACGGGAAGCCGGAACCGGCCTCCTCATAGTGGATGCGAACGGGGCCTTTTTCGTAGAAGGACATGGCAGATCCTCCTTGCCCAGTCTGCTGAGCAAACAGGCGCGGCGTTGCGGCCATTGCCGTCGCCGCGGCGCCCGTGGCAATTATGTTGCGTCTGATCGGATCCATAATGGGCGTCCTCCTTGGATCATTGTAGTGGCCGGTGCGTGCGGCTCGAAGTGCCAGAGCGCTGCGCGGATAACAGATTCAGGTATGATCCGTGATGCACAAGAATCGTAGCACAGGTTCTCTTGGCGCTGAAGGGCCGAATGCCCGCTTGCGGCCGATAGGAGAAGATTCCTGCCGGGGGTGTCAAATGGGCCGCTTATTGGGGCACTCCGGCCGTTAGCGTGCACGCATGTTCGAGTTGGGCGAATCGCACCGTGACGAAGCGCTGGAGCCGCTTGCTTGATGATCCACGATATTGTGGGTTGGCGGTTTCCACCTCCGGCGGCGGCGACTTGCGCCATCGAGCCAATCCACATGAATGTGAAACGCGCGATCCGCGTAGGCGCCGCGGTCGACGCGACTGGAAATACACCCGGCGGGAAGCGCACTACCCCCGATGCTCCGTTTCGTTCTATGCTGATAAATTCGGTGTAGCGAAGGATGACCATGAAGAATCTCGGCTCGGGCAGTGTGTCGCGGCGAGAGGCGCTCAAGGCTTTTGGTGCGGCCGGGGCAGCGGGCGCAATGTTCTCGTCCAGGCATTTGTTCGGGCAACAAGTCAATAAGTCGACCGCGAAGGGCGGCCGCATCGATGTTCATCATCATCACGCTCCTCCGGCGCTGCAAACCGGGCCCGGGCGCGCTGGTCGAGCACCGTGGACACCAGAGTTGTCGCTCCAGCAGATGGACAAGTTTGATATCGCGGTCGCGATACTGTCGATGACGCAGATGGGCGATATTCTTTACGACGGTACGGAGAAAGGCCGCAAGGCGGTGCGAACCGGCAATGATTACGGCGCGAAGCTGATGGCCGATCATCCCAAACGCTTCGGGTTGTTTACGAGCGTGCCGCTGCCGGACATCGACGGCGTCATGACGGAGATCGCATACGGCCTCGATACGCTAAAGGCGGATGGGATCGGCATTTATACCAATGACAATCACAATCGCTGGCCGGGCGACCCGTATTTCGATCCAATGTGGCAGGAGCTGAATCGCCGGAATACGATCGTCTATATGCATCCGCTGGCGCCGCAATGCTGCCGCGATCTCAACGACGGCGTCCCCACGGCGATGAACGAGTTTGACTTCGATATCACGCGCGCATGCACCAGCATTCTCGCGGGCGGCGTGCTTCACAAATACCCGAACATTAGAATTATCATTCCGCATTCGGGTGGGACGATGCCGGTTCTAGCGGGACGCATTCACGACCGGTATCCCGGTGATCCAAAGCATGCCGAGTACATCCCGAATGGCACGTACACGGAACTGAAGAAGTTTTATTTCGACATCGCGCATGCGAGCTTCCCCATGCCGCTGGCCGCATTGCTGAAGTTCGCGCCGGAAGATCATATTTTGTTCGGGACCGATTTTTCGCCCGAGCCGATAGAATCTACGGTGAATGAACTTCCGACGTCGGGGCTGCCGCCGAAGTTGATGGCCGCCATCGAGCGGGGGAATACAGAGAAGTTGTTTCCGCGATTCAAGGTTTAGCGTGAGAATACAAAAATTGCGTGACGCAGTAGTCATTTCGTTGAGTCTGGCCGGCCTCTTTCTACCATTGGCTCACGCGCAGGTGGGGCGAGTGGCCGATTGGCTCACGCACGGCGGCGATCCCCAACGCACCGGATGGCAGAAATACGAAACGACCATCAACACAGGAAAGCGTGAAGGGCTTTCAGCTTCTGTGGAAGCTAAAGTTGGAGAACGAGCAGAAGGCCATGTACTCGATCTTCGAGCCGTTAATCATGGGCCGGATTATCACGAATCGCGGATTTAAGGAAATGGCGTACGTGGCGGGCAGTTCGGACAATATCTATGCCGTGGATGCCGACCTGGGCCGAATTCTGTGGCAACGACATTTCGATCATGCGGCCGACGTGCCGCAAACGCAGAACCCGACGTGGCTCTGTCCGGGTGGATTGACGGCGACGCCCGTGATCCCGCCTCCGCCCACTTTTGGCGGACGGGGAGGAGGTAGTGGTCGAGGCGCTGCCCCTCCGGCGTCCGCAGGCCGGGGACCTGCGCCACCAACACCGGGCCGCGGTCGGCGGAGCTGTGTCAGAGGTCCGCGGGATTTACGTCCTCACCAGCGATGGCAGTCTGCATGAGATGAACCTCGCCAATGGCGAAGATGTCATGCCGCCTGCGAAGTTTATTCCGCCGAACGGGAAGCCTTACAGCATGAATATGATCGACAACGTGGTGTACACTACCACCGGACAGAAATGCGGCGGCAATCCGAACGGCGTGTATGCGATGGATCTTGCGAGTGACGACAAGAAGGTCAGTTTCTTCGGGTCGAACGGCGGCGGCATCTGGGGACTCGGCGGGGCTGCGATCGGTATGGACGGAACGGTCTATGCGGAAGTGGGAGACGGCGAATGGGATCCGGCCAGAGGAATATATTCGGATACCGTTCTGGCTCTGTCGCCCAAAGATCTGAAGTTGAAAGACTGGTACACGCCTTCCAATCGCGAGTGGATCACCAAGCGCGATCTCGACATGAACACCACGCCAACGGTCTTTCCTTATAAAGGGCGCGATCTGATCGTCGCGGGCGGCAAAGAGGGCCGGCTATTTCTGCTCGACAGCCAGTCACTGGGCGGAGCGAACCATCGGACGCCGCTGTACCGGACGCCGCTGATCTCGAACGAAGAAACGGACTTCGCCGGTTTTGGGACCTGGGGCGGCTTGGCGAGTTGGGAAGACAACAAGGGTACGCGGTGGGTGCTGGCGCCGGTTTGGGGCCCGTTGACGAAGGACGTGAAGTTTCCGATCACCAATGGCGACGCTCCGCACGGCAGCGTTGTGGCGTTCAAGGTGGAAGAGAAAGATGGCAAAACGGTACTTTCCCCCGCGTGGGTTTCGCGCGACCTGATCATTCCGACACCGCCGGTGGTTGCAAACGGAGTGGTGTTTGCGCTCTCCAGCGGCGAATTCGTCCGCCAAGCGAACGAAAATCAGGGGGGCCTGTTCAGCTCGCAGCAGCGCGCGGAACGATCGGTACACGCTACGCTTTATGCTTTGGACGGCGAAACCGGGAAGGAGCTGTATTCCAGCGGCGACAGCATCACTTCCTTCACGCACTTCGCGAGCATGGCCGTGGCCAACGGGCGGGTGTACTTCGGCACGTACGATAACACGCTGTACTCGTTTGGGATTCCGATAGAACACTAAAAGGATCACTCGAAAACGATGTTGGATCGATCGAGCGTGCAGGAAGCAATTGACGCTGGACGCGGAATTCTCAGGCTGGAACCGTGCTGGGTGCCTCGTTCGTTCATGATCCCAGGCCGAAGGTTGAAGCTTCACTCCGATGATTTGTACGCGTTCGGAGCGCACCGCGGCGGAATCAATGAACGCTGGTTTTCATCGACGACCAAGGCTTCCAACGGTCCGGCAACCTTGCAAGACGAAGGCTTGAGCTATGTCCGGCTGGATGGCGGGAAGCGATTTCTGTTTAAGGAAGCGATGGATAGCGCCGGCGATCTCCTGCTTGGCTCGGATGTGATCGAGCGCGAGGGCGGATGGAATCTGCTGTGCAAATTTTTCGACAACATGGGGCCGATCCCGCATCACATGCATCAGAGCGATGAGATCGCAAAGCTGGTCGGGCAACGAGGGAAGCCAGAGGCTTACTATTTTCCTCCGCAATACAACCTGACGGAAAACAATTTCCCATACACGTTCATGGGGCTGGAGCCCGGCACAACCAAGGACGATGTTCACCGCTGTCTGGAGAACTGGAACAAGGGCGACAACGGAATCCTCTTTCACTCGCGAGCCTATCGGCTGCAGCCGGGCGCGGGATGGCAGATAAATCCGGGAATTCTTCACGCTCCCGGTTCGCTGGTGACTTACGAGCCGCAAGTGAGCAGCGACGTTTTCGCGATGTTTCAATCGGTGGTGGAGGGCCGCATCGTCGATTGGAGCCTGCTCACTAAAGATGTGCTGCCGGAGTACCATCACGACCTCGATTACCTGGTTGGCATGCTGGATTGGAACGCCAACGTGAACCCGGAGTTCGGAAAGACGAATAAGGTTTTTCCCGTGCCGGTGCGGCCGCTCGACGGCATGCAGGATGGCGGTTATTGCGAGAAGTGGATCACTTACGGAACCGGATATTATTCGGCCAAAGAGCTTACGGTGATGCCGGGGCGGAGCTGTCGCCATTCGCGATAGCGCCGCGTACGGATTGATCCTGACCCAGGGGCACGGGCGTTTCGGCGAGCACGCGGTTGCGGCGCCCGCCATGATCCGGTTCGGCGAAATGACCGAAGATGAGCTGTTCGTCACAGCGGAGGCGGCGAACGAAGGCGTACGCGTCGAGAATACAAGTGCGACGGATCCGCTAGTTATCCTGAAACATTTCGGCCCCGGGAATCCGGATGCGGAGCCGCTGCGAAAGAAGAAGTAGCGAGAATGGCCACGGTGAACGCGCATAAGTATCCGGCGCTGCATAATGCTATGTGGCCGGGCTTGGTCGGCAAGGGTCCGGATTCAGAACCGCCCATCGATCTTGAGACCATGCTCAACTTGACGGCGTCGGCCGAAGTGGACGGCATCCGGTTCGATGGCGTCGATCTTTTCTTGTTTGCACCGCATGTCGAGATTGATTCGAGCGACGATGGCCTGAAGCGTCTAGCGGATCGGGTTGCTTCGCGGAACCTGGTGGTTGGCTCGGTGGTCGCTCCGGTCTGGCCTCCCACGGGCGGGGGATCGGCGATGGGCTCCGAGGAGGAGCGGAAGAATTTCCTGACGCAGGTGCGAAAGGCGTGCGGAATCGCCAGAAAATTGCGCGAGCTGGGCATTCGCCGCTATGGAATCGTGCGGATCGATTCTGCCGCGAGTCCGACGGAGTGGGCCAAGGACCCGGAGGCGAACACCAAGAGAATCGCCGAGACTTTTCAACAAGCGTGCTCTATCGCAGAAGACTATGGCGAGCGGCTCGCGGCCGAGGGCGAGATCTGCTGGGGCGGAATGCATAGCTGGAAACGAATGGTCGAACTGCTGGAAATGGTCGGCCGTCCCGAGACGCTTGGCTTTCAAGCGGACATGGCGCACACGCTTTTGTTTACGCTGGGGATTAATGCGCCGGAGGATCGAATCTTGCCGGAGAAGTTCGACTGGTCACAGAAGGAAGTGTTGGACGACGCGATTCGGACCATGACGCGCGCGCTGCGGCCGTGGACCATCGATTTTCACGTAGCACAGAACGACGCCACAGTGAAAGGATCGGGATCGCATGACAAGACCGGCCGGCACTGTCTGCCGAATGATCCGAATGGCAAGATGGATATCGTGAGAGTCGCCGGCGCGTGGATACGGGAAGGTGATGGCGGACCGACGCACGGTTTTCAACACATCTGCTGGGACGGCTGCATGTTTCCCAACGAAATCATGATGCAGCCCGGCACTTGGCGACAGATCCTGGCGACCATGATCGCGGTACGAAATGCCCACGGCTGGGACGAAGCGGCGAGGTCATGGCAAGAAAGAGCCTGAACATCGGTTTGGTCGGCTACGGCTTCATGGGCCGCACGCATTCAAACGCGTTCTTGCAGGCCGGCCGATTTTTCGACTTGCCTTACCAACCGGTGCTCAAAGCGGTTTGCGCGCGCAACCCCGAACGCGTCAAGGCATTTGCCGGGAACTGGGGCTACGAGTCAGTGGAGACGGACTGGCGAAAGTTGATCGGCCGGGATGATATCGACCTGATCGACATCGCCAGCCCTAACGACACTCATGCCGAGATCGCGATTGCGGCGGCGAAGGCCGGAAAGATGGTGCTTTGCGAGAAGCCGCTGGGGCGGAATGCGTCGGAAGCGCGGGGCATGACGGATGCGGTGGAATCCGCCAAAGTCGCCAACATGGTGTGGTACAACTACCGGCGCGTGCCGGCCGTGATGCTGCTCAAGCATCTGATCGATGAAGGACGGCTGGGGCGAATATTTCACTATCGCGCGAAATTCCTGCAGGATTGGACCATCTCAGAAGACTTGCCGCAGGGCGGCGAAGGACTGTGGCGGCTGGATGTTGCAGTGGCAGGAAGCGGCGTCACTGGCGATCTGCTGGCCCATACGATCGACACCGCGCTGTGGCTGAACGGGCCGATCGCTGAAGTGTCGGCCATGACGGAGACGTTCATTAAGGAGCGGAAGCACAATCTCACTGGACGTGTTCAGAGTGTGGCAATCGACGACGCTAGCGCGTTTCTGGGCCGCTTCGAGAATGGATCGCTCGCGACATTTGAAGCTACTCGTTACGCGCGCGGCCACAAGGCGCTTTACACACTCGAGATCAATGGCGAACATGCATCCGCGATGTGGGACCTGCACGACCTGCATCGCATTCAGTTTTTCGATCATCGTGATGAAGGGCGATTGCGCGGTTGGAGAAGCGTCCACGTTAGCGACGGCGATCATCCTTATATGAAGCACTGGTGGGTGCCGGGCCTGCAAATCGGATACGAACATACGTTCATTCATCAGGTCGCGGATTTTCTGCAGGCGCTGGGCGAAGGCAAGCAGGCGGCGCCGACCTTTCGCGATGGCCTGGCAACGGACTACGTCACCGACGCCGTTTTGGGATCCGCAAAGAACCGGCGCTGGGAAAAGGTGCCATCGCTCAAGCAATCGAGCGCGGCATAGAATCTTTGGAGGCTAAAATGTTCTTTCGTTGGTCTGCCGTGGCTGGTGTTGCGGGAGTCTTGCTCTGTTTGTTTACTGCGATTGCCCAGCCGCAGGGCCGTGGCGGAGGCTTCTCTCAACCGGACCCGATCAATTTTGACGATCACGCCGGATGGCAATCCATGTTCGACGGGACGACCTTGAAGGGCTGGGACGGAAGCCCGGACGTCTGGCGAGTGGAGAATGGCGCGATCGTTGGCGAGTCGAGCCCGGAAAAACCGGCGGGCACCACATACATCATCTGGCAAGGCGGCGAGCCAAAGAATTTCGAGTTGAAGGCCGAGATTAAACTGGAAGGCAACAACGCGAACAGCGGCATTCAATATCGCAGTGCACGCGTGGCTGCCGGACAGATCCAGGGCGGTCCTACGCCGAGTGCCAAGTTCGCCAAGTGGAATTTGAAAGGCTACCAGGCGGATTTCGATTTCGCGAACCGGTACAGCGGCCAGCTTTACGAGCAGGGGACACCGCGCGGCATCATCGCGTGGCGCGGCCAGGTGGTGCGGGCAGAGCAAGGGAAGAAACCACGTTTGCTCAGCACAGTTGGAGATTCGGACGCGCTCAAGGAATACATCAAGGTGGGCGATTGGAATCAGATGCACGTCATCGCGCGGGGGAATATGATGATGCACATGTTGAACGGACACGTCATGGCCGTTTTCATTGACGACGATCCGACCATGGCGGTGGCGCAAGGCGTGATCGGACTGCAAATCGAAGGCGGCGGGAATGTGAAGGTCTCTTGCCGCAATCTTTGGTTGAAGAATCTGTGACGGCCGTGAGCGTACGGCTGTCAGAATGCCAAGCGATCTTTCTTGGCTTCGATCTTCTTGGCGTCCACACCGGGAACTTTTTCAACGTCCTCGATGGACTTGAAGCTACCCTTTTCTTCGCGGTAATGCACCATCGCTTCCGCTTCCTTGGTCGAGAGTTCCAGCGCGCGCTCAAGATCGTTGGCGGTGGCTTTATTCACGTTGATCTTCGGCGTTTTCGGAAAGTAGGTGGCGAGATAGTCCACAATCTCGTTGAACTCAGCTTCAGTAGCTTGCGCGCCGTCGGCCGCCATCTCCCCGACTACCGCTCCCCATTCCTCGCGCGTTTTCGCCATCCCGGCCACGTTTTCGGCGCTGTGACAGGCGCCGCAGACTCTCTTCAGAGTTTCACGGCCGGGTCCGTCGGGCAATTTCTCCTGCGCATTTGCGAGAGTAAGAAAGAGAGTTGCGCCTATGCTTAGCGCCGACAGGGAGTGTGTGATTTTTCGCATTTCGCGAGGACGAAGGCCGCCTGAACAGATTCATTTTATCATTCGCCATATGTGAGACTACGGACGCCATGCCTGAGACTACGGAAACTATTCACCTGAAGGACCTCTGGGACGAGGATCAGGCCCACGCCCTGGCCGGAAATGAACTGTCGGTGCTGCGCTATCGTTCCAATCTGCTGGGCGCCGATCTGCGAATCACAAATTTCGGCGGCGGCAACACCAGTTCAAAAATTGAACTTCCGGATCCGTTTACCGGAAAGCCGGTGCGGGTTCTGGCGGTCAAGGGCAGCGGCGGCGATCTCGGATCGATTCAGGAATCCGGATTTGCGCTGCTTTATCTCGATCGGCTGGAGCAGCTCAAGCAAATCTACCGCGGAGAAGCCCACGAAGACGAGATGGTCGGCTACTATCCTCTGTCCGCGTTCGGCGAGAATCGCGTGGCAGCTTCCATCGATACGCCCTTGCACGCGTTTCTGCCGTTTCCACACGTGGACCACCTTCATCCGGACTGGGCGATCGCGCTGGCGGCCAGCGCCAATGGCCAGCGCAAGCTGGAGGAATTCAATAGAAAATTCGGGCGGAAGATCGCATGGGTGCCTTGGCAGCGTCCAGGATTCGAACTCGCGCTCTTGATCGAAAAGGCGGTTAAGGACAACCCAGGGTGCGACGGTCTGATCCTGGGCAGTCACGGTCTGTTCACTTGGGGGGACACTCAGCGTGAGTGCTATTCAAACAGCATTCGCACTATCGACCAGATGGGTGAATTCATCATGGAACACCAGGCCGAACACCAGGCCAAGAAGGGTAAGATGTTCGGCGGCGTCGAACACACGCCTCTGGCCAATCGGAAAGAGATTGCGGGGCAGATTTTGCCGGCCTTGCGCGGGGTGATGTCGTCTAACCGCCGTGTGATCGCACACTATACCGACGACCCCGATGCTCTGACATTCGCCGGCTCCAAGTGGTCGAAGGAACTGGGCGCGCTCGGAACCAGTTGTCCGGACCATTTTCTCCGAACGCGCATCTGTCCTATGTTCATCGATTGGAATCCCGCAACTGGCGATTTGAAAGCGCTGAAGTCTCGCATTCAGGAGCAAGCGGTCACTTATCGCGCTGAGTACAAGAAGTATTACGAGGCGTGGGCCAATCGGGATTCGCCGAAGCTGCGCGATTCGAATCCATCGGTGGTCCTGATTCCGGGCGTTGGATTATTCGGATTCGGTAAGAACAAGAAGGAAGCACGCATCACGACGGAATTCTTCATTAACGCGATCCATGTGATGGCGGGGGCGAACGCGCTGGAAGATAGCGAGGTGGAGCATCCGTTGCCGCATGCCCGCCGGGCGGAAGAATCCACGCAATTCAAGTTTTTCCATAACTACGTCGCGCTTCCACGATCGGAGGCGTTCCGCATTGAATACTGGGCGCTCGAAGAAGCCAAGCTGCAGCGAATGCCCGCGGAGGCGGAGTTCAGCCGCAAGATCGTACTAGTGGCCGGCGGCGGCAGTGGGATCGGGCGGGAAGTGGCGCTGTTGCTGGCTCGCAAAGGCGCGCAGGTCGTGGTGGCGGACCTGGATGCCGATAGCGCGCGGGCCACATCAGTCGACGCCGCGAAGATTGGATCGGGGGATTCCGTCGCCAGCACGCCCGCCGATTTGAGTTCTGCCGAGAGCTTGGCCGAAGCAGTGAAGTTTACAGTTCTACAATTTGGTGGTATCGATGTGGTCATTAACACAGCCGCCATTTACCCGGTGCCCGGCGCGGACGGCCGACTGACCGCCGCCCAGTGGTCAAAAACTTTCCAAGTGAATGTGACCGGCAATTACCTATTGGCCGAGCAGGCCGAATGGGTCTTCAAGGACCAGAACCTTCCGGCGGCCATGGTACTGACGAGCTCTGCCAACGCGCTTGTCCCCAAGAAAGGCACCGAAGCATATGACACGAGCAAGACAGCGCTGAACCACCTGATTCGCGAACTTGCGGTTGGGCTGGGGCCGCTGGTGCGCGTGAACGGGATCGCCCCCGCGACAGTGGTGGCCGGATCAACGATGTTTCCGCGGGACCGCGTCATTCACTCACTGCGAAAATACAAAATCGAATTCTCGGAATCGGAATCGACCGAGGAATTGCGAACCAAGCTCGCGGATTATTACGCTCAGCGGACGCTTACCCGAAGGCCCATTCTTCCGCAAGATTGCGCGCGCGCCATTGTCTGGCTGGCGAGCGACGAGAGCGCGAAGACAACTGGCCACATCATTCCCGTCGATGGCGGCTTGCAAGACGCATTCGTTAGGTGATGGCTGTTCCGCTGCTGGAAGCCAAGTCGATTAGCAAGTCGTTTGCTGGCGTTTGCGCTTTGAAGAACGTATCTTTCGACCTGCTCGAAGGAGAAGTGCATGCGTTGATTGGCGAGAACGGCGCTGGAAAGTCGACGCTGATCAAAGTCATCACCGGCGCCATCCAGGCTGATTCCGGAACGCTCGATATCCGCGGCCGCACGGTGCCACATAATGATCCTGGCATTTCGCGATCCTTGGGAATCGCGGCGATCTATCAGCAGCCATCGTTGTTTCCCGATCTCACCGTTGCCGAGAATATCGCCCTGGCGCTCGAAAGCGGAGGGATGTGGCGAAAGGTGAATTGGAAGGGACGGAATCGCCGCGCCCAAGAATTGATCGAACGCGTCGGCGGATCGATCCAAGTGGAACGGCTGGTCGCGACGCTTAGCATGCCCGAGCAGCAGATCGTGGAGATCGCCAAAGCGATCGGCGCCGACGCGAAGATCCTGATCATGGATGAGCCCACCGCATCGCTGACGGATCGCGAAGTGGACAGCCTGTTCAAGATCATCGCGCTGCTCCGCGGCCAGGGAGCGGGTATAATCTATATCTCGCACCGGCTGGAGGAAATTTCCGAGATCGCCGACCGCGTCACCGTCCTGCGCGATGGAGAGACGATCGCCACGCTGCGGACGGACGAAGTGGACAAGGGGTCGCTCATCGGCATGATGGTGGGCCGCGAGATTTCAGCAGTATTTCCGAAGCGCGAAGTGGTACTCGGCGAAACCCTGGTCGAATTGCGAAACGTCTCCAATTGCGCCTCCGGCCTTCGCGATATTTCATTCCGCGTGCGAAGCGGCGAAATTCTTGGCGTGGCCGGTCTGGTGGGCTCAGGGAGAACCGAGCTGGCCGAAACGCTTTTTGGCCTGACTCCAGCCGACTCTGGTGAGATTCTGATCGGCGGCGCGTCTGTCCGGATAACATCACCAGCGCAAGCGATCCATCTGGGCGTCGGATATGTGCCGGAAGACCGCAGGCAGCACGGCGTCGTTCTCGAGCTGCCGATCGCTTCCAATACCAGCCTCGCTAATTTGAAGGTCGTTTCGAGGCACGGATTGATCGATCGCAACAAAGAAAGCCGGCTGGCCCTTCGTTATATCCAACAACTGAGAATCAAAGCGCCTTCGGTTTACACCGAGACAGGCGCGCTATCGGGCGGCAATCAGCAGAAAGTCGCGCTGGCAAGGTGGCTCGCGATCAATCCGAAGATTTTGATCCTAGACGAACCAACGCAGGGAGTCGATGTCGCCTCGAAGGCGGAGATACACGGGCTCATGATGGATTTGGCCGAGCGTGGGCTGGCGATTATCATGATTTCGTCGGAACTGCCGGAGATTCTGGGCATGAGCGATAGAATCGCGGTGATGCATCAGGGAAAGATTGCGGGCGTGCTCTCTCGTCAACAAGCCACACAACAGAAGATTCTATCGCTGGCGGTCAACTGATGACTACTCATCGCCGTGAAATTTCGGTCGCTGTAGCTATCGTCCTGCTTGCAATCCTGCTGGCGTTCGTCGCGCCAGGTTATTTCTCACGCGAAAACCTGACCGATCTATTCCTAGCTAATGTGCCGGTGCTTATCGTGGCTCTCGGTATGACACTCGTCATCGTAATCGGACAAATCGACATCTCGGTCGGATCAGTCTTTGCGATCTGCGGCGTCAGCGCCGGGCTCCTTGCGAAATCAGGAGTTCCTGCGGTGATCGCTGGGCTGGGCGCTTGCGTGGCCGGCGCCGCCCTCGGGGCGCTCAATGGATCGTTAGTTGCCTATGTGCGGATTCCATCGATCGTAGTCACGCTGGCGAGCATGGTCGCGCTGCGAGACGCGTTGCGCTGGCAGACGCAGGGCGCTTGGGTTCAGGATCTCCCAGCCGGCTTCCAATGGTTCGGTCTGTCGCAGGCGGCCCATCCCGTCATGAGCCTGATCGTAGCCGTGGTTCTTTCGTCGGGCATCGCGTGGGGCTTGCGCAATCTTGCGGCCGGACGCGCCGTCTACGCCACGGGATCGAACGAAGAAGGCGCACGCTTGGCCGGAATTCGTACTTCTTTGGTGACGTTTTCGGTTTTCGGATTCATGGGCGCGCTGACCGGATTCGCGGCTGCGCTCAATGCGGTCCGTTTCAACCAAATCCCGACCAACGCCGGGCTCGGCCTAGAGATGAAAGTGATCGCGGCAGTGGTGGTCGGCGGGGTGGCGATCACGGGCGGAAGAGGAAGCATCGCCGGAACGGTGTTGGGCGTGATCCTGCTGGGAGCGATCGGGCCGGCGCTGACATTTTTGGGAATCAGCGCTTATTGGGAGCGGGCGGTGCAAGGCGGAGTCATTTTGGCCGCGGTTGTGATCGATGCCGTTCGCGCGCGCGCGAGCGAGCTTCATGGGGAACAAAATGGAAGCAATCTTGCCGCAAGTCGCGCCTAGTCGATGGCGCGAGCGCATGTTCCCGAACGGCGAATGGATTCTTCTGCTGGCGCTAGCGGCTGAGATAGCCGTCTTTTCCGCGATTGCCGAAAACTTTTTCACCTGGAACAATTTCTTTGAAGTGATCCGTTTTAGCGTCGAGCTTGGACTGCTGGCGCTGGCAATGACGCCCGTCATCATCACCGGCGGAATCGATCTCTCAGTAGGTTCGATGATGGGGCTGGCTGCGGTGGCGTTGGGGGCGGCCTGGCACGATTGGCATCTTCCGCTTGTCGCCGCGGCCTTAGTTGCACTGTTTGTAGGATTCGCCGGAGGCGGCCTGAACGCATTGGCGATCTCGCGGCTCAATCTTCCTCCGCTCATTGTTACTCTGGGAACCTTCTCGCTGTTCCGCGGCATTGCAGAAGGAATCACGTACGGCGCAGTGAATTACACTGACTTCCCGAATTCATTTCTGTTCCTCGGCCAAGGCTATCTTGGGGGCGTGATTCCGGTACAGCTTTTGTTTTTCCTGCCGGTCTTAGCGGGCTACGCGATTCTGCTGCATCGCTCGGTAATTGGGCGGGCACTGTACGCCATCGGGTTCACGGCCGCGGGAGCGCGATACGCCGGGATTCCGGTCCGCAGACGCCTCGCGCTGGTGTATCTGTTGTCGGGAGTTGTGGCGAGCCTGGCCGCGATCATCTATGTGGCACACCTGGGTCAGGCAAAGTCAGACGTCGGGACCGGCTATGAGCTCGACGCGATTACGGCCGTGGTGCTGGGAGGAACGTCGGTGTTCGGCGGCCGGGGCACCCTTTGGGGCACGATTTTCGGCCTGTTCGCCCTGTCGGTTTTGCAGAATGGCTTGCATCTCGCCGCGCTTCCTTCGGAGCTGACGGGGATCTTGACGGGCACGCTGCTGGTAGTAACCATCAGCATCGATCGCTTCCGGCGGCGCGCGGATGCAACACTAGACAAAGAGATAAATCCAGTGAAGAACAGTCAGGTTGCCATCCTGTGCGGAGCCGTGCTGGTCGGCTCGCTCATCGTGGCTGGAACAAACGTGTGGCTGGCGCACTCGTTGGCGCGCGCTCCCGCACTCGCCACGCCCGCGACCGGGCATGGTCCCGTGATCGCGATGATGCCGAAAGCCAAAGGTGATCCCTACTTCGTCAGCGTCCGGGCCGGCGCTGAAGAGGCCGCCAAAGAACTCGGCGCGGAGTTGATCTGGGATGGCCCTACCAGCCTCGAAGCCGCCAAACAAAACGAGTTGGTCGAGAATTGGATCACGCGGCAAGTGGACGTGATCGCCGTGGCCGTGGAGAACAAGGCGGGCATCTCCACCGTTCTGCGCAAGGCGCGCCAGCATGGCATCCACGTCCTCACCTGGGATGCCGATGCCGAACCCGACGCCCGCGATTTTTTCATCAACCAGGCCACTCCGGAGGGAATCGCAAACACGTTAACGGACGAGGCAGCGCGGCTTCTCGCTGGCAAAGGAGATTTTGCGATTATCACGGGCGCTCTCAGCGCCGAGAATCAGAACGAGTGGATCGCGTTTATCAAAAAGCGACTGGCCAGCAAGTATCCCGCTCTGAAGCTGGCGACCATTCGGCCGAGTGACGACGATCGCGACAAAGCTTTTGCCGAGACGCAGACCGTCCTGAAGGTTTACCCGCAAGTAAAGCTGATCATGGCTATCTCGGCGCCGGCGGTTCCGGGCGCGGCGGAGGCGGTGCGGCAGGCTGGCCGAAAGGACGTCGATGTCATCGGTCTCTCGCTTCCAAGCATCTGCAAACCCTATGTTCATGAGGGCATCGTGCAGACTGTGGTCCTCTGGAGCACGCGTGATCTTGGCTACCTTACGGTCTATTCGGCTTGGCGGCTAGCGCAGGACAAACTTCCCGCCGGGGCGACATCAGTTCAAGCCGGACGGCTAGGCACGCTTCAAATCCGCGGCAGCGAAATTATTTTGGGATCTCCGCTGATCATCAACAAGCAAAATATCGATCAAATGGATTTCTAGTAGAATTGCGCCTAATGTTACTCTCCAAACTCGTTCTATCCGCAATGCTTGCCCTGGCGCTTCCAGGATTCGCGCAAGACGCCGCTCCGCCCGCCAATGCGGACGCGAAGTTGATGCCTAACCGCTGCCAAGCGAATCCCGGCCTGGGCGACATCGCGGCCAAGCCTTCCTGGAACGGATGGGGCGCGGGCCTCACCAACGCTCGCTTTCAAGATGCCGCCGAAGCTCAACTCGACGCCGGACAAGTCCCCAAGCTGAAATTGAAATGGGCCTTCGGATTTCCGGGCGCAAAGGCCGTTTACGGGCAGCCGACCGTCGTGGCGGGGCGCGTGTTTCTGGGCGTCGATACCGGTTACGTCTATTCGATTGATGCGGCGACGGGCTGCGTCTATTGGTCCTATCACGCGGCTGGGGCGGTGCGCTCAGCGGTGAGCGTCGGCCCCGCGCAAACTCCAGGCAGGTATCTGGCCTACTTTGGCGATTTGAAGGGCAATGTTTACGCGGTCGACGCCGGCACCGGCGAACAGGTCTGGAAGATCAATCTGGACAGCCATCCTGTTGCACGAATCACGGGCGCGCCGCAGATTTATCAGAATCGACTATATGTTCCAGTTGCATCGTTTGAGGAAGTCTCCGCCGCGGATCCGGCGTACCAATGCTGTACATTTCGCGGCAGCGTCGCTGCGCTCGACGCTCAGACCGGCCGCCTGATATGGAAAAGCTACGTCATTCCACAGGCCAACAAGCCGACCGGGAAGAACGCCAAGGGCATTCAACAGTTCGGACCGGCGGGCGGAGGCGTTTGGAATTCGCCCACGCTCGACCCCAAGCGGCACGCGCTTTACGTGGGGACCGGCGATGCCTACACGGCGCCGGCCGCCAAGACAACCGACGCCGTCGTGGCACTGGATCTGGACAGCGGGAAAATGTTGTGGTCAGTGCAGGACACGCCTGGCGATGCCTGGGTGGTCGGTTGCATTCGTGAGAAGGACCGCGAGAACTGTCCCAAAGACGCCGGGCCGGACTATGATTTTGGCTCGTCGCCGATCTTGCAATCGCTGCCCGGCGGCAAGAGCATCCTGGTGGCCGGACAGAAGAGCGGCAATGTTTGGGGGCATGATCCGGATCGCAAAGGCGCGGTGGTTTGGAAGACCGCGGTATTCTCCACGCCACCGAAAGCGCAGGGCCAGATCGTGTGGGGCGGTACGGCCGACGGCCAGCATGCCTATTTCGGGTTGAACAGCGGTGGGATTGTAGCGCTATCGCTCACCAATGGCGAGCGCGATTGGTTCGCTCAAATCGAACCCGCCGAAGGCCGGCATGGAGGACATGACGCGGCGATTTCGGCTATGCCGGGAGTCATCTTCTCCGGCGGGTGGGATGGCGTCTTGCGCGCTTTGTCGACCAAAGACGGAAAAACTCTTTGGGACTTCGATATGGTTCAGGAATTCAAGACCGTCAACGGTGTCCCGGCTAAAGGCGGGTCGATGGGCTCCTCCGGACCGACTATTGCAGGGGGCATGGTGTTTGCCGGCGCGGGATATCCGGGTGTTCAGAACGGCGTCAATGGAAACGTGCTGCTGGCGTTCGGAGTGGACTAAACCCGTGCCAGCACGCGGTTCAACACGCTTCGCACCGACTCAGTTTCGGCATTCGCGGCAGGGGGTGTTACCGCAGGGGGCGTTACCGAAGGCGTTTGAGTCTTGGACCAGGCGATTGCATCCGGCTTGATGAATCGCATCACCTCATCGGCCGTAGGCTTCTTGTTTTCGAGAAAGTCCATTCCGTCGACGGTAATGTGCAGGCTGCTCTTGTCGTCACTGCGCACTAAGGCGCGCTGCTTCAAATACCAAAGCACGGAAGTCAGCTCGTCGGACGTCGAATCCAGTATGGTCTCGATATGCCGTACCGAAATGCTCGGCGCGAGAGGCTTCATCTTCCGCCGGTCGTAGAGAACGCAAAGAAGAGCAACGCGCAGAAGCGCTTCGCGCCCGAGAGCGTCAAAGAAGTCCAACCCGGTGAATTTCGGAGCAGCTTGGTCTTGACCGACACCCTTTATCTTGTCGAACCCGCTCCGCAGCTCGGCGTCGGAAAGAACCTCATAGGCCAGATTGACGGCCTCGAATTTTTCGGGATCAGCTGTTGGGGATTTCGGCTGATAGCGTTGCGCCAGCTTGGCGTAGGCTGCTTGTATCTCGTCCGAATCCGATTTGGGATCGACGTCGAGAACCGCATAGTGATCTTGGAACTTACCGGCTTGGGGGGCGGACATAGGTCTGCCTATCTATCGGCTGAAACACCGCCAAGGCCCCTCGGTCGAACCACCTACCCCTGGCGGGTGGCCTCCGTAGGCCCTTCTCGCGCCCGGTCCTATTTCCGCCTTCTTGCCAAAATGGGCTGCGTCGCGTAGCCTAGGAATTTAGGATATTCCCGCGGCCGCGTCAGTTCCGTAATGTTTAGGAAGACGACGATAATCGTTCTAACTGCCACAGTACTAGGGGGATGCCGGTCAGAACCTAAAGTTGAGGCTAAGCCGGCTCCAGTCGCGTGGCAGAAGGTCGGGACCTGGTCCGGCCGAGGTAACGCCCAGACCGATTCGTTCGACATCGGGTTTTCGCAGTGCCGGATTCGTTGGGAAACCCGCAATGAGAAGCCCGCAGGACAGGGAACATTGCATGTAACGGTTAATAGCGCCGTGAGCGGCCGGGAACTAGCGGTGGCTGTCGACCATCGGGGGGTAGGCCACGAGTTGGCCTACGTTGGAGTGGATCCTCATTTCTCTTACCTGGTCATTGAATCCAGCAATGTCGATTGGTCGGTCACGGTGGAGGAGCCCGCTTTGATCGGGGGCGGAGGCGCGAAATAGGTGAACCGGGGGGCCCAGATCGATCCAGACGCCCACCGCTCAAAAAACCCCCAAAACGGTTTCAAGAGGTATATAATGTTAAGCCGAGGTTGTATGGATGTCTTCAGTCTATATCCATCGATCGAACGTTGCTCCAACCGAAGGCTTGCTTGCATGTTAGAGGAGGTAATCCTGAAATGGCAGACACAGCAGACATGAAAAAAACCGAGGATACGCCGAAGGCGGTCTCGAGACGAAAATTTATTCAAGGGGTTATCGCCGGGGGAGCGGGCGTCTCCTCAGCGACCTACCTCTTTCGCGCGTCCAGCCTGGCATCGGCTGCCGGTGCGGGCGAGCGCCTGATTACGCTGAACGTCAACGGCCAGCAACGGCGAGTGGACGTGATGAAGCAAGAGACGCTGGCGATGACGCTGCGCTACAAGCTGGGTCTCACCGGCACCAAGATCGGATGCGATCGAGCCGAATGCGGAGCGTGCACCGTGCTCATCGACGATGTGCCGCGCTACTCGTGCTCGACGCTCACTCATACGGTGCGCAACGCCAAGGTTGTGACAGTCGAAGGCCTGCAGGCCGCCGACGGAAAGCTGCACCCCGTGCAGCAGGGCATCCTTGATGAACAGGGGTTCCAATGTGCGTTCTGTATGTCCGGATTCATTATGGCTACGGTGGGATACCTCAAGACCAATCCGAATCCCACGCGCGCCGAGTTGGCGCACGGCATTTCAGGCAACCTATGCCGGTGCCAGGACTATGACAAGATCCTAACCGCGTTTATGCGTGGCGCGGAGATCGCAAGGGAGGCGAACCATGCCTAGTAAATTGCCGGAACAGAATAAGCCGGCCGGTCCCGAGTACGGGAAAGGCCACAAGCTGATCGGCAAGAACTATCAGACCCTCGACTTGTATGCCAAGGTGACTGGCAGATCCAAGTATGCCGAAGACTACCGCGCCGAGGGCATGTTGTTCTGCAAGCTGTTATTGAGTCCGGTTCCTCACGGCCGAGTAAAAAGCATCGACACCAGCGCGGCGCTCGCGATGCCGGGGGTCAAAGGGATCCTCACCGCGGACGATCTGCCGGCGCCCGCCGACAGCTTGACTGACAACGGCGTCCGCATTCCGGCTAACAAGCTCGGCGAACGCGGTCTCACCAACGAGCCGCTCTATCAAGGCGAGCCGATCCTCGCAGTAGCCGCGGTGGATGAGTTGACGGCCGCCGAAGCGATCGAGAAAATCAAGATCGAATTCGAGCACCTGCCGTTCGTCATCGATCCTCTGGACACACTTCGGCCTGGGGGCCCGAACGCGCGAGTCGGCGGGAATGTCTGGGTGCGTCCGGCTGCGCCGGCAGGCAAGCCGGGCGAGCCGCCACCGCCTCCTCCGCCCATCGAGCCAACGGTGTGGAAGTGGACTGAGGCCGATTTTGCAGAAGCAAAAGACGGCAAGCTGCCTATGGGCAAGATCCCCGAAGCACATGTCACGGGACCAGACGGTAAAGTTTCCGCTATTCCTGACCCAGCCAACTCCTGGAAGTACGGTGATATCGATGCAGGATTCAAGAAGGCCGCGCTGATCCTGGATGAAACGTTTGTGACTCCGGACACCAGTCACCACTGTTTGGAAACCCGCAGTGCGATGGCCTACTGGCAGAACGGCAAAGTGCATGTATTTACCGGTACGCAAAGTACGATTCAGACCGTGCCGGCCATCGCCCGCTGGCTGAATATCGATCCCAGCCTGGTGGTTTTCACCAGCGAATATACTGGCGGCGGCTTTGGCAGCAAAATCACCGGCGCTATATCGCTCATCATCCCGGCGCTTCTTTCGAAGAAGTGCAACGCGCCGGTCATGATGCGGTTGACACGCGAAGACGAGATGTTCATTGGCCGCGCGCGGCCCAGCATGATGGGTCGCATGAAGGTGGGCTTCGCGAAGGACGGAAAGATCACCGCGCTGGACATGTTCGTGCTCGTCAACAACGGACCCTACGATCCGGTGGGCGACGCGCCATCGTCCGGCCGCATCGTGTCATTGGCCTATCAACCGGAAAACATGCGTTTCCAAGGCCTCACGGTGATGACCAACACTCCTCCGCGCAGCGCCCAAAGTTCGCCGGGTGGTATGCAGGGAAGTACGATCCTGGAACAAATTGTTTCCAAGGCGGCGCGCCAACTGAAGCTCGATCAGGTTGCGATCCGCTATATTAATGCGCCGGAAGGAAAGGCGCCGATCGGCCCGGCCATTCGTGGCAAGCGCGCCTATGCGACCAGCGCATTCGTCAAGGAAGCCCTCAACCGCGGCTCCGACGAATTTAATTATAAAGAGCGCGTCGCCCAAACCAAACGGAGCGGGACCAAAGTGCGTGGCGTCGGCGTAGCGTTGGGCTGCTATGTCGGCGGCACGATTGGATTCGACGGCCTGCTGCTGATCAAGCCCGACGGGCACATCTGCTTCCAGTCCGGAATCGGCAACCTCGGGACTGAATCGGTGATCGACGTTCATCGCGTCGGCGCCGAGGTCCTGGGTGTACCGTGGGAAAAGTGCGATGTCTGCTGGGGCTCGAACTCTAAGAACCTCCCGTGGTCGTGCGTATCCGGTGGCAGCCAGACCACGCACTCTATGACGCGCGCCGCGCATGCGGTGGCGATGGAAGCCAAGCAGCGTCTGCAGGAGATCGCCGCGAAGAGTCTGGGCGGCAGCCCGCAGAACTACGACGTCGCGAATGAGAAGGTTTTCCGCAAAGGCGGCGGGGCCAGCATGACCCTGGCTCAGGCCGCGCAGAAAGCCATCCAGATGGGCGGCATTTACGATGGTCATGAGGCCAACCCGGACGTAAACCGCTACACCAAGCAGGCAGCGGCGGCGCTGGCCGGTCAGGGCTTCGTGGCGTCGGCGCGCGACAAGTATCCGCGCGACGGCCAGACTCATTCCTATGTCGCCAGTTTCGCCGAAGTCGAGGTAGATTTGGAAACCGGCAAGTACCATATCGTCGACTTCATGACCTACGCCGACGTGGGAACCGTTCTGCACCCCAGAGCCTTGGGCGGGCAGGTGCTGGGCCGGTCAACCCTGGGGATCGCGCACGCGATCGGGCAGAAGTGGGTGATGGACCCAGCCTATGGCGCGACGCTCTCCCGGCGCTTCCACCACAGCAAACCGCCTACCATCCTCGACGTTCCGTCGAATATGAAATGGGCGGCCGTGGACATTCCCGATCCGGAAACTCCGGTTGGTTCGCGCGGCATCGGGGAGCCTCCGGTGGGTGGCGGTTTTGCCGCTGTCCTGAACGCGCTGACCGATGCTCTTGGCGACGAAGTTTTCCGGCGCGCGCCAGTGAACGCCGATACTATTATCGCTTCGCTCGAAGCGGGCCACCCCATGCAAGATCCGCTGATGGCCCATATTTGATGGAGATGAGAAAAGGAGAAGAGCCATGGCTGTAATTCGAGATATCATGCCCGCTTTTGATCTGCTTCAGCCGACCTCGGCCGCTGATGCTCAGAACCTTCTCGCGCAACACGGACGGGATGCCTGGGTGCTGGCCGGAGGGCTCGATAGCTTCGACTGGCTCAAGGACCGCATCAAGAAACCAAAGGTGGTGGTTGACTTGAGCGGTGTCGCGGAGCTCAAAGGAATCAAGACCACGGCGGATGGCGGCGTCGAGATCGGCGCCATGACCACTCTGACCGAGGTGGTGAATAATCCGACCATCAAGCAACGCTTCGGTCTGCTCTCGGAGGGCGCCGAACTGGCAGCCTCCCCGCAGATCCGTAATCAGGGCACCATCGGCGGCAACGTGTCGCAAGACGCACGTTGTCATTATTACCGCGCCGGTTGGCCCTGCTATCGCGCCGGCGGCAACATTTGTTACGCCGACACTCCGACCGGGCGGAACCGCGAGCACGCGATTCTCGACGCGGACCGCTGCGTCGCTGTAAACCCGTCCGACTCGGCGCCGGCTCTGATCGCGCTGGACGCCAAATTCGTCATTCGCACGTCCAAGGGCGAGCGAGTGGTGGATGCGGAAGACTACTACATTGGTCCTGACATCGACATCACGCACCTGAACATCCTGCGGCCCGGAGAACTGCTCACCGCCATTCGGATTCCACCCACGTGGGCTGGTTCGCAATTCTTCTTTGAGAAAGTGCGCGACCGGAACGTGTGGGATTTTGCGCTCTTGAACGTCGCATCAGCGATGGTGGTAACAGGCGGCAACATCGAGCGCATCCGCATCGCAGTAAACGGCGCGGCTGCTCGTCCGCTGCGACTGAAGGCAGTGGAAGACGCCGTCCGTGGAAAGCCGAAAAGCGCCGCAACCGGTGAGATGGCAGGCAAACTCGCCGTCCAGGGAGCAATCCCGTTGCAGTTCAACGCATACAAAATTCCATTGATGAGAAATCTGGTAAAACGTGCCGTGGGGGGCGTGGAGGTGGCAACTTGGGCATAGTACAGTGGGCGACAAGTCCGTGGGGACAGGACGTCCCGATTCACATATCGTGTGGTCGTTGATCTATGTGGCGGCGATCGGTGGATTGCTGTTTCTGATCGTGCATGCGATTTACGTCCGGTATTTCGCCAAGGCGGAAGCCTACGCGGGCAGTGTGCCGCCTGAAGTCGCCGCGCACGTACCGGAGCGGGTTCCCAGACATTCGCTGGCTGCGCGCCTGTTTCACTGGATCATGGCAGCCGCCATGCTCACGCTTCTGGTTACCGCGTTCCTTCCGAAGGTGGGAGTCCAGTTTGACTGGGTTACCTACCATTGGATCGCGGGCGTCGTTCTGACCGTTTCGATCATCTTCCACATCATCCACGCCATCGTTCTTCCTGGACTTCTGGTCCATCTGGCCGGATAAAGCCGACGTGGAAGATGCGTCGCGAAGAATGAAGCGCTTCATGGGACAAGACGCCCCCGCGCCCAGACGATTCGCCAAATATCCGCTCGAAAATAAGATGTATCACGGGGTCATCGTATTGACCGGCCTGGCAGTCATCCTGACCGGTGTGTTTATGATGTTTCGCGTGACGCACGGCCGATCTTCCCGCGCAATCCGTACTCTGTTCGGCGACATGACCTGGGGCCTGATGTACGTGCTGCACGGCCTCGCAGGCGTGGGATTGATCGCGCTGATCATGGTGCACATCTACTTCGCGGTTCGGCCGGAAAAGTTCGTGATCACCAAATCCATGGTCTTTGGGAGATCTACCCAAGGAATATTATCTGGAACACCACGATCCGGAGCGATGGGCCGTGGAGACTAATGGTTCGGAGACAGCGTCCAGGAAAGCGAAGGCCTCAGCCTGAAGCATGGATGACGTCCGCGAACGCTGCAACGCGATCGAGGAGTGTTACGAGTTCATGCTGGCCTACGCCGCTCAAGGTCTTCCTAGCGAGCATGGCAGCGGATCGGGCTCTCAGCTCCGGGAGTTCCTGGGACGCGCCGTCAAAGCGCTGTCGGGTTTGGCTGACGCCTACGCGCTGGCTATAAAGCAGGAGGGCCAGGTAAGTCGAACCCTACCAGGCGTTCCTGGGCGTGCTAGATCGTGACGCCAGCGACTCAATCGCCGCCATCGAAATGGTTCTGGCTCAGCCTGCACTCAGCTCGCAGTTGATCGACAACTTGAACGCGTCCATCCATATCCGGGCGCTGCTCACGGACTTGTTTCTCATCGACGAAACTCTAAAGCTCCAGCAAATCTCGGGGAATCCCGCGACAACCACATAAACTGCTTCCTATGAATAAACTCACTAAACTGTCCCTGACGGCGTTGTTGTTGCTCGCGGGGACCGCTTCACAGTCTAGCAAGGCCCAGGAAAAACAAGCGAAGAAGACAGGCGACAGCACCAACCTCAGGAATCCGGCTTTGATCGAACGTGGCAAATACATCGTCGAGAGCGTGGCGATGTGCGAGCGTTGCCATACTCCACGCGACGAGAATGGCAACGCCTTGCGGAACCACTGGCTCATGGGCGGCCCAGTACAGTTGAAGCAAACCTATCCCACGCCGACCTGGGCGGAGAGAGAGCCTCGCATCGCCGGCGCGCCTCCTGGTACGGATGAGCAGTTCATCACGCTGCTGACCACCGGAATCTCGCGGACTGGCGCGCCGCCGCTTCTGCCGATGCCGCCTTTTCGCATGACGCGGCAGGATGCCGAAGCGGTCCTGGCCTATCTGAAATCGCTCCCTTGAAGGCTGGCTATAGAGGTCCGAGCGACCGATGAGATTCGCAACGCAATCTTTCCTTGTGGCGACAGTCGCCGTTTCCTTGAATGCCTGGGCGCAGGGACAGGGGATCGACTACGCCAAGATCGAAATCCTGACGGAAAAAATCGCACCGAACCTATACATGCTCGCCGGTTCGGCGGGAGCTGATCCTGGGCATCAGGACGCTGCTGGTGGAAGGATCGGTGTGCTCGCCGGACCGGATGGCATCTTGATGGTGGATGCCCAGTACGCGCAAATCACCGACAAGGTCGTGGCGGCGATCAGGAAAATCAGCTCCGAACCTATACGTTTTCTGGTCAACACGCACGTGCATGGCGACCACACCGCTGGCAATGCGAACTTCGTCAAGATGGGCGCGTTGCTGTTTGCGCGGGAAGAACTGCGCGAGGAAATGTTACGTCCACCAGCACCGGCGGCTGGCAACGCGGCTCCGGCCAGGGATCCGGCCCGGCTTCCGGTCGTGACCTACGGTATGGGCGATCCAGTGAAACTTCGTTTGAACGGCGAAATCGTCGACCTGATTCCGGTTCGGGCAGCCCATACCGGCGGCGACACGATGGTCAGGTTTGAGAATGCGGACGTGATTATGATCGGCGATTTCTATCGGAATTACGGGTATCCCTTCATCGACACCAACAACGGGGGCACGTTAAAGGGCGCGTTGGAAGCGCTCGACGCCACGATGAAGCTGGCCGGTCCGAACACGAGGCTCATCCCCGGCCACGGCACCATCATTAACCGAATGGATATCGTTCCCTACCGCGACATGATCGTTGGCGTTCAGGCTAAGGTACAGCAGATGATCGCCGAAGGCAAGAGCGAGCAGGAGGTCCTGGCCGCGAAAGTGACGGCGCCCTATGACGCGAAGGTTCCAGGCGGATTGTTGCCTGCCGGCGCGGGGACGAGCGCGGACCGGTTCGTCAGCATGGTGTATTCGCAACTGAAGAGCGGCAAGTAGGTGGAATTGTTGTAGACGCTTAGCGCTTCTTCGGCGTGGCTCGGTCAGGTTCGCCGGCGCGGAAGCCGGTGAGCAGATTCGGCAGAGCGTAGTTTCCTTCGTGGCAGGCGTATTCGTAAATCGGGCCGGGCGCCCGCGCCATCGTCAGTTCGCCCTTCCATGGACGCGTGAAAGCGGTGGGGTCGTCCACTTCGAACCGATATAGAATCGTAACGGCATCGAGCAGGCTGAACCGTTCCACAACGTGAAGATTTCTGTCGGACCCGAACATGCCCCCGGCATCGCCGAAGAAGCCGCCAGCGTCGTTGAAGTTCGCCGTATCCACCACGAGGGTGCTACCTTCCCAATGCCCCACCGAATCGCCCAGCCAAAACCTCAGATTCGACGGCAGGTGAGGACGGCCGTTCAGAGCAATGATTCTCGTATCGTGGATCATCTCCACGTGAATCATCAATTCGTTGTTGGTCTGGACGAACTGGTAATTGCTGTTGTAGGAATATGGAGTCATGGGCGGCACTGCGGTTACAAAGATCAGGCACCGGTCCTGAAGACCCAGATCCTTCGCGCCGTCCGGATGCCGAAGCAGTTGCTGTCGACGGCGCTTTTCGGCGGCAGCCGTGGGCGTGAGTGCGGGAATCCGGCCATCGGGAGGATCGGTGATGATAGAGGTCCGGAGCGTCTTCAGCACGTGAGAGCCAAACTCCCGGAAGGCTGCATTGTAGGTGCCGACGTTCTTAGAGGCGGCCATGGGCGTATCCTCATTCTGAGCGGCCGTCATGCGTTCCCACTCCGCGGCTTCCTTTGGTGTGAAGAACTCCTTGTCTTTGAGCTGGGCGGGGCGCTCCAGGGGAGTGGCCGTGGCGGAGTTCCAGATGCCGCCGAAGTCAGGACGGCCGCCTTTGGCTGTTGCCGGGGCTTCCGCACTGATCGGCAGGCAAAACCAAACCGCGGCCAGGACCACGGCTACAGAAAGGGGCATATGAGCAATTTAGCTCAGTATGCACGCGTTGGCCAAGCCTCAGCCATTTCGATTGAACTTTCGAGGGCCGAAATGCGTCAGTCTGTTCAATGCTGAAGTCCTTACGCCACGCTCTGCGGCTGTTGTCTAAAACGCCCGGATTCACGCTGGTGAGCATTTTCTCGCTGGCCATCGGGATCGGCGCCACCTCGGCGATGTTCAGCTTTGCGGACGCGCTGCTGTTGCGGCCGTTGCCGGTTCTGGAGCCGACCCGCATAGCGTCTGTCACCACTTCCAGCTCCGACGTGTTCTCGAATACGGCGGTCTCGTACCCGGACTATCGCGACTACCGCGATGGCAACCGCAGTTTCGACGGGCTGATCGCGGCGGGAATCACTTCGTTCGGCTTCAAGCCCAACGCGACGGCGCTCCCGAAAGTCACCTTCGGGATGTACGTTTCCGGGAAATTTCTTTCGCGTGCTGGGCGTGCAGCCCGCGTTGGGCCGCGGGTTTCTGGAATCTGAAGATCAGGCCGTGGGGCGCGACGCAGTGGTTGTGCTCGGCCACGATTACTGGGTAAGCCAGTTCAACGCCAACCCTTCCGCGGTTGGCTCAACCATCTGGATAAACAGTGTTCCGTGCAGCATCATCGGCGTCGCTCCCGAGCAGTTTACCGGCATCGACCAGTTCGTCAAGCCGTCCCTATTCGTTCCGTTGTCCATGTCTCCGCGCCTTACTGGAGATAACAATCTGGAGCGCCGTGATGTCCGCTGGCTCAGTGTGAAGGGCCGCCTAAAACCGGGCGTCGGGATTGCTCAGGCGAGCGCGGATATAACGGCTATTGGGACCAGGCTGGAGCAAATGTACCCGCAGAGCAATCGCAACCAGCGTGTGGCTGTCGAGACCGAGTTCCAATTGCGCGTGAGACAATCGCCGCCTAATGCCGCGCTGGTAGTGATGTTGCTTTTGCTCGCCCTGTGTGTGTTGCTGGTGGCCTGCGCGAACGTCACCGGTTTGCTGCTCAGCCGTGCCCGTGCGCGATCCCGCGAGATGGCGGTGCGCCTGGCCATCGGCGCCGGCCGTGGGGCGCTCATCCGCCAACTTTTACTCGAAAATCTTCTGCTGGCGCTGGCGGGCGGGCTGGCCGGCATTGCTGTGGCCTACGCGGGAACCAGCTTCGCCAATAAGCTCCCGATCCCAACCGATGTGCCGCTTGCGTTCCACGTTTCGGTGGACCAGCGAATGTTGCTCTTCACCATAGCCGCGTCGTTGATAAGCACGTTGGTGTTCGGCCTCACGCCGGCACTGCAAACAACGCGCCTGGATCTTGTTTCGTCTCTCAAGGCTGCCGATGCCGATAGCGGCGGGCGTCGGCGTTTGTGGGGACGCAATCTGATCGTGGCTGGGCAGGTGGCTCTATCGCTGGTCCTGCTGATTGTTTCCGCGGTGCTATTGCAGGGATTCCGCGATGAGTTGCTGCAAGGGCCGGGCTTCCGCACCGACCATCTGTGGCTCACCAATTTTGACACGCAACCGGTACACTACACCGAGGATCAAAGCCGCAGGTTCTACAAAGATCTATTGGACAAGACCCGTATGGCGCCCGGGGTCAGATCGGCGGCCCTGATGTCGGGCATTCCGCTCCTGGGAGGCGGGGGCATTAGCGTGGTACCGGAAGGCTACACGTTGCCACGCGGGCAACAAGTTCTCACGATTCCCAACTTCTACGTAAGCGAGGGCTATTTTGCGACCATGGGCGTGCCGATCCTGCGGGGGCGCGAGTTCCTAGATTCGGATCGATCGGATACGCCGTTGGTGGCCGTGGTGAACCCGCGGTTTGCCGACCACTATTGGCCCCACCAGGACGCGCTCGGAAAGCGCTTCCATCTGAAGACGGCAACCGGACCGTTGGTACAGATCGTCGGTATCGCCAAGATGTCGAAATACTTCTGGATCGCGGAACCTCCGCTCGAATTCATTTATCTGCCCTACACGCAGGACAAGCAGACCGCGATGACGATTGTCGCCGAGACCAGCGCTCCCGACGCGGAGACCCTCGCGCCCGTGCTGCGCGAAGTAGTGCGCGGGATCGACCCGAACATGCCGGTCTTCGACACCCGGACCATGCAGGATTTCTATACCCAGCGCGCGGTAAAGACTCCGGACATGATCGCCGAAAGCGTGGCAGGCTTGGGGACGATGGGCCTGATTCTGGCGATGGTGGGGCTGTACGGGCTAATCACTTATTCGGTAAGCAGGCGCCGGCGCGAGATCGGCATTCGCATGGCGATTGGGGCAGACCGGCAAAAAGTGATCCGGATGATTCTACGGCAAGGACTGGTGCTCGGGTCGATTGGCGTGGCCGTGGGCTTGATAGTTAGCTTCTTTGCGTGTCGCGCAGTCATCACCGTGGCTTGGGTTGCTTCCTTCGATCACTTGAACTACGCGCTGTTTCCGGCCATCGCCGATACCGCTGCTGCTGATTACGCTGCTGGCAACCTTTGTGCCCGCACGGCGGGCTTCGCTCGTGGATCCGATGCGCGCGCTGCGAGACGAGTAGACGGGAGGACCGCGGCCGACGCCCGCGCCGGCTAGATCTCACCTCGGCGCGCGGCATTCTGGATGTGATCCGCCGTGCGGTAAGCCAGAGCCTGAATGGTCGCCGTCGGCTGCTGCCGGCCGCAGGTGACCAGGCTGCTGCCATCCACCAGGAAGAGATTCGGCACGTCGTGCGCACGATTCCAGCGATTGACCACGCTGGTGTGCGGGTCGTCGCCCATACGGCAGGTTCCCATGAGATGACGCGAGTACGTGGTCTCCGTCAGGCTTTCCGGATCAATCCAGATTTTCTTGGCGCCGGCGGTCTCGAGGATCTCCTTCTGGCGCTCGGCGCAGAATTGAATGGCGCGCATGTCGTCGGGATGATTCTTAAAGGTGACCCGCAGCGCCGGCAGTCCCCAGGCATCCTTCACATTCTCATCTAGCGAGATGCTGTTCTGTTCGACAGCCAGGCAACTGGTGTGCGCCAGCACGCCGTTCATGTGCGTGTAGTATTGGCCTACAGCGCGCTTCCATTCTGAACCCCATTGCGGCATCTCCTTGGGCATTCCATCCAAAGCGAATCCGGCGGGATAATTATCGAAACGTGAATCCAGTCCGCCGCCGCCGTAAAATCCACGTTTCGGATCGGAGCGATAGAAATCATGCAGCACGCGCGTGACGACGATGCTCTTGTATTCATTCAAGGGATGCTCGAACAGACCCACGGCCAGGGCGCCATTATCGAACATGAGATACTTTCCCACGTTGCCGCTAGAATTCGCCAGCCCTTGCGGAAAGGCTTTAGACTTCGACATCAGCAACAGGCGCGGCGTCTCGGCTCCATTGGCGGAAACCACTACCGCTTTGGCGCGCTGGAAGATCTCCCGTCCCGCGTCGTCAAAATAGACAGCGCCGCGCACACGACCATCGTTACCAACTTCGATTTTGCGCACATAGGAGTTAGGGCGAATCTCGCAGCGGCCTGTTTTCACCGCCCCGGGAATCAGTGCTGCCAGCGTGCTCGACTTGGCGCCTATTTCGCACCCGAAACTTTCGCAGAATCCGCAGTGAACGCAGGCGGCTCGTCCGCGGTAGGGCTGTGAGATAACCGCCACCGGCGCCGGAAAGGGATGCAGCCCCAACTTTTTCGCGGCGCGTTCGAACAGCACGCCCGACGATTTGACCGGCATGGGTGGAAGCGGATACGGTTTCGAGCGCGGCCCATCGAAAGGATTCGACCCACCCAAACCGGAGATCCCGAGTTCCCATTCGGCCTTGGTGTAATAGGGCTCCAGGTCGTCATATGTGATCGGCCAATCCCGCAGATCCGCACCAGTGATAGAGCCCACAGCCGATCGCTCGCGGAAATCTTCCGGGTGGAATCGCCAATAGTTCGTCGTGAAATGGACCGAGCCGCCGCCTACCATGCGCCCGTACTCGACCGCGGGTTGAGGCTTAGCCGATTCGCCGGGCGTCTTGCGAAAAGTGTTGGGCTGTTTCCTGTGGTCGTTGGTCAGGCCGCTGCGGAACATGACGCTCACCTCGTCATGCGTGAAATCCTTTTCGTGCCGCCATGGTCCCTGCTCGAGCACCACGACACGGAAACCAGTGGTCGCGAGTTCCCTGGCCATCACGCCGCCGGCGGCGCCGGCTCCAACGACGATGAAGTCTACCGTATCGGTGGGACGAAACTGAGCGGCGCTCATTTCGTTGTGGCTCCGTCGTAATAGCCAAAGGGCGGCTCGAAGCGCATGGCGTGTTCGACGCCAATCAGTTTCCAACCCACCATGTCGCGATTGCCGCCATGCATCGGATGTCCGAAGAACCCAAGAATAGTATGAAAGCGCACCTGCTGGAAGAATTCGGTTTTTTCAATCGCCTTGAGCAAGACCACCTGCTGGTCCGCCGCCAGACTCGCAATGCTGGTAGAGCTAGGAAAGAGTTCGGCGCGTTTCGCCTGCGTCTCGGCCAGCCCGCGCGTGTAGAGCTCACGCTTGTCCTGATCGTACCCGGCCAGCGCGCCGTCGATGAACCAGATCACACCTGCGCGGCGGGCGCCCGGTGTATCGTCGTCGGGAATAATCTGGCAAGCGATGGCTTCAATTTCCGCCGCAGAGGCAGCATCGAGCGATGTGAACCGTTGCTGAGCCTGTGCGCGCGATGCTTCCGCCCAGCAGGCAGTGGCCAACATCCATTCACGCCTGGTGATGTTCATAATGTCTCCGGTGATTAAGGATAACAGTCTTCACTATATAATCCGGCGTTAAGCGGCAGGACCAGCAGGGCTGGAGATCTCGCTGAGGGATACCGGCTGCTTTGAATCTTTCTGGTGCGCACGCTCGGCCCGCAGGTGTTTCCATTTTCTTCTCAGCGCGCGGTTCCAATACATGAGCGCTCCGGTGACGGTAAGTAGCGCAATGGCCAGGCCGGCCAACGCCCAAAGAACTTTGACGCCCGTCCCCCAATAAGTGCCGAAGTGCAGCGGGATCTGGAGCCAGATGAACCAGTCGCCCAGAGTTTGATTCACCCCGTAGCGCCAGATCGCCAGATACTGGCCATCATAGGGATCGAAAAAAAGATTGTCCGCGTACTCGTATCCAGGACCCGGCCGCCGGCGCATCAAGATTCGCAGCGGCGCTCTCCGGGTAGACGGGAACGCGATTCCCATGAGACTGGCCCCACGATCGATGAGGAAAGCGTGCGAAATCAGCACGTGAAGATCGGGCGGAGCGGCGTCCCGCTGTGGCTGCACCGAGACAACCGGCGGCCTCGCAGCTACGATGGGGGAAATCTTTTGGACCCAGGCAAACGTCTGCGCCGGCCATCCGAAATAGATCCCGGAAATTGCCCAAAATGACGAGATCGCCAATGTCCAGAAACCAACTGCGCGATGCAGGTCGAAGTTTATTCGCCGCCAGGTCCGTCGAAAATCGACAATTAAAGCGCGCACCCAGGATTGAATGCCGGGCCACCAGACCACCAATCCAGTGATATTCAATAGGAGTAGAAAGGCCGCACCGACGCCATTTACCCGCCGTCCAACCGCTCCAATCGACAAGGTTTCGTGAAGACGTGTTACTACGCGCAGCCAGGAATCATTTCTGGGAAATTCGCCAAGAACGGCGCCCGTGGCGGGATCGGCAGCCACTCTAATTTCCGTTCTGCTCCACCCGATGCTTTGAACCAGAGCTACAAAAGTTGGCTCACCTGCGGTCGGTGTAAATACCGAGATGATCTGCCCCTTCGGATAGGCTGCTTTCACATTGTTGATGACTGTCGTGATGTCGGCGAATGGCTCCGTCGCTTTAATGCTGTGCCAGGGGTTCAAGCCGCTCAACAACTCCAGCTCCGCACGAAAAACCAGAATCGCTCCCGTGACTCCGATGAGAATCATGTACAAGCTGAGAATGATTCCCACCCAAAGGTGCACCTGGAAGTTGAACTGACGCACCCACAGCCTCTGCGGTCGATGAACAAACTGGCGGAGGAAGTTCACGAGGTCATTGGCGCGAAAAAATCTGATGTGTATGAGTGGGTCCTCGGCCAGGCACATTCGCGTCGGAATCGCAGACGAGCGTCTTCCCATCGGATGAGACCGCCATTGTGCCGGTCGCTGTCGGCCGATTGTCGCCCTGCAGGACAACCTTATAGAGTGATCCGCTGGACTTGGTAACTTTGACTGTGCCGATTTTGTTCCCTTGCGAATTCTTTATGTCGGCTTCCGTGCCGTCCAGCCGCGGAGAGAAACTCATTGAAACGAACTGGATGTTGTTCACCGGGAGCGAGTAGGCGAATTCGAATGTATTCCCCTTTTGAGTAATCCGGAGCGTGAGCGGATCGGCATCAGTTTGATTGCCGCCGACTTCCTGGCTCTTCAACAGCCACCGTCCCGCTAGTGGCTCTGCGCTCCAGGCCTGCGCAGCAGAAAGCAGAAACATTAGAGTAGCGGCCGGCACGAACGCTTTCGTCATCTTTTGTCCTTAGCCGAATGATAACAAGTGGGGCGCACTGGCTTCCCGGCGTAGGCGGTAGGCGATATGATGGGCTGGCCATGGCTGAAACTCTGAAGTGCCCAAGCTGCGGGGCTGCAACCGAACCTGATGCGCGGACGTGCGGCAAGTGCCAGTACTACCTGAAGTCTGAACTTGAATGCCTGCGTTCGATGGATGCCTCGGTCGGGATCATGAAGCGCATACTCATCTGGTGGCTCGTCGTGTCGTTTCTTGGAGGGGTCGTTTATATCGTCAGCAGGCTAAAGTGACCGAGTTACATAATCCGATTACGGTTCCGAATTCTTTTCCGGCATGAAAATCGCGATCATCGACAGCGGGATTCACGCCACCCATCCGCATGCGGCCTGGTCGCAGGCGCGATTCGTGAGAAAGTTCCCGAGGCCGAGCTCTATTCCGTCAAAGTGTTCGATCAGCGCCTTTCCGCGAACATCGATTCGATCGTGCGCATTCGAATGGTGTATTGAGCATCGGATGGATGTCCTCAATCTGAGTCTTGGCACGGCGAACGAGGCTCACCGGCAACGCTTTGAGCGGATCATTTCGCCTGCGATCCTGATCGTGGCCGCCGCCCACATGCCGCCGGGGACGCTTCCGGACGTGATTGCGGTCGCACCGGAAGAGGATTGTCCTCGCGATCTCTATCGCTACCGCGATGGGATTTTCCACGCGTCGCCCTACCCGCGGGGGATCCCGGCGTGCCGGTGCAATTACAGGGAGCCAGCTTTGCGGTTGCGAACATGACGGGATCCGCGGCGCGCGCTCCCAGCGTCTGGTACGCTTACCGGACATATGCCAGACAATTCTAATTTTCACCTGTCCAATCCTCCGCAATTGCACAAGCCGACCGGATATTCGCACATGGTCGGAAATCACGGCGGGCAAGATGATCTACATCGCCGGCCAAGTGGCGCTGGACGCCTCCGGAAACATCGTCGGCAAGGACGACTATCGCGCCCAGATTCAGCAGGTGTTTCGGAATCTAAAGACGGCTTTGGAGGCTGCCGGCGCGGGTTTCCAGAGCGTGATCAAGCTCAACTACTACATCGCGGATACCGTGGACGCCGCGGAGTTTTTCGCGTACCGGGAGGTTCGGGATCAGTACGTCGACACCGCCAATCCACCGGTCGCTACGCTGGTGGTCGTGCGAAGGCTGTTCCGGCCGGAATTCCTGATTGAGATCGAGGCGGTCGCGGTCGTATAGCTGTACTCGACGCACCGCGCACTGCACAGTCTTCCTTTATGATGGTTGGTCATGAGCGTCAGATCGCGTTCGCTGCTGTACATTGCAATCGACGTGCTGCTCTTCGCCTGGGCGGGGATTGCGGCGGCGCAGACTCCGGACCTGATCCTGATCAACGGCAAGATCCTGACCGTCGACGCTAAGGACTCCATCGTGGAAGCAATGGCCATCGCCAATGGCAAGATTGTCGCGGTGGGGACGACCGCCAATATTCAGCGGCAGGCCGGGCTCGCCACGCGCGTTGTCGATCTCCACGGTCTCACGGCTACTCCCGGCTTGATCGACACCCACGGGCACTTCGCAGAAGGTGGCGTCGACGAGATCTTTCATATCGTGCTCAGCGATATCCAACGAGTGAGCGACGCGCTGGGCAAAATCCGCGAGAAGGCCGCCACGCTAAAGCCCGGCGAGTGGCTGGTGGGAGCCGGATGGGACGAAGGCAAGCTGGCTGAGAGGCGTTACATTTTAGCTTCCGATCTGGACAAGATCACACCCAACAATCCAGTGTGGCTCATGCATACCACCGGCCACTACGGCGTCGCCAATAGTTATGCCCTGAAGCTCGCGCACATCACTGCCTCCACTCCGGATCCGCCGGCGGGCACTATCGACCGTGACGTCCAAGGCCGTCCAACTGGTGTGTTGAAAGAGGCGGCCAAGGACTTGGTGGTGAATCTGATCCCTCCTACGACGGCGGAGCAATGGCAGCGGGGGATCTTGCACACCATTGAGGGACTCCATCGCGAGGGCATGACTGCCGTGAAAGACGCAGCTCTCACGCAACCTACGTGGGACGCCTACCGGGATCTTCTGCGCCAGAACAAACTGAACGAACGCGTCTTCGTGCTTTGGGACGCCGGCCACACGCTCGAATCTGCACGGCAGACTTTGGCGCGTATTTCCGCGCTCCCCAAACCGCCTGGTTCGCTGGGGGATGGTGTATTGCTTTCAGGCGGCGCCAAAATCTTCATGGACGGCAGCGGCGGCGCGCGTACAGCCTGGATGCACGAAGCTTGGAATAAGAACTCTACCGAGCTCGACGGCGGGAACGTGGGGTACCCAGCTACCGATCCAGAAATCTACCGTCAGCAAGTGCGGCTGTTCCATCAGGCCGGCGTTCACGTCGGCACGCACGCCATCGGAGATCGGGCGATCGACTGGGTGGTCGATACCTACGCCGAAGTTCTGAAAGAGAAGCCCACGCGCGGGCTGCGTCACAGCATCATTCATTGCAACATTCCGACGGATCACGCCATCGACGTGATGACGTCTTTGCAGAAACAATACGACGCCGGCTACCCCGAAGCGCAAGCTCCCTTTATGTGGTGGATCGGAGACACCTACGCGGGCAATTTCGGTCCCCAGCGCTCTCAGCGCCTGGAACCTTTCAAGACCTGGCTTGCGAAAGGCGTCCAGTGGGCGGGAGGTTCCGACTATTTCGTGACTCCTTACGCAGCGCGATACGGAATCTGGGCGTCGCTGGAACGCGAGACGCTAAAGGGCGTGTATGGCGCGCATCCTTTTGGAACGGCGGAAGCAATCGACGTCCACACCGCGCTACGCTCCTACACCGCATGGGCGGCGCGGCAGTTGTTTCTCGAAGACAAAATCGGAACCATAGAGCCAGGCAAGGACGCCGACATCGCGGTCTGGGACCACGATCTCTACACGATGGCAGCGCGGGACATCAAGAACCTGAAGTGCGAAATGACTATCTTCGCAGGCCGCGTCGTTTACGAGGATGCCGCCGCAGCGTTCGCCATTCGGAAGTAGCCTTGAAGCAGTTAGAGCCAGCGTTGGAGCTTGCACACCAATTGTAAATTTTCGTGTAAATTTTCGTTGACACGTTAGTGTGAATCGGGATATACTTTTTCAACCTTTGATCGTCGCCCCTTTAATCTAGCGCCTCGCTCTAGGTGTCGAGTGAGGGACGGGAGTGTTACGATGGTGAACGACCTCGTCGTTGTTCTGGGCTTCGCCGCCCGCACGCTGTTTCGAGGTACGCGCCCAAGCCGCCGCTCCTTCCGAAATTCTCTTACAGCATTCAATTTTCTCGGCATGACCGACGTCACGCCGTAACCAGAGTTGTCTGAGTTTTCTAAAAGAAAGTTTGGAGAGGGTGCCTTTCAAAATGGTTTCCACTGCTATTGCTACGAAGGTAGGTCGTTGGTCGGCCAAAATATACATGTACGCCGTCTTCTTGGCGGTTGTGCAACTCTTCACCGTCATCAGCCCGGCTCAGTCCACTTTCGGCGAGTTTGTAGGAACGGTCAAAGATCCGTCGGGCGCCGTCGTCGCCGGCTGTACGGTGACTGTCAAGAATCTCGGAACTTCGGCCACTCGAACCACGACCACGGATTCAAACGGTGATTATACGGTAGTCAATCTCGAGCCGGGAAACTACGAGATGACCATGGAGATGACGGGTTTCCAGAAAGTCACCCACACCAATCTCCAGCTTCTGTCGAGGCAAACAGTCCGCGTCGATGGTGCGATGACGTTGGCGTCGCAGGCTCAAGCGGTGGAAGTAAATGTGCAGGCCGAGGCTCCCATCAACACCGAGGTTTCGAATATCGCCGAGACCAAGCTCGGCCGCGAGTTGATCGATCTTCCCGGTAGCGCTCGGCTCGCGCGCGTCAGGTTCAACCAGCGCGTTCGCCACCCTGACCACGCAACCGGGCGTGGAGACCGATAACAGCGGCAATATTTCGGTCGCCGGAGCGAACATCGACATGCTGTCCATGAGCATCGACGGCATCAGTACCATGAGCCCGCGCAATAGCGCGCCCATTGACCGAGCTGTTTCCCATCGTTCGATGGAATCGAGGAGATCCGTGTAAGTGAGATCAACAACACTGCGGAATTCGGCGGCATCAGCGACATCACGACGATCTCCAAAGGCGGCAGCAATCAATATCATGGCGGCGTTTTCGAGAATCACCAGAACTCCTACTTCGCCGCCCGCAATACGTTCAGCGCCACCGTGCCCAAGCTGATCATGAACGATTTCGGGGCCTTCTTCGGTGGCCCGATCTCCATTCCCAAGCTCTACAACGGCAAGGACAGGACATTTTTCTTTGCGGATTACGAGGTGCTCCGCTTGCCAGTTCCAGCAGGTCTTGGTGGAAAACGTTCCGTCGCTCGCCATTGCGCAAGCGGCGATCTTTCGGTGTATCCAGCACGCGTCAAGGATCTCAACGGCAACCCCTACCCCAGCAACCAAATCCCGATGAGCGCGATCAGTCCCCTTCTCCCTGGCCGTTGCAAAAGTATCTGTTCCCCCTTGCCGAATACCGGCCAGCCAACTCCATCGTCCAACAACTACGTGCAGAATTTCCCGACTCCGATCAAGCAGCGATCAAGGTGACGTCCGCATCGACCAAAACATCACATCGAAACAGTCGGCCTTTGCCCGCTTTACTTATAAGGTGCGGCAGAATGCAACTCCTGCCGTGCAACTGTACCTCCAACAGCCTCAACGGATCGGCTCTGTCGGCGGTGCAGTCCTGCTACCGCAGCAATACTGGAGCCTGACGGGCGCTTATAACTAGGTCATCGGCGCCGCATCATGGTGAACGAGTTTCGAGTCGGCTGGACCGGTTTGCACCAAGTGCGAAGCTTTGGCATCTCACGGCAGCACGATCGACAGTGAAGTCGGGACTGACTCCCTATATCACGCAGGGCCCAGCTTTCTACAGGAGTCAACACCACTCCTAACATCGAGATTGCCGGCTTCCAGCGAACCGGTGGCGTGTGGCTCCGATCTCAACGCAGACCCAAACCTATCAGTTCCTGGACAACTTACCTGGACGCAAGGCAAGCACACGGTCAAATTCGGCGCGGACTATCGCTACCTGACGGCGTTGTATACCTCCGTGTTCGATACCTTGTGGCTGGGTCGATATAAGTTCAACAACTCAGTCCATCGGTTCGACAATCGGAAATCCCTTTGCGTGCTTTCCTGCTGGGAGTTCCGGAGTAGCGACACCATCGCGACTGTCACTAGTCCGGATACGCAAGGCTTACGGAAGCGCCTACGCCTTCTATGCTCAGGATGATTGGAAGGTAACGCCGCGCCTCACTCTCAACTACGGTCATGCGATGGGAATACCATCCGATGTTTCAGGACCACTAACGCGAAGTGCGGCCAATTTCTGCCGGGTTACTATACCGGGCTCGATGGCTCGGTCGTGCACGGGGCAGTCGCGGTTCCCAACAAAGTCTGAATCTGGTCAACCCAGGATTTCGCCGGTTCGATTTACCCCACTCCAATCCTGACTGCGAACCAGGCCGGAATCCCCAACAGCCTGCGATATTCGCAGAAGACCGACTTTGCTCCGCGCATCGGCTTTGCGTGGCGCGTTACTGCTGATGGCAAGACCGTCATCCGCGGCGGCTATGGAAAATTCATCGAAGCGCCAGCTTGGCTACCTGATCCTCGTCGTCCTGGGCCGTGGAGGCCAGCGATGTGGCACGGTTTACGAACTCAATCAGCGGCGGGAAGGCGAAGTACACGTTCCCCTATCCCTTTCCCGTCGAATCTTGCCCAGCCCGGCACGCAGGACTTCGACTTCATACGCGCTCCACTATAAGGATCCCGTACGTCCAACAGTGGAACTTCACCATCGAGCGCGATCTCGGCTTTCAGACCGGCGTGCGCGTCTCCTACGACGGCAGCCACGGCACGGATCTGTCTGTGACCACGAATCCAGACTCAAGTGCCGGCGAATACCATTGGATATGCCAAGGCGAGCCTGACTGCTCCTTATCCCGGTCTGGGATTCGCTGGTGAACGTGGAGAACGGCGGCCGCAGCAACTATGAGTCTCTCACGGTCTCCGTCAACAAGCGCATGTCCAAGGGCCTCCAGTTCCAATTCAGCTACAATCACGCCAAGAACCTTTCCAACGCCGGCGGCTACAATCCGATCTCGTTCGTCGGGAAGGCGGCGGTCAAACCACGCGATTACTACAATCCCGATCTGGATTACGGGCACGTGCCTTCACGCGCGACCATCGCGTCATTGCGAACTTCCTGTATGAAACGTCCAGCCACACCAGCAATGCGATTGTGAATCAAGTGCTCGGCGGATGGGAAGTGGCTGGCCGGCTTTTGTTCCAGACCGGACCGTATCCTGACGGTGACGGCGCCGGGCGCCGATCCATCAGGAACCAATTTCGCCAACTCATTTAACAATGGGGACGGCGCGGGCCGCGCCGACATCGTCAGGGGTGTTCCGATTTATCCCACAGAACCAGAAGCATCAACAAATGGATCAACCCGGGCGCTTTCGCGATTCCTCCGGACAACATCGGCCGCTTCGGCGATTCGCCGGTGGGCGCGGTCGTCGGTCCCGGAACGCAAGAGGTCTCGCTCTCGATTTATCGGAGCTTCAAGTACAAGGAGCGTCTTGCCCTGCGGATCGGTGCTTCGGCGGCGAACCTTTTCAACCATCCGAACTATGGCGTGCCGAATCTGTTAGCTCGGTACAGCGCGCTTTCGGCACCATCAACAGCTTGCAGACCGCCGAGGACACCGGCCCTCGCGCGATCCAGCTCGGCGGGCGCTTTACTTTCTGACACCGATTTGTGTAAAACAGTTTAGTGTTGTAAAACAGTGTAATAGCCAAGGAGAGAGCGTGATGATAAAGGTAGGTCTCTGCTGCGCCATCGCAGCTTTGTTCGCGATGCTGCCCGCGCAGGCGCAACGCAACGGCAATCAGGCGGCAGCGAGACCTCCGGCGGCCGAGGAAAAACCTGAAGAAGGCATCCCGGTCACCGATCCGCTCGTGAACGCAAAGTGCGGAACCTGCCACACCAAAGACGACAAGGGCAATCTTTCGCGCATCTCCTGGGAGCGCAGCACACCCGAAGGTTGGGAAGAAGCCATCAAGCGGATGGTGCGCCTTAATGGTTTGACCATCTCGCCGGTCGAGGCGCGGTCGGTTGTGAAATATCTCAGCACTTATCATGGCCTCGCGCCCGAAGAAGCCAAGTCCGTGATGTACATGCCGGAGCACCGCATCCAAGACGAACCGGTCCCGAATGCGGCCGTCCAGACCACTTGCATGGGATGCCATCCCATCGGCCGCGGCCTTTCCTGGCGCCGCTCGAAAGAAGACTGGAAGCTGCTCACCAACATGCACGTCTTCTTGTATGCGCAGGCCGACGTGGCTTTCCGCCGCGGATTTTTCGGAGGAGGCGGCAACGCTGCTTTGATCGCAGCGGCTCCCGAAGACGCACCGCCGCTGGTGGATCAAAGCATCGACTATCTCGCTAAGAGCGCTCCTCTGCACACTCCCGAGTGGTCTTCTTGGCAAGCCCGAATGCGCGCGCCCAAGCTCGCCGGCCGTTGGCTGGTTACCGCCAACATCCCAGGCCGAGGCAAATATTATGGCGAGATGGTTATGGAACCCGGCTCGGCCGACGATGAGTTCCAGACGCGCGTAAAGCTGCAGTCGGTGAAGGATGGCTCCACGCTTACTCGCTCCGGTCAAGGTTTGGTCTACGCGGGATATTCCTGGCGCGGGCGATCGAAAGGATCGAGCCCCGCCGGATCTCAACCCGACGACATCAACAAGGAAATGCGTGAAGCCATGTGGATCTCGCCCGATCAACTCTGGGCGCAAGGCCGCTGGTTCTTTGGTGAATACCAGGAGTTCGGCGCCGACGTGAAGATGGTCCGGGCTTCGGCCGAACCAACGCTGATCGGCGTGGATCGAACTATGTTTAAGCTAGGTTCGCAGGCGAATCGCATCCGTTTGATCGGAGACAATTTACCAGCCCAAGTCATGCCGGCCGATCTGGAACTCGGTTCCGGCATTACCGTGCGGCGTATCGTCTCCCATAATCCGGGCGAAGTGGTGGCGGAGGTCGACGTAGCCTCCAATGCCGTACCAGGCAAGCGCGATGTCGCCTTCCGGCGTTCGGTTCTCGAGAACGCTATCGCGGTCTACGATCGCGTTGACTATATTAAGGTGCTGCCCGAAACTGCGCTGGCGCGCTTGGGTAGCGATGTTCATCCTAAAGGTTACGAGCAGTTTGACGCGGTCGCTTACCAGCGCGGCGCTGACGACAAACTGCACACCGCCGATGATGTCGAGCTCGGCCCCATTGATGTAACGTGGTCGGTTGAGGAATATCTTTCCGTATATGGCGACGACGATAAAGACTTCGTAGGAACACTCAGCCCGACCGGTCTGTTCACGCCCGCGCTCGATGGACCGAATCCCAAACGCAAGTTCAGCCGCAACAACTATGGCGATGTATGGGTGGTAGCAACCGCCAAGAACGAAAAGGATAAGGAAGGCAAGCCGCTGTCCGGCCGTTCTTATCTGGTGGTCACGGTTCCGATGTATATTCACTGGGATCAGCCGGAGGTTACTAAGTGATCGCGACTGACACGCGCGTTTATCGCCTCGGTGAATTTCATTCGTTTTCGGCCCGAAACCGTCGTTTTCTCTATCTGGTTCCGGCCGGGGCGATCTTCGAGTTGGACGGCGCCGCGGAAATGTTGATCGATCGGCTGGCGGAAGGCGAGGCTTCCGAAGAGCAGTTAGTCGCCCATCTCTCCGGCCGGGGCTTCCCTGTTGCTGACGCGCAAGAACTGATCGCGGAGCTGTACCAAACCCGCGTCATCGTCTCCGGGAATCTTGCGCCCGAGCCGCTGCAGGATGCGCCCGCCGATTTTCCGCTGCAGACTCTGGTCCTGAATCTGACCAACCAGTGCAACCTGTCCTGCCAGTACTGTTACGAATTCGGCGACGATAAAGTCGCGACGCCCGAGGGCAAGCCGAAATTCATGGATTACGAAACGGCCCAGGCGTCGGTGGATTTTCTGCTGGAGCAATCGGCCGGGCGCCGCACCGTGCACATCACCTTCTTCGGCGGCGAGACCCTGATGAATTTTCCGCTGCTGAAGAAGGTGGTCACTTACGCGCATGAGCGGGCCGCCAGCGCAAGGCCGCTCCATCGATTTCAGCCTGACCACCAACGCCACGCTGCTGACACCCGCCATCATCGAGTTCCTGTCCGAGAATCGGATCGGCGTTACGGTCAGCATGGACGGTCCGCCCGAGTTGCACGATAAGCTACGAGTCTTCGCGAACGGGCGTGGCAGTTACGACATCATCGCGCCCCGCGTTCGCGCATTAATTGAAAATCATCGCACCCGGCCGATTACCGCGCGCGTCACGCTCACCAAAAGCGTCACCGACGTCGTCAAAATCTTCCGGCATTTGAAGAATGATCTCGGCTTCCACGAGGTAGGATTTGCGCCGGTCACCACTTCGCCCGATCGGCTGTATGCCATCAACGAGCGGGGCATGGACGACGTGCTCGCTCAGTTTCATGTGCTGGCCGACGAGTATCTCGAATATGCGCTGCGCGGCGAAATGCACGGGTTTTCGAACGTGAGCGATACGCTTTCCGAGCTGTGCCAGGGCGTGAATAAATCGCATCCCTGCGGCGCGGCGCTCGGCTTGGTCGGAGTCGGACCGTCGGGCGACATCGCGCCCTGCCATCGCTTCGTCGACTCCGACACCCACGCGCTCGGTCACATCTCCACCGGCATCGATCGCGAAAAGCAGAAGGACTTCCTCCAACGCGGCCACATCAATTCAAAATACGATTGCCACACCTGCTGGGCGCGACCGCTGTGCGCCGGCGGCTGCCATCATGAGGCCTATGTGCGGTATGGCGACACCGGTCATCCGAACCTTCACTACTGCGATTGGATCCGCGACTGGACCGATACCTGTTTGCAAATTTATGGTGCGATCAGCGCCACAATCCTGAGTTTCTCAGAGTTTTTGCCGAAAGGAAGGCATTGTCATGAAGCATCTGCGACCTCTTAATCAAAAGGCCAGCCGCATCGCCGGCCAGATCGCGCAGGCGAAAGACGACGTGGTCGCGCTGCAGAATCCCGCACCGCAACCGCCCAAGCCACATATCCCGATGGGCTGCTCTCTATCGTTCTCGCCGGGCTGGGAAGTGGATTCGGCCGGCGGCACAGCGGGGCTTTGCCAGCCCGTCGAGCGCGACATCTACGATTGCTACGTCACTTGCTTCTGGCCCGCGCAGGTGCCCGATCATCTCAACAACTATCCGGATTGGGCCAGCAAATGCGCAGCCGCCACCAAGGACTGGCGCAATCTCGATTTGGTTTTTCCATAACATCTTATGAAGACACTGCTTTCGATACTCGCGCTGTCCTGTGCCGCCGCCCAGGGCGCCACAATTTTCATGGGCGCGTATCCCGACTCCGTCATCGTGTTCGACGAAGGCAAGGGACAGATCGTCGAAAAGATCCCGTTGGTCACCGGCCTGCCGACTAGCATGCGGCTGTCGCTGGATCGCAAGACGATTTACGTCACCACCAACGATCACAGCGGATTGGAAGTGATCGACGTCGCCACGCGCAAAGTGACCAATCATTTTGTGCTCAACACTCCCACCAAGCGTTACCGTTTCAACGGCGGCGTCCCCGACCCCCAGGGCAAGCTCTTCTACACTGTCACCACGGAGATGAACAAGCTGAACGATCGATACGAGATCGGCAAGCTCAAATACACCGTAATCGATCTGGCGCAACAGAAGATAGTGAAGACCGCGGACATCGCTAAGGAAGATGAAAATGCCAACGCCGGCTATTATGGCCGGGCTGCGTTTGAAATTTCGCCAGACGGAAAATACCTATATCAATTCCGCGACAAAGTCGTAATCCTCAATGCCGACGACTTCAAGGTAGTGGACCGCATCGATCTCGCCAAACCCGATTTTGCCGACATGGAAAATGTGGGTTTCGGCGGCCTGCTCGATTCCATCGGCGAACCGGGACAGCATATTTCGCTCTTCAACGCCGCAGATCCCGTGGTGCACAATCGCATGTTCGGTATCGCCCGTTTTGATTTGAGCACCAGGCATGTCGACTTTACTCCCATTGGTCCTTCGCCGGCGGGCATGGCCGGACTGCAAGTCGCGCCGGACAAAAAGAATGCCTACACGGTCATCACCACTGGGAACCTGGGGACTAAACGCTGCGAGTTTTGGGCCCTCGATCTCGGAAGGAACAGCGTCACCAGCACCATGGAAGTGCCTTGCCGGTCGCGCTTCAGCTTCGGAATGGCCGGCGACGGCAAGAAGCTTTACATTTACGGCGCCGGATACGAGATCGAGGTTTACGATGCCGCGACGCTGAAATACGAGCGAACCTGGGACTTGAATAACGACGTGACTGGCGCCGGGATGATCGTCCTCCCGGCGGGCCTTTAAAACAACTTTACTTGCTGCCGGTGAGTGCCAGCACGGCGCCAGCGGTTGCGGCATCGCTCATGAAGCGTCCGGCATCGAAACTGGGTCGCGCGTTGCTTGTTCATTGAACTCGCCCGCCACTGATTTCGGTCAGAGTCCGCCAGCGGAACGAAAGCCTGGGAGTCGGCCGTCTGCGATGGAGCTCAAACCGGAATCGCCGGGGCGCCGCACGTCGGCAATGGGAAAGTGTTCATCGGCTACAACGGGTCGGACACTGGAGTGCGCGGATCGCTGGTTGCGTTCGATGCCTCGACCGGCAAGGAAGTCTGGCGCTTATGGACGGTTCCCGGAAATCCAGCCAACGGATTCGAATCCAAAGCGCTCGAAATGGCGGCCAACACGTGGTCGGGCGATGCGTAGTGGGAAGTTGTCTTGCGGCTGCCCTTTTTTCTCGGGGAAACCCCAGGGCGAGTTGTCGACCGGCGCGTTAATCGTGCGGATCTGAACGCGGTCGATGCCAAGCTGGGCTGCCGCCTTATCCATCAACGGTTCGAACATCGCCACCGCTTGCAAACCTCCTGGACACCGCTGCGACGTGCGCGGAGCAGTATTGGTCGCTACCGAAAGCGCCCGCAGCCGGACCGCTTGCGGCTGATACAGCAGCGACGCCACCATGGACGCGATCTGCGCGTCGCCTTGTTGCGAGTAAGGGCCCGCGTCTTCGATGATCAGCAGATCCATGGCCGTCATCCGGCCGTCTTTGCGGAATCCTAGTTTGGCGCGCGCCTGGAAACCGGGCCTCACGCGCCCGATGAAAGATTCCTCTTCTCGCGAAATCCGCATCATTACCGGTCGGTTGGTTTTCTTGGAAAGCAGCGCCGGGACGGCCATGATTTGCGAGCCGGTGATCTTGCCTCCAAATCCGCCGCCGCAATACTCGCCTACGAAATTCACCTGCGATTCCGGTATTCCGACCCACCGCGCTACCGCCCCCACGGTCTGCGCCAAACTTTGCGTGGACCCGTACAGGTACAGCTTTCCGTTCTGCCAGTACGCCATCGCCGAGCGCGGCTCGAGCGGTGCATGGCTGGTGGACTGCTGAAACAGAGTCTCGTCCATGATGTAGTCGGCAGCCTTGAAAGCGGCATCGAGATCGCCGAAGGATGCTTCCTCGCCTGCTTCGGCGCCCCACGGCAACCGCCCCTTGGCGACTTCATCGAAGTCCTTGGCGGTCCACTTGATGGTCTTGATTTTCGAGTTCTGATAAAAGACGTTGCCGTCGGCGCGGGCATTGCGCCCGTTAGGACGCAAACTATCGAGCGGATCGATGACGAAGGGCAGCGGCTCGAAATCCACCTCCACCTTCTCGATCGCTTCCGCCGCGGTCCACTCGTCCACGGCCGCGATGGCGAAAATCGGCTCACCGGCATATACCGGCTCGTTGGTCAAAGCCAATTCCGGCCGGCCGATCGGAGTCGGGTCTTCGGGCCCGGGCTGCGACTTGGGCACTTCATCGGCGTCTGATAATCGTGCCCGATCAGTTTGTAGTTCGAACCCTTGGTTGTAGACATGTTATACCTGCTTCATCGAGTGGGCGGCCCGCAGCATGGACCGCAGAATCTTGTTGTAGTCGCAGCAGCGGCATAGATTGCCCGAGATCCCTTGTGCCAGTTCCGCCCGCGTCGGTTTCGGGTTGGTTTTCAGGTAACCAACCGTGGCCATGATAAACCCCGACATACAGAAGGCGCACTGGAATCCCTGTTCATCCACGACCGCTTGTTGCACCGGATGCAGCTTGCCGTTAGGTCCCGCCAACCCTTCGATGGTGGTCACTCTGCTCTGCCGGACGGTATGGGTTAGAACAGAACATGAATACCTCGGCACATCGTCGATTAGCACCGTGCACGCGCCGCACTCCGCGCGGTCGCACCCCAGTTTGGTTCCCGTGAGCCCCAGCTTGTAGCGCAGCGTCATCGCCAGACTTTCCTGCTTCAACACGTCCACGCGCCGCAACTGCCCGTTTACATTCAGCGTCACCAGCCGCTCCACCGATCCGGCTGCCGGCGCCGCCCAAGAAGTTTCCCGGAACAGATAACTGGTCGACGCCGCTACTGCGCCGCCAGCGATGATGCTCTTGATGAACTGCCGTCTGGCAAGCAGGCTCTGAGATTCCGGTTCCGGCATACACTACCTCCTCTGCATCCAATGATTTGCTCAATATCGCAGATTAGTTTATGGTATCGCCCGTTGCACGGAGACGATGTGTGTCGGGCTTGTTGGATGAAGATCGCGCGTCTAGGATCTGGTGGACCTGGTCGGGTTCGAACCGACGACCTCTTCCATG
>CAWACO010000013.1:0-158828 GCA_963780485.1 Bryobacterales bacterium
CCGCGTCCGAGTGGTGGCGCATCCTGTCAACGACTCTGAGATTCACTTCGAACTTTGGATGCCGCGGCGAGCCGCCTGGAATGGAAAGTTTGAGGGCACTGGAAACGGCGGATTCTCCAGTGGGATGAGCTACACCACCATGGCGACCGCATTGAATCACGGCTACGCCACAGCCGCGTCCGACACGGGGCACGAGGGCGGTGATTTGACGTTCGGCGTCGGCCACCCCGAAAAAATCAATGACTGGGCCTATCGGGCCGTTCACGTAATGACCGACGCGGCCAAGCTCATCATCCGCGACTACTATAGCCGCCTGCCGCAATACTCCTACTTCAATGGATGTTCTACGGGCGGGCATCAAGCACTATCGGAGGCGCAGCGATTTCCGACCGATTACGACGGCATCGTCGCCGGCGACCCGGGCAACAATCGCACGCATCTGATCGCGGGATTTCTGTGGTCCTGGGAAGCAATCCACAAGGACACTCCCCGTCCGCTGCCGGCCGCAAAACTGCCGATGATCGCCAAGGCCGTCTTGGCCGCGTGTGACATGATCGACGGCCTCAAGGATGGCATCATTGACGACCCGCGCCGCTGCAAGTTCGATCCCGGTACGCTCGCGTGCAAGGGCGAAGATGGTGACAACTGTCTAACCGCGCCTCAAGTGGAATCGGTAAAGAAGGTTTACGATGGCGCCAAGAACCCCCGCACGGGCGAACGGGTTTTCGCCGGATGGGCCCGCGGTACCGAGGCGAGCTGGGCCCCCTACTTCATCGATCCCACCGAAGCGAGGCGCAACGAATTCTGGAGACTCTGGGTATTCAACGACCCGAACTGGGATTGGCGCACGTTCGACTTTGACCGCGACCTGGCCTATGCCGATACCAAGATGGCAGTGGTCAATTCGAATGATGTGGACTTGAAGCCTTTCAAAGCACGCAATGGAAAGCTGGTGATGTATCACGGCTGGGCCGATTCCGACGTGCCGCCCGAGGACGGCGTCAGGTACTACGAAGCCGTCGAACGCGCCATGGGTGGACCCGGCCAGACCACGGATTTCTTCCGCCTCTTCATGGTCCCCGGCATGGGACATTGTGGCGGAGGCGCCGGTCCGAATACCTTTGACGCGTTAGGCGCCCTCGACCAATGGGTTGAGCAAGGCAAGGCGCCGGAGCAAATCGTCGCGGCACACATCGCCAACGGCGTGACGGATCGTACCCGGCCGCTGTGCCCCTATCCCCAGATTGCGAAATGGAAGGGCGCCGGAAGCATCGATGAAGCCGCTAACTTCACCTGCGTGAATCCTTAGGACTGCCTTGTGCCGCGCTGCTTACTTGGTTATGGTGCCGCATGCTATGCGAGCGCCAGCGTTCCCGGTCGGATCGGTCTTCATGTCGTCGGGCATCGCGTGGATCATCAGCGCAGTGCCGCCGTTTGAGAATACCGAATGGGCGTCCGTCCCGAGGTCGACATTCGGGTCAACGACGGTGGTCTTCGCGGTGCCTTTGGCGCTCACCGTGAAGTTCGGCATATCGCCAGCATGCGGTCCATCCGGGTTCATCAGGCCGTGCTTCTTCATGTCCGGATTGAAGTGGCCGCCGGCCGATGTAAACGCGGGGCCTTCGCATTTGGCCGTCTGATGAATATGAATGGCGTGTTCGCCGGGCGGAAGATTCTTCAGGTCGACTTTAATATTGACCCCGCCGCCCTTATGGTCGCTCAACACAGCGGTACCCACGCTTTGATCTTTCGCGTCCTTGAGCTGCACAGTCACCGGCTTGTTCGCGGCATAGAGCACCGCACCGAATAGACCCGCAATCGCAACAGCAACAGTCTGTCTGATCATGTTTTCCCTCTCCACATGAAATCCTCGCACGATTCGATACCCCAGCGCCAGCGCCGGCTGTTTGCATTCCGGCCTTCGCCCTCCGCCTGGGGAGTGTAGAATCTAAATCGATGCGACGATGTTAGTGGTTATGAGAAGGCATCGCTTACCAAGCCTGTTAGCCGCGTATGGAATAGCTGCTGCGGCGCACGCTCAGCCTAACGATTTGGCTCTACCCAAGGAATACCCTTACCGCCCCGCCTTCATCTCGACAATCAGTGCACCTTGGGGTGACACAGAGCTCGTCGTCTTTCCAATTATCGGAAAGTCGTTCAGGATTCCCATCAGAACTGCGAGCCAGCCTCTTGCCTTTAGTCCCGATGGCAGAGCCTTGTTTGGTCCGTGCACACCGGACCCTGTGAGAGCGGATGAGCCAATTCAAATAGGCTTGTGCAGGATTGATCTCATGACGGGTAGCACGACGCCTGTGGCTGGATCACTGCACCCGTTTCGTGACGACGTTGCAAACTTCAAAAGAGACTTCTTCGACAGGGTGCTTGGATTTACGTCCCCAGATGGCGAACCAAAAACGATAGTCATGCAGCATCCGGAAAAGCACCCTTGGCAGTACGTCAGCGTTTCTCCGGACGGTCTGAGAGCTGTTGCTACTCAGTATGGTCGTGTGGAACTGATTGACGTTGCTCGTGGAACGGCGGAACCGCTTGACGCTCGATTCTTCATAGCCGCCTGGTCGCCGGACGGTAGGTGGCTGGCTGCGGTTGAGAAGGGTGAAAACGGCCGTACAATTCTCATGGACGCTAAAGATCTCACGCCACGTCGCGTTCTAGGCAACTCTGAACTGGATTGGTCTCCGGATTCGCGCTATCTGTTGGGGATGAAACGGCACGACTGGTGCGGTCCATACAACGGAACACTGGAGGTGATTGACATCCAGACTGGCAAACGAAAAACGATCGAAAGCTCCAAATGCCAGGTCAATCAAGCCACTACGGGGTGGGTATGCGCTGCGATCGCGGCAAGGTGACATAGCACTTCTTTTCGCGCCAGGACTAAAGCAATCAACGTACCGCCGCCGGAGAAGCTTGGGCTTGCGGACGCCTGCCCTCGAATGCACTCTGTAGCAACGCCCGAATTCCATCGCGCGTGACCGGGCGCGGATTGTAATACGGATTCTGAACCGCGAGGTCAGCCGCTTTATCCAGATCGCTCGCCTTCATCCCGATCGCCGCCAGCGACGCCGGCGCGCCCAGCGATACTGCCAGATCAAAGAGACCCTCCGCTGCGGATGCAGCGCCCAGCGCGCGAGCAATGCACGACATTGCCTCCGGCGACGCAGGCGCGTTGTAAGCAGTAGCATGCGGCAACACCACCGTATGCGTTTCCGCGTGCGGCAGGTTGAAACTCCCGCCCAGCGTGTGGCACAGCTTGTGATGCAGCGCCATGCCAACCGCGCCTAACGATATGCCGCCGAGCCACGCGCCGTAGAGCGCGTCGGAGCGCGCCGCCAGATTCGACGGTTCCTTCACCACCACAGGCAGGCTCCGCGCCAGCGCTCGGATGCCTTCTTCGGCCATCATCGAGATGATCGGATTCGCGTCCTTGGCGTACAGCGCCTCCACGCAATGCGCGATCGAATTCATCCCGCTGGTGGCGGAAAGCATCGCCGGCATGCTCACGGTCAACGTCGGATCGTAGAGTACCGTCTTCGGCAACACGCGCGCGTCGCGGCCAGTCTTTTTCAAACCACCCTCGGTCAGTCCCCAGATGGGCGTCATTTCCGATCCGGCATAGGTAGTGGGAATCGCGAGAATCGGAAGATCGGAAACCAGCGCGATTGCCTTCGCGAGTCCAGTGGTGGACCCTCCGCCGACGGCCACGCAGCAGTCGGCTCCAGAACGCCGGGCCTCGTCGCGCGCGGCTTCGGCAATCTCGATAGGCACGTGCATAACAGCGCGATCAAACAGTCCGACCGCTCGCGCGCCTAGTCGCTTTACCAGGTCGGCTCCCTGCTCGCGCTGCTCGGGTGTCGATAAGACCAGCGCGCGCGTTGCGCCCAGCCGCTCGATCTCCTCAGGAAGCTTGTCCAGGCAGCCGGCGCCGAAAATTACGCGCGACGGCAGCAAGTCGTAGACGAAGGAAAGCATCAGGCCTGTCCGGCGTGAGCGCGCGCTGTGCGCTCATTCAATTCACGAAGCACTCCCAATTCCTGAGCCGATGGGGCTTCGGTACTAGTGAGTTGTGGCGAAACTTTCAGCGCCCAGCCGGTGGATTCGATCACTCGCTCCACCGCCACACCCGGATGAATGCTGGTTAGCATGAGTTCTTTGGTCACCGGATCGGGCGTCAAGATGCCGAGATCGGTGATCACCGCCGTCGGGCCTTTGCCGGGAAATCCCATTCGCTGGCGCGCATCGCCGCCATCCAGATGACCGGCGGACGTCACGAAATCCACCTTTTCAACAAAAGCCCGCTTATTCTGCCGCAGCGTGATCAATACTTCTTTGGCCGAAGTCGCGATCTCCGGCGCACCTCCCGCGCCCGGAAGCCGCACAGAAGGCTTGTGGTAATCGCCGATCACGGTGGTGTTGAGATTCGCGAAGCGATCGATCTGCGCCCCACCCAGAAATCCAATGTCGATGCGGCCGCCCGTCAGCCAGTACGAGAAGATCTCGGCCAAAGGCACGACCGTGTCGGCCGTCTCCGCCAGTTCGCCATCGCCGATGGACAACGGCAGCACCGCCGGCTTAGTTCCGATCGGTCCGGACTCGTAGATCAGCACGACGTCCGGTGCGTGAGTCAGACGCGCCAGGTTCGCCGCCGCACTGGGCAGTCCAATGCCAACAAAGCAGACTGTACCGTTGCGCAACATCCTCGCCGCCGCCACCGTCATCATCTCATCCGAGGTGTACAGGTTGTCAGGCATGACTCGCCACTTGCTCGAGACTTCGCCGGAAGCCTTCGAAGTCTTTCGTCCCCATGACATGCCGCTCCATCCAGGCCTGAAATCCTTCGCGCTCGCGCGAGATCTGGTCCCATTGTTTGTAGAAGGCGTTGTTTCGGGAGTAATAACCCTGCGCGTAAGAAGGAAACGCGCCACCTTTCACTTCGCTGACCGCGCCCACCACCCAGGACGGCAGGACCACGGCGTTGGGAGGCGCATCCAGACGATCCACGATTTCCTCCACCGTCACGATCGCGCGCCGCGACGCGAGAACCGCTTCCTTCTGGACTCCCACCACGCCCCACATCAGGACATTGCCGTGGCGATCAGCCTTCTGCGCGTGGATGATGGAGACATCCGGGCGAATGGCTGGAACGGCGGCCAAACGCTCGCCAGTAAAAGGACACTCGAAGAACTTAATTCGCGAATTGTATTTCGGCAGATCGGTGCCAAGGTACCCGCGCAAGAGACCAAAAGGTAGATTCGCAGCCCCGGCCGCGTACGCCGCCGCCATTCCGGCATGATCGTGCTCTTCAATCGCGAGCGGAGCCGGCCAGTTATTCTCGACGGCATCGCGCAGCCGATGCAGCGAACCGACTCCGGGGTTGCCGCCCCAGGAAAAAATGAGTTTGGAAGCGCATCCGGATCCGATCAGTTGATCGTATATAAGGTCCGGCGTCATCCGGATCAGCGTGAGGTTGCGGCGTCCCTGGCGGATAATCTCGTGGCCCGCAGCGAAGGGAATCAGGTGGGTGAAGCCCTCTAGTGCTACGACATCGCCGTCGCGGACCATCTGTTGGATGGCTTCTTTTAAGTGGACTATGACCGCCAACGTTTGATTATGCCATGCCGGAGCGCTGCGTCAGATCGGGATCGCGCTGAAGGTTGTATTCTGAAAAGACATGAGTTTCCCCGGTAAGGCGCTTACGCGATTGGCGCTGCTGATCTGCGCGTCCTCGCTTGCTGCTCCGGCACAGACGTCCGCGTCTTCGGACAACTTCCGCTTCGCGCTAGCGGGCGACTCCATCATCGACCGCCGCATCTCCGTCTACGACGAACCCGGATATCTTCAGATGTTCGACCGCATCCGGAGCGCGGACGCTGCGTTCACTAATTTCGAGATGCTGGTCCACGACTTCGAATTTCCGGGCGCGCCGGTGAGCGGCGGAACGTACATGGGAGCGCCGGCCTGGGTCCTGGATGAACTCAAGTGGGCCGGCTTCCGGCTGTTCGGCGTCGCCAACAATCATGCCTTCGATTTCGGGACAGAAGGGCTCTTGAGCAATCTTCGTAACCTGCGACAGGCCGGTGTGGTCTATGCCGGTGTGGGCGAGAACTTGGCGCGCGCGAGGGCTCCGGGATATCTGGATACAAAAAAAGGCCGTGTCGCTCTCATTGCCTGCGCGTCGACGTTCTCGATGCTCAGTCCCGCGGGAGTGCAGCGTCCCGACATGAAGGGACGCCCGGGGCTCAATCCGCTGCGGTTCCAGACGACCTATACAGTGGAGCCATCGACTCTAGCGTCGCTGCGGGCGCTGGCGCAGGCCAATGGCGCGGGTGAGGGTGGCACACCGGCAGGGGGCGATTTGCGCTTTCTCGGCGCGACATTTCGGGCTGGCGACAAGCCCGGAGTCAGTACCGAGCCGGATGCGCGAGACCTTAAGGAGATCACCGCCGAGATTCGGGAAGCGCGGCGGCAGGCCGATTGGGTGATGGTTTCGATCCATTCCCACGAGGGCGCGCCGGGGGATCGTGAAGCGCCCGCTCAGTTCCTGGTGACCTTCGCGCACGCCGCTATCGACGCCGGCGCCGACCTCTTCGTGGGCCACGGACCGCACGTGCTGCGCGCCGTCGAGGTCTATAAAGGCAAGCCGATTTTCTACAGCGTCGCCAATTTCATTTTCCAAAATGAGTCCCTGCCGTTCCAACCGCAAGAGAGCTACGATCTGTTCAACCTGCCTCTCGAAGCAACCACGGCGGATTACTTCGACACCCGGTCGGCCAACGACACACGCAGCTTTCCGGCGGATCAGAAGATCTGGGAGAGCGTACTCGCGGAAGCTGTGTTCAATAGCAAACGCGAGTTACAGGAGATCGACCTTTATCCTATTACTCTCGGCTTTCATGAGAGCCGGACCAAGCGAGGCCGGCCGCAGCCGGCAACCGGAGAGTTGGCCGCCGGTATCATCGACAGGGTGGCGAAGTTGTCGAAAGGGATGGGCACGAATGTCGTGTCGCAGGATGGAAAGGGCGTAGTGAGCGTGGCGTCGCGCTCGTCCGTTCAATCACGCTAGATAGGATTCTACGATGACGATTACCAGGTTCATTTCTCTTACTCTGCTGCTCGCGTATCCGGCGTTCGCCGCGGTTCCCACGCCGGAAAGCCACTTCGGGCACAAGATCGGAGTCGATAACGAGCTGCTCGACTGGGATCAGGTCGTCAGTTACTTTCAGGCGCTGCCAAAATCGAGCGATCGCGTCCGTTTTAACGATCTCGGCAAAACGGCCGATGGCCGGACACAGATCGCGCTCACCATCTCGTCGGCAGCGAACATCAAGAATCTCGACCACTATCTCGAGATTCAAAAGCGTCTCGCGGACCCGCGACGCACCACGCCCGCTGAAGCACTACGGTTTATGAACGAGGGCAAGGTGATCGTGATGATCACCTGCTCGATCCACGCGACTGAGGTCGCATCCACGCACACCGCGGTCGAGTTCGCCTACCGGCTGTTGACCGAAGACAATAATCCAAAATTCAAAGCTATTCTCGACAACGTGATTCTGCTGCTGGAGCCGTCGCAAAATCCGGACGGCGTCGACATCGTGACCAAGTGGTATCGAAAAACGCGCGGCTCGCCCTACGACGGCACGTCCCCGCCGGAGCTATGGCACAAATACGTCGGCCATGACGACAATCGCGACTGGTACATTTTCACCCAGCCCGAGACGCGAAACACCGCGCAACTGGAGAACACCTGGCATCCGCAGATCGTATACGACGTGCACCAGATGGGATCGAATACCGCGCGCATTTTCGTTCCACCGTGGATGGATCCGGTGGATCCGAACATCGACCCGATTCTGGCGAACATCTGCAGCATGATCGGAACCGGCATGGCGGTGGATCTGGCGGCGGCCGGCAAAACCGGGATCGCCATGAATGCGATGTACGATTTCTGGTCGCCGGCGCGACAGTATCAGGCCTATCACGGCGGCGCGCGCATCCTTACCGAATCGGCGAGCGCGAAGCTTGCTACGCCCATGACGATCACGCCCGATCAGATTTCCGACAATGCGCTCGGCTACAACCCGCGCGAGCGGAGCTGGAATTATCTGAATCCGTGGATGTCGGGTGAATGGCATCTGCGCGACATCATCGATTACCAGGAGATCGCCTGGGAATCGTTGCTGTATCAGGCGGCGGCGCGGCGTTCGGATATGCTGCGCTATTTTTACGAAATCAACAAGCATGGCGTGGAGCGAACCTCGCCCTATGCGTTCGTGATTCCGGAGGCGCAGCGCGATCCGGGGGCGGCCAAGAAGATGCTCGAAACTTTGGCGTTCGGCGACATCGAGATCGAGCGCGCGTCGGATATTTTCAGCGCCGGAGGAAAACAATACGCGAATGGAAGCTACGTCATCCGGATGCAGCAGCCGTTTTCAGGGTGGGCCAAGACGCTGCTGGAGCGCCAGGATTATCCGGACCTGCATTTGTATCCGGGTGGTCCACCCAAGCGGCCCTATGACGTGACGGCGCAGACTTTGCCTTTGCAGATGGGCGTCGAGGTGGCGACCATCAATCAGAAGTTCGATGCGACGCTAAAGCCGGCCACGCAGTTCGCCTTCGAGTTGAATCATCCGATCGCGGCCGGTGCGCTGGCGGCATCCGATGTTTACTCCTGGAAAGAGGTGAACAAGATCTGGAAATCCGGTAAGCCAGTTTACCGCGACACCGCGAATGGCGATTTCTTCGCGGCCGGGGGCGATGGCCGGAAATCGATGGTGGCGCCGCGCGTTGGAATCTATAAGAGCTTCGTCCCCAGCATGGACGAGGGCTGGACGCGCTGGCTGCTCGAAGATTTTGGCTTCGGCTACGCCAACATTGAAAACGCCGACGTCCAGGCCGGCAACCTGAAACAGCGCTTCGATGCCATCGTGATTCCCGATCAGCCGCGCCAACAGATCGCCCAAGGCCATCGCGCCGGAACCATGCCGCCAGAATATTGCGGCGGGCTGGGTGAGAAGGGCGCTGCCGCGCTCAAGGAGTTTGTCGAACAAGGCGGCACGCTGATCTTCTTCAATCACGCCTCTGACTACGCGACGCAGGACCTGGGCGTGAAAGCCCGCAACGTGCTGCGCGGCGTGGAGAGCAAGGATTTCTACTCGCCCGGATCGCTGCTGAATGTTTCGCTCGACACCAAGAGCCCGCTCGCCTACGGCATGCCGGGAGAAATCACGTTGTGGAGCGAAGGCAGCCCGACCTGGGAGGCTCCGGAAGCGCAAGTGGTGGCGCGGTATCCTTCCAAGGGCGTACTCGCATCCGGCTGGTTGCTCGGAGAAAAATATCTGACCGAGAAGGCCGCGCTGCTGGATGTGCCGCTGGGCAGCGGGCGAATGATCCTGTTCGGAATGCGGCCGCAGTATCGCGGGCAGAGCTATCAGAATTTCAAGCTGTTCTTCAACGCCCTGGTCTACCACTAAATGGCCGACACTGCGCCGTCTCGATTGATCGTAGGGCTTACCGGCGCCACCGGCACGATACTAGGCATACGTCTGCTGCAGGCGCTGCAGGCCGCCGGCGTTGAATCGCACCTGGTGATGACTAAGTGGGCTATCCGCACTCTGGTGCATGAGACCGATTACAGCGCCGAAGACGTCCAGCGCATGGCCACATGCACCTATCGCGCGCACGATCAAGGCGCGGCAATATCGAGCGGCTCATTTCTAACGCGCGGAATGGTGGTGTGCCCGTGCAGTATGCGTACTCTGGCATCGATCGCGCATGGCGTCGGCGACCAACTGGTACATCGGGCGGCCGATGTGATCTTGAAGGAGCGCCGTAAACTGGTGCTGGTGGTTCGCGAAGCGCCGCTCCATGATATCCATCTGGAGAACATGCTGAAGCTGTCGCGCATGGGAGTTGTGATTCTGCCGCCGGTGCCGGCTTTCTATAATCATCCGCGATCAGTGGACGATATCGTGAATCACATCGTCATGCGGATCTTAGACCAGTTTGATATTCACGTGGAGCTGCGCGACCGTTGGGAGGGAATAATGGCCGCCGGTTCCAAGCTCGTTCAAAGTTAGCGCGCTGCGCTTTGCTCCTGGAGTAGTCCGGCTTTGGCGAGCACGTCATCCAGAACCTTGCCGCGTTCGGCATCGAGAGGCACCAGCGGAAGGCGCATTTCTGGTGAATCTAGCATTCCCAGCCGGTTCATCATGTATTTCAACGGAATCGGATTCGTGTCGAGAAAAATGGCACGATTCAGGTCGAACAGTTCGAAATGTAGTTTGCGGGCAGCGTCCAGATTGCCACTCGCCAGTTCGGTGTAAAGCGCGGCGATGCGCGGCGGCGCAAGGTTCCCGACCGCGTTCATCAAGCCGCAAGCGCCAATAGCGAGCATCGGAAGACTGAGTGATTCAAGACCGCAGAAGATGCGGAAGTCGGATCCGAGGCGGCTCAGCAACTCGGTCAAAAGCTCCAGATCGTTGGCGGCGTGTTTCATGCCAACCAGGGTGGGAGTGCGCTCGGCGATGCGCTCTACGGTAGCTGCCGTTACCGAAACGGCCGCGCGCCCGGGAATATGATAGATCATCAGCGGCAAACGAGTCCGCGCCCCGATGGTTGCGAAGTACTCGACCAATCCGGCCTGCGATGGCTTAATATAATACGGCGTGACGATCAGCAGCGCGTCCGCACCTGCCTTCTCCGCGCCGGCGGTGATTTCGATAGTCTCCGCGAGAGATTGCGAACCGGTTGCCGCCACCACGGGAATGCGGCCCTTCACGGTTTTGATGGCTGTTTCAACCATCCGCACGCGTTCGTCGGCGGTCAGGCTGCTGGGCTCGCCGGTGGTCCCGGTCACGACGATGCCATGCGATCCCTCATGTACATGCCGTTCCGAAAGTTCCGCGAATTTTCGATAATCTACTTTGCCGTTCTTAAATGGAGTAACCAGCGGCGGATAGGAGCCGCGTAGGAAGCCGGGTTCCAAGCGCATCATTTTGAAAAGATCCTCTCTAGGCCGGCCGGTTGGTGGTGAATCCGCCAGTCATGCCGAGCGATTCGGCGGGCTGGCTCAAGTCCTCTTGCCAGAGCAGCGAGCCCATCCAAATATTCAGTGGGCTGTCCTGTATCGTCAACTCGTAGACATCTTCATCGTTCGAGGCATGATTGTGAACTGCCCAGCCGGGCGCGGAAAGCATGAGATCGCCGGCCTTCCAGGGATATCGCTTGCCGCTCACGATGCTGTATCCGCTTCCCGAGAAATAGTAATTGATCGCCGATGCGCTGTGACGGTGCGGTTTATCGACGATATTCTTCGGCCGGACGCACATGGTGGCGAAGAAATTCGCGGTGGTGCCGTTAGTGTGGCCGGTGGCTGGATTATATAGAAGATAGAGGCGCCGGCCGACGTAGCTCTTTCCGAGCGCTGTCAATTTATCCAGCTCCTGCTTGACCTTCTTCCACGGAAAATGCAGCGGCTTGTGCGGTACGATGTCGGGGTTGATCAGTTTCTCATAGGGCATGAGGTAGCCGCCGTCGTCGGTGAGCTGGAATGTGCCGAATGGATTTTCGGCGTGCGCGTGCTTTCCATTGCCCAATTCAGCCGATGCGCCGGGCGCTTGCGGGTTTTCGTCGACGATGTGCACTTGCATTTTTTCAAGTAGCGCGGAGTTACTGTAGGTCAGCCTTACCTGGAGTTCGTTGGTGTCGTTGAGATGCTCATAGACCGACCACGGCGGTGTATTCCAGACGTCGTATTGTTCGAAGCGAATGCATTTTCCATCGACTCGCGACTGGCCGCCGCCGCAAATGCAGAAATTCACTTGCGACGAATTATGGCGGATCGGTTTGGATTGCTCACCAGGTTTCAACACGGATAGTGAAACAGCAGTGCCAGGCGCGAAGCCATTGCCAACGCCAGCCAGAGGGTTGACGATTTGGGACACGCGGCGGCCATTTGCCGGAGCGGGCAAGCTGGCGAGACGCTCGGCCTCGGCCTCGATCTGCTCCTTGGGCACCACCACCGGCGGGATGAGCTTCACCTGGTCGGGGGGCGCTCCGGTGCGATCGACAAATAAATATTCCGGCTGTTCCATTTTCATGCTCCTGTCTGCTGAATCGCGCGTAGTTTGGGCAATACTTTTTGGGGATGCGGAAAGCTGCGGCCGAGGCCACGCTGGCTGGCTCGCTGGTAAAGCTCGATGCCAAGCGAAAGATCCGAGATGCCCATGCCGAGCGACTTGAATAACGTGAGGTCCTCCGTGGACGCGCGAGTGCGGCCAGAGGCCACCAGAGTTGCAAGAGAAGTGACGCTGGCCCACCGGGTTGGATCGGGGCCGAAGAATTCGATCATTTCACGCGATAATTTCTGAGCCTGCGGGATGCTGTCGGCGACGATGGCGGTAGACCGCAAGAGCACATCAGCGGCCACTTCGGCGCGGCTGGGTACGATGGCGCCGACCGCGTTGATGTGCGTGCCCCGGTCGAGCATCTGGGCATTTACGATCGGTTGGGTCGCGCGGGTGACGATGGTCACAATTGGAACGTGACGCACGGCTTCGTCGATGCTCGCAGCCGGGATGATGTCGATGCCGAATTCGGCGGTAACGCGCTCGGCAAATGTGTTGCGACGGCCTTCGTCGCGACCAAACACCCGAATCCGCTGGATGGGACGCACGGCTACGACCGCGGCAAGTTGAGGCATGGCTTGCTTGCCGGTCCCAATGATCGCGAATTCACTGGCGTCCTCAGTGGCCAGGCGGCGCGTGGCGACACCGGAAGCGCTGCCGGTGCGCAACTGGCCGAGCGCAAAGGCTTCGATGATGGCCTTGAGCTGGCCGGTGTTGCTATCGAAGAGGATCAGCAGGGGCGTGGCGCCTTGTTCGGTGTGACCCCAGGTCTTCGTTCCCACAAAGCCAGCCTGCGGAAAAACAGCGCCAATGGCGTGCAAAGTAGAACCGTTGCCCCACTCGGCATGGGTCTTGACCATGTTGCTCGCTTCGCCACTGGCTTCGGCGAGCAGCCCTTTTTCGAGGGCATCGATAGCCTGCGGCATGTCCATCATCGAGACGACGTCCTGTTCGGAGATCCAAAGTGGATCGCTCATGCGCGGGCCGCTCCTTTCCAAGGATTTCCGATCATCAGATACAAGAACGCTTGCAGAATATTCAGCGCCGCTATAAATCCGAAGGCAACGAGATATTTACCGCTGAAAACTCCGATCAGATACCCGATGATGGTAGGCGCCGCGGCACCGAGTAGGTTGCCGACTCCGACGCAGATTCCGGTGCTGCGGCCCACCTGGTTGGCTGGGGAGAGCACATGCAGAAGCGACGTATTGGTGACGCCATAAGTGATCGGCGCCGCGAACGAGATTACCAGCAGGAGCATCGACAAGATGGCATTGGGAACCATCACCGCCGCGAGAATCATCGCCGCCATTACGATGCTGCACACGGCAGCGACGGGCGCGCGTAGCATGGTGCGGTCGGAGATGTAGCCGATCAGAAGAGCGAGCGTAATCGGGATCAGATAGCTGAGCGACACGCTCGCGCTCATGGTGCTGAAGGCCATGCCACGGGCCTGAGTCAGATAGGTGGGAATCCAAGTAGTTAACCCGAAGAAGGTCGCAACCAGGCAGGCGTGGCAGAGCGTGACCAACCAGAAGCGGCTGTCCTTCAGGACTTTGGTGAATTTGACCGGAGCGTTTTGCAGAGTCGCGCGGTGAGTTTCAATGAATCGCCGCTCGTCATTTTTCACGAAGCGCGACTGGGCTGGCTCATCCCGCGCGAGCCAGAGGAACATTGGCAGCAGGATCAGAACCGACCCGATGCTGCATACCCAGAAGACAGTTCGCCAGCCACCAGCAAACAGGAAAGCCGTGACGATCGGGAGGCCGACGGCGATACCGATCTGAGTGCCATTCACCCAAAAAGCCTGGATGCGGCCATGTTCCCGCGCCGCAAACCACCGGCCGGCGTAGCTATTGCACACCGGCCACATGCAGCCTTCGGCAAGACCCAAGGCGAACCGCGCGAGATACATTTCGGTGGCGCTCGCGGCGACGGCACACCAAGCCGTCGTGACAGCCCAGCCGAGGACGCCCCATATCGCGGATCGCCTGGGGCCAAACCGGTCCACCATGAATCCCCAAATCATGAGCGACGCGCCGTAAGCGTAGAAAAAGGCGCTGGAGAGAAACCCGATCCGAGCCGGCTGGCCGGTGAGATGAAGATCGGAAAGAAACTGGCGATCGGCGATCAGTACCGAAATGTTGCTCTTGTCAAGCTGATTGATGATGACGAACAGGACCAGCGTGGGCGCCACCAGCCACCAGCGCGCAGCACCATGTTTGGCGCTCTGCACCGTGTCGGTTGTCCTTGCGCTGACTGCATTCGAGGCCATATTGGGACTAAATGGGAACAACCAGCAGGCCCGGAATCTGAATTGTGTCGTAAATAACAAGCTTTTCCTGGAATTTAGCGCCGCCATTTCCAAATATGATCTTGTCCACATATTGGCCGGCATTGAAGACCTTGGTCTCCTCGCCTTGCATGGTCTGGAGGACGACGTAGTTGGACTTCACAATGTGCGCGTCGCCATCCTGGCCCATGACACGAACGTTAGAGACGAGGTGCCGGAGGTAACGTTGCGAAAAGACACTCGCGTTGCGGATGGCGACTACTCGGTCTTTCATCATGTCGCGGCTGTCGCAGAACATAGTGGCCAAAGGATGGTTGCGCTCGACATTGACGCGCGAGATGATTTTGTAGACAGCCTTCTCACTGAAGAAATCGGGCCACTCTTCCAGACGGTCCTCGTCCAGACATTGAACGTATCGGTCGAGGAGTTCCTCGGCTTCGAAGCGTAATTCGCGGTTGGTCAAATATCCTCCACACAGGCATGAAGCCTGTGGCACTTACAGTCCCATTACTTTACGGTACTTCTTATAAAAGGCACGAATAGCCGTCTCAGTAACCATGTGGTCTTCATTGTGGCAATCGCGGCCGCCCATCTCCAGGAGCGCATAGCCGTCCGGTTCGGCGGCAATGCCTTTTTGGCACATCTCAATGGCTTCGGTATCATCGATCGAAACCAAGCCGGATGGTCCCATGAGGTTGGCCTGTTTGAGACGCATCGCATTCATCTCTGCGTCATCGTCGGCATAGCCGAAGAAGTCCCACACTAGCTCGAAGTTACCGGGACCCTGCGGGAGGATCTGCCGCATCGCCAGCGTATTGGTCTGTTGCTGCACGATCAGCCCCGGAAAAATGGTTTGCATGGCGACGGTGTTCTCGTCTTTGAACTCTTTTCGGCGGTTCAGAAGCGAAGGGTCATGCAGAGTGTAGTCCGTCTTGAGCTGGGCGATTTCGGTGGTTCCAGCAGACGACTTTTGTTCGCCTTTCCGCGAAGCTAGAACGGCGTGACCGCCGGCTTCATCCATTTCGACTTTAGATTTCTGATCGGCGCGGAAAAGCCCAAAAGACACCAGGAAGACGTGCAAGAGGCTGGCGTGATAGGGGTCCTTAATGTTTTCAAACATGAGTTTCCAGTTGCCGGCAACTTTCTGGCTCATGCTTCCGAGTACGCGCAGCGGCCGTCCGTCGAAGACACGTTCAAAGTAGTACCACATGAGGTCGCCCAGATACTCGCGGAAGGGAACCATCTGGTGGTCGAAGGAGACGAAGATCACTCCGTTGACCGCTTCCACTTTCAGTTTGTGCAGGCCGTGGTCAGAGAGCGAGAAATCGTCCGGCATTCCACCCACGCGACGATCACCGTCGACAACGCCTTTACGGAACGGAACCCCCAGCAGCCGGCCCGCCAGATCGTAATTCCATTGATGATAGATGCAAGTGAAATGGGTGGCGTTGCCATAAGGGCTGCGGCAGACGCGCGCGCCGCGATGGGCGCACTTGTTTACGATGGCATGGAGCTCGCCTCGTTTATCGCGGGTGATAATAACGGGCGTGTCCCCAATCGCCGTGGTCTTGAAATCACCAGTGTTCGGCAATTCGGCGTCGAGGCCGGCGTAATTCCAAGTTGATCCCCGGAATATTTTCTCCTGTTCCATCTCGTAGATGTGCTGGTCAAGATATACCCAATAAGGAACGCGAGAAACTCCCTCCTTCGGCCAGGAATATTTCGTTAATGCGGCGGGCATTGTTTCAGCCATGCTTATCCCTCGTGATGATCGTGGTGATGGGGATGCGCCAGATGGGCGCCGGCTTTGCGCCGCTCCCGCTCGAAGTGCTTCTTGATGTCGGGATCCTCCTGCGGCGCTTCGATCTGCTCCACGTCGAGCGGAATCCCCAAGCGCTTAGGGAAATCGCCTTCGGTGACGGCGAAATACCGGGCGCGTGTGTCGCCGGTGTTGAAGTGCTGGTGATACCAATAATACGGCGGCGAAACGACCGAACCCGCTTTCCAATCGAGCTTCAGCGCGTCGGAATCCTTCAAATGCTCCTTGTCAAAGAGCGTGAAGCCTTTCCCATTCAGCGTGAGGATGATGGCCTCATACGGGTGACGATGGCCGAGTTTGTAAGAGCCAACCGGGAAGTCGGACATGTGCGGCTCGAGCACCGTGTTACCGCCCATTTCCCAAAACATGCTGGCGTTGCCCTTGCCGCGCTCTTCCCAGGGAATTACTTCCGATGAACGGATGTCGCGCACGAAGTTGGTTTTGTCCCAGCGCTTCTGGACTCGCTGGCTCTTGGAGAAGTAGTCCGGGCGGCCATCGTATCGCTCACCGAAAGAGAAGGTCGTGTCGTCGATCAGGCCGAGGCTTCCGAATACCTGCATCATGAATGGGAAGGTAGTGATGGCGAGCAGGCGGGCGGGATGCTGTGAGTCCGAATTGGAATGCCGGTGCAGGACATTCATCGGAACGGTAAATAGGCTGCCTTCGCCCCAGTCAACTTTGTTCTGATGCTGGGAGTCGCCAAAGACCGTGGATCCACGCCCTGAGAGCACGTAGACCAACTGCTCATAAAATTGGCGCCTGGGCACAAGCGACTTGCTCTCTGGAATCTCGATGATGACGCCGTCCATGTGGACATTGCCGGAGAAATTCAGGTAGACGCCTTTGCCGCCGATCTCGGGCCAAGGCTGGACTTCTTGCGTCTTGGCGTCGAATATGGAGTAACCCTCGACGATGGGAATCTTAGCCTTCTTGATCCAACCGCGGTAGAAGTTGCGTTCCACGCGGCCGCCGCCGCCGATGTTCTCCGGGCTTAGCTTGACGTCGTCATCGTCGTCGCTCGATTTCTTGGTTTGGCCTTTCTCGGTCTGGGCGTTGGCCGAGAGATCGAACAAGGGAAGCGACAGGCCGGCCGCCGAGATCCGCTCGATCAATTTTCGACGGGAGAAAAGTCCGTTATAAATATCGTCAAGATCGCTCATGATCTCCCTCCAGTTATCGGACTCCAATCAGGGGCCAATAGAAAGGCACCAGCAACAGCAGCAGCAGCGATTCCACAACGCTCAAACAGACGCCGATGCGTAATATATCGCGACCGCTGAAGCATCCATAAGAATAGCCGACGATCATGACCGCCGACTGATAGACGAACAGTTTGCCACCGGCGGCGAAGGTCCAGATCATGCCGACCGTCAGCGGATTCAGGCCATGGGCCAGAGCGAAATTCATCAGCGGCGGGACGGATGTGCCGAGCATCGAGATTTCGCTGGCCAGGAAGATATGGTAGACGAACGCGGTCCAGTAGAGCACCAGCGTGGAAATGAAGACATTGTGAACCAGGGGCGCCATCCAGGTAAACAAAAAGCCGGTGACGACGTCGAGAGCTTTGGTGGAGATCAGGACTTTACCCATGCTGACCGCAGCGGCCACGAAGAACACTGGCAGATAGTTGACGCGTTTCAGATCGTCGATACTGAGAACGCCTACACGAGGTAGAGCAGCCGCGAGACCAATGCCGAGTCCGATCATGGCCGGCGAGATATGGTGGAGAAAATCGGTCAACCACAAGGCGACAGCCAGCAACAGCAGGAAGGCGGCCTTCTTTTCGGCGGCGCTCCAGCGGCCCATCTTCTGCAGCTCTTCCTTTAAATGGCGAGTGCCTCCCGGCAGCGCGGCCTTTTCGGGAGGATAGAGCCATAGCGTGAGACGCCAGGCCACCAGAATCGTGATCACAGTGAGGGGAAAGTAGGCAAGGAACCAGCGGCTGTAGAGAACCTCCACGTGTCCGGCCTTCTCGATCCAACCGCGCGCGGTGATGGAGGCAGCGCCGGCGATGACCATTTTGTCGAACAGCCCAGCGGTGTAAGTCAGCACCAGGAACATACCGCGGCCGACATTGCTGCCGGGCCCCACGCCAAAAACTTCCATCAATCCGAGCGCCACGGCCGCCATGATGACCACTCGTGCCATGCCGGAAGGGATCAAGAAGGTCAGAAGGAAATCCGACAGAATAATTCCCAGCAGCAGGCGCGAATAGGTGTTTCCCACCCGCAACATTACCAAATAAGCCAGCCGGCGAGCCAAGCCGGACTTCATCGCCATGCCGCCGAACAGAACCGCTCCGAACAGGAACCAGGGCGTGTCGTCGGCGAAGCCACTGAACGCGACATCGATTTTGACGACGCCCAGCGCCCAGTACAGATAGCACCCGATCAGGCCGGTGAGTGCATGATCCAGAGCTTCGGTGATCCACGCCACGATCATGAAAGAGGTGATGGCGAGAGCATGTTGCACACGCGGATCGAGCGACAGCGGAGCGAACCACAACGCCACTGGGATCACTACTGCGAGGATCCGGCCGATCCAGGCGAGCCAGACGGTCTTCTCCTCGAAGGTTGCAGGCAGACTCGCCGGCGCGGCCTGTGTGCTGGTGCTCATCTCACTCCGATAGAATTTTGCCCCACTTTGCTTCCATAGCGCGCCGTACTTCGGCGCTCGATTCGGCGACGGGCGGGAACTCGTCGATCCACTCGTAGGGTCGACAGCAATCGATTACCGCGCGAGAGGCGTGGCGCTTTTTATCGCTCTTGCGGATCATCGGATCGAGCGGCCCGCTCCAACTCCGGCGGATGATCTCGATGTCCTGCTCGGGATCGGAACGCGTGCTGAGCGCCCATAGCACGTCGTTAGTGTTGGTGGGATCGATGTCCTCATCCACGACGATGGTATAGCGACCCAAATATGCACCTACGTGACAATACGAGGCGACCATGCCGGCCTGCCGCGCGTGGCCGGTGTAGCGCTGCTTGATGGAGATTACGTTCAGCAGCCGGCTGCCGCCCGCTTCGTGGCACCAGACTCCACGAATGTCGGGAATGCCCGCGGCTTCGAGTTGCTGCCACAGCAGGGCCGAGCGCACGAAGCAGCGCATGTAATTAAACTCGCAGGGCGGGCGCGTGGGCGGAGCGCCGAGCAAGATGGGATTGTTGCGGTGGTAAAGGCGCTTGACCTTGATGATCGGTTCGGGGCGGCGAGCGCTGGCGTAGTAACCGGTCCACTCGCCGAAGGGACCTTCGTCGCGGTTTTCGTTGGGAAGAGCCTCGCCTTCGATGACAACTTCGGACGAGGCCGGGAATGGCAACCCGGTGTACTCGCCTTCGATTACCTGAACGGGGGAACCCTGCATTCCGCCTATCCATTCGTACTCTGAGATTCCTCGCGGCACCTCGACGCCGCCGGCCAGAAAGATGAGCGGGTCCTGGCCGAACGAGACCGCCACTTTGCAAACCTCGCCCTTGGCAAAATGCTTCTCGCGCATGATGCGGCCGTGCTTGCCGGGCGAGATGTAGAAGCCCAGGGTGTCCTCGTCGTGGATCATCACGCGGTAAGTGCCGAGATTGACCCAGCCTTCGTCCGGGTCGCGCGTGATGTCCACCGAGCCGGTACCGATGTAGCGGCCGCCATCCAGCTCATGCCACTTGGGGGTCGGAAATTTCCACATGTTAATGTCCTTCCCCGTCAGGACATTCTCCAGGACCGGGCCATCGGTGACGACCTCGGGCTTAGTGTAGTGGACGTTGGTGATGCGATCCTTGATATTCTTGACGAACTCGAGGCGCGTGTAATTGGTGGGCATCCCGAGCGTGATCGCCAGGCGTTTGGTAGTGTTCAAGGTGTTCGACAGGACACGATAGCCCCGCGGATAGTCCTTGATGTTGTCAAACAATAGTGCGTGACTTTGCTCGCCACGATGATGCCCCATCTCGGTGACGGCTCCGATCTCGACGTCCCAGTCCGCGCCATCGATGTGCTTCAGTTCTCCAATTTTTTCCACTTCGGCCATCCAACCGCGCAGATCGCGCGAGGTCTGTTTGGCTTCGGTGGTCTTGCCCATGGTAGGAATGCTGGTAACAGCCACTTGTGTCTCCTAGTTTTTGGTATTGCTTTGCTCAAAAAAGTCGGGCGTCAGAAATTCGAGGACGCCGTTCCGGACGCTGTCGGATACGTAAATCTCGCCGTCTTTGGGGTTCAGGGCCAATCCGACCGGATGCAGCAGACCGCTGAACGGACCGCCGATTTTGTATAACGGAGGGACGTCGCCGTTGTCGGTGATCAGCCAGACGCCGATGAATCCGAGGTCCGGATTCAGCCACGGATCCTCGGGCACCTTGTTCGAGATTCCTTTTTGCGTGACACCTGAATACAGGTTTTGATGAAGATGATTGGAAGCCGCGAGGAAGATCTTGCCTTTGTATACCTCGAGCTCCCACGGCTCATCTTCGATGCCGGTCTTGGGGCCCGCGATAGCGGCACGAGGCGCCACGTCACCATTATCGGTCCGATTGAAAATCAGAACGTCCTTGGAATTCGCTACTGCCAGCACGTTGTGCGCCGGATCGACGCCGAGACCGACGACGTGCCCGAGCTTGGTTTTTGGACCATGCAGAAGTCGCGTGGGCGCGACATTTCCGTTGGCGGTGGCCGGGAAAACATATACGGCCTTTCCAGTCAGACTGGCGACCAGGATCTCCTGGTTGACCGGATCGAAGCTGACCGCATGTGGCGTGACTAACTGTGTGCACGGGCCTTGAATGATCCGGAGAGGCGCTTCATCGCCGCTCGCTCCGGCACGAAAAACCAGGATCGCGTCGGACAAAGGATTGGGGACGATGATCTCGTCGCGCACCGGATTATAGGCCATCCCGTGAACGGTTCTTCCCAACTTGGTCGCCTGCCCTGCCAGCACTCTCTTGGCCGTCACATTTCCGTTCGCCATCCTGGCAAACGCCGCCACACGCGGCTGGCTCACTCAATTCGGAACTAGAATCTCTTCGCGCTTGGAATCGTAGGCCATCGCCATGGGATTACCGAATCCGGTGGACGGAGTGCCTGCGGGCGCGTTGCGGATGATTCGTTTGGGAGCTTGATCGCCGTTATCGGTGCGATTGAAAGCCAGAGCGGTGTGGTCGGCGAAATTGGCTACCCAGACTTCATCGTTTTTCGTGTCGATAGCCAGGCCCATGGGACGGTTGATGCGCGTCCGCGGGCCGCGAATGGCGCGAACGGGCGCGACATCGCCAGTGGCTGTCCGTCGATAGAACAACACCGAGTTGTCGCCGTTGTTGACCACTGCGATCTCGTTATGCACCGCATCCACCGCGAGACCCATCGGCCAGTCGAGCTGCGTCTTCGATCCTTGAATGGTGCGGCTCGGCTTCTGATCGCCCTTGGCCGTCGCCGCGTAAACGGTAATAGAGGGCGACTGAAATTGGCCGGCTTCCGATTCATCTTCAGTGATGGGGATGGATGGCACGCAGCCCGATCCCGTGTTTTTCGCGAGCCCGCGGAAATTACCGTGGTTGGCGACCGCGATCTCGTTGTGCGTTTCATCCCAGGCGATGCCGTGCGGATCGGCCAAGCCTGTGTTGGGACCCTGCATCGCGCGCAACGGAGCCTCAACGCCGTCTGCATCGAGCTTATAAATCACGATGCCGTTGTACATCTCCACCGAGACGGCCATTTCCTTGCGCGCGGGACTATAGGCCAGGCCCCAGGCCTGATGAGGAACCGACAGCAGCCGCGAGGGTCGAACGTTGCCCTTGGCTTCGCAGGGCAGCACGAGCATGGTGTCTTCGATGTCATTGTTGACTGCGAAAACCTCACGTTTCTTCGGATCGATCATGACGCCGGCGACGAACCCAATGTTGGTTTCGGGCCCGATCATCTGGCGCAGCGGTTTGGTCTCTTCCTCGGAGTCGGCCGATCCGGCCGTGCGGTCATAGATGAGCAAGCTTTTTCGATTGCCGTCGGTCATGGCGACGATGTTGTTGTCGCTGTCGACCGCGATTCCACTGAAGACCGGGTAAGGATCGACGATGCTGCGGACGGGCATGATGGCGCCGCCTTTAGTCACCCGGCCGGCGGGAGTCTTTTGGCCGGGCAACACAAACACGCCGATCGCCGCACCAATCAAGAGGGCTACCAGTGTTCGTTGGATCATCGTGGTTTCCAACTCCGGGATCATGACTAGGCCGGCTTTCGCACGTAGCCGTATCGCAGGTTGCTGCGGTCGGCTCCAGCCTTCTCGTATGCCGCTTTGATCTCGGCGAAGCGATCCGGCTTCTCGAGAAAAGAACGAACCGGATAATTGTATAGCTTGGCGACATTGCCCCCGAAGATGGCCGTTTTGACCGGACCATCGGCGGAGCCGAGCGGCTTGAACCCGTGTTGCTTTTGCATATCCTGGGGGATCTCGAGCCGGCGCAGGCCCTCGATTTGCCACTGCGGCGATCCGGTCCACACCGCGTCGGTGCCCCAGATGACGTGATCGGTGCCGAGCCCACGAATAAGCGTGCCCATCAACGCCGCCGCCAGCCGCGGCTGCACCACGGTGGAGAATGCAAAGAGCTGGCCGAGGTCGGCATAGACATTGGTGACGCCGTACTTGGCGGGAATCTCGGCGAGATCGGTGACCCAGGAGATACGGCCGGTCTTGTCCCACTCCGCCATCGCGACCGCGGGGTCGCCACCGACGTGCCGATATGCGCCGTGATAAATGATGAAGTTGAGCTGCGGCCAGTCCTTGGCTGCTTGGCCGATGTCGCTCGCGTCGGCGTATTCAGTCAGGCGTGGGAATTGCTTTTCCATCCCGGGCGGGAAAAGACCTTTATGGATGCAGACGTTCTTGATTCCTGACTTCTGAAATTTTTCGTAACCGCGATAAGTTACCTTCTCGTCGTCGGTATGCCAGGGATAGCGGCTAGTTTCCTTGTGAGTGTTGTCGCCGATGGTGTAGCCCTTCCAGGAGTCCGGCTTGAATTCGGCGATGGCACGGTCGATGCCCTCCAGCCATCCCGGCTGCCCGGGCGTGATGATGTAATGAGCGAGCATGCGCTTGGAACCCGATTTCTTGTTCACCTTCGCGCGGGTCTGAAACACCATGTCGTTGGTCAGGAACCAATCCTCGGGGATGTCGGACGGCGCGTTGCTGATGAGCGCCACTTTGGTATCGCTGTCCAGATAAATTTCCTTGAAATAGTTGTCGTACTTGAGGTCGTCGATGGTCTGCGGCTTGCCGGCGAGCTGCTTGTTCCAGCCGGCCTTGCCCACTGCCTCGCGCATTTTTACGAAGTTGAGCAGCTTGGTATCATCGCGCAGGAAGTGGGTGTGAGTGTCCATGATGAACTGGCCCGAGAGAGCTTTGGCACGCTGGTTGGCCAGGTCGGGAGTCTGCGCTTCGGCGGGTGTGGCGTCGAACAGCATGCCATAGACCTCGTTCATCGCGACGAAGCAGGCGGCCATGCCGGACGCGCTCTGGAAAAAGCGCCGGCGCGAGAGACCCTGCTTGGATGCGATCGAGTCGGCCATGTCAATGAGCCGGGCTTCGACTTCTTTTTGCTGCGGGGTCTGCGGCGACGGAAGGTATTCATCGCTCGATACGACCTGCGTGGGCACGGGGGACGGGAACGCGGCTTCTTCCGCGCCTTGCAAATCGTTCAGCTCTTCGTCGTTTAGAAAATGCATGTGGGACCTCCGGGAACGGGCAAATATTGATACTACCCGGAGTTGGGAGCTGGGCGCTAGAGAGCGTGCTAGTTACGGAATGGTTGGAACCGAATACTGAGCGATCTTGCGATCCTGGGTGAGGATGGGCACGCCTTCGAGCAGGGCCTGCGCGATCAGGAGGCGGTCGAAGGGATCGCGGTGGTGCCAAGGAAGCGAACCGCTGTAGATAAATGTGCTGCAGGTCGATGCCCAGGACAGTAAGACGAAGATCTCGAATTGCAGCGTGTATGAGGGGCTCGAAGCCGCCAGCTAACCCGAGCCTGTCCACCTTAAGAGCCAGCTCCCAAGCCGTTGCCATGCTAAGTAACAACTCGTTAGCAGGATCTTCTAAGATGCGTCGCTCCTGGCGAGTGATGTGACGATCAACGGGCGATCGCAGTGCCCACCGTATGAAGATGTGACTATCGATGAGGACTCTCATCAGGCCATAAATTGCTCGCGTAAAAGAGGTCGGCAATTTCCTGGTCCAGGGCCGGATCCAAAAGCTTCTCCACGACCGATTCAGGTAACAATCCCTTGGCAAAACCGGGTTTGCGCTTAGGCTGCTTCTTGTTGCTCGCTAAAGCGCAGAGACGAGCAATCGGCTTGCCGGATCGGGCAATGATGATCTCTTCGCCAGACTCGACCTTTGCCAAGAGCTTGGAAAGCTGGGTTTTGGCTTCGTGGATATTGACGGTCTTGGCCACACATCCAGCTTAGCTAAGTAAGTTGCATGGACTAAGTCCAGGTCAGCCGGAGGTCTATCCGGGACGTGTATCGAGACGTCTTGCGGCAGGTCCGCAAGGAGCATTATACGGATGAAAATCCAACAAGAATTATTGATTGAAGAGCTGCGAGATTTACCGCACGCGGAAAACCAATTGGTCAAGGCTCTTCCTAAAATGGCGAAAGCCGCCAAGAACGGAGAACTGAAGACCGCGTTTCAGGACCACCTCGGGCAGACCAAAGGACACGTAGAGCGTTTGACGCAGGCCTTCGATCTGTTGGGCGAAAAAGCCAAAGGCCAAACCGTGCAAAGGCATGGCGGGTCTGGTGCAGGAAGGGCAGGAAGTGATCACGGAAGGCAAGGAGAAGGAAGAGGCGCCGGCCGATCTGGCATTGATCGCCGCGGCACAGAAAGTGGAACATTACGAAATCTCCGCGTACGGCACGGCTCGGGCCATTGCGGAACAAATGGACCGCAACGATCTTGTCAAGCTTCTGGCGAAGACTTTGGAAGAAGAAGAGAAGGCCGACGAACTGCTAACGGAATTGGCCAAGCCCTTGCTCGAGGACGCCGAGCAAGCTAGTGGCCAGGAAGAATTCGCGAGGAAGCGGCGTAATTCGAGCATTCCTGGGAAGACCCCTAAGGTTACTCACGCGATTAAACGTGTTTAGAGCTTTAAGGCGAAACAAGTACAACGCGTAGCTCATCTAGGGTACGGTGATGACTCTTGGGAGAAGTAGCCCAGGGGTCAACATCGCAGACTAGACATTCCATCAGGAGAAATACATCATGGCAAACGAACCGGGTAAAGGCCAACAGGAGCAGCATAAGGGCGGCCAGCAAGGCCAACAAGAGCAGCATAAAGGTGGCCAACAAGATCAAGGCAAGGGTGGCCAGCAGGGTCAGCACGGACAACAGGGTGGCCAACAAGATCAAGGCAAAGGTGGCCAGCAGGGTCAGCAAGGACAACAGGGCGGCCAGCAAGGTCAGCAGGGTCAGCACGGCCAGCAGCAGCAGGATCAGCGCAAAGGCGCTCAGCACGAACAGGGAAAGGGTCGAGACGAGGGAAAGACCGGCCAGCAGAATCGTTAAGAACGATCAGCGGGTCGGCCTAGTTAGCTATTTTTTATGTGCGCGCCCAGGTCGGCCCGCACTGCCCGGATTATTCTTCTGTTTCTGTAGCTAATTCTTCTGTAGCTTCTTCTTTGTTCTGCGCGGCCGCTTCCTTGCGGGCGTGCTCGAACAAGAAATTGAGGGTCTTCTCGGAACGGATGCGATAGGCGATCCGGCCGAGGATCCCATCCTTCTGTAGCTTCTTGCGTGTCGCGGCCACCGGCTCGCGCTCCTGCTTGGCGATGCGCTGCACCTCGTGATCGACCTCGTCATTAGTAGCGTTGATGGATTCCCGCTCGGCCACCTTATCGATTAGTAGGCTCCCCTTAACATCGTGAATAGCCTTGGGACGCTGGGCCTCTTTTAGCTTGGCCCAATCGATCTGAAGTTTCGCCGGATCGATGCCGCGGTCCGCCAATTCTTTGAATTGCTGGGTCACCTGACTCTCGATTTGACGCTCGACGTACGCTTCGGGCACAGGAAACTCGTGCGTTTCAATGAGCCTGTCGATCAGTTCTTCCTTGGCCTTTTGCTGCGCCAGAAATTCCCGCTCCTGAAAAATCGCCCTCCGGATCGCCTCACGTAGATCATCCAGCGTCTGATAATCGCCCAGATCCCGAGCGAATTCGTCGTTCAGGTCCGGCAATTCCTTAGTCCGGATCATCTTGAGCTTCATATGGAAGCTCACCGTCTTGCCGGCCAGGTTTTTCTGCCCGTAATCTTCCGGGTAGGTGACTTCGAATTCCTTCTCCTCTTCCGGAGATAGGCCGCGCACCGCATCAGAGAACGCCGCCACGGTCTCTGTATCCCCAACATGAAGCTGCATATCGTCCTGATGGATCGGCTTTTCGACGCCGGAAAGGCTGTCGAGCGAAACCACGGCGTAGTCTCCGTCGGCCGCAGGCCGCGGGTCGACATTCACGAACTGGGCCTTCTGATCGCGAACTTCCTCCAGCCTCTTCGCGATATCTTCGTCGCTCACTTCGGGCTCGCTGTAGTGAACGGTAACGCCGCGATACTCTTTCAGATCGATAGTGGGCGCCACTTCGAATTCAGCCTTGAACCGGAGTGGCTCGCCCTCCTTGAACTCAACGTCTTTGACGCTGGGCCGGCCGACCACCTGCAGATCCTCTTCTTCCATCTTCTTCTGGAAATACTTGGGGAGCAGGTTTTCGATCACGTCTTCGCGCACCTCTTTAGCAAATTTAGTGCGGATGAGATTGATGGGAACTTTTCCGGGGCGGAATCCGGGCAGCTTTACTTTTTGCTGGATATTGGCGACGACCCGGTCGGTCTCGCGGGCGATTTCATCAACGGGAACGCTGATCTCGATTTCGTGTTTGCAGCCTTCGACAATCATGGTTGTAGGTGGTAGGAGGTGGGGGTAGGAAGACCGCGTTCGTTGGTCCTACCGCCTACCGCCCACTACCCACCATTCTACGTGCCTTCGTTCCAGCTTGCCAGGTAGTGCTCCTGCTCGAGCGTCAGGCGGTCGATTTTGACGGCCATGGCTTCGAGCTTCATACGGGCTACCTGTTTGTCGAGCTCTTCGGGAACTGCATAGACGCGCTTCTCCAGACTCGCATGGTTCTTGATCATGTAGTCGGCCGAGAGCGCCTGATTGGCGAAGCTCATGTCCATCACGGAAGCCGGATGGCCTTCGGCGGCGGCCAGATTGATCAGGCGGCCTTCGCCCAGCACATAAATGCGCCGTCCGTCTTTCAGGGCGAACTCTTCGACGAATTCGCGGGTCTGCCGGCGAGAGGAGGCCATCTTGCCGAGCGTCTCGAGATCGATCTCGACATTAAAATGGCCCGAGTTGCAAATGATGGCGCCGTTCTTGAGCTTCTCGAAGTGATCGCGCGCGATGACGCTCTTGTTGCCGGTGAGGGTGATGAACAGGTCGCCGATGGTGGCGGCCTCCATCATCGACATCACGCGGTAGCCATCCATGACGGCCTCGATCGCTTTGGTGGGATCGATCTCGGTGACAATCACATTGGCGCCCATGCCCCGCGCGCGACTAGCGACGCCGCGGCCGCACCAGCCGTAGCCGGCCACCACAACGGTCAGTCCGGCCAAAAGGATATTGGTGGCGCGAATGACGCCGTCCAACGTGCTCTGCCCGGTTCCGTAGCGATTATCGAACAGGTGCTTGGTCAGCGCGTCATTTACCGCGACGATCGGATATTTCAGCACCCCATCCTTGGCCATGGCGCGCAGGCGAATTACGCCCGTGGTGGTTTCTTCGGTGCCGCCGATCACGTGCTCGAGCAACTCTTTGCGCTTGGTATGCAGGATCGTGACCAGGTCGGCGCCGTCATCCATGGTGATATTGGGCCGGTGGTCGAGAGCCGACATGATGTGCGAGTAGTAACTCTCGTTGTTCTCGCCCTTGATGGCGAAGACCGGGATGTTGTAGTCGCGGACCAGGCTGGAGGCCACGTCGTCCTGCGTCGACAGCGGATTGGACGCGCACAGCACAATGTTCGCGCCGCCGTCGCGCAGCGTAACCATCAAGTTGGCGGTTTCGGTGGTGACGTGCAGGCAGGCGGCTACACGAATATCCTTCAGCGGCTGGGCCTTGATGAACTGCTTGCGAATGCTCTGCAAGACAGGCATCGATTGGAACGCCCACTCGATGCGGCGTTTTCCAAGGTCGGCCAGCGACAGATCTTTGACATCGCAAGCGACTGTTGCGGTTGCATTAGTTGACATGAGTCCCTCGATTTCGAAAATGGAATTATTTTGCAGCGACCGCGACGCGGCTGCTGTCCCGGAGCGCCGCGGCTTTGTCGCTGGCTTCCCAACTGAAACTTGGTTCGGTTCGGCCAAAATGCCCGAATGCGGCCGTCAAACGGTAAATAGGCCGGCGCAATTTCAAGTGATCGATCATCCCCTTGGGAGTCAGCGGGAACTGTTCGCGAACCAGTTCCACCAAACGCTCTTCCTCCACTACTCCGGTTCCAAAAGTATGGACCATCACGGAGACGGGCTCGGCTACGCCGATCGCATAAGCCAACTGGACTTCGCAGCGCGTCGCCAATCCCGACGCTACCAGATTCTTGGCGATGTAACGCGCCATGTAGCAAGCCGAGCGATCCACTTTGGTCGGATCCTTGCCGGAGAACGCGCCGCCGCCATGCCGTCCCATGCCGCCGTAGGTGTCGACAATGATCTTACGACCCGTCAGCCCGGTGTCTCCGTGCGGGCCACCGATTACGAACCGGCCAGTGGGATTGATGTGGAATTTGGTGGAGGAGTCCACCAGGTTGGAGGGCACCACGGGATCGATGATGTGCTTCTTTACCTGGGCGCGCAGCTCTTCAGTGGAAATCTTGTCATCGTGCTGGGTGGATACCACCACGGCCTCAATGCGCTTGGGCTTGTTGCCCGCGTACTCCACGCTAACCTGGCTTTTTCCATCCGGCCGCAGGAAATCGAGCTTGCCGGCGCGCCGCACTTCGCTCAACTGGCGAACCAGCTTGTGCGCCATCATGATCGGCAGGGGCATCAACTCCGGTGTTTCATCACAAGCGAAGCCGAACATCAGGCCCTGGTCGCCGGCGCCTCCAGTATCTACACCCATGGCGATGTCGGGCGACTGGCTCTGAATAGAATTAATGATGCCGCAGGTTTTGCTGTCGAAGCCGAAGTTCGCGTCGGAATACCCGATGTCATCAATCACGCTCCGCACCAGGCGGGGCACGTCGACATACGTGGTGGTGGTGATTTCACCCGAAACCACGCAGATTCCGGTAGTAACCAAAACCTCGCAGGCTACCCGGCCCTTAGGGTCGTCTTTTAGGACCGCATCCAGGACGGAATCCGAGATCTGGTCCGCCATTTTGTCGGGATGTCCTTCCGTAACCGACTCTGACGTAAATAAATGCCGCATCTTTTCTGACACCTGTTGAGCCTCCAAAGGTCTATTGCGAATCTTGAATTTCCGTGCGGGAAACTTAAAAGTCAGTGTATCTCGCCGCGCCAGTGCTGGTCAATGAACAGAGGTTCTATTCCCACTTGGACCAATAGTTCCGATGGTGACTAGATCCTTAGTTCAGGCTGCCCAACCTGGATCCAGAACGTCAGGCGTCCCGATGGACCGCATCCAGACCGAAAGCGGGAACACAAACTGCAATATATTCAGCACCTTCCGCGCCCGGAGTACTGTACCGTACCCATTCGCCGCGCCGGGCGATGGCGGCCTGGCCGGCCCTAACCTCGATGACACCTTCCTTAGATTCCACCCGCACCGCTCCTCGCAGCACAATTGTAAATTCATCGAATTCCGGCTGCTGACCCGGCTCGCTCCATCCCGCCGGACTGTGCATGTGAGCGATGCTCACGGACTCATGGCCGGAATTGACGCGCCCGATGTACTCGTCGATCAGCTTGTTTGCCGGCACAGGGATTCGGGTAGGGCTTTTCACCAGCTCGGGCATTCTGTCTTCTGACTCCTGGCTTCTGACCTTTCTCAGTGGTCTCGATCGGTCATCAGATCGGTGAGCGCGGTCAAGGCCCTTTGGTAGGGCGACTCGGGGAACTCGGTTACGATGGAGCGAGCCTTGTCGGTGAAAGCTTGCGCACGTTCCCGAACGCGGTCGAAGCCGCCACGCCGCTCGATCATATGAAGAACCTTGACGAAAGGAGCCTCGTCATAGTTGCCGTCCCGGAGGACCGTGTCCACCAGCCGGCGCTCTTCTTCGGGGGCCCGCTCAAGCGCATAGATCAGCGGCAGTGTTACCTTGCCCTCCCTAAGGTCGCTGCCAACCGGCTTTCCCAGCACTTTCTCATGCGAGGTGAAATCAAGGACATCGTCCACCAGTTGGAAAGCGATTCCCAGATTCCAGGCGAACTCGCCCAGGCGCGCCTCGGTGGCGTCGTCGGCGCCCCCCATCACTGCGCCGAGCCGCGCGCAGGCAGAAAACAGGCTGGCCGTTTTGCGATCCACCAGTTCCATGTAATCGGCCTCGGAAATATTGACCTTGCCGATCAGCTCCAACTGCAGCAGCTCGCCTTCCACCATCATCTGGGTCAGCGCGATCAGCACATCCAGCACGTGAAAATTCCGCTCGCGCAGCGCCATCTGAAAGGCTTGCATGTACAACCAGTCGCCCGCGAGGACGCAAGTGTGATTACCCCAAATGGCATTGGACGATGGACGGCCGCGACGCGTCTTGGCGATGTCGATGACATCGTCGTGGACCAAGGTCGCGGTGTGGATCATCTCCACCACGGCGGCCATGCGAATGGAGCCGTCGGTGACGCTGCCCACCAAGCGTGAAGAGAGCAAAACGAGAATCGGGCGCAGGCGCTTGCCACCGCCCGCCTGCAAGTAGCGGCCGATGGTGGTCACAGCATCAACGCTGGCCACCGATTCAAGGCTGATCTCGCGCTCTACACGTTCGAGATCATCCTTCACTAAATCGAAAATGTCCCGCGCCGACAGGCTTTGGCCGAGCTTGCTGAGTCCCATGCAGGATTTCTCAGTTTAGCAGGATGACCGCTCCCTCTGGCCGCGGCTCAGCCAGAGATGTTCGTTATTCGTTGCGCAGCGCTTGCATCGGATCGATGGACGCGGCGCGGCGCGCGGGCAAGAACGCTGCTAGAGCCCCCGTCAATGTAATGGCGCAGCAGGCGATCGCCAGCAGCAGTGGATTTCGCGGGCTAACGCCATAGAGCATATTGGTTAGAACATGCCCCGCAGCGAAGGCGGCGGCGAGACCGAGCACCACACCGGCCGCCACCAGAAGCATCGCTTGCTCGAGCACCATCCGTTGGACCATCACTCGGCTAGCGCCCAACGCGACTCTCACTCCGATTTCGCGCGTGCGTTTCGACACCGAATAGGCCAGCACGCCGTAGAGCCCGACCACCGTGAGCAGCAGCGCGATCCCAGCGAAGCTGGCAAGCAACAGCATCTGGAAACGCGGCCGCGCGATGCCCAGCGTGAGAAGGTCTTCCATCGGCTGCACGTCGTAGATTGGAACTTCTTTGTCGATGGATGCCACCGCCGACCGAACCGCGGATTCCATGGCGGCCGGAGGAACCGAGGTCTTCATCACAATTGGGGGCACGAACCAGGGAAGCTGCTTGTAGGGGAGGTAGTAGATAGGTTCAGTTTGTAGCTCGAGCGGTGTTTGTACAGCGTTACCTACAACGCCTACGATTTGTCGCATGGGGGCTTCGCCATCGCGCATTGACGCGCCGGGTTGCATCCGCTTCCCGACCGCGTTCTCTCCGGGAAAGAACATTTCGGCGAACGCGCGATTGACGATGACGACGGGCGGCGCCTTGGCATCGTCTCGCTCAGTGAACTGCCGTCCTTCGATAAGCGGAATACCCAGGGTGTGAAAGTAATCCGGCGTGATGAATGCGACATCGGAATGCGGCCGGTTATAGACGGCTGCTGGCCGTTCTTCTATATTGAAGGAAATGGTCATTTGGCTGCCGGTCAACGGTAAGGGCACGCCTTCGGCGACGGACGTGACGCCGGGAAGCATCCGAAGCCGGTCCAGCAGGCGATTGTTGAAATCGACCTGCTTTTCTTCCGGATATCGGGCGTCCGGCACGCTAATGCTGAAGGTCAATACGTGATCCGGCTGCAGCCCTAAATCGCGGTGCAGCAGGTGCAGAAAACTGGCGATCAGCAACGCAGCGCCGCTCAGCAGCACCAAGCCGAGCGTGATCTGCGCGACCACCAAGCCGTTGCGCAGCCGATCCGCGCCTTGGACACTGCCGCGCGAGCCTTCTTTCAATGGTCCGGCCAACTCGGTCCTGGCCAGCCGCAAAGCCGGGGCTAAGCTGAATAGCAGACTGGTGAGCAGAGCCAGCACCACCGAAAATGCGAGAACATTGCTATCCACGGCAGTCTGGGCCAAGCGTGGGATGCTATCGCCGGCCAAGGGAAGCAGCAGTTTTACACAGGCAATCGCAACCAGGACGCCGGCGGCGCACCCGATCGCAGCCAACACCAGGCTCTCGGTAAGCAGTTGCCGGACTACGGTTCCGCGCGAGGCGCCAATGGCCGCTCGAATCGCAAACTCGCGCTCGCGTTCGGCGGTGCGTGCCAGCAGCAGGTTGGCAATATTGGCGCAGGCGATCAGCAGAAGCAGGCCAACTGCTCCCAGCAGGATCAACAGGGGCCGGCGCGTGTCGCCGGTTAGTCGCTCCAATTCCGGGCGCACGTACGTGCTGGCGACATTTTTGTTGTCGTCGGGATACTGTTTGGCCAGAGCCGCCGCGATCGAGTCCATCTGCGCATGGGCAGTTTCGACGGATACACCCGGTTTCAGTCGGGCGATCACGTTTAGTAGCCTTGCGCCGCGCTGCTCGGTCATCGGCGTCGCGGTGTCGGCCCCTGCGTCTCGCGCCAGCGTGGTCCAAAGCCTCGCTTTCGTGTTACCAACGGGAAAAACGAAGCCGGCCGGCATTACTCCAATCACGGTGTAAGACTGGGTATCTAGGATGATCGAGCGGCCAATGATATCTCGATCCCCGCTGAATTGTTCTTTCCACAGCCTATGGCTCAGCACGACGACACGCCGGCCGGCCTTCTCTTCTTCAGGCAAAAACCCACGGCCCAATGCGGGTTGAATCTTGAGGACGAAGAACAGGTCGGCGGAAACTACTTCCCCGCTCAGATGCACTGGCATTCCGGCGCCACTCAGCGCGAAGTCACTGTCCCGATAACAGACGATACGCTCAAATACACGGTTGTACTTGCGAAAATCAAAGAAATTCGGATAAGAGTGCGACGATGGATGCGGAGTGCCTCGGGTATAGCGAGACTGAACCGAAACCAAACGGTCCGGTTCCGGATAAGGCAGCGGGCGAAGAATGATTGCATTGACGACGCTGAAGACGGCCGTGTTGGCGCCAATCCCAAGCGCCAGTGTGAGCACCGCGGCGGCCGTAAAGGCGGGTGACTTGCGTAGCTGGCGGATTGCATACCGAAGATCGGCGAGAAAGTTTTCGACCAGCGCCCACCGCCAGACGTCGCGGCCGCGCTCTTCGAGCAGAGTGACGTTGCCGAATTCGCGGCGGGCGGTTGCAGCGGCGTCTTCGCGCGACATGCCATCGGCGATGAGCGCGTCGGTTCCTTCCTCGAGATGCTCACGGATCTCGTCCGAGAGGTCGCGGTCGAGTTGCCGGCGTGAGAGGAGTTTCTTAACCCAATTCATCGTTCACCGGGGAGAGAACGCGCCGGATACCCTCCAGCATGCGTTCAAAACTCGAAACTTCGCGCTCCAGATGTTTCGCGCCCGCCGGCTTGAGCCGGTAAATGCGAATGCGGCGCTTGCTGGCCGATACACCCCATTTGGCGTCCACCCAGCCTTCCTTGAGCATTCGCTGCAGTGCTGGATACAGCGAACCTTCTTCGATCTGCAAAAGATCGTCAGAGGTCTTCTTGATGTGTTGTACCAGCGCGTAGCCGTGCAGCGGCTGGCGCCTCAGCGTCCGGAGGATCATCATCTCCAGCGCGCCAGGAAAGAGATCTTTGCGTTCTTGGCTAGGCATTTACTGGTTAACTCTATGCCTAGAGTAAACTAGTATCGCGCAGGGGTCAAGCTCTAGGCTTGGGCCAACAGCAACCGCCGGAAGTTCTCGCTCGTCACATGGCTCACTTCTTCCAGTGATTGGCCGCGGAGGTCGGCCAGCTTACGCGCCGTGTGCACAACCAGCGCCGGTTCGTTTCGTTTTCCGCGCTTGGGAACGGGAGCCAGATACGGAGAGTCTGTTTCCACCAGGATGCGATCCGCAGGAGCGTCTTTGGCCGAGGCTTGAACATCGAGCGCCTTGGGAAACGTCACAATCCCTCCGAAGCTCAGATAGAAGCCGAGATCCAGCGCCCGCCGCGCTTCGACTGGCCCACCTGAGAAGCAGTGCATGATTCCGCCGATGCCGTGAGGCTTCCAGTGCCGTTCCAGAAGCGCGGCCGTGTCATCCCAAGCCTCGCGGGTGTGAATCACAATCGGTTTCCTGGCAGCGGCGGCTATCTCCATTTGCTGGATGAACACCGACGTCTGTGTTTGGCTTGGAGAAAAATCGTAATGGTAATCCAGACCGATTTCGCCGAGCGCGATCACTTTCGGATGCGAGAGCAGCTCGGCCAAGCGCTCGAAATCAACTTTGCTCGCTTTAGCCGCATCGTGCGGATGGATGCCGACCGTGGCATAGAATTGCGCATACCGATCCGCCAGTCGAATGCCGGCTTCCAGATCCGGCGGGCCGCTGCCGGTCCCGATCGCGACCATATGCTCGACGCCGGCCTCCAGCGCGCGCGCTACCACCTCGTCCCGATCTGCATCGAACTCCGGACTGTCGAGATGGCAGTGGGAGTCGATCAGGCTCACTTCAACCTTGCTCCTACCGGCACGTCCTCAAGGAATCCTGCCAACACCGGCTTGCCGCCCTCGATCGACGCTGCGACGATCATGCCGTTGGATTCGAGGCCCCGCAGTTTGCGCGGTTGCAGATTCGCGACAATCACCACTTTGCGTCCGATCAACTGCTCCGGCGGATAAGCTTCGGCGATTCCCGCCACGATGCTGCGAGGCGCCTGCTCGCCGATTTCCACCGTCAGGTGAAGCAGCTTGTCGGCCCCTTTGACTCGCTCCGCCGCCAGCACCAGGCCGACACGCATCTCCACTTTCGCGAAATCGTCGATGGCAATCTTGCTGGAATCGGCGTGAGTCGCTGGGGGCGTTCCGGCGGCCTGAGGCGACGCGAAGATAGCAGCTTGCCGCTCGCGCTCCTTCAATTCCAGCTCCTGCATCTGCGCGATGGCAGTTTTGGCATCGAGGCGTGGAAAAACACCGGCAACTTTTCCGACCTTTTGGCCGGCCTGCAGCTTGCCCCAATGCAGATCGGCAATACGAACGTCGCTGATCAACCCCGGCATTCCGAGCTGCTCCCAGATCTTACGCGTAGACGCGGGCATCACCGGATAAAGCCAGGCACAGATGATGCGGAGCGCTTCGGCGGCCGTGTACAAAGTCTCATCCAGCAGCTTCTGGCTGAGCGCATCTTCGTCCTTAGCGAGCTTCCAGGGAGCGCGCTCGACGATAAATTTATCGATCACCGAAATCAGGCTCCAGATCGTCTCCAGGCCTCGTGAGAAGTTGAAGTCGTCGAAAGCTTCGAGCGTCATTTCGGTAGCCCGGCGTGCCGCTTCGGCGATATCACCCACTCCGTCCGACAGTGGAATTTGGCCGCCTCGGTACTGATGGATCATCGTGAGCGTTCGGCTGGCCAGGTTGCCCAGGCCGTTCGCCAAATCCGAGTTGTAGCGCTGGATCAGCGCGTCGTAGCTGAAACTGCCGTCCTGGCCGAAGGTGATCTCACGCAGCAGGAAATACCGCAGGCCATCGATGCCGGCCACCTGCGCGATTGGATTCGGACGCAGGACGTTACCGCGCGACTTGCTCATTTTGTTCTCTTCGAAAAGAATCCAGCCGTGAGCAAAGACTTTCTTCGGCAGCGGAAGATCGGCTGCCATCAAGAAAGCCGGCCAGTACACCGCGTGAAAGCGCAAGATATCTTTGCCGATCAGGTGCAAGTCGGCCGGCCACAGATTGTCATTCTTGACCGCGCTCATGTACGAGATCAGCGCATCAAACCAGACGTAGAAAACATGACACCCTTCTACGGGCACCGGAATGCCCCAATTGATATTCGTGCGAGTGATGGAAAGATCGTTGAGCCCCTGCTGGACGAACGCGGTAATCTCATTGCGCCGGTGATCGGGCTTCACGAACTCCGGGTTCTTCTCATATAGCTCCAGCAGCTTCTCCTGAAACGCCGAGAGCCGGAAGAAGTAATTTTCTTCGGTTACCGTTTCAGTGGGACGCCCGCACTCCGGGCACGGGTCGCCTGGTCCGGCTTCGTTCACGTATAGCTCATCGTTCACGCAGTACTGGCCGGTGTACGCGCCTTTATAGATGTATCCGTTCTTCTGGCAGCGCTCGAACAACTCGCGCACGGTCTCGTGATGCCTGGGGTCGGACGTGCGAATGAAATGATCGAAGTCGATCTCGAGCGTCTTCCACTGGTTCACAAATTCGGCGGCCATCTTGCCCGCGTATTCTTCCGGATCGAGATTGGCGGCCTTGGCGGCGCGCTCCACGTTGCGGCTGTGCTCATCTGAACCGGTGGTGAATACGACCGGCTCGAAGCCTTCCATTTTCTTAAAGCGCTTGATGAGGTCGGCAACAAAAGTCGAGTAGGCGGTGCCCAGGTGCGGCGCCGCGTTCACGTAATAAATCGGGGTCGTCAGGTAATATTTCATCGAATGTTTTTCTGATACGCCAGGTTTGCCTCGGCCAGGATCTGCTTCAACGGAACTCCGGTATCGCGCGCGAGCTTCCGGCAGTCTTCGTATTCAGGCGCATACGATCCGTCCTCAGCGATCTTGATCCTGACCTTGCCGTGCGGCGTCTCCACTTCCAGAGTGTGCCGCTCCTTCACCCGCCGCTCGGCGGAATAAATCCGCAGCCCCAGCGTGGATGTCTCAGCGAACATCAATTGGGCGAGCGCCTCGCGATCTTCGGGCTTCGCGATCACGCGCACTAGGGTACCGGGGCGATTCTTTTTCATCAAGACGGATTCGAGCGTGACATCTAATGCACCGGCTTCGAGCAAGCGCTCCATCGCATAGCCCAAAACTTGGGGGCTCGAATCGTCGATATTCGCTTCCAGCACTGCCACCGTCGTCGCCTCCTCGGCTTTGCTCGTCTCGCCGATCAGTACGCGCAGCACGTTGGCATGTTCCTGGAAATCTTTGTCGCCTGCCCCATAGCCGGTGGCCGTGATCTGCATAGGAGGCAGCGCGCCGAATTCGCTTGCGAGCGTAACGGCGATGGCCGCTCCGGTGGGCGTGGTCAGCTCGACGCTGGGCCCGCGTGCGTACACCGGCTTACCCGTCAACAATTCGGCAGTGGCCGGCGCCGGCACCGGAAGCACCCCGTGCTCGGTCTTTACCGTACCGCTTCCGACGTTGACCGGCGAGCTATGAATCTCGTCAACATCCAACAGATCGAAGGCTGCGCACGCGCCCACGATGTCGCAGATCGAATCCACGGCGCCGACTTCATGGAAATGAACTTTATCGATCGAGATATCGTGAACCTTGGCTTCGGCTTCGCCCAGGTGCTGAAACACCGCGGAGGCGGCCTGTTTAACAGATCCAGGGAGCGCGGACGCATCGATCAATTCCAGAATGTTCTTCAGATGCCGGTGCCCGGTGGCGTGCCCGCCGATGACTCGAAATTTCGAAGCGGCAATACCGCAGCGCTTTGTCTTCTCGATCGTAAACTTGGCACCCGTGCCGAGACCTTCGAGCGCGAGCACTACCGCGCCCGAATCTGCGCCGGCGTCAATCAATGCGCCGACCGTCATGTCTCCGCTGATGCCGGAGAAAGCGTCCAGGTAGCAGATTTTCATGCGATCAATTGGGGCAAAAGTTCTCCGGACGGGCCTTGGAGAAACTCGTCGATGCTGTCGGAGAGTACGGTCTCAGCGATGTTTATTTCCACGACGCGCGCGCCTGACGCCTTTGCGATTTGGGCTAGGCCTGCTGCCGGGTAGACCACCGCCGAAGTCCCAATCAGCAGAAAAATTTCCGCTGTTCGAGCGGCGGCTTCCGCATTCTGCCAGACGCGAGGAGGCAGCGCCTCGCCGAACCAGACTACGCCTGGCCGCAGCAGCGCGCCGCATTCGCAATTGGGAGGAATTTCAGGAAGCGGCGTTCGGCGATCCATACGCTCGCGCTCGCATGACGTGCAGCGCACTTTCCAGATGCTTCCGTGTACTTCGAGAACATTGCGGCTGCCGGCCAGTTCGTGGAGCCCATCGACATTTTGCGTGATCAAAGTGAATGACGGCACGCGCTTTTCGAGCTCCACCAGCGCCCGATGGCCGGCGTTGGGTTTGGCTTGCGCGATCAGGCCGCGGCGCCAGTCATACCATTCCCACACCAGTCTCGGATCGCGCGCGAATGCACCCGGCGTCGCGAGGTCTTCGGCGCGATACTGTTTCCACAATCCGTTGTTGCCCCGAAAAGTGGGCACACCGCTCTCGGCCGATACTCCCGCGCCCGTGAGCACGGCGACGGATCGGGCCTGCTTTAGCCATTCGCGAACCGCGTGCATTAATTTCAGTGTGGCACAGCAAACGCGGCGCTTGGTATCATCTTTCTTGAATGCGTGCATTTTGCACCATGGCGGTCGGAGTTTGCTTTCTAGCGGCACCGTCAACGGCTCAGGAAGGGACCGCGAGCCTCACCGGGAGAGTAGAGGACGTAACCGGCGCGAGTCTCAGGGGCACCGTTGCGGATTTGCATTCGGAACAATCGCGTGCTTATCGGGCTGTCGCAGACGGCTCAGGTGTGTACCGGTTCCCAACAGTAGTTGGTGGGGCGTATACTTTGGAACTACAGCAAGCAGGTTTCACACGCCTCACCGTCAAGGGGATCTCCGTTTCAGATGGTGAACAGAAAGTGTTGCCGATTCTGCGGATGGAAGTAAGCATCGTGGGTTGCAGTCCGCACGCGGTCGTTGAGTATCTTCAGTTGGAAAAGGGTCAAGGGACACTAGCGGGGACTATCAAGGTTGACGGGGGGCGCTTCACAACGACAGTGCCCTAATCGGCGGCGCCAACGTAAGTTTGGTCTGCAGCAAGGGCATGGTTTGGGGTGCGACAACAACCAATTCGCAAGGGGAATTTGCTTTCCACAATCTATCCGCAGGAAATTACGTGATCCGCGCGGACCGCGCTGGCTTCTATTCGTGGGAGGAGTCAGGTTATGAGGTTCGAGGAGGGCTGGAATCGGTCTACTATGCCTATCTATTTGGAGCGGTGTCCGCTTGGGAATTGCGATCCCCGACTACGTCCGAAGAAACCTCCCGCCCGCTGCGAGTGATACGGAAACTCAGGCTCAACGCGTAAGACTCTGGCGCGCTCTGAGCACCGTCCGGTAAGCCTCTTCGGCATCATGATTCAACGCCGTCAGGTGCCCCATCTTGCGCCCCGGCCGAGGCTCCAGCTTGCCGTAGAGATGCAGCTTCACATCCGGATATGAACAAGCCGCGCGCCAATCGGGCTCGCCCGACGACCACTGATCGCCCAGAATATTCGCCATCGCCGCCGGCCGATGCATCGCCGTCGAACCCAGCGGCAAACCGCACACGGCGCGCAACTGCTGCTCGAACTGGCTGGTGACGCAGGCATCGACAGTCAGGTGCCCGGAATTATGCGGCCGTCGGCGCCAGCTCATTGATCAAGAGCTTTCCATCGCGAGTGACGAAAAACTCGACACACAGCACGCCCACCACGCCGAGCCGTTCCAGCACGCAGCGGGCTATCTCTACCGCTTCGTTTGCAACATCGGCCAACACGCGCGCCGGCGCGATGGAAAGATCCAGAATATGCCGGCAGTGCTGGTTCTCAATGGCGCCATAGTGCACGAATTGGCCGTCCTCGCCGCGCGCGGCCACCACCGAAATCTCGCGCTCGAAATCGATGAACGCTTCGAGCACCGCTTCCTGACGCCCGATCGCGTTCCAGGCCTCGGCCAACTGATCGCGCGAGCGGATCAGAAACTGGCCCTTGCCGTCATAACCGAAGGCGGCTGTCTTTAGCACCGCGGGAAGTCCCAGCTCCGCGACCGCCTGGTCGAGATCCTGCGGCGTATGCACCTCGCGGTAAGGCGTCATCGGCAGACCCGCGCTTTTCAAGAACGCCTTCTCGCGGATGCGCTGCTGCGTGGTGTGCAGAATCGCCCCGCTCGGCCTCACCGGCGCACAACTGGCTGCAGCTTCCGCCGTGGGCGCGGGCACATTCTCGAATTCGAACGTCACAACGCTCACGCGCCGGGCAAAACTCGCGACCGAGTCCAGGTCATCGTAAGGCGCCACCACTTCGAGGTCGGCAATCTGACCGGTGGGAGTGTCCAGATCCGGCGAATACGTGTGCACGCGATAGCCCATACGCCGCGCCGCGATCGCGAACATCCGGCCCAGTTGCCCGCTTCCCAGCACGCCGATGGTGGCGCCCGGAAGGATCGGCTCAGTCACGTCAGTTCTTCCGACCGTACACGGGCCGTCTGCTCTTGTCGAAAAGCCCGCAGCTTCTCGCGCAGCGCCGGATCGTGGTTAGCCAGCATCGCCACCGCCAGCAGTGCCGCGTTTTGCGCGCCCGCTTTTCCAATCGCCAGCGTCCCCACCGGAACGCCGCCGGGCATCTGGACGATCGACAGCAGCGAGTCGATGCCCTTGAGCGATTGGCTCTCTACCGGCACGCCCAACACCGGCAGCATCGTATTTGCGGCCACCATGCCGGGAAGATGCGCCGCGCCTCCGGCTCCAGCGATGATCACCTGGATGCCGCGCGCCTTCCGCGGTGGTCGCGTACTCCACCATCCAGGCCGGCGTGCGATGCGCCGAAACAATTTTCGCCTCATGCGGAACGCCGAAGCGTTCCAGCGTCTCGCCGGCATGGCGCATCGTCTCCCAATCGGACTTGCTGCCCATGATGATGCCGACGAGTGGCTGCATCGGGACTACTGTCCTTGTGAAAGCGTGTAGCCGACCTCGCCGTTGAAGGTGCGGAGCGTTTCAGTCTTAACGATTTCGACCCCCTGGTCCAGCACGCGTCCGAGCAGCGCCACAGTCTGCTTCGAGTTTGCATTTTTAGATGTGAAGCGGCAGCGGTACGCGTCCGTCAGCAGTGTTTCCGACAAACCATCCGGCCACACTTTGACGCCGCGATTGTCGATCATGGTCAGCTTGAGGCCATCTCCATTGGCCTTCTGAATCACGCCAGCCAGTTTATTCGTATCGAGCGACGGCCACGCGACATAGACGTCGATGCCATCGATGGCCACTTTCGCGGGGGTCCGTCTTCTCCTCTTTCCTCGCCTTGGGCGGAGCGGATGCGTAATGCGCGGGCTTGAGCGTGTGAGGCTTCTTGCCCAGACGCGCGACCACGGCGTCGCCGAATTCCTTGGTGCCGACCTTCTGCTTGCTGACTCCTTCCTTGAAAATGTCGTAAGTGTGAATGCCGTCCTCAATCGCGCACAGCCAGGCATTGTGGACACGCTCGGCAATGTCGGGTTGATTGAGGTGCACCAACATCAGCACACCACCCAGCAGCAGCCCCGAAGGATTCGCGAGGTTCTGACCCGCGCGGCGCGGCGCCGAGCCATGGATGGCTTCGAACATGGCGCACTGCGATCCGATATTCGCCGAACCCGCCAGCCCCACTGAACCTGCGATCTGCGCCGCCACATCAGACAAAATATCGCCGTAAAGATTCGGCATCACGATCACGTCGAAGGCTTCCGGCGTGTCGGCCATCTTGGCCGCGCCGATATCCACGATCCAGTGCTCTTTCTCGATGGACGGATAATCCTTGCTGATCTCATCGAAGATTTTGTGGAACATTCCGTCCGTCATCTTCATGATGTTGTCTTTGGTGAAGCAAGTCACCTTCTTGCGGTTGTTCTGTATGGCGTATTCGAAGGCGTACCGAACGATACGCTCCGAGCCCGGCCGCGTGATGATCTTTAGGCATTCCATCACGGTGTCGCTGAGCTGATACTCCATGCCCGCGTAGCAATCCTCTTCGTTCTCGCGAACGATCAGCACATCCATATTCGGATGCTTGGTCCGGATGAACGGGTGATAGGCAACACACGGCCGGATGTTGGCATACAGGCCCAACATTTTTCGCGCCGTCACGTTCAGGCTCTTGAATCCGCCGCCCTGGGGCGTCGTGATAGGCGCCTTGTAAAACACTTGGGTGCGCCGCAGCGATTCCCAGGCACTGGGCTCGATGCCGGACGAGTTGCCGCGCATATAAACTTTCTCTCCAATCTCGATCGTCTCGATTTGGATGCGGGCTCCAGCTTCTTTAATGATGTGTAAAGAGGCCTCCATGATCTCCGGGCCGATTCCGTCGCCGTGCGCGACTGTAATAGGTACAAGGTTAGACATAAGGTCGGAATCACCAAAATAGCATGTGTGGCCGAGTGGCGTGTATAATTTCATCACGCTCCACTTACGATCCCAACTGATATTTTGCGTGCTCCTTCTGGCTGCATGTGGCGCGAAGCGTCCCGCGGTCGAAGACCTCACCACGCATGAAGATTTGTCGCTCTTCAAGCTGCATTCGCTACGCGGCACGCGCGACGGCGATCGTCTCCAGGCTCAGGCGGTGTTCAGCGACAGCTCGTCTATTCTAACGATGGAGATGCATTTCGCGATCGGGTCGCCGACCACGCTCGAATCCGGCACGTGGCGCTGGTCGCGAAACAATCAGATGCTGAGCGGCAGCATCGCCGCGCGATCTGTAATGTTTCTCGGCGGTCAGGATGGACCACCCAGCATTGGCGGCGTCTACGACCTGCGTGACCCCGGCGGCATGGCGCGCTATCGCGTCACAATCCCCGTTACGGCGCTGCCGGAACACTGGCAGGCGCGGCCCGCAACAAATTAGCGAAGCTGTTTAATTCATCGTGGTTCAGATCGGAAACCACCCACCAGTTCATTCCTCCACGTGTCCAGTGAATCATGTTGTATCCCTGCCGAACGTTCTCACCGACGCTGGCATCGGCCGATCCGGGAGCAGGCCACACGTAAACGTTGATCAAATGTTGACGGCGCTGGTAGACCAATACCGCCACGGCGCGCCCGTTCAGAGAATCGAGCCGGCCGCCGGTCAGCGGAAATCCTTGCGGGGCGAAGTCGGTCACTGGCGGCGAATAATCGAGCTTGCCGTTGAACCAGGGCTTGACCGTGTGTTGATCCGTGGATTGGACGTCGGTAAGGTGCCCAGGCATCAGCGACCGCAGATGGCTGTCCAGAGTCTCTTGCGCCACCAGGTTACTGGAAGCGTCATGGGGAATTCCAGGACTAAGCCTCGCGACAAGATAAACGGCCAGCAACAGGCTCGCCGCCAACGCGATGAGCTGCCAACCGAATCGTTTGGGACGCGCCTCCGATCGCCCCGCTCGCTGCAGTGCCTTTTCCAGCCGCGGCCCGAGGCTCGCCGGGGGCTGATAATAAAGCCCACCGCTGCGCATGGCTGAGCCGAGCGCCCGCAGATTTTCTACCGCGCGAGCGCACGGCTGGCAGCCCTCCATGTGTTTTTCGATTTCAATGCCGCGCACCAGATCCAGCTCCCCATCCACGTAAGCATCGAGAAGCATGTGAGCATCGTCGCAACTCATGCCGCACCTCCCTGGCGAGCCCGTCCTGTCAGCGCTTTCTCCAGCCGGCTGCGGGCCCGCGCCAGCCTGGACATTACCGTTCCCAACGGAACTCCTGCGACCGTACTGATTTCTTTGTATGACAAGCCTTCCAACTCCCGCAGCACGATCACCTCCCGAAACTCTACCGGCAGATCATCCAGCGCCTGGCGGAGCAGCTCATTATCCACGGTACGCAGCAGAAGCGTTTCGGGATTGGACCGGCCGCTGTCCAACTCCGGAATATCGTCCTCCAGCTCGACCGACGGTTTGCGATTCTGCTGCAGCCAGGTGTAGCAGGCATTGCGCACGATAGCCAGCAGCCAGGTGCGGCCGTCACCGCCATGAAAGCCGTCAAAGAAGCGATACGCGCGTAAATACGCATCTTGCACGACGTCCTCGGCATCGTGTTCGTTGCGAGTCAGCCAGCGCGCCAGGTTGTAAGCGGCGCCCATGTGCGGGACCACCGATAGCTCGAAGCGCGCGAGTTTGCTCTGTTGCTGCACGGAAGCCCGCTCTTGTTCCACCAGACCTAGCATAAATGGAAGACCGCGCGAGCGGTGATTTTATTCCCGGGAATCTACGCTATCGGTTCCACCAGCAGCTTGAGCCCCGCCATACCCTTGACGCGCACGCGCGCACCGGCAGGAACATTGGCCGAAGCCACAGCATCCCAGATCTCGCCGCGCACCAGCACTTGCCCCTCCGGTTCGAGCCCCGTGCGCGTAATCCCTTCTTCGCCGATCATCCCATCGGCGCCGGTCAGTACCTTGTTGCGGCGGGCTTGGATCACAATCGAAACCAGGAACATGGTGATGGCTGCGAAGGGCACAGCTACCGCCACGGCGGTGGTGAAATGGATGCGTACTTCAGGTGGACCATTGATCAACAGCATCGCGCCCAGCACCATCGATACCGTCGCGCCGATCCCGAGAATTCCGTGCGAAGCGAACTTTGCCTCCAAAACGAACAGCGTCACAGCCAGCAGTAGCAGCGCGACACCGACCCAATTGATCGGCAGGATGGTCAGCGCCGAGAGCGCGAGCAAAACAAGAATCGCGCCGGCGACGCCGGGGAAAATCAATCCGGGCGAAGAAAATTCGACGTAGATTCCGAGCGCGCCGAGCACCAGCAGGATGAAGCCGATGTTCGGGTCGGCGATGGAGCCGATCAGGCGCTCGCGCAGTGTCCGGCGAACTTCCGTGACCGTTGCCCCGGCCAGGTGCAGCACCTGCTTGCGGCCATCCCAGCGCGTGATCTCACGCCCGTCCAAGTCTTTGAAAAGCTGCTGCTCATCGCTGGCGATCAGGTCGATCAGCTTTTGATCCAGCGCCTCTTTTTCCGTGAAGGCTTTTGCCTTCCGGACCGCGTCCTCGGCCAACTGGCTGTTCCGGCCGCGCCGCGAAGTCATGCTGCGCAACAGCGCCGCGGCGTCGTTCTCCACTTTTTCGCGCATCACTGGATCCATCTGCTGGCCTATCAGCACCGGGGAAGCAGCCCCGGTATTCGTTCCTGGCGACATAGCCGCCACATCGCCCGCTTCGAGCAGAAAGAAGCCCGCCGAGGCCGCGCGCGCTCCGCTGGGCGTCACGTAGGTGACTACCGGAATTGGCGACGCGGATAGCTGCTGGATGATCTGGCGCGTCGCGTCGAGCAATCCTCCGGGCGTATCCAGACGGATCAACAGCACTGCGGCGTGCTCGGCCTGCGCCTGCTCGATCGCGTGGCTGATGATTTCGACGGTAATCGGATGCACGACTCCGTCGACCGGCACTGCGATTACTTGCGGTACGGGTACCTGCGGCGCGGGAGACTGCGGCACGGGTGTCTGGCCCGCGGCCGTGAACAGCGCCAACGCGATGAGTGCAGTGGACCGCCAGCGCATAAAGTAAGCCTGTTTGTTCCAGGATAGCGCTCGAATCGGTTAGGGCGCTGGCGCCGGCTCGAGAATCAATTCCGTCGTAATTGCGATGGCGTTTTTCAGGCTCCGGTAAACCGGGCACTTATCGGCGAAGAAGCCATGTACTCGCTGCGCTGTTTCCCAATGCGCCTGATCCGCCTTCAGTGTGAGTTTGGCGTGAATGCGCCGAATAATCAACACGCCGTCTTCTACTTCAATTTCGCCCACTGCATCTGAGGCCAGGCGATCGTTCGAAGCCGGGATTTGACGCGCCTCCAGCGCGCCTCCAAAGGTGCCGGTAAGTCAGCCGGCCGTCGCGGCGACGATGTAGTCCAGGGTGGTCGCGTGAGGCTCCAGCGACCCGGGCGGCACCTTGTAGTGCTCGGCCACTGCGCTGTGCACTCCGAAAATCACCGGCTGGCTCTCGGCCGGCAGATACGCCCGGCGAACTGGCCCCTTCACGCGCTCGATTCGAACTTCGGAACGGTACACGATGTCGGACATTCACTCGCCTCCGGTTACCTATTCTATCGGACATGAACCGGGCGTAAGCTCAAGACATGAATCCAAAATTTTTCTTTGCTCCGGATCTCATCGCGGAAATCGAAATTCCGAAGCAAGGGATTCTTAGCCGCACGCTCTACAACGACGATCAGGTCAAACTTGTTCTGTTTGGCTTCTCCGAAGGCCAGGAGCTTTCCGCGCACACGGCCCCAATGCCGGCCAGCCTTTTTTTCTTAAAAGGAGAAGCGTCGCTGACGCTGGGCGACGAGCAGATGAAAGTCGGTGCCGGTTCATTCGCCCACATGACACCAAATCTGCGGCACGCGATCGTCGCCCGGACGCCGTTGGTGATGCTACTGGCGATGTTGAAAGGCGCGGCAGTATCCTAGCGGGCACCGGTCGACCCGAACGCCTCCCTCAACTTCCGCCACGTCACCGGCAGATCCTCCGGCAACACCCGCGTCTCCGCCACCGTGGTGATGAAGCTGGTGTCGCCCGGCCAGCGCGGCAACACGTGCAGATGAATATGCGCGGCGATGCCCGCCCCCGCGCTCTCCCCCAAATTCATCCCCAGGTTGTAACCGGGCGCATTATAGATTTCGCGCAGATGCTTTTGCGACGCCTGCGCCAGCAGCATCATCTCCTCCAGCGTGTTTTGAGAGGCAGCTTCCAGCGTGTCGACGTGCTCGTAGGGCACGACCATCAGATGACCCGTGGTGTATGGATACAGGTTGAGAAGAATGAAATTATGCCGGCCGCGGTACACCAGAAAATTCTCTTCGTCCTTTTCGGCTGCCGCTGCCTCACAGAAAATGCATCCGCGGCTCTTCGCCCCCTTTTGGACGTAGTGGTAGCGCCACGGACTCCAGAGATAGTCCATAACTGGATTTTGAAAATGATGTTACGGAGTGTGTGGCGCTCCGCCCGAGGACGAAGGTTCCGATCCCGCGGGAGCCGCCGCCGGCTGTCCGGCTTCGCCCGCCGAATTGTTCACCAGGTCTTTTAATTCCTTGCTCGGCTTGAAATAGGGAATGCGCTTGGAGGGCACTTCCACTCGAGTCCCTGTCTTGGGATTTCGCCCCACGCGCGGCTGCCTCTGTCGGGTGCGGAAACTACCAAACCCCCGGATCTCGATCTTGTCCCCAGAGCGCAGAGAACGAACGATGCTGTCGAAAATGGCTTCTACGATCACCTCGGAATCCTTCCGGGTCATTTCCACGACCCGGGAGACTTCCTCGATCAACTCGGCCTTCGTCATGTGTAGTTTAATCTCCCTTGCAGTCCGCTTACTGGCCTTCGCCCTTGACTCTTATATTCATTACTTCCTCTATTGTCATTGTGGCTGCCGCGGCGTGGCGTTGGTAATCCTCCAGCCTGGTTTTTTCTTCATCGTCGGCCAGCGCGCGAACGCTCAGACCGATTTTCTTTTCCGGCTCGTTTAACTTTACTACCTTGAAATCCATCTCCTCGCCGATCGGCAGCGACGGCTCATCGTGTCTGCGATCGGAAGCGGCCGGGATCTCCGATCGGTGGCACAGACCCTCGACGCCCGGCGCCAGCTCGACGAAAACTCCGAAGTTGCATGCCCGGCACACCCGGCCCCGCACAACATCGCCTACCTGGTGAGCGCGGAAAAACGACTCCCATGCGTCGGGCTGAAGCTGCTTCACTCCCAACGACAGGCGACGGTTGGGAGCATCGATGTTAAGAATCACCGCCTGCACCAACTGTCCCTTCTTTACCACTTCCGACGGATGCTTCACCCGCTTGGTCCAGGACAGATCCGAAATGTGCACCAGCCCGTCGATGCCCTCCTCGATTTCGATAAACGCTCCGAAATCGGTGAGCTTTCGCACCCGGCCTTCCACCACCGAGCCAATCGCATAACGGTCGGCCACAGTGGTCCACGGATCGGCCTCCAGCTGCTTGATGCCGAGCGATACTCGGCGCTCCCTCGGTTTGACATCCAGAACCACGGACTCTACCTGATCGCCTGCTTTCACCACCTTGCTCGGATGTTTCATCCGGCGGCTCCAGGTCATCTCCGAAATGTGGATGAGCCCTTCCACGCCCGGTTCCAGTTCCACGAAGGCGCCGTAGTCGGTGACGCTGACCACGCGCCCGATCACTTTTGAGCCGCCAGGATAGCGCTCCTGGATGCTCTCCCAAGGATCGGGGATCATTTGCTTCAAACCGAGCGAGATTCGTTCCTTCTCGCGGTCGAACTTCAGCACCCTGACCGTAATCTCGTCGCCCGCGCTGACTATCTCAGATGGATGGTTCACGCGCCCGTACGACATGTCGCTGACATGCAGTAGCCCGTCTACGCCACCCAGATCGATGAACGCCCCGTACTCGGTGAGGTTCTTGACCACCCCGGTCACGATTGTGCCTTCCGCCAGCACTTGCAGCGCGGCGCTCTTGCGCACCTGCTGCTCTTCTTCCACCGCCATCTTGCGCGACACCACCACGTTGCCCCGCCGGCGGTTCAGCTTGACGATCTTGACGGGAATGTCCTGATCCAGAAAGGAGTCCAGGTTGTGAATCGGCCGGACGTCGATCTGCGACCCCGGCATGAACGCCGGAACGCCAACATCCACCGACAAGCCACCCTTGATTCGGCCGGTCACTCGGCCCGACACAACTAACCCGTCGCGGTGCGCCTTCTCCAGGTTGTCCCAGGACCGCAAACGGCTGGCCTTCTGGTGCGACAGCAGGATATAGCCTTCCGGCTGCTCTCCCTGGCGGTCCACCATCACGTCGATGTGGTCGCCCACCTGAACCTGAACGGTGCCGTCGGGTTGCGTGAACTGTTCGATTGGAACCAGCCCCTCGGACTTGTATCCGAAGTCTACAATCACATCTTTTTCGTGGAGTTTGACGACCCGACCCTGCAGCAATTCCCCATCGTGAGGCGGCGCAAAATGGCTATAGTCATCGATGAGCTGCTCGTAATCCGCCTCTTCAGGGGACACGGGCAGGTTCAGTTTGTGCTCATCTGCTCTGCTGGCCATGGCCAAACTCCTGGAGTTCATGCTACTACAACGGCCAGGGAGCGGTACACGGGTGCTTCTGGGAATCCAAAACGATCAGAGAAAACTGCCTCCCGCAGCGCTCAGAAATCCGTCCCGATTTACGGGACAAACCGTTGATACATCAGTACTTCAGAACTATAGCGGAGCCGCATACAGAAGTCAACTTGCATTTCTTACACCAAACCGCAAGGTGGCGACGTCCAACGCCGCTAGGATTCAGTTTCGGCCGCACAGGTCCGGCGTCTGGCACATCCCGCCGGGGCAAGCGGGAAACTCGGAACTCTTCGCCTTGCCATTTGAATGCGCGGCGAAGGTCGAAAGCGCCGTGGTCAAGTGCGATTGTCCGCAGCTCGGACAGGCGGTCGCGTCTCCGTTGCGGCGAACCAGTTTCTCGAACTTCGTGCCACAATCGTCACAAACATATTCGTAAATCGGCATTTTTCGCAGGCTCCAGAGAATGATTTCACTTCAATTCTATCGCACAAGTTGGTCGTGGTCCGCGGCCTTCGGGTGAGGACGTCCATTACTGAGGAGTCGTCCGGCAACGAGAATTCCAACAATCGCTAGTCCTTCAACAATGTAGATAAGCGCCCCGGACGGGTGCAGTGTGCGCGCGATGAAGGGATCGGTAGCCATCATTTCTCCCCCGACCTTGCCTAGAATGGCCGCACCGAGATACAAGACCGCGGGATAGCGATCCATCAGAATCGCAATCAGATTGCTCGAAAACACCACGAAAGGTATGCTCAGGCCTAACCCGAAAATGATCAGCGGGGTGCTCCCCTTGGCCGCGCCGGCAACCGCCAGAACATTGTCGATGGACATGGTGATGTCGGCCACCACGATTAGCCATATGACTTGTAGGAACTGACCCCGGGAGGGCGTCGCGGGCGGTGGCGAGCTCGCATCCGTGAGAACCTTCACGGCGATCCAGATGACGAAGGCTCCGCCCAGCAGCTTGAGGAATTCGATGCTGAGGAGCCGTGCCGCCGCGATGGTGATGATCACCCGGAGCACCACTGCCGCAGCCGCGCCGAAGGTGATTGCGATCCGCCGCTGCTGCTTGGAAAGAACGCGCACCGTCAGAGCGATCACCAGCGCGTTGTCGCCAGCCAACAGAATGTCGATCAGGATGACCGAAAAATAGTCGACCAGAAGCGGAACAGTACCGGGTGGCAGGTGCATTGGTGAAGGACGATCAAAATCGCCGCGCTACTTTGCATCCTCGATCGTGAGATCCTCCTTCGAATCGCCAGCAAGCATTTTCGCGGAGTCAAAGAACCCGGCGGCTGTTAGATGGATCTGCACGTCCTTGGCTCCTTTATTTTCCCAGAACCAGCCATGAATCCCGGTGGTCGGCGCGGTGAAGGAACCATAGGAGTGATCCTGCCCCCCCTTGTCGTCCAGTTCGTAGCTCTCAAAATAATCGGGACGTGGTTTCTGGTCCGGCTCTCCATGGAATTCGTATTGGACCTTTCCCGTCGCCTTCCATGCATAGACCATGGCCGCGCCTTTCTGCATGTGATATTTGATCTCGACTCCTTCGCCCGGAGCCAAAGCCAGGTCCTCGGAGTCCACTTTATAAATCTTGGGTTGCGACGTGTAGATTCCAGTCTGTACCGGTGTTGCGCGCCCGGCCGTGGCTGTATCCGAGGCTTTCGAAAGGCCAATTAAACCCAGCGCAGCGCCCGTTCTCAGAGGATCGATCCCATATTCGGCCGGCAACACCGTGGTAAAGAGAATTAGCAGCGCAACGGCCAGAGCAATGACCGTGGCCTTCACGATGGCCCCTTTCGACGGCGCTTCGAGTGCCGGCAAGCTTTTTTCTTCAATCATGATTTCGTCCCGTCGTTATCCAAGCAACGTTACTCCGCAACAAAATATCCGGTGATCTGATATCCAACCAGAACCAGGCCCACCGTCATCAATGCCGTATTGGTTGCAAAGGCGTAGCGGAAAAATCCACGCTGCGTTCGCCAGAAGCTCAGCGCGATCAGCACGGCGGTCAGCGCCAGGACCTGCCCGATCTCTACGCCGACATTGAAACTGACGATGTTCGTGATCAATCCATTCTGAGAAAGGTGCAGCTCCTGAAGTTTCGTTGCCAGGCCAAAACCGTGGAACAAGCCGAAAACCAGAACTGCAATTCTGGTATTCGGCTGAAAACCAAAAAGGCGTTTGAAGCCATCCATGTTGTCGAAGGCTTTGTAGACCACGGATAGGCCGATGATGGCGTCGATGATATATGAGTTCGCATGGATGCCGCCCAGAACGCCCGCTAGCAGCGTCGCACTGTGCCCAATGGTGAACAGGCTGACGTATAGAACGATGTCTTTCAGCCGATAGAGAAAGAAAATGACCCCAACCAGGAACGCGAGATGATCATATCCGGTCACCATGTGCTTGGCGCCGAGGTAGATGAAGGGAGCGATAGCGGCACCCTTATTCGATTGAACAAAGCTGGCATCTCGCTTAGATACGTTGTGCGCGCTCGCCGAGCCAGAGAACAACAATCCAGCGACGATCATCGCCATGAACAATGCTGCGCGGCTCAGCATACTTCCGCCACGAGATCGGGAAATCATCAGTTGGTTAACCGGTTGCTGCACGAAAGTTTATCACGACGAACTGTCAACGGAGGTCACTGACAGGTAAATATAAGGTCAGTGACACGCGCGGAACGATTCCTGACTCATTTCCGCAAGTTACTCTAACAGGGCCACACCGATTTGATCGAGCAAGCGGCTGATCTCCGATAGGCGCATCAAAATTCTTCACTCCGGGACGGCGACTGTCCCTTCTGGATATGGTTGTTGAGAATCGCCTCAGCGAAATGCTGGGTGTCCGCGTGGATCTATCCCCGGCAAAAGGGCTCAAGGAGCCAGTTGCCGCCCAAGCCGCACGCGATGCTGTAGGTGCCTTCCTCGACAGCATTGACATGATCAGCTATTTCGTGCGTGGCATGGATTTTGGGGGCGTTTCGGGGAGACCCGACGAGGGTAAGAATTTGCGTGATCTCCGCGAAACGGACGTCCGGCCCGCGTCGAATAGCGCACATCCGCGGTTTGCGCGTTACGCGTCAATATCTGCACTCAATTGCCCGGCGGCCCATTTCCCCTGCCGACTCGGGCGGTGCGAGAATCAGTTCATGCGAGCGCAGCTACAATCTGGCCAATCGCGCGGGGGGCGGGGGGGTGCCGTTACGGCATCGATTTGCATCCTACTGGTTGGACAGTCATGCGCGGCACAAACTAGCCCCGCGCCCGGGACCATTCGCGGCGCCGTCGCGGACTCCTCCGGATCGGTGGTCGAGGCCGCCATCGTCAGGTTACAGGCGGCCGGGGCCACTGCCCTGCGCACTACTCTTACCGACCAGACGGGCTCGTTTCACTTCTCCGCGGTCGAGCCCGGGGCTTACACCCTCACCATCACGGCTGGCGGTTTCACGGACGAGAAGACCAATGTTTCCGTGGTTTCCGGGGAGAATCCACCGCTCCCTCCGGTCGTTCTGCAGATCGCACCCGCCATCAGCAAGGTGGATGTGACTCTGCCGCCGCACGAACTGGCCGTCCAGCAGGTGCACGCCGAGGAGAAGCAGCGGCTGCTCGGGATTGTTCCAAACTTCTACGTCACCTACGATCCCAATGCCGCGCCTTTGACCGCCGCCCAGAAATTTCATCTTGGCTTGCGAACCCTCATCGACCCGGAGGTCATCCTGAGCAACGCGGCCGGCGCCGGAATCGAACAATGGCGCAACACCACCGACCGCCAATACGGCCAGGGGATGGAAGGGTACGGCAAGCGCTTTGGCGTGGACTACGCTGCCACCGTCACCCACGTTCTGATCGGCCATACCCTCACGCAATCCGTGTTTCACCAGGACCCGCGCTATTTCTATAAAGGCACCGGCAGTTTCCGCTCACGACTTCTTTATGCCATCGGGACCGCGTTCGTTGCTAAGGGCGACAACGGCCACTGGCAGCCCGACTACTCCGATATCATCGGAGGCCTCGCCGCGCGGGAGATCCTATCCCCCCTCCACTCCTATACCTCCCGCCCGGGACTGCGCGCTTTTCATGGTTTCCTGCTGGGTTTCAGCGGCAGGGCAACCGATCATCTCACGCAGGAATTCATCTACCGCTGGCTGACGACCCATGTGCCGAAAACGGTGGCGCGGCCGCACCCCATTCTGCGCGACGGCACCCCGGTGTCCCTGTTCTCCGTAGAGGACCTGCGTTCCGCCGGGATGGCATCCGCGAGGCCGATTACGTTCGTGCTTTCCAAAGACCTGGAGGCGGGCGGCGTCGAGGCCGCCAAAGCCGGGTCTAAAGTAACGGGCCAGGTCACTTACACGGCCGCGCCGTCCGCCGCGGGCGCCATCGATTCCATGCACCTGTCGCTGGAAAGCGTGCAGCTCAAAATCGGCGAGACGGAGGTTCCGCTCCGAAGCACGCCGCATAAAACAGGCGCCAGCGTCCTGGAATATCACTGGCTGGAAGACAGCGGCCGCATCGCCCTGGTCCTGTATGTCGCCAAAGATGTGACACTCGCACCGGCCCGGTAGCGCCTACCGGCCCCTCCTCACCCCTTCAGGCAGAGCTCTGAAATGGCTACAGCCTGTCTTACCAAGTAATCCCAATTCTGTTAGCCAAAAGCCGCAGAGGCGAGCGGGGGCACTCCAAGGCAAATGAGAATCAGCGAGGAGAGAGCAGAATTTTCTTCGTCCGTTCGATCTTGATTCGAGATCGTGCGCGGTTGCGACGCCGTCGTGCAAAACGAGATCGCGGGAACCGCCCGCACCTTCCAACTGGACGTGTAGCCATGTCGGACTTCTGCCGCCCTGAGGGTCCCGAAACGGCGTTCGAGAAAACGTCGTGAATTTGTATTGGGAATCAAACTGACCTACCCACCAGCTACTCCAATAGCGCCATACCGATTTGATCGAGCAAGCGGCTGATTTCCACGGTAGGCGCATCAAAATTGTTCACCAGAAATGAAAAAGCAACTGGACCATATCGGGTTGTGTCCGCATACCCGGACATCGCTCGAACGTGACTCAAGCTCCCGGTCTTGGCGCGAATCGCTTGCGCCTCCGGATGGTCATGGAACCGCGTTGCCAGCGTCCCATCCACCCCCGCGATCGGCAACAAGCTCGTCCATAAATCGCGATTGCTCGACTTATACATGTAGACCAGCAGCTTAGTAATCGCCGCCGGGCTCACCAGCGTCCCGCGCGATAATCCCGAGCCATCCGTGAACCGGTACGCGTCTTTCGAAATGCCGGCGCTGGTGAGGAAGTCCCGCATCTCAGCCAACCCTCCGTCGCGGCTTCCGGAATGGCCGGTTACCAATCCGACTTCACGCAGCATCACCTCGGCATGCAAATTCTGGCTGACCTTGTCCACCACTCGCAATATTTCCGATAAAGGCGGCGACGTTTTCTCCGCCAGGACAAAACCTAGCGTTGCTGTTGCCTCCGTCGAATCGGGCGCGTCATCGGAGAAGCGATGCCTGGCGACAGCCCTCCCCTGGACCGCTATCCCGCGCCGCAGCAGTGCATCGCGCAGAACTTCCGCCGCGTACGCAGCCGGATCTTCCACAGCTAGCAACTCTGTCATGCCTGCATCGCCTGCCGGCATCACGCCCGAGATGTGAAGTTGCCGTCCATTTGCGCTGCGATCGAATGCCACCTTTCGAGCGCCACCAGCTTCCGTGCGCACGCGGTTGTCGATCGAGAAGTATTCGAGGCTGGGCGACAGCAGAATGTGCGCAAGATCGCCGGGATGCGCCGCCGGCCGGATCGTTACTGCGAAACTGTTGTCGTTGAGGATCAGCGCGCTCACCGGCGCGCCGTATTCCCACAGCGCATCGCCAATTGACCAGCCCTCGCCATGGGGTTCCCACACATACCGCCGGTCGTCGCCCACGATGTCGCCGGCGATTCGTTTCAGACCTCCCGCGATAAGCTGGTCGGCCAGCTCCTCCACGGCGCGGAAAGAGTAATTCGCGCCAGCCTGCGAACCTGGATGGTATTGATACGGATACTCGCGACCCGAAAGAGTCGGATCGCCGCCGCCCAGGAAAACCAAATCGCCCGCCAGTGTACCGTCTGCGTCTATCGGCGCGTCACTCCCGATCTGAGTCTTGAATTCGTATTGCGGACCCAACCTCATCAGCGCCAGTGCCGTGGTGAACAGCTTCATGTTTGACGCCGGTGTAAACAACCGCTCCTGATTGCGCTCGTATAGCACCCGGCCGCTCGGAAGACTCACCACCTGGAGTCCGGCGAATGCGTTCGTCACCGCCGATGACTTGGACACCAGCTCATCAATCTTGGATTTGAGATCGGCGCCCCAGGCGATCGACAGCGCTAGCGCCACGAATACAAAGCGACTCATGACCACTGTCATTGTAGGGCAACGCGGATATACTCAAGGAGTGAAGGCTCGGATCGTGATCGTTTCAGCGGCGTTTCTTCTGGTTCTCTGCGCACAAGACGCGCCCCGCTCGAAGGCATCCGATTACCCGGCACACATCGCTCTCGCGGGCATGGAAATCGGCGCCGAGTACCTGGTGCACAGCATTCCCAGTGAGAGAGGCGACTATTTCGCCAAAGAGTACCTGGTGGTGGAAGTCGCCATTTTCCCCGCCACCCAAGACGGTCTGAAAATAGATGGACTGAAAATCTCGAGCGGGCACTTTACGCTGCGGATCAACAAGAAGTCCACTCTCAGTGCGCAATCTGCCGGTAGCGTGGCCGCCGCGCTCAAGTATCCGGATTGGGAACAGCGGCCCCAAATGACCGCCCAGGCCGGCCCGCTGATCTATGGCGCTCCGCAGGTCGGAAGATTCCCTGGCGATCCGACGCAACCGCAGCCGCTGCCCACTCCGCGAGTGCCCGATCAGACCGACTCCGCCAACGTGGAGAAGCAATCCAATTTGCCGATCGAAGTAGCTATCTCGCGCGCCGCGCTGCAGGAAGGGCTCATCGCGGAGCACGTCAAAGGCTGCCTGTTCTTCCGGTTCGAAGGAAAGCTCAAATCCATTAGGTCACTGGATTTGATCTACGATGCGGGCGGGAGCCCGCCCAAAGCTACGATCCCGCTTCTTTGATTTCCGCCAGGCCGCTTAACTTGGCTTCCAGCATGATGAGCAGCACCAGCAAAAACACCATGCAGGTTCCGAACAGCGGAACGATCATCACGGCTTGAATTCCCCAGGCGGCGGTGAAATAGCCCAGCGTCCAGGGCGCTAGCAATCCGCCGGTGATCGCAAACGAGAAGATGCCATTGTAAAAGCCCGGATGATAGTAGGGAAACCGGTGCCCGATCTTCTCCACCACCAGCGGATAGATGGAAGCATAACCCGCCCCCACGAACAAAATGCCCATCACTGCGCCGAAGCGGTTATTCGTCGAAGCCAGCACCACGTTCCCCAGCAGCGCCGAAACAATCGAGCCGATCAGCAGCGTGCCATGGCTCATGCGCTTCAAGATCACTTGCGCGGCAATGCGTCCCACCAGCAACGCCAGCCAGAAGACCGCCAGCATCAGCAGCGAATCCTCAGGGCTGATCCCCAGCCGCCGGATCAGAAACAGCGGCAGCCAGCCGGCGATCGACCACTCGTTTCCAAACTGAAAGAACAACACCAGGCTGAACAGCACCGCGCCAGGGTTCCGGAAGTCATGCAGTACCCGCGCCAGCGGCATCTGATGTACAACCAGTCCGCGGCTTAGCTTGGCCTTCGCGTAAATCCCTGCGTAGAAACCCGGAAGGACCGCGAACAGCACCAGGATACTCGGGACTGTGTAGACGTAATACGTGCCCGCCATCAGCACCGCCGTGAGTACGCATCCGAGGCCGAACATTACCCCGGCTAGATTCATGGTGGCGGCGCGATCATGCTGATAGAGCGGTGAGATCGCCTGGAATATTCCGCCGTTGAGGAGCCCGGCGCTGATGCCGATCCACAGCATACCGAAGAATCGCCAGATTGCTGGAGCCTGCGCGTTCCCCGCCGCCAAGTAGAGAAAGGCGCCGCAGGCTAAGGCATTTGCCAGCACCAGCGTGAACTTCACGCCTTTACGCGGCAGCAACAGGTGAGCAAATCCCACCGACAAAAGGAACCCCAGGTTCAAACTGAGGAAGTAATAGCCCACTTCCTTGAAATCTGCCTTGAGATGATAGCCCCAAGCCGGCAGGATCGCCCCCAGGAATGACATCAGGATCCCAGAGATCAAGAATCCGGAAAGGGATCGGCGGCCTTCGGAAGCGTCTAAGATCTGGCTGTCGGCGCGCACTTCAAGTTGCCAGGGAGCCGGGCTGGCCATCAGTGGATATTGTACTCCCTTCCACCTGGAGGGGTACTGGATTTCCGAATCTCGTAGGCTCCATGGAGATATATCTTCTAGAAACGGAATACATCCTCAGTGCGCGGCCTTACTTTGCAGCTTGTTGCCAACTGGCGTGTGGATTGCTCTTTGCGAGGTAGGTTTAAGGGTCGATCTCGAGGCTTTGGGGAGTTGCCTCCCTGGTTGGTTTTCGTCAGAAGCCCCGCTTAACGGCGGGGCTTTTTTTCTATCCATCCCCCACCAATAGTAACCCTATTGTTTTCGTGCTACTACTCCTAGTGGTCCGATAGAAACAATTTGACAGAATCCCGGTCTCAGTTTTATGATGGTTTCATCACTGAGAAAGGAGGTGGTCCAGTCTAACATGGGTAAATGTAGTGACTGTAGCTTTAATCACACGCGCGAGGTGGCCGACTGTTAAAGTCGACCTTCTGAACGTTCAGGTTTCGTCCAGTGACGAAGCCGCTGTTCCTGTGGACCGGCCGCTTCCCTGCGCGAAATAATCTAGCTACTTAAGCCCCCGCACCACCAGTTCCGGTGATGCGGGGGTTCACATTTCTAAGAGGCCCGCGGCTAGCGGGTTCTCCAACCGTTGCGCTACACTGAAAAAGCATTAGAAAGGATTCTGCCGTAATGAAAGCCGGGATTCATCCTGCCTACGAGGAAATAAACGTCATCTGCGCCTGCGGAAACACCTTCCGCACGCGATCCACGAATAAGGGCGACATCCGCGTGGAAATCTGCTCCAACTGCCATCCCTTCTTCACCGGCCGCCAGAAGCTGGTTGACACCGAAGGCCGAGTAGACCGCTTCCAGAAGAAAGTTCAGAAATCGAAGGACTTGAAAGAGACGAGAAGCAAGAAGCAGCCCGTGGCCGCCAAGTAATCAGCGCTTGTTCTGCTTTTGCCGCTGATCGCGGTCCTGCCAAAACTGTTCAGCTTTGGGAATCTGATCGGGGGCCAGGATTGCCCTCATCTTCGCCCTTTGCTCCTCGCCGATCTGTTTAACGATCAGGTTATGCTTGTCGCGGGCGTCATGAAATCGGGTCCTCGTCTCCTCGAGGATCGTTTCCACCCTTTGCAACTGTTCGTCGCTGAGATTTACGCGCGTTTTGATTTCCTGGAGGTACTGGCGACGGAATTCCTCCGGACTGACCCGAGCGTTACTGCTGGCTGACGGAGGCTTGTAAGTCCGATAACCGAGAGCCCCCACGACCGCGCCGCTAATGAAAACCAGCAACAAATAGAGCGCGATAGGAGGGTTCCAGCGTTTCATTTCGCATTAGCCTCAGCGGCTTCGCGAGGGAGGATTCCATGCGAGGCCAAGGTCTCGGTGGGATACGCATCTGCAAGAACCTCGATATAACTTCCGCTGACGTCGGAGCGGCTGAAGGCCGGCACCGATAGAATCGTGACGAAGACGATGCTAATTGCCGCGGCAGCCGCCAGGAACACTTGGGTGAGTTTCTTGATACGCAGCAGGATGCTTTGCCGGCCCTCGATCCTTCGCCACAACTCCGGCATAAAGTTGGCGCTCGCCTCCACATCAGGCAGCGCGGCCTTGTAGCTTGCGAACAATCCCTTCAGCTCATCATTGAACTGATCCATATTAATTAATCCTTCCGGATTTCAATCCTTCCGGCCAGGCGGCTTGTTGGCGCTCGCCCTGGTTGCCTCAAAAGCATTCAGCACTCTCTGCCGGGCACGAAACAATCTCACCTTTAGAGCATTTTCGTTCACTGCGTAGATCTTTTCAAGTTCTTTTAACGAGAGCCCTTCCACTTCTTTTAGCGTCAGCAGAATCCGGTCCTGCTCTGATACCGCTCCGAGCAGCGAATCCACCAATTCCTTTACCTGCTTTCGCCGCCGGTCCTCATTCGAAACCTTGCCACCCGCGGCGGCGTCGGCCATCATCACCTGCTGCTCGCTCAGGTCCGACATCCGCGATTCGTTCCGGCGGCGCTGCTTCCTCAAATAGTCGTAGGAAGCGTTCACCGTCAGCCGGTATAACCACGGCTCGAATACCTCGGGAGTCCGCAGTTGATCGAGCGAATAATATAGCCGCAGAAACACTTCCTGCGCCACATCCTCTACATCCTCGGGACGCCCGATCAAACGTGCAATCGTCCCTAAAATCCTCTTCCGATAGGCTATCACTACCTGGTTGAACGCGGCGTCATCGCCAGCCTTCGCCTTCTGAATCAGCTCGAAATCAACCAGCATGCGGCTTCAACAGCCAGCCGCCTGTCCTTACTACCTAAGGCGTACCGGCAAATTGTTAGGTTACAAGGGGTTGGACAGGAAAGCAAAGGTTAATCAACCGCCCCGACCCCCGCGCCCCGCCGGCTTCACCCGCTCCTAAAAGTACCACGTTTCGCCCGGAACTCACTCAAAAACTAGCCGTTTACCCCCTTTTAGCCCTCATTTTCATGCCAAAATATCCCAAATGTCCCTTCTTCAGATTGCCCAGGGAATCGAGAGTTCTCACATCGGGACCGCCATTCGCGAGTCCATGTGGGCCTTTCCCATCCTGAATCTCGCCCATCTGCTGGGGCTCATGGTGGCGGCCGGCACCATCGTCTATTGGGATCTGCGTCTGCTCGGTCTTGGGCTCCGGCGCTCGGCCGTTTCGGAGGTGGGAAGGCAGCTTTTGCCGTGGACCTGGGGCGGATTCAGCGTGATGTTCATTAGTGGCTCGCTGTTGGCCTGGTCTGAAGCCGGGCGCCTGTACAGCAACATCTTCTTTCGGATGAAGATGCTGTTCCTTTTGCTGGCCGGTGTGAACGTCCTGATCTTTCACTTGACCGTTTACCGCAGCGTATCCGGCTGGGACCATGCGCCAGTCACGCCGCTACGTGCCCGGATCGCCGGGGCTCTATCGCTGGCCCTATGGTTTGGGCTTATCGCCGCCGGACGCGCCATTGGCTACTCACTCGATTACGGAGTATGATCGGGCCTGATCCCCTTGCCGAGCGACTCGCCCTTTGCCGAGTGGTGCTGGAACCTGCCGTTGAGCGTCGCCATCCGCAGCGCTCCCTGGCCGTTTCCGGTGCTCGAGATCTTGCATATCGCCGGACTGTTGCTGGTATTTGGAACGGTCCTAATCGTCGACTTGCGCCTGCTTGGGAGAATTCTGCGCCGCGAGCCAGGCTGGCAGGTTTCGGGCGACTTGATGCGCTGGGCATGGCCGGGATTTGCTGTACAAATCCTGACCGGGCCTCTTCTCTTCGTCGCGAATTCCAGGAAATTTTACGACAGCGGGTTCTTTCGCATTAAGATCGTGTTGCTGGTCCTGGCGATCGCGTTTCATTTCGTGATCGTGCGGCGTGTGAGCCGGTCGGTGGACGCAGGCGTCAGCCCCTGGCGCGGACGACTGGCCGGTGGTGTCTCGCTCGTGCTCTGGGCGGCGGTCATCGTATCTGGACTCTCGATCGAGCTGTTTTAGCGCGGGGACGTCAGAGCCTTGAGGTATCGATAATAAAATTCGACGCCATCGTAGTACGAACTGACCCGCACCCGTTCATCCCTGCCGTGCGCGCGAACGTCGTCCTGATCGATCGCGACCCCGTTAACGCCATAGCTCGGAAGGCCGGCGGCAACGGTGTAAATGCTATCGGACGCCCCCGTTTCCATGTCGGGGATCACCGGCACGCCGTTCCACATTTCGTCGGCGATCCGCGCCAGAGGTTTCAGGATCTCGTCTGGAGGCAGAACGGGAGGAAACGCCTTCTTCTCCGGAGTGCGGTCGTACACGTTTCCGGCGTCGTCCACATACTGGACGACGATCTTTGGGTCAGCGAAAATTCGAATCAGCTCCTGCCGTATCTCTTCGGCGGAATGCCCCGGCAGGATCCGGCAGTTCACATTCGCCTGGGCGAGTTGCGGCAAGGCGTTGTTCGCGTGTCCGGCGCTTAGCCGCGTAGCGACGCAGGTAGTGCGCAGGGTGGAGTTGTAGCGCGCATCCGCCGACAGACGCGCAACTGCCGCGGCGTCGGGTGGTGTCCGGAGGATGGCTTTCATGTCAGCAGCCGTCTGACCGGTCTCGAGTGCCGCGCGCCGTTCGAAATAAGTGCGCGTCACCGCGTTCAGCTCGACCGGAAAGGGTGCCCGCTCCAGCCGTCCGAGCGCGTCGGCGATATGGTAGATCGCGTTATCAGGGATAGGTAGCGAGCTGTGGCCGCCCGCGTTCGTCGCACTCACTTGAAAATCGGCGTATAGCTTTTCACTCGCCTCGACGTCCACGTTGACGGGCTTTCCTTTCACCGTGGTCACTCCACCGGCGTCGGCATTCAGCACGAATGCGGAGTCGATCAGGTCGCGATGGTTCTTCAGCAGCCAATCAACGCCATTCGACTTACCGCCCTCCTCGTCGGCCGTTAGGGCAAGGATCAGATCCCGATCCGGGCGGTATTTTTCCTGATGGAACCTGATGAAGGTGGTGATCAGGATGGCATCGTCCACCTTCATGTCCTGGGTGCCGCGGCCATAGAAATAGCCGCCCTTTTCGACAAACTTAAAGGGATCGGTGGTCCAATCCTCGCGCCGGGCCTCCACCACGTCCAGGTGCCCGATGATGAGGATCGGTTTGAGCGACGCACCACCACCGCGAAGCTTCGCCACCATGTTGCCCTTGCGATCATTCGGGCCCAGAACCATCACGTCTTCCGGCGGAAACCCGGCGTCCAACAACCGCTTGGCCATGGCTTCTGCCGCGACCGTCGTGCTGCCCACCGAATCCGTCGTATTGATTTCGACGAGCTGCTGAAAGATGTCGTGCGCCAGCCGTCTCGTCGCCTCGTCAAGCGTTGCACCCGGAAGCGGAGGGAGAAGCGCGACGAGGGAGAGGATACCGAGCCAGTGCGGGATGTGAACCTTCATAATTTTGGTGACGCGAGTCCGTAAGGTACGAGATCAATGTAAATGAATTAAGACGCTTCGGCAACTGCTTAGCATGTTAAAATCGTGTTGCCCCTCCCTTTTCATGGATTTTCTCCAGGGTCTCAATCCTCAACAACAGGCGGCTGTCGCGCACGTCGAAGGACCCCTGCTGCTGCTGGCCGGCGCCGGTAGCGGCAAGACCCGCGTGATCACGCACCGCATCGCCCATCTGATCGAAGCGCACCGCGTCCCCGGACCCTGCATCCTGGCCGTGACCTTCACCAACAAAGCAGCCGAGGAGATGCGCCAGCGAGTACATAGCTTGCTGGGCGGCTTGAGTTCTCGCGAGAGCCCGCTGGTTTCGACATTCCATTCTTTCTGCGTTCGCCTGCTGCGCCGCGATGGTGATCGCCTAGCCGACCTTCGCCCTGGATTCACGAAAAAATTCACCATCTACGACGAAGACGACCAGGTGGCGCTGATCAAATCCATTTTCAAGGCCGCGGGTCTCGACGAGAAGTTCATGAGCTATCGGGGCGCGTGCTCCTGGATCAGCCACAATAAGAGCAGCAAAAAATCGCCGCAGGATGTCTACGGCGCGTCCACCGACCCGAATACTACGCGCCTGGCTTCCGTCTACGAGCAATACGAAGCGCGCTTGCGCCAGGCCAACGCGCTCGACTTCGACGATCTGTTGCTCGAAACGGTGCGCCTACTGGCGCACGACGCTGATTTGCGCCGCCAATACAACCAGCGTTTCGAATTCGTGATGATCGACGAATACCAGGACACCAATCGTACGCAGTACGAGCTTATCCGGCTGCTGACCGAATCGCACAAGAATCTGTGCGTGGTGGGCGACGAGGATCAGTCCATTTACGGCTGGCGGGGCGCCGACATCCGCAACATCCTGGACTTTGAGCACGACTATCCAAACGCCGCGGTGATTCGTCTGGAACAGAATTATCGCTCGACCAAGAATATTCTGGAAGCCGCCAGCGCCGTCGTGGCCAACAACACGGAACGCAAAGGCAAGTGGCTGTGGACTACCTCAGGTGCAGGCGAGCGTATTGCGCGCTTCGAGGCTTTCGATGGCGAGCAGGAGGCCCTGTTCATCGCCGACACAATTGAGAAGCTGCTCACGGCCAGCCCGGAAGATCGCGCGGCCGTGCTGTATCGCACCAACTTCCAATCGCGTCAGATCGAAGAGGCGCTGCGGCGCTACGGCCGCAAATATGTGGTGGTCGGCGGATTCAGCTTCTATCAGCGCGCGGAGATCAAGGACACGCTGGCGTACCTCAAAGTGCTCAGCAGCCCGCACGATTCCGTCAGCCTGCTGCGCATTATCAACACACCGGCCCGCGGAATCGGTAAGAGCACCATCGAGCAGATCGAGCAGTACGCGCTGGAACATGAGTTGAGTATCTGGTCGGCGATCGGCCGGATGCTGGACGAAAATGTTTTCCCGCCGCGCGCAGAAGCGGCTCTGCGGGCGTTCCGAAACATGATCCAGGAACTCGCCGCCATGCTGGCAACAGCCAAGGTCAGCGACGTCCTCGAAGAGATTCTGGCGCGCACCGGCTACACCAAAATGCTGGAGGGCGATAAGGATCCGGAGTCGGAGTCGCGCCTGGACAACCTCAATGAGCTGATCAACGCCGCTGCCGAAGCGGCCGAGCGCGGCGAGGGTGTCGCCGAATTTCTGGATCATGCGGCGCTAGTATCAGACAGCGACAATCTGGACGAGCGAGCGCCGGTTTCACTCCTCACGCTCCACAACGCTAAAGGGCTCGAGTTTCCGATCGTCTTCCTGGCCGGCCTGGAAGAAGGTCTGTTTCCGCACATGCGCTCGCTCGATTCCAAGGCGGCCATGGAAGAGGAACGACGGCTGTGCTACGTCGGAATGACGCGCGCGGAGAAGCGCCTGTTCCTGACCTCAGCGCGGTACCGGCGGCGTTGGGGCGGCGGCGAAACTGAAGCCTCCATCCCGTCGCGTTTCCTCAGCGAGGTTCCGGAGGCGCTGGTCCAAGATCTCAGTCCCCGGAAGCGCACCGGTCAAGTCGATCTGTACGGCGAGCGCCAGGAAGTGCGCGAAGCCGCGCGACGCAATCTGTACACTGGAAAAACCTACAACTCCGTCGAAAATATTCAGCAATTTTTCAACGAGCGTGGCAAGCAGCCAGTCACTGCCCCCGCCGCGCCGGCCGCAGCCACGAAGACTGTCCCGGTCGCCGCGAAAGCTGTTCCCACAACGAACGCCCCACAACCAACCAAGCGCGCGAAGCCTCTTCGCAACGGCTCCAGCATAATCCACCCCAAATATGGCCGCGGAACTGTGCTGCGCCGCGAAGGTGATGGCGACGATGCTAAGCTCACGGTAAGCTTTCCAGGTTACGGATTGAAGAAGCTGATAGAAAAATACGCAGGGATCAAAGAGGAATGAATACAAAGAATATCACCGACAAAGCCGAACGTAAGAAGCTGAAGCGCGCCCAGCGCAAGAAAGCGGCTCCCAAGCCCAAGCGCGCCTCCGGCGTCGCCCGCGGTTCTTTGAAGAAGAGAGTGAAAAAGTTGACGAAGGGTCAGCGGAAGCGCTAGCGCGGCGAGCCGGCGCTCCACCCATGAGCCCACTGCTCCGGACCAAAAGCATCGATGCACTCATCGCGGCTTCCGAAGAGCCCGAACACCGGCTGAAAAAGTCGCTGGGCGTCTGGAGCCTCATCGCTCTGGGTATCGGAGCCGTGATTGGCTCGGGCATTTTCACGCTCACGGGCACCGCCGCGGCGGGCGTCCACTTTCAGACCAAGTCGATTCTGCAGGCGCCGGTGCTCGACCTGATTTTGAATGGCGGCAACACCGCTATGCTCACCGGCCGCGCCGGCGCAGGCCCGGCCATCTCCGTCTCATTTATCCTGGTCGCCATCGCCTGTAGTTTCGCGGCGCTGTGCTACGCAGAACTCGCGTCCATGATCCCGATCGCCGGCAGCGCTTACACCTATTCGTACGCGACCCTGGGCGAAATTTTCGCTTGGATCATCGGATGGGACCTGATTCTCGAGTACGCAGTCTCCAACATGAGCGTCGCGGTGGGTTTCTCGGCCTACTTCAACGACATTCTCGATAACCTCTTCGGCTTCCACCTTCCCAAACAGCTCTCCGATCCCATGATCGTGGAGGGGCAATTCACCGGAAATTGGTTTAACCTGCCGGCGCTTTTGATCCTGATGATCCTCACCTATGTTCTGGTGCGAGGTGTCAGAGAGAGCGCCGAAACCAACAACGCGATGGTGCTGATCAAGATCGTGGCGATTCTGGTCTTCGTCTTCGGCGCCGCGCGCGCGGTGAACACCTCCAACTGGCATCCCTTCATGCCAAACGGCTACTCGGGCGTGATGACTGGGGCGGCCATCATTTTTTTCACCTACATCGGATTCGATTCCGTGTCGTGCGCGGCCGAAGAGTGCCACCGCCCCCAGCGCGACATGCCGATCGGCATTTTGGCCACGCTCGTCATTTGCGCGGTGCTATATGGATCGGTCGCGCTGGTACTCACTGGCATCGCCGACTGGCGCACACTCGACAACGCTGCCCCAGTGGCGAATGCTCTCAAGACGCTGGGCATGAACCGGGTCCGTCTGATCGTGACGGCCGGTGCGCTGCTCGGCATGCTGTCCTCACTGCTGGTATTTCAGTACGGACAGGCCCGCATCTGGTTCGCTATGTCGCGCGATCGCCTCTTGCCCGGTCTGTTTTCGCGCATACATCCCCGGTTCAAAACGCCGCACATCAGCACTTGGGTGGCCGGGTTAGCGGTCGGAATTCCCGCCGGCATCTGGGACATTGGAACGTTCGCCGAACTTTCCAATATCGGAACGCTGTTTGCCTTCATTCTGGTTTCGGCCGGCGTCATTGTGCTGCGCAAAAAGCAGCCCGAACGCAAGCGCGGTTTTCGCGTCCCTTTCGTCCCGCTCTTTCCGATGATTTCGATCATCTGCTGCTTCGTCCTGATGTTGAGCCTGCCGCTGGAGACCTGGGTCCGATTCTTCGTGTGGCTGGTGATCGGTCTGTTTATCTACTTCGGCTACAGCCGCAAACGGGTCGAAGACGTGGCGTAGGCATTTGTACCAGGCATTCCTGCCTGTATGTTCCTCTTATTGCGGCGGTCGCCGGCGGACAAGGTTGTCGACGACGTTGATCAGAGCGGCGAGGTTCTCGTCGGTGTGCTTCTGAGCCGCGGCGAGTTCAGTCTGAGCCTGCGCAAGCTTTTGGGTGGCGTCGTAAAGGAGCACCTGCGCCTGGAGTAATTGACGCCGCTCCTCATGAAACTGGATGTGCTCGTGGACAAGCACCTCGAGAAGCTGCTCGACGCGGTCCAGGCGATTTTTCTTGTCCCCGTTGGTTTCGTCACCCATGCCAATTCGCTCGCCCCCCTATTATAAAGCGGCCAAGAAAGCGGGAACCCGGCGGGGCGCTTCCTCGTATTCCAGAAAAGTCGCCATGCGCAACCTCTTCAGTGACATCCGCTATTCCTTGCGAGTTCTTCGTCAAACGCCGGTCTTCACCTTGACGGCCGTGCTAACACTCGCCCTCGGGTTGGGCGGCACCACCGCCATTTTTTCGCTCATTCACGCGGTTATGCTCCGATCGCTGCCGGTGGCCGATCCCGAGAGCTTGTATCGCATCGGCGATGGTAACGACTGCTGTGTTGCGAGTGGACCCCAGGACCGATGGGGCCTGTACTCCTTCTCTTTGTTCGAGAAGCTGAAGGCGGCGCTTCCCGAATTTGAACAGGTCGCGGCCTTTCAGGGCGGGGGGTGGCGATTGAGCGTGAGACGTGCATCCGTCGATCGTTTGTCCAGGCCACTGCGTAGTGAGTTTGTCACAGGAAACTATTTTTCTACTTTCGGAATTCGCTCGTTCGGCGGACGCCTGATCTCAGAGGTTGACGATCAATCCGCAGCTCCCCCGGTCGCCGTACTCAGCCATCGCGCATGGCAGAGCATGTATGCAGGCGATCCATCGGTGGTTGGATCGAGCTACATCATCGAGGGCCATCCCTTCACGATCATTGGCATTTCTCCGCCTGGTTTTTACGGCGAAACATTGCGCAGCGATCCACCGGATATCTGGCTGCCGCTTCAGCAAGAGCCATTGCTTCGCGGTCAGGGGTCGCTGTTGCGCCAGCCAGTCGCCGCCTGGTTGCGGGTTATCGGCAGGCTACGGCCTGGAGCCACGGTGGAAGGCATTGCTCCGCGAATGACCGGCAGCTTGCGAACCTGGTTGCAAAACGAGAGCGGCTTTCCAGCGTCGTGGCCCAAGATCAACGGCTTACTTTCCAAACAGAACATCAACATCATCCCCGCCGGCAGCGGCGTAGAGGCAATGAAAGAAGATTACGCTCGCAGCTTGCAAATTCTGCTGAGCGTCTGCAGTCTGGTACTGTTGATCGCCTGCGCCAACCTGGCTAATCTTCTGCTGGCGCGAGGCATGGCGCGTCGCGCACAGACTTCTATCCGGCTTGCGATCGGAGCCTCACGCGCCCGCATCATCGGCCAGTCACTGACTGAAAGCATTCTGATTGCGCTGGCCGGTGGCGTGGCCGGTCTTATAGTTGCCGACGGCGCGGAGCGCCTTATTCTCGCCGTTGCATTTGGCGCTAACAGCTTCCTTCCCATCAGCACCGCTCCCTCGCTCCCGGTTCTGACATTTGCATTTGCGCTAGCGTTTCTCACGGGTGTGCTATTCGGAGTCGCTCCAGCCTGGCTGGCTACGCGCACCGATCCGGTTGAGGCGCTGCGCGGCGCCGGTCGCAGCACGGCCGACCGTTCGTCCTTGCCTCGCAAGGCGCTGCTGGTCTTTCAGGCGACCCTATCGGTCGTCCTGGTTGCCGGAGCGGGCATGCTAACGCGCAGCCTAAACAATCTCGAGCATCAGAATCTTGGTTTCGAAACAAAAAACCGAATTACCGTCGGATTGAATTCGCCGCCGGCTATTTACACGCCGGAGCGCCTGGACGCTCTTTACCGCAACTTAGATGAAAAGCTCAATCGGCTCCCCGGCGTCGAAAAAGCTAGTTTAGCCTTGTACAATCCGTTCACCGATAACTGGGGCGAAATCGTCTTTATTCCAGGCCGCCCCGCTCCTGCCGTTGCCGAAAGCTCCGTTTCTTCGTGGGACCGCGTCACTCCTGAATACTTTCAGGCGGTCGGCCACCCGATATTGCGCGGCCGAGGATTTACAGAAGCTGATTCCAGCAAAACCGCTCCAATCGCCGTGGTCAACCAGGCTTTTGTCAGCCGATTTTTTTCGAACGAAGATCCCATCGACAAGCGCTTTGGCATGGATTCACCGGCCAACGCCAGCACCTTCCGGATCGTCGGTGTAGTACAGGACGCTAAATACGGTCAGCCCCGGAAGCCCGTTCGCCCGATGTTTTTCGTCCCTCTGGCGCAATACGTGCTCTACAAGGAAGAGTTCATGCAGAAGATCGAGTTGAACTCGCATTTCATCGGCAGCGCCCTCTTGGTGACGCGTAGCGACCCCGCGAGTCTTGAGCCCGTGCTGCGCAAGACTTTCGCCGACTTGGATCCGAATCTGACCATCGTCAGCCTTCGCACCATGCAGCAGCAGGTAGAGCGGAGTTTCAATCAACAACGGGCTGTTGCTAGCCTGGGCAGCCTATTCGGCATCGTGGCGTTGATACTCGCTGCAATCGGACTCTATGGAGTGACCGCGTACACTGTGGCGCAGCGCACCAGCGAGATCGGCGTGCGGATGGCGCTCGGCGCCGACCAGTCCAACATTATTCGCCTGGTCCTCACAGGTGCGTTTCGAATGGTGGCATTGGGACTGCTACTGGGCGTTCCTTTGGCGATCGGAGCGGGACGTCTGATGTCAGCCCAGCTCTATGGAATCGCGCACTGGGATCCATTCTCGCTTTCCATAGCCGTCGCGGCGCTGGCGTTCTGCGCCTTCGTCGCCGCGATCATACCGGCCGGACGCGCGGCCGCCATCGAGCCAATGAAGGCTCTTCGGATGGAATGATTCGGCTCTTCCCGCGAGTCTAACGAGTGCCGCTCGCGCTCGCATGCAGAGTCAGCTTCTGCACTCTCCAGTTCGTGATTTCACCCACCAGGATCTCATTGGGATTGCGGCAATCAATTTCGTGAACTGATCCGAACTCCTTCAGCAGCTTGCCGGCGGTTCCGAATTTGCCGAGAATTCGTCCGTCCAGCTCCATCTTGTAAATTTCGCCGTTCTCCATGTCGGAGGTACCATTCGAATTGGAACTGAACAGGTACTGGTGCGGACCCGGCGAGATGCAAACCGCCCACGGGGCTCCTACGTTGAGGTACGCTTTCCTGAACTCTCCGCCGTTATCGAAAACCTGAATGCGACGGTTGCCCCGGTCGCCGACATACACGTTGCCTTGCGCGTCGGTCGCGATGGTGTGCGGCGTATTAAATTGCCCCGGCTCCGTGCCTCTCGAGCCCCAGGATTTGATGAACACACCGTTTTTGTCGAATTTCGCGACTCGCGAGTTGCCGTAGCCGTCAGAGACAAAAATGTTGCCCGCTGAATCCCAGGCCACGTCGGTTGGCCGATTGAAGACATCGGTCTGGGCGCCTGCGCCGACTGGAGTTCCCGGAGTTGCCGCCCCGCCACGTCCGCCACCCCCTCCACCAGGTCCGCGTCCACCGCCAACCGTCGGTCCTTCAACCGCCGGCGACGGTGCAGCGGGAACTCGCATTTCCTCTGCTTTCCGGCCCATCGTCATCACCACTCGACCTTCCGGGTTGAACTTGATGATCATATTCGACCCTTCGTCGACCACCCAAATGTTGTCCTGCGGATCGATTCGCACCGTATGAGCGAACACAAACCCGTACAGGTTCTGGCCGATCTCGCGCACAAACTTGCCACTTGGATCGAACTCGAACAGCCGAGCGCCGCCGTTGGCGAATGCACGCGAGGTCCCGAAGGTCACATACGAAGTGCCCGTTCGGGTGTAGACAAAGATGTTCCCCTTGGAATTGGTCGCCACCCCGACCGCTTCGCCGAGGTATAGATGTTCGGGCATCTTCAGAAGATTGGGAGCCGAATCGAAGGGTATCTCCGGAACGTAAAGCTGCGCGAAAAGCGATCCGGTGCAAATCAGAGCCGCTAATAGAAATAGCCTTGTCATATGGTTACTCCTGCCTCGCGCTCGTGGTCTGCGTCCGCGGCGAAAGTTTGAATCTCTGCACTCGCCAGCCGGTGATCTCGGCGACCGTGATTTCGTTGTCGTTTCGACAGTCCATTTCGTGGACCGTGCTCAACTCGCCGGGCAGCTTGCCCGCTTTTCCAAATTTGCCCACGATCGTCCCGTCCAGCTCCATCTTGTAAATCTCGCCGGTGACAGCCGACGCTTCAGGACCGCTGTTGTTGGGGTTTGAATTTGAACTGTAGAGATATTGATGCGGCCCGGGCGTGATGCAAACGGCCCACGGAGCGCCCACTTGGTCATAAATCGCGCGCAGGACCAGGTCGCTGTCGAAGACCTGAATCCGGCGGTTACCGCGGTCGGCAACATAGATATTGCCCTTGGCGTCGGACGCGATCGAGTGCGGCGTGTTGAACTGGTAGGGCTGATTTCCGCGCGTTCCAACCGATTTGATGAATCGCCCGTTCTTGTCGTACTTAACTACGCGGGAGTTGCCATAGCCGTCGGAGACGTAGATATTTCCAGCCGCGTCCCAGGCCACATCGGTAGGCCGGTTGAATACATAAGGCCGCGCTTCGGGCACGGGCGTTCCGGGAGGCGGTGAGGCTTCCAAGCCATGCGACTCGGGCCGCCTGCCAAGCAGCATCAGCACCTGACCTTCGGGATTGAACTTGATCACCATGTTGGTGCCTTCGTCGATGGCCCAGATGTTGTCCTGCGGATCGACCCTCACCACGTGGGCGAAGGCGAAGCCGTATAACCCGTCGCCGATGAAGCGCAGAAACTTGCCGGTTTGATCGAATTCAAAGAGGCGCGTCTCATGGCCGCGGTCGTAAACAAAAACGTGACCTTTGGAATTGGTCGCGACGCCGATGCTTTCACCAAAGTAGAGATTGGAGGGAAGCTTCAAAAAGTTCGGCACGAGTTCGGCCGGTATTTCCGGAACATTCTGGGCCTTGGCTTTCAGCATGGCCGGGTTCGCACCAGGGCCCTGAGCGAACTGGGGCCGAACGAACTGCAGCAGCATGGCAACGGCAAAACAGAAGCGGCAACATAGCCTCATTGGGAACCTCCTTGGGATCCAGTCGGAAATTCACGGCACTGGCCATTATACTGAAACGAGTTATGATGGGAACTCCAATTTTCACCGAAGGAGCAACTGGTATGAGAACATCGATCATTAAATCCGCGCTGTTGATCCTAGCAGCCTTGGCATTGTTGGCCGTTTCCGCGAATGCGCAAGCGCAACCCGACTTCAGCAAAGTCGAGATCAAGACCACCAAGGTCGCAAGCAACTTCTATACGCTCGAAGGACAGGGCGGCATGATCGGAGTTCTCACGGGCTCGGATGGCACCCTGATGGTGGACTCACAATTCGCTCCTCTCACCGACAAAATCGTAGCCGCCATCCACCAGATCTCCAGCGGCCCGATCCGTTTCATGATCAACACCCACGTCCATCCCGATCACACGGGCGGCAACGAGAACCTGGGCAAAATGGGCGTAGTGATTTTCTCGCGCGAGGAATTGCGCGATCGTCTCGCTCAGCCGGTGCCGCCAGCGGGCGCAAATCCCGGCCGGCCTCCGATGCCGCCAGCGGCGCTTCCCCTGGTGACCTATCGAGGGCGAGTCACATTTCACATGGACGGGGAAGACGTGGACCTTTTTCCCATTCCGCGAGCCCACACCGACGGAGACACGCTGGTGCGATTTAAGAACGCCGACGTGTTGATGACTGGCGATTATTTTCGTTCGGTCGGCTATCCCAATATCGATCGGGTCAACGGCGGCTCACTCAATGGAATGCTGGAGGGCCTTGGTGTCACCATCGGACTGGCTGGACCGAACACCAAGATCATTCCCGGCCATGGACCCACCGTCGACAGGATGGCGGTCATCGCCCACCGCGATATGATCCTGGCAATTCGCGATCGAGTCGCGAAACTGGTCCAGCAAGGCAAGTCTCCCGAGGACACACTCGCCGCGCATCCGACGTCGGAGTACGATTCGAAGATTCCCCAGGCAAAAGAAACTTCGGACCGGTTCGTCGGACAGTTGTACGCCGAGCTCAAGCCAGCGAAGTAGTTGAAATTCCGTCGTCGGCGGGCTAGTACAACATCACGCGGGTTTTGGGACCAAGCCCGCCGATGTCTCATTCCACGTTTGGCTTCTGACCTCCAACATAGAGGCCGGAGCCAATCATGGACGCACCGCACCCGCGATGGATCGATGCCGCCAGCGATAACCTCACTATCGTCCGGGCCACCCGGCTGTGGGTTCAGTATGGGATCTTCGGCTTCGCGATATTTTGCATTGTAATCGGAGCCGTGGAGTCTCTATTCGGCCGATAGGTTATTTTTGTAGTGTTCTTAACAGTACCCAGTACCCTACTGGTCAATTAAGCGATTAAACTGATTGCAACTTAGTACTGGAAGCGCGACAATACTACTGGAACTAGCTCACTCCTCCGAGGGCTATCCAAACGCCCGCTTCTTCCCATGCGGATGGGGCGGGCGTTCCGATTTAGACCTCTCGCAGGTCGAGGAAGAGCTGCGCCGTGGGCAACCACTAGATATGGCAATGCGCTAAGCCGCGCTTTTCCAGATACTGCTGGTGGTATTCCTCGGCCCGCCAGAATTCCGGCGCTGGGACGATCTCAGTGACGATCGGCCGCTTATAGCGTCCCGATTTCGCCAACGCTTCCTTGGACGCCTTCGCGGTCGCTTCCTGTTCGGGCGTATGATAAAAGATAACCGACCGGTATTGTGTTCCTGTGTCAGGGCCTTGCCGGTTTAGCGTAGTGGGATCGTGATTGTCCCAGAATACGCGCAGCAAATCTTCATACGACACCTCGGACGGATCGAACTCCACCTCGACGACTTCGGCGTGGCCCGTTCGGTCGGTGCAAACATCTTGATAGGTGGGATCCTTGAGTTTTCCGCCCATGTATCCCACCGCGGTGGCCTTCACGCCTTTGATCTGGCGAAAGGCCGCCTCTACTCCCCAAAAACAGCCGGCTCCGAAAGTTGCTTTCTCCATAACTCCAGTCTAATCTCTTCTTCATGGGGCCAAGTCACGGTTACTTTCGGCCATCGAGCACGCGACTTGGCGTCCAATCCATGGAGAATAACAATGTGTGACTACTCACTGCATGTGTATCCGAATCGTCTCGCTTCCGACGGCGAGGAACTAGTTGTCCACAGATTCGGCGGAGCGTCGCTTGGTTTAGCATCGCCCTCCGATCTTCGACCGATCATCACCGCGGGTTCCTGCGCGGCTGCTAAGAGGCCGTGGTCTTGGACCGCGATCAAGGAATGGTTCATAGCGAACCGGCCGCAATGGCAGCCAGACAAGCGCACTCCTGCCGTGTGCGTGCCGCCAGGCGCAAGACTGATCCTTAGGGACATCCCCAAAGGTCTGCAACGCGAATTGGGTATTGGGGAAGTGGAAGACGTAAAGTTCGTCGAAGTCAGTGCCGAGGTGAACACGTATCGCGACGCGGTGCGTTTCAAGAACGGCTGTCAGCTTCTGCTGCAAGCTCTGCGGGAGGGACAACGCGTTACGGTATTGTCGCTGGCGCCCGCGGAAGTCGAAGAGCCCGTTTTCTCCGAATTGCGGGCCACTCGTTAGAGCTGGCCTCAGGTTCCGCCGGCCGCCGGACGGAAGTGCAGATCGACGGTGTAGGTTGCGACATCCACGTGCACGACATAGAGCACGTCGATGCGGATAGCAGTGTGGACTTGTCGCACTTGAACGTCCTCGCTGTGCACGGGAAGGCCTAGCGCGGCCGCTCGGCTGACCACGCGCTCGCGAATGACCTCGGGCGGCAGGCTAGCGGTTGCCGGGTCATCGATGAGGTCGTTGACGAAGCGCTGAAGCTTGAGGTTTTGCACGTAGGGCGGGATCAGGATGATTGCGATAGCGGCGAGAACCAGCAACACCGTTACGCCCGCGATCAGCCGCAAGATCCGGGCGGCTGGCCTCACTTGCGCCCGGCCTCGAGCGCTTCCAGTTCCTTCCAGATATCTTCGTCGTGAGGCTCCCAGTCGGAGCTACCCGCGCCGGTGATTTGCACTTCGGGGACCTTTAAGGTGCCGTGGCCGTAAATGCAGATGTACTCGGTGCGAGGCTGGCCGAACAGGAGCATGTTTGGCCACGATCCGCGGATGATGGGCATGCGCAGCCAGCGGAGGCAGGTGCGGCAGCGATAACGCTGGTCCCAGACAATCAGGTAGATCAGGCCCGCGCAAAAGAAGAAGAACAGCATCATGGCCGTGGTGTAGCCCAGATCGTGCATAAACGGATCGAGCCGCTGGCCCAGGAAAATCGGGGGGCGCGGGAAACACAAGCGAATCGCTGCGCGCGCCGCCCACATTAGCAGGACCGCCGCCGCCAGCTTCGCCATAAAATAGCCCCAATACTTCATGACTATTGGACTCCTCTTATCATCTTCCGGTTCCCCTTCTCCTAATTACGTAATCGGCCCGCTTTCAGCTTTTCAATAGATTCCTCACCAGGAATAGGACGTTAGCCGGCCGTTCGGCCAGACGCCTCATAAAATATGGATACCACGCATTGCCGTATGGCACATAGAGGCGCAACCGATAGCCCTCTGCCACTAACCGCCGTTGCAGGTCGCGGCGAATACCATATAGCATCTGAAATTCAAAACGATCGGGCGTGATATTTCGTTCCTTCACATATTGGACGGCCTGCGAGATGATTCGTTCGTCGTGGCTTGCAATGGCTGGATACGTGCCGTGCTCCAAAAGTTTCGTCATCAAGCGCACATAGTTTCGATCGACTTCGAGTTTGTGAGGAAAAGCCACGTCGGATGGTTCCTTGTAGGCGCCCTTGCACAGCCGCACCGGAATCGACTGCCGGCATAAATCCTCGATATCGCTCTCGCTTCGATAGAGATACGCTTGGATCACAGCGCGGACGCTCCCGAACTTGGCGTGCAAGTGGGATACCAGAGGGAGCGTGCGATCCACATATTCGCTCGACTCCATGTCGATCTCCACCGACGTTCCGATGGATTTGGCGCGTTCGACAAGCTGTTCGACATTGGCCCGGCATGCGGCTTCCGAGAAGTCGAGGCCGAGCTGCGTGAGCTTGATGGATACTGTGGCCTGGAGGCCCAGTGTGGCGATCTGGTCGAGCGCGGCTAGGTAAGCATCGCGGGATCGTTCGGCTTCTTCGAGCGACTTCACGCTCTCACCCAAATGGTCGAGCGACGCCAGGATTCCCTCCGCGTTCAGGCGCCGGCACACCGCGACCTCGCGTTCCAGCGTGTGGCCGGCGATGAAGCGCGACGTCACCCGCTCGGCGGCCGATGAAGTTTCCATCCAGTGACGAAGCCAGGACTGGCGGGAAAGGAGCAGTAGGAGGCTGCGAAGCACTCAATTCCAGGATACAAGGCTGCTTCAACGCGCGGATCGGTCGATCGCGATCACCAGCCCACATCCTGGATTCCGCCGAGCTATGATATTGCTGATCGACTCACGCGGAAAGAAACCAAACGATGCCACAGACAATCGAACAACTCAAAATCACCTTTCGAGGCGATCTGATCCAACCTTCGGATGCAGCCTACGACGCCGCCCGCAAAGTACACAACGGAATGATTGACCGGCGACCGGCGTTGATAGCCAAATGCGCCGACGTGGCGGACGTGATCGCTTGCGTGAACTTTGCGCGTGATAGCAAACTGCTGGTGTCTATCCGTAGCGGAGGTCATAACGCCGGCGGCCTGGGAATCTGTGATGGAGGCTTGGTCATCGACCTCAGCCGCATGCACGGCGTCCGCGTTGACCCAGCCGCCCGCGAGGTCCGCGCGGAGGGCGGATGCGTCTGGGGCGATGTGGACCACGCGACACACGCCTTCGGCATGGCGACTCCCAGCGGCATCATTTCAACCACCGGCGTGGGAGGTTTGACTCTGGGCGGCGGCCTCGGACATCTCAGTCGCAAGTGCGGCCTGGCGATTGACAATCTCCTCGCCGTCGATATGGTGTTGGCGGATGGACGTTTCGTCACCGCCAGCGCCAAAGAGGATCCTGACCTTTACTGGGCGGTTCGCGGCGGCGGCGGCAACTTCGGTGTGGTCACGTCGTTCCTTTTCCGCACGCATCCGATCAAGATGGTCTATGCCGGTCCGACGTTTTGGCCGTTAGAGCGCGCCGACGAGGTCCTGCGGATCTACCGCCAGCTCATTGTCAACGCGCCCGAAGACATCAGCGGCTTTTTCGCCTTCCTGATCGTGCCCCCCGCGCCGATCTTTCCTGAGCATCTGCACGGCAAGGCCATGTGCGGCGTGGTCTGGTGTTGCACCTGCTCACCTGAAGAGGCTGACAAGGCGCTGAAGCCGATACGCAGCTTCGGACCGCCTGCTTTTGACTTCGTGGGCCTGATGCCTTATCCCACACTCCAGAGTTTCTTCGATCCGATTTATCCGCCAGGACTGCAATGGTACTGGCGAGCCGATTTTGTCAAGGAACTGAGCGACGAGGCGGTCGCATTGCATGTTCAGCACGGTTCCCGCATGCCGACCATGCATTCCACTATGCACCTGTATCCTATCAATGGCGCGCCGCATCGAGTAGGCAAGAGCGACACCGCCTTCAGCTACCGCGATTCCAACTGGGCCGAGGTGATCGTGGGGGTGGATCCCGACCCGGCGAATAATCCGAAGATCATCTCCTGGACCAAGGAATACTGGGATGCCCTGCACCCCTACTCGGCCGGCGGCGCCTACGTGAATTTCATGATGGACGAGGGTGAGGACCGCATCAAAGCGACCTACCGCGACAATTATAAAAGGTTAGCCTCAATCAAGAGGAAATACGACCCAACGAATTTCTTCCGGGTGAACCAGAACATCCGGCCGGCTTAGGCCCAGCGGGTGGTATCATGTGCGGAAGCGGGGTGATTACCTAATGCCAAAGTTTGTCATCGAGCGGGAGATTCCTGGCGCCGGCAGCATGACCGAGGCGGAGTTACAGGCAGCGGCCAGGAAATCCGTCGAAGTGTTGAAGGAGCTGGGCCCCGGAATCCAGTGGCTACACAGTTACTTCACCGACAACAAAGTTTATTGCGTTTACCTGGCCACGGATGAAAAGATCATTCTTGAGCACGCCCGCAGAGGGGGGTTGCCAGCGAATCGGATCTCCCGGGTACGGCAGTTGCTCGATCCGTCGGCGGCTGAGGGAACCAACTAATCTAGGGGTTCTCCAAGCCGTACTCGATAGCTTCGTCGGGAGAAGTCGTCCACCCACGCATCCAGGCGGTAGTGGCCTCGGCCCCTGGTAGCCCCCTGCGGGCCGGCTCGAGATCGGCGTCGAATCTAACCTTCTCGGTGGGCGCCAGCGGGGCGCCGATTCTTTCCCGCAAGGCAGTGGCGGCTCCTGCCAGCCGTAGCGCCCGCTCCCAGGCTCCCTGCCGGGCGGCCGAGCGCGCCAGTTCCTCCAACACGCCGGCGACATCCCATTTTCGCCCGAGCTGCCGGCTGATTATCAAGCTTTCGGCGAAAAGGGTTTGGGCGCTCAAGTGGTCGCCTTCCTCGGAGGCCAGACGCCCTAAGTCGAGAAGGGAGTTGGCGACGCCCGGCCGGTCGTTCAGCGCTCGAAAAATCTCGAGACCCTGTTCGTAAATGCGCTGGGCTGCCGGCGCGTCTCCTTGCGCTCGCGCGACGTCTCCCTGATGGTTCAGCGACCAGGCCATCCCGGACCGATCGCCAATCGCCTTGAAGCGTGAAAAAGCCTGCTCGTGTAGCGACCGGGCGCGGGCGTAATTGCCCTCCGCTTTGGACATATCGGCGAGGTTGCTGAGAATCCGAATCGCGGACCCGGGTTCACCCAGATCTTCCCAAGCGCGAAAGGCTTCTGCACAGAATTCCTTGGCGGCGTCGTGGTTCCCCAGCAACGATTGGGTGACAGCGAGATTGTTGAGGTTGGCGGCGATGGCCCTCCTGTCTCCCTGCTCGCGAGCAAGCTTCAGACTCTTCTCGCTGAGCTCAGTGGCCGTTGCGAAGTCACCTTGGCGGTTACACAGGGCGGTGGCAGCGACGAGCGCCCACATCCTCATGAGCCCGCTACCGCCGGGTAGCTTGAGCAGCGCTTCGATCCACTCGCGTCCCTCGGTTGGATGAGCGTGTTGCAACCAGAATTGAGAGAGATCCCGGGCCAGTCGCAGCCCCCAGTCGAGGTTACCGGTCCGGGTGAGCCAGCCCAGGGCCGCCCGGATGTTGTCGAGCTCGCCGAAGAAGCGCTCCAGCCATAAGGCCTGCTCGGCGCCACCGGCAATGTGAGGCGCGCCGTCCTCGGCCACTACTACGAAGTACGCCGCGTGGGCCCGTCGAGTAGCAGTCTCTTCTCCGCTGGCGGCGAGACGCTCGAGTCCGTACTCCCGGATGGTTTCCAGCATCCCAAAGCGCGCTTCTCCCGCCAACTCCCCCGTCCGCTGCAACAAACTTTTGTCTACTAACGACGCCACACCATCAAACACGTCGAGTTCCAGATCCGCACTGGCGTTTGCGACCGTTTCGGACGCCTCCAGCGTGAAGCCGCCGACGAAAACTGCCAGCCGCCGGAATAACTTCCGCTCCTCGCCGGTCAGCAGCTCGTGGCTCCAGTCCATGGCCCGCCGCAGCGTCTGCTGGCGTTCTGGTAGATCGCGCGCGCCTCCGGTTAACAGGCGAAACCGGCTCTCCAAGCGACCCAGGATTGCGGCTGGCGTCAGAACTTTCACCCGCGCCGCCGCCAGCTCGATGGCCAGCGGCAGACCGTCCAGGCGCGCACAAATCTCGACCACCGCCGCCGCGTTTTCTTGCCCTAAAGCGAAGTCCGCCTTCACGGCGCGGGCCCGCTGGATAAATAACGCCACGGCCGGGTACTCGGCGAGCAACTCGACCGGACACAGACTCCTGAGATCGGGGAGCGTCAGGGGAGGTACTTGAAATTCCTGCTCTCCGTAGATGTGCAGCGCGGCCCGGCTAGTCACAAGGATCTTGAGCCCGCGCAAGGCTCCCAGCAACTCGGTAATTACCGGCGCCGCGGCCAGGACCTGCTCAAAGTTGTCGAGCAGAAGCAGCGCCCGCGCCGAATGCCGCAGGTGTTCCTTTATGTCTTCCACAAGCGGCCTGTTTCCGCTCGCCCGTACTGCCAGAGTCTGAGCGATGGCCGATGCCACTAGCGCGGAGTCCAGGATAGAGGCTAGGCCGACGAACCAGACGCCTCCCGCAAACTGTTCCGCAGCATCTTCAGCCAACTGCACAGCCAGCCGGGTTTTGCCAGTCCCACCCGGACCGGTCAATGTGATCAATCGGATGTCGTCGCGCATCAGGAAGTTCTTGGCGGCTTGCAGTTCTCGTTCCCGGCCGACCAACATGTTGGGCTGGGACGGCAATTGCCGCAGAGACGTCGCGGTGGGCGCCTCCATCACCGCTTCTCCCATATGGTCCCGCACGATCGTCAGGTCGCGCGTCAAATCACCGGTGGATGCATAACGGTCCTCGGGCTTCTTCGCCAGGCACCGCTTCACAGTCCACTGAAGCGGTGGTGGAATCTGCGGATTGAGGTTGCCGATGGACTCGGGTTCATCTCGCAAGATCGCCGCCAATGTCTCAACCGCGCTGCGCCGCTCGAAGGCACGCTTGCCGGTCGCCATTTCATAGAGGATGACGCCGAACGAAAACTGGTCCGACCGGAAATCGACTCGTTCCCCGGCCGCCTGCTGCGGCGACATATACCCGAGCGTACCTAGGATCGTGCCAGGACGGGTCATGAGGTCCGGCGCGAAGCTTACGGTGCCGTTATCCTCCGACTCTGCCAAATCGGCGGGTGTCGCCAGACCGAAGTCGAGGAGCTTCACCCGGTCCTCCCGGTTTACCAGGATATTCTCGGGCTTGAGGTCCCGGTGGACGATCCCCTTGGAGTGCGCCGCCGCCAGCGCGGCCGCCGTCTGCACTGCAATATCGAGCAGTTTTTGTGTCGGCATCGGCCCGCTCGATAGAATTTGGCGGAGGCTTTGTCCCTCGACCAGTTCCATTGCGATGTACCAAATGGTTTCCTGCTCGACCGGCTGGCTGCCAATTTCGTAGATGGTGATGATGTTGGGATGGTTGAGCGCCGAGGCCGAACGCGCTTCCTGCTCGAATCTTCGCAACGCCCCGCGGTCGCGCGCCTTGGTCTCGGGCAGAACCTTGATGGCGACCTCACGGCCGAGCTTGGTGTCCAGCGCTCGGTACACCTCGCCCATTCCGCCGACGCCAATGGACATGACGATTTCATAGGTTCCTAAGCGCGTCCCTGCATTGAGAGACATAGGGGTTGAAATACTCTAGCTTAACAGCGTCCGGTATTATTGCAACGCGTTCGCTTTCCGCCAGCGCGCGAGCATAGCGTCTCGATCGAATTTGGCCCCACCCAGATATACACTCGATATCTGGCGAGTGTTGCGGATGTTCTCCAGCGGGTTCGCATCCAGCACGATGAAGTCGGCGCGCTTGCCCACGGCGAGTGTTCCCGTATCTTTGAGTCCCATCAGTTCCGCGGGCCGCTGGGTCGCGCCCACGATCGCTTCCGCCGGCGTCAGGCCTAGTTGCACCCATCGCGCCAGCTCGATATGTTCCCCCGATCCGAATGTATGGCCGGGCTCAATGCCGGTATCGGTGCCGAGCACGATGCGGGCACCCGACGCGATCATCCTCGGAAAGTTGTAGGCGAGAATCGCCTCGCGCGCCGGCGCGTTTGGAGACGGTGGCCCGCAGCTCGGCGTCAGCGGGCGAGGCTCCGTCGTGGCACGAATGGTGGCGATTAACTCCGCGGGCAGCGCCTGCTCGAAGAACGGATCATGCTCGCACACCGCCGTGCGATCCCCCAGCCCGATCACCGTTGCCCAATATGGCTTCTTCTCCTTCAGCAGCGCGAGGTACTCGTCGTCCAGCTTTTCGTTCTGCACCATGTGCACCAGGACATCGACCCCCGCGCGCACCACGGCCTTTTGATCCGGCAGCGTGGTCGCGTGGGCATGCACGATCATCCCGTGCTTGTGCGCTTCGTCGATGACCGCCTCGTAAACCTCGGGCGTCATCTTTGGATAGGTACCGCGCCGATCGTCCACCCAGATCTTGACACTCTTGATGTTCTTGGCAACCAGCGCCCGAACCACCGAGCGTGCCTCCTGCCCGGTCGAAACCTCGTTCACGACGTGTAGCGCCGTGGTCGCCTTGCGCAGGACCGGATCCGGACCGCCGTTGGGCGGGGCCATACCGGGCACGAAGAAAAACCGCGAGGCTGGTAGAAACTTGCCTGCTTGCTGGTCGCGTTGAAACTCGATCGAGGCGTCGGTCGGGCTGCTGCCCACCGTCTGAGTCACCCCGACGCCGTAGAACGCCTCACGCTGCAGATGGTCTAGAACGTTCTGCGGCGTGTAGTTCTCCGCACCCCAACTGGTATATCCCTCGTAACCGATGTGGACGTGCACGTTGATCATCGCTGGCATCACTGTCTTGCCGGTCAGATCCACGCGAGTGGACCCGGCGAGTGCCTTGATGGCGCCTTGATGGCCGATCGCCGTGATATGCCCGTTCCGGACGACGAAAGCTCCGCCTTCGATGGGTGCACTCCCATCGCCGATGATCAAACGGCCGCCTTCATACATAACGGCTGGAGACGGGCTGCGTGGCTGCGAATATGCAGTCGCACCCAACGAAGCCACGACCAACCAACACGCCAGCCTCTTCATTCGAAACCCTCCAGTTCCGACAAGTATATCCTGGAGCAGCGAGCCCGAACGCAGTTGATATATTTGAGTTTGGTGAACAACTTCGCCGGTCTCGTCCTTCTGGTTGCGTCTCCAGCTTTCGCGCAAAAGCTCCCGGACCAGCTCCTTCACCACTGGGATTACGACAAGAACGCGCCCCTGAACATCAAGCAAGCCGGCGTCCAGGACCGCGGAGGCGTCAAGATTTACGACATTTCTTACTCGAGTCCCGTCGCTGACCGGGGCGCGGCCGTGGGGCCGAACGGCGGCATAGTTATTGCCTACCTCGTCGTCCCTGCTGGAAAAGGGCCGTTTCCAGCCGTGATCTATGGACACTGGTGTATGCCCGGGTCGGAGAAAAAGAACCGCACCGAGTTCCTCGATGAAGCGATTGTGCTGACGCATTCCGGGGTTCTCTCGCTGCTGCCCGACCATGTGAGCGTGCGCCCGGGCTTCCAGGAAGACAACTCACCTCTGAATGAGAAGCAGATCGCGGTCGAAGTGCAGCAGGACGTGAATTTGCGCCGGGGCGCTGATCTTCTGCTCGCTCGTAATGACGTCGACCCCAAGCGCCTGGCCTACGTGGGCCATAGTTGTGACGCCACTGCCGGCGGATTCCTGAGCGGCATCGACAAGCGCTTCAAAGCTTTTGTGATCATGGCAGGAGATCTCTCCGACGAGGTGGATAGGTCAACCAAGATGTTTCAGGAATACCGGCAGAAGGTCGGAGCGGAAAAATTCGATGCCTTTGCCGCTAAATACGCCTGGATGGATGCCGGCAAATATGTCTCCCACGCTGCGCCGGCAGCCGTATTCCTGCAGTACGCTAACGACGAGCCGTTTCTCAATGGCGAGGTGGCGAAACGGTACTTCGAGATCGTCAGCGAACCAAAGAAGCTCAAGGTTTATGAAGCGCCACACGCGCTCAACGCCGAAGCCACGCGCGATCGCATCGCTTTTCTGGCCCAGCAGCTATCTTTCCCGCCGCCGGATGCCAAGGCTGGGAACGCCATCCCCGCTCTTGTTCAGCCACCCTGGCCGAAGCAATAGGATGTTCCGGACCGCTGGCCGGCCATTCATACGGCGCGTCACCGGTATACTCGCCGGCCCCTTCATTGCCGCCTTTTTCGTGGCCTTCACCTGGCGCGCGCTGCTCATGTATTTCAGCGGCGACGATGTGATGAACCTGTACGGATATTGGAGCCGTCCGGCCGCGGACTTGGTCAAGGCAAATATCCTGTTCTGGACGCCCTATTACCGGCCCTTCGGCGGCTTGATTTACCGAACGCTATTCGCACTTTTCGGTTTCAATCCACGCCCGCTCTACATCTTGTATTACGCCAGCTTCTTGCTCAATCTTTATCTGGCGTACATCGTTCTGAAAAGAATCAGCGGATCTGCCGAAACCAGCGCTCTGGCGACCCTGATCTGGTCCGTTCACGCTAACTTCGCTTACCTCTATTACAACGCCGGCTCGCTCTACGACGTCTACTGCTTCCTGTTCTTCTTCGTTGCGCTGCTTGTTTATGTCCGCGTGCGACAGCGGGGCGAATATCTCAGCGGATGGAATCTCGTGGCGTTTATCGCCAGCTTCATCTGTTGTCTGAATTCGAAGGAAATGGGAGCCACACTCCCGCCCATTCTGATCCTTTACGAGCTTCTATTTCACACCCCGCACTGGCGCCGGCTAAGCGACGCCGGCCAGTGGTTGATCCATGAAGGACGAGGCGCACTGATGGCGGGCATCTGCCTCATCGGCTATATTCCAGCCAAGACCTCAACGCAAGGTCTGGCCCGCTCACCGGCCTACGTTTCCCATTTCACGTGGGGAACGTTCCTCCACGACACCGAAGTTTACTTGGGCTATCTCACGTACTTGAGCCATCCCATCACCGCCGCCCGCGTCACCGTCTTCTACGTTTTGCTTGCGTTCGTAGCAATATTACTGCGCTCCCGCCTCATGTGGTTTGGATTACTATTTTTCCAGATCACATTGCTGCCGGTCTCGTTCGTGAGCGCGCGCGAAGGTTTTGTTCTATATCTCCCGAACGCCGGCCTGGCTCTCTATTTCGCGGTCTTGTTGGTCTGGATCAAAGACAAGTTAGTGAGCGTTAGCACTCGCTCACTTCGTCTATCGGGCTCCCCGGTGATGACGCTCCTTTTTGTCTTGACAGCCGCTGCGCTGGGAGTGATTCACTACAAGCATTGGCAGCCGGCGCCACCTTCGAGCGATGCCCCGATCAAGATTGCAAAAGAGCAGTTGCTCGGCATGTATCCAAAACTCAATCCTGGCGCCAGGCTTCTCATTGTCCAAAGTCCCTTGGACGGCGGCGTCTGGGATCTCTTTTTCACTCTTCGCCTTATTTATTTGGACAAAGACCTATTCGTCACCCAGTTGAACGGCCCACCCGGGCAGCAAGTTCCCTTCGACCGTCTGGACCACTACGATCACATCTTCACTTACCTGGGCGATCGGTACGTGGAGCTCGACAACGCGGATACCCGTCGCAGCATACGCCTTCGCTTAGTGAAAGCGGATCAGCCGGGCGCGCGCATCGGCGAGAATATGACTGTGTCCAGCGCGGATGCTTATAAATATTTCATCGGCGACATAATCATGTGCCCGACGAAATCCGTCTACTGCTGGACCCTGGATGCCCCCGAGCTGAAATTCTGGCTATCGTCCAATCACGATCGTTTCTTTACCGCGCAGTTCAACATCGCCAAAGATACGTTCCAACAAACCGGCCCGCTGGTGATCGACTATTTCATCAACGACCGCCTTCTCGAGCGCGTTCGATATAACGAGGACGGTGACCACACCTATCGCCACGCCGTCCCGGCTGACTGGCTGCGAACCGATGACTATACCATCGTCAAAATGCAGGTCCGCAATCCTTATATCGCCCCTGCCGACGGCGCCAAGCTGGGAGTTCTGTTGGTGTCAGCCGGATTTGGAAACTGAGCCCTTCTTCTCCAAGGCCAGGAGTTTTTGTTTGCGCTGGATTCCCCAGCGGTATCCTCCCAGCGCACCGTCACTCCGGACCACGCGATGGCACGGGATCGCGACCGCTACCGGATTCGTGGCGCAGGCGCGCGCCACAGCTCGGGCAGCTCGCGGTTGTCCGATGCGCTTGGCGATATCGCCATAAGATCGCGTGGCACCGCTCGGAATCGCGCGCAGCTCTTCCCATACCAGCCGTTGGAACGCCGTCGCACGGATGTCCAGCGGCAGCGCGGCGGTGTTGTCGCCGCGGATGCGATCCCGAACGGCGCGAACCCAACTAGTGAGCTGTTTATCGGTGCGCACGATCTCCGCTTGCGAATATTCTCTTCTGAGCGCCCCCTCGAGCGCGGTGTCCGAATTCCCAAACTGGATCGAACAGATCCCGCGTGCCGTGGCAGCGAGCAGCAGCCGTCCAACCGGTGTTTCCGCGATGGAGTATCGTATCGTGACTCCCGAACCCTGCTTGCGATAACGTGACGGCGTCATGCCGAGTTGCGAGGAAGCGCGCTCGTATAACCGGCTGCTCGATCCATAGCCGGCGTCGTATAGCGACCGCGTCACCGAGTGGCCTTCACGCAGCCCGGCCTTCAGCGACTCCAGGCGCCGCGAATCGGCGTAAGCCCGCGGCGTGATTCCGGTCAGCGCTTTGAACGTCCGGTGCAGATGAAACGGGCTCAGCCCGATCGCGCCACTCAGTGTCCCGAGCGTGGCCGGCTCGTCGGGATGGGCATCGATGTAGCGGCAGACCTTCTCGACGAGTTCCGCGGTGGCGTCGGTCTGGGCATCCCGTTCCGGCTTGCAGCGCATGCAAGGACGAAACCCAGCGCGCTCGGCGCCGCTACGAGTACGGAAAAATACGACATTTTCAGGCCTTGGACGCCGCGAGGGACACGACGGGCGGCAATACACGCCGGTGGTTCGAACCGCATAAAAGAATACACCGTCCATGGCGCGGTCACGTCCGGTTACCGCGTCCCAGTAGCTCGATCGCCAGAATTGCTGCTCGCTGTCTGCCATTTCGGGTGGGACATCCATCATTGTAAACGCCGGCATTGTGGTCATTGTGATTCCTCCTGACATCCCAATGTTAAAGGGCTTCGGTCGGAGGAACTATCCGATTCTTGCCTTCAAAGCGACAATGTTTCGCGACCGCGAGTCGAAGATCGCAGGTTAATTTCCGAACAATCGGTGCTTCTTCGGCTTGGGCGCCGGCCCAACGGCAGCCGCTTTGTCAATGGCCGCTAGCACCAGCGGCGCCATGATGCGATAGCCCAGGCTGTTGGGATGCAGCCCGTCGTCGGCAATGTCGGCTTTCAAATAGCCGTCCGCATCCACCATTTGCGAGTAGTAATCGAGGTACGTGAAATCGCGGCGCGCGCAGAACTCCTTCATCCAGTCGTTGAGCGCACGAATGTTAGCGGGCGGGCGCATCCTCGTCATTTCATAGTTCGGATTCACGTCCTTGTGGTAATCGCTCACTGGAAGCACCGAAGCGAGAATCACCTTGATCTGATGGAAATCGGCCAGGTCGGCAATCGCCGTCAGATTGTCTTCGATGGTGGGAACCGGAACCCCGCGCGCGATATCGTTGGTGCCGCCCAGCACCAGCATGATGGCGGGCTGCAGCTTAATCACGTCCGGCTCCATGCGCCCCAGCATCTGGCCCGTGATCTGGCCGCTGATCCCCCGATTGATGAAATCCCGATCCGGGAAGTATTCGTTTAGCCGCCAGCCGTCGGTAATTGAATCACCCAGCAGGACCACGCGCGGCTTGTCCGCTTGCGCCGGCGCCGTCCGCGAATCCATGTCCGCGTAGCGCGCCAAATTGTCGCGATCGGGGCTGCGTAGCTGTCGGTCTTTCAACTCGATCAATGCGCGAAAGTGGCTCTCGGTCCGAACCAGGGCGTCGCGAAGGTCATTGAACTGCTTCTGCTCCCCGGCTGAAAATGGAAAGGGCCTTGGTACCGCGTCCGACAACGCCAGATAAGCACGCAGGTTGGTTAGAAACGCGTAATTCGAAACAGCATCGGCCGGAGTCGTCCGCACATTCGTAAAGGCCTGTCGCGCATTCTCGATCAGTGGCGCACCGGCTCGAGCGAGTTCGGGAACCGACACCGTGGTCGACTCCATGAGCTGGATCACTCGCTGATACGTATCCACGAGTTCCCTGCCCGCCATGAGCGCCTGGCCGGATTCGGGCTGCTGCGCCGATAACGTGATCACAAAACAGGCCAGCCAAAACTTCTTCACGAGTGTTCCTCCTTCTCCAGTTCCAGAGTGATGGTGCCTATGGGAAAGCTCATTCGAATCCGAATCTGCACCGGCAACCTGCGAGCGTCGTCGCTGACCCAAATGAGCAGTTGTGCTTTCCGCGCGTATAGCACTCCGCCGAATACGAACGCCTCATAACGAACGGTGTTGAACGTTCCGGCATTGGTCTTGATCTGCTCGTTCTGTTGCGCTTCGATGCGAGCCGACGCGGACTTCTTGCCGTCGCTGACCGCCATCGTCGTGGACTCGCCTGGTTCCAACCTCAGTGTTCTGAGCTTATAAAGCGCTCCGATGATGTCCTGCGTGCACGCCGGTATTTCGGTCTCAGCAGTCTTCATGACGCTGTTCTTGATCAGATCCCGGTCGACGTAGTTGGCCTTCCCTTTGGCGTAATCGTAGATGACCTTGGTCTCGTGGTGGCGAGACCGTTCCATGGCATCCAGAGTGGTACTGACGGCGCAGAAATCGCCCTCCATCTCCAGATCGTAGCTGTCATCGAGCTTGTATAGTTTGGAAACGAGACCGGTCGACTCCAGGTGCAACTTGGAGCGCTTCGGGTCCTGTGTCAGACGCGCCTCGCCGGCGTCGATCAAGCGCCACTCAACGCTGTAGACGAGCGTTTCCTGCGAGGGAAACGTCCCGGGCGCTCCGTTAACCGGCTTGGACTGCGGTAGCGAGGAGGAGACAGTGGACAGGGCCAAACAGGCGCAGGACAGATGGGAAATGAACCTTCCCGGCATGAACTACGAGTGTGACAGAAAACCGGGGCTCCGGGTGGGCCCAGTCCATAATTAGGGACAGTATACTCAAACCCCGATTTCCACGCGGCGAAATTGGTATTTGAGAGCAGTGCCCTAATTTATTCTCCTCTTGACAGACTACATGAGAGCCCGTATACTTCCTGTAGAGAGGCTACATGGAAAACAAACTGACAGCACTGCTATTCTCAACGGTCGCTCTCCTACCCGCCCAAAACGGCCACTGGCAGGGATCGATCCAAACCCCAACCAAGGAAGTGATCTTCGAAGTTGACTTGGACAAGACCGCTGGCACGTTTAGCCAACCGTCGGAAAACCTGAAGGGCCTTCCCCTCTCGAATATTGCCGTCGACGGCCAGTCGATCCGCTTCCAGATCAAAGGAACTTCCGGAGAGCGGGCGTTTAAAGGCGCCCTCTCCGCCGACGGCAAGTCGATTTCCGGCGATTACACCCAGAGCGGCTACTCGATCCCCTTCAATATGACCCGCACAGGCGACCCCAGGTTCGAAGCCGCCGTCAAGAGCGCCCCCATCGGCAAGGAGCTGGAAGGCGTCTGGAACGGCGCTCTCGCGGTCGAAGGCAAACAATTGCGCGCCGTCCTGACCTTGTCGAATCAACCCGACGGCACTGCCACCGGCAACATTGTCAGCCTCGATGACGGGCTCGACATCCCGATCGCTGCTATTATCCAAACGGCCTCCAGCCTGACGCTCGACCTCAAGGCCGTCGGTGCTTCCTACTCCGGTGCCTTGAACTCGGATGCTACAGAACTCGCCGGCACCTACACCCAAGGATCTCTCGTCCTGCCGCTTACCTTCCGGCGCTCGACGTCAACCGAAGGGAAGAAGTAACATGGACAAATCGAAAGTTGAGGTGCCTTATGGCACGCTCGACCTGCTGATCCTGAGAACGTTGGAGACTCTTGGCCCGATGCACGGATTTGGCCTTGCAAGACGAATCGAGCAAATTTCGGAAAGCCTCGTGCACTTGAACCAAGGTTCCATCTACCCGGCGCTGCTGCGACTGCAACAGAAGGGCTGGATTACCACCAAGCAGGGCACCTCCGACAATGGCCGCCGGGCAAAATTCTACTCGCTCACCACTAAGGGTCGCCGGCAGCTTCAACTCGAGGTCGAGAATTGGGAGCGCGCGACCGCCCTGGTCGCAAGGTTTCTGGCGGGGGCCTCGTGAATCTTCGGATGTGGCTGGCGCGGCTGAGGGCGATGTTCCAAAACAAACGGCTGGAACGCGAGCTGGTCGAAGACATCCAAGAGCACTTGCGGATGGCCACGGAGGAGAACCTGCGCCGCGGAATGAGCCCCAATGAAGCCGCCGACGCCGCGCGGCGAAGCTTCGGCGGTCCGGAGCAGATGAAGGAAGAGTTCCGCGATCAGCGCGGAATTCCGGCTCTCGAGACCGTCAGTCGCGAAACCCGGATTGCCGTCCGGTCGCTTCGGCGGGCGCCCGGATTTACAGTCCTTGCAATCGTGACTCTCGCGCTGGCCATCGGCGCCAATTCGGCGATTTTCAGCGCCGTGAACGCGCTGCTGTTCAACCCCGCCGGAATTTCCAAACCCGGCCGCGTCGTCGTGGTCCGGTCCAAGTACGACAAGCTGCATCTCAGGAATCTCGTCATCTCCCTTAGCGAATTTAATCCGGTCAGCGATAGCACGGCGATCTTTTCAGCGGCTGCGATCGCGAAAGCGGCGGATTTCACCTATACCGGCGGCGCCTATCCGCAGCGTCTCGCGGCGCTCCGCGTCTCCTCGCGATGGTTTGAGGTCTTCGGAGCGCAGCCCGCTCAAGGCCGCGTATTCACCGCGGAGGAAGACCAGCCTGCCAACAACCAAGTGGCCGTGCTCAGCGATGCCGCCTGGCGCCATTTGTTCGGAGCCGACCCAACCGTCATCGGAAAGACGATCGTCCTCGATCAAAGGCCTTATAAAATCATCGGAGTCATGCAGCCGCAATACGTCGCCGGCGTTAATGAGCTGGGCAAGCTGAGCGGCCAACCTTACGACCTTTTCGTGCCGCTGGCCGCCCGCGCCGATACCCCGCCAATTTTGTACAACCCAACCTACTTGGGAGTGGCCCGCCTACAACCGAGCGTTGACTTCGCCCAGGCGCAGGCCATCATGAGCGTTCTCACCAGCCGTGGATTACAGGATCCGATCGCCGGCGCTCCTCGAAAAGAAAATGGATGGGGAGTGTCCATCCTTCCCTACACCGATTTCGCCAACGCCGATATGAAAGCCCCTTTGCTCATTCTTTGGGGCGCGGTCGGGTTGGTGCTGCTGATCGCGTGCGCCAATATCGCGGGCCTGACGCTCGCGAGAACCTCCGCGCGATCGCGTGAACTGGCCGTGAGAACCGCCCTGGGCGGCAGCCGCTGGCATTTGCTGCGGCACATCTTCGCCGAGAGCTTGCTCCTGGCGCTGGCCGGATCGGCTGTGGGTCTGGGCGTGGCGTACGCAAGCATTCGAGGTCTGGAGTTTCTTGGTCCGCAGAACATCGTCGGCGGGCTCAAGATCCCGTTCGATCTGCGTCTGCTGGTCTTCACCGGGGCCGCCGGGATACTTTCGGGCGTTCTCTTTGGAATCGCTCCCGCCGGGCAACTCGGGCGTGTTAATACCAACGAAGCGCTGAAGGATGGTGGACGAACCGGTACTGCCGGCCGCGAACGCATCCGGTTACGATCCATTCTGGTGGCCGCCGAAGTAGCGCTCGCGCTGATTCTATCCATCGGTGCTGCGCTGTTGCTACGGAGCTTGTTCCAGCTCCAGCAGGTGGATACGGGATTCCATCCGGATGGCGTGATGACCGCAGTCGTAACATTGCCGCAGGCGCGCTACAAGGAAGCCGCGAGGCAGCTGGCGTTCTATCGTGGCGTAATCCTGCGCCTGAAGGCTCTTCCTGGCGCCGTGTCGGCGGCGGCGGCTTACCCAATGCCGTTTGGGATGGGCTATGAGGGCCACCCTTTTCAGATCGTCGGGCGCGCCGTTCGCGAAAATGAACCGGTGTTGTTGGGCCAGGCTCGCTCGGTCACTCCCGGATTCTTTTCGACGCTGGGCATTCCCGTCAAACGCGGCCGCGTCTTCACGGAGCAGGATGCCACCGGAGCTCCGCGCGTCGCCATCATCGACGAGTCCCTGGCGCAACAATATTGGCCCGGCGAAGATCCGCTGGGGCAACAGATTTTGGAAGGCGGCGTGCAATCGACAATTGTGGGTATCGTAGGACACACCCAGCAGTCGGATCTTGCGACCGCGGACCAGGGCGTCTTTTATTATTCCTTCTACCAGGCGCCGATTCCATTCGCGACCGTCCTCGTCCGGAATTTCGGGAACCCGGTCCCGGCCGCCGCCCTGCGCGAAGCCGTTAACTCTGTCGATCCAGCGCAGCCGATCTATGACGCGAAAACTATGCAAGAGCGGGTCTCCGCGACGATGGCAGGCCGAAGGTTCACGATTGTCTTACTAGGGGTCTTCGCGGTGACAGCGGTGTTCCTGGCCGCGCTCGGACTGTACGGCGTCATCAACTACGGGGTCACCCAGCGAACGCAGGAAATCGGAATCCGTGTGGTGCTGGGAGCGCGGCGCGCTCAACTCCTCAGTCTCATTGTGGGCCAGGGTCTGCGGATCACGGTTTTCGGACTCGCGCTCGGATCGATCGCGGCTTTCGCCGTGGCGCGCCTGCTCCCCAATCAACTATTCGGGGTGAGCGCTTTCGATCCAGCCACGTTCGTCGGCATGGCGACCATGCTCGCGGCCGTCGCGCTCTTCGCCAGCTATGTCCCCGCGCGCCGCGCTATGAAGCTCGACCCGGTGGAAGCCTGCCGCTACGAATAAGCCGAAGTGCTGTCTGAACAAGGATTCGATCCTTGCTTTGGTAAGGACGTACAAGCATCCAAGTAAACAAAATTTGGGCGAAAAAGCCAATTCCCCCGATCGAGCCGCTAGGCTCCATCTGTTCGACCAAGCGACCGAACGCCACGGCCGGCGTTCATTGGCACCTAAGAACCAACGCCCTCGCGATAGAGGTTGGACACGAGAGGATCTCTACACCCGTGGCCGCGCTCGTTGATACCAACGTCCTGGTCTACCGCTTTGATAGCCGCTTTGCCGCCGAGAAAAAGATTGCAACCGAAGTTCTCAGGCGCGGCATCATGGAAGACTCAGTGCGCTTACCCCATCAAGCGATCGTCGAGTTTATTTGCAGGCGCAACACGCACTATTGGTGGCCACATCATCCTCAAGCAAGCGGACGCTTTGCGAGAAGCGGAAGAATCCCTAAGGCAGTTTCCTGATCTGTATCCGAAATGAAGCGATCTCACGGCAAGCCATACGTGGATGCGCGGCCTATCAGTTGAACTGGTTCGATGTCCACCTCTGGGCATACACTACGGTTTGCCGGAAATCTGAACCGAGGATCTTCAGCACGATCGGCTTTGTGGCACAGTCCGCGTAGTGAACCCATTCATCAGCTTGCCAAGTCGTTCCACTTGACGCGTTCCCGTATACTCGGAGCCATATGGATCTGCACTTGATCGACGGGACCTATGAACTGTTCCGCCACTTTTTCGCCGTGCCCGCCGCCGTGGATCTGAATGGCCGGGAAATAGGCGCCGTGCGCGGGGTGCTAAGATCCGTGCTGTCGATGATCGAGCATGGCGCAACTCACATCGGAGTAGCGACGGATCATGTTGTCGAGTCTTTTCGAAACGATCTGTATCCCGGATACAAGACCAGCGAAGGGGTTCCGGCTACGCTGCTCTCCCAGTTTCCGATTCTCGAGGAAGCCCTGGAAGCAATGGGAGTGGTGGTGTGGCCCATGGTCTACTATGAAGCCGATGATGCGCTCGCGTCCGCCGCGGCCAAGGGAGCGCTGGATGATCGTGTGACACAAGTGATCATCTGCACGCCCGACAAGGATCTCGCCCAGTGCGTCGTCGACACACGAGTCGTTCAGCTCGATCGCAGGCGCAACATCTCGCGCGACGAGGCCGGCGTGGTCGCCAAATTCGGTGTGAAGCCGCAGTCGATTCCGGACTACCTGGCCGTGGTCGGCGACAGCGCCGATGGATTTCCCGGCATCCTTGGATGGGGCGAAAAGGCCGCGGCCCAGACGCTGTCTGTGTATTCAAGACTTGAGGAGATTCCCAAGGATTGGCGAGCGTGGCATCCCTCCATCGCCAACGCCCGCCGGCTGTCCACTTCGTTGTTCAACTCGTGGAACGACGCCCTCTTGTTCCGAACGCTTGCGACCTTGCGGCTGGACGTCCCCGTCTTTGATACCGTGGACGATCTCCGCTGGAAGGGGCCGCGTACGATATTTGAAGCTCAATGCCGCGCTATGGAATCACCCGACCTGTTCCGCCGCGCGAAGGCGGCGATCACGGCGAATGCTATTTCGCAAACTGCCACCGGATCGGGGGGCCCTCATGACTGAGACCGAGCTTTACGCTTTCATGGCAAGACACAGATTAGGCGTTCTCGGGACAATCTGTCAGCGGGGCACTCCCCAGTCGGCCCTGGTTGGAATCGCGATCACGCCACAGCTTGAAATCATCTTCGATACGGTCAAGGCTTCGCGCAAATATCCGAATCTCATCGCGCGGCCGTCCTGTTCTTTCGTGATCGGCGGCTGGGGGCCAGGCGAGCAAACCGTCCAATTCGAAGGCGAGGCCGAGGAACTCAAGTCACCAAGTCTCGAGCGATACCAGGCGGCATATTTCAATGTCTGGTCGGATGGTCCCGCGCGCATGAGCTGGCCCGGAATCGTCTACTTTGTTGTTCGTCCGACCTGGATTCGTTACAGCGACTTCGATCAAAACCCGCCGGTGATGCGCGAGTTCACTTTCCCTAGCAATCCCTACACTTCGCCACAATCAGCGTGATGTCGTCGAACTGTTCATGCGGGCTGAACGTTCGGACCTCATCGACAATCGACGCGATCACGGCCTGCGGAGCCAGGTTCAGATGCCGCCGCAGCGCGTCGATCAAGCGTAGCTCGCCGAACTCCTCTCCCGCATCGTTGAACGACTCCGTGATCCCGTCGGTATAGAGGGCCAGTGAATCTCCGGCGGAAAGCTGGCATTCCGCGATCGAGCAATCCCATTCTGGGAAAATTCCCACTAGCGTGGCCGTGGAAGCGAGCCTTTCAACCGCGCCATCCTGACGCAGGACCAACGCCGGCAGGTGGCCACAGTTTACGTAGCGTAAGCGCCGCGTCTGGTCGTCGTATTCGGCAAAAAAAAGTGTGGCGTATGAACTCTCGCTTGTATTCTCGTAGAAGAGTCGATTCACCGAGCACAATAAACGCTCCAGATCATCCAGCGCGATCGCACATTGGCTGCGAAGATTGGCCTGTAGATTAGCCATCAAAAGTGCGGCCGCGATTCCTTTGCCCGAAATATCGCCGATTACCAGCCCAAAACGCCCTCGGCCGAGATCGAGAATGTCGTGGTAATCGCCGCCGACCTGCCGTGCCTGGATGCAGGAGCCCGCATAGTCGAGCGTTTCCATGGGCGGCAGCATTTGCGGGAAGAGCCTGGCCTGCACCTGCTTTGCGATCTCTAATTCCTGTGTGGCGCGGCGTTCCAATTCCAGCTTCTCCGTGACCCGCCGGCGTTCCGCTTCAATTTCCCGCGTTATGAAGTCGAAGCCGACCAGCGAGAAGGAATTTCCATCGACATCTTTAAAGCGCGTGAATACTCCGCCCCAAACCGTCGACTCGTCTTCGGACTCCCGCCTCACGCGCCGCAGCCGCGGTGTAAAACCAAACAGAACCCCGCGCCGGCGCCATTCATCATACTTGGCGATCACATCCTCGGTGACGAGAATAATCCCGGTCGGCCGCCCGATCAGCTTGTACTCCTTGGAGTCGGGCGCGGGCGCCACCAGCGTCAGAACCGCGGTCCCATCGGGAGGCGCAACCGCTACCCACCGTTCACCGGACTGAAGCCGAGCATCGAAGGCCACATGGAATCCAAGCTGGTCGATATAAAACCGCAAACTTCGATCCTGGTCTCGAACGAAAACGTTAACAGCATGGAGCCCCAGAAACATGGGTTCACTGCTTGACCACATCGATCATGTTGTCGTCGGAAATGCGGTCAATCAGTTTATTGTAGGGATCGATGCCCGCCAGCGTGGGCTGTTGATCGACGGTGATCACAAACGTCTTGCGCTCCTCGGTGAATTTTTCTTTCTTGAGATACAGCGGCTTTTCCTCATCTTTTTTGCCGCTAAACACGCCGATCTCGATGTAATCGGTCAGTGGCATGCGGCTCTCCGCTCCGTTGCCATCGGCTTGCGATTTGCGGGCCTGCACTTCCAGCGTCACCTTGTATTTTCCCTCGCTAGTCTTCTGCGAAGTGGCGGAGATAGCTTTGTTGTCGTAAAGCACGATGCGGTTGAAGCCGTCGTCGACCAGGTACTGGAGCTCGGGCGGCGTTTGGGCGCGGATAGCATCCACCAGCAGCCGTGTATCGGGATAAGGCTCGTCGATCGCTTCGGCGTCGCGCGTATTGTCGTGTGTGTCCACCTGATTGTTGGCGTTGGCGTAGCGGTACTGCATCAGAAAGTTGTGCAGACCGAGATTGAGCTTGTCTTCGCCAATGTAGTCGGCCAGCGTGTAAAGCACCTGCCCGCCCTTTTGATACCAGACGTAAGGCTCGCGCTGCACCACCGCCAGTGGAGGCTCATGACGGATTTCGCCGGCGCGCCCGCGCAAATAACGATCCAGCTCGTGCCGCAGGTAGCGATGCATGAGATCCCGGCCGTACTTGTGCGCCATCACCTGCAGCGCCGAATATTCGGCCAGGCTCTCGGACATCATATTGGACCCTTCTACATCGGCCCCAATGAGCTGATGCGCCCACCATTGGTGTCCCAACTCGTGAGCGGTGACGAAGTAAGTGATGTCGATATCGGTCGGCTTGAGGACGCGGCCGATGAAGCCGATGCCTTCCGAATACGGGATGGTATTGCTGAATGACTGCGCGAAGCTGCGGTAGCGCGGAAACTCCATGATGCGGAACTGGCTGTACTGGTAGCCGCTGAAGACGCGCTGATAGTAATCCAGCCCGGCGCGCGTGCTGGCCAGCATGTCGTCGATGTCGTAGGTGTGGGCGGGATCGTAATAAACCTCCAGCGCCACGTCACCGTTCGTGCCGTGATAGGTCTCCTTCCGGACCTGGTAGCGAGCCGAGATGTAGGCGAAGAAGTCGAGGATGTGCGTCGAGCCCATGCTGTATTCAAAGTACCGCCGGCCATTCGACTGCCAGTCGCGCTGCAGATATCCGGGCGCAAGGACGATCTGGTCCGCCGACGTGCTGACCACGGTGTGATACGTGATCCAGTCCGACTCGCGTGGAAATATATTGTTCAACGAATGCTGGCGGTCACCGCGATGAGCCATTTCTTCGAGAGCAGGAAGGTGCTCTTCTCGACGGCGGCGCGGATCGTCCATCTCGACGCCGTTATTGTAGCCGACGTAGGGCAGGTAGTCGGAGTCGAAGAAAGTTCCGTTATAGGCGAACTCCGGAAGCTCATTGCCATCGCGAAAGCCTCGTGTCTGATGCCCGATATCGCAGGTGAGGATCAGAGTTTCGCCCGGACGCAGAGGCTGATCGAAACCATAGATGGAATACATGTCGCGCGGCGCGGAACTGACCAGATGGAACGGGCGATCGAAACGGACGTTGCTGACCGACTGTTTCTGATCCGTGAGATGGAGCTGCGAGATCGACTGCATAGTCTTGTTCTGTAAAGTCAGCCGAACATTTCCGTCGAAAGAGCGTCGCTCGGGATAAATGTTGACGGCGGCATCGACGGCCGTGATCTTGGGCTGCAGCAGACTCTCGTACTGCTTGAAGCGGCGTTCGTAGTCGGCTTGGATACCTCGCCGCGCCTTCGAGTTGAGGTATTCGTTGAGGACGTGAGTGTTGTAAAAGTACCAGGAGCCGGCGCCCACGGCGACCAGTGCGAAAAGTAGGGCGAGCGGAGCCAGCCGGGGAGCGCGCTGCCAGGCCAATCGCGCGCGAGCACCCAGGGACTCCTCAGCTCCGCGCCGAGCCAGAGCTACTGAGATAACACCCAGGACTGCGGCAATCGCCAGCCAGTACGTGATCGACCAGAAGAGCGCGGGGACGAAATGGCCGTACCCGTTCATGTCGGAGTAAGTATAGGGAGGGGTCTGGCCGACGAGATAAAGTGTGTTCTCCCATCCGAAACTGAAGAGGATGGGCATAAGGACAAAGATCCCGATCACGATCCCGTGGCCCACAAACTTGTTCGAGACCACGGTCTGGATGAAAAGTGCCAGAAGCGCGAACATCAGGATCTGCGGAAAGGTCACGATATAGAGCTCCTTGGCGTACTGGAGCAGCTCGTAATGGTAGTAACCGGCGATAGTCTGCATGAGAATGCCGGTCAGCATCGCGACCGTAAGAAGGATTAGCTCGATGACGACGATGGCCGTAAAGCGCGAAAGCCAGTCCGTCGACTCGCGCATCGGGAGAGCATCATGGATGCCGTTGAAGTGCGTGTCGCGCTCGCGCCAGAGCAGTTCCGCCGCGTAAAGGGTGGCGACTATATAGAGAAAGAGGAGGGCGCTTCCCTCCACCGACTGCAACATGAGGTAGGTAACTGGCCAGACGTTCTGTTCGGCCAAGTGGCCGGCAAAGTGCCCGTTGTTAATCCCGAAAGCGATCATGAGGGCGACGATCGCCCAGAATGGTATGTCCCGGAAAATGTTTCGGAGGCGCAGGCGAGAGAGCGAGAGGTATTGGGCAAACGTGGTAGCCGGAGTAAACGCCCGATGCACCAGCGGGAGCCGAGCGGCAATGCGCGAACGGACAGGTTGCGCCTCTACCAGGTCTTGTTGCCTTGCCTTTGCGGCGCGGCGGCCCTGAGCGCGAGCAGTGAGAGCCTCCACCGACATGGGAAACAGCGCCCAGACACCAGCCAGCGCTAACAGGCCGACCGTTAGCCACAGAAGGCGGTTGTAAAGGAAGACACCCTCCGAAAGACCCGGCGACCACGTGACGAACAACGTGTTCTTCTCGATTACCGTCCAGTAGCGCGTGACGTCGTCGAACAGGATGAGACCGATGGGATCGAGAATGCCGGACCAGAAGTGCTCGAGCGAGCGCGTGGCGGAGAAGACCGTGATGCCGATTATGTACAGCATGAACAACGCGACTCCCTGGAGGTAAACGATGAATATTTTGCGGGTGAGGGCGGCCACGGCAAAGAACGCGGAACCGATGAAAAAGACCTGGACCACGATGATAGAGAGGAAGGGCTGCAAGTAGGCCCAGAGATGATTCGGACCGATGCGAGTGTGGTCCGCCCAAGGCGCGAAGGTGCCGAGATAAGCTCCGACCAGCACACCGGAAAAGGCGAAGACGGTGGTAACGAAGGAACCGGCCCAGCGTCCGCCCAGGTAGGCAAATTTCGAGATGGGCTTGGTAAAGAGGATCTGGTAAGTGTCGCGCTGGAAGTCGCGAAGGATGCTGGTGCCGAAGATGGCGGCGATCACGATGATGCCGAATAGTGCGGCTCCAACGTCGTTGTAAGCATTTGCGTAGGGCGAATTGAGCAGGATCTTGCCGTTCCTGTTGCCTATCGGGCCGAAGTTTTCAGACGCTACGTTGAGGAAGGAAAACGTCAACCACAGCGCGAAGTAAACGTAGGTGGAGAGGCTCTTGAATCGGAACTTTAACTCGAATGTGAAGAATTCCCAAAAAAGTGCCATGCCGGATCTCCTTAATTCACGACCTGGCGCTTAGCCTGCTGCGAGAGGTTGAGGAAATAAACGTCCTCCAGGCTGGAATCGACCGGCCGGAAGCCGTCGCCTGGAGAGGTGTCCGCGTATACCCTGATTTCGTGCTGGCCGCCGACCAGATGACTGGAGATCAAGGGGAGCTGAGTTTCTATGGCGCGCAGCTCGTCATCAGTTGCGACTACCTTTGACCAGATTTTGCCGTCGAGTGCGGCCAGGGTGTCGTTGGGAGCGCCTTCCAGCAATAGCTCCCCGGAGGCGATGATGGCCATGCGTGGACAGAGCTGGCGCACGTCATCGACAATGTGCGTGGAGAGAATAACCGTCCGGTCGCTGGCCACCGAGGAGAGCAGGTTCAGAAAGCGATTGCGTTCGGTTGGATCGAGCCCGGCTGTGGGCTCGTCGACGATAATGAGGCGTGGATTACCCAGCAGGGCCTGCGCGATTCCGAAGCGCTGCTTCATGCCGCCGGAAAAGGTGGACAGCGATTTCTTGCGGATGTCCCACAGATTGGTCTGTTGCAGCAGTGCGTCGACCGTTTCCTTGCGCTCGGCCGAAGAGGTCATGCCCTTCATCACGGCCAGGTGTTGGAGCATGTCCAAGGCCGATATCTTCGGGTACACGCCGAACTCCTGCGGCAGGTAGCCGAGGATGCGCCGAACCTCGTCTTTCTGGCGGAGGACATCGATCCCGTCCAGGTCGATGGATCCGGAATCGGGATCCTGAAGCGTAGCCACCGTGCGCATCAGCGTACTCTTGCCCGCGCCATTGGGCCCTACCAGCCCAAACATGTTGTTGCCGATGGAAAGGGAAAGGTTTTTGAGCGCCTTTACACCATCCGGATAAGTCTTGGAAAGACCTGCGATCGTGAGTGCCATACTTCAGTTTTGTTGGACAAGGACAATCTACCACGTGGCGCACGCTCTGGCTGATCAGGCGGACCCGTCGTCCCCCGTTTGTCGATCAGTGCACTGCCATAGTGATTAACGGGGTAGGGAGCGCACCGGGGGCAGAAATGCCGAGCGGCAATGCATCTCCACTGATTCCGGTTGGCACCGTCACATTGATCTGGATGGCGCCGTTCACCAGGCCTGGCGCCGACCCGGCGTACAATACGTTCGCGATTTGGCCGCCGATCGTCACGCTGGGGAGGTTCACAAGCGAAGCAATTGAGGTCGCGAGTGTGCCGTCAGTTCCCAGGGGAGCGGTTATGCCGCACCCGCTGCAAAAGAGCGAGACGACGCTTCCCGGCGGCGCTGGGTGCAAGAGCGAATTGATGCTTCCGTCCTGGTTCACGATGGCGCCTTGCCCGTGGCCGCTCGCATCGGACGTGAAAAGACCGGGAACGGCCGGGCTGACGATCAGAGAAATCGCCGGCGAGCCAATTCCCTGATAACCCACTTCGACCGAAATGAAAGGGGCCCCACCCGGCAACGCCCCAGCGCCTGCTAAAGAAAGAGGAGCAATTCCTGCGATTTGATTGGCGCTGGTATAGAGCAGGGGAACAGGTACGCCAGCGACAAGAAGCTGCGTACCGGCCAGGCTCGTAGGAAGCCGTCCGTTCGCATCAAAAGATGCGCTGATCAGTTGCGCCGGGCCTAGATTCGCGCCGTAAACTGCCAGAATTTCGCCGGGCGCAATGACGGCCGTCTGACCGCTGGCGGCGTTGGTCACGCCTCCCGGAGCAATCGTAGGCAGAGCGCCGGCGGCCAGCGCCGCGGCATCGAGCTTCACCACCGCAAATGCGCCACCCGCCGTCTGATACGCGCCAGGCGTCGCCGGGAAATGCGGCGACTGGCCGAAGACGGGATTGGAAAGCGTCAGATAAAGATTGCCCTCGGGGTCGAGCGCGACGAACGGAAGAGTGTCCGGGAGATTCGTGCTTGATGGAGAAGTGGCGATGGATGGAAAAAAAGTGGTGTCCGTCGAAAACGAACTGTCGATGCGGGTTATAAATGGCATGCCCCCTTCAGGTTCGTTCCCAACGATGTAAGCGTTACCAGAACCATCCACATAGACACTACCCGACGTAACTTCCAGGTACCGGCCCTTCACCACGACGCCGTTGGAATCAAGCTCGGCGATCAGAGGTCCGGCCGAGTTCGAAGAGAGCGATCCGCCACCGATGACGTACAAGTTTCCTACCGGATCGGTACCAATGTTCAGGACGTTAATCGGGGTAGAAGCATTGGGAAACGTCAAGGTGGATAGCGCTCCGCTGCCGGACGGATTCAGTTTCAAGAGCGTGGACTGGGGACCCGGTCCCACACTGGAGGAAAGCGCGTAGGTCAGGATCATCGCATCCTGATTGCCATCCACGCCGAAAAATTGCAGCGTGTTCCCATTGAAAGGAACAGGATCGCGCAAGTAAGTGGAATACGCCACGTTGCCGGCGGCATTCAGCTTGACTACAAACCCGTACGCCGACAATGCTCCGAGGATGCCGATCTGACCCGGAAAGCTGGATTGGTACGATCCCGACGTAGTGGGAAATCTGGTGTCGGATGTGGTGCCGGAAACGTAGACATTCTGTGCAGAATCTAGAACGAGATGAGAAAGGGATGAACCTCCCAGATTGTTGGCGAAGGTATGGCTGTAAGCAAATGCCGAACCATCCGGCGTTAGCTTGACGATGTAATTCACACTGGTGAGCCCAGTGGGCGAGCCGGCGACATAGGCGCTGCCCTGAGAATCCACAGCGATCGCCTGCGCGGGTGGCAAATTGAGGTACGTGGCATACAGGAGATTCGCCCCATCGGCACTCAACTTCGCGACGAATCCAGTGTTGCCGCCGGTGGGCGGCGGGACAGCGCCTGAGGTGGACGGGAATTTGCCCGACTGAGCATTGCCCGTTATGTAAGCATTGCCTGCCACATCGGCCGCGATGCCGGAGACGACATCGCCCTGGAAAGGCGGCCCGGCGGCGCCGAGATAAGTAGCGTAATCAACCAGCGGGTCAATGATCAAAGGGCGCGAGCGATCGTACGCGCCGATGGCGAAAGCAACTTGTTTTTTCCCGCTCAAGACCCGGGTCAAGACAAAGCTGACCTCGACGCGGTGCGAGACGCCGTCATGGCTGGATTGCCAAGCTTCGGGCTTCTTTTGGATGAAGCTCACGTTTCGCAAACGTGCCACCAGATTGCCTTCGGTGTCAATCCGTAATTCGTTCGCTCCCTGAAGCGTCAGGCGGATTCGGCTCGGGGCGCGCTCCAGGCCCGACCGCGAAATCGTATTCGAGCTCGTTCCCATGGCCATAGTACAGAAGATCGATGCCCGGATAGACGGAGCGGTAACGGATCCGGCCATACTGCCGGACCCCAGTGATGGCGCGCTCGCGATTCAAATAATTGCTCTTTCCTGGAAGTGGTTCAAGAGGCTCGGGCGCGAAGGGTGCGGCCCCTTCCGGCTGGATGCGAAGCACGTCGCCCGAAGAAAACGCGACCACCGTTTCTTTTCGCGTGAAAAAAATTCCGGGCGAACCGGCCGCCAGAAAGCGGACTTCTGCCGCACTCTGGCCCCGATTCTCTTCGAAATAGAGCGGCAGCGATGACATGGCCGCTGGGCTGACTGCGGCCAAGAATAGCAGAACGCACCAATCTCTCATCCGTCCTCCGGTGGCCCCAATGAATAATGCTGTGTGCACCAATTCTACTCCAAGCGAGAGCGCAGGTCCGGAAGTACTGGATTGCGATTGCGTGATGCAGGAGCTTCGGCGTTACAATAGTTTTCCTGTCGAGACCTGGAGGCATTTATGCAGAAGCTATTCGTGTTTCTGGTTGGGGCGGCAGCATTGGCCCAAAACGCCCCGGACCATCCCTCGGTCACTGCCCAGGGAAAAACCTTCACGCCCCGCTCCATCCTCGCCCGCAACATGGGCACGCCCGAAGACCAGACGACGGCCTTCCCGCCTCACAAAATCGTCGGCAACGTCTACTACGTCGGCACCAAAACCCTGAGCGCATTCCTCATCGTCACCCCGCAGGGCAATATCCTAATCGATAGCACCTACGAGCGGAACGTACGCACGATCCAGAAGTCAATTGAACAACTCGGCTTCAAATTTTCCGACACTAAAATACTCCTCGGCAATCACGCCCACGGCGATCACATGGAAGGCGACGCGCTCGTGAAGGAACTCACCGGCGCGCAGGTCGTTTCTATGGCCGAGGACGTGCCCGCTCTCAAAGCCATCAAACCCGGCGGCAAAGAGCACCCTGTAGACCGCACCATCCACGACGGCGACACGGTGAGGCTTGGCGACGCAACACTCACTGCGCATCTAACAGCCGGCCATACGCATGGCGCAACCACTTGGACCATGCCTACAATCGCAGCCGGCAAGACTTACCAGGTTGTTTTCTATTCCAGCCTGCGCTCGCCCACCGTGCTGACGCCACCCGTGATCGATGAATTCAACCACTCCTTCGCGGTCGTCCGCACGCTGCCATGTGACGTCCCTCTCGGCGACCACCCCTCCGAATACGGCATGGCGGAGAAGTACGCCACACTCAAACCCGGCGCGCCGAATCCCTTCATCGATCCTTCCGGTTGCCGCCTCGAAGCCGACATGCAAGAAGCCATGTTCAAAGCGATCCTGGCCGAGCAACAAAAGGCGGGTCAGCAGCACTGAGAATTGTTTGAAAGCACATATGCCGGACCTTGGTTGGGGGGCGGGCCCAAAACCGTGTTCCAGCCATAGACGCCACCTCGGGATCCAAACCAGTCACTAATTCTTAATCCGGCTTTTTCCCCAGCTTCTCATCAACTTCCAAATCTCCACCCGATCGCGCCCGGGACCCGCGTGATAAAACCGAAATTGAAAGGAGGGAAATTATGGCCGCAGGTACCGGAGTTTGGCTTCGTTTTTTCAAATCACAGATTCGCCCTCACCCCCCACGGACCTCGATGCGTCAATTCGCTCCAAGACTTGGCTTCGTTTTTTCGAATGACGACATTTGGGCTCGGAAACCCCGAATTTGGCCGCCGATGCTACGCTGAAAGTAGATGGCATTATCCGATTCCTTCTTCGGACAGAAATTCGGCATCACCGAGCACGACCTCCAGTCGTATCTCAATGAGGCGCTTTCCGCCGGAGGCGACTACGCCGATCTGTACTTCGAATACCTGGCCACCAGCAGCCTGAGCATCGACGAATCTATCGTCAAGAGCGCCGTCCAGGGAGTTTCACTCGGTGTCGGCGTGCGCGTCATCGCTGGCGAGCGCACTGGCTACGCCTATAGCGACGATCTTAGCCCTGAGAAAATTCGCAGGGCCGCACGTGTGGCCGCATGCATCGCAAAGGGACCCGCCAAGGTCGACAAAACCGGATTCGAGGAAGCCAACAAACGAGATCTTTATCCGATTCTCCAGGCCCCCAACGAAACCAGTCTCACCGAGCGCGTGGATCTGGTAAAACGAGCCGACCGAGCCGCCCGCGCCTACAACACCCGGATTTTCCAGGTGCAGGCCAGCTACGCGGACAGCCTCCGCCAGGTGCTGGTGGCCAACAGCGACGGCGTCCTCAGCTTCGATCGGCAGCCCATGGCGCGCATGAACGTCGGTGTCCTCGCTCGCCAAGGTACCGGCAGCCCGCAGCGAGGTTACGCCGGTGGCGGTGGTCGCGTGTCGCTCGACTTTTTCCAAAATGAACATTCGCCCGAGGAGTTCGCGCGCGAAGCGGCCCGTCAGGCCATCGTGCAGCTGGACGCCGTGCCTGCACCAGCGGGCGAGATGACCGTGGTGCTCGGCCCCGGCTGGCCGGGCATTCTGCTGCACGAAGCCGTCGGACATGGCCTTGAAGCCGATTTCAACCGCAAGAAAGTCTCGGCGTTCAGCGATCGCATCGGACAGCAGGTGGCCAGCCCTCTATGCACCGTGATCGATGACGGCACCATCCGCAATCGCCGCGGATCGCTCAACGTCGACGATGAAGGTGCGCCGACACAGAAGAACGTCCTCATCGAAAAGGGCGTGCTGCGCGGCTATCTTATTCGATAAGCTGTCGAGCCGGCTTTTGCGTTCAGGAGCCACTGGGAACGGACGCCGGGAAAGTTATCAGCATATTCCCATGCCTCGCATGACCAATACCTTCATGCTGGCGGGCGACAGCGATCCCGGCGAGATCGTACGATCCACGCCGCGCGGCCTCTACTGCGCCAATTTCGGCGGCGGCCAGGTGGACATCACCAGCGGCAATTTTGTATTCAGTGCGTCGGAGAGCTACCTGATCGAGGACGGTCGCATCACCCGCCCGGTCCGTGGCGCCACCTTGATCGGCAACGGCCCGGAAGCGCTCAAGTACGTCAGCATGGTCGGCAACGATCTCAAACTGGATGAAGGCATCGGAATCTGCGGCAAGGAAGGCCAGTCGGTTCCGGTCGGCGTTGGGATTCCCACTATCAAGGTCGATCGCATGACCGTGGGCGGCACTTCGGGATGATCGACGCCGAGCTGGCCTCCCAAGTGGTCCGGCTCGCTCTCGACCGCGGCGCGAGCGATGCCGAATGCACGCTGTCGGAAGGCGAGGAATTCTCGGCGGGCGTGCGCATGCGCTCGCTCGAAACACTGAAAGACGCCGGATCCCGAGGCGCGGGCCTGCGCGTTCTTCTCGGCAAGCACGTCGGTTCGTCCTACACCTCCGATCTTTCTAGAGAAGGCGTCCGCAAGCTGGTCGATTCGGCTCTCGAGATCGCGGCCATCTCCACGGAAGATCCGCACGCCGGCCTGCCCGATCCCTCCGAGCTCGGCTCTCTCTCGTGCGACTTGCAGCTCTACTCGGACGACGTCAGCCGCATCGATACCTCGCAGCGCATCGACCACGCACTTCAAGCCGAAGACGCCGCACTCTCCGCCGACCCGCGCATCACCAACTCCGAAGGTGCATCGTTCGATGCCTACAGCGGTGAACGCGTGTTCGCCAACTCGCGCGGCTTCCTGGGCTCCTACCGGGTCAGCAGTTGTTCGTTGAGCACCACTCCGGTGGCGCGTGAAGGCGAGTCCATGGAGCGCGATTATTGGTATTCCCACGCGCGCAGTTACGCCAAGCTCGAAAGCCCGGCCGCAATCGGACGCAAAGCCGCCCAGCGAGCCCTTCGCCGACTCGGTTCGCGCAAAGTGCCGACCCAGAAAGTCCCAGTAGTCTTCGACCAGCTCACCGCCCGTTCGCTCATCAGCAACATCTTCGAGGCTGTCGACGGCGACTCCGTCTATCGCAAGGCTTCCTTCCTGGCTGACAAACTCGGCGAGCGCGTTGCATCGGAAAACGTCACCATCATCGACGACAGCACCATTGCGGGCCTGTTCGGTACTTCGCCTTTCGACGACGAAGGTGTTCCCACGCGGCGCACGGTGGTGATCGACCGCGGAGTTCTCACCAGCTACCTGCTCAACACCTATACCGCCCGCAAGCTCGGGCTTCGCACCACCGGTAACGCGGCGCGCGGCCTCACCGGCAACGCCAGCGTCGGGCACGGCAATCTATTCCTTGAAAAAGGCGAGCGCTCGCCCGACGAGATCATTCGCGGAATCGGCAAAGGATTGTACGTGACCGAGTTGATCGGCTCCGGCGTGAACACCGTCACCGGCGATTATTCGCGCGGCGCAGCCGGCCAGTGGATTGAGAACGGCGAGTTCGCGTATCCTGTATCCGAGATCACCATTGCGTCGACGCTGCAGCAGATGTTGATGGATTTTGCAGCCATCGGCTTCGATCTGGAGTTTCGCGGCTCGGTAGCATCGCCTACGCTGATGATCGGGGAGATGACCGTCAGTGGGCAGTAAGAGCGCCGTCTATATCTTGGCAGCCATGCTTTTGCTGGGCGGAGCGGTGGCCTGGTACGTCAATCATCCCGCGACTGTTGCAAGCGCCCCGCCCCTCACGCCGGACGCCAAGGTCTATGTTCGGAATCTCCAGTTGAGCGACGTCACCATGAAGGCCACCGAAAGCTACGTCCAGCAGATGGTGACCGAAATCGAGGGCAAGATCACTAATGGCGGCGCTCGTCCAGTGAAAGAGGTCGACGTTTACTGCATCTTCTATAACAGGTACGGCGAGGTTGTGCTCCGCAAGCGCGTGCCCATCGTTAACAGTCTTGTGAAGCCGGGGGAATCGCGGTCGTTCCGCCTTCCTTTCGACGAAATTCCAGAAAGCTGGAACAACCAGATGCCGCAGTTAGTGATCGCAGGCATCGAGTTCGGCTAAATGGCGCGCATCCTGGTGGTGGAAGACGATGCCGGCCAGCTCGAGGTGCGAAAGCTGATTCTGGAACAGTCCGGCCATGAGGTCGTCACCGCGCAGACCGCCGCCGAGGCGCTCGACCGGCTCCCAGGTTGCCAAGTGGTGCTCATGGATCTGCAACTTCCGACACCGGAGGACGGCATGCAGTTGATCAACGCCGCGTCGGGTGCAGCGCGCGTCATCGTGCTATCGGGCGGCGAGCATCAGAACATGCCGCCGGTAGATGCATTCTTGACCAAGCCCTGCTCGTCCAGAAGACTGCTCGAAACCATCGCCCGGTTCTGCCTGTTACTGATCTGCTTCTCGGTGTTACACGCCGCGACCGTGAAGATCTCGCATCCGCGGAGCGAAGTGGTCGCGGAACTCGATCTGCGCGCACCGGGTACCGACTGGGGCCAGGAAGGAAAAGAAGCGGCGCTGGCGACGGTTTTCGTGGACGGCCGTGCCCAGCAGCAGATCATGCTCTACGCCGGCGGCCGCCAGTTCGCGTATACGGTTTTTCTGGGCGCTCTCGCTGCGGGTGAGCACGATGTGGACGTCCGCGGCCCAGGCGTCGAGTTTTCGGGAGCCCGCTTTCACGAAGACTCATCGGATGCGATGGCGAACGCGCCGGTGTTGTATGCGCGAGCGAATACGATCGGAAAATTCACGGATATCCCGCTCATCGTTTACTGCGAACGGCTCTCCGATAACGATGCTCCGTTCTTGCAGTACACAGTGATTTTCTCGAACGAAGACGGCGGTACATCAACTCGCGCGCTGATGGCCCGCTGGGGACGAACCACGGATGTGGAGTACGTGTACCGGGTATTCTTAGGCGCCGCCGGCGCCATCGGCCGCGCGACCATCCAGACCGAAGGCCACAAAGAGGTCGAGTTTCGCGGGCGGCGCGACGGAACGCATCCGCTACTGATGCCGATCACCGACAACAATATGATCGGCGAGGCGAATACTCCGACGCCGATCCGCTATCAAATCGCGCCCATTCTCGTGGATCTCACCGGCCACTCGCGCGAAGAGGTGATCGACCAGCATCCGGTTGCCTATGAAGTCATGGCCAAAGAGCTGCAGCGCGAGGGTAAGTTGCGGCCGTTTGGCACGTTGGATGGCGAGAAGGTCAGCGCTCCGCTGAATTATCTGTATTTCGAGATGAAGCTCGCAAAGCGTGAGTCCTTCGTTGCGACGCTGGTGCATCTGAAGGGCGATCCCCACTGGTACGGTTCACACCTGGGCCACGCGGATTTCGCGATCCGGACCTGGACGCGCGGCGCGGCCGAAAGCGCGAACGGATTTGTGCGTACCACGGTCGAGTTGCCGCCAGGAACCAGGCCGGATCAGATCTCGGATATCGGCTTCGAATGCATCGTCGGGGAAAAGGCCGCGTCCGATTCGCCCTGCCGCGTGGAGTCTGTTACCAAGTGCTTCTTTCTGGATCGCGATTACCGGCCGGGTCCCAACGTGTGGACTCTGGCGGCGCCGCAGGAAATCGCAGCCGGCCAAATATGGACATCCGCGTTAAGGTAATCCCAAAAAGCTCGAAGACGGAGCTGACGGGATATTTGCCGGACGGGACTTGGAAGGTGAAGATCGCGGCCGCGCCTGAGAAAGGCAAAGCCAACCGCGCACTGTGCGAATTCCTGGCGGAGAAACTGGGCGTCGCGAAGTCGAGAGTTCGGATTGTCTCGGGCGAGACCTCGCACCTCAAGCGAATTCACGTCGACGAGTGATCGAACGGTGAGGCCAGAGCAGAAGCCCGATGCCGGCTGCTAGCGTCGCGAGCGAAATCCACTGCGTGTAGGAAAGTCCGAAATGCAGGCCTTGTTCGTGAAAGCGGAAGAATTCGATTATGAAACGCGCGCTGGAATAGAGCGCCAGATACCATCCGAGAATTGAGCCGGCCGCGTGGGGCTTGCTGATCGTGCGATACAGGAAAACAAAGATCAGCGCGTCGGCCAACGATTCGTAAAGCTGGGTGGGATGCAAGGGCACGCCCAGTGGAACGCCGGTTAGATTATAAGCTTCGGGATTCTTGAACGTGACGGCCCAAGGCAGATGGCACTCGACGCCCCAGCAGCAGCCCGCCGAGAAGCAGCCCAGCCGGCCGATGGCTTGCCCCAGGGCGATACCAGGAGAGAAGACGTCGCAAGTCTCGAGCACCGGCAACCGATTGTGGCGCATATATAGGATGGCGGTTATTAGCGCCACCAGGAAGCCACCCTGGTAAACCCCCGCGGCTTGCAGCGTGCTCAGTGAAAACAGCGAAGCGGGGTCGTTCCAATAGGACTTCCAGTCGAACAGAATCATGAACAGCTTGGCGCCGGCCAATCCAGCCAGGGCGCAGTAGATGGCGAGATTGGTTACGGGTTCCGGGGGCAGTTTGGCTTTGCGCGCCAGCCGGACGGTAACCCAGAGAGCGAACAAAAAGGCGAGGGCGACCAGAGTGCCGTAAGTCGGAATGAAGAATTTTCCGATGGATACCAGCTTAGGAAACATTTCTTAGATTACCTCGGCACGTCGACTGCTTCAGTCTTCTTTTCCCGGGTGCGCCACATGTCCAGCAGAAGGAGGCAGGCCCCGACGGTGATGGCGCTGTCGGCGACGTTGAAGGCCGGAAAATAATAAGGCCCCCAATGTACTTCGACGAAATCGGTCACGGTTTTGTGTACAAGCCTATCGTAAAGATTCCCGAAGGCGCCTCCCAGGACCAGCCCCAAGCCGGCTCGCAAAAGCGGCCCGTGCGCTCCCGTGGGGTCGGGCCGCACCAGAACCGCGGAAATCACCAACAGAACTGCCAGGGAAAATCCGATCAACAAAACATCGCGCCAGGGATTGGAAGCATCGGCGAGCAGGCCGAAAGCGATGCCAGGATTCTCAGTGTGGACGATGTTGAAGAAGCCGGGAATCACGGCCAGAGAGTCCCACGCCGAAAAATGGCTCTTGATCATTTCCTTGGTCAGGCGATCGAGCAAGACCACGGCAGCGGCAATGAAAAACGGAACAATCCGCTGGTTCATCGGTTCATCTCACTCGCCCAATATTTCCTTCACGGCATCTTTGCAGGCTGCGCAAATGGTTGGGAAGTCGGGATCCGCGCCGACGTCGGTGGTGTACTTCCAGCAGCGCTCGCACTTCTCGCCCTGGGCGCGTTCGATCCCGATCGACAGCTCATCTCCAGGTCCGCGTTCCAGGGCAACTTGCGACACGATGAACAGACCTGGCAGCTCATTCAAATATTCTTCGAGAAGCGGGTAAAGCTTTTCGCCGGCTTTGAGGCGCACTTGGGCCTCGAGCGGCGCGCCAATGAACTTTTCCTGTCGCGCGACCTCCAGTTGCTTCAGCACCACATCTCGCACTGCGATCAGCTCGTCCCAATTCCGCAAGCGGCTTCGTTGGCCGGTGGAGAAGCCCGAGGTGAGCTCGTCGGGTTGCGGAAATAGAGCCAGATGCACGCTGTCCGGACTACCCACCGGTTTTCGCAAATAGCCCCAGACCTCTTCCGTGGTGAATGCGAGAAGCGGCGCGATCAACCGTACCAAGGCGTAGGCGATGCGATAGACGGCGGTCTGGGCACTTCGACGGATGCGCGACCTCGGCGCGGCGGTATAGAGACGATCTTTCGAAGCGTCGAAATAGATCGCACTGAGCTCGGTGGTGGCGAAGTCGTAGACGGCGCGATAGACTTTGTGGAATCCAAATTCCTGATAATAAGCCAGGCAATCGGCCACCAGCGTCTCAGTTCGCGAGAGGATCCAAAGATCGATCTCCTGCATTTCGGCCGGTGAAACGGCATCGGTCGCCGGATCGAAATCATTCAGATTGCCGAGCGCCCATTTAAAAGTGTTCCGGAACTTGCGGTAGGCCTCGCTGAGACGCGCGAGGATGGTGTCCGAGAGCCGCACGTCTTCGGAGAAATCAACTGAGGCTGCCCAAAGGCGCAGGACATCGGCGCCGTGTTTGGGGATGACTTGATCGGGATGAATTCCGATGCCTTGGGATTTCGACATCGCACGGCCCTGCTCATCGAGGGTCCAGCCATTGGTGGCGCACTCACGGTAAGGCGCTTCACCCTTCAGTCCGACGCCGACCAGCAGCGAGCTGTGGAACCAGCCGCGATACTGATCGCCGCCTTCCAGATACATGTTGGCGGGCCAAGGTAGGCCATTTTCCGGCGTCAGAACGGCAAGGTGACTGGATCCGGAATCGAACCAGACGTCGAGAATGTCAGTCTCTTTGCGAAATTCTTTGTGGCCGCAGCGCGAGCATTGGACGGCGGGGCCCATCAGATCGGCGGCCGAGTGGGCGTACCAAGCATCGGCGGTTTCCTTGGCGAAGAGCGCGACCACGCGATCGAGAACCTTGCGATCGGTGAACGGCTCCTGGCAATTTTCGCAGTAGAAGACGATGATGGGAACGCCCCAAATACGCTGGCGCGAGATGCACCAGTCGGGTCGAGTGGCGATCATGTTGGACATGCGCTCGTCGCCCCAGGACGGCATCCACTTGACGGCCTGGATGGCCTTGAGGGTGCGCGCACGGAGATCGTTACGATCCATTCCGATGAACCACTGTTCGGTGGCGCGGAAAATTGTGGGATTGTGGCAGCGCCAGCAGTGCGGGTAGCTGTGCGTGATCTTTTCTTCGCCGAGCAGCGCGCCGCGCGATTTCAGAATTTCATTCACGATCGGATTCGCTTGCCAGACGGTCTTGCCGATTAATTCTTCGGGCAGACGGCCAGCCGCGCCTTCGGCATGGAAGATTTTGCCGGCGGGATCGACGGGGCAATAAACCGGAAGCCCGTATTTGGCGCCGACCTCAAAGTCTTCCGCGCCATGCCCAGGGGCAGTGTGGACCGCGCCGGTGCCCTGTTCCAGCGTCACATGCTCGGCGAGAACACCGAGCGAATCGCGATCGAGAAAAGGATGGCGGAAGATCGCACCTTCGAGCTTCGCGCCTTTGAAACCGGCGATGACCTTGGGCTCGCTCCATCCGAGTTTTTCGCCGACGGTCCTGAGCAATTCGAGCGCGACGATGTAGACATCGCCATCGACTTCGGCGGCCACGTACTCGAACTTGGGATGAAAGGCGATGGCGACGTTGGCCGGAATGGTCCAGGGCGTAGTGGTCCAGATGAGGCCGTAGACTTTGCGGCCGGCGAGCGCGGGATCGATCAGCGCGGCGTCGGAAGCCAATGCAAATCGCACCCAAATGGACGGGCTGGTGTGGTTCTCGTATTCGATTTCCGCTTCGGCCAGCGCGGTGCGGTGGTGAATGCACCAGTTGACCGATTTCAGACCTTTGTAGATGTAGCCGCGATCGAGGAACTCCACGAATGCGCCGGCAATGATGGATTCGTACTGCGGGCTCATCGTCAAATAGGGGTCCTGCCAGCGGCCAAAAACTCCGAGGCGGATGAAATCACGGCGCTGGAGATCGACGTATTTGGCGGCGTACTTGCGGCATTCGGCTCGAATCTCGACCGCTGTCATGTGGGCTTTGCGGGAGCCGAGCTGGCTGTCGACCTTGGCTTCGATGGGCAGACCGTGGCAATCCCAACCGGGCACGTAAGGCGAATCGTAGCCCTGCATGGTTTTGGTTTTGACGACGAAGTCCTTGATAATTTTGTTGAAGCCGGTGCCGAGGTGGATTTCGCCGTTGGCGTAAGGCGGGCCGTCGTGCAGAACGTACATGGGGCGGCTGGCGCGGGCGGCGCGGATCTTGGCGTAGAGGTTCTCGGCTTCCCAGCGAGCCAACATTTTCGGCTCCATTTGCGGGAGGTTGGCCTTCATCGGAAAGTCGGTACGCGGGAGATTGACAGTTTTCTTATAGTCCACGCTAGTCGCGCCCATGGGGATACTTTTATCGTACTAGATGTGGTCGGCGGAGGATCGGGAGTTGCATTGGTGTTTCGCAGCCAATCGCGTGCGGGCATGATCGAGCACGAAGGAAAAGAAATTTTGGGAACGCGGTGACGAAAGGGTTCTTTGGACCGAGGTTTGGCCCGCGCCGGGCGGCGTGTACAATTGTACATATGCAGCCGAGCGGTGGTGTATTAGGACAACATATGAAACGTGAATATGACTTTTCAAAAGCGAAGCGTGGGCCGGTAATTCCCGTTTCGAAAGGGAAAACGAGAATCACTATTCGACTGGATGAGGAAGTAATCGCTTGGTTCCGCAGTCAGGTGGAGAAAGCGGGCGGCGGTAATTACCAGAGTCTGATTAATGAGGCGCTACGGGAACACATTGCGCGCTCTCGAGAACCGCTGGAAGCCACGCTACGGCGGGTGATCCGAGAAGAGATTCGTCGAGCAGGCTAGCATTGGCTTTGGACGCGAATCATACTGTCGAGCGGGCGCTCCGACGCACCTCGCGCGGCTCTCACAGAAATTCTTCGGGCGGGCCGCTCAGCACCTGCCTGACTTCAATCGGCATGTTCAGAGGCGTGCCACCGGGTCCCGGCGCGGCCGACGCGCGCGCCGCGATCTGATAGGCTCGCTCCGCAGTGTCGACGTCGACGATCCAGTAGCCGGCTAGAAACTCCTTGCTCTCTGGAAACACACCGTCCGTGATCGGCGCTCCGTTCCTTCCGGCACGCACGATCCTGGCCTGATCCGGAAGGGCCAAGCCTTCGGTGGACACCAATTCGCCGGATTCCACGAGCGACTTGGTCAAATTCTTCATGAACACGATATGTTGCTTGATATCACTCTGCTGCCAGCCGGCAACACCTCCGTAAAGGTCTCCCGCAGTCATGGCGTTCATCATCAAAATGTACTTCATCGTGTGCTCCTTTCATTGTCACCCTCTTTAACGGCTCTCAAAGGTGAGTCGGAGCCGACGGCGTATTCTCGACATACGGAGAATCGCGGGGGCAATGTCGATTTTAAGCACCCTGGTTCGACATATAGGTGGAGGTTCGAAAATGGGCAGCCAAGCGGTGGTGCTGGAGAGTCGGGGGGAATGGGCTACGGCGTGTGCCGTACAACAGCGTTTTATGCGGCATGTGGCTTCACCGACGGGCGCCTTAGACTACAGCGCGAGATGCAGGCAAGCACACGAAATAGGCGGCGATTGCTATGATTTCCTACCGCTCGCAGACGGCGGCCTGGCGCTGGAGGTGGGAGACGCATCCGGCAAAGGGCTCGCTGCGGCGCTCATGATCTCGAACGTCCAGTCGTCATTACGAACAGCGGCTCTGTTCAGCGGCAACGACGGGGCGGCGACGCTCAGGACAGTCAACCGGCACGTATACGCTACATCGCTCATGGATCGCTATGCCACATTGTTTTATGCGGTTGTTGATGGAGCGGCTCGCAAAATGCGGTATGTCAACGCCGGGCATCCTCCGCCAATCGTCTTGCGGCGAGACGGGTCAATGGATTGGCTCGAGACCGGCGGAGCACCGGTGGGAATGTTTCCGGAGTGGCCGTATGAGGAAGGCCTCATCGAACTCAAACGCGGTGATCTGGTCGTGGCCTGTTCGGATGGGGTAATTGAGGCAGAGAATCCGTTCGGGGAGCTATGGGGCATGGAGGGCTTGCGAAGGGCAGCCGCCGAGAACCGCGTACGAGACGCTCACGATCTGGTTGACGCCATCTTCAAATCGATGGATGAGTTTTCCTGTGGACACCAGACGGACGATGCAACCGTGGCAGCATTGCGAATCGTTTGACATTGCGCGAGAACGCGCTTGGTGCTAAACGTTAACACATGGCTCAATCGAATCAGTCGACGCGGCAGGGGATTCATGGAACTGGCCGCTGGAGCGGGCGCGGTCCTGCAACTCAAGGCCGCAACGGGCGTCAATCCGTTTCAGGATCCTGCGTATGCGACGGGCGCGAAAGCGCGACTCCGGGAATTCGTCGGCCGCGGCGCGGACCCGGATGCAGCCGCAGCAATCTTCCGCCGGCTGACCAGCTTGGATGCGGAGCCGTGGGTGGCGGAATGGACGAAACTGGCCGTTCCGTTTGAGCGACAGGGCGCGGAGCTCGAGGCGCAAGGAAAGCTGCAGGAAGCGAACAAGGCGTATCAGATGGCCGCAACGTATTACGGCATCGCCAAATTTCCGGTCATCAATCATCCGGCGAAACAGGCGGCCTATCGCAAGGCAATCGAAAATTATCTGAAGGCCGCGCGTTCTCTGGATCCGCCCATGGAGCGCGTGACGATTCCGTTGGAAGGCAAGCAGATCATCGGCTACCTGCGCAAGCCGAAGGGCGTCACGCGTCCGCCCATCGTTATCGCCACCGGCGGCGTGGACGTTTATAAAGAAGAGCGCAACACGAGCGATCTGCTCGAAGTGGGCCTGGCAGCATTCTCGATGGACATGCCGGGCGCCGGCGAGTGTCCGGTATGGAACACGCCAGACGCGGAGCGGCTCTACACCGCCACGATCGACTATCTTCTGACACGCGACGATCTGGACGGACAGCGGATGGGCTTCGTGGGCCGCAGTTACGGCGGCTATTGGGGTGGAAAGATGGCGTACGTGGAGCGTAAGCGCCTGCGGGCGTCGGCCCAGTTGGGTGGCCCCATTCACTACACGTTCGAAGAGCCGTGGCTGCGGGGATTGCAGAGTGAGAAGGAATATTTCTGGCCGCTGCTCGATTCGATGATCTATTCGAATCACGTGAAGGATTACGACGAACTGGTGAAAACGGCTCCGGCGATGTCGCTCAAGGTGCAGGGCTGGCTCGACAAACCGTGCGCGCCGATGCTGATGATAAACGGAGAGAAAGATCCATGGATCTCGCCGCAGGAAATTCCTCTGCTGCTCGAAACGGGCGAACCCAAGACGGCGCGGCTGATAGCCGACGGAGCGCACATGGGGCGCGGCAGCCGGGAGAACGGTCGCACGGGCCGCATGGTAATGGAGTGGCTTCGCGCGCGATTGACGGCCTAGGTCGCGTGATCGCGGAGGCGGCCTAATATTCCAACTGCGCCATCAACTGCACCTGCCGCGGGATCTGGGCTTCAATGAGTCCGCCGAAACTCGCGGTGTAGTAGGGACTCACACGCAAACGGTTGGTGTGGTTCATAAGGTTGAAGGCTTCGACGCCGAACTGGAAAAGGGCACGCTCGTGATGCACTTTGATGGTTTTCATCAGGCGGGCATCCAACGAGACGGTTCTCGGCATCCAAGCAATATTGCGCGGAAAGCCCGCAGGCCGAGCTGAGATCGGGTACGCACCTGTGCGGTAAACATCGCTGGTAAGCAGAGTGTTCAACGGCCGGCCGCTGCCCCAGGTGAACACCGGCGCGAGGGTGATGTTCTTGAACCAGCCTTCGTCGAACAGATCAAACACACCGCTGAAACTGAGGCGATGCGGCTGGTGCTGGCGTGAGAGCGCCCAATCCAACTGCGTGTTGCGCGGATCGAGCGGCTGCTCGTCGTAGTCGGATGCGTCGTCGTGAGTGACGCTGTAGTTGTAGCTGGCCAGGTATGAAATCTCTTTGCTGAAGCGGCGATTGATCGTCAGAGAGACGCCCTGATATGTGGAACTGGCGCTCTGCTCGAGCCAGTAGCCGTTCGGATAATTGCTGCGGATACGCGGCAGGTGCAGCCCGTGGACGTCGCTGTACTCGATGGTAGCGGTTGTGTCTTTATCAATGCGCCGCTCTGCGCCTAACACCACCTTGCGGCTGTAGGTGCTCGGAAAGGGAGCGACCGCGGTGTAGGTCTGCAGCGGGCGCGCGGCGATCGGCTGGACTAATGTGCCGCCCATTGCCAAGGTGAAAGCGAGCTGCGCATCCGCTCCGGTCAGATATTGTTCAAATCCCTGCGGGCTATTTTTCTGGAGGCCGTAATTCAGAAACTCCAACGGGTAGCGATCGTAGAACAGGCCGGTGCCGGCGCGAAAGACCCAGCCCGACCGGCCGCCCGGCTGCCAGGCGATGCCAACACGCGGAGCGACATTGCGATTGCTCACCGGAAACTGGTATGGCAGCGACTGACGGTCGTAGCGAATCCCGATGTTGATACTCAAGCCGGGCACCAGTTGCCAACGGTCCTGCGCCCAGAAGCCGAGAGGAATGGTGTTGATGCTGGTGCGGGGATCGCCGAACGCCTGCAGGAAGACGTCGGGGTGGCCCAGGAGGAAGTCGGCCAGGGTCGGAAAAACGTACACGCCACGATAGCGATTGGCCAGCCGGCCATCGAAGAGAACGCCGTGCGCGCTGGCGCCGAAACTAAGCAGGTGACGGCCGTGCGCGATCTGCAGGCTTTCCACCAGTTCGATGTGACGCTCGGTGCGGGCCTGATCGAGCGACGCGGACTGCCCGAGCGTCAGGACGCCCGGGATGTCGTATTCCGGGCCGATGCTGTTGGGCGCGATATCGGTATCGCGCTGTCCGTACTGCATGCGCAGATCGTTCACTAGATTCGGACTGAATCCCGCCGACCAGCCGGCTACTAGTGAATGATCAATCACACGGCTGCTGCCGCGCGCCGACTGATCCAGGAAATTGTCGCCGGATTGCACGTCCTGGCGGACCCGTCCTCGGGAGAATGCATAACGGGCCGTCAAGCTCTGGCCAGGCGACAGGTAGTGCGTGGCTTTGAACGAAAACTCGGTATCACCCTCACCGGAATTAAACAGGCCGCGGGTGACCGATGACACTGGCGATCGCGCAAACGATGGACTCTGCAGAGCCGCGTTGATGACCGGGGCACTGCGTGGGGCGTCCGACCATTCGTCCACGGATTCCCAACTCTGCTCGATGGAGGTGAAGAAGAATGTCTTGTCGCGCCGGATGGGGCCGCCGATACTAGTGCCAGGCTGCCAGCGACGCACATAGGGCCGGCCGGCCACCTCGGCTTCCGCGCTGCGCGCATTCAGATACTCGTTCTGATGAAAGAGCGTAAAGTCACCGTGCCAGATGTTCTGACCGGTGTGGGTCACCATGTTGACGAGACCGCCGGCCGCGCCACCGAACTCGGCATCGACCGACGTGCCAGCGACACGAAATTCCTGGACCATTTCCAATCCGACTGCGACGCGATTACCCCCGGTGGTCTCGTCGCGATTGTCCACGCCATCGATGGAGATGCTGTTGTTACGGCCGCGCATGCCGTTGAACACGAGACCGCTGTCGTTGGAGCTGTTGCGGATGCCAGCAGCGGAACGGCTGGTGTTCGCTCCCTGCGATGCTGCCACTCCTGGCGCAACCAGGACGAAGTTGAGGTAGTTGCGATTTTGCGCCGGAGCGTCCTCAATGCGGTCGCCACCGAAGGCAACATTTTCGGTGATGGCGGTGGTCTGGAGCGCGTCGGCCTGCTCTTGCACGTCGAGCTTTTGAGTCAGCGTGCCAATGTTCATTACGATGCGCTGCGTAACGGTCTGGCCGACTGAGATATCCAGAGGCTCGACTGTGACAGGATTGAAGCTCTGCCGTTCCACACGCAAGGAGTAGCTGCCGATCGGCAAACTGGAGATGCTAAAGCGGCCGTCCTCCTGAGATTGCAAAGTGCGCGTGGCGCCTGAGGAGAGGGATCGCAAGGTTACGCTGGCGCCGGCCATCGGTGAGCCGGTGGAATCCACAACGATACCCTGCAGATTTCCGGTGGTGGAAGATTGGCCCCAGAGCAATGCGCAGAACAGCGCGATAAGAACAAATCGCAGCACGGCTTCAGTTTAACAATCGCTATAGTGCGGCGCGGGCAGCTACTGCTGTTGCTGCTGCTGTTGCTCGGCCTCAGTGGCGGCTGCAATGGCAGCGGCTTCCCAATCACCAGGAATCGCCAGGATTTCGGCTTCAGGCGGAGGCGGAGCTTTCGAAGGCGACACTTGAACCGACACGGTAAGTTGACTCTCGGTTGTCCCCTTGAAAACTCCCTTGGTGGGAGGCACATCCGCGTAATCGCGCCCGATGGCGGTGCGAATGTGGCGGCCGCCGGCGAGCACGTTGTTGGTCGGGTCGAACCCCACCCAACCCAAGCCGGGAAGCAGAGCCTCGACCCATGCATGGGTTGCGCCTTCGGGCGACCGGTCCCGCTGTTCGGAGCGCGGGTACATGTAGCCGCTTACGTATCGGCACGGAATTTTCACATGCCGGACCAGCGCGGTCATGATGTGAGCAAAATCCTGGCAAACGCCTTTGCGCGCTTCGATGGCATGATCGATGGGAGAGTCGACGCGGGTAGATTTGGGCGCGTACTCGAACCACTCATAAACGGCGACGTTTAATTCGCGCAGGAACGTGAGCGGATCGTCACGCCGGCTAACGCGGAGCGGTTCGACCAAGCTCAGGAGTCCTTCGCCAGGTTGCGCGAAGGTGCTGGGCATCAGCATTTCCCAGTAGTCGCCGGCGGCCACCTCGGCATCGAGCGCAGCCCAAGATTCTGGCGTCAGCGCCGGGGGCAGTTCCGGCGGCGGCTCGATTTCCACGAGTGCCTCGGCCACGATCCGCAGCTCGAGATGTTTGGCGGGAACGTTGAAATGATGGATGCTGTTGCCAAGATAATCGCGATACATATGGATGCGCGTCTTGGGATCGACGAAGAGCTGGAAGGACAGGCAACGCTGCTCGGCTTCGGTGCGCGGATGCATGCGAACTTCCATCAGGCTTTCGCTGACGGGCGAAGTGTAGCGGAAGCGGGTGAGATGACGGATGGAATAAAACATGATTAGGCCTCCAGCGCCACCTCGATGGGATAAGAAACGTAAGTCTGATACATGGCGCCGTGGACCTGGCCACATTGCCGGAGAATGCCTTCCAGATAAGTATCGAGACCGCCCGCCATAATCTCATCAATCTGGCCGTAGCGCAGCGTGGCGCGCAAACGTCCGGAAATCCGCTCCACATGCGAGGAACGGCGGCTGCCGGCTTCGCGTCCGATCTCCTTGATCGCGGCCTCAAGCGCCTCGGCGGAGAAGCGAATGGAATGCGGAAAACTCTGATGCAGCACCAGGAATTCCGCGATGCGATCTGGTTTGATCTGAGCGGTGTAAGCCTTACAGTACGCTTCAAAGGCCGTGCAGGAACGCAGCAGGCCGATCCATTCCAAGTAACTATGCTCGGATTCGCGATGATCCGGTTGCTGAAACGCGTGGAAATGCACGCCGACCAAAATGGACAGGCACACGGCTCGCTCGAGGAAGCGGCCAGCTTGAATGAACTGCCAGCCCTCGCCGTGGGTCATAGTGGAATCGGTAATGCCTTGAAAAAGATGCGCACCTTCCTTGATGGAATGAAGAAACTCGGCCGCGCCCCATACGTCCTGACCACTCGAATTGCGGACCGCGTGAAACAGGCGGTTGAGCTGCTCCCACATTTCTGAGCTGATCTGTTCGCGGACTTGACGGGCATTTTCGCGGGCGCCCATGATGCTGGTTACGATGGAGGCACGTTCGGAGGCATCGTGCAGCAAGGATTGAACCGAAGCCTCACCAAAGTCGGTATTATCCGCGGCGGATTCGACGCCCAGCGAGCGCGCCAGACGCACCCAATTCCGGTTGTCGGACCCGGCGCCGCGTTCCAACATCAGATCGAGCTGAACCTGGATGACACGCGCGGTGTGCTCGGCGCGTTCGAGATACCGGCTCATCCAATACAAACTGTCGCCAACGCGTGAAAGCATACGACTAGCTGAGCACCCAGGTATCCTTACTTCCGCCGCCTTGCGACGAGTTCACCACCAGAGAGCCTTTTCGCAAAGCGACGCGGGTGAGGCCGCCGGGCACGATCGAGACCTTGTCGCCGAAGAGGATATACGGCCGAAGATCCACGTGCCGCGTTTGGACCGCGCCATCGAGGAAACAGGGAGCGCGCGATAGATGGATGGTCGGCTGCGCGATGTAGTTGCGCGGATCGGCTTCGATGCGGTGGCGAAACTCCTCGCGCTGTTCGGCCGTGCTGTGTGGACCGATCAGCATGCCGTAGCCGCCGGATTCGCCGACTGCCTTCACCACGTATTTTTCAAGCTCGCCGAGTACGTGGCGGCGCTGCGGTGGATCAGACATGAGATATGTCTCGACGTTGGCGAGGATCGGATCTTCGCGGAGATAGTAGCGGATGATGGCCGGAACATAAGCGTACAAAGCCTTGTCGTCGGCGACTCCAGTGCCGAGCGCATTGGCAAGGCTGACGTTTCCGGCGCGATAGGCGTTGAAGAGACCGGGCACGCCGAGCCCAGAATCGTGCCGGAATGCCAGTGGGTCGACAAAATCGTCATCGATGCGGCGGTAGATCACGTCCACGCGCCGGAGTCCCGCGGTGGTGCGCATGTAAACGTAATTGTCATGCGCGACGAGATCGCGGCCTTCGACCAATTCGATGCCCATCTGCCGCGCCAGAAAGGCGTGTTCGAAGTAGGCCGAATTGAAAACACCGGGTGTCAGCAGGACGATGGTTGGTTCGACGGTGCCCGGCGGAGCCAGCGCGCGCAGGGTGGAAAGCAGGAGCTGGCTGTAATGCTCGATGGGCTGGACGCCGCATTTGCGGAACAATTCGGGGAATAGCCGCTTCATCACCTCACGGCTTACGAGCATGTAGGAAACGCCGCTGGGTACGCGGAGGTTGTCTTCAAGCACGACGAATTCGCCGGAAGGCATGCGGATGAGATCGGAACCGGCGACGGTCACATAGGCGTCCTTGCGGACGTGAAGGCCTCGCATCTGGCGCCGGAAATGTTTACAGCTATAGACGATCTCGCGAGGCACGACGCCGTCGTTCAGAATTTTCCCGTCATGATAGACGTCCTTCAAGAACAGGTTGAGAGCCGTGATTCTCTGTTCGAGACCGCGCTCGATGCAGGTCCATTCCTGATTCGTAATGATACGCGGAAGCAAGTCGTTGGGGAAAATCCGCTCGGTTCCTTCATCGCGGCCGTAGACGGTAAATGTAATGCCCTGGTGAAGAAACGAGAGATCGGCCACCTGCTGGCGGCGGCGCAATTCCTCCGGAGGCAATCCCAGCAAGGCCTGGTACAGGTGCTGGTAGTGCGGCCGGACAGCTCCGCTCGAATCGGCCATTTCATCGTAGGCGTCGTCGAGTTCGTAGCGATCGAACGGAGGCGGAAGCGTATTTTTGCTGGCGGTGGCCGCCATGAGCCTCCTCCCTGGAAGACTTCGACGAGGAAGTGGGATGGACTTGCCAAGTGTATCACCTTGGACGCGACGGGCGCGTCCGCAATCAACGGTTGGATGGTGGCGGCGAAGCGCGGACGGCGCGCTCGAACGCCCAAGCGCGAATGTGATTGATCTGTTCCTTCATGGTCCGTGAGAGTGGGACTTGTTTGGCTGCGATGGTGATCAGATCGTTCTCGGTGACCCCGCGGTCCGCGAGCCGCGCCTGTGTCAGGGCCGAGATAACGCACTGCTCGATCTCGGCGCCGGTCCACCCGTTCGTAAACTGGGTCAGTTGCGCAAAGTCGAATGCGGCGGAATCCACGCCACGGCGGCTGAGATGGATCTTGAAGATGTCGATCTGTTCGTCGCGCAGCGGCAGGTCGACAAAGAACACCTCGTCGAAGCGGCCCTTGCGAATCATTTCGGCGGGGAGAAGGTCGATCCGATTCGCGGTGGCGGCGACGAAGAGTCCCCGGGTCTTCTCTTGCATCCAGGTGAGGAAAAACGCAAAGATCCGGCCCTGCTCGCCGCTCGAATCGGTGGACGTGATCCCCATTTCGATTTCGTCGAACCAGAGTACGGCGGGCGCCATCTCTTCCATCATTCGGCACGCTTGGACGAAGGCACCCTCGGCCTTACCGTGGCGTCCGGAAAAGATCTCGACCATATCCACGCGATAGAGGGGGAGCTGGAAACAGGAGGCGATGGCCTTGACAGAGAGGCTCTTCCCGCAGCCGGGGATGCCCATCAGGAGAACGCCTTTGGGCATGATCTCCTCGGACACGCTGTCGCGCAGGTGGAAAAGCTTGCGGCGTTCCAGCAGCCATTTCTTGAGACCGGCGAGGCCTCCGATTTCGCCCAGCTCGGCGCCGTCGGCCACATACTCGATGACGCCGGAGCGATTGATCAGGAGCCGCTTTTCAGTGAGCAAGGCGGGCAGCGAGTCAGGGCCAAGAGTCTGGTTGGACGCCAGGGCGCGCCGCAATGCGTAGCGGGCTTCGTCGAGCGTGAGTCCCTGCAGGGCACGCGCGAATTGGTCCAGGACAGATTCACTGGCGTCGCTCGCCTCGCGGTGCGGCAGGCTTTCGCGAATCTCATCTCGCAGAAAATCCACCAACTCCACCAGATCGGGCGGCCTTAGTTCGAGAAACATCACGCTGCGCTCGATCTCCTCCGGAATGTATTTCACCGGCGAGGTAATGATCACGAACTTCTGGCGGTCGAGACAACTCTCGTAGAGATCACGAAGACGGCGTCGGATCTCGGCAGATTCCCGCAACGGCTCGTGAAAATCCTTGAGGTGAAAGATGGCAGGGAAGTTGTGCGCGATGATGTGGTCGAGAACTCCGCGTGGGGTCTCGGTACCGGGCTCAACTGGGTCGTCACCGCGCCGCATACCCTCGGTGAGGCTCCAGGTCCAAACGGGAACCGGGCCGGAAGCGAGCAGATTCCTTCCGACCTCGTCCAGCACCCTGGCGATGCGCTGTTCTTCGGCCGAGCGAATGTAAGTCAGCGGACGGCCGGACTCGAAGGTCTCGCGAATCAGCGTGGCCGCGCGGCTTTCAGGTTTAGAAGTAGCTGGTGTCGTAGTTTCGGACGCCATGTTTCCATTGTGGACGAATGGCTGCGATCTTGCGGGATATGTAATACACTCGTCTCCATGCGCAGACTTTTTCTTGTCGCGGGGCTTTCCAGCCTGTTTGCCCTCGGACTCGTCGCCCAGGTCGTCGGCCCGCAGTATCAGGCCTGGATGAAATCGATGCAGCCGTCGCTGATGGCGATTCGTAACGCTCCCAACAATGCTGCCATGGTTGACGCGGCAAACAAGCTGGCCGCTACCTTCGATCAGGTGGCTGAGTACTGGAAGGCGAAGCAGACGGCCGACGCGGTGGGTTTCGCGGAAACAGCGCGCGATGCCGCCAAAGCGATGGCTGCAGGCAGCGGCGAAAAAGTGGCCAACCTGGAGAAGATCGAACAGCAGTGCGGCGCTTGCCACAGGCTCATCGCTTCCAGCGGGGCGGCGATAATGACCCGGACCGTGCGGTAAAGGGCGGCGGGAGTCTTCCCGAGGGTTGGAACGTGCGGCCGGATCGAGGGACGGCGGACCAGATCAAGTTCGCTATCGCCGGCGACGTGTACCACTTTGCGATGGGACCCGCTGGAACCTTCTACCGCAGCGACTGGACGAAGTCCGGCAATTATCAATTTTCGGCGCGCCTAACGCAGACCAAAGCACCCACGCATCCGATCTCGTATGGACTCATGATCGGCGGCAGCGATCTGGCGGGTCCCAATCAGACCTATACCTACTTCCTGGTGCGTAACCAGGGCGAATACTATGTCGCGAACCGGGAGGGAGATAAGCGGCCGGTTACTGTGGTGACGTGGACGGCGAATCCGGCGATCGTTAAGGAGGGGGCGGATGGGCGCCAGACCAACACGCTGGGAATCCGGGCGCAAGGCGATGACGTGATCTTTACAGTCAACGGCACGGAAGTGACGAAGTTAGCGAAGAGCAAGCTTCACACCGATGGGATGTATGGTTTCCGGATTGGGCACAATCTGGATGTCGATGTGGATCAGGTGAAGAGGTAAGAGGCGTTCACGAGTGTGAACGCGGCACGCAAGAGTGCGTGCGCCACATTAATCGCGCAGGGCACGGACAGGATCGGTCCGGGTGGCGCGCCAAGCGGGCAGGAAACAGGCAGCGCTGCCGGCAATCATCATCACCAGCAAAGCCAGGCCGAAAGCCAAAGGATCGCGCGGGCTCACCTTGTAGAGTAAGTTCGCTATCAGCTTCGCCATCGCGAGTGCTGCCACGGCACCGAACACGACACCGATGGATGTCAAGGCCAAGCCTTGCGACATCACCAGACGCAACAGATTCGGCACGCTGGCGCCGAGGGCCATACGCAATCCCAGCTCGCGCGTGCTCTGCGACACGGTGTAGGACATGACGCCATACAAACCGATGGCGGCGAGCAGCAACGCTAGACCTCCGAATACGCCGAGCATCGAGACTGCAATTCGCTGCGTGGCGGTGGTCCGGTCGACTTGTTCCTGCATAGTGATCAGTTCACCGGGCGCGAGGCTGGTATCGATGGCATGAATTTCGCGGACCAATACTTTGGCCATTGTTTCCGGGCTCAGCAGAGTGCGGATCTGGATGTTCGTGCCCATGGAACTCTGGCGCATCGGCACGTAGAAAAATGGCCGAGGCATTTCCCTCAGATTCCGATACTTCGACATTTTCGCGACCCCGACCACTTGCAGCCAGTGCCCTTTTACCTGAACGCGGCTGCCGACGGGATCGCGCCCGCGCCAGAATTGAGCCGCCATCGCCTCATTGACAATCGCGACCAGAGGGCCCGTTTCGTTATCGGCGACCGTAAAGTCGCGACCCGCCACGAGCGGAATGCCCATAGTGGCGAAATAGGCGGGGCCGACTTCGTTGTAGTCGACCGTGGGTTGCTCGTCTGGCGGGGCTTCATAACCATCGACTGCGATCGGAGCGGTGGAATAGCTGCGATAGCTGAAGGGCGTCATGCGCGACATGGCAGCCGATTGAACGCCACTGACAGATTGAAGGCGATCGACGAGGGAATCGTCGAAATTCTTGATGCGCTGCCGATCGTAGCCCGCCGCGACTAAATCAACATAGCTTGTGAGTACGCCCGGCGTGAATCCGGGGCTGGTATTCTGAACGGCGCGCAGGCTTTGAAGCAGCAGGCCGGCTCCCGCCAACAAAACGAAGCTAAGCGTTACTTGCACCACGACCAGACTGGATCGCACCAGCGCCCGGCGTTTTCCGCCTACGACGCCGCCCGATTCCGCCTTGAGCGCGGAGGCGAGATCGATCTTGCTGGTTTGAAGCGCGGGAACGAGCCCGAACAGCAGCGTCGAGATCAAACAGACGGCGGCGCTCAAGACCAGCACTCGCCAGTCGAGGTCGCCGGGCAGGAACATGGAGACTCCTCCGCGAGCGGGGAGTAGTAGCACCAAAAGGTTGCGGCACCAGTTGGCCACCAGAAGGCCGCCCGCCGCTGCAAGCATCGCGAGGATAAAGCCTTCGGTGAGAAGTTGTTTCAGCAGTCGGCCACGCCCGGCGCCAACGGCGAGACGAACCGTCATCTCGTGACGTCGCCCGAAAGCCCTGACCAGCAGCAAATTGCTGACGTTCGCGCACGCGATGAGGAGCACAAAAACCACCACGGCTAGCGCGATGGAGAGCGTTGGAAGCAAGCGTGCCCGCGTTATTGAAGGGCGTTTGCCACAACGGGTACAGCTTGATGCCGCGGCCGCGGTTGGTGGCCGGATATGCAGTTTCCAACCGTTTGGCGACGGCTGAAATCTCCGCCTGCGCTTGATCGGGAGTCACGCCCGGCTTGAGCCGCACGAAACCCTCGATCCAACGCGCGCCGCGGTCTTCGAGTTTGTAGCCGCCTGGATCGAACGTTTCCTGCATCGACGCCGGGACCCAGAGCTGCATCGCCCAACCTACGAAAGTCCCATAAAAGCCCCGGGGCGCGACGCCAATAATGGTATGCGGCATGCCGTTGAGCATTTGCGCTTTGCCGATAATTTCCGGGTTGCCGTGGAAACGTTCCTGCCACATCTGATAGCTGATGACGGTGACCGGATGAGCATTGCGGCCAAAGTCTTCGGCGGGTTCGAAGCCGCGGCCGAGGATGGGACGAACTCCCAGCGCGTCGAAATAGTTGGCGGATACCACGCTCATCGTTGTCCGGTCGGCCCGGTCGCCGATGGCTAGTGTGGTCCCGGTGATGCGGTCTACGATGAACGCGTCAAAAAGCGTGCAGTTTTTTTGAAAATCGAGGAAATCGGGAAAGGAGACATCATCGTGGCCGGGCGTCGCGCGATCGGTTTCAGTAACCGCCATCATTCTCTCCTGGTGGGCAACCAAGGGGAATGGTCGAAGCAGGATGCCTTCGATCCAACTGAACACGGCGGTGGTCGCGCCGATGCCGAGGGTCAGACATAGAATGGCCAGAAGAGAGAAGCCGGGACTGCGGCGAAGCATGCGCAAGCCGAAGCGAATATCCTGCCAGAGGACTTCGATGATCGGCAGCGCGTGAGTTTCGCGGTAGGTTTCTTTCAGTTGGGCGACGCCGCCTAAGCGTTGCTGCGCTCGTGACCGGGCTTCGGCGGGCGGCATGCCCCGGCGGAGATTTTCGGCGATTTCCATTTGAAGATGAAAATCGAGTTCGTCATCGATGTCGCTTTCGAGAGTTCCCTTTCGGACTAGACCAGCGAGCCTGGCAAGGAATACACGGAGCCGCGTCATGACGATGCTCCCGCGGGCTTCACGAATCGGGCGATGATGCCGGAGATCCGCTCCCAATTTTCGGCTTCGGCGGCGAGCTGTTTCTTACCGGCCCGAGTGATGGCATAAAACCTGGCCCGCCGGTTGTTATCGGACGCGCCCCATTTGGAGGTGATCCATCCCATCTGTTGGAGGCGCAAGAGCGCCGGGTACAAGGTTCCCTGGTTCAACGCGAGGGCGTCGCCCGAGATCTGCTCGATGCGGCGGGCGATTCCCCAGCCATGCTGCGAGCCGAGGGTGTCCAGCGTTCGGAGAACCATGAATGCGAGGGAGCCGTGGAGGACGTCGGTTTTTTCCTTGGGCAAGCAGCACCCCTTTTGGTAGCCTACAGGAGTGTACTATGCCTCCCTTTTGGCTGTCAACAGGGGCGAGCCGCAACGCGTGAAAGATGTTGCTATCCCATAGCCGTGGACGGTTAAGTTCGTAAAAAATGCTAAGACTTTGGAGCAATCGGCCAGGAAGCGTGTTGTACTAATAGCAATGTAGGAGAGAGACAATCCTTGCAGACAGCGGTCAAGCCCACCGGCCCAGACGTGACGAACGCAGGCCCCGCCAACGCGCGCCTTCTGAATCTGCTGCTGCCATGTATCTTGACGCTAATCGTTGTTCGACTGTGGCTGATGCCGCTGCCCTCCAGTTTTTGGATTGACGAGATGGCCACCGTTTTTGTAGTGCACAACGGCGCCAAGGATGTATCTTTGCAGGTTGCGCCCCAGGTGCCCCAGTCGATCTATTATGTTCTGCCGGGGATCGTGGACAGGTTCTTCGGCAATTCTGAAGTAGCCTATCGCATTCCTTCAGTTCTGGCAATGGCGGCGACCCTCTTGTTTGTCTTTCGCCTCGCGGGCCGCTTTATCCATCCGGAAGCCGGATGGTTCGCAGTGTTCGCCTGCCTTTCCTTGCGCGGGATCAACTACCAGGCTGCGGACGCCCGGCCTTATGCGCTGGGAACATGTATCGCGGCCGGGAGCCTGGTGCTGTTGATTCGCTGGCTGAATTCCGGGCGTTTTTGGGACGGACTGTTGTTTGTGGCCGCGGCGTCGTTGTTGTGGCGCGTTCATTTGGTGTACTGGCCTTTCTACGGGGTTTATGCCGCATATACGATCGCGCGTGTGCTGCGGGCGGAGACCAAGGTTGGGATACGCCAAGCCGCATTGATCTTCGCTTTGCTGGGCGCTTCGCTGCTCCCCATGGCGGTCTCTGCACTGGCACTGAACCGCCAGGCCAGCGCCCATGTCATCGGTCCGGTTCCCTCGCTCGGTGATTTGGCAACCGGGATCAAGTTGGGGCTGATCGCGGGCTCCTGCACGCTGGCGGTCCTGACGGCTCGCTGGTTCCGGTGGTCTCAAAATCCGGAGCCTGTCTGCTCCGGAAGCGCGCTGTTATTGATCCTGTGCTGGTGGTTATTTCAACCACTTTGCCTGTTTGGCTTCTCCTGGATTACGGCCAATTCCGTTTTTGTACCGCGCTACCTGTTTATCATGCTGCCCGGCGCCGCTCTTATGGCGACGGCTATCGCGGCCCCGTTCTTTCCGTCGGTACAGTGGAAGCGCGTGTCAGTGGTGTTGGGTGTTGGAATTCTCTTATTCCTCGGCCAGTGGGGGCAGCTCTGGCCGGTGCACGAAAAATCCGGTTGGAAGAAGGCGGCCGGCAGAATCCGGGAGCTTGGCCTTGGACCCGAGGAGCCGGTGATCTGTCCGAGTCCGTTCATCGAGGCGCGGCCACCGGTTTGGCGGCCGGATTACCTCCTGCCCGGCTTTCTCTACGCGCATCTTTCGGTTTATTCCATTCGCGGAAAGATTTATCCGTTTCCCTTTGAGGCTTCGTTGGAAGCTGAGAAATACGCCGCGCAATTATCGCGAGACACACTCGCGAGATCCAAGCGTTTCGTAATCTACGGCGGGGATTACAATGTTTGGTACTGGCGGGAATGGTTCGCCGCCAGAACCGAGTTATTCGGCTGGCGCCCGAAGCGGCTGGGTCCATTCGGGGATGTAGACGTGGTGTTATTCGAGCGAGATTAAGCGAGAGCATGTATGCCTGATGAATCGTCTCGACTTGATCCGGCACGAGTACCTCGATTCCTTCGAGCGTGCCGAACAAGGCTACCCGCTTATAGCCGCGCGAACGTATCTCCGTTTCCACTTCCTCTATGATGTTCACCAATGGTAGCGGCGAAATCTTCTGGAGTTCGCGGCTACAGATGTGCGGTGTCACGGCCGAGATGGCGGCTAGTTCCGCTCCGCCGCCGGCTAGCCGGTCGATCAGGCGCGCAAACTATTGAGCCAAGCCGATAGGGTCGCCTCGGTGAACAGCGCCCAAGACACGATCCATATCCGCGTGAATGACTAACAACGCGCCGCCTGAGCCTTGGGCGAGTTCCCAGTCATAGTGAACCGTTACGCCAGGGCCCAGACCGCCGATTAATACCAGATTTCGCATACCTACAATTTTCGCAGTCCGGCGAAATAGGTATTTGCGTGCACTGTCCCTAATTAAGCCATACGAAGCGTGAGAGCTCGCGGTCTTTGCGCGCGCGGTCGACCGGGAAGGCCTGGTTGTGCATCACGATGTAGACGCCGGGCGGGAGCACGCGCACCGCAAACAGCGCTTCGGTCAGGTTTTGCAATCCATCGCTTGATTCGAAGCCCAAGGGCGTCATGGCGCCGGTGAGGACGATGGGGATGGGCAGATCAGGCAGGCTCTTTTGAAGCAGCAGTCCGGTATCGATCATGGTGTCGGTGCCGTGGGTGATGACGATCGGCGCCGGATCCTTCAGTTTCTCGCGCACGGCATCGAGGACGCGGGCGCGATCGGCGTCGGTCATCTCCAGGCTGTCCTTGTTCATCAGGTGCGTGACCTGGATGTCGGCGTCGGGGAGGCGCAGCAGGCGGAAATAGCGATCGATCTTGGTGTCGAGATTTTGTACGTTACCGGTCTGTTCGGAGTAGACCTTTTCGATGGTACCTCCAGTCGCAATGACGTAAATACGTTGCATTACGACTGAAGTTTTCTGAGAACAGCTACCACAACATTCCCGACCACTTCGAGACTATGAGCGCTGACCTTGTCCATGGTGTCCTTTTCATCGTGCCAGTAGGCGTTGTTGGGGCCGTAATCGAAATCGATCAGGTCGAGCGCGTTGACGCCCTTGCGGACGAACGGCATGTGGTCGTCTTCCATGGGCGTCGCGGAATCTAAGAAGTACTTGCCATAACCAAGATCGTTGGCGGTCTGCCAGACCAGGCGCAGCAGCGACCGGGAAGAATTGGTGTCTTCCAGGATGCCGAGATCTTTATCGCCGATCATATCGACGTTGATGAGCGCCTTGATGCGCGCGAGCATTCCGTCGTTCAGACCATCGCTCGGCCAGATGGCGGCTGCCATAGATACCGTTGGTGTCGGACCATTCGCCAAAGGCTTCTTCGCCGTCGAAGAAGACCAGATAGATGTCGTCAGCGTGCGACATCGAATTGACCACGCGGGCGAGCTCCAGCAGGAATCCGGTGGATGCGCCGCCATCATTGGCGCCAACGAAGACGCGGCCGGGCATAGGCTTGGTATCGAAATGTCCGGTGATGACGATCGCTCGGCCGGACTGGCCGGGAAACTTCGCGATGATGCTCCGCATAGAAACCGCTCCTGCCGGCGTCTGGGCGGTAAAGGCGTCGAAGGCGGTCTGGCAGTGGAGCGTCTTCAATTGCGATTCGATGTAGGCTTGGAGCTTTTGGTTGGCCGCTGAGCCGGGCGGGCGCTGGCCGAAGGCGACTGCCTTGCGCGTGAATTCGAGCGCGGACGATCCGCTGAAATCGGCGGCCCAGGCTGTGCAAGCGAGCAGGATCAGGAGCGCTTTCGTGCGGTACATATATATCCCAGTGTAAAATTCCGTTCACGATCGAGCGAGTCGAACCACGGCAGAACCAGCGCAGGGGGCGCCAGAAAGAGCGCCGCGACGAAGAACAGTGGCCCGGGGAAAAACTGCAGGCCATTCAGAAGTCGCCTGGCAATCAGCCGGAAATATCCGCCCACCGGTTGGATATCGAACTCCGGAAAGCCGGCGTTCTTGAGCAAGTACGCCACGCCATGCCGGGTGTATCGAAAATAGTCGTGCGGCGATTGATGCACCTCCCACTCATGCGGAACGATGAGCAGCAGGCGTCCACCGGGCTTGAGCGCACGCTCGATCTCCCGTAGCGCGCAGCCGGGTTCGCGGACGTGCTCCAGAGTCACGATGTTGATGCAGGCGTCGAAGCGATCCTTCGCGAAAGGGGAGCGCGGTGAGGTCGGCGATGGCATCCAGCTTTCCGTAATCCCAGGCCGCGTCGCCGACAGCGAGGTCGATAGCGATATAGTGCTGACCTAGAAAATATTTCGCGTGAACACGCTCGCCCGCGCCCGCGTCGAGCACACGGCGCATCGGGAGGAAGCGAGGCGGCGAAGCCTGAGAGCGAGTCATCGATCGCGGATTCGAAGTGCAGAATGTGACGCCGCAGGAAGCCCGGCAGACGACGCTCGATGGCTTGATAATTCAAGCTTTCTTGCGCGCCTCCACCATGATCGTGGAACCGGCGCCACAGGCCGCTTCGAACAAAGTGAATGGCAGGGAGGCCAGCACAATGCCGAAGTAGAGCAGATCTTTGGTGACCTTCAGCATCGAAGACTCGTGGATCTTGCGAACCCGGCGAGCCATGGGATCGAGGCCGGGCGCAAGGCTGGAGGCGAGTCCCGCGGGATTGTCGCGCAGTGAGAAGTGCTTGCGGCGGACAACTTCGAGACCGCAATATTCCAGAAGATTCTCGAGGTCGCGCTGGCGGTAGTTCACTAGGTGGCGGGGAACATCAACGCCGTTCCAATGCTCGCCGAACATCAGGAACTGCCAGGAGGAAGCGTTGGGCACTTGCACGATCAGCCTTCCTCCGGGAAGTAAAAGATCGCGGGCGGATCGCAGATAGCCGACGGGGTCGTGGAGGTGCTCGACGACATGGAACATCGTTACGATGGCGCAGCCGCCGCGCTCGATGGGGGATTTCGACAGGTCGCCACAAACCACCGCAACGCGATTCTGGTTCCAGGCGGCAGTGGCGGCAGGGTGCGAGGTTTCGAGGCCAAGCACCGGCAATCCGCGCTCGCGCAGCATCTTGAGAAATAGGCCGCCTCCGCAGCCGACATCTACTACCAGACCACTTTGCCCCGAATCTTCGATAGCCCGCATCACAAAATTGACATGATCGCGCAGGACGAAACGTCGGTACGCCTCTTCGATGCGCGAGGCAGCGTCGGCATCGGGCTGATACCAATATTCGCTCGGATAATAATCAGCCAACTCTTTAGGGGAAGGCCGCGGCTCCAGGCGAATGAGGCGGCAGGTCTTGCATTCCACGACCAGGAAACTTTTGTCGGTAGTGTGATAGAGGCGGTCGCTCGCGCTGAACAGCGTACGGACACCAGACTCCCCGCAGCCGGGGCACTCCATCCTCAGATAGCTTGTTCCGTCAGTTCCTTCAGTGGAATCCGATGTGCCAGGATCAGCGCTCTTACTTCGCGAGGTGAAAGCTTCCTTATGCGGTTTACGCTGCGCCGTTTCGCGAGCATTTTGGGCAGGAGTTTCAAAGCCGCCAGGTCGCCCTTCAGCAGAGCCCGCGCTGCCCGGATTTTTCCGGTCAGTCCCGGATAACGGCCCACCTCCCCCTTGTGGGTCGCGGCCGCCCAAGAGCCCGCTGCCAATCTCGTGAGGTAATACACGCCGTTCAGCCACAGCAAACTCCAGGGAAAAAGCTTCGCTGCCAGCAAGACACGGTTCCTCTCGATGAGTACCAGCCTGCGCTCGGATCGCAATCCCAGTGTAGCGCCGCGGTGATGCCGGACTCGCGCGCCGGGCATGTAGAGACATTTCCAGCCGGCGATGCGGGCCCGCAATCCCAACTCGGCGTCATCGGCGTAAGCAAAAAAATCCTCGTCAAATCCACCAATCTGGTCGAGCATCGCGCGCCGGTACATGGCGGCGCAGCCATCCGGCCAAAGCACTTCTTCAATGCGGTCATACTGACCGGCGTCCAACTCGCCACTGCCCCTCCCACGGTTTTGGCCATCCGGATAAATCAAATGGCCGGCTTTATCGATGCGGCGCGGATCCTCGTGAACGAGGATTTTCGAAGCAGCCATCCCGATTTCGGGGCGGCCTTCAAAGGCTCGAACTAAAGCGGACAGCCAATCGGGTTCCGCTTCGGCGTCATTATTCAGCAGCGCGACAAACTCGGAGTCGGACGCCCGAAAGCCCTGGTTATTTCCCGCACAAAAGCCAACGTTAGCCTGATTACGAATCAGCCGCAACCGAAAGGCCGGAGTCTCGGGAAACTCCCGGAGCACCATTTCCGGCGAACCGTCGTCAGATCCATTGTCTACCACGATCACTTCAAACGGCTGCTCTAACTTCTGCCGAGTAAGTGATTGCAGGCACGACCTCAAAAGGTCGCGGCGGTTCCAGGTCAGCACCACCACCGAAATCGTCCCCGTTCGGTAATTTTTCACCGACTGTAGTATTATAACCGTAAGTTAACCAGCAACTTGCTATGTTTTCCGTCGGTGAGACGCTACAACGTGCGCGTCTCGAACAGGAACTCGATGTAGCCACTGTCGCCGCGCGCACAAAGATCAATGCAAAGTACCTGAAGGCGATCGAAGCGGACGACCGCGGCAGTCTGCCGAGCAGCTTCTTTTATAAAAGCTTCGTTCACCAGTACGCCAGGACATTGTCGTTGGACACGAAAGAGATCGACGCCGAGATCGATCGAGTGTTAAGCGCGGACGCTCCTCTGCCATTGCCCGGCCAGGACAATCCAACATCGAGAGAAATTCCTTCAGTGGTGTTGTCATCGGGGTTTCAGATATCGAGGATTTATGCATCGCTAGCCGGCTTGATTTTGATGCTGGCGGCGTGCTCCGGCATTTACGGCTGGTGGTATCGGGGGCATTCAGCGCCGACTGTGAAGACCGAAATAAGCGCACCCAGCCCGCAGGAGGCAGCACGGGTCGCGGAGGTCTCCGTATCCTTGGCAGCGACAGAAAAGCAGCAAACAGCGACACCAAGTTCGACGGTTCTGCTGGACTTGATGGCGCGCGAGGAAACCTGGCTTTCGGTTTCCTCCGATGGGAAGCCGGTGTTTTCCGGAATTCTCGCCCCGAATCAAAGCAAGACGGTGAAAGGCAAGGAGTACGCCAAGATGCGGGTGGGCAATGCGGCCGGGATAGAGGTGCGATTGAACGGCAAGCTGCTTGCCCCGCTGGGCCACCGTGGGCAAGTCCTGGTGGTGGTGTTCACGGGCGACAATTTCCAGATCATGTCGCCGGCCAAGGAGAGTGACTAAATTAAAGGGTTGGTTTATTCAATTGCCTGGACCGGGCTGGTGATCGCACAAACCCCGGGCGAGCGCGTTTTCATGCGGCAAAGTCCGATTCATCTTTCGGGAGTCGTAACAGACAGCGAGGGAAAGGCTCTTGGAGATGTCTGGATTCAACATGCTTTGTTGAAGGATCAACCAGGCGAGACCGATGGTCAAGGACGGTTCGATATTCGGACACAAGCCCCTGCGATCGTCTTCCGCAAGAATGGGTTCAACGGCAGCTACTATCGCGTGCAGGGTGACGAGACACTACAGATCAAGCTTGAGCCCGCGCGACCGATCAGAGCGTGTAAATCGTCTTCGGAGTGCGTCTCGCTCAAAGCTTTCCTGGGTACGTTTTGCTTTCAAAGGGTTCAGGGCGTCAAAGCTACGAAGCAAGTGAACGACGTGGACTATGGCGCACGCGTATTTCTAATGCAAACGCCGACCGGAAAGGTCGGGATCCAGCACGGGTCAGGGCCGATGTGGGGCTCCGGGTTGCCCTTTGACGAGGACGTGTGGTCGGCGGCCGAGTACAGTGAAACGGACTATCGTGATCCCGATGGTCTATTGATTATCGACGCTCGGGGACAAAGCGCCAGCGGCGAACGCTGGCGCGTGTTGGGGCATGCCTTCGAAACGGCGGCCTACCGCAAGGTCACCCAGGACCAGGCCGGACTGCTCGACAAAGTGCTCGATTCCGCCTGTGTGCTGCCACGGCCTCGTTGGACGCAACAACGGTAACCTTTTTCGCACGGCACAGTAGTGAACAGATGGCTGCCGGGAAACCAACCGCGACCAGTCTGCGTAGTCAAAGGATAGAACATGGGAAACCTTTGGAACGACCTCAAGTTCGCCGTGCGGACCTTGGGCAGAAGCCCGGTCTTCACCGGAGTGGCGGTGGTTTCAGTAGCACTGGGTATCGGAGCGAACACCGCCATTTTCTCGCTACTTGACCAGGTGTTGTTGCGCCTGCTTCCAGTTAAAGAGCCGCAGCAAATAGTCTTGCTGAACATGAAGGGCATGCATTACGGCAACAACAACGGCGGAAACGCGCTGTCGTATCCGATGTACGACGATTTCCGCAAGAACAACCAGGTGTTCAGCGGGATGTTTTGCCGTTTCCCGAACTACTTTGCGCTGACCTTTAACGGACAGACCGAGCGGGTCTCGGGCGAGCTGGTCTCCGGAACCTACTTTCCAGTGCTGGGCGTCGGAGCGGCAGTCGGCCGCACCTTTACGCCGGAAGAGGATCAAAAAATAGCGGGCGCTCCGTTGGCGATGCTGAGCTACGCCTACTGGAAGTCGCGATTCGCCGGAGATCCTGGCATCGTTGGAAAAACCGTTGTCATCAACGGGCATTCCATGACCGTCGTCGGCGTGGCCGAGCAGGGCTTCGACGGCGTGGAACTGGGACGGCGCGCGCAGATCTTCGTGCCAGTGGTGATGAAGGGACCGATGCTCCCGTTGGCGGACGATATTAACGATCGCCGCAGCCGCTTTGTTAACGCGTTCGGACGTCTGAAGGCCGGTGTGAGTCCGGAGCAGGCACAAGCATCCTTGCAACTGTTCTTCCACGGCATTCTCGAAATGGAAGTGCGGCAGCCCGCGTTCCGGAACGCCTCGGAGTACACGCGGCAGCAGTTTTTGAAAAACGTGATCCAGGTGTTGCCGGGCTCACAAGGCCGGTCGTATCTGCGGCAGCAGCTTCAGAAGCCGCTGTGGGTGCTGATGGCGATCACCGGCGCGGTACTGCTGATCGCGTGCGCGAACGTGGCCGGCTTGCTGGTGGCGCGTGCGACATCGCGGCAGAAGGAGATCGCGGTGCGGCTGGCGCTGGGGGCGGGGCGAGGACAATTGGTCCAGCAGCTCCTGGTCGAAAGCCTGCTGCTATCGGCGATCGGCGGCGTGTTGGGATTGCTGCTCGCGATCTCGACCGACAAAGTCCTGATGAGCTTGCTGCCGCCTGAGACGGCGAGTCTCAACATCGCGACCGTGCCGGATTGGCGCATTCTGTCATTCACCATCGGCGTTTCCCTGCTAACCGGCATTCTGTTCGGCCTGATTCCAGCGCTTCAAGCCACGCGCGCCGATGTCGCGCCGACATTGAAAGATCAGGCCGGAGCCGTGGTAGGCGGCGGCGCTCCGGTGCGGTTTCGCAAGGCGCTTGTGACCGCGCAAGTGACCTTGTCGCTGCTATTGCTAATCGGAGCGGGATTGTTCATCCGGAGTCTGCAGAATTTGCGGAATCTGGGGCCGGGGTTCGCGCCGGAAAATCTAGTGGCGTTCAATATAGACCCGTCGCTAAACGGCTACGATGCGCCGAGAGCTAAGGCATTTTACCAGCGGCTGAGTGATAATCTGGGATCGATTCCGGGAATTCGTTCGGTTGGGCTCGCAGCCATGCGCATTCTGGAGGAAGGCGAATGGGACAGCGGGCTTACTGTGGAAGGCTATACTGCCAAGAACGGCGAGAGCATTCAAGCTTACATGAACTCCATCAGTCCCGGGTATTTTCAAGCCCTGGGCGTACCGATCCTAGCGGGACGCGATTTCACCATCAAGGACAAGGAAGAGATCTACCATGGTCCGGATCCGGCTGATTGGAATCCAACCAAGGTGATCATCAACGAGAAATTCGCGAAGAAGTACTTCGGCACCACCAATGCTGTTGGGCGTCACGTGGGCTTCGGCAATGATCCAGGGACCAAGACCGACATGGAAATCATCGGAGTGATCAAGGACATCAAGTACACCAATCTGCGCGATGAGATCCCGATTCAGATGTTTATACCTTATCTCGGCGGCCGCTTCGTGGCGGGCATGACAGTGTATCTGAAGACGACGCTGGATCCTAACCAGATCGCTTCGGCGGTGCGCGGGCAACTGCGGCTGATCGACCCCAACATTCCCATTTATGCCATGCGCACGGTGGAACAGCAGATCTCGAATTCGCTGCTGATCGAGCGGTTGATCGCAAGCCTGTCGACGGTATTCGGCGCGCTGGCGACGCTGCTCGCGACTATCGGACTTTATGGCGTAATGGCCTACACAGTAGCGCGGCGTACGCGCGAGATCGGAATCCGGATGGCGCTGGGGGCATTCCAGGGCGATGTGATCTGGATGGTGATGCGGGAAGTGATCGTCCTGGTGACGCTCGGAATCGCGATCGGCTTCGGCGCGGCAATGGGTCTGACGCGATTCGTGAAGAGCCAGCTATTCGGCGTGGAGGCGATGGATCCGATTGCCCTAGTGGCAGCGACTGTCGGATTGGCCGTGGTGGCCTGTCTGGCGGGGTATATTCCGGCGCTGCGGGCGAGCCGGGTGGATGCAATGCATGCGTTGAGGTATGAGTAGCGTTACTGAACTTGTCCGGCTTTTTGCGGTTCTTCGCGGCCCTGGGTGCGGGCCATACGTTTGCGCTGGCGCTCGATACGCAGCAGTTCCTTGCGGCGGCGAATCTTGATCGAGTCATCCACCTTGCGCCAGAACTTCAGGAAGTAGCCGATGGCGGAGGCGATTCCGAACACGACGACACCCCACATCCACAGCATGGCGAAGCTGTTCAATGCCTGCCAACGGATGCTCAGCAACACCATCGAGATGGCGATCACCTGCGTGATCATTTTCGTTTTGCCCAGATCGCTGGCGTGAATGGTATAGCCCTCGGCGGCGGCAATGCTGCGCAATCCGGTAACGGCGAATTCGCGGCCGATGATCAGGACCACCATCCAAGCCGGCACGCGATGGATCTGAACGAGCGAAACCAGGGCGGCCGAAATAAGCAGCTTATCCGCGATGGGGTCGAGCAGCATTCCGACGGTTGTGATCTGTCCCCAACGCCGTGCAAGATAGCCATCCAGCAGGTCGGTGGCGGCGGCGATCAGGAAGATAGACAGCGCCAGAAACTCATTGCTGACCAGGACCACGCCGTGCCACTCAATCCGCAGGTCCTGCTCCACCAGGACGGCCACCAGGAACGGGACGAAAAAGATCCGAAGAATGGTCAGCGTGGTCGGCAAATTCATCGGGCGGCCCATTTAGCGGTTCGGGAATTCCTGATGCCAGAATATCATTCCACGATGTAGCGGGTGAGCCTGCGCTTTACCGATTCCGGCACCTCGGCCTCGATTTCGCAACAATCGCCCTCGTAGCGGCTGGCAAGCACCCTGGCGCGTTCGTGCAGCAGATGAATGAGCGAGCCCTCGCTGGCGGGGAGGCGGAACTTGGCATGCGATATGGGGTCAAGAGGCAGCTCGCGATCGATGACCGTGAGCAGCTCGTTGAATCCCACGCCGCTGCGAGCAGAAACTGCCAGAGCTTGCCAGCCGGCCGGCGCCCGGACCTCGCCCAGTATCCGCTGCGCAAGGCTATCCGACGCCTCTCCGGACGCTTCGAGTAAATCCATTTTGTTGAGGACCAGGATCTGCCTGGTCTGGTCAGCTCCGATTTCGGATAGAACTTTGAGAACGTGCGCGGTTTGGTGTGGAGCGTAGGAAGAAGACGCATCCACGACGTGCAGAAGCAGCGACGCTTCGGTCACCTCTTCGAGCGTGGCGCGGAAGGCCTTCACCAGCGTGGTGGGAAGATTGCGGATGAAGCCGACCGTGTCGCTCATGAGGACCTTGCGGCGGGAAGGCAGCTCGACGTGACGAACCGTAGGATCGAGCGTGGCGAACATCCGCGCGTCGGCCAGCACCGCGGCGCCCGTGAGCCGGTTGAACAACGTGGACTTTCCGGCGTTGGTATAGCCGACCAGCGCGATGGTTGCGAGGGGCACCGATTGACGCTGGTGGCGCTGGATGCCACGTCCGCTGCGGACGTGTTCGAGCTGATCGGTCAGTTTCTTGATCCGGCCATGGATCCGCCGGCGATCCGTTTCCAATTGCGTTTCACCGGGGCCTCTGGTTCCGATGCCGCCGCCCAGCCGCGACATCTCGACGCCACGGCCAGTGAGGCGTGGCAGCAAGTAATTCAACTGCGCCAGTTCCACTTGGAGCTGCCCTTCCCGCGTGCGGGCGCGCCGGGCGAAAATGTCAAGAATCAATTGCGTGCGGTCGAGAATCTTGCAGTCGAGCACGCGCTCGAGATTGCGCTGCTGGGTGGGAGTGAGATCCGAATCAAACAGGACGACGTCCAGTTCCTGGGCCGCAACAATACCGTGTAGCTGCTCTAGTTTCCCCGATCCGATCAACGTCGCGGAGTCCGGAGCTTCCCTGGACTGGACGATGGTCTCCTCCACCGCGGCACCGGCGCTTTCGGCGAGCGCCTTCAACTCCTCCAGCGATTCTTCGACAGTGTAAGAGATGTGATCCGCGCTGCGGCGCGAACGTGATTTCAATTCCACGCCGACCAGGATCGCGCGTTCCTGTCCTCGAACAGCCAAAACGGACCGCTAGTCCTCGACAGGTTCCGCGGAGGTAGAGGGCGGTGGAGGGCCTCCGCCAGGAGCACCGGGCGCCGAAGGATGCGCGCCGGCAGTCGCATGGAAAGGTTTAGAGACCACGACCGTGGAAATCGCGTGTTTAAAAATCAACTGCTCCTGGTTGTTGGTCTCGAGCACAACGGAATACTTGTCGAAGCTTTTGATGCGGCCAGAAAGCTTGACGCCGCTCATCAAGTATATTGTGAGAAAGGTTTTTTCCTTTCGCGCATTATTTAGAAAAGCTTCCTGGATGTTTTGTGCCAGCTTTTCCATAGGAGTGGTCCTTTGGCCGGGCTTGGGCTCGTTTTCTTGAATGGTAATCCCCCCACCCCAAGAGATCGGGGTGGTCACTGCCATGATAGCGCAACTACCTAGGGCTTTATTTCAATGCAGCCCTCGCCTTGGCGACGATTTCCTTCACGTCCGCCATCAGGCCCGGAGCGTAGTAAGGGATGCCATCCTTGATGGTCCATTCGACGCCGCCGGTATGGACCATTTTGCCGTCGCGGATGTCGTCGACACCGGTGGGGTAAAGGACTTTGAGATTCTCCAGCGGATTCCCGTTGACCACCAGCAGATCCGCGAGATAGCCGGTGCGCACGCGCCCCAAGCGGCTTTCCTGCCCGAGGATCTTGGCGTTATTGACGGTGGCGTGCTCGATTACGATCAGCGGCTGGAACCCGGCTTCCTGGTGCAGCTCCAGCTCGCGGATCAAGCCGAAGCCGTACATCTGATAAATGAAGCCGGCGTCGTCGCCCGCGCCAATCAGGCCGCCGCGTTTTTCGAAATCGCGCAGCGCGGCCATCTCGATGCGGTAGTTCTCCTTCCAAAAGGCTTCATCGGTTGATGTCCAGCCGATGAAATACGAGCCGTGATTAGCCGGGTTGGGCTCGAAATATTTGGCCAGCGTGGGATGCAGGTAATCGCGGAACCAGGGCTGATTTTGCGCGCGCGTCAGGTCGCGGCTGGCTTCGTAGATATCGAGTGTCGGGTCCCAAGCGACATGGGCTTCCACCATGCCGTCGAAGACTTTCATGAGCAGGTCATGATTCGCTTCGCGCCACAGATGGCCGGCATAGCGGAAGCGGTCGGTTTCGTCGTTGTAGTTATAGGCGGCGGGAAAATTCTGGCGGCCGCTCTCGATCGCGGCATCAGGAATTCCGTACCAGTGCTCGATGCTGGTGGTCCCAAACTTGATGTCGTCCCAGGCGTTGGTCTCTTCGACGCCGGCGTGATGAGCGACGCGCAGGCCGTTCTTGTGCGCCTCGTCCTCCATGGCTTCCATGACGTCGCGATAGATGCCCAGGATCTTGATGCCATCCACGCCCATGGCTTTGAACTCGCGAACTCGCGCGCGGCCTTCCTCCCCGTTGCGCGGGACCGGATTGCGGTTGAACATCGGATAGACGAAGATGCGCGGGGCAACGATCTCGTCTTCGGCGCTCTGCCGGCGGAGTTGCAAAGTCTTCTGGGTGTCGCTGCCTACGTCGCGAACGGTGGTGATCCCGCACGCCATCCAGATTTTCAGTTCGTAATCGACCGGCTGCGGGATTCCGCCGCGCTCATCCTGAATATGGGCATGCGCGTTGATGAGACCCGGCATGACGTACTTACCTTTGGCGTCGATTTCGACATCGCCGGCGGGGCGGCGGGCAGTTCCTCGCGAGAGCGCCACCGGGTCGAGCGCGACGATCTCCAGCGATGCGGCCGTTCTCGATGACAATATCTTTCGGACCCGAAGCGGGCGTGCCGTTGCCTTCGATGATGAGGGCATTGCGGACGATGAGGCGCGGGTAGCGGCGGCCGCTGACGATGCGGGTGGCTGAGGTTTGGGCGAAGAGGCAGGTGGCCAAGCAGAACAGCAGTAAAGCGCGCATGTTCTGATCGTAAAACGAAAACACAGGCAAGAATGCCTGTGCCACACTAATACACCGCGCGACGCGCTTCGCGGGCCTTGGTTGCGAGCGAGAATCGCGGTTCGGCCGGGGCACTGCCCTCAATCTGCGAGGTCACGTATTCACCCACCATCGGCCCGTGCTTGAATCCGTGCCCGGACCCGCCGCCCACCAGCCAAACGTTGTCGAAGTCTGGGTGTCGATCGATCAGGAAATCGCCAGTTGAGGTGTTCTCATACTGGCAAACTCGTGATTCGACCAGCGGCGCATTTGCGAGCGCGGGAAAACGCTCGGCCAGAAAAGCACGGGCATCGCCAAGGCCGGTTGCGACGCGCTCGCCCGAGTCGGGATCGAAGGCCGGGCCGTGCCGGTCGAAGGCCAGCTTGAACCCACGGTTTTCCAGATCGGGAAGCGAGTAGCCGCCGCGCTCGTCGCTGAAATCGAGCCAGGCTGGCATGAGCGGAGGTGCGTAGAGCGGGTCGCCGGGCGGTGCTCCGAAGAAAAACACCTCCTGGCGCGTCGGGCGAATGCGGCCTTCGAGCACGGCAGGGAAAATCTTAGGCAGCCACGGACCGCAGGCATATACGAAAGTGCCCGCGCGGAGTTCACGGCCCGCCACAGTGTGCAGCGTGTCGCCGTCAGGGGGCAGGGCGGCTTCACGGAAATAGTCGACGCCATTGCGAATCGCTTGGGAGACCACGGCTCGCACGGCCCTGCGCGCCAGCAAGACTCCGCTATCGGGCTCGAAAAGCCCCTGGCGTTCGGAGGAAAACCGGAACTGGGGAAATCTGGCGGCTAGCTCCGAATGCGTTAGAGACTGAAAGGGGACGTCGTACTTTTCAAACGCCGCCCGAGTTTGCGCGGCGCTAGGATCGCCAGGAGGCGTCGTCAGCAACACACCCGTTCGTTCGAAAAGCTCTGGCCGATTCATCTGTTCAAGCAACCCGGTCCAAAGCACTAGCGAGCGCTGTGCCCAGCGCGTGTAGATCTCATTCGGACCATAACCGGCGCGAATGATACGCGATTCGCCGCCCGAGCTGGCCCGGCCGTTTCCGGCGCCGTATGCATCCAGCAGCGCGACCGATCGACCGGTACGCCGCAGCAGATAAGCGGCCCAGGATCCGAAGCTCCCCGCGCCGATTACGACGACATCGTACAAGTCAGGCAATGGCAGCGCCCCTTTCCATTTCATTGGCGCGACGATAGGCCAGATCGGCAGCGGCGACGTCCTCAACGGCCATCCCGAGCGACTTGAAAACGATGATTTCGTCGGCGGCGGTCCGCCCGAGGCTCGGATTCGCGACTACCTGTCCCAATTCGGCGGCGATATGGTCTTCGCCGAAACGGCCTTCCTGGATGCCCATCACCACGTCGCCGGATTCCTGGAGCGCGGCCGCTCGCGAGTCGACAATCACACGTGCGCGGGCGACCAGAACTGGATCCATCTCGCGCTGATTGGGACGGCACGCTCCCACTGAAATCACACAAGCGCCCGGCTTCACCCAGGCGTCGGATATCACAGGCTTAGGCGAGGCCGTGACCAGGACGATGATGTCGGCGCCATCCGACGGCGGCCTGGGCACTTTCGACATGGCGCAGAGGAACACCGCGCGAATCGCCTACAAACTTTCGCGCGTGCGCTACCGTAGGGCTCCAGCAGCGGATATCGGAGAGTTTTCTCACCAGCGAGAGCGCTTCCAGATGGCTGCGAGCTTGGACGCCGGAGCCGATGATCGCGAGCTTGTGAGCGTCCGGCAACGCTAGATAACGGGCCGCGACAGCGGAGACGGCGGCGGTTCTGGCTTCAGTGATGAAGCGGCCGTCCATGGTGGCGAGCAGCGCGCCGGTGGCAGGATCGAGCAAGATAATGGTCGCCAAGTGCGATGGCAATCCTTTATGTGCGTTGTCGTGATAAACCGTGACCAGCTTGGCTCCCATGGCCGCCGGCGATTCCATGTAGGCGGGCATCGTACCGTAGAATCCGCCAGGCGTTTCGATGACAGTGCGAACAGGTTGCTTCACGCGGCCCGCCGAGAATGCCGTCACGGCTGACTCCATAACATCGATGAGGTCCGCCATGGAAAGGACGGCGCGAACATCCTCCTCGCTCAGCCAAATGGCCATATGTCAGACAGTGTGCCACAGCGGCGTAGCGCAGACACTTTTGTGTGCCATGTTGGCACCCATGCCAACACCAGCAATGATCATAAGCAGTACGTGGAAGAATGGATCGTGCGGGTTGAAGAGCTGGAAGGAATTCGGGATCAGATACGCACAGCTTTTCCGTCGACGCCGTACTACGGTCCGATCACAGCGTGCGTTTGCGACGAGTGCAAGGAAATACGCGAAGCACTCTGGCACAAACGTTGGGACGAGGTGCCGACCGCGTTCATCGACCTGACCTGTAGCCCAACACTTCTTACTCCAGAAGCTTTTCGGGCATTTGTCGCGGCATACATGATCCGAGGTCTCGATGACCTGATTGGGGATCGCGTCGTGCTTGAATTCACGGTGTACAGTTTATGTCCGGACCCCGAGCCCGATGGCGAGACCGCTAAACAGGTCAAAGAAACACGGCTGCGGGAGCGCGCCAAATTGACATCACCGGCACAGGTCCAAGCGATTCGGAGTTTCTTAACGTTCGCCGCCGCCAACGCTAAAAACCGCGAATGGTTCCGGCCGATCATCAATGCAGCTCTCGAGAACATTTGGCTCTAGCCGATCGTCAATTCTCCGGCCCGGCAGCCGGCGGCGCCTGTTCCCCTGGCGGAAGAATCGGCCTGGCCGCTCCACTCGCCATTGCACGCCGCCTGGGGCTTCGCGCTCGGTTCGCGTAATACGAAGGTTCCCCTCGGCCAGATATTTCAAGTGCACTCGATCGAAAGCGAGTCCCGCCGCAGCCAGGAGCTTCAAATAATCGCCGTGGGCGGTTTCGTCGGGCGCTTCGGTATATCCGGAGTCCCAGGTGATGTCGGGCGAGATGCCGCCTCCGCCGCCCGCGGCCTGGACCTGCCCGCCTGCCTGTCCCCCGGCGGGCCGCGCGGGATTCCCCTTAAGCGACATGTAAATCCGAATCCCGTCCACGACCGGCTGATACATGTTGCGCGGCTGCCAGCGCTGGCCGAAGCGTTCGTAGCGCGCGTTCATGCGCTCTTCCAGAGGCAGCAAGCCGGGCACGCCGCGCTCAGCCTCCACGATCCGATCCTGTAAAGCATAGGCCGTCTTCATGCTGTAAGGATGCTCGGGATCGCGCAAGTAATTCAGACTGGTGAACCAGCCGCGCGGGATCCACCAGGCGCGTCCAGGATTGGCTTGCTCGCGGGTTTGCACCCAGCCGGTGTATTCCGAGAAAGGCTGCACCCACTCGTGCGATGGATAGCCGTGCGGATTCAAAAACGCATCGGGCAGCCATTCCTCGATCAATTGCCGCCGCGTTCGAGATTCCGGATACACCGGATCCGTCTCGCCCTGGCCATTCGCCACATCCGCCGCTAATGCTCCGTGATAGCCGGGATGCAGGATGTTCTCGGGTGTGATACCGGCCAGATCCATCGACAACTCCGCGCCATCGGTGTTGGTGATCGGATGCAGGACCACGTTGACTTGCTTCAGCATGGCGCGCGTTTCGGGATCGGTCACGAGTTGCTCGCCCAACTTCAAAATGTGACTGGTGCTCGAAACTTCGTTGGCGTGCTGGCGGCCGGAGTAGACGACCACGGCTTTCAACGTGCTCTCCTTGGCGCGCGAACGCAGCACCGCAGGCGACGGCAGCATCACGTCCGCGGCCCAAAGATTTTGGCCCAGATAACTGCGCCCCATCCAATAAGCAGTGACGCCCGGATAAGTCGCCAGGCGCGCGAGCACCGCGGCATTTTCATCCGGACCGATGGGCTCGTCCCATTGCACGATGGGCGCGCGCATGGTCTTCGGAGCGTAGTCGGCGATCATCGGTCGGGGCGTCGCGGGCGGCGCAATGGGCCAGCTTGCATAAACTCGCTCGGCTGGGGTTCCCACCTTGGCTGTGAGTACCAGGGGCAGCTCGAACTCGATGGCCATGCGCTCGAGATGCGGATATGCCACGTCGTCGCGATAAATCCCGGCCGAATGCATCTGCTCCAGCCATTGAAGCTGGCCGCGGGCGTGCTCGACAACGAACAGAGTCGCGATCCACCTGGTCCTGCCCTTCGACCTTCAGCCAGTCTTCGTATTTGTCTTGGTTGAAGTCGGCCGGCATCAGCCACGTCAGGCTCCCGACGCCCTGCTCTCCAGCTTTAACGCGCGCCTGAATCAAGCGCGGCTGCATGTCGCCGGTTATCACGGGGAGGTTGCGCTCGCGTTCCTGGCGATTACCCTGCTTATCGGTCCAACTCAGGCGCACCACTGGATTAGCCGCGGGTTTCCCGTAGAACTCGATGTGGACATGGCCGTCCTGGCCGTCCTCGGATGCATGCACCACTGGAATGATGCGCCCGACGTAACTGATCGCCCGTCCGCTCTCGAGATTACCCATCATGTTCACGAAGTTCTCGGTGGAATAGAACGTGTCTTCCTGCAACGCCTCGAGCGACGAGATGCGTTCTTTGTCGAGATCCAGCGAATAATCCGGCTCGCTCATGTGAATGTCGATACGCAAAGTGTCAAACGGCGGCGCGAACTCCGGCCGCAAATCGCCTTTCGACTGCGCCATGACGAAGTGAAAAACTTTCGGCAGCGTTTCGTTCTGGTAGTGATCCCAAAACTCTTCCGGATCCGTCTTGATGCGCTGATCGAGTAGCACCTTGCCGCTCTCCTCCAGCTTCACCCAGCCGGTATCCACCCGCACCTGCTCATAGCGCTGGATGACGCCGTTGTAGGGCTGCATGACCGTAGTGACCGTGAAATCGCGCGTCAGAATCTCGCTGCCGCCGGCATCGTAAGCGTGCACACGATAGGTGGGGCTGCCGTTCGATGGCTCGAATTGATCAAGCGTGATTTTCGCCAGCGGCAGATTCAGCTTGCGCGCCAGCATCTCGTCCACTGGGTACAGCTCCTGGACCCACCGCGCCGGCGAATACATGACGCGCTCACCGGTTGGATCGACCTCTTTGGCGAATTCGATCTTAACGCTCGCGACCGGCTTCGCTGCCAGTTCAGGCGCGATCTCGTCCATCAGCCAGCTATAGCCCGGTTTGTAGGCCGAGAGCACCACTACGTGCACACGCTGCGGATCGGCGCCGGCGTGTTTGAGCACGTCCTCAAGCTGAGCTTGAAGTTTACGGCGCTGCTCCGGCCCTTCGCTGACCCTCGCCACCAGCTTCACGTCGCCTCCGCGCCGCACGCGCGATGAAACGCCTTGCACGGCCTGTAGCAGCCGCGTTCCTTCCCAGGGGATCACGAGATCTTCTGTGAACGTGGGCGGCGCCGTGTGGAACGACTGTTCCGGCGACTGATAGTGCACGCTCGGCTGGCGCTCGCAACATTGCGTGCCGGCCCGCAGGCTGCTAGTCACGACTTCGAGACCCTCGGGATGCAGGCCATCCTGAATCTGGCCGCGCACGAAGTCGGTGAGATGCGTATCGGCCAGGTCGACGAAAAGCTCGGCCCTCACGTTCTTGACCGGCGCACTGCCGATCTCTTTCATCCAGCGATCGAGATGATAAAGCCCGACAGCGGCTTGTCCGGCGCCGGATCGCAGCGAGAAGAAGCGATGCAGGTCATAGCGGATCTCTTCCAGGGAAAGATAAGGCTTGCCCGGCTCCCACAAGTTCGGAAAGTGACCGGAGAGTAGATCCAGGGCTGCCGCGGCCCCGGCGTCGTCGCCTCTCGTCAACAATGCCCCGTGCCGCGCGAAGCTATCATCCACCACCCGAACTTCCCCTTCGCCGGACGCGAGATTGGTTTGCGTTTGCGCCGCTCTGGTGTCCTGTGCGCGCAGTTTCGTGCCTGCTTCCTTCGACAAAGCCGACTCGCCGGCGATTACGGCCTGAGTGCGCACATCCGTGACGGCGGCGTCGGTCACTGGGGACGCAAGCGGCAGCGTAAGACCCGTCGCTTCCATGCCCATGCGGGCGGCCAGGTTGGCCAGTGCAGTTCCGGCAGCACCGGCGGGAACGTAGAGGCGCGCATCGAGCGAGGACGGAATAGGCATTCGCGGCGTTCCGTTGAAAAGGCCTCGGCTGGTGTAAAGAATCGCGAGGTCGAGGCGCTTGGGCGCCGGCGGCTCGCCGCCTGTCTGTGGCGCCGCTGCTGGGGTTTCCGCAGAAAGCGTCTTCGGGCTCATTATCTCGACAGGCGAAGCTCCGCCGAGCACCGTCACTTGACGCACGCCGGTCAAGTGATTCGAAGCGAACGCGGCGCTCAACGCGGCAATCGTCACCGGAGTTTGACTTCGCAGGATCGCGCGATACACGCCGGCCGTGCCGCGTTTGTACGTGACACCAACAAGTTGCGTGCCCGAGCCGACAGCCGTCGCAATCGCCTCTAATTTTTCGCCTGGCACCTTCCATTGATACGGCGCGCGCGCAGCGTAAGCATCAGCAGCGGCCGAGAGACCGCGGTCATCATTGGCGACGATGGCCAGATTGCCGCCCACCGCGAACACGCCGCCCTCCTCGGCCTCCAGTTTCGGTGCGAGCGTCGCCAACTCGGCCGCAAATTGCGCGGGAACCGCGTTCCTGCCAACCCAAATGCGAGGAGCGTCGCTTGCGTTTGCGCTCGCGTTCACGGCAGCGTTTACGACCATCGGCAACGTCAGGCCGGTTGTACCGAAGCCCAACCTCGCGGCCAGATTGGCAGAGGCGGCATTTTCCGCGGCGCTCGGACCCGCGGGCACCACGACTTTGCCGTTCACGAAATCGGCGATTCCGTCACCGTTGGTGTCGACCAACATCCAGCCGGTTGCGAATGCATCGGCCACGGAGCCAGCGGAATTTGCAGCCGGTGCAGGCGGTCTCTGGAACGCAAACGTACACACAGCGATCAGCAGCGGAATCGATCTTCTAAGCATGGTCAACGATCTCCAACCATTATCAACCAACAAAACCGATATCATGAGCAGGATGAGGGAACACGGATGAAATCCATCGGCAAGAGATCAGCATGCTCCACTTTGGCGGCGTGCACGCTGGCGATAACCTTCGTAGTTGCGGCGCCGGCTCAAACTTCGCGCCACTTGACGACTCCAAAGGAGACCCTCGGATTCGAGGTCGGCGACGATTACCAGCTCGCCACCTACACGCAGCTCACGGCGTGGTGGAAGAAGCTGGCCGCCGAGTCGGATCGTATGAAACTGGTCGAGATGGGGAAGACCGAAGAGGGTCGCCCGCAATGGATGGCCATCATCACCTCACCCGAGAATCAGAAAAAGCTGGAGCATTACAAGGAGATCTCGCAGAAGCTCGCGCATGCCGAAGGACTCACCGACGACGAGGCGCATGCGTTGGCGCACGAAGGCAAGGCGGTGATTTGGATCGATGGCGGCATCCACGCCACAGAAGTTCTGGGCGCCCATCAATTGATGGAGTTTGTTTGGGAGATGGTCAGCCGCAATGATCCCGAGACATTGCGCATTTTGAACGACGACATCATCCTGGCCGTGCATTGCAATCCTGACGGGATGGAGTTGGTCTCGAGCTGGTACATGCGCCAGTCCGATCCGTTGAAGCGCACCACGCAATTTGTGCCGGTCCTATGGCAGCACTACATCGGCCACGACGACAATCGCGATTTCTACATGTCCAATATGAAGGAAACCACCAACATGAATCGCCAGCTTTTCATCGAGTGGTTTCCGCAGATCATGTACAACCATCATCAGACCGGTCCGGCCGGCGCGGTGATGTTCGCGCCTCCGTTCCGCGATCCTTTCAATTACAATTTCGATCCGCTGATCCCGCTGCAAATCGAACTGGTAGGCGCGGCGATGCACAGCCGCATGGTGGCGGAAGGCAAGCCAGGCACCGTGCAGCGAAGCGGCGCGACCTATTCGACGTGGTACAACGGCGGCCTTCGCACCGTGACTTATTTCCACAATATGATCGGGCTGCTCACCGAAACCATCGGCAACCCGACGCCGATGGAGGTGCCGCTGATCGCTGACCGCCAGCTCCCCAATGGTGATGAACCGTTTCCAGTTCCGCCTCAGACCTGGCATTTTCGCCAGTCGATTGAATACTCCATGACCGCGAATCGCGCCGTGCTGGACCTGGCGTCGAAGTATCGCGAGGACTTTCTGTACAACCTCTACCGCATGGGACGCAACTCGATCGAGCGCGGCAGCCGCGATTCATGGACGGTAACGCCCAAGCGGATAGAGGCGTTGGAACAGGCCGCGACCAAAGGATCTGGCGCGTCGACCGGGACCGGCCTGCCCGCCAAATTGTATGCTTCGGTGCTGCACGATCCGGCGCTGCGCGATCCACGCGGCTACATCATTCCCTCCGATCAGCCGGACTTCCCGACGGCCACCAAGTTCATCAATGCTCTGCTGAAGAACGGCATCACCATTCTGCGCGCGACCTCGGATTTCCAAGTGGCCGGAAAACATTATCCGGCCGGTTCCTGGGTGGTGAAGAGCGCGCAGGCGTTCCGTCCGCACGTCCTCGATATGTTCGAGCCGCAGGACCACCCTAATGATTTCCGCTATCCCGGCGGTCCGCCGATTCCGCCGTACGACGTGACCGGCTACACGCTCGCTTTTCAAATGGGCGTGAAGTTCGACCGCATCCTGGATGCCTTCGACGGCCCGTTCGAGAAGGTGAATGGCTTGCAGAATGCCCCATCGGAGAAGATACTCGGCCCCGCCCAGCCGACCGGCTATCTGATCAGCCATCAACAGAACGACGCGTTCATCGTGGTCAACCGGCTGCTGAAGAACGGCGACGAAGTCTACTGGCTCAAGAAACCGGCCACGATCGCCGGCCGCAGCACCGGCCCTGGAACAATATTCGTGCCTGCCCGGCCGCAGACCCGCGCGGTGCTCCAGAAAGCCGCGGCCGACCTGGGCGTGACGGTGGAAGGCGTGACCGCCCGTCTGTCAGGCGAGGCGTTGAAGTTGAAGCCCGTGCGGATCGGGTTGTGGGATCAATACGGCGGTTCAATGACATCCGGCTGGCTGCGCTGGATCTTCGAGCAGTTCGAATTTCCGTTCGAAGTGGTGTATCCGCAGACGCTGGACCAGGGCGATCTGGCCACTCGCTTCGATGTGCTGGTGTTTCCCAGCGGCGCGATGCCCCGGTCGGTGGGTCTTGGCGAAGCGCGGGGCCGCGGCGGATTCAATCGCCAACCCAGTCCGGAGGAGATTCCCGAGCAATATCGCAAGATGCTAGGGAACGTGACTACCGAAAAGACCGTGCCGCAGCTTCGTAAGTTCGTCGAGGCCGGCGGCACGATCGTGACCATCGGCGATTCCACCGAGCTGGCTCGCTTGTTCGGACTGCCCGTAGAAGACGCCTTGACGGAGAGGATGGCGGATGGACGGCAACGTCCGCTGCCGCGCGAGAAGTTCTACGTCCCTGGCTCGGTGCTCCAGGCCAGCGTCGATAACACCGATCCGGTGGCTTACGGTATGGGCTCTGTTGTGGATGTCTTCTTTGAAAACAGTCCGGTGTTTCGCCTGAGTCCGGAGGCGGAGTTGAAGGGCATCAAACCGGTGCTGTGGTTCCCGAATGCAACGCCGCTTCGTAGCGGATGGGCGTGGGGCCAAGGTTACCTGGAGGGCACTGTAGCGGCTGCGGAGGCGCCTATGGGCGAAGGTAGATTGTTCCTGTTAGGCGCGGAAGCTGCTTTCCGCGGACAGCCGCACGGCACCTACAAACTGTTGTTCAATTCGATTTATTTCGGATCGGCGAAAGCGGCCACGCTCGGACCGTAGGGGGGAGCGTTTCCGAGCCGCGCACGTAAGCAAGCGTTGCCCCCTAAAAACTAAAGCGCCCGCTGTTGGCTCCTCCACCAACCGCGGGCGCTTTCTCCGATGTGTTTGCTCCTCGTGCCTTCGTTCAGTAGACTCAATCTCTAGCGGAATGTTTCCGAAACTCCAAATGAAAAAGTCTTCATACCTGCTCCTGATATTCACCGGTTTCGCACTTGCCCAAGATTCGTCGACCCCGGCCTTCAAGTTCGCTGTTTCGGGCGATTCCCGCAATTGCGGTGACGTGGTGATGCCGGCCATCGCGGCCGGTGCGCGTCGAAACGGAGCGGATTTCTACTGGCACCTGGGCGATATGCGAGCCATCTATACCTTCGATGAAGATATGGTGCCTCCGGCCAAGCTGGCACTGCCGCCGCGCGGCGTGCCTCTCAATGTGAGCACTTACCTTTCTTCAGCCTGGCCCGACTTCATCGCTCACCAAATGGCGCCCTTCGGCGACCTCACCGTTTTTCTCGCCATCGGGAATCACGAAACCATCGCGCCCTCCACGCGCGAGGCATGGCTCATCCAGTTCGCCGATTGGCTCGAGCATCCGGTCATCCGCGCGCAGCGGCTGAAGGACGATCCCACGGATCGCAAGCTGCACTCTTACTATCATTGGATCCAGGGCAATATCGACTTCATCACGCTCGACAACGTGACGTTGGAGCAGTTCGATCTGGCTCAGCTCGCCTGGTTCCACAAAGTCATCAATCGCGACGAAGCATCGCCGGATATCCGCACCATAGTGGTTGGCTCGCACATCGCCCTGCCCGGCGCCATCGGCCATAGCCACACCATGGACGATTGGCCGCAGGGCATCAAGACTGGCCGCGAAGTCTACGAAGCGCTCTGGCACGCGCGCAGTTCAGCTAATAAACAGGTCTATGTGCTTGCCAGCCATTCCCACTTCTTCATGGAGAATGTCTTCCGCACGCAGGATTGGAAGGGCAAAGAACTGCCGGGTTGGATCGTGGGGACCGCGGGCGCTGTTCGTTACCAGTTGCCCACCGAAGCCGGTCCCGATCAGAAGGGGGTGACGAATGTCTACGGCTTCCTGCAGGGAACCGCCATGCGCGACGGGTCCATTTCCTTCGCGTACCAGTCACTCAGCCTGCAGGACTTGCTGGCCGCCAACCAGGGAAAACAGCCCGAGCCGTTGGTGCGCTGGTGCTTCGACGAGAATTCGCTGGCTCGCTGAACTTTCAGAAACTCACCCCCTAGCATCACCATCTAAGGGTTAGGGGTGTATTCGTGCGTCTAATCTGTCGATCGGAGCAATCCTTGCATCTTCAAATTGAGCAACGGGAAAACGAGGGAATTGTCATCCTCGACTTAAAAGGCCGGTTGGTTCTGGGCCCCGAGGATGTTGCGCTGCGTGAACGACTCCAGGAACTGCGCCAAGGGGGGCATGCCAACGTGGCACTGAATCTCAAGGAGGTGTCGGAGATGGATACCACCTCTGTGGGCACGCTGGTGTTCTGCGCGACGAAATTTCGGGAGGCTCGCGGGCGGCTGGTGCTTTTCAATCTGTCGCCGACGCATTCCGAGTTATCCAACATTGTGAGGCTCAACAGTGCCTTCGAGATCTATCCGGACGAGGTGGCTGCCGTGAACAGCTTTTTTCCCGACCGCGCGATCCAGCACTATGACATCCTCGAGTTCGTGGAAGAACGGGAGCAAAAGCGGCAGAGGTCAGATGTCGAAACCGGTAAGAAGCTTTAAAAAGAAACCCAATGGCCAAAGCAGGCGATAGTCTCAAGAAGTACCGAAGTAAGCGGAACTTCGACGTCACATCGGAACCAAGCGGCGGCGAGCGAAAACGTACGTCTCCGACCCGTGGGTCCGCGAAAAAAGCGCTTGCATACGTGATCCAGAAACATCAAGCCTCGCATCTGCACTACGATTTCAGGCTGGAATGGAACGGCGTGCTGCTGTCCTGGGCGATCCCGAAAGGACCATCGCTGGATCCCTCCGTGAAACGGCTGGCTGCCCAAGTGGAGGATCATCCGCTCGAGTACGGCAGCTTCGAAGGCGTGATCCCGGAAGGCGAGTACGGCGGCGGCACGGTAATGTTATGGGATAAGGGAACCTGGACTCCTGAAGATCCCGACGTCGACGCCGCGCTCCGGAAAGGCGAGTTGAAGTTCACGCTGAACGGCAAGAAGCTGAAAGGCTCCTGGGTCTTGATCCGAACCAAGGGCGGCTTCGGCGGATCGCGAAAGCCGCAGTGGCTGTTGATCAAGCATCGCGACCAGTACGCTTCCACCGAAGATGTGTTGACCACCAAGCCGCGTTCGGTGATCTCCAATCGCTTGATGGCCGACATCGCGCGCGATGCCAACGGTAATGTCGCCAAAGCCGCCAAAGCCGATCTACCCGCTAGCCGCGCGACAGCCGGTAGCCGGGCGAGGGCGAGTTGAGCGATCGCGTTCCCTTTCGCGTTCAGCCTATGCTGGCCACGCTGGTTCGCGAGCCATTCCATCGTCCGGGCTGGGTATACGAAGAAAAGTACGACGGCTATCGCATCGTCGCCTACAAGGAGGGCGATCGCGTCACGCTTCTGTCGCGCAACGCCAAGGACCGGACCGCGACGTTCTCGGTTGTCGCCGAAGCGGTAGCCTCGCTCGACGCGCGCACCTTGGCGCTGGATGGCGAAGTGGTGTTGTTCGATCGCCGCAATGTTTCCCGTTTTCAACTTCTGCAGAACCTCAATTCGCCGCCGAAATACGCCGTGTTCGACTGTCTTTATTGCGATGGCCGCGATTTGCGGAAGGAACCGCTGTCCGTCCGCCGCGCCACGCTCGAGAAAGTTATCGGAAAGACTGCCGGAAAGAACGCCACCATTTTTCTGTCGGCCCGATTGGCCGACAACGGCCTCAAGTCCTATGCAGCCGCCCAGCGCAAAGGCTTCGAGGGTGTGGTGGCCAAAGAAGAATCCGCGCCCTACATTCAGGGACGCTCCGGCAAATGGCTGAAGTTCAAGGTGCATCAGGAGGACGAATTCGTCATCGTGGGCTACACCGCCCCGGCCGGTTCTCGCCAGCATTTTGGCGCTCTACTGCTGGGAGCTTACGCGGGTTCGAAGCTCCATTATGTCGGTAAGGTCGGTACCGGATTTTCGCAGGATGTGCTGGCCAGTCTCTTCCGGAAATTTCAGCCGCACGTTCGCGCTAAGCCCACGGTCGACAATCCGCCGCGCGAGAAAGACGTCACCTATCTGGCGCCGCGACTGGTCGCGCAAATTGCCTATGGCGAGTGGACCAACGATCAAAAGCTCCGCCAGCCGGTCTTCCTGGGCCTGCGCGACGACAAGAAGCCTGAGGAGGTCACACTCCCGGAGGCCAAATGACGCTTGAAAAGCTGATCAGCCATCCCGAGAAAGTGTTTTGGCCGGAGGAAGGCTATACCAAACTCGACCTCGCGCGCTTCTACGCGAGCGTCTTCCCCAAACTCAAGCCCTACGTTGCCGACCGCCTGCTGACCATGGAGCGCTGTCCCGATGGAATGCGCGGTGGATGCTTCTATCAAAAGGAGGCGCCCAAAGGTCTGCCGCCCGCCACTCCCATCAAAGTGATCGAGCATCAGAATCGCAATGTCCGCTACGTCGTCGGCGGCGCGCTTGAAACTCAAATCGCGTTAGTCAATCTGGGCTGCATTCCGGTGCACGTGTGGGGTAGCCGCGCTAAGAATCCGCACAAGCCGGATTGGATGGTGTTCGATCTCGATCCCGGTTCTGGCGAATTTTCGGACGCCGCCAAAGCCGGCCTCATCGTTAAAGAAGCGCTGGACGCGCTCCATCTGGTCTCGTTTCCCAAAACGTCGGGCAGCCGCGGACTCCACGTGTTTGTGCCCCTCCGCGCCAGCCCGGACTTTGATGAAGTACGTTCTTTTGCGGCTGAGCTTTGCGGCCGGCTGGCGGCGGCGCATCCCAAAGAGCTCACCGTCGAGCAGCGCATCGAAGCGCGCAAAGGCCGCGTCTACCTGGATTCTTTTCGCAATGGGTTCGGAGCCACCGTAGTGGCGCCGTATTCCGTCCGCCGACGTGAAAAAGCCCCGTTTTCGACTCCGCTGGCGTGGAAAGAAGTGAGACCTTCTCTGGTCCCTTCGAATTTCAACCTGGGCAACTATGAGAAGCGGCTTGCCGCCCCCGATCCGTGGAAAGATTTCTTCGCCAGCCGGCAGTCGATCAAGAACGCCGCCAAAGCCGTGAACAAAATCTAGGTCACCACTCTCCCCCGAAACGTCCGGCTCCCCAGAATCAACGAACCCACCACACTCGCAACCAAGGCCAGCAACACCCATACGATCGGCAATGTCGCGATGCTGTGCCCGTTGACCGGCGGCACCATGGCGTACCGCAATCCTTCGGCCGCGTAAGTCAGCGGGTTGAAAAGCGTGAACACCTGAAACCAGCGGATGTTGTTGAGTTGTCCCCACGGATAATAAGTGCAGCCGGTAAACAGTAGTGGAGTGAAAATGAGCGTGAACATCATGCTGATCTGTTCCGGCTTGATGACCGTGCCCATCACCAGCCCGAAGCTCGCGCCCATGCAGGCTGTGAGGACGATCACGCCCGCCAATAGAGCGATGTGATCCGACCGAACGGCGTAGCGTGCGCCGAGTATCCACCACGCCAGTGGAAAGATCACGGCCCCGGCAATCACGCCTCGGACACCGGCGAACAGCACCTTCTCGATGGCCACGAATCCAATCGGAGCGGCGCCAGCAGCCGGTCATCGATTTCACGCGCAAAGCCCAGATCCAGCACCAGTGGCAGCGTGACGCCTTGCATGGAGGCAACCATCGTCGTCAGCGCCACGATGCCGGGCAGCATGACGGCCACGAACCCTCCCGCCGCCAAGCCCATGCCGGGCAGCACCTTGCCGAAAATGAACAGGAAGAATAGCGGCTGCATGAGAGCTTGCAGAAGAAAGGCCACGAACTCGCGGCCGGTCACCACCAGGTCGCGGTGCAGCATCGCCAGGAACGCCGTAGTGCCGAGCGAAAAGCGGGATCGAGTTTGCATCAGCGCAGGTGCCTCCCGGTGAGATAGATGAAAACTTCTTCGAGCGAGGCCTCTTTCAAATGCAGGTCGTGGACTTCGGCTCCGGTTGCAAGCACCGCCTGCGCCGCCGACCCGACCAGCGTCCGCGCCTCTTCCGCATACAAACGATAGGTCACCGCAGGCGGCCCTTCGGGCGCAGGACCCGCTTCTACCTCTTCTGCTTTCGCCACACCGGGCAAGCCCGCCAGCGATTGCTGTAAGCGCACACGCAGCGCTGGCTCCCCCGCCGAATCCGGAATGCGAACCCGGATTTCCAGCGCATTGCCCCCGGGAATCATCTTCTTCAACTCCGCCGACGTGTTGTTCACCAGGATCTTGCCATAGTCCATGATCGCGATCCGTTCGCACAGCTTATCGGCTTCGTCCATATCGTGGGTGGTTAGCAGGATCGTCAGGCCTTGCTGGTTCAACTCGCGAATACGGTCCCACAAGAATAGCCGCGATTGAGGATCGAGATTATTGGTCGGTTCGTCCAGGAAAAGCACGTCGGGCGAATGCATCAGCGCCCGCGCGATCATCAGCCGTTGCGCCATGCCGCCTGAAAACCGGCTGACTTTGTCATTCTTGCGGTCGGCCAGTCCGAGCTCAGCCAGCAGCTTGTCGGCTCGCTCTTCGCGCTCTTTGCGTCCGACGCTGTGGTACGCGGCATGGAAAGTCAGAATCTCCCGTACCCGCAGGCTGCGGTCGAGATTACTTTGCTGCGGCACCACGGCGATACGCTGCTTGACCGCGATCGGATCGCGCGCCACGTCGATGCCCATCACCGAGCAGGACCCGTTGGTCGGAACCACACTGGTGATCAACACGCCGATGGTGGTGGTTTTGCCGGCCCCGTTCGGTCCAAGCAGCCCGAAGATTTCGCCGCGCAGCACCTGAAACGACACCCCATCGACGGCATTGGTCTTCGCCTTCTGATAGCGCTTCACCAGTTCGCGCACTTCGATCGCGGGCGAGCTGTCAGCGGAGGCAGCCATGTGGTTCTCCATCAATTGAACAACAGGA
>CAWACO010000014.1:0-283278 GCA_963780485.1 Bryobacterales bacterium
TTTTGAGTCCCGTGCGTCTGCCAGTTCCGCCACTCCAGCGATTGCGCCGCTACGACGATTTCGAGTATAGCAGCGTCTTGCTCGGCTTGGCAGCGTGCTCTCAGTTTTGCTATTGTGTCCATTCAATGTAGAATCGTACGAAAGGAAGCGTGCTCTTATGCGACCCCTGCTTCTCCTGATCGCGGCAACCGCGGCGTTCGCGCAATCCGGCGAAACGCCCTCTCTGGATTTCCAGTTCTTCAAGGCCAAAGTTCAGCCCATTTTGCTGGCTAAGCGGGAAGGTCATGCCCGCTGCTACGTTTGCCATTCAAACGGTACTCCGTTCCGGCTGCAACGCTTGTCGCCGGGCGCTACCGCTTGGAACGACGAGCAAGCCCGCAAGAATTTCACGTCCGCCTCGGCGATGGTCAACACTCGCGAGCCCGAGGATAGCCCGCTTCTGAAATATCCCCTGGCTGAGAAGGCCGGCGGGAATAAATTCCATCCAGGTGGCAAGCATTGGGAGTCGAAGAACGACCCCGAGTGGCAGATCCTGGACGAGTGGGCGCACGGCCAGAAGCTCTCCGCCAGCTCGAAGTAGGCTCCGCGCAACCTACGGCAGCACGGCTGTGATGTTCCGCTTCGGCACCTGCCCGACCGGTATGTGCGTCACGGCCTTCATGGACTTCACGTCCACTACCGTCACATAATTCGCGCCGGCACAGGCCACGTACATCGATTTACTGTCGGGCGTAAAGGTAACCCAATCCGGGTCGTCACCCACTGGAACGCTTCCAAGCAGCTTCAGATCGGGCATCGAATACGCAAAGACGTAGCCGTACCACTTGCTGGTGGCCCAAAGCGTCTTTCCATCGGGCGTGATACCGATGCCGTGCGAAGGAGACCCCTGCACACCGTCGGTATCCTTTTCCTTCCCCGGGACATCGGGAAGGATGATCCGGTTGACTTCCTTATGAGTGGCAAAATCCACGACTGCGAATCCATGCAGATTGGATATCTGAACGAACATGCGCTTGGTGGAACCATCGGGATTCTTTTCGAAGGCGATCGGCCGCACGCCATTTTCAAAAGACACCGTCCAGACCGGCTCTTCGGTCTCGCCATCGATAACGGTCAGGATCTTGCCCGCGATCGAGCCCGCGACTATGAACTTGCCGTCGGGCGTGACATAGGTGTTATGCACCCCTCCTTTGACGGAGATGCTTTTTACTTTCTCCATGGAAGTGGTGTCGATGACATCCACCGCGCCAGGCGCCGCCGCAATGGATACGTAAACGCGCTTGCCATTCTTGCTGACCGCGATGTTATTGGGGTGGCCGCTCAGCGGAATATTCCGGGTGACCTGCAGCGTCTTTGGGTCCACTACGTCCAGGGTGCTTTCGGCCTCATCACTGATGTAGTAGTGGCTGCCATCGGGCGCCACCGCGGCGCCATGGTTCACTTCGATGCCCTTGATCACTCCGACTATTTTGTTAGTGGCGGGATCAATGAGATCGACGTTGTCGCCGGCGCTGTTGGTCTGGACGATGCGCACCGTGGCCGCCGCTAACGGCAGCGCGAGCATTAGTCCCAAGCACTGCCTGAAGTGTATTCTGGAAAAAAATTTCATGCCGAATGTGCCTCCTGACCGCTGGGGAGAAGTCTACTGGAGGGTCCGATGGAAAGTCAAATCAGCAAGGATTACGGCCGTACGATTGTCCCGTCGAGCATCCGGTCGTTTCCCCGGGTCTCGAAGTCGTGCCGGTAAGGGTACTTGGCGGCGGCGACTTCATCAATATCAATCCCCAGGCCAGGCTTGTCGTTGGAATACATGTAGCCCTTCTTGATGATGGGGCAGCCGGGCAAGACTTCCTGGGTTTTTTCTGGAAACTGTGTCTCTTCCTGGATGCCGAAATTTGGCGTCACGAGATCGAGATGCATGTTGTAGCAATGGCCCACCGGATCGACATTGTTAGGCCCATGCCACGCGGTCCGAACGTTGAAGAACTCGCAGATATGGGCTATCTTCCGGCCCATGTTCAGTCCGCCTACCGCCGATATATGGCAGCGGATGAAATCAATCCAGCGGTTGGCGACCAGAGGCAGCCATTCCTGGCGGTTGACGAATAGCTCGCCCATAGCGAGCGGCGCCGAAGTCTCTTGGCGGAAAATCTGAAACCAGCCTATGTCTTCAGGAGCAACGGGATCCTCCATGTAGAACGGACGATATGGCTCTACTGCCTTACACAATTGGATGGCTTGGTTGGGAGCTGGCCGCTCGTGTATGTCGTGGACGAGTCCTACATCGAACCCGATCTTCGAGCGTATATGTTCGAACATCTTGATCGTTGCGTTTAGGTAGCGGCCGGCATCGAAGACAGGCGAGATGCCCACCGCTCCATCTGGCCGCAGAGCTTGCGTCGCATCCGAAGTCTTCGCGCCGACACCGTAGCCCGAGAATCCAGGAACGCCGGTTTGTATGCGCACCACTTGATAGCCCTCTTCCATGTACTTCCGCACCTGATCTTCCAGAGCATTGAGGTCCATGGACGCCGCGTGGCCGTAGAGCGGCACCGCCGCCCGCACCTTCCCGCCCAGCAACTGATACACCGGTACTCCCAGCCGCTTTCCCAGAATGTCCCACATCGCGCCGTCAATTCCGCTCAACGCGTTGTTCCCTTCCGGGCCGGAGCGAAAATACTCCTGCACATACGCCGATTGCCAGAGATCCTCGATCTCGTCGACTTTCTTACCGATCACAAACGGCTTGAGCCTCTTTTCGATATACGCCTGCGCGGCTTGGGGAACTTCCTGGTGGGTTGCCGAACCCAGCCCGTACAGCCCCGGCTCGCTAGTCATCACCTTGACGATCGTCCAGTTGGAATTGGACGGCGAGGTTGCGATAATTTTGACGTCGGTAATGGTCAGCGGAGGCATGCCACGGCGGGCCGCGCTCTGTGCGGCTTGCAAAGGTCCCGGTCCGGTCAGAGTACTGGCGATGCTCGCGGCTGCTGCAGCGGGTACGGCTTTCAGAATGTCACGGCGTTTCATTTTAATTGCTCCCCATAGTTAAATTCTCTTGCATTGAAGCTACTCGCTAGAAGGAAAACATTCCTCCAATTCGAATCACTCGCGGTGACACGATATTCGACACCGCGCCCAATGTGGATAGCGCGTAACTAGTGGTCACAGCCGCACTGGTGTTCAGAAGATTGAAGACCTGGAAATTAGGCTCAAAGAGGAATCTCTCTTTGAGACGAAACTGCTTCGCTACCTTGAGATTTAGCACTGAGACGACGGGGCCTTGAAATTGGCCAAAAGGCCCGAGCCGCATGGTGACTGTGCCCTGATTCAGCGCTTGACCGTTGGTGCCAGTGCCGCTGAAGTTGTTAGTCAACTGCCCGTACGTACCTGATGTGGCCCGGAAAAGCGACGATACGCTAAAGCCCCACGGAAGCCGGTAAGTCACACTGCCTCGAGCTTCCCAGTTCCAGGTGTTATCAGTGTTGAATGGATCATCATTGGGACTTCCAGCTATGCCGGCCAGCCCTTCGATCCATCTATGGTCTTTGGTCATCCAGAATGACGCCAGTCCGGTCCATCGCTTGGAGTAGCGTTTGGTTACCGCCACCTCGAAGGTATTATAAGTATCGGGACGGCTGGAGGGCGTGTTCAAGAACTCATTGGACGTGGTCCCGTTTCCGGCCGGGTACGTAAACACCGTCACTGGCGTCACGGCTCCATTGAACGTATACGAAAAGGTCGCAGGCAGAGTGTAGGAGCTGTACGGGTGTCCCACGGCTATACCATTGCCAAGGTAAGTCGTCGTTGGAGCGGTGGAACCTCCATTCGTCTGTGAATCAAATAGGTCGTAGATTCTGTGCTGCACGAAGCCTACTCGCAACGACACGTTGGGTAGTAATTGACGCTCGATTTCAACATGATATTCGAAGGTCTTGTCTTGTTTCAGCTGTTTATTGTCGATCTGGCTCGGACCACCTGTTTGTGAAATCGGCGTAAGCGTGGGAAGCGTAGAGAGGTATCCAGGCGTCACGTCACACGCCCACTCCACGTTAGCATTAGGCGCCGTTGGTGCACATGGACCCGACCAGCGATACGTCTTGCTTTGTATGCTCTCAGGATTATAGAGGTTTGAGTACAAAAACCCCATGGTGTCGCCAAATTCTCCAAACGAAGCCTTTAACACCGTTTTGCCGTTTCCCCGAATGTCCCAGGCCACGCCGACACGCGGTACGACATCTGTCCACGTCAGAGTATTCGTATTGGGGACAGTCTGGGCGGGAAAAATATTGCTGAACTGATTCGCTGTGGTATGCTGCGTCGGGTAGAACGAGTTATAACGCTCCCACCGCACACCCACATTTACAGAGATATTTCTCCTCACCCGCCAAGTATCGGTTACAAAAGCCGCCTGAGCATGCAAGAGGTTTCTGGGAAATACCGGGTAATTGAAAGCGGTAAGCTCGAAAGGCGTCGGAGTGGTCGCCGCTGCATTTGGACTGTTGAAGATAAGCAGGTAATCGCCACTCGGGTATTCTTTTGGCACTTGCGAGTCGCCTTCTTCCCAGTCCCAAGTCGTGCCGAATTTCAGTTGATGCGACCCTCCCAGGAAAGTGCCGGAAGGCAGATAACTCAAAGTCTCGGTCATTTCGTGGCGATCGTAGATATGAAGATAAACCTGCTGGTTCGTTCCGGTGAAGAGTTTGTTATACAAATCTTCTTGGGGCGGATCACCGGCAATACCAGCCCCGCTGGTAAAGCCGTACTGTCCAATTTCACTAGCAGGTTCAGGGATATATGCAGGTTCCGTACCCGCAAAGCCCCCTACCGCTTCAAAAACCCAATGGGGACGTGCAATCTGAATCTCCGCTTTCCAGACCGCGGAGGGCTCGTTCTGATAGATGTTGCTTGGCAGGGGGACGGTGATCGATTGACCCTGGTCATTGATCAGCTTGCTGCTGTGCTGATACGAGCCGATTAACCTTATGCTGGGCGTTGCCTGGTAAGACAGCTTGGCGTTGTACTCAGGAAGCTTCGCCCAGACCTGTGCAGGTTTTGCGCTTGGACATTGGGAAAGAATCCAGGCAGTCACGGGAGTACAAGCATTGGCACCTGCCGTTGGCCCGGGGCCGCCGACAAAGCCGACTAACTGCTGGTATACGGTTTGTTTGCTGTAGCCGCCATAGAACCAGAGTTTATCCCGAATGATGCGGCCGCCAAAGTCTGCTGCGTAATCGTAATAGCCGTTTCCTGTGAGGGGATTCGTAAACTTAAGATTGCTAGGAGGGCCAGCCAGGGCAGGAGTAATGTTTGTGCTCTGAAAACTGGGTCTCTCGAAGTCTCCTAATACCGAGCCATGAAATGAGTTCGAGCCGGACTTCATCACTGCTACTTGTGCAACCCCAGCAAAGGGGACATCGGCATTGTTCCCGGTCGTCTTAAACTCTACTTCCTCAAGCGAATAGGCATCCAGATAGTCGGAAGAATTTCCGGAGTGGTCTGTGTCGGTATTGAGTCCTTCGACATAGAGTGTCGGCTGCATGGGAATCCCGTAGGTGATGATTTGGGCCCGGGATGCGAGATTGCTGTCACCCACATCCGGTTTGCCGGCCAGATTGATACCCGCCACCATCGGCATCATTTCCTGGATCAGCGCGCCCTTTGGAATATCCTGGATGTCTTGTTTCTGTATGGTTGTTCCGGTTGAGGTGTTGACGGTATCAATCACCGGATTTTCGCCGGTCACTTCTACCGACTGGCTCACTGCGCCGATGGTCAACTTCGCGTCGATTTTGGCGGAGAAACCAACGGTAAGATTGAAGTCGGACCGCACGAAAGCTTGGAATCCTTCGCGCTCGAATGTCGCGCGATAGACGCCGGGAGCCGGGAGATTGACGAACTTATAACTGCCTTCGGCGTCGGTGACCGTGGTCAACTGCTGCACTTGTAGCGCCGGGCTGGTCAGCGTAACTTTGACATCGGGAATAGCGGTGCCTGAGGGGTCTACTACCGTTCCCACAATACTGCCGGATTCCGCGGCTTGCCCCCACACAGCAGGAGCCCGAAAGAGCAGACACACACACGAGACGATCAACAGTGATCGACGCATTGGCCCTCCTTTTCAAGAAAGCGCAACAACACAACTGAGCACGACTTACGTAGTATGCAACCCACCTCAAAAAAAACGGGTGTGTCCCTCTGATACAGTTACCGCGTACGGTGGATCGACGATATCACAGCCGGATGAGGCTGTCAAGATTTTGGATTGTGTTTCGAAATCAGCTCAGCCCGCGCACGATTTCCGAGGCGCGTGCCCCTAAGGAAGCCGCTTTCCGTGAGCCGCCTGACCCGCCATCAGACATCCGGGTTTTGCGCTTTCCAGTCAGCCAAATCAAAGAGGTCGCCTTCCAGAATCTTTCTCATGCTGGTCTCGCAATCAGCTTAGCCCACGCACGATTTCCGAGGCCCGATCGAACAGCATCGAGGTATCGTTGCTGCAGCCGACGAAGCGCAGGCCGCGGTCGATCAGGAACTTGGCCTGCTGGATTCCCCGGCTATGCGATCCCGAGGCGACCTTGTGCTTGAGGCAACTTTCGTGGATCTTGTCGATGGCGTCCACCATCTTGGCATGCAGGAAATCGCCGCCCACCCCGAGCGAGATCGAGAGATCGGCCGGTCCGATAAAGACGGCATCGACACCGGGCACGGAAATCAGTTCGTCGCGGGCGTCCACCCCGCGCTTGGTCTCGATTTGAAACGCTACCAGCGTGTTGGCATTGACGTGCTCGATGATCTCGGGAATGGTGGCCTTCTCGTTATCGACGTGCAGCGGGACTAATCCGAATCCGCGCACGCCGGCGGGTGGAAACCGCGTCCAGCTTACGGCTTTTTCAAGCATCTCCGGCGATTCCACGCGCGGAAATAAGATTCCTTGCGCGCCCGAATCGAGGGCCCGCGCCACCAGCGAGTACTGCATGTCGGCGACACGCACCACCGGGCTCAAGCCCTACCAGCACGGCAATCCGGCAGAGATCCTGGACGGTCTCGAGATCGAATCCGCCGTGCTCGGTATCGATGAAGGCCCAATGGAAGCCGGCCTGAGCCAGGATGCGCACCACATCCTGCGAACGGAACTGTGCAAATCCGGTGCCGAGCTGTAGCTTGCCCTCGGCCAGCGCCTTCTTGACTTGATTGACTCTCATGAATGGTTGATCTAAAGGTTTAACTCAAGCGACCAGCACCTTGTGGTCGGGGCAATCCAGGTGAACCTGCTCGTAGAGCGTGTCCATGAGCCCCAGGCCATGCTTGGCGACAAAAGGCAGAATCGAGTATAAGCGTTCCTGCAAATGCTTCTCGGGAAATATCAAACCCGACATGTAACTCGCTTCATCGCCGGCGCGTTGATTGCGCTTCAAGGCTTCGCGCGCGGTCTTGCGCTCGATTTTCGAAAGCTGATACAGCATTTTAGCCCGGCTCTTATCGGCGGCCGGCGCGAGGGTGGAGTCGAACGAAACCAGGTCATCGCGCAATCTGTCTAAGGATTCCTTGATCACCTTTTGCATGTCATCGAACTCGCGCACTAGCGCCGTAGGCACCAGTTGGCCGGCGATCGCCTCGCGAACACCATCTTCGCCGTGGAAAAAGCCAGGCAGCGTGAGCCCGTAGCGTTCCATCAACTTGGTCGTTCGCGCATCCAACAGCGTGAATGCGGCGCGGGAAAGCATCACCGGCATGCGCCCCAGCAGATCCTGGTACAGCACCTGCGACTGGGCCATGTAGGCCAGCTCCGCGGGTCCGCCGACATAGGCTACGGTCGGCAGAACGTAATCCTGAACAACTGGACGAAGCAGCGCGTTGGGCGAAAGCTGCTCCGCGCGGTCGCCAAGCTCACTAACCGAATAGCGGCGGTCTCTGGACGCGTAGTCGCCATTCTGCCGGCGCAGCGTGATCCGCCGATCGCCTTCGAGCAAAAACGCCAGTGATGTTTTCGCCTCCACGTGGACTTGGGCGTGATAACCGGCGGCCTCCAGGTCCTTGTCCCGCTGAAGGAGTTTGGCTTGCAAGTGGGCGCCATCGCGCAGCGCGTCGCGCAACAAGGGCGCCGCCATCCGGCGTATCGATTCATCCAGCGGATCGACAAACAGTAGACCATGCTTGGAAAGCAGCCGCTCGAGCAAGGCTTGAAATGCCGCTCCAAAAGTGGTCCCCGGACGGTAGGTCTCCGAGACCATTTGGACGATTTCCTCGCCGTTGGGGAAACCTGCCAGAGCCTCGCGCAATCGTGCCACCGGCGGTTCCGCGATCGGAATTCTGCCCACCGGCCGCTCGGTGTCGCCGGAGCCATTCACGCTCAACGAAATTGGCCGATGGCTCGCATCAAAGACGAAGGTGTGGTTCACTTCGGCGAAATCATGATCCTCGGTAGCGAGCCAGAAGACCGGAACCGCGGGGATTCCTTGCGCGTTTAACTGGGCCGCGAGCCGGGCGGCGGTGAGAGCCTTGTAAATCGTGTAGGCAGGGCCGGAAAAGAGACCAACCTGCTGTCCGGTTACGACAGCCACCGTGTCAGGGCGGGCCAGCAGGTCGAGCGAAGGGCTGCCGGGGTTGCGGATCCGAAGCGCCGCTACCAGGGCTGCTCGGCGATCCTCCGGATATTGCATCTGGCGGGCCACGGTGGCGTAGGAAGCTGGATCAGCGGGGGGATGGGCGTAGTACCGGGCAACTCGATCAAAATGGTATTGAAAATCGGAAAACAGCCGCGTCGTGTGAGGGATCTCGGTGTGGCGTATACAAGCTGTCTCCATGGTCAGCAACCGTTCAAGATTAGCAGATGATCGCACCCTGCCCAAAGTTGCGAGATGAGCGGCATACGGACTGGAAGCGGTCGCACGTCTTCCTTTTCGGCTAGAATCAAGGTTCGAGTCATCTCTTTTTATGGACGACCAAGAGTTCAAAAAGCGAGCAGACGAATCGCTGAATGCCCTCTACAAGAAGCTGGCGGCGGCTTCCGATGAGGCCGAATTCGAGGTTGACTTCAATTCCGGCGCTTTGGCCATTGAGTTCGAGGATCCACCGGCCAAATTCGTGATCAGCCCCAATTCACCGGTTCACCAAATCTGGGTTTCGGCGCAATCGAAGAGTTACAAACTCGATTGGGACACCGTCGAAAGCAGCTTCGTACTGCCGGGCACGGCCCAAACCCTGACCGAGTTGATCCAGGACGCCATCACCAAGCAACTTGGCGAAGAAGTCTCGCTGTAAATGCCCGGCGTTTACCTTTCCTATCCTTTTTGTGCGCAAAAGTGCACCTATTGTAACTTCGCGTCGGGAGTGCTTCCCGAGGGACTCGAACGACAATACTTGCGAGCGCTATCGGTCGAGATCGCTGCCGTCGACTGGCCTTGGCGGCCGGAGACCGTGTATATCGGCGGCGGCACACCGAGCCGGATGGAGTTGAGCGACCTCAACCGGATCTTTTCGAGCATTCCCGGTGCGCCTTGGCGGGAGGCGACCATCGAAGTTGCACCGGGGACGGTCACGTATGAGCGCGCGGCCGGCTGGGCACTTGCGGGACTGAATCGCGTGAGCCTGGGCGTCCAGTCATTCGTTCAACGGGAGCTGGCGCGCACCGGACGGAAACACACGGCGGAGACCGTGGCGCGTGAGGTCCGCGTGCTGCGCGAAACTGGTTTGGCGAATTTCAATATCGATCTCATTGCTGGTTTGCCGGGACAGACAATCGCGTCGTGGAAAGAATCGCTGGAGTGGATCGAGAAGCTGGCGCCTCCGCACGTCTCGGTTTATATGCTCGAAATCGATGACGACAGCCGGCTCGGTCACGAAGTTCTCTTGAACGGCAAACGCTATGGCGCGCCGGATGTTCCGCGCCGACGAATTGACGGCCGAGCTGTACGAAATCGCAGTGAGCGAACTGGATAGGATGGGAATTCATCGCTACGAAATCTCGAATTTCGCCCGATCTGGCTTCGAATCGCTGCATAATTTGAAATATTGGCGCTTGGAGCCATATCTTGGCTGCGGCGCGGATGCGCACTCCTTCGACGGTCGCATGCGTTCTCAAAACGTCGAATCAGCGGCGGAATACGTGGACTGCTGGAAGCGAGGCCAATCGCCTCGGCTGGCATCGACGCCCGCGAATCGGGCTGAGGAGCGGTTCTTCGTCGGCCTCCGTTTAACCGAAGGCATTCGTCCGCAGCCGGAGGAATGGCGAAAATTCGAGGCGCCGATCCAGCGCTTCGTCGACGAAGGCCTGCTTGCGAGTGACGGCGAGCGGCTGAGGCTCACCGACCGCGGCGTTCTCTTATCCAACGAAGTTTTCGCGGAATTTATAACTTTATGATCGATCTTCGCAGCGACACCGTCACCAAGCCCACCGCCGCCATGCGCCGCGCCATGGCCGAAGCCGAGGTGGGCGACGACGTTTACGGCGAAGATCCGACCGTCAATCGCCTGGAACAGCGCTCTGCGGAGCTGCTCGGCAAAGAAGCCGGCCTGTTCGTTGCCACGGGCACGATGGGCAACGTGATCGCGGTCAAGATCCACACCGAGCACGGCCAGGAGGTGGTGTGCGAATCGCGTGCACACATCCTCGATTGGGAATTATCGATGACGGCCTGGTTCGCGGGCTGCCTGGTGCGCACTGTCTACGCCGACGATGGGATTCTGCGGTGGGACCAGATCCGGGATGCGATCCGGCTTCCGAGCCCTCACTGGGCTCCCACCGGTTTGGTAGAGATCGAGAACACGCACAACATGGCCGGCGGCACGGTTTATCCCCTGGAAACGATCCGCGAGATTTGCGACCACGCGCACGACATGGGGATTCCGGTTCACATGGATGGCGCGCGCATTTTCAACGCCGCTTGCTCCCTGAACCGGCCAGTGCACGAACTCGCGGCGCCCGCCGATACGGTGATGTTCTGCCTGTCGAAAGGGCTTGGTGCGCCGGTGGGCTCGATGTTGGTCGGGACGGCGGAAGCGATCGAGCGTGGCCGGATGTACCGGAAGCGCTTGGGTGGGGCGATGCGTCAGGTTGGCGTTTTGGCTGCGGCCGGACTTGATCGCGCTGGAAGAGATGCGCCATCGGCTGGGCGAAGATCACGCCAATGCGCGTTTCCTGGCTGGTGAATTTGCCAAGCTACCGGGCTTGCGGATCAAGCTCGACCGCGTGCAAACGAATATCGTCATCTTCGATGTCACCGGTACTGGGCTGAACGCTACTGAGTTCTGTGAGCGGCTGAAGACCCGAGGCGTGCTGATGAATGAAGCATCCAATCCGCGCGAGGTGCGGGCAGTGACGCACTATGACGTCACGCATGCTCAGTGCGCCGAAGCAGCGCGCGCGGTAACGGAAGTCGCGTCAGAAACGGCGGCCGCGCGAGCCTGAAGCACGTCACCCCAAATTCGGGAACACGTACGGCTCCCTATACTTCGGCCGTGTCCGCATCGCATTCGCTTCCGTATCGTGCGGAAAACTTTCGGTAGCCGGATCGAATGCCAGTCCGCGACCCAACCGGTAGCTGGTGTTGGCCAGGTGGACCAGCGCCGCCGAGTTCACCCCTTCCTGAACCTCGCCGTGCAGATCTTCCCGGCGCCGGCTCTTGACGGCATCCAGGAAATTCTGCATGTGCGGACCGGTATCGCCAGGCTCGGCCTTTCCCGATGGACCAGGCTCTCGCTTCGGACCGAGGAAGATCTGGTAGCCGAGGTGGTCCAAGGACAGATAGCCCTGCTCGCCAAAGAAGATGTTGCCGATGAAATTGGGGCCACCCGGCTCGATGGTCGCCTCGCCACCAGTCGGAAAACCACGGACCTCGAACACCAGCTCCGCATCGCCATAGTCGAAACTAGCGATTTGCGTGTTGGGCGTCTCTTGATCGTCGTCGTAGACGTACTTGCCGCCACTGGAGACGACGCGCTTGGGCAGCGCTCGATTCAGACCCCAGCGCGCGATGTCCATCTCGTGAATACCTTGGTTGCCGATGTCGCCATTGCCGGTATCCCAGAACCAGTGCCAGTTGTAATGGAACCGGTTCTTGGTGAAGGGCCGCATCGGCGCCGGTCCCAGAAAGATGTCCCAGTTCAGCCCGGCCGGCACAGCTTCGGCCGGCGTTTTGCCAATAGAAGGCCGGCGCTTGAAGCAGAGCCCCCGCGCCATGTACACCTTTCCGATCGCTCCTCCGCGCACCAGCTCGATGGCCTTGCGCTTGTGGACGACACTGCGGCCTTGCATGCCGATCTGCACGATGCGGTTATTCTTGCGCGCCGCCTTCACCATCTGCTGGCCCTCGAAGATGTTGTAGCAGGCCGGTTTCTCGCAGTAGACATCCTTGCCGGCTTCGAGGGCCCATACCGTGGCCAGCGCGTGCCAGTGATTGGGAGTGGCAATGGACACGGCGTCGATATCTTTGTCTTCGTAAAGCTTGCGAAGGTCCTGGTAATTCTTCGGGCGCTTCTGAGTTTGGTCGTAAACGATCTGCGAGACACGTTCCATTTGCGCAGTATCCACATCGCACAATGCCGCGATGCGCGCCGACGGGAGTTTTAAATATTGTTTAACGTGCTCGGTCCCGCGAGAGCCGACGCCGACGATCGCCATGTTCACGGTTTCATTCGCAGCGAAGGCCTGAAGAGCGGCAGCGCCGCCCAGAAGAAAGGTTCTGCGTTCCATAGCGCCATTCTAGCTCCTTGTGGCAGCCTGCGAAAAAACTACCGCATGTAACGTTACACAGCCAATTGTTTTCTGTTCGTTGTGATGGCAATGAACCTGCTCCTGAAGCCAGGAGGCACCTATGGAACAACAAGTTTCCAGGTTTCAAGAACGGATCGCTTTGCTGCTGGGCGCCGGAACACTACTAAGCCTTGTTCTCGGTAAACGGCGGCCCCGATTGGGCGGGATCATACTCTTCGGGATGGGAGGCCTTTTACTTCGAGCCGGCATAGACTGGCTGCGCTCCCACAAGCCCCTTGAGGAAACGCCGCCCGCACGGTATCAGCCCCCGTTCGATATCGTGACCGAGGACTCCGAAGAATCGTTCCCTGCGAGCGATCCGCCGGCCTGGGCGCTGGGCGTCCGATAGCCGGAAGTAGGCTGCATGCGTATTATCCCGTAGCATGCGTATCATATAAATATGCGGTCTGTCATTTTCTTGCTCGTGCTGGCACTGCCTTTTCTGGGCGCGGACATGACGAAGCTCACTATCGAGGTAAAGACCAAGTCAGGCAAGCCGATAGATCACGCCAGCGTAATCGTCAAATTCGTGCAGGGACGTTCGGTGGCGAAGTTCGGCAAGAAGATCCGTACCGAGTGGGAACAGCAGACCAATGAAGAAGGCGTCGCAAAGATCCCAGCTCTCCCGCAGGGCACTATCCTGGTGCAGGTGATCGCGAAGAACTATCAGACTTTCGGTCAAAACTTCGAGGTGAATGAAGAGCAGAAGACCCTCGATATCACGTTAAACCCGCCTCAGGCGCAATATACGGCGCATTAGCTCACGACAGCGATGGCATCGATTTCGACGCTGACATCGCGCGGCAGCCGCGCGGCCTGCACAGTGGAGCGAGCCGGCGGATTGGACGCGAAGAACCGGCCGTATACCTCGTTCATCTTGGGAAAATCGCCCATGTCCTTCAGAAACACGGTAGTCTTGACGACGGATTCGAGCGACGCGCCGGAAGCCTCCAGCACCGCTTTCAAGTTCATGATGACGCGCTCGGTCTGGGCTGCGATATCGCCCTCCACCAGTTGATTGGTAGCCGGGTCAGTCGGAATCTGCCCGCTCAAATAGGCCACGCCATTCAATATCACCGCCTGTGAATAAGGACCGATCGCCTTAGGCGCCTTCTCAGTTGAAACCGTTTTCTTCATATTTGTAGAGTTCCCACCAGTTCCTTCACGTTAGTCAGTTTCTCTTTCTTGAGGTACTCATCCAGCTCGCGCGCGATGCGGCAAGGCGCTGCCGGATCCCAAAAGTTCACAGTACCAACTTCCACGGCCGAGGCTCCGGCAACCAGAAACTCCGCGGCATCCTCACCACTCCGAATGCCCCCCAGGCCGATCACCGGAATTCGCACGGCTTTGGCCGCCTCATAAACCAGGCGCAGGGCGATGGGCTTGATAGCGGGCCCGGAGAGTCCTCCGAAACCCGCGCCGATGCGTGGCCGGCGCGAGCGCGCATCGATCGCCAGCGATACGAAGGTATTCACCAGGCTGATCGCATCGGCTCCGGCCTGCTCGGCCGCCTGAGCCAGTGGCTCAATCCGCGCGACGTTGGGCGAGAGTTTGACGATAAGCGGGCGATGCGCCAGCGGCCGAACCAGTCTCACAACTTCGTCCAACAGGCTGGGGTCGCTCGAAAAATAGATCCCGCCGTGCTGCGTGTTCGGGCAGGATACATTCAGCTCATACCCGGCGATGCCTTCCGCGTCTTCGAGAATGCGGATGACCTCGGCATAATCGTCGGGCGTGTATCCGAATACGTTGGCGAATATGGCGGTCTTCAGGCCCCGTAGCGCCGGCAGCTTCTCCCGAACGAACGCGCCCGCGCCGATGTTCTGCAAGCCGATGGAATTGATCATTCCACCTTCGGTCTCAAAAAGTCGCGGCGGCGGATTGCCGCGAATGGGTTCGCGGGAGAGCCCCTTGACCACGATCCCGCCGATCGCATTCAGATCCGCGACCTTCTCGAATTCGATTCCATATCCGTAGGTTCCCGACGCGGCGATCACCGGATTCTGCAGCTCCAGGCCGCAGAGCGTGATCCGAAGGCGGCTCATTCCGTCCAAGAATAACATTGGCCGCGCTAAGGTACGGCTCTAAGGTGTTTCTCTTATGAAGGACCGGGTAGAATTTCCGATCTACAGGTATGCCAAAGGGGTCGAAAAACGACCGCGCGGTGGCACGACCGGGACCTTTACGCTCCCTAGCCTCCAAGTTCTCGATCTTCACCGCCGCCCTGTTGTTCTGGGTAGTGGCCACTTTCCTGGCCTACGACCTTCGACAGGAAACCTTCGACGCCGGCAAGGGGTTGCTGCTGTTTGTGATTGTGCTGCTGGTGTCCGCAGCGATCGCGCGTTTTACGATTCGCATCCTGGCGCGCCCCCTGGGAACGCTCGAAGCTGGCATTATCTCCATTCGAAACGGGAGCCTGGAACCGATCCAGGTCAGCAGGACGGGCGACGAAATCGAGTTTTTGGGCGAGAGCCTGAACGGCATGATCCAGGCTCTGGCGAATTCCCAGCGCGAGCTTCGCGAGCAGCAAGGGCTGCTGGAAAAACGCATTAAGGAGCGCACCGAGCAGTTGGAGGAGGCCATGCGCGGCGCCCAAGCGGCTAATGAGGCCAAAAGCGATTTTCTGGCCAATGTGTCGCATGAGCTGAGGACTCCCATGAACGGCGTGATCGGAATGTTGGATCTGGTGCTGGAAGGCCAACTGGCGCCCGAGCAAGCCGAGCAATTGCAGACCGCTCAAAGCTGCGCCTTCTCTCTGCTCATGCTCCTCAACGACCTGCTGGATCTTTCGAAGATCGAGGCGGGCAAGATGTCGTTCGAGAAGATCCCTTTCGATGTTCGCGTCATGGTGGACGAATGCATCAAGGCCCACCATCCCCGCGCGGTCCAGAATCGAACTCAACTTCGCTGGGAGATCTCGCCGGATGTGCCCGAGCAGATCATAGGCGATCCGCTACGGATTCGCCAGATCCTGTCGAACCTGATCAGTAACGCAGTGAAATTCACACAAGCCGGCTCGGTAGATGTGCATGTCGATGGCGGGTTTTCGAAGCACGGAGAGTTCCGGCTTCAATTTAAGGTGGAGGACAGCGGAACTGGCATTCCAGCCGACAAACTGGCTTTGATCTTCGATAAGTTTACACAAGCAGACGGCAGCGTGAGCCGTAAGTATGGAGGGACGGGTTTGGGACTCGCCATCACGAGGAAACTAGTGGACATGCATGGCGGGGAAATTGACGTCGAAAGTGAAGTCGGCCAAGGCACTACCTTCATCGTGAAGCTCCCCTGCGACATTGCGATCGATGAAGCCGGCAAATGTAAGTCTATCGAACAGTCACCCGCGGCTCTGGTGGATCCGGCATTGAGCCTGGTCCGCATTCTGGTTGTGGAAGATAATCAGGTGAACCAGAAGGTGGTCACTACGGTCCTGCGCAAACGAGGCTTTTCGATCGAGGTGGCCGGCGACGGCACGGAAGCCTTGGCGAAACTCGAAAAGAGCCCCGGGTTCGATCTGATCCTGATGGATGTGCAGATGCCCGTATTGGACGGCCTGGAAGCTACCCGGCTGATCCGGAAAGATCCGCGCTGGAAGGGGCTGCCGATCGTAGCGATGACCGCGCACGCAATGAGCGGTGACATGGAACGCTGCCTGGAGGCGGGCATGAACGGCTACATTTCGAAACCCGTGCATCCTTCGCAATTACTGGAGACCGTGGACGGTTATCTGCATCGGTCCCTGGTGCACTAGCACACTATTTTCTGAGCCGCGCCCGGAGGAAGCGGTCTTGTTCACGTCGCGGTCGCGGTCTTTTTCGCGTTCTGCTTGACGAGCGACCACACTTCCTCCAGATCCTCCCACCTGGTAGCGATGTTTCCGACTGCCAGCCGCAGCACGAAGCGCCCATTCAGAACGGTGTGCGAAAGAAACGCCTTTCCTGAGGCGTTGATGCTTTCGAGCAACGCACGATTATCGTCATCCGAGCCTCGATAGCGGAAACATACCAGGGAGAACGGCGTGGGTGCGGCTATCTCGAAATCGGGATGGGAACGGATCAGACCCGCCAGCTTCTGCGCGTATTCGATGTGCGAGCGGATGATCGCGCAGGCTCCCTCGCGCCCGTAGTGCCGCATCACAAACCACAGCTTCAGCGCGCGAAAGCGCCGGCCTAACTGGACCCCGTACTCCATATAATTGACGGCCCGGGGATCCTCCGCCGTCTTCACGTATTCCGGCACCAGCGAGAACGCCCGGCGCAGGATTTCCGGCTCGCGAGTGTAGAACGCGCTGAGATCCATAGGCGTGAAAAGCCATTTGTGCGGGTTCACCACGATCGAATGCGCGCGCTCGGCGCCGTCCAATATGCTCTGGAGCTCGGGCAATATCGCCGCCGCGCCGCCATACGCCGCGTCCACGTGCAGCCAGGCGCCATAATCCTCGGCGACGTCCGCAATAGCGGACACAGGATCGATGCTGGAGGTCGACGTAGTTCCCACGGTCGGTACCACGCAAAACGGCTTCTTGCCGGCCCGCCGGTCTCCTTCCATGGCCTCACGTAGCAGATCCACGCGCATTCGAAATGCTTCATCGGAAGGAATCTGGCGGATGTTGTCCTGCCCCAGGCCCAACGTCATCCCGGCCTTTTCCACCGAGAAGTTGGCATGCTCGGAGATATACATCACCAGCCGGCCCGAGTTGCCCTTCCTGCGTGAGTCCGGATCGGCCATTTCACGAGCGGCGGCGATGGCGTGCATGGTGCCGATGGACGCGGTGTCGTAGATGATGCCGAAAAACTCCCGCGGCAGCCCCAGCCATTGCCGCAGCCAACCCAGCGTAACCTGCTCCAGCTCGGTAATGGCGGGGCCGCTCTTCCACACCATGCCGTTCCCGTTCAATGCCGCAGTCAGCATCTCGCCAAGAATACCCGGATGGGAGCCGGAATTCGCGAAGTAAGCAAAAAAACGCGGGTGATTCCAGTGTGTCAGCGCCGGGACGATGGATTGCTCGAAATCCTCCAGAATCACGTCCATAGACTCGCCCTGCTCGGGGGCCGCGCTCGGCAGGCGGTCCATCAGGTCCCCGGGGTGCATGTCCGGCAAGACCGGGTAATCGCGGATGTTATCAAGGTAATCCGCCATCCAGTCGACGGTCTCGCGTCCGTAGCGTCGAAATTCTTCGGTAGTCACTTGGCTTAGATTGCTCCCGTGCTCTTCGTATTGTCCAATATTGGCCTAATCGTCATTGGCCGCACTCGCGCAGGACCTCCGGCAACCAGCCCCGAAACCATTCGCTAAATTCCGCCAGCTTCCGTTCGCCTCGCTCGCCCAACGGCACGGCCAGCGCTCCGACTTTCAACTTGCGTTGTCTGGCCGCCTCCTTGATTGCGACCGTCATGGGAAAAACCTCGACCCAGTCGGCGAATTCGTTCACGCGCGCCGTCAGCCGATCAATGCGATCTTGCGTTCCAGCACAGATCGCCGCATCCAGGGCCACCAGCAGCTCCGGCACGGCGGAGGCGGTTCCGAATATGGCGCCATTCGCCCCCATCCGCCTGGCATTGACGTAGAGGCGCTCCTGGCCGCAGAACAGGGTGAAAGGAGTGCGGGCGGCTTGCTCGCTGAGCGTCCGGAAATAGTCCAGATCCCCACTCGAATCCTTGATGCCGGCGAACTTCCCGCTCGCCAGCAGCTCGGTCGCGGTAGAGCTCGCGATCTCGCTGGTGCAGAAGGGGATGTTGTAGAGATAGATCGGCAGCGCGTCCCCAAACGCCGCGGCGAAGGCGAGATAAAAGCTTCGGATCGCGTCCTGGTCCTGAGGGAAGTAATAGGGCGGCATCAGCAGAACGCCGGCCACGCCCGCGCTGGCTGCCTCCCGGGCCAATTCGAGTGCACCATCCAAAGTGGAATGCGAGACGTTCACCAGCAGCGGAAGACGGCTGCGCTTGGCGGCAAAGTTCACCATGTGGCGGCGATCATCCAGGGCAAAATGCACGAATTCACCTGTCGAACCGAGCAGCGTTATGCCTTGCAAGCCGCTCTGGCACAGAAAGTCGATCATCTCCAGTGTGGCGCCCAGATCGATGGAGTACTCGTCAGCGCGGCGGGGAGTGAAAGCCGCGACAAACATACCTGTGAGCCGGGCACTTCCAGGGTGAGAAATGGAGCGCAAATTGAATCATAGCCTGTGCTTGGCTCCGGACGGAATGAGAGGACGGTTCTGGCTGGTTCTAGTTGGCTAACTTCGAAGCGCGGTTGACGCTGCGGATTACCAGCCGCCTGGGATCGAGCATATGCTGGGGTTTGAAATGACGCGCCGACCATCGGCAGCCCGCTTCAAACTCGATGCCCAGGAAATATCCGATTTCGCGATAAACGCAATACCGCACTTTACCAAGGAGCTCGCCTTTGGGATAGCTGATCCGAATGTCGGTCTGCAAGGGAACGGGTTGGTCGAATTGAAGGCAGGCGCCGGTTAACGAGATATCTTCCAGGTTGGCCACGGAGCGCCGCAGGCGTCCGGTTTTGTCCTTCCATTGGACATCGACCATGTCCGCACATAGCATCCGAGGTTCAATGCGCCTGTCCAACATATACTTTCTTATCGGCGAGCAAAAGGCTAAGGATTATGAGGGGCCTTGCGATAAAACGCCCTACAACGATGTAAGGGCTCACCCACCAACGCGGTACTGTCAGGGTACCACTTTGGCCGCAGGTTATACTAGACTCGCACCCCATGGCACGGCAGGCAGTGGTAATACTTTTCACTGTGTTGGCATTCGGAATTCTAGTGCCCTGGTACAAAGGTTTTACGTTTTTAGATCCCCGGATACTCCTGGCATATGCCCTTCTTGCGCTTCTCTTCGTAGCACCCGCCAGCGCTGAATCGGCCGCATTGCACGCCCGCTCAACCGACGGAATTTTGACAAGGACCGGGCTGGTGGTGGCTTACGGCTGGGGAGTTTCAGTGGTGATCCTGATCACGGCGCTGGTGACGGTCAACCTGACCAACTGGCGGGGTTCACTGCTGGCTCCGCCGGCGGCATTCTTGTCGGCGGTGCTGGTGTTCAGCCTGACGGCTTCGTTCGCGGTGGCGATCTTGAGCGGCGTGCTGGCCCGGCGCTTCTCGGCGACCGGCATCAAATCGATCCTACGCTTCGGCTTCCTGGGTCTGCTGCTGGCTATGGCGTTGAGCAATCGGTTTCTGCCGGAACGATGGCAAATCATCCTGAGCGACTACAGCACCCGGCGAGCGTTGACCCGTGTGGCGTGGGAGGGCGCGGCGATCTCGCCGGGTTGGCGATCGTCTTGCTGATTCCGCTGTTGAGAAAAGCTCACACCGTCGATTCGCCGTGAGCAGTTATCAGGGGCACGACTTCGAAATCTGGTGCTCAACCTCTGGATTCAGATCACTGCCGGCAGATGTTATCGCCGCTTCACTGGGAGTCCCCGGCGGCTTACTTCTGCACAAGTCTCGGATCAAGGATGAACGGCTTCGAGCGAAGAAACTCGATTCGCCTGAAATGAGGATGTTCCACGTTGAAAACGTAGTTGCGCTCCTCGGGAATGATCTTAGATGGAACACTGAGCACAGCAGAATCGCGTTGTTGAAACCAGTCCTTGCTGAACGATTGCGCAACCAGCCCCTCGGCGGGAGTCCATGCGCCAAGCCAGAACACTTCGACTCTGATAATTTTCACGCTGTCAGGAATGCGGATCTCTGTGACGGTATAGTTCTTAGGCAAAACGCCAAAGTGAACTAAAACTTCGAGCGCGGCAAGCGCGCGCGATTCGGATGCATAAACTGCTTTCTTACCTTTGGGATTCCACGTGCCACCGTGGAGGGCAGCGCCGTTTCCGCTGTTCGGTGGGTATCGACTGCGGCACAGCCGATACGCAACGGTCACAGCACTCCATGCTCCAGATTGTCGAGCGTTGCTAACACCCGATCCTTGCCCTTTGATGTGGCGAGAAGAGAAATTGGAGTAGCGTAGTCAAGCGCGGGAACGGGTGTTCCGATCCATCGCAAGGCTTCATCCCGATCTCCGATGACATCGGTCGCGCGGTCGATCACTTGCTGAATCGCCGTTTTCCGCGTTGAACGACTGGCCGGAGCCCGTAACCGTCGGCCTGTATTCTTCGCGGTCGCGTGTGCCATCCCACCCCCATCATACCCGGTACATACCGGTATACGCACTCTGGGGCCGAAGTCCGATAACGACCCATTCTCGTCGGTCATCCGGCATTCGCGCGATTCAAATTCGCCGAGGCTTCGAGCACATGGCCCGCGCCAGTCTCGCCATCGCGCGAAACAGCCCCCATTGCTGGCGAGCCTCTTCGTGCAATTCACATGCTTTGTAACGCTTTCTGAATCCGCGCGATTCCCGCAGCGGTCCGGGCGCCAGTGCTTTTTCCGCCATGAACCCTGCATCGTCCGTTCGCCATGGCAGGACATTGGCAGCTTGTTGGCGTTTCGTCTTCGCTCCGCATCGTGAAGCTTTCCGGAAGTCTTGGTTGCCGTTCTTCAACCAGCTGCATCTACTTTCACTACTTTTTCTCGCTGTTCATAGGGTATAGTTCCCGTTCCATTGCCACGTTTAGAACGGTCTTGGACCGGTTTGTCCACGGGGGCAAGGTGTCCATGGGCTCGGGTCCGCATCTCAGGAGACGTTGAGTGATCAAAGATGAATGATCATAGAAATGAGGACGAACAAACCAAGCCCGGCAGCCGCTCGCGGCTCCTTGAGATATTCCGTACCAAGTCTATTCCGGCACACCTGGAAATCGGAATGAAGATACTGGGTCCGTTTCCTTCCGTGGAAGATTCCGACACCTTCTTTCTTTTTTATGCGCGGCTTTCCTGACATGCCCTCGCGTGAGCCAATGAAAGCGCAGTTCTATGAAGCGAACTTTGGAAAGGCGAATTGGAGAACGTCCTGATGCCGATGTTGGAAGAGTATGAAGTGGTCGTGCTGGATGACCCAGACGACCTGATTCGTTGGCAGTAAGTGACACTGGCCTTTTGCTAATATACCTATGGTCAGAAAATCCCGGCAAGGAGGAAGATGAGTAAGGAAGACAGCATTGAAGTTACTGGAACCGTAGTTGAAAAATTTCCGAGCGGACTCTTCAGCGTGCAGCTTGACCAGGATCGCACCGTGCTTGCCCACCTGGCCGGCAAGTTGCGCCGCAATCGAATCCGCGTGCTGGCCGGCGACCGTGTCACCCTGGAGCTCTCTCCCTACGATCTGACCAAGGGACGCATCACCTACCGGCATAAGTAGAGAATCCTTCACTCCCAGCCCTGGGACAGGGCATTAAACCATCGGATGCACAAGGTCTTGTTGATCTTCGGCACCCGGCCGGAGGCGATCAAGCTCTGTCCGGTAATTCGCAGCCTTCGCGAACATCCCACTCGATTCGACGTCCGCGTTTTGGTCACGGCGCAGCATCGCGAGATGCTCGATCAAGTGCTCCAGGCATTCGACGTCCAGCCTCACCACGATCTGGATCTCATGCTACCGGGCCAGACGTTGTTTCAATCCACTTCCAGGATTCTGGCTGGGCTCGAAGCCGTGCTCCAAGCCGAGCGCCCTTCGATGGTGATCGTGCAGGGCGATACCACCACCACTCTGTGCGGGGCGCTCGCCGGGTTTTATCTAAATATTCCCGTGGCTCACGTCGAGGCCGGGTTGCGCACCGGCGACATGCGTCAACCCTTTCCCGAGGAGATGAACCGCGTTCTTACCTCCCGTCTGGCGAGGTTGCATTTCGCGGCCACTGAAAGTGCCGCTGAGAACCTGCGGCGCGAAGACGTGACGCCGGATTCGATCCACGTCACGGGCAACACCGGCATCGATGCGGTTCTGTTTGTTCGCGACGGGCTTGCGGAAGGCAGGCTGCGCGGCCGCGAATGGACGGAGCTGGACCCGGCCAAGAAGTTGATCGTGGTGACGGCGCACCGGCGCGAGAGTTTTGGCGACGGCTTCGAGCGAATCTGCCGCGCGCTGGCGGAACTCGCCGATCGGCCCGACGTTCAGGTGGTCTACCCGGTGCACCCCAATCCGAATGTGCAGGATCCGGTGCAGCGCTTGCTCGCCGGCCATCCCAATGTGCGCTTGATCGAGCCTCTGAGCTACGTGCCGTTCGTGGATTTGATGCGGCGGGCGTACCTGCTGATCACCGATTCGGGCGGGATTCAGGAAGAAGGTCCGTCGCTCGGCAAGCCGATTCTGGTGATGCGCGAAAAAACTGAACGGCCGGAAGCTGTGCTGGCCGGCACCGTGAAGCTGGTGGGAACCGACCAGCGACGCATCGTGAACGAGGCTCAGTTGCTGCTGGATGACCGGAATGCCTACCAAGCGATGGCGCGCGTTCACAACCCCTACGGCGATGGTAAAGCCAGCGCTCGGATCACCGAGCTAATCCATTCATTCCTGACGCGAAAAGACCCGAAAGTATAGCCTCAAACCATGCCAGTTCGGCGTGGCAAATCTGCATTTCCAGGAAACCTGCGTTCGATAATGGAGACGAAAGCAACTTATTTCACTCATGAAGAATCCCACGAATCGTTCCAAAGTAAGATCGATCGATCCGTTGGGCGATCTCGGAAGTTTCCTGGCACAAAAACTGGTCGGCCAGCCCGCCGCCATCGCAGCCATCGTTCCCTTCATCCAGATCTATCGTGCGATGCTGTCGCCCGAGGGCCGGCCGGCTGGCATCTTTCTGTTGCTTGGCCCAACGGGAACGGGAAAAACCAGGACCGTGGAGGCGCTGGCCGAAGTGCTGCACGGCCACGCCAAGAAGCTGCTCAAGGTGGATTGCGGCGAGTTCCAGATGGATCATGAAGTTGCGAAACTGATCGGCGCGCCGCCCGGTTATCTGGGGCATCGCGAGACGCAACCTTGGTTGACGCAGCAGAAAGTGAATGCGGCCAGCAGCGAAGCCTGTGATGTTTCCCTGCTGCTGTTCGATGAGGTGGAGAAGGCCGCTCCCACTATGACGCGGCTGCTGCTCGGCATTCTGGATAAGGCCGCGCTGCGCTTGGGCGACGGGACCACCGTCAATTTCGAGAAAACGTTGATCTTCCTAACCAGTAATCTGGGCGCTCAGATAATGGCCAAGGAATTGAACCCGGACTTCGGTTTTGAATCCTTGATGCCCAGAGAGGAGAGCGACCAAAACCGCCGGCTGGAGAGCATCGGCATGGCTGCCGTGCGGAAGCAGTTCTCGCCGGAGTTCGTCAACCGCATCGACGCGGTGGTCACATATAAGCCGCTCGGATCCGATGCCCTGGCGGCTATCCTGGATCAGGAAGTGCGCCAATTACAGGACCATCTGGACCGGCGGCTGGGGGAACGCACATTCCACCTGGATGTCATGCCCCGCGCGCGCCGGTTCCTGATCGAACGAGGCACCAGCAAGGAGTATGGCGCCCGCGAGCTGAAACGCACCATGCAGCGACAGCTAATTCAGCCGCTCGCTTGCTTGATCGCCGGGGGAGAGATCGGTCCGGGTGGCCGTGTTCGAGCAGAAGTGAATTCGCGGAAGGACAAGCTGGTGTTGCGCGATTTGGATTCGGAAGAATACGTTTCTAGTTTCTAGTTTCTGGTTTCGAGTCGCTGGTTGATTTCCATTCCACCGCTTCCGCCACGCTGCTTGAATCTTTCAGGAACACCTCGAGACGGAAATGAACATCGTTTGAATAATGCCGGTAGAGCAACTCGCTGCCGCCCTGCAGCCGGTCCGCATCCAGTTCGATTGGTTTACGGTAGTTTCCATCTTCGATGGTAAGAACTCCCTTCAGAGCTTTTCGGATGGCGGGCGATTGGCGGTTCCATTTGACTTCCAGGTCGTTTCCGGAGGGCGTGACCGTGAGTGAGAGATTATAAGGATCCAAACCGCCCAGCGCCTGCGGCCCCACTCGCAGGGCGGCCTGAAACCCCGCTAAGACACCCACCAACAGAAACACGACCGACACCGGAAGCCAAATCCAGCCGCCGCGCACGTTCGACTCTTCCTCGGGCATCTCAGCCGCAACGGGCTGGGGCTCGCGGGCAAGTACAGGCTCGATAATCTCGCGTGGGGCGGCGCCCGGATCGGGGTCGGCATTCGTAACAGGCAATTGCTCGGACCGCTGTGCGGCTTGGGCCGCGCGCCGGATGCGGGAAGGAACGCTGGCGCCGCGCAACGGGCGCTCGGGCGATGGCGTGGCCTCATCCGGCGCCAGGTCCCGGCGCCGGAACGGGAACTCCAGCAGCGGTGGACCACTCTGAAACTGGCCGTCCTCCTTGAAATAGAAACCCGCCGTGCTGGGCTTCGTCCCAAAAGGGCGGATCAGCAGGATTACCGTTTCCGGATCGGGAAAGTATTTCACAACCAGGTCCAAGTCTTCCGGAGCAAGCCCAACTCCATCCCGGGTGTGACTGCGAAAGTAGCCGATCGGCCGCGCCGTGCTGGCGGGGTTGTTCCTTAGTTGAGCAAGCTCAGCCTCGAATGCCTTCGCATCCTGCTCGGAGAGCAGATACGAGGGACCACGGCGGTATTCGACGGGGACTTCCAGGTAGTCATCCACCCGGACGACCCGCCCGCCCCCGCTTACCGTTCCAACGAGTATCCCGCCGACCTCGGCGCCGCGGCGGGGAAGCGAACCGAAACCGCGGATGACATCCTGCTGCAGCCGATCGACGAGATCCAGGCTCAGCTCAATGGAAATCCATTTGCCGGGTACTTCCCAAACATAAAATCCAGGGATGGGCACGCTACGTTCGGTCTCGCTCCGCGTTTTTATCGTAGTCTTGACAGTAAGCGGAACTCAAGTGAGCGGCACGCTCTACATTGTTGCGACACCGATCGGGAACCTGGAAGACATCACCACTCGCGCAGTCCGGATTCTGGGCGAAGTGGATCTCATCGCGTGCGAAGACACCCGGCAAACGCGTAAGCTGTTGGATCGATACAGCATCGCCAAGCCACTGGTGAGCTACCACGAACACAACGAGCAGGCTCGGTCGGCCGATCTGCTGCGCGAGCTCGAAGGGGGGAAGAACATCGCGCTGGTGTCGGACGCAGGAACCCCGCTGATCGCCGACCCGGGCTACCGGCTGGTGGCGCAGGCGCGCAATATGGGCATAGCCGTCTGCCCCATTCCCGGACCATCGGCGCTGGTGACGGCTTTGAGCGCGTCGGGACTGCCCACGGATTCGTTCTCTTTTCACGGCTTTTTGCCCCCAAAAAGGGGCCAAAGGCGCAAGTTTTTGGAGGATTTGCGGGCGTCGGATGCCACCTTGGTGTTCTACGAAGCCCCGCATCGCCTTTTGGACGCGCTGGAGGATATTGAGGAGATCCTGGGTCCGCGCCCGGTCGTGCTGGCTCGCGAACTGACCAAGATTCATGAGGAATATCTGCGCGGGACGGCGGCGGAACTTCGTGAAACGCTCGGAAAACGGCCCTCCGTGAAAGGCGAGATAACCCTCATGATCGGCAAGGGCGAAACGGCCCAGGTCGATGACACTCCGCTGGCCGAAGCGGTCGAGAAGCTGGTGGAATCGGGCGTTCCTAGAATGGATGCGCTCAAAACGGTCGCGCGCCAGCGGGGGCTGTCAAAGCGCGAGGTCTATAAGCGAGTCAACGAGCAGTAGCCGGCGTTGGGCGGCGGGCTGGCGCCGGACAGCAATCCGCGCGGCAAACGTCCTGACTTGGGCCGAAGCGTCCTATAGCCCGCGGGTCGCGATGGCCTGTCTTCTCGAGAATCAACTCGCGAATCATGAGCAGAAACTTGGGGTGAACGCCGACAGTTGCTGCACGAAGCATGTGCAGGCCGCGCTCCTCAGCGATTGCGCGGGCTTCAGTATCGAGATCGTAGAGCACCTCCATATGATCGGAAATGAATCCGATCGGAACTAGGATCACCAGAGCACCGGGTTCCAGGCCGCGCAAGACATCGCCAATGTCGGGCTCGAGCCACGGCTGGCCCGGCGGACCACTGCGGCTTTGATACACCAACTGCCAGTCAGCCAATCCCAGACCTTCCGAAACAAGCCGGCAGGATTCGTTGAGCTGCTTCTGATAATCGCTGGTCTGGGCCATCGCCAGGGGAACGCTGTGGGCCGTATAGATGATGCGAGCCTTCGCGCGGCTATCCGCGGGGATCTGATCGAGGGCCTCGCGCACTCGATCCACCTCGGCTTCTATAAATAAAGGATGGTTGTAGAAAGATCGCAGCTTGTCGATCTCCGGCGCGCCTTCGCCGGCTTCGGACCGCGCTTGCTCGATGTCTTCCAGGTATTGCCGGCATCCGGAATAGGAACTGAATACCGAGGTGACGAAGGCCAGTGCGCGTCGTACGCCGTCGGCGCGCATCTGACGCAGCGTATCGAATAGATAAGGATGCCAGTTTCGATTGCCCCAGTAGACCGGCAGCCGCCGCCCTTCGCGCGCGAGTTCGGTTTCCAGTCGCGCAATCAGCGCCCGATTCTGATCGTTGATGGGGCTCTTGCCGCCGAAATGATAATAGTGCTCGGCCACTTCGAGCATGCGCTCGCGCGGGACACCCCTGCCGCGCAGGACGTTTTCGAGAAACGGGATCACATCGTCGGGCTTCTCCGGTCCTCCAAACGACAGAATGAGTATGGCGTCGTAGTTGTGCTCGCTGGCCATTCGCCTACTATTGTAGGCAGACGCAATCGGGTTACTGCGCCATGTTCACCTGGACGGATGGACTACACACGACTTGACCGGTTATCAGGCCGCCGCAGACCGAAACAGCCGCGGTAGAGCCGGTCAGGTCACTTGGCACGATCAGATCCACCTGCTGGACCCCGGTCAAACCCGGCGCGGAACCCGCGTAATAGGGCTGATTGATCACAGCATTGCCGATCCGTGCGCTGATTAAGCCGATTCCCGAGAGGCCGGTCGCAAAAATCTGAATCACGGTTCCAGGTTGCGCCGGCTGATTCGGAGTATTCACGCTGTAGTCCTGATTCAGCACGCCGTTCTGAAAGATGCCGGGCGCGAAGGGCGCGAGCGTCACGGTCTGAGGAGCGCTAGGAACACCATTCGCTTGCACGATCACCTGACTGGACGTCTTCGATTGCAAAGCAGCCGGGACCAGCAGATTAATTTGGGTATCGTTGCTGAAAAGAATCTGAGCCGGCAGCCCGTCGAAGGTGACTGCCAGGGTACCGCCCGAGAAACTGCTTCCCATGAGCGTGGCTATCGACCCGGGCGCTACCGCACCCGTGACAAAGGTGGCGGCGTTGACAATGCTTGTTACAGTCGGCGTTGGAACCGGTGGAGGCGCCGCGGCGTTGATCACAAAGGTAATCGGCACGGTCTTCGAACCCGCCAGCGGTCCCGCGTCGATCGTGAGAATCGCCTGGTACGTGCCGGGTGTGAGACTGCCGGGAAGCGCGTCCACCCGAATGGTGCTGTTGTTGACGCCGCTAGCCGGCGATATGCGCAGCCACCCCGAGCCGCTGAGGTAGCTCACGGTTGCAGTCCATTGCATGACGCCACCGGCCGAATTTTGCACCTGGATGTAATTGACCTGGAAATTCGAGCCGGCCTGCGCAGTGTACTGCAGCGAGCTTTCCTCTACGAAAAGGTTGGGCAGGTATTTCGCGCCGCAATCGCCGACGATGCTGCAGTCGGGAGGCACCGGCACCGCCACGAAGCGGGGGATGGGAGCTTGCGCGCTCGCCGTCATCACCGTGGATAAGGGGGCTAAGGAAATATTCGCCGCTGTCGTGATCGGCCCACTGTTCGGGGTGGGCGCCAATCCAAGGAACGTAGGGAACTGCGCGCTTTCCTGAACCGAGGGGTTCGCATCCACCACTTCATAGACCACCGACCCGGATCCATTGGTGAGCGGAACCAGGTTCATCGAATCAAAACTCACCGCGGCTGAACCGGGGGCGCCGGGCGTATAAACGACCGTTCCACCAGCGCCATTCGCGTCGGCCGATTGCACCCGCGCCAGCAGCAAGGACCCGTTTCCACCCGGTGCGTACTGCCCACCGGACGCAGGCACGCCAAAGTCACCGCCCGCGGTCGGCTGAATCGCGTCCGAGCCTGCGACGACATCCGGAACGAAGAGCTGCGCTCCCGCCGGAAAACCGGAATAGCTGACCATGATACGGACTCCGGTGTCCGCATTAAGGCCCTGCCATGCGCTCTTGGGTGTAAATGAATCGGCAAATCCTTCAGTCACGCGCGTGGAGGAGAAAACGGCGTTGGATGCCAGAAGGCTCGCGAGGCTGTTCGGATTGGCGGGCAGGGGCGATCCGTTGGGTCCGCAGATGATCTTGGACGAAAAGCTTCCGTACAAGCCCGGTTGCGGTTTCGCGACCGCGAGTTGAGTATCGGTCAGCGAGACCAGGGTGGATGAGTTGAATCCGATGAAGGCCTGAATGGAATTGTTCGCCAAGGGGGTGAGCTGATTGGCGTCGGCTCGGATGTTTGCGATCCGGAGAATCGCGGTGCCGGTGGGCGAGAGAGTGAAACTCACTCCGTTAAACACAAGCGAACTCAACCCTGTGAGTGTTCCAGGCACGTTTACGGGCTGCGGTCCGGACCCATTATCCATCGTAAAAACGACATCAGCCACGGTGCTGCCGGCGACCCGATTGGTTATGTTCACGCTCAGAAAAATCGAGAGATTCCCGGTGATTTGCGCCGCGGGCATCCCCCCGCTACAGTTCAGAACGATATCGCCAATTCTTTCGGCGATGCCTTCCACGTGCACAATGGGCGGAACGGAGGTCGAGTTACAAGTCAGGATCGTTTGCGCGTTGGCAAGACCAAAGGCGCTGCCGATCAAAAAAAAGGAAAAACAGGAGGAAAACAGGCGAGGCATAAAAAACTCTGTAAGGAGTGTATCAGAAAAACTGGCCGGTAATGTAGTTTCCCCTACAATTCTTCGGGGATTTCGGGGCGGGTTCGGGGGGCCTGATACAATGGAATCAAATACCGGCTGATCCGGCTCCTCCCTCTATGCTGGCCGTTACATCCATTGCGGAAGAGATCCTAGATCTCAAGCGCGCCCGGCACGCGGTCATTCTGGCGCATCATTATCAAGACGCCGAGATTCAAGACCTGGCCGATGCCGTCGGCGACAGCCTGGAGCTGGCGCGCAAGGCCCGGGACTTCTCGGGCGACGTTATCGCGTTCTGCGGCGTCTGGTTCATGGCCGAAACGGCCAAGGTACTGAATCCGAAGCGCATCGTCGTGGTTCCGGATCGCGAGGCCAGCTGCAGCCTGGTGGAAAGTTGCTCGGCCGAGCAGGTGCGGGCCTACAAGCGGCTTCATCCCGAGCATGTGATCGTGAGTTACATCAACACTTCGGTGGAAGTGAAAGCCGAAAGCGACATCCTGTGCACGTCCCGCAATGCGGTCAAGATCGTCAACTCGATTCCGCCGGATAAGACGGTGCTGTTCCTGCCCGACATCAATCTCGGCAATTACGTGAAGCGGCAGACCGGCCGCGAGAACATGAAGATCTGGCAGGGCGCCTGTATCGTGCACGCCACCTTTGCGGCGCGCAAGTTGGCGAAAGCGCGCGTGGAGCACCCGAACGCGCTGGTGGCGGCACATCCGGAATGCCCGCAGGACGTGCTCGCAATGGCCGACTTCATCGGCTCCACCACGGCGATTATCGAGTGGTGCGCTTCCTCGGAAGCCGACGAATTCATCGTGATGACGGAAAGTGGCGTGCTACGGTCGCTCAAGAAGCTGGCGCCCCGGAAGCGCTTCCATTTCATCCCGAACGAGAACTGCAACTGCAGCGAATGTCCGTACATGAGGCGCAACACGCTGGAGAAGCTGCGCGAGTGTCTGTTGAATCTTCAACCGCGCGTGGAGCTATCCGAGGAAATCATGGAACGGGCCGCAATTCCCATCGAGCGGATGCTGGCGGTAAAGTAGGACCTGTGAATAGCGCATTGCTCGACACCTTCGGCCGCGTTCACGACAATCTCCGGATCAGTGTCACCGATCGCTGCAACATCCGGTGCTTCTACTGCATGCCGGAAGACAACGTGCAGTATGTGGCGCGCCAGGAGATCCTCTCGTTCGAGGAGATCGAGCGCTTCGCGCGCGTGGCGGCATCGCTAGGAGTCACGAAACTGCGCGTCACTGGAGGCGAGCCGCTGGTGCGGAAAGATCTGCCGGTGCTGATTCGCAAGCTGTCGGCGATTCCGGGCATCCGCGATCTGGCGCTGACGACCAACGGGGTCTTGCTGGCGCAACACGCCGAAGCGTTATACGAAGCCGGATTGCGGCGCCTCAACGTGCATCTGGATACGCTCGATCGCGAACGATTCCTGCGCATCACCCGTCGCGACGATCTGGACAAGGTTCTGCAAGGCATCGAGGTGGCGCAGCGGCTGGGATTTGGCCGATCAAGATCAACGCGGTCGCGGTGAAAAATCTGGTGGAACCGGACCTGGTTCCGCTCGCCCACTTCGGCCGCGAGCGCGGCATCGAGATCCGCTTCATCGAATTCATGCCGCTCGATTCGCAGGGACTATGGGAACGCGGCAACGTTCTGAGCGCCGACGAAATCATCGCGACTTTATCGCGGGAGATCTCGCCGCTGATTGAGATTCCGGATCGCGATCCGCGCGCTCCGGCCACTGAGTACCGCTTCGCAGACGGCGTCGGCCGTGTCGGTTTTATCGCCTCGGTAACGCGCCCGTTCTGTCTGAATTGCAACCGCCTCCGCCTCACCAGCGACGGTAAGCTACGGTACTGTCTGTTCGCCATTGAGGAAACGGACGTCAAAGGATTACTTCGCGACGGCGCGCCCGATGAAGCGATTGCCGCTACCATCCGAGAGACCGTGCACAAGAAATGGATCGGGCATGAGATCAATAGCGCGAAGTTCGTTGCCCCGCCCCGCCCGATGTACGCGATTGGCGGATAAATCGCTTCTCTTTTTCTGAAACCCATCGGACTTGTGAAACCCAGCGGACCTTGACCGTATCTGATGATATGGATGCGGCCAACCGAAATCATGTCCGCCTGGGGAAAAGTCCTAGGTGGTAAGACACCACTGTTGTCCATCGAGATCACGCGCGAGTGCCCGCTGCACTGTCCGGGCTGTTATGCCTACGGAGACGAGCATCTGGGTGGCTTGGTGAATTTGCGCCAGCTATCCGATCTGCGCGGTGACTCGCTGGTAGACGGCGTGTTGAAGCTGGTTGACCGGCACGATCCGATACAAGTCACCTTGGTGGGCGGCGAGCCGCTCATGCGCGCGCGAGAGCTGAACAAGCTGCTGCCCATGCTCAGCGCGCGGGGCATATTCAGCATGGTGGTCTCCAGCGGCGTGATCCCGATACCGAAAGAGTGGACCGCTTTGCCGCGGGTCACCGTTGCAATCTCAGTGGATGGATTGCCGGAACATCACAACGTGCGGCGCACACCCGCCACCTACGAGCGGATCCTGCGGAATATCGCTGGCGGTCGCGTGTACATTCACTGGACCGTGGTTCGTTCGCACCTTGAAGATCCTGACTACTTTGACCAGTACCTGAGCTTCTGGAGCGGTCGTCCGGAAGTTCACCGTATCTGGATGAGTGTTTACACGCCCCAGAAGGGCGAACGGAGTCCGGAGATGCTTACACCAGCGGATCGCGTCCGTTTGGCGGAGGCGATTCCCGCGCTGGCGCGTGAATATCCGAAATTCCTGATCACGGCCGGGATGACGCAAGCGCTGCTAAACCCTCCCGAGAGCCCGGCGGAATGCGCCTTTGCGCGCGTGTCCGCGAACTACACGGCCGACCTTCACACGCGCGTGCGGCCTTGCGTGTTTGGAGGGAATCCGGACTGCTCGCAGTGCGGTTGCGCCATCAGCTCGGCGCTGCACTGGATCACTAATCAGAAGCTGGGCCCGATTCCAGCGCGCCACCTTTTTAACGGGTCGTTGGGAATTGGTTCCGCGATGAATCGGCTGCGGCGAGCGAGCTAGTCAGCCCCGGCCTTTCTAGATTGGACTAACGATTCCGTTACCGCTGCGCCAGACGTTTCCGAATACGCTGCTGCGATCTTAGGAATCGTGAAGAAAAACGTTGATCCGTTGCCTGGTTCAGATTCCACCCAAATTTCTCCACCGAACCGCTCTATCACTGTCTTGCAGACTGCCAAACCGATGCCGCTGCCATCGTATTCCTCCGAGCCGTGAAGGCGCTTGAACAAGATGAAGATCTCATCGGCATACTTCATGTCGATCCCAATGCCGTTGTCCCTAACCTTGAAGATCCATTCTGTTCCGTGCTCTGTCGCAGTCACATGGATTTCCGGTTTTCGGTTGCCGCGATACTTGATGGCGTTGGTGATGAGGTTGGAAAAAACCTGGGCAAGCCGATCGTCGTTGGCTTGAACAATCGGTAGCTCATCGAAGGTTATAACCGCGCCTTCAGTATCGATCAGGTAACGCAGATGGTGTAAAACTTGTTTAAATACTGTGTTGGAGTTGGATACAGCTCTGTCCCGGATATCAACGGTCGCCGTGGTGTAGTCCAGCAGACCTTTAATCATCGATTCCATCCGTTGAATCCCAGCGACGATCAGCTGGGCATACTCTTTAGAATCTTTATCCAGAATCTCGTTATTGCGACGCACGAGAAGCGCCGTCAAAGTCCCGACGTTTCGCAGCGGCCCTTGTAAGTCATGGGAAAGGGCATAGGCGAACTGCTTCAGTTCTTCGTTGGAACGCGACAAAGCGTCTGTGCGCTGTGAAAGCTGCTTGTTAGCTCGTTCAAGTTGGGTTCTTGCCGCCACGACATCGGCATTTGCCCGATGGAGTAAATGTATGATGGCGCTGATCGTCCCACCGAGCAAAGCGAAAAGTACCAAACCGGACTGAGATAGCGCGAGGAGAAAGATTGAATTTTGGAATAGCAAGCCGGCCACGAACACGCTGAGAAACGTGGTGAAAAGCCCCGGCCACAGGCCACCATAAGCAGCCGACAATGCTACCGCGATTCCAAAGAAGATCAGCGTAGTTTTTCCGCCGAGTACTGGTTGGATCGCAAACGTGAGCAGTATCGCCACGCCCACCAGGAGCACGGACAGGACATAACGCATCATTGGTCGGGGAAGAAGGGTTAGCATAGATTTATTCTTCCTGACGTTAGTCCTCTTCCGCGGACAGTTTCGTCAACACCGACAAATCCTCGAGAGTGGTAGTGTCGCCCTTTACCTCGCCATTGGTGGCGAGTTCACGTAGGAGCCGGCGCATGATTTTGCCGCTGCGCGTCTTGGGAAGGGAGTCGGTGAAGCGGATATCATCCGGCTTGGCGATGGGGCCGATCTCCTTGGCCACCCACTGCCGCAACTGATTTTTCAGCGCCTCACTAGGATTCTGACCGGCTTTGAGAGTCACGAACGCTGAAACCGCCTGTCCCTTGATTTCGTCCGGCCGTCCGACCACCGCGGCTTCGGCCACCATCGGATTGGCTACCAGCGCAGACTCGATTTCCATGGTGCTGAGCCGGTGGCCGGCCACATTCAATACGTCATCCACGCGGCCCATCAACCAGAAATATCCGTCCTGATCGATGCGCGCGCCGTCGCCGGCAAAATACATCCCTGGAATCTGCGACCAATATTGCTGCTTGTATCTTTCCGGATCGCCATAGATGGTGCGCAACATTGAAGGCCAGGGCTGCTTGATGACCAGGAATCCGCCGGAGCCGGCCGGGACCGATTGGCCTTCCCGCGTGACAACATCGGCAATGATCCCAGGCAACGGCATGGTGGCCGAACCCGGCTTGGTTGCAATTGCGCCGGGCAGGGGAGTGATGAGAATGGCGCCGGTCTCGGTTTGCCACCAGGTGTCGACAATCGGGCAGCGGCCGCGGCCGATCACTTCGCGATACCACATCCAGGCTTCCGGATTGATGGGCTCACCAACGCTGCCCAGTAACCTCAGGCTCCGCATTTCATATTTGCGAGGCCATTGTTCGCCGAGGCGCATGAAGGCGCGAATGGCCGTGGGCGCGGTGTAGAAAATGCTGACCTGATACTTCTCGATAATTCGCCAGAAGCGATCGGGCTCCGGGAACGTAGGGCCGCCTTCGTACATGAGCGAGGTGGCTCCGTTCTGGAGCGGACCGTAGACGACGTAACTGTGGCCGGTAACCCAACCGATGTCGGCCGTGCACCAGAAGGTATCCTCTTCGCGCAGATCGAATACCCATTTGGTGGTGATATAGGTGCCGACGGCGTAACCGCCGGTCGTATGCAGGATGCCTTTGGGCTTGCCGGTTGTGCCGGAAGTGTAAAGCAGGTAAAGAGGATGCTCGGAGTCTAGCGGTTCAGCGGGACAATCGGCGGATGCAGTCTCCATTAATTCGTGCCACCAATGATCGCGGCCGGGTTGCATCTTGACCTCGAGGCCGGTGCGGCGATAGACCAGAACATTTTTCACCGTGGGACATTGCGGCAGCGCCTGATCGACGGCTTCCTTGAGCTTCACTTCTGCGCCCCGCCGGTAGCCGGCATCCTGCGTGACTACCACCGAAGCTCCACAGTCGTTGATGCGATCGATCAAAGCCTGCGATGAGAATCCGCCGAACACGACCGTATGCGGCGCGCCGATGCGAGCGCAGGCCAGCAGCGCGATGGGGAGTTCGGGAACCATGCCCATGTAGATAGCGACGCGGTCGCCTTTCTTCACGCCGAGGGATTTGAGCACATTCGCGCATTTGGAGACTTCGTGCAGCAGTTGCTGGTAAGTCAGCGCGCGCGAATCGCCAGGCTCGCCTTCCCAAAGGATGGCCGCCTTGTTCTTGCGCCAGGTGGCGACGTGACGGTCGAGGCAGTTATAGGATAAATTCAGTTCGCCGCCGATAAACCACTGGGCAAAGGGCAGGTTCCATTCCAGCACCCGATCCCAGGGCTTGAACCAGTGCAACTCGCTCGCGATTTTCGCCCAGAACTCGGCGGGATGCTGGGCGGCTTCCTTGTAAAGGCGCTCGTATTCGGCCTTGGATTTGATGTGGGCTCTGGACTGGAAATCTTCGGATGGTTCGAATACGCGCTGCTCGGTGAGGACGCTGTCGATATCGGCGTGCGAGGACATACTTCACTAGGATAGTCTTTCCGCTGGAATGCTACACTGAAGCGAAGCGCTCCTCCCTCGGAATTCCCCGGTCGTCTAATGGTAGGACAGCGGCCTTTGGAGCCGTGAATCGTGGTTCGAATCCATGCCGGGGAGCCATTGCTAACCAGTGATATCTGTTGCGATCGGTTGCTCTTGAGTGCTACCGATTGCTAATGCCGGCCGCGCTTCAGCGGGGTATACTGCGAGTGGAAGGCAAAAATGGCCGCTGAGAATCTTGCCGATGTCATTAGTTCACTGACGCCCGAGGAACAGGAGTCCGTTAAGCAGTTCATCGAGTTCCTAAAGCGAAGGGGATTGTCTACGTCATCACCGTTTCTCGCGGCTGTTGATGAGTTCGTCGACCAGCACCCAGAACTGCTCCGCCGTCTGGCTCAGTGACCTCCTACCCGACCGTTGACGAGGTGATCGCTGTCCACGCCCGATTGATCGCCAGATTCGGAGGTTCACTAGGCGTCCGGGATCGCGGAGCCCTGGAGTCTGCTTTGGCGAGACCGCAGAGTGGTTATTACGACGACCTCATTCAGGAAGCGGCTGCACTTTGGGAGAGTCTTTCGCAGAATCATCCGTTCATGGATGGCAACAAACGCGTCGCGGTGACAGTGACGGCAGCATTTCTGAGAGTGAACGGATATCGGCTGGAGTTCGATGACCTCGAGGCCTTCTCCTTCCTGGTTGGCCTGTACGAGACCGGGACGCTACGGTTCAAGGAACTTGAGGTCTGGTTGCGCCAACATGCTGTGACGTGCGATCCACCAATCTAAAGTGCACGAAGGCGGCATTCTTGGTGGAGAGGTAGTTGGAAACCACGTTTTCCGGGGAGCCAACCCTTTTGCTTCAATAGTTTATAAAAATCTTTTCGTTTCGCTGTACGAATTTTGTACCAACCTTGGTCGCGTGTAACTCACTGATGGGCCTACGAGTTAGGACACAGGGCATGGATTTGAAACTCGAATCCAGACAGCCGAATATGCGGTGATAACCTCAGGGCGATAAGCACACGGTGTCTGGACCTGATCAGTTCTCATCCCGAGGGCCTCATGACCGCGGGTCGCCTGTCGGAACTCACAGGCCTAACGACGGGGGCCATCACGCACATCCTCGACCGGCTGGAAAAGAGTGGGTTTATCGAACGCGTGCGTGACAGCGATGATCGCCGGAAGGTATTTGCTCGCAGCCGGCCCGAAGCTCTTGCGCCTTTGGTGGCGAAGCACCAAGCTCTCGGAAAAGCCTACCTTAGGCATGATTCAGGACTACAGCGATTCTGAACTGATGGTTATCTTGACGTACATGGAAAAGATGTCCGGAATGGCTGAGCTGCTGTTAACCGATGTCATTGCGGCTCGCTCTGAAGGATAGGCTGCTTCGTCCGATGCGGTTAGTGCCCGGTCTCCTGACACGGCTATAAGGCTAGAGCCTAAGAGTATTGATCAGAGCAGAGAGCGCCGCCGGCTGCTGTCGTCGGCTCGGGTAGTAAAGGAAGAATCCGGGGAACTGGCGCTCACAAAAGAGGCCTTGCGGCACGCGCAACGGGAACTGGCCGAGGATAAGTCCCGGAATTGATGTTCCCGTCGTGCTTGCGGAAAACCAATTATCCGTACAATGGTGGGGCGCCTCGAAGAGGAGTTGATGGGGTCACTATGATCGCATTCGATGCAGCACACCGAGCTGTCCACTATCCGCCCGATCGCCGATTTCGTATCTGGATTCAGCCATCAATCCTGATCGGCGCCGCTTGTGCGATTCTGGCGTTGATTGCAGCGGCCTGGATCGAGGTCGCAGTAGCGGGAATGCCTGCTGTTCCGGCTATTCCCCAGATATACCCAAACGATTTCGCTGGGCCGCACGGTTTTCCCGCATGGGTACGCTACTGCCACTTCTTTAATTTTCTTTTTGTGACGATCCTGATTCGCAGCGGGCTTTCGATCCTGATGGACCACCCTCGTCTCTATTTCAATGACGGCTGCACACCGGGGAGCGAATGGATTCGGTTTACGCCCTTGAAGGTTCCACGCGACCGCATCTGGACCGCGAAAGATGATGCGCGTTACATCTCGCCTCTCGTTGGCACGCCGGGCTACCGCCACACCATTGGCCTGGCCCGAGTGTGGCATTTCATCGACGTGCACGGCTTTATTGCCACGGGCATCGTTTTTATCGCCATGCTCTTCACCACGGAACAGTGGAAACGCATAGTGCCTAGTTCTCCGCTAGTTCTCCTGCAAGCATGGAACACCTTCGTGCACTACGCGACTTTTCATTTGCCGCCGGAGCCAAACGGATTCTATGGCTACAACGCATTGCAACAGATCGCCTATTTCACGGTTGTGTTTGTGTTCGGACCGCTGGCGATTACGACGGGCATAGCGATGTCTCCGGCGGTAGTCAACAGGTTTCCATGGTACGCGCGGATATTCGGGGGTCGGCAATCAGCCCGTTCTATCCATTTCCTGACGATGTTCAGCTTCCTTGCATTTTTGGTCGTGCACGTGACGCTGATCGTGATGACGGGATTTACGCGCAATATGAACCACATTGTGATGGGCACCGACGATCAGAAGCCTATCGGAATGTACCTCGGATTCGTCGGAATCGGTGTGGTCGTGCTCTCCTGGATCGTGGCGCACTACATTTCCTGGCGCCATCCGCGGGGAGTGCAGCATGCCCTGAAGTCAGTGACGTATCCAATGCAGCTTCTTACGCTGAATCGGCTCTTGCCACAACAGAGGTATACGGAGGAGGAAATCTCTCCGTACTTCTGGCCGAACGGAAAGATGCCGCTCCGGGATGATTGGAAGCACATGGCAGAGAGTGGCTTTGACTGTTTCCGGTTGAAGGTGGGAGGGCTGGTTAATAACCCCGTGGAGCTTTCTATCGCCGATTTGGAGCGCCTGGGTGAGGTTGAACACATCACAATGCATCATTGCATCCAGGGGTGGAGTGGTATCGCCAAGTGGGGCGGGATTCCCATGCAGAAGCTGATTGAGCTCGTGCAGCCAAAAGCGGAAGCGAAAGTCGTCGCTTTTTTCTCCTTTGGCGAAGCTCTTTATGGCGGACCCTATTACGACACTCAGAGCCTGGAGAACGTGCAAAAGCCCCAATGTCTGCTGGCTTCAAGGATGAACGGGCAACCGCTTCCGGAGGTGTACGGGGCACCTCTGCGGCTGCGAGTGGAAAACCAGCTTGGCTACAAGATGGTCAAATGGATCGAGCGGATAGAATTCATCGCATCGGAAAAATCGCTTGGCAAAGGAGAAGGCGGCAAAAACGAAGACGATGAGTATTTCGACCTGCTGCCCAATATTTGATGCAGAACCGCGATTCTTTCGCGCAGCAACACGCGAGCGCCGATCATATCGTTTCGTTCTTCCGAAAACTAAGGCTCGACTGGCTGCTGCTTCACTTTCCGACGCGACTTGTTCGCTCTGTCTATGTGTTTGTGAACGGGTTCGTCACCATCGGCGTGCTAGCAGTTCTCGCGCTCGTGAGCCGGAACCCCTTTGTCTTTCCGTCACTGGGACCCACGGCGTATCTTCTGTTTTTTACCCCTCTTGGCAGGACCTCAAGTCCGCGAAATACCGTCTTCGGCCATGCTATTGGCCTCGTCTGCGGTTATGCGGCATTTGCTGCCACCGGCGCCGGAGCACTGCCATTCGGAGAGCATCCGGGAATTTTCTGGTCCAAGAGTACTGGCAGCGGCTCTTTCACTCTCAGCGACAGGCGCGTTCATGGTTATCCTCGACGTTAGCCATCCACCGGCCGGCGCGACGACGCTGATCGTTTCCCTCGGAATTATTTCGAAACCGAGCGAACTGGCCATTATCGAAGTCGCGGTGTTCCTGCTCGTTGCCCAGGCTCTCGCGATCAATCGGCTCGCAGGACTGCCATATCCGTTGTGGAGTGCTCCTGCTCAGATCCCGAGTGAAGCGCCGCGATTGAGGTGCAGCTTTGGATGCTAGGGGCGCTCAAGTTTTCGTTCTTCGCTTTTGGGATGTTCTCGTCCGATTCTTTGTGGCCGATAATTTCAAAAGCCGAAGCGCTGAGCCTTTGTGAATTGCTATGTGATCGGTTTTGTCGCTTTTGATGAAATACTGGGGTTCTTCTTTGGTGGCGTGGTGCGTGTAGCCCTTGAACATCACATCGGAAACGATTTTCTTCATAACAGTGCCGCGAACTCGACCTGCTTCCGAATTCCATTCGACGTGATCACCGCGTTTGAACGTCTTTGGCATCTTTCCGTCGCTACCGAATCGAAGATGCATCGCGCCAAGCAATGGTCAAGAGGAAAGCGCTATCTAAGATGCCTTCTACATCATGAGGAATACCGCGTTCTAGCGTTAGCATTTGACCAGGCGCAAGCTCTACGGACCGTTCGGCCGTATTGAACCGGATTCGCCCGTCGAGAGTCTGGACTGAGATTCGCCCCTCGGCTCGATGTTTTTCCAAGCGGCCGCCCGCCTTCACAACGATCAGCACGACGCGGAGATCGGGATATTTAGCGAGTGTCCTTGCAGTATGTCCAGACTGCCAGCGCCCTTCGGATCGTAGCTGTTCGATCTCGTGGTTAAGGTCCAGTGTCAAGATCGGAGCGGCGAGAACCCCGACTTCGTGTTCTCGTCCTGTTTGTGGATTTTCATCCGCCGCCATGATTTCACCTCTACCTTTAGATGCCGCCATTTCCATTCGAGCACATCGGGAATTCGCTATCAATGTTTCTTGTGGTCTTGGGCCGAATCGACGATCGTCGCGATGCGCTTATTACCAAGTCCGCGCGCCAGAAAAATCGATCAGGCGGCTTCGCTACAATCCCATGCTGTCTTCACCAGTTCCGCTCGCCGACCGGAGCCAGCCTTCGATTGAACTAGCATTCGTTGCTGAAAGTATTTTGTACAGATTTTGTACCAGGAACATGCTTTTGATGCTTTTGAAGACTTCAGCGACTTTGTAGAATCAATAAGTTGTGAGACTTCAAAAACCTGTCAAGTTCCGTGGTTCGAATCCATGCCGGGGAGCCAGACACTTTCCACCCCAACTCCGGGCGGTTGCTTTGTTGACAGCAGCACTCGCCGTCCACCTCGCCAGTATCCGCAACATTCGGCGTGTTTTGTCGGGCCGCGCGTTCTCACCGGTTGGAGGAGAGGCATCGTGGGAGTGGGCATTCAAACCCTGGGTTGAGACCGACGCCCACGTTTTCACCTGCGAATTCTCCGGGTTCTCCGGTTGACAGAAAAGTGACGGGAATAATTGCGTAGATGCGATCAACAGGCCCGGAAGAGCAATTCCTGAATGCTACCCGCTCGGCTGGTAATCGATCCGTGTCCTTGGGAAGGTCAAGATACCTTGCGGTTGGCCGACCAACCGTTCCCAATCAATCCCGCCAACTCTCAGGAATCAGCCATCAGGATTTGCGCGTGCGTTGTCGAGCCTAACCGCCACGGATGACGTAATACGGCTGGCCCGCAAGATCCGCCGGGAAGCCGGGATGCAGCCAGGCGCGATCGGGCGCCGATTTCAATTCGAAATAGTATTGGAGCGGGTACGGCGAGTCGGTGTATACGCTCGGGATAGCGGCGACATAGGCCAACCCCTTACGATCCATGAGGGCGGACTGCCAACGCTCGGCATGGTTGACGTGCCGGTAGTGAAGGCGCGCCGAGACGAGCACCGGACCCGTAAGTTCGAGCGCCAGCGCCTGCCTCCGCCGAAAGCGGTCTGGGGGACTGTGGCGCATCGCTGCGGAAGTTCGTTGCGGGCGACCAATGGCTTGGGCAATGGCAGCCTTCACCCTTGGATCGTTGGTGATCATCGCGGAGGGCAGCCGCTTTTCCAGGACCGCGATGTCGGCATCAATGGCGGGGAGCCGGTCGAGCCAGTGACCACGGAGCCAGGGAAGTTCCCCGACGGTGATGTCAGGAACGTAGACCCCCTTGGCCGTTTCGGCCAATCCGGCCCAGGCGGCACGCGCCGCGCGATAGGACTTGATCGCCTCTTCCAATGCGGCGCGATCGCCCGTGCGCACGTGAATCCCATACAGGACGCCGGCGCGGAATTTTGCGGCGAAAAATCGACCCAGACCGGATTGAATCGCAACATCGACGTCGACGCGCCGGACGCTTCCCGGTTGCGCCGCAGCAGCCAAATCTTCCAGCCATTGCGCGACCTCAATGGGCGAATATTTGCCGCTCCGCTCTCCTTTGAGCAACTCATCCACGAAGTCGTTTATGCGGGAGAAGAGCTGTGGATCGAGCGGGCTGGTGTTGCCGAAGACTTTGGGTGTCGGGGTGTCAGTGTATTCCGTTTTCGACGACTCCGCCAGCGACTGGTTGGTGTAGATCTCAGGCCAATAATTGTTATTCGCCGCCGAGGGCAGATGCGCGGTGGTGACGATCGGCAAAATACGGCTGACGGCGGCGAGCGCGGGGTCGATTTTCACGCTCTCGTCAGGGTTGTAGAGCTTCTGGCCCCAGACGCGGTAGGTCTCCAGGTACTTTTCCCAATCCCACCGGGGCCGCAGTGAAGCGTCGGCGTAAGCGCAACGCCCCGCCGTTCCAGCGACCGCCTGGCCCGATCCGCGCCGCCCTTTGAAGGAGAGCGGTTCCATGATCTCGACGCCGGTCGATCCGCAGAATTGGAAGGCTCGCGCGTAGGCGCCGGCGAAAACCGGATCGGCCCACAGCAGCAGGCGCTGCGTGCCGGGCCAGATACGCCAGAGGATGTCGAAGCGGCGGTCTTCGCGCATCAGGTCGGCGTAGCCATAACGGGTAAAGCTGAGAGAGCCGGCGCTCAGCGCCATGAGGCCGCTGTCGCGGTGGCCGGCCTTGGGCACCTCCTGGTCGCGGATGTCGGCCTGGTGGTAGGGCATTCCCATGTGCTCGGCCCAGAACTTCGGCGACACCTTAACCGGCATGCCCGTGGCCAGCGCGAGGTCGATCATGTTCTGATCGATGCCCTTGGCGTGCAGGTCGATCTCAACCTTGCGTCCAGAGCGCTTCACGCCATCGAACACGGCGCCCCAGAAAGCGTAGCTGCCTTCGGCTACCCCGCTTTCGCCGTGGACGCGCAAGGTGACCCCGGTAATCGCCGGGCAGGCACGCAGAAGCGCTGCAAGCGCATCGCGGCAGTACAGGGCATGATTGTCGGCGTTCAGTCCTTCGATGGTGTAGTTCGGATTCGGACTGTTCTCCCACTGGTAGCCATGCATCCAGAGCCCCAACTGGAATTGGAGGCCATGGCTGGCGGTCTGCTCGCTGATGAAGCGCAGCGTTTCCAGATTGCGGTCGCGCTCGGCGTCCGGCAGGTTGGCCGCGCGGACGTTGTAGCCTGGCACGGACAGAAAGAAGGGGTAGGCAAACAGAAAGTAGGCGTCGGTGACCGCGCGCAGGAAATCGTAACCGATGCCGAAGCTGAGATTGAAGCGGTTGAACCGATTTTCGGCGAGCATGGCGAGGTAAGGCGGCCACATGTCCCGGTCGTAGAACCAGGGTTTGTCTTCGACCTCGCTGGTGAAGAGGCGCTGGACGCTGCGGAGGGAGTTGGCGGGCCGCTTCGCGACAGATTGCGGCAGAGCAGGTGCGCCGGCCAGTGCGGCGGCCGTTAGAAGAAAGTTGCGGCGTTTCACAACCGGATTGTACTGCTTAATGAGAACCGGTCACCGAGGTGGTCACGAGCCAGCTGCCTGGTCAGAGGACCATGCGGAGTACGCTCCACAGTTCCCGGTCCCGGATAACGGCGTATCCGTCCACTAATCGGTCCTGGAGGGGTTCCCTGGCGAGTGACGCTCGTTAGAAACTGATGGCGACGATGGTATCTCTGACGTTGAAGAGGCACGCAGGTCGCCCTCGGCCGGAGTTTGCGAGGCAGTATTCGCTGGGGGCGGACCTTCGCGGGCTTCATCGAAAGTCTTCTTGACACGTTTCCAGAAACTCTTGGTGAAGACTTCCTTCATCTCATTCCTCGCATGTACCTCATGGTATCTTGCTCGAAGCTAATCACGCCGGCTTGCGCCAGACTGTTCAAAACACAATGGACAGCTTCGCGAGCGGCGTCACGGGCATCGACGCGATCGAAGCTGCTTATCGTTAGATCGTCGTAGCGGATATGAGTTATGACGGATGGCGGATTGTTGTCCCCACGGTTTGTCATCAGCGATGCGGAAAACAGCGTTCTGTCGAACCTTGCGGGCTAGTTCCAAGTGCCTGATATCTCTACTGGCGCGGCGGCCCGGAGCCTCCGGCCTTCTTCTCTTCGGCTCTCGCACCGGCGAGAATGCTCTCCATCGCGTAGTTCCCTTCGTGGCAGGCATACTCTTCCACCGGTTCATCGGTTTTTCTCATCGACATCTCTCCACTCCATGGTTTGGTAAATGCAGTGGGATCGTCGACCGTAAATTGATAAAGAATGGTGTTCGGATCGGTGCGCGTCAGACGCTCGGTGAGATGCATGGCTTCATCCGCTCCGTAAGCATTATCCGTACCTGTAAAATTGGTCGTATTGATGACCAGCGTGTTGCCCTCCCAACGACCGCGGGAATCCCCCATGTGGCCGCGGATCTTGGAATCGAGATGAGGCCTTCCGTCCAACGGTATGATCCGTACCTCGTGCATCATCTCCTGGAAAATAGCCACGTAGCCCGGGCTTTGAATAATCTGCAAGAAATTGTTGTTCGGCGTGGGAATCATGGGTAGATCGCGGGAGATGCAGCGGACGCGTAAAGGCAGATCCTCGGGGCCGCTCGGAAGCCGCGGTGGCCTTGCCGCGGATAAAGCGGCGGGAAGAAACCGCAATCCTTCTGGGCCGACCCCACCGGTCATCGCGCCTTTTTGCTTTTGCGCTTGGGGGGTGAGCGGCGGAATCTTTCCGTCTGGCGGATCCACGATCAGCGATGTGCGGCGCGTGGCCACTACGGTGGTCCCGCGGTCGCGCCAGGCTTCATTGTAATTTCGCTGCAGGTCGGCCTGGGCCCCACCATCGCGGCGATCGCTGTTGGATTCCTCGAGCGTGCGCTTTACGTATTCCGCGGCTTCCTGCTCGGTCAAGAATTCCTTGCCGGCGAACTCCGGAGGGCGCTCCAATGGCGTGAGCGTAGCCGTGGCCCAGTTTCCCTCGAAGTCCGGCTGCCTGTCGGGGGTGCGTCGCGGGGTCCACTTTTTCGCAGTCGAGGTTTGAGCTGAAAGGTTCGCTGGTGCTAGGCCCGCGATCCCAACGAAAGCGGGCACAGCGAAGAGCCAACATCGATAACTCATTCGTCCCTCCAGAGAAGCCATCCACAGGCGCCAGCCTGTACTTCTGGTATCGCACCATCGCGGCGCAGAAGCATGCCCGCGCCAGCTGGTGAGGGGGCGATTGGCAGGATTAAGCCCAAGTTGCCAGCATACGGCGGCAGCGTGCCTATCATCACATCAATCACGAGCAGTGCCCGCATACGAGTAATCTAGCTCACTTCGGCTCGGGCGGAAATCGGAAGTTTGGAAGTCGGACTGTTGCGGGCAGCATACATCGCGTGAAACGCCGTTCGGACCAACTTCCGGGTTGCCCACGATCCAGCAGGAGCCGGGGTTTCGAGCGCGCCTACTTCGTCACCGATTCATGGTTGTAGCTGATCGCACGCGTCATCCTCCACGCGCCATCCTTGTTCTGCCAGAGCGTCACAAACTTGGCCTCACCCACGCCATCTTCCGGGCGCCCTGGATGGTGAAAGCGATGCACGCCAATCTCCACCGCTCCATACCCCTTCAGCGGATACACCTCCATGGAGCCCGACACAATCGTCCGCTCCACCTTGCCGCAGATGTTCTGCTTGATCGCCGCAATAAACGGAGCCTTACCGACTGATAGCCCTGTCTGGTCATGATAGAACTCCAGGTCATCCGACACCATCGCACCTAACGCCGGCAGATCGCAGTGGTTGTAAGCGTTAAAGAGTTGCGTATCCAAGGACTGTATCGTCTTGAAGAGAGTGTCGGAGTATGCGTTGGACTGCGCATACATAGGCGCGCAAAGAAGAACCAGAATGACAAGCGGGTGCAGGGGAAGCGATCTCTTCATGTTTAGAGAACTCCTTCGCGGGATGTAGGCTACCAGTCTCTACGTATCGCGGCCCGCAGTAGTTCCAGGGATGATGTTGTCCGGCTGCTCCCGGTTCTCGAGGTGTGACCGTTTTCCGGCCGGATGACGTGCCATCCGGAAGTTGGCCGTGAGCGCACGAACGCAATGCTGTCCGAAAGTCGAAGTCTGGGTTAATGGTCTTCCCGTCGATTTCCCAGCTTCGTAGCGCGGCGCCGGCGCATCCAGAGCCGAGCTCCTTCATGGATAATTACCTGCCGATAATTCGCGAGTGAAGAACCGCATCCACGGCACGTTGGCGCGCCACAATGTGCAGATACCGGGAGCCGATCTGTTCGGCGTCGAAGCTCGTTTGCGGCTCGGCGCCCGCTTGCCGGATTTGCCAGTGCACAGTAGTGAGGCCGTCGAGCAGGAGTTGGCGACACTGGACTTTCTGGAGATGCAAATCAAATCGGCAGAGGAGCGGCTGGAAAAGATCATGAAGGTGAGCGTGGAGGCAGATCTGCTGAGACGCTGCCGTGCGTGGGCCCGATTCTAAGCATGGTTCTGATGCTGGAGATCGGCAAAGTGGAGCGCTCCCGACGGCCGCGCACCTGGCCAGCTATGCGGGTTTGGTGCCCCGCGTACATTCGAGCGGTGGCCACACCCGCATGGGTCAGGTCTGCGGGAACGTGAACCGCAATCTGAAGTGGGCATTTGTGGAAACAGGCAATCTGGTGGTGATCAATCAGCACCGCTTAGCGGGAACACATGTGGTGAGGATGTACCAACGAATCAAACGCGCCAAGAATCATCAGAAAGCAGTGGTAGCTGTGGCACGCCACTTGGCCGAGGCCGCATGGTGGGTGCTCACCAAGCAAGAGGTTTATCGCGAACCGCGCAATGCGCGGCAGGCTCTTTCGTCCACGCACGGGTAAGCGCGTTTGTGAGCCTAGCCCAACGAGGCTGAATAATGATTGCGATACCCGATCAGCGGAATAGGCTCATGCAGAAGTTGAAGGCGGAGACATGGGTCCCGACGAACGAGCGGGCATCTATTTGAGAGCCGAACGGACGAAATGAATCGATAGCAAAGGAGGGTATTCCGGGGCTCAGTTCGAAATCCAGCCCCACTCCTCGTGGCGTCGGAATCAACGCTCACGTTGCTTCCGAGCAGAGCAGTTGTAGTGTATTTGCGCAGATCTTATTAGCAACGATATTTTGTCATCACAGGAGGAATAAAAGCCTGTGGCAGCGAGGAAGACTCGTTGATCTTTTTGATGGCTCACTGCGGGGCCTTATTGCATTGTGCTGCGGGATCTTGCCAAACTTCCCCGCGCGAGATTTTCAGCTCTCGGGAAGCGGATTCTAAAAACAGTGATGGGCCTCAGCAAGGCATAATTAGCAAAAGCGCGTTCACCAGGACTTTGGGAACCATAGGAACGACGTTCGATGACCGTCGTCTAAGCCCTTGTCTCATTGTGCTGGTTCGAAAACTGCCTCGTCGGAGAAATCTGTGGGTCACTGATACGCTCCAATGGCGGCCGCGAGCTCGGCTCGCGCAGCCCGCCAACCCGATGCGGGATAGCGCGGCTTCAGCGTTTTGCAGTTCGTAGCCAGTTGCCCTTCGAACCAGTTTGCCCTCTCCGGTAAATGCTACACCGTTTTGCAGGAGTCATCCGCGCCTCGTGCCGATGAACACGCAATCTCGGATACTTTGCGATCCCGCAAGCCTGGTTCTCTACGGGCGATGCCAAGCCAGTTCGAGACCTCATGCGCGATCTAGAAAGGGTGAATCGCGGCGAACCTTGAGCGAACCGTTTTCTCCATTCGAATCGAAACTTGTATAATCCATACATGCAAGGAATACCCTGGAGCACAATTGCGCTCGGCTCGTTGTTGCTCATCTCGGTATGCTCAAAAGGAGGACAGGAAGTGCAATCTCCGCAACCTGAAAAGTCGAAGCCGCCTGTCAAAATGGAGCAGCGCGGGCGCATCCTTGGAATCGGCGGTGTCTTCTTCAAATCCGCTAATCGTGATCAGATGCGCGAATGGTATTCGAAGCATCTTGGACTCGCTGACAAAGGCCAAGGCGTGATGCTTCCGTGGCGCGAACACGACGACCCGCAAAAGGAACACGTTACGGTTTGGACTATTTTTCCCGCCTCCACCGACTATTTGGATCCCAGCCACGCACCGTTCATGGTCAATTACATCGTGGACGATCTGGATGCTTTGCTCGACCGCTTGAAACAAGAGGGAGTAAAGATTGACGACAAACGAATGAATGAATCCTACGGTCGCTTTGCCTGGATCTATGACCTGGATGGGAATAAGATTGAGCTCTGGCAGCCGTCCGCAAAGCCCTAAGGGCCTTCCACCGCACTTACTCAATCGGTTTTCGTGGCTACGGTACCCTAGTCGTAGAATGGCCGGAAATGCTTTGTTCCTGGTCATCTCAATATCCGCATCGGCCGATTCCCCCGATCAGTCGCGCAGCGTTTACGATTCCGCCGCTCCCGGCGTGGTCGAGCCCGGAGTTCGACTCGAATATTACACAACCATTACAGACCGCAAGTGAAATCCCTGTTAGTTTTGGATAGAGCGGACGCCAGGAGGATCCCGTGAGCACCGGCGTGATCGACATAGCCGTTCCTCGAAAAATAAACCGGACCAATAGCATCGCCTTCGCCCTTTTCCACATCGGGGCGGTCGCCGCTTTATTCGTGTTCAGCTGGCATGCATTTTCTGTGGCGCTTTTCCTGTTCTGGATATGCACCGGCCTTGGCATCAGCATGGGCTATCATCGGCTGCACACTCACCGGTCGTATCAGGTCCCTTTGCCTCTCGAGTATTTTCTTGCTGTTTGTGGTGCTCTGACGCTCGAAGGTGGGCCGATTTTCTGGGTTGCGACGCATCGAATCCACCACCAGAAATCCGATCAACTCGGCGATCCACACTCACCACGTGATGGCGGCTGGTGGGCTCACATGGGCTGGCTTCTGGTCGGAGAGACCAAGCATAGCGACACTCCGCTGCTGTCGAAGTATGCGCCCGATCTGACCAAAGATCGCTTCTACGTCTGGCTCAACGACTATCATTGGGTTCCCATGATTGTGCTGGGCGCCCTGCTCTATGCCATGGGCGGTGTTCCCTTCGTGCTGTGGGGTATCTGTCTCCGCGTCGTCGTTGGTCTGCACTGCACTTGGCTGGTCAACTCAGCGACACACATGTGGGGCAGCCGCCGGTTCGAAACGCGCGATGACTCCCGCAACAATTGGTTGATTGCCCTTATCACCTCAGGCGAGGGCTGGCACAACAACCACCACGCACACCCGACCTCGGCGAGGCACGGGCTTGCGTGGTATGAGTTTGATTTGTCCTGGATTCAAATCAGGATCCTTGAGTTCTTGGGCATAGCGAAGGCCGTTCGAGTAGCGAAAATCGACAACGCGGTGGTCGAAACGGGAGGCGGCGTGACCAACCGTCCGGCCGCCGGCGGACCCCGCGAAAACCTGCCGATAAGGCCGGATAATGCTCCGCTCCACTAGCGTTGTCAGTGCTGCTTTCAACCTTCCCACAACGTCTCAGCAGCGTGGCGATGGCAGTTCTGAGATCAGTGCACCAGCGACTTACTCAGTCCGCAGCGCCTCCACCGGATCCACGGCCGTGACCCGCCGCGCCGGAACATAACTCGCTAGCGCGGCGGCCATGATCAACAGCAGTGAGACCGCCGCGTATGTCGCAGGATCGAGGGCGGCGGTTTTGAAAAGCAACGACGACATCAACCGAGTGAGCAGGGCAGCCGCTGCGAGGCCCAGTCCAGCGCCGACGGCCGCTAAGAGCAAGCCTTGACGCACGAACATTCCCTTAAGTCCAGCCGGCCGCGCTCCGAGCGCCATGCGGATGCCGATCTCGCGTGTCCGCTTGGTGACGGCGTATGCGATAACGCCATAGATCCCCACCACCCCCAGCACCAGTGCCATCGCCCCGGCGATCGCGAGCAGCACCAGCGTGAAGGACGTTCGCGCCATCGACTCGTCGTACACATCCTTCAAGGTCCGGACCCGGAACACCGGCACACTAGGGGCGACGGACCAGATGGCTCCCCGGGCTTCCGCAAGAAAACTCTCCGTGCCGGCGCGATTCGTGCGGATCACGAACACGCCGTACCGCGTCGCGTGAACTGTTTCGAGCTCGAAATAATCCAGCATGACCGGCCAATAAGCGATCGTCGGGGCTTTCTGCTCCGGGCCATTGTCATACACGTCGCCCACGACACCGACAATCTCGCGCCACGCGTCATTCTGGAGTCCCGTACGCACTTGCTTGCCCAACGCGGCGGCGGGCGAGCCCCACAATTCTCGCGCCATGTTTTCGGAAACAATCGCCACGTGGCGCAAATCATAGACGTCGGTCCAGGTGAAATCCCGCCCGGCGATCAACGGTGTGCCATCCGTTTTCAGAAACCCAGGCGAAATATACCGGAACGCCCGAATGGGAGGAATCTGTCCCGGCGAATAAGTCTTATCTTGTGCATAGAGCAGATCGTTCTGATTGTTGATTCTTTCGAGCGGGGCAGCGCTTGCGAGCGCGGCGGAGGTGACGCCGGGTATAGCCGACAGCTTGTCGATCATCTCGTTCTCCATCCGCATCACACGCTCGGGTTCTTTAACCTGCGCCTCGGGAATTGAAATGCGGAGTAGTTGCACTTGCTCAGGGTGTGTGAATCCTGGCTGTATACTCCGCAAGGCCTGGAAGGTTCGAATCATCAGCCCCGATCCAATCAGCAGCACCAGCGCCAATCCCACTTGCGCCACGACCAATGTGTTGCGTGCCCGGTGCCGTTCGCGGCCTTGACTCATCGTACGTCCCCCACCGCGCAGCGTGAAAGCCAACTGTGGGCCTGCATACTTGATTGCAGGTATCAAGCCGAAGAAGATGCTGGCCGAGAGCGAAACCACTAGCGTAAATCCCAGCACTAGAGGATCGATCCCAATTTCGCCGAGCCGCGGCAGTGTCGCCGGTCCATGAGCGATCAACATGCGTAGCGCCGCGTACGCCAGTGCCAGTCCCAATGCTCCACCCAAGATGCCGAGCGTTAAGCTTTCGAGCAGCATCTCGCCGCGCGATTCGCCTCCACCCGGCGCCCAGTGCGGCCCGTATGGCCAGTTCCTGTTGTCTGCTTTCGGCGCGCACCAAGAGCAGATTGGCAACGTTCGCGCACGCGATCAGCAGCACTAGCCCTATGGTTCCCATCAAAACCCAGAGCGTGGCTCCGATGTCGCCCACCACCTCCTGCTTCAAAAATTGAACCTTCGGGGCAAAGCGGGCACTTTCAAATAGCGCCCGGCTGAAGCCGGGCGCCGGTGGCCACGCCTTCAGCCAGATCGAGATCATCCGCGCCACGTCAGTATTGGCTTGTTCCAGAGTGACGCCTGGTTTCAACCGGGCGATGCCTTGATAACTGAAATTCCCCAGGAAGATCTTGGCCCGATCGAACTGCTGGGGCAGGATAAGATCGGCGTGCGAGTTCAGGAACCGGAAATTCTGCGGCATGACGCCGATAATGATGTGCGGCTTTGAATCTACGATCAAGGCACGTCCAATTACGGATGCTGCGTCTCCGCCGAAGTGCCGCCGCCAATAGCCATAGGTAAGCATCACCGTATGGGGCGCGCCGGCAGTATCATCACTCTCGGAGAACCAACGTCCCGCCGCGGGTTGTACGCCCAGGGCCTGCAGCGTCCCGTAGGTGACATCTAGCGCCTGGACCTGCTCCGGTTCGCCGGCACCCGTCACCGTTACGCCGTCGTTCGACCACAAACCGAAATCCTGAAGGGTACGGTTCTCCTCGCGATATGTGAAATACATGGTGGGCGAACAGTTGATGTTGCCCGCGATTCCAGCCACGCCCGGCGCCAAGTGCCAGATCCCCGCCAGTTGCTGAGAGTCAGGATAGGGCAGCGGTTTGATTAGAACTCCGTTGACAACGCTGAAGATGGCGGTGGTGGCGCCGATGCCGAGCGCCAGCGTAACCAGGGCGATCGAGGTAAACATCGGGGCGCGCCCAAATCGGCGGAAGACGTGCCTCAGTGATTTCATGAAGAATAATACGATACAGAACGAATTTAGTTCCGAAAGATGCGAATTTCAGCGAACCGGGCGTTCAGTTCTGGGGAATCCGGGCGACACGGCGATGGCGCGGTTGTCGTTTGACGGCCCATCCTAAAACAATCCGGGCCCAAGCGGCGGCCCCATTCGAGGAAGCGTGGATTCCACGGCCCGCATGCCGATTCGGCAGGACAGCGACCGCGAAGGAACCATTAAGACGACGCGACGCTGAGTTGAGCCGTCTTTCTTCTCGATACTTACGCCCGACAATGTTGCACGACAGGACCTATTTGTTTTGGGATGAAGATCGGGCCCAACTTCCTCAAACCGGAGTTTCAAGGTAGGGATTTAGGCGAACGATGATGCCCGTAGTAATATTCACATGAGATCGTTGCAGCATGCCTTCCGGCGATTGGTCGAGCCTCACCACTCACTGGAAAAGCGTGATTGCCTATCTTGACTCAGGCTCACAAGGGAAGGGTTTTCGTCCCTTTATTCTCTCCCTACGTTCTTCACTTTCTTATCCTCGCGCAGTCCCACAAACTTGCTGTGCCGAAGGTGGCCTTCAGACGTCCATTCGACGAACTCGAACTGACCCACGAACTGGGACTTAAGCCATCGACATTCCACCATCTTTGCGGCGGTCAGACCTGCGCCCCAACGCCCGGGCTTTTTCTCGGGCAAATTCGCGAAGGGGCATTCCTTGATTTCCAGCGGCTTGATCTTCTTGAACAATTCCGCTCTCGATGCGAACGTGAAGCCACTGCGGGTCCGGGCGGCATAGATCAGCCTGTCGCCTTCGTAGTAGCCGATAACCAGCGCATCGAAATTCTTGAGCGACGGCGTGTATCCGGCGATGACGAACTCCTGCCCCTGATTGAGGCGTATTTTCTGCCAAGCACCGGAGCGCAAGCCCGGCTCATACTTGCTGTCGCGGCGCTTTACCCCGAGACCTTCCAGCCCCGGGGCCTTTACCGAACGAATCAGATCCGGCAGGCTTGCCTCAAGGATAGGTGATTACCGAATTGGGTCCGCCAGCTTCGGCAGAACGTGCGTTTCGATCAGTTCCCGCCGCTTCATCAACGGCTCGGCTATTACCTCCCGGCCATGAAGCATCAACAGGTCGAATATGAAAAAGTGCAGCGAAACGCCTGCAGACCCATAATTCTATAGGGTATTGAAGGAGGGCCGGCCGTCTTCATCGAGCGCCACCACTTCGCCGTCAATCACAGTCTCGTCAGGCTCGAGGCGAGGGCTTTCACTATGCCCGGATACCGGGAGTTGAAGTTGTTGTCATTGCGAGAGCGAAGCTGGACCTTGCCGCCGCTCTTGATCGCCCGTGCGCGGTAGCCGTCAAGTTAAGCTCAAAGAGCCAGTCTGGTCCCTCGGGTAGCTTCTCCGTGCGCAGGAGGAGCATAGGTTCGATGAACGATGCTCTCGCGTTTTTCTTAGACATCGAAGCCTAAGCATAGCGCCATGGATTGCCTGCATTCAAATACGTCCGCTATTCTGGCGCGTTGCGCGCGCGATCGCTCTCAGGAATAGGCCTGAAGCAAATCGACGCCTTGGCGAGGACGACCCTTTCGATGTGGTTTGGACTACTCCGCGCACTGGCGGTGTAGGTTGACTGCGCGGTGCCAATGCGAGAGTCTCTATTGAAGGGAGGATCATTGATGCCACGTGGATGTCGAATGACCAGTTCTCTAGCGGTGGCCGTGATTGCGGCCGGATTTGCAGGAGGGAGGGCATACGCGGCCTCTTCTGATACGCAGCCGACCAACGATGCGCCGAACCCGTATCGAACGATTGAGCACTGGGCCAAGCTGCCGGACGGAAGAAAGATGGGGTCGACCAGCGCCGTCGACATCGATAAAGACGGGAAGTCCGTTTGGGTGGTGGAGCGGTGCGGCGCCAACAGTTGTCTTGACCGGGCCACGGGCCAGATTAAGAATATCGACACGGTTCTCAAGTTCGACACGGATGGCAACGTGCTGAAGAGTTTTGGCGCCGGCATGTTCATCGCGCCCCATGGCATCTATGTCGACAAAGATGACAACATTTGGATTACGGACTACCAGGACAACGCAACGTTGCCGGAGGGTGGCCGCGGGCGCGGGGCAGGCCGCGGAGCTCCGCAGGTCGGGCCGATCGGTCCCCGACCCGGCGCAACCAAGGGCAACCAGGTGTTCAAGTTCAGCAGCGACGGAAAACTGCTGATGACGATCGGGAAGCCCGGAGGCGCGGCCGAGCCGGAGTGCTGCTACGCGCCCGACGATGTGATCGTTGCCAAGAACGGCGATATCTTCATCTCCGAGGGTCACGGAGCGGGCAACAACGTCATCTTCAAATTCAGCAAGGATGGAAAGCTCATCAAGAGTTGGGGAAAACTCGGGACTGGGCCCGGTGAGTTCGATCAGCCGCACTCGCTGGCATTTGACTCCAAAGGACGTCTCTATGTAGCCGACCGGAATAACAACCGAATTCAGGTCTTCGACCAGGATGGTAACTTCATTTCCGAGATGCGGCAGTTCAGCCGGCCAAGCGGAGTCTTCATCGACAAGCACGACAACATCTACGTAGCGGATTCGGAGTCAGAGTCGGTCTCCAGGAATCACGACGGCTGGAAGCGCGGCATCCGGATGGGCAGCCTGAAGGACGGCAAGGTGGTCGCGTTCATCCCTGATCCTACCGAGAAGGCCACTGGGACGAGCGCGGCCGAAGGGGTGGCCGTTGACGCGAAGGGAAACATCTACGGCGCTGAAGTGGGCCCGCAGGACGTCAAGAAATACGTGAAGAAATAATCACGCGCGAATCGAAAGCCTTGATGCGACAGGAGCGAAACACATCGCGGGAATTACGGCCTTCTGTGCGTGCGAAATTTGTGAGCGGCGTAATGACCCTCGCACTCGCGCTCTCGCCGTCATTTGCGCTCGCACAGTCCTCTGGCCGCAGCGTTCCGGATGGGTTTACCTTCACGGCCGCTGGCGACCTCATCTCACCTCAGCCGTTCAAGCTCGCGACCGATCCGGCCCTAGCCCGTATCGCCGAACTGTTCCTGCATGCCGATCTCGGATTTGCCAACCAGGAAGGCGCGATTTTCGAGGTCCAGACTTTCAAGGGATGGCCGGCAGCCGAGAACGGTGGCGGAATTCCTGTGTCGCCCGTCGAGGTCGCCCACAATCTTAGATCAATGGGGATATCGATCGTCTCCAAGGCCAATAACCACGCCACCGACTGGGGCACCGAAGGGTTGAAGGCCACGCTCTCAACATTGGCCGAGGCGGGGATCGTTCAGGCTGGCAGCGGTTCGGGCCTGAAGGAAGCGCGAGCACCGGGTTACGTGGAAACGCGGCACGGTATGGCGGCGCTCGTAAGTGTCGCCTCGACCTTTCCTCCGATGTCGGTCGCGGCCCCATCCATCGAATACCGCGGCACGACGTTGGCATCGCGTCCCGGCATCAGCGCTCTACATGTTCGCCTGGTGCGTCGCGTCTCACCGGAAGACTTCGCGGCCCTGCGCCGGGCGGCTGGTGGTATGGCCTACTCGACGCCGGGGCGTGAAGATGAAGTGCGTATCGGCGACGTGCTGTTCCGGAAGGCGAACTCTCCCGGCTTGACATGGGAGATGGCCCAGGTCGACGAAACAGCCGTGCTCGCGTCGGTGCGCGAGGCGCGCGAGAAAGCGGGTTTCGTGCTGTTAACGATCCATGCGCACCAAACAGCCGGAGATGAAGATGCCGGGCCCGCTCCATACCAGCCAGAAGTGCTCCACTTCGCGAACGAAGCGGCGTCGCCCAACGATCCCCGACCCGCGGATTTCGAAACGGCCCTGTTCCACGCGGCCATCGAAGCGGGAGCTGATGCAGTGGTTCGCACCGGCCCTCATGTTCTGAACGGAATCGAAATCTATAAAGGTAAGCCGATCTTCTACAGTCTCGGAAGTTTGTTCTTCCCCTTCGGTCAGCGTCGGACATTCATTACGGCCGCCGGCGAGAAGTTGACGCTCCCTGACGAAAGCTTTGAAACTGTCGTCCCGGTCACCACCTATGAACACGGGAGGGTGAGCGAGATTCGGCTTTACCCGGCTGCGATCGATACGGGCTCGGGGCCCGCCGCTGGCTCTCCGTTTCTCGCTCCACCCGCGCAGGCACGCCGAATCCTGGAACGGATGGAAGTTTTGTCGATGCCGTTTGGTACGTTAGTGCATATCGAGAACGGCGTGGGCGTCATCAAGCCATCCATGTAACGCCGAGGATGTTCCATATCAGGCGTGATCCTTGAATGCCAAACGCCAACTCCCAAATGGCCCGTGATCCAGGCATGATCGCCAGGGTCTCGAGAGGACACTGAGTTGTCCACCACCAGCGAAGCTCCCGCCCGAGGCCTTCAAGATCGGCGAAGACTGTGGACTCGGAGATGCCGCATGTTTTCAGTTCAGCCTTGATCTTTCCGATCGCCTTGCCATCAATCGGAATCTTGGCGAGGAGGGGTTTCTTTGATTCATCGTCCGCATTCTCAAGGCCTTCGAGCTCTTTTCCAAAGATTGATCGGCTGCGCTGGGCAGCGATGCGACTAGCGAGATACATCGGATCTATTGCAAGCGAGAGTTTCGCACCGAGCCGATTGCTGCTCATTTCGTCCTTGGCCAAGTACTTCTTTGCTGGTAGCCAGTCGGCAAGGGCTACGCCTTCACGCTCGACGGTGTAGTTGCGAAAGGTGATTTCTAGCGCCCTAAGAATCGAGCATGCAAAGGGCTGTGTACGACTCGCCACCCTGGTCGTCATAGACCCGTGAATCGGTCCCATCGAGTTGACGGCGAAACGCTTAGATGAGAAGGTCGTCTAGCAGATGCTCCATTAGTGCGCCGAACCAGTAGCATTCCCGGTATCGCGCCTCATGACCTTCGAAGGACCTGTGCTCTGGAACGTTCTTGTCTGGCTTGATCCAAAGCTAGGAAGGACCAGCTCTGATTCCCAACCAACCTTCAAGTGACGTTGATGTACACTAACAGATCATTATGACTCAGGGACTAGAGACCCGGACAGTCAGAGCAGTTTTTATCCGCCTGATGCCGTTGCTGATGGCCTGTTATCTTCTGGCCTATCTTGATCGCATCAATATCGGATTCGCTGCGGTTACGATGAACCACGATCTGCGTCTCGACGCCTATCATTACGGACTTGGCGCTGGACTGTTCTTCTGGGGCTACTTTTTTTTCGAAGTGCCGAGCAATCTGATGCTGGAGCGGTTTGGCGCGCGGCGCTGGATTGCGCGCATCATGGTGACCTGGGGCCTGGTCTCGATGGGCACAGCTTTCATCCAAGGCTGGGCGGGCTTTCTAGCGCTGAGGTTCCTTCTCGGTGTTGCGGAAGCGGGCCTCTTCCCGGGCGTCATCCTTTTTTTGACCTATTGGTTTCCAGCCGCCTACCGCGCCCGGATTATCGCAGCATTTATGGTGGCCATCCCGCTGTCGCTTGCAGTTGGGTCGCCAATCTCGACCGCCATTCTGGCGATGGGCGGCATCGCGGGTTTCAAAGGTTGGCAATGGCTGTTTCTGATCGAGGGCGCGCCAACGATTCTCCTGGCAGTCATTGTTCTGCTGGTCCTGCCGGACCGCCCTCGGGATGCTGAATGGTTGGCCGACGATCAGAAGCAATGGCTGGAGGAGACGCTCGACAAAGAGCAGAAGGCGGTCCAGGCCACGCATGGGATGTCATTCTGGCGGACGTTCATTGATCCGAGAGTTCTAGGGCTCTCCTTCATCTATTTCGCCAACCTGACGACCAATCTCGGACTCGCGTTTTTCCTACCGCAGATGATCAAAGAAATAGGATTTGGGACCGTCCAGAGTGGTCTGGTGACCTCGATACCTTATGTTCTAGGGGCGATCGGCGCTCTGCTCTGGGGTTACTTTTCAGACCGATACAATGAGCGCCGCATCAGCTTGTTTCTCGCGCTAGTGGTCTCCGCAGTTGGACTCGCGGGAGCGGCGTTCCTGGGCAACAAGCTCCCCGCGGTGGCTTGGATGTCGGTGGCGGCGATCGGGATCTACGGCGTCAAGGCGCCGTTCTGGCCTCTGCCGTCGATGTTCTTGACCGGGAGCGCGGCGGCAGGAGGCATCGCTCTGATCAACTCCGTCGGCAACCTTGGCGGGTTCGCCGGACCTTACATTATGGGCTGGGTCAAAGATGCGACCGGCAGCTTCAAAGCTGGGCTCTACGTCCTGGCTGGGTTCGGTATCGCGGCCGCTATCGTCACATTGATGGTCGTAAGGTCAGCGCCCCGGCGGGCGGAGCACCAATCGAGCGTCAGAACTGCGGCTTAAGCCCGGTCTCAGCCCAACCAAACCGCCGAGCATACTTATCGGAGAGGAGTACACAAAGAGATGAAGCTCACGCACGAGGCGCAAGGAACATTCGCGATCGCGCCGACTCCATTTCATGACGATGGCCGCATTGACGAAACCTCGATCGAACGGATGACCGATTTCTACGGGGCCGCTGGCTGCACCGGCATCACGGTACTCGGCATCATGGGCGAAGCCCAAAAACTGGACCAACAGGAGGCGATTGAGGTCGCCACTCGTGTCATCCGTCAGGCCAAGGATCTGTCGATCGTCGTGGGCGTGTCGGCGGCAGGGTTCGCGGCGATGCGTTCGCTCACCTGTGCAACGATGGATGCCGGCGCGGCTGGAGTGATGATCGCTCCGCCGCCGTCACTGCGTACAGACGACCAGATTGTCACCTATTTCCGCCAAGCAGTGGATGCGATCGGCATTGATGTTCCGTGGGTGTTACAAGACTACCCGCTGGTGCTGTCCGTTGTGATGACACCAGGGGTAATCCGGCGCGTCATCCAGGAATGCCCGTCGTGCGTAATGGTCAAACATGAAGACTGGCCGGGACTCGAAAAAATCTCGGCCTTGCGCGGCTTCGAGAAAGAGGGATCGATGCGACCGATCTCCATTCTGACCGGCAATGGCGCCCTGTTCCTCGACTTCGAAATGGACCGCGGAGCAGACGGTGCGATGACTGGCTACGCTTTCCCGGATATGTTGGTTGATACCGTGCGCCTTTCAATGGAAGGCCAGCGCGACGCCGCGCACGATCTGTTCGACGCCCACCTTCCGCTAATACGCTACGAGCACCAGCAGGGTGTGGGACTGTCGGTCCGCAAGTACGTGATGAAACGTCGCGGCATCCTGTCGTCCGATGCTCAGCGGAAACCGGGTTCAAATCTCAGTCCAACAGCAATACTGGAGGTCGAATACCTTCTCTCCCGTGTTGCGCGATACGACAGGCGGGCAGCGATCTGTTGATAGTGACTGATGCCTTCCCTTAATAAAGCATTTACGAGTTGGCGAGCGGTTTTTGCTCTCTCAATTCGTCCCAGATAGTCCCAGATGGGTCACCCGTGATCCGCGCCCCCTCCTCCTCTTCTTGGCGGTAATGATACGCCCGGCCACACTCTCGCGCCCACATTACGCGCCTTGGCTGATATGCGCCCTGATGACCAATACTTCTTTTTCACGCTCTGCGAAGATCCGCACTACATGTGATGACTAGCGCGTGACGATGTACGAAATGCTGACCGGCAAACGGGCCTTTGAGGGTACGGCGCACGTGATTGCCGCGATTTTGGAACTGCGAATACGCGCGAACCAAGCGGCTCTTGCGTCGCGACGAATTGCTGATTGTCCCTTCCTCGGGCCAGTAAACCTTCCTTCCTCGAAAAATGGATATACTAGCAATCATTCAGGATGCTCCAGCTGGGCATCCCTGGCGGTGGGCCTGATTTGTACTGAAGGAGTTACCATGAATCCTCAAAGTTTGGAAGCAGCCCCCGTTCGCGGGAAGTCTGCCAGCAGTTGGTTGCGTATTTTGTCCGTTCTCGCCATCGCGGCTGTCCCCATCGCGGCCCAGGACCATGATCATGGAGCAATGGGGGCCGAGACAGGCAAACCGCCCGAACAGCTCGGAAAAGTGCACTTCGCCACATCCTGCGCGCCAGCGGTTGCCGCGAAATTCGACCGCGCTGTAGCTCTGCTCCACTCCTTCTGGTTTCCAGTGGCGATCGATGGATTCAACGACGTTCTGAAGGCTGACCCGGGCTGCGCAATGGCTTATTGGGGCATCGCCCTCAGCCAATGGGGAAATCCGTTCGGCGGCAACAGCCGTTCGCCGCAAACCCTGCAGGACGGCTGGGCCAGCGTACAAAAAGGAATGACCATTGGCGCCAAGACCCCACGGGAGCGCGATTATATCGGCGCAGTGGGAGAGTTATACAAGAACGGCGCGACCACCGAACAGCGTGACCGCAAGCTGAATTATGCAAAGGCGATGGAAGAACTCGCCGGTAAGTACGGGACCGATTCGGAAGCCCAGATCTTTTATGCGCTGGCTCTGGATGGAACCATCCTGCCGACCGACAAGACCTACGCGGTCCAGTTTAAGGCTGCCGCGATTCTGGAGAAACAGTATGAATTGCAGCCGGATCATCCCGGTGTGGCGCACTACATCATCCATACGTACGACGTGCCCGCGCTGGCCCCGCGCGCGCTGACCGCCGCGCGGCGCTACGCCGTCATCGCGCCCTCGGCTCCGCATGCGCTGCACATGCCTTCGCACACCTTCACGCGCGTGGGCGACTGGGAGGCGTCGATTGCAACCAACATCCGGTCGAGGGAGGTGTCCGTGAAAACCAACACCATCCAAGAGGCGCTCCATGCATCCGACTACATGGCATACGCGTATCTGCAGACCGCCCAGGACCGGGCGGCCAAGCAGGTGTGGGACCGGGCGCAGGAAATCAGCCGCTCCCACGGTGGCGGGAACGCGTGGGCCATGGCCGCCATTCCCGCGCGCTATGCCATCGAACGCGACGACTGGGCCGCGGCGAAGGCGCTCGAGGTTCATGCTGACCCCTCGACGCCTTACGTGGAGGCGATTACCCACTTCGTGCGTGCCCTTGGCTTTGCGCGCTCCGGAGACGCTGCGTCCGCCCGTAAAGAGATTGCCGAGCTCGAGAGGCTGAGGAACAGCGAGACGCAGATGAAGGACGCCTACTGGGCGGAGCAGGTGGAAATCCAGCGGCTCGGCGCAAGCGCCTGGACTGCGCGCGCGGAAGGCGAGAACGACGAAGCGCTCTCATTGATGCGGTCGGCCAGCCAGAGAGAGGATGCGACGGAGAAAGCAGCCGTCACGCCCGGACCGCTCAAGCCGGCGCGCGAGCAGTTAGGCGAAATGCTGGTCCTTGGCGGCCAGCCAGCGCAGGCTCTGAAGGAATTCGAGGAGACCTTAACCAGGGAACCGAGGCGGTTCCGGGCGGTCTACGGAGCCGCGCACGCGGCCCAGCTCAGCGGCGATCGCGCCAAGGCGCGCAGCTACTATCAACAGCTCGTCGAGATCTGCAAGAGCGGCGACACGGAGCGTCCTGAGCTTAAGGAAGCGCGCAAAGCTGCCGGCGGGTCGACAACGGCGAGGCGTTGATTGTGGAACGGACCTGTACTAGCGGCTCTAAGACTGTTGTTCACGATTGAGCGATTTCGAGTGGTTCTTGCGCCTCTCTGAGTGCATAGCCAGAAAAGCTGTACCGGACGAACAATGGAACGTGGTTTTGCCGTTGTGAGATCGCGCTATTCGAGCGGCCGCCTGACCCAATCCGTGCCGGATTGCGAAACGCTCTTGGCCCTGGCCTTTGCTCAGGGAGAGTCGGCCGGAAGCCAGACTACGCAATTGCTGAAGTTGCTGGACCTGTACGGTGCTGCCGCGGTCTTCAGAACCTGCCCTTCCAGCAGTACCAAAGTAGGTCTTAGGATCCATAGGCCCCCCGCCAGAGGCTTCCTTCTAGTCGCCCAATTGAAAACGCCGCGGCGCGGAGGTTTCCGCTGCAAATGGGGCCTATATTCCGCCGCGGCGCTCACGATTGGGCACTAACGACAAGGAGTAATCTCCTCGAACGCCATATTGGGCCCAGAACTAGCGAAGTCTGAGATGCGACAAAGCCAGAGTTGCGGAAAGATTTGGCCGTCGTGCTTACCGCGACGAGCATCAATAGGATTGTGCCGCTAACTGCGGCAAGTTGTGCCATTAATTCGTGACATTTCTTGCCACGATTCGTGGCAAGATCCTAAGTTTCGGGCACAGTTCGTGGCAAAATCCTACAACACTCAGCGCCGTTCGCAGTTCCCTGTAAGCGCCCTGCGATGTTGGCGATCTCATCCAACGTGATCTCGCTGGGAAAAGTGAGTTTCGATGAACCAAAGTGCTTTCCCTACCGGACTCATAAGGGCTTATCTCGGCACATCTCCAATATGCGACCATTCTGCGCTCTTCGCTCGATCGAAATTGCGCACGCTGAAATCTCTATTGCCGGGTGGGGCGGTCACGCGATTCCTGCGCACTGGCGAACAATGCCTATAGCGCTGGCCTGGTCTCGCCAGATCCGGCTAGGAGATCATCGAACGAATCGGCATATTCCAGAGCGATAGTGGAATGGCCTCTGAAACCTCGATCGTTGGGGGGAACGGCCGATACCGGATGACAGACCGCAAAGGACAACGAGTTCGAATCCATCTCGGAGCCCCAGAAACATTAAGAAACTTTGAGAGAAACATTTGCAAAACCGTGTTTTTGGGGAGCCAACGTCGGCTGCCCAGGAGTGCTACGTTCCAACTCCTGCCACTCTCTCTGTGGACAGCGCCTCTTCCAGCCGGCATGCGGCCAATGGTAATACATTGGAAGTACGGAGCTAAGAGTGGTAAAGAAACTTACGAAGCACGGGAACAGCTTGGCGTTGGTGATCGATCGCCCGATTCTAGACCTGCTCAAGATCGATCCAGAAACGCCGCTCGATGTCAGCACCGACGGTAAGCAACTGATCGTCGTGCCGGCGAAAGCATCGGACCGGCGGAAGAAGTTCGTGGCTGCCCAGGAATTGGCACACAAGCGATATGGGAAGGCGTTCCGGAAATTAGCCGATTGAGTTTTGGGACCAACGGCTTGGAACCCGTATTCCTGTCGCTCGATGAGGTCTTGGAAATCCATGAACAGCGGTTCGCCGGGACTCCGAAATGCCGCTGGCCTGGAATCGGCCGTGGCCACACCGCAAGCGGCGTTCGACGGCGAATTCCTGCATACCACGATTCCGGCCGTGGCGCGGCCTTCCTAATTTCATCTCTGCCAGAACCACCCATTCATCGACGGCAACAAAGCGAATTGGTGCAAACGCTGCCGTCACGTTCCTGCTAATGAACAACTGGGAACCAACGTTCGATAACGAAGAACTCGTGGACTTGGTCCTCAAGGACGAGAGGTTGTTTGAAGCCACGTTTTCTGGGGAGCCACGACTGTCAGTTGCGAACTCGAGGCTTGGTTTTGTTGACAACATCACGCTGACTCGAAAGCATCCGACCAACAAAAGCTTCCGTCCTCAAAAGCTTCCGTCCCTTGACTGAAGTTGCCTGTTTATTGTAATCTTCTGGAACGCTGCTTCGATGGCAGTGATTCTGCCTCTCCCACGTTCCCGAGACAGCAGGTGCGTTTCCCAGGGCATCGTTTCCAGGCCGAGTAGCCAAGCGAATCATCCAGTCCCGAACAGGCAGTGAATGCCAGAGACTTTGTGTTCAGCCGGGGAGACCACCTATAATGACAGGTCTGGAGCTTGAGTTTCTAAGGCTATGGGACTTTGCGTTCGGCTTACTTCCGTCGTCGTGCTTTTCGTGAGCGCCATAACAGCCTGGGGCCAGCCGGAGACCCCGGCGCCCGGCCGCGCGCCTATTGTACAACCGGGTGCACCCGGGCAAAGCAGCAAGAACCTTTCGCCGGAGACGGCCGTCATTCCCCTTCGAGCGCCTGCAGTGGCGGATGTCAACTTCATGCAAGGGATGATCATGCATCATTCGCAGGCAGTGGAGATGACCGAACTGCTTCGCACCCGCAGCCGCAACAAAGACCTCCAAGCGTTGGGTAAGCGCATCAGCATCTCGCAGACGGACGAGATGAAGTACATGAAGCAGTGGCTTGAAGATCGCGGCCAGCCGGCATCCATGGAGCACGGCCACGTGGATCATATGGGTGACATGAAAGGAATGGACCATATGAACCACATGAAAATGGACTCCATGCCGCTGATGCCGGGCATGCTGACTCCACAGCAGATGAAGGCCCTGGAACACGCCAGCGGCCCCGCATTTGATCACCTATTTTTGACCGGCATGATTCAGCACCACACGGGCGCCCTGGTTATGGTGCAGGATCTCTTCGACACGCCGGGAGCCGGCCAGGATGCCGTCCTATTCGACTTCGCCACTGACGTAGATAACACACAGCGCGCCGAGATTAACATCATGCGAGGCATGCTCCTCAAGGAGAAGAAATGATCGAAGAACGAGCTTCACGGATATCGCTGTATACCCTGACTCTCTCATTTGCGCTATCTGCTTTTTTACCTGTGCTCTGCGTGGGTCAAACCAACGCACCTGCTTCAGGACGTCTTTCGGCTCCGTCCAATCCGCGCGCGTCATCCGACGATCCCCGCGTAGGACTCAAGGCAGGATTGTACGACGCCGGTGAAGCGGTGTTCGGACTGGAGAAACTTGCCTCCATTCCCAAGCCGCCCGGCTTCGCCCCTGGCAACTTCATTCCGAATGGTGCTCCGCAGCAGCCTCCGGAGCCGCCAGCCGCGGGTCAGCCTGCACGGCCTCCTTCGGTTCAATACGGTTCGACCAACTCGGATCTGGCCTTCAGCGGTAACCATGTTTTTGTCGGTAATTACAACGGTATTAATTTTTACGACATTGACAACCCGGCTCAGGTCAAGCTGCGGGCTTCACTGATCTGCCCTGGCGGTCAGGGAGATGTTTCAGTGTACGGGCATCTCCTCTTCATGTCGGCCGAGGCAATAAACGGACGTGTCGACTGCGGCACTCAGGGCGTGCCTCTACCGGCCGGTTATGTTCCACCCCCGCCGCCCCCACCGCCAGGTCCAGCCGTCAATGGAGTTGAGCCGGAGCGAAAGCCACGTCCGCTTCCACCTGCCAGCCCGGACCGATTCCGTGGCGTGCGCATCTTCGATATCAGCGACCTCTCGAATCCGAAGCAGGTCGCGGCCGTGCAGAGCTGCCGTGGCTCCCACACCCACACGCTCGTGATCGACCCCAACGACAAGGACAATGTCTATATTTATATCTCCGGCACCGGAAGCGTTCGGCAGGCGGAAGAGTTGGCGGGGTGCTCGGCCGGGGATGATCCGGTGGTCAATCCCAACACTTCTTTATTCAGCATTGACATCATCAAGGTACCGCTGGCACATCCGGAGATGGCCAAGATTGTTTCCAGCCCCCGCATTTTTACGGATGCGCAAACCGGAGCCATCAATGGCCTCTGGAAACGTGGCAACCATGGCGAAGGCACCCAGACTACAGCCGGCACGGATAAATGTCACGACATCACAGTCTATTCGGCCATCGGACTAGCCGCCGGGGCGTGTTCCGGAAATGGAATCCTGTTAGACATCCACGATCCGGCGCATCCGGTCCGCATCGACACTGTGAGCGATCCAAACTATGCCTTCTGGCATTCGGCCACCTTCAACAATGCCGGCACGAAGGTATTGTTCACGGACGAGTGGGGTGGCGGCGGGCAACCCCGTTGCCGCGCGACCGATCCGATGAACTGGGGCGCGGATGCAATCTTCGATCTCTCAAAGGGCAAGCTGAAACTAGCCTCTTACTACAAGATGCCGGCCCCGCAGACTGAATTGGAGAACTGCGTGGCCCACAATGGATCTCTGGTCCCGATTCCCGGGCGCGACATCTTTGTGCAGGCCTGGTATCAGGGTGGGGTCTCGGTGGTGGATTTCACCGATACCTCGCATCCTGTCGAGATCGCCTACTTCGATCGCGGACCATTGGACGAGACCAAACGTGGGATGGGCGGCTACTGGTCCGTTTACTGGTACAACGGGTACATCTATGGCTCGGAGATCGCACGCGGGGTTGACGTGTTCAAGCTCGTGCCCAGCAAATTTATCACACAAAACGAAATCGACGCCGCCAATCAGGTCCATTTTGACGAGCTCAATGTCCAGAACCAGCCGAAAATTACCTGGCCGGCGAATTTCGTGGTGGCCCGCGCCTATATCGACCAGCTTTCCCGCAGCGGCGCTCTGGCGCCTCAGCGGATTGCCGCACTGAACGCCGCGATCGCTGAAGTCGACGCATCCCGGTCCGACGGTAAAGGAGCCTCCGATCTCAAGACCATGGCAGCGAGTCTCGACAAGGACGCGGCCGCGGCGAAGACACCGGCGGACGCGGAACGTATGCGCGCATTGGCGGCCATCATGAAAGAGAGAGGGACTTCGCGTTAAAGCAGCCAGCGAATCAGACCAAACGTCACCAGGATCTGTGCCAGGCTGGCCGCCACGCCCACGCCCAACGCAGCTAAGCCCGTACGCAGCAGAAAGCGCAGGTTTACTTCCAGCCCCATCGCCGCCATTGAGAGTGTCAACAGCACTTCGGCCAACTGGGTCAGGATCGTGTTCAGCGATGCCGACCAGTTGCCTGTGCCGAGCGGCAGATGAAAGCTCAGTTCCGGAAACAGATGGAGTGTGTTGCAAAGGGCCAGAGCAAGAAAGCCCCAAATGAATCGCGGAAGCAGCGTCGTCCAACTCAGCCGAGCTTGCCCCTTTCGCGAAACTACCAAAGCCAGGAGGATCAGGAACGGCGCCAGCAGTGTGACCCGTACCAGCTTTACCAAGGTCGCTAGCGTGCCGGATTGGGCGCTGAAGGCAAATCCGGTCGTGATCGCTTGCGGAACCGCGTGAACGGTGACGCCGGCCCAGATCCCGAAGGACTGCTGGCTGAGATGGATCGCGGCGCCGACAGCCGGCAGCGTGAACATGACCACCAGGCCCAGGATATTGATGGTCGACACCGACAGCAGCAGGTCATCATCATCGGCGCCAATGATCGGCGCGGAGGCGATGATCGCGCTGGTTCCGCAAATAGCCGTCCCACAGCCCACCAGCAACGCCGCGTTGCGCGAGATCGTGATCATGCGGCCTGCCAGGACGGCGATCGCGCATCCACAAACAACCGCCGCCAGGATCACCGCGAGAGAAGGCGCACCGACGCGCGCTACCTCAGTCAGGTTGACGCTGGCCCCGGTAAGCACGATGGTGATGGGGATCACGCGCTTCACCAGGCCCTTGCAGTCGTCGATCAGAGCCGGCGGCAACGAGATGCTGTTGCGGATCACTCCGCCCAACACGATCGCCAGGATGGCGGCGCTGACCGGCGGGAACAGAAGATGCACGCCCCAGGCCGCGGCTGCGATGCATAGAGCGGCCAGTAAACCTAGCCGGGTCCAAACACCGGCGCGGGAGGGCGCGCTTGTTCGCGGGCGCGGTAGCTCGATGCCTTCCATCGAGTCCAGCGACGCATAGGCCTCGGCGCTCAGTTTCATGGGATGATCCAGCGCTCGCCTGGCTCAAACACCTTGAACCCGATGGATGGCCTAAAGCCGAGCATATGATCGACGAAGCGGCTTACGTCCGCCTTCTGGTGCGCAAACGTGCCATAGTGCATCGGGACCAGCCAGCGCGCCCGGATATCTTCCGCCAGTTGCGCCGCCTCGGCGATCTCGAAGTTACCATGGCCGTCGATCGGCAGCAGCGCCGCCGTCACGTTGTAGGGACGCAAGCGCCCGACGATGCCCTCGTACCAGCGGCAATCGCCGGCATGATAGATCGTGTATTGTCCGAAGCGCAGCAAATATCCAAGATGCGGATAACCACCCAGCGGGGTCCAATCCAACTCCGGATGCGCCGACGGCACCGCATACACGCGCCCGTACAGTCCCCCTTTGAAATACTCGACGCGCAAGTCGGAATCGGTGGTCGTCATGCGATCGTAGGGGACACCGATGGAGCGGGCATGTTCAGCCGTGCTCTTGGGAATCACCACCTTGGCGCGCGGCGACGCTTCCAGCATCGCGGGCAGCGTACCAGGATCCATGTGCGATGCGTGCGCGTGCGTGCAGAGGATCAGGTCCGCGTTGGTGGCGTCCTCGGGCGCCAAAGGCGAATCGACAGCGCGCGTGCGACCGGGCGGAGTCGACAGGCAAGGGTCGACATAGAACACAATGCCCGAGTGTTTCACCACGAAGCCGGCATGGCCCAGCCACCACAAGGCCGGGGAAGCGCCGTCCGTACTGTCGATTTGGGCTGCCAATTCGTTCATCGGGCCGCGGCCCTTTCCAACCGGTCACGGATTGCGGCCCACGCCGGATCGTCGGGTGGTAGCTCGATCTCGATCCAGTCCCAATTTTCGGAATCGGCTTGATGCAATCTTTCGTAAAGCACCGCGGCGTACCGGCTGGGATCGGCCGGCATCTGAAGCCGGACACCGTGTCCGCCCGAAGGAGGCTGGCCAGGTTTCACGAGAATTAACGGCGTCCTGGGACTGTAATGCCGGCGGTGCATGCCCGGCGAGGGATGAGCCGATCCGGTAACGTCACGGCCAATACAAATGGACCCGATCATTTCCTCGATCTCCGCCTGCGATATCATTCCAGGTCTCAACAATATCGCTTCGGGGCCAACAAGCGAAAGCACCGTCGATTCGATCCCGACGGTCGTGCGTCCACCGTCCAGGACCATTGCTACACGATCGCCCATGGCGGCGCGCACGTGCTCGGCCGTAGTTGGCGAAAGTTCGCTGAAGCGATTGGCGCTCGGCGCCGCAACCGGGAGGCCCGCCTCCCGAATCAAAGCAAGGGCAATTCGATTGGCAGGTACACGGATTCCGACTGTGTCCAACCCAGCAGTCAGCTCATCGGGAACATGCGGCTTCTTAGGCAAAACCAACGTCAGCGGTCCTGGCCAATAACGCCGAGCCAGCTTCTCCGCTTTTTCCGGCCACTCCCGCACGAGGCTTCGGGCCATCTCAATCGAATCGACGTGAACGATCAGCGGGCTATCCGCCGGACGGCCCTTCGCCACGTAGATCTTCTCCAGCGCTGTCGGATCGAGCGCGTTGGCCCCCAGGCCGTAGACGGTCTCGGTGGGAAAAGCCACCAGCTCGCCGGCCCGAATCAACGCCGCCGCTCGGTGCAGCTCGGATGCCTCAATCAGGCAGATCCTCTTTTCCGTCGCCGGACACCTTGCCGGTGTGCTTGTAAACAAGGAAAGCATGCATGAGGCGATCCATGTCGCCGTCCAGCACGCGGTCGACATCGCCGATGGACAGCTTGGTCCGATGGTCCTTGATCATCCGATAAGGCGCGAGCACGTAGCTGCGGATCTGGCTGCCGAAATTGATATCCAGCTTCGAATCTTCCAGCTTGTCCTGCTCGACCTGCTTCTTAGCCATCTCGAATTCGTACAGCCGGGCGCGCAGTTGCTTGATTGCGCTGGCGCGATTCTTGTGCTGGGAACGCTCGTTCTGGCACTGCACCACGAGTCCGGTGGGAATGTGGGTCATGCGCACGGCCGATTCAGTCCGGTTGACGTGCTGGCCGCCCGCGCCACTCGCGCGGAAAACATCCACGCGAAGATCTTCCGGTTTGATGTCGATGTTGATATCGTCTTCGATCTGCGGATACACAAACACGGATGCAAACGACGTATGCCGCCGGGCATTGGCGTCGAAGGGGGAGATCCGCACCAGCCTGTGCACGCCGATTTCCGACTGTAGCAGTCCGTAGGCGTTCTCGCCGTTTATTTCGAGCGTGGCCGACTTGATGCCCGCGCCTTCGCCCTCCAGGCGGTCGGTGACCACCGCTTGGTAGCCGTGGCGCTCCGCCCAGCGCAGGTACATCCGCAGCAGCATCTCGGCCCAATCCTGGCTCTCGGTGCCGCCCGCGCCCGGATGGATGGCCATGATCGCGCTTTTCGAGTCGTTGCGGCCCGACAGCAGCATGCCGGTCTCGAGCGTCTCCAGGCGTTCGGAGAACGTCTTCATCTCGCGCTCCAGGTCGGCCGTGACGTTCTCGCCCTCGCGTCCCAGCTCAAACAAGCGTGTCGAGATCCGAGGTCATCCGCGTAACTTCCGCTGCGTCCGCGATCGCCTGTTCCAGCTTCTTGCGATCCTGCATCACCTTTTGGGACTTTTCGGGCTGGTTCCAAAAATCAGGATCGGAGATCTGTTGCTCGGTTTTGGCTAGTTGGGCTTTCTTGCCGGGGGCGTCAAAGATAGCTCCGCACAGCGTCGGCCTGCTGGCGGAGCGAACCGTACTCTCTTTCCAATTCTTCGAAGGTCATGAAATTCTATTTTAGCAAGCCATCCAAATCCAGCACCTGGCCGCGCTTTCCGACGTTCCAGCCGCGCGATTTCCCGAGGGTGTCCTGCTGGCCGGCCGCCTCGTGGATATGACCGCAATAGAAATACTGGGGCTGATGCTGTTCGATGAAATCGCGCACGGCTTGGCTTCCGAAATGCCGGCCTTCGCCGGCGCGATCGAGCTTGGTGTTCTTGGGCGGGGCATGGACGATCAGAATCCGTGGATTCAGGCTGGAGAATTTTGCGAACCTAGCCATAAGTTCGTCTTCGCTGTATTCGCCCGGCGTATTGAACGGCGTCGGGTTCGAGTAGCCGAGGCCCGCTACCGTCTGCCCCGCGATCTCCATGGTCTGGCCGTGGAAATCGTGAAAGCCGTACTCTCTGCAGAAATCCGCGATATCCGATTCCGACTCATGATTGCCAGGGATGACGTACATGCGATCCGCGCGCTTCTGCAGGATCGGACCGAGCGCGTCGAGGCCGCGTCCGAAATTCGCCAAGTCCCCGGCGGCGAAGTAATAATCCGCCTCGATCGCCATCAATTTTTCGAGCGCGGCTTTGTCTCCATGGATGTCGGAGAAAATCAGAAGCCTCATCGATACGATGATAGAGCATGCTCAACTGGGTGGTCATTGGCATTGGAGACATCAGTACGCGGCGCGTAATTCCCGCGATTCGCTCGGAATCGCGCAGCCGGCTGTACGGGGTAGTGACTCGCGATAAATCGAAGGGCGCAGGTGTCGCTGAACGTGTCTGGGACAATCTGGATGCCGCGCTGGCGGAACCACAAGTCGACGCGGTCTACGTCGCGACGCCGGTCGCGCTGCACGCGCCTCAGACCATCGCGGCGTTGAAGGCCTCCAAACACGTTCTGTGCGAGAAGCCGGTAGCTATGAACTACGCTGAAGCGTCCGAGATGGTGCGCGTGTCCAAAGAAAGCGGTAAGGTCCTGGGTGTGGCCTATTACCGGCGCACGTATCCGAAGGTGCAACGCGCGCGCGAACTGATCGCTGAGGGTGCGATCGGACAGCCCGTGCTGGCAGAAGCGAGCCAACACAGCGCATCACCCGCGCAGGGCTCGTTCCGCTCCTGGCTCCTCGACCCGAAGCTGGCTGGAGGCGGTCCGCTGTTCGATGTCGCCAGCCACCGCATCGATCTGCTGAATTACCTGTTCGGAAAACCCGTGCGTGCGGTCGGGATACTCTCGAACGCGGTGTTTCATTGGCCGATCGAAGACAACGCGACGGTGTTGATTGACTACGAGAGCAGCGTCCGCGGCATCGTGGATGTGCGCTGGCACTCCGACGTTGTGCGCGATCAGTTCCGCATCATCGGCACCAAAGGTGAGATCAATCTCGATCCGCTAAGCGGCCCGGAACTTCTGCATCCCGGTGGCACCGAGCATCTACCTGTTCACGCGAACATCCATTTTCCAATGATCGAAAACTTCGTCGCTGCCGTGCTGGACGGCGCCCCGCTGCTATCGAGCGGCGAGTCGGCCATCTGGACGGACTGGGTGACCGAACAAGTCTACTGTCCAGACGCGGCTTTGTTCGGCTCCCAGAGCACCTCAGGCACGCCCATCACGTGATTCGCCCAGCGGCTCCAAACGAAGAAGGCATCGCTCAGTCGATTCAGATACTGGACCGCTTCGGCCGGCGTCTCCTCTTCGCGCGCCAGGCTGACGGCCAGTCGTTCCGCGCGCCGGCAAATGGTCCGGCAGGCGTGCAGCTCCGTATTGATGCGCGAACCCCCCGGCAGCACGAACGAACGCAAGGGCGACAAGTCGGCGTTCATCCGGTCGATCTCCTTTTCGAGCTGTTCGATCTCGGCGCCGGTGATGCGCGCCTGTTTCGAATGCACGTCTTTGGGGAGCGTGGCGAGGATCGAGCCTAAATTGAACAGCTCGTGCTGCACGCGCCTGAGTGGAGCAGCCAGCTCGGGGATGCGCTCTTCCGCCGAGACGCAGGCCATCCCGACGAAGGCGTTCAGCTCATCTACGGTCCCATAGCATTCGATCCGCAGCGAGTCTTTGGCGACTCTCTGCCCGCCGGCCAGGTGCGTCTCGCCTTTGTCGCCAGTTTTGGTGTAAATGCGATTCAGGGCGAGGCGCGGCTTGTCGAATTTGGGGTCGGCCATAGGGGCAAAGGTTCCGTTCCTATTGTCCCGGATTTATCCTGCCGATTGGCTGGCACTAAGTGTTCTGGACACTCAAGATTCTCAGGGAAATTGCCGATACCTCAAGTGGATATGCTCGCGGAGACTCAAAACAGCGAAGTCTTATTAACCCGCTTCAACAAGCTCCTGCAGGAGCTGGTGCGAGGCACGATGAACCGTAACACGTTCCAGCCGTGGGAGATAGAAATTTTGCTGGACATCGAGGCCTGCAACCTCCGCGATGGCGTCAAGAAAGAAACCCTGCGCCGCTACCAGAAGGCCGTTCAGCGAGCCATGGAAAAGGGCGCGCCCACTCCGTTTCCTCTATCCCAATACTTAAATGGCAAGAAGTCAGTATCGGTTAAATCCGAACCAGCCTAAACAAGCACTTTCCCCCGCGCAGGGATCGAGCCTTCATCCCCTGTCTGCTATGCTGGGTTCAGCAACATCGCACAAGGAGAATTCCCATGGGTTGTGGCAGCGGGATGGTGGGCCCCCGAGTCGAAGAAGAGACCGGCAAGCACAAGGTCTTCTGCGTCAAATTCCAACGTGAAATGCCCGGGCTTGATGAAGCCCCCTTCGATAACCACCCGCTCGGCCAGCGCATCTACGAGAATGTCTCCAAGGAAGCCTGGAAGCTGTGGCTGGAGCAGATGAAGATGATCATGAATGAGTACCGGCTCAACCTCGGCACTCAGGAAGCGCAAGAGTTCCTGCTCAAACAAATGGAAGATTATTTCTTTGGTGAAGGCGCGGCACTGCCGCCCGGCTACGTTCCACCGAAGGCCAAAGGTTAAATCTAGAAATAGGCTAGACGACTGGAAGCGCGCCAGCAATTTCAAAATGCAGGTGCTCGTGCGACGCGCGCAACGCTCGTTCCACGTCCTCCGGCGAGTTCGCTCTGGCAAAGATAAAACCCAAATAGCTCGCTCCGCCCGGCAACGGAACCAGCTTCTGCCCTTCTTTGGCGGTGATGACGACGTCCTCGATACCGGACGTCGACCTGGCCTGCTCCAAACCTTCTGTTGCAACGTAGATCCCTTCGCGCGGGATCGGAATCATCATGACGCCCGCGGCATCCGAAGGCATCGCAATGTTCGAGACATCCTGGCCGGCCGCGTGGCGCAGGATCAACTCTTCGAGTCCCGGCAGCACACGCGCGCATAGCCCTCCGATCGGCCGGGCCGCCACTTCCAGCATCCAGACGCCACGTGGGTTCACACGCATCTCGGCATGCACCGGGCCGTGCGTAAGACCCAGTGCCTTTATGGCCGATTCCGTGGTCCGCACGATATCGCGCTGCGTATCGGCCGGCTCGCGCGATGGAGTCACATAAATTGTTTCCTCGAAGTAGGGGCCATCCAGCGGATCGGGCTTGTCGAAAATCGCCAGCACGCGAAGCTTGCCGCCGGTGAGAATGCCCTCCAGGGCAAATTCGCGCCCTTCGATAAAGCTTTCCACTTGAAGGAATCGGTCTTGCTCTTCGTGCAGACGGAGGATGTCGGGATCGTGCAGCAGTGTCTCGATGCGTCGAAACGCGGCCACGAATTCGAGCGGATCATCGGCGCGGATCACGCCGCGGCTGGCCGATAATCCGAGCGGTTTGAGGACACAGGGATACGGCGCTGACTCGGCGGCCCGCTCTGGTCCATCTTTGAGCGCCACGCGATGGAATTGGGGCACCAGCAAACCAGCGGCGCGGAAGCGCTCACGCGCGATGAATTTGTTGCGGCAGGCCAGCACCGCGTCGACCGAGTTGTACGGAATCCTCATGCGCTCGGCAGCGAGCGCCGCCAGATAAGCCGGCCGGTCACCCACCGCGACGATGCCATCCACACGAGCCTCAGCCGCCAGTACTTCCGCAGCGGCCTGTGGATCTTCGAACCGAAGCGCGATGGCATGATCGCCCCATGGGTCATCGAGCACATGGCACCGATCGGTGGCGAGCACCAGCTCGAAGCCCAGGCGCTCAGCGGCCTCGGCGAACACGCGAGTCTGATAGCCCGTGGTCGCGCCGATCAGAAGAAGCTTCTTGCTATCGTTCATCCTATACAAGAGCCAACTGCTCTTCGGTTGGCTCCGCTCAACAGTACCAGGGCTCGTCCATGTAGGGGATGGTGGTGCGCGGCATCAGATCGAAATCTTCCGGCAGTGGACGGTCCGCCGCCAGGTTCCAGAGCTTGCGAAAAATCTCGCGTCGCGACCCTTCGAGCGCGGCCAGCTTCATCGCCTCACCCGCCAGCCCATCCACCTGCGGATCCGGATGCTTCCAGCGATACAACAGCGCCGGTTCATCAAAACCCGTAATCACCGTCTGCACGTCGGGCAGCTCCAGCAGCAGCGATCCGCGCGGAATCAGCAGCCGTAGCGCAAGCTGGATGGGCGGGACGTGCTCGACCAAGTCCAACTCGACCAATAACGCCAGAAGCTCGTGAAATGACCGGCGGGAGGTCCACGGAGTGAACGGGATAAACGTCGGCGCCAGCGTCAAGCCGATGCGCCGGAACTGCTCCACCACCCAGATGAAATCCGCCCGCGTGTGGCCCTTGTCCAGCTTCTCCAATACGTTATCGTCCACCGACTCCACAGCGCTGGTGACGAATAGACAACCGGTCTGCTTGAGGCGCGGCAACAGGTCGCGATGCCCGCGCAGATGCTCAATCTTGATGGTCGCGTCATACGTCAGGCCGGGGAATTCGCGCTGCATGGCCTCGACGATCCGCATGGCGTGCGTTGGACCGTTGAAGAAATCCGGATCACCGAACGCAATGTGCTCCGCGCCCGCCGCCACCTGCCGCCGTATGTCCTCGAGCACCACCTCCGGCTGAACGACGCGAAATGTGCCCTGATATACCGGGACCACCGGACAATGCCGGCACAGGTGTTTGCACCCTCGGCTCGCCTCCGTGTAGCCGGCGCGCTTCCGGGTTCCATTCAGGCGCAGCTTGGCATATTCTTCCAGTGGTGGCAGCCCGGTTCGCACAGGAGTGAGGAACTGCAAACGGTCGAGCGAAACGAGCGGCCCTGGACCGGCGCCATCAGCCATCCGAGCCAAGCCTACCTCGAATTCACCGCCCAGGATAGTATCGACCCCGAGTGTCCGCAGGTAAGCTTCATTCAGCGGCGCGTACAGACCGTAGCAGCACAGGTGCGCCGCCGGATTCATCCGTCGAATCTTCGGAATCAACTCCGCGGCCAGACGCGTGGCGGTGTGCATCGGCAGATAGAACGCGATCAGCTCAGCATCGCGGGCCAAATCCGGCTGCAGCGGTTCAACTGATAGATCCGCGCATCGAACAGCGTGCCCGCGCTCGGCGAGCCAAGCCGCGGGAGAAGCCAGCCCGAACGGCTGGCGTCCAAGCTCGTAGGTGGAGACAAGCAGAACTCTCATCGCGGGTCCCTTTTATTATCCCGCCTGCCGAGTTATTCACGGGCGGATATACGTGCCTCAGGTCGGATGTAAGTAATGGTATGGTGCGTGAGCAGTTTTCCTTCGCGATTGGTGCACTCGGCAACTCCATACACCAGCCGCCGGCCCAGCTTCAGGATTTTTGCGTGACACAAAATATCCTCCTCCCTGGCGCCGTTCAAAAAGTTGGTTTTCATCTCCGCCGTTACCGAGCCATCCGCTGTTCCGAGCATAGTGAGGATCGCCAGCCACATCGCGACGTCCGCGGTCGCCATGAACAGCGGGCCGGCGATTACACTTCCGGGGCGTTCGAAATCCTTTCGGAATGGCACCAGAAGCGTGCATTCTCCATCGGCAAAAGAATGGAGTTGGAACTCGTAATGGTTGGTGGAACCAACTTGCGACAAAAGTTGCCGCAGTTCGAACTCAGTGGCGGCGAGCGGCAACCCTCATGATTGCAATTAACCTTTCGCGAAGTAAAGCGCCGCCGCCCGCTCCAGCTCCGACTTGCTCATGTACGGCGCCCGGCCTTCGTACTTGCCGATGGACGTCAGAATGTTACAAATGTCGGCGGGGTAGCAAGCTCTCAGCTCGGTGCGGCCTTCGCGCAGGCACAGCTTACGTAGGTATTCGGCGCTGTCCGGCTCGCAGGGGATGTTGAAGGCGCCCACCACGCGGTGGAAAATCTGGTCGAACGCCTTGTCGTCCACGGCGTCGACGAAGATCTTGTTGTGAATACGGCGCAGGAAGGCTTCATCAGCCAGATCGCTGGGCTCCAGGTTGGTGGAGAAGACCACCATGAGTTCAAAGGGGATCTGGAATTTGACGCCATAACGGAGCATCAGGTAATCGACGCGGCGATCCAAGGGCACGATCCAGCGGTTCAGCAAGTCTCTGGGCGACATCAACTGACGCCCAAAGTCGTCGATGATCAAGATGCCGTTGTTGGCTTTCATCTGCAGCGGCGCCGCATAAATACCGGAGGATTCATCCAACCGCAGCTCCAGCATGCTGGGAATCAGCTCGCCGCCCACCACGATGCACGGACGCCGGCACAGCACCCATCGGGGATCGATATCGTGATCGTCGACGTCCAGCGTCTGGTGCACCACCGGATCGTACAAGCTGATGATCTGACCGTCTACTTCCACTGAGTACGGAAGCAGAATCGCATCCTGATAAACGCGCAGCATTCTCTCCGCCAGGCTGGTCTTGCCGTTTCCGGTGGGTCCGTAAATGAAGATCGAGTTTTGCGAAATGAGGGCCGGCCCTAGTTGATCGAGCAGTTGATCGCTAATAACCAGATCCGAAAAAGCCGAGCGCAGCGCCTTACGATCGATGCGCACCTCCGCCGCTTGCGCCTTGGTGGCAGCGGAATAATCCTTCAAAGAGACTGGCGCCGCTCCAGCGTATTGCGTGATCTGAAAACGCTCGCCGGCCAACAGCTTACCGGCCTGCGAAAGGGTGAAATGGTAGTCGTTGCCGATCATGCCCTTCACGTCCACCATTTGCTGCTGGCGCATGTGGTTGAAAATTATGTTCAGAATGGGCACTGAGAGCTTCAACGTCTGGCTCAAGCTCTGCAGATTGCTGAATCCTTCCAGTAATAGCCGCCGCAGAACCAGATCCAGCACCAATGACTGCGAGATCCCTAAATCCTCAAACGATTGGGGAACGCTGGGGGCGAACCCGCTGCGAATAGGCGCAAGTGTGGCAGCCATATGATTAAAATAGCCTCAACTCTTCTCATCGGCCGTTGTTGTTCAATTGTTTATACACGCCTGAGAACAAAAAACCGTCAGACCTCTTGTGAAGTTCTGTCGCCTCTTTTGCGCCCTCCTGGCTGCCACGCTCGCCGCCGGTGCGGACAACGCCACACTGCTCTTCCAGCAGGCTCAAAAGGCCGAGCACGCCGGCGAGACCGTCCGCGCGTATCTTCTGTACGCCCAGGCGGCTGCTGCTGATCCGAAAAATTTTGTGTATTGGGAGCGCGCCCAGGCCCTGCGTCCGATGGCCAGCCTTTTGAAGGAGACCCAACCCGTCTCCAAAGATCTGGCTCCCGAGAAAGTAGATCGGACGCTATTTGGGTCCATTCCCGATCAGGAGCTTGACCAAGCCCGCAAACCGCTGCCTCCGGCCACATTAAGAGCTATGCCGGGACGCCAGGACTTCGCCTTGAAAGGCGATTCCAAAGCTTTGTGGGAGCAAATCGCCGCGGCCTTCCATCTTATGGTGGTGTTCGACACCGCATACCAGCCCGTGCCCGCCATCCGATTGCAACTGGATAGCGCGGACTATCGCGATGCCCTGCGATCGGTCGAGGCGGCTACCAACTCCTTCCTCACGCCGGTGAGCGACCGCCTGATCTTCGTCGCCAACGATACTCCCGCGAAGCGCACGGAATTTGAAGGCACCGCCGCCGTGGTCATTCCTTTCCCGGAAACGATGTCGGTGCAGGAGCTGCAGGAAATTGCCACCGGTGTGCGCGGCACGCTCGACATGACTCGAGTGATGGTGGATACGCAGCGGCATTTGATCCTGGTGCGCGATCGTGTCACCAAGGTGCGGCTGGCTGAGAAATTGTTACAGGATCTGCTGCGTCCCCGCGCCCAGGTCGCCATTGAGGTCGAGATCATGACCACCGATCAATCCTCGACGCTGAGCTATGGGTTGTCTCTGCAGACCAGCTTTTCCCTCGTCAACTTCTCCAACAAGTCGAACCTGCTGAGCAGCATTCCCTCCGGCTTTGTGAATTTCATGACCTTCGGCGGCGGCGCGAGCCTGCTCGGTTTCGGTGTGACCAATGCGCAGCTATTCGCTACGGTTGCCAAAGCCAGCGCCAGCACCCTTCTTCGCTCTGAAATCGTTGCCCTGGACGGCCAGCCCTCCACGTTTCACGTCGGCGATAAGTATCCGCTAGTAAGCAACGCCTATATCGGGAACACGTCGGGAGGCGGCACGGTCTACACTCCTCCTCCGAGTTTCACCTTCGAGGATCTGGGCCTGGTGCTGAAGGTTACTCCTCACATCCACGGAACCGATGAAGTGACCCTCGATGTCGACGCCGAGTTCAAGCTGCTGGGCGCCAGCTCCATCGACGGCATTCCTATCATCGCCAGCACGAAATATGAATCGAAGACTCGCGTGATGACGGGCGAGTGGGCTGTGCTGGCCGGGCTGATGACGTCGTCCGAAGCCCGCACCATCACCGGAATACCCATCTTGAGCCGGATTCCGCTGTTGCGCAGCAACAACATCAATAAAGATTACGGCCAGACGTTGATAGTGCTCAAGCCGCATCTACTGATTTTGCCTCCCTCGGAGTCGCCCACCTGGCGCGCTTGGTGCGGTACCGAGACTAAGCTGCCTAGCGTGTTGTAGGCGGCGTCGCATGGTCGCCTGTACGTGTCGGTTATGGAACGTGTACGGAAGACGCGCAAACCAGTGCTCGTGACGCGGTTTGGCGTTCCGATAGCCCAAGTGACGCCCCCACCCAAATCGAAGCGGCGTTCGGGTTGGTTGGGCTCGATGGCAGGAACGGCCGAAATCATCGGCGACATTGTGGGTCCGATCTCGAGCGAAGACGATTGGGACGCTGCCCGGTAATGAAGCTGTTGCTGGACACCCATATTTGGTTGTGGAACTCGCTGGCCCCCGATCGTCTTTCGCGCCGTCTGTTCCGAGCGATCAACGATTCCGCACAATGAACTTCGGATTTCGCCCATCAGTACCTGGGAGATAGTGCTGCTCTACGAAAAAAGACGATTGAAACTCGCCGACGGCCCGGAATCGTGGGTTCAGAAGGCCATGAGCCTGGCGCCTCTTCAGGAAGCGCACGTCACCCACGAGATCGCGCTGGCGACACGCTCGATCGCCCTTCCCCATCAGGATCCAGCCGACCGGTTACTGGCGGCGACCGCGCTGGTCCACGGCCTGACCCTGGTCACGGCCGATCACAACCTGGGGCGCTCGAAACAAGTTCCGATTCTTCTGAACCGATGAGCCGCAGCTTCGGGGATCGCCTAACCTAACCGGTTTATCGCGGCCCGGAGTTCTTCCAGCGTCATCGCGCCGGGATGGTACAGCCGCACGATGCCCTGGCGGTCAATCAGCACCAGCGTGGGAGTGGTGCTGGCGCCATAGTTCTTGAAATTTTCTTCGCTGACCGGCGCGGGGATATCCAGCAGGTCGTGATAGAACTTATGGCGCACCTCATCGATGTACTTCAACTCGTCGGCCGGGCCAGCTTCTTCGCCGCGGGCTATGTAACCGTAACGTTGCGTGGGCGCGACGATCATCAGATGCTTGGCCGCGTACTCCTTTTCGATTTCCGTGAGGATGGCCACTTCCTGCTTGCAGTCCGGGCACCAATGGGCCCAGAAAAACACCAGGACCGGTGATCCTTTGAGAGCGCTTAGCGGCAGCGGCTTCGATCCCAAAAACTCACGCTCATCGAGAGCCGGCGCGATCTTCCCTTCCAGGCTGAGCAGGTTGATATTCTTCTGCAGGCGGGCGCGGATCGAAGTGCTCCGGTAAAGAGCCAGTTCTTTGCGAAGAAACGCCACCGCCTCAGCCCTCTGGCCGCGCTCGTTCATGATCTGCGCCTGTACTTCGATGGCAGCGCCGAGCGCGAGGGGCAGATGAGGTTCGGCATCAAGTGGACGTTTCTTCAGCTCCGCGAGCGCCACCCGTTGCGTCTCTTGCGCATAAGTCTTGGCTTGATCCAACTGCTTGGCCGCTAGCGAGCCGCGCCCCAGCCACGAAAGCGCCTCTATCATCTCCGGCGTAACGCCCTTCTGTGCCCGATAATTCTGCACCAGCGATTCAGCCAGCGGAAGATTATTCTTGGCGAGGGCCACCCGAACATCGGTGACGACGTCCGCCCAGGCCGCTGCCGCAAGCAGGGAGGCAACGATCAGTTTCAATCGCATCTACATCGAGGATAACAGGCGGCCGCCATCCACGACGATGGTCTGTCCGGTCAGATAGGACGAAGCGTCACTGGCCAGCATCAGGGTCACTTCGGCGATCTCGGGCGGCTGCCCCAGGTGCCGGATGGGCTGATGTGCCATCAATTGCTGCCGGCGACCTTCGTCTTTCCAGTAATACTCGCTCAAGACCGTCTGCACCAGGCCCGGCGCAATCGCGTTCACGCGAACGCCTTTGGGTCCCAACTCCACCGCGTAGGACTGGGTCATCATGATAAGCGCGGCTTTGGTCATGCTATAGAGCAGCCCATGATATTGCGGACGAAGGCCGGCAATGGACGCGATGTTGATGATGGAGCCTGAGCCCCGCTGGCACATCCCTGGAGCCACCAGGCGGGTCAGCCGATAGGTGCTTTTTAGATTAACCTCCACCATTTTGTCGAACTGGCTGTCGTCCATTTCGATGGCCGGACCCTGCGCGATGTTGGTGGCGGCGTTGTTCACCAGGATGTCGATCCTGCCGAAATCGCGCGCCGTGCTATCCACCAGCCGCTGGAGTTCCTCGAGCTTCCCGACATGGCAAGCCATGGGGACCACGCGCCCGGCCAATCCCTTCATGCTGGCGGCTACCTCGTCGAGGGTATTTTGCTTGCGGCCGCATATGACGACGGTAGCCCCTTCGCGGGCGAATACTTCCGCGATGGACTGCCCGATTCCGCGGCTACCGCCAGTCACAATCGCGACTTTGTCTTTGAGTTGGCTCATGAAATGGCTCGCATCACAGCTTCAGGGTCTTCAGGTAAGAACGAAACTCGTTGCCGAGATCGTAGCGGCGCAGCGCAAACTCGACCGTGGCCTTTAGAAACCCGAGTTTGTCGCCGGCGTCGTAACGCGTTCCTTCGAACACGTATCCGTAAATGGGCCGGTTGCGCAACAAGTGCTTCAACGCATCGGTGAGCTGGATTTCACCGCCGCTTCCCGGTTCGATTGCTTCGATAGATTGGAAAACCTCGGAGGTCAGCACGTAGCGGCCGATAATGGCTAGATTAGAAGGCGCCTCCGAGGGCTTCGGCTTTTCCACCATGTTGCGTATTCGGAACAGCCGATCTTTGCCAGTGCTGTGCGACATCGGTTCGGCATCGACGGCGCCGTACGCGGAGATTGCGTCGCCGGGCACCTCCATCAGCGCGACTACGGAAGCGCCGTAGAATTCGTAAACGTCCAGCAACTGGCGAATGGCGGGGATCTCCGAATCGATCACGTCGTCGGAGAGCACCACGGCAAAAGGCTCATTGCCGATCAGATCGCGGGCCCGCAGAACTGCGTGACCGAGGCCAAGGGCTTCCTTCTGGCGCACGTAAGCAACGTCGATCATGTCGGAAACGTCGCGGACGATCTTGAGCAGGTCTTTCTTGCCCTTGGCTTCGAGCGTCTGCTCCAGCTCAAAGCTGACGTCGAAATGATCCTCAATGGCCGTCTTACCGCGTCCGGTCACGATAATGATGTTTTGAATACCGGAATGTATAGCCTCCTCGACTCCATATTGGATCAGAGGTTTATCCACCAGCGGCAACATCTCCTTGGGCATCGCCTTGGTGGCAGGAAGAAATCGCGTACCGAGGCCTGCTGCGGGGAAGACCGCTTTACGCACTTTTGGAATCATGTCTCTGGTTTCTCGTTCCTCGTTTATGGTCTCGACTTAGAGATCGCTGAACAAGTCGGAAGGTGTCAATTGGAATGAATAAATCGGGGAGACTGAAGGAGGAAACATTCTGCAGCCCCAGATGAGTGTAAGCGGAGAACCGTTTAGTAATCGGATCTACCACCCAGATATTGGCGACGCCCCACGCGAGATACTCTTCGAGCTTCTGCATGAGGTCGGAGTGACGGTCGTCTTTCGAAAGAATTTCGATCGCGATCAGGGGCGGGGTGTCGGGAACCGGTTGTTGCGGTGGTTCTGTGAAAACGGCAACGTCCGGGATGCGATACACACCTGACGCGATCTTCATTCGCAACTCGGCGCAAGCCAGTAGGCCGTGCGTTCGCCTCAGGCTCTCAAACAGAGCCCCGAGCAAAATCTGAATTCTTGAATGTATGTAGTCTGGCAACGTGCGCTCGACAATCTCGCCATGCACGAATTCGGCGTCATGCTCGAACGTCATCCGCAGATACTGCTCGGCCGTGATTTGGGTCTTGGTAGCCACCTGTGGGAAGCATAGCACGCCGCGCGAGCCCCGGATTTCCGCCATCTGGCTGCTAAATCAAGCATTTCGATGCCAAGGTCGCGCTCTGATCGGTGGTCACGCTATAATATGGCTTACCCCACTGAGAGGCGCTTTCGCGGTGCCCCTGGAGAGTGAATGGCTTACGTAATTGCAGAACCTTGTATCGGAACCAAAGACGCGGCCTGCGTAGATGCCTGCCCGGTGGATTGTATCCACCCCAAGAAAGACGAACCTAACTTCGCCGAGCTGAACATGATCTACATCGACCCGGTGGAGTGCATCGATTGTGGAGCTTGCGTTCCAGTTTGTCCGGTGTCGGCGATCTTCGCCCTGGACGATCTGCCGGAGAAGTGGTCTAACTTCGCGCAGACCAACGCCGAATACTTCGGACGCTGACACTCCTACGGCCGGTAGACTGCCGAACTCGTGTCAGTTTCCCACACCTTCACCTCTGAGACTCGCACCGGCACCTCATTCTGCAGCCCACCGCTCACCCGATCGTAGAAATACTTAGCAATGTTCTCAGCCGACGGGTTGAGTTCATCAAAAGGCGGCAGGTCATTGATGAACTGATGGTCCAGATAGTCGACCACCCTGCCGATCAGGCTCTTCACATCGAGGAAATCCACCAGCAGGCCGGTGGCATCGAGCTGGTCGCCCTGAACCGTGATCCGGACGCGGTAATTATGGCCGTGCACGTTTTCGCACTTGCCCTTGTAATTGCGAAGGGCGTGGCCGGCGGCGAAAGTCTGTTCAACAGAAACTTCAAACATCGAAAAATTTCTCTACGTCGCTCAAATTAGTGGTGAAGCCGTAATCCGGCAGGCTATCGAAGAACACCTGGCCGTAGCGTTGCTTTGTAATACGATTATCCAGCAAAACCAAGGTCCCACGGTCCGTCTTGCTACGGATCAGCCGTCCGAAGCCCTGTTTCAATGTTAGCGCCGCCTGTGGAATCTGGTAGTCGTAGAACGGATTGCCGCCATCTTCCCGGATACGCTCAATCCGGGCTTCTACCACAGGATCGCTCGGGACAGCGAATGGCAGCTTGTCGATGATGACGCAGCTCAACTGATCGCCCTGCACGTCGACGCCCTGCCAGAACGACGAAGTCGCGAACAGGACGCAGTGCGGCGTGCGGCGAAACTCGTCGAGCAAAGCGTTTCGCGGACCGGTGCCTTGCAGGAGCGTCGGATAGTCGATCTCCAGCGACACCTGATCGTAGACGATCCGCATCTGCTGATAGCTGGTGAAGAGGACGAAGGCCCGGCCGCGGCTGTGCTGCAGGATGCGCGTCACTTCTTCGGCAGCCGATCGCGGGAATGCGGGCGAACGAGGGTCCGGCATGTGCTGCGGCACATACAGCAGGACCTGCTTCTGATATTCGAAGTGACTCGGGACCACTAAGGACCTGGTGTGCCGGATTCCAAGGCGCTTCTCGGTAAAATCGAACGTTCCGCCGACTGCCAGCGTGGCCGAGGTCATGATCACGGTGTCTAAAACGTCAAACAGCTTTTCTTCCAGGACTGAGGACACATCGATGGGCGTGGCTTGCAGGAAACAGCCCCGGCCGCGTCGCTCTACCCAATAAACATAGGAACGATTGTCGCCCTTGCTCCAAAAAGCCAGGCGTTGCTGCAGTTCCTGGGCCCTGCGGAAGAGCGGGATCACTTCATCGGGGGCGTTTTTGACGAGTTGCAGTTGCGTGCCCACCAGTTCGAGTGCGCGCTGCACGTCGTCATAGGCGTCTTCATTCTTCTCAAAGAATGCCGTGTGACCTTTGAATCCAGTGCGGCCCTCGGTCTCGCCGAAGAGCGCGAAAAACTGGGTGGCACGATCGTCCAGCGTGTCCAGAGTACGGTCCAATTCGCCCGATCCGAATTGCTTGGTGCGCGAGATTTGCGCGATATCCCGCGCCAGCTCCTGGAATTGATAATTGCTGATGCCGATGCCGAAGTACCTTCCGGCGACATCCTCTATTTCGTGCGCTTCATCGAAGACCACGGCCGCGTACTCTGGGATGATGCCTCCGAACTCCTCGTCCTTCACCGCCAGGTCGGCGAAGAACAGATGGTGGTTGACGATGATGAGGTCGCTCTCGTGCGCCCGCTGGTGCATTTGCGTAATGAAGCAGCGTTCGAACTGCTGGCACTTCTGGCCGGTGCAGAGCTCGCGTCGGGCATCCACTTTGTGCCAAGCCGAGCTGTCTTCGGGCAGAGTCTTGATCTCGGCGCGGTCGCCGGTGGTGGTGGTCTTTTCCCATTCGCGAATGATTTGAAAGTCGGCGATCTCTTCCAGGCCCGTGAGAATCGGCTCGCGTTCGGCGTCGTAAATCTTCTGCCGGCACGCGAAGTTGTTGCGGCCCTTCATGTAGCTAACTTGCAAAGGCCGGTCGAAATGTTTTTGCAAGAACGGAATGTCTTTGTAGAAAAGCTGCTCCTGCAGGTTCTTGGTTCCGGTGGAAACAACCACGCGCTTTCCCGAAAGGATAGCGGGGACCAAATAGGCCAGGGTCTTGCCGGTACCGGTTCCCGCGTCCACCAGCAGATGTTTCTTTTCGGCCAGCGCCGATTCCACCGCTTCGGCCATCTCTAGCTGGCCCGGCCGGAATTCGTAGCGCGGATGCCATCGCGAAAGCAGGCCGTGGCGCGAAAAGAAGTGACGCGCGGTAAGTTCCTTGGCGGCCGAAGACATCCTTTTCATTATTCTACGGACGTCTGTGGTAAGCTCGTTGAGCCAATCGATGGCCTCCGCTCCAAGCGTCCGTAGATACCGACTAACAAGAACATGGCCGGAACGACGTCCTAGTAATTTCCCTAGTAGTGGTGTACACTTGGGCTAGCCGCTCAAAGAGAACATTTCCCTCGTCGGATGGTTTTTTCTCTTTCTCCGACGGAAAGAAGGTTGGCCCTTATGCCCAACTCTTCACGCTCTCACGATTTGGCGAGTTCCAGGCAAATCGAAGTCCTCGTCGTACAAAGCAATCCCGCTGATACCCTCCTTACCGTAGAAGCGTTCCATGCCGCTGGGTTGACAACTGGTCTCAGTTGCGTCACGGAAGGAGAAGATGCACTGAGCTATGTGGCTCGGGAAGGCAAGTACGCTCACGTCCCCACGCCGGACCTCATCTTTTTAGACTTGTCACAGCCAAGAGTATCTGGCTTGGAAGTCTTGAAGATTATTAAATCCACTCCGGAGTTAATGCATATCCCGATCGTGGTTGCAGCGGGTTCAGATGATCCCAAGTTCGTGAGGGCCGTCTACGCACTGAACGGCAACTGCTTCATTCGGAAACCTGGCGAGCTACACGAATTCGTTCGATTCATCGAATCGTGCTACGAGTTCTGGAGTAGAGTCGTTACTCTTTGTCCCCAGCCCCAAAAGAAGGCCAAGAAAGCTGTCTAACGGCTCTAATTCACGTCCTCACATTTGCATCGCGCCCCGATTTGAGCCTATACTGATTCTTCACCCGCCCACTCGTAAGAGTGGGTTTTTCATTTATAGGAGGCCGGCCATGATCATCTCAATGAAACTGCATTCCACCAAGCGGGAGATCGAGCAGGTGTGTGAGCGCATTCGGGAATTCGGCTACAAGATCCACGCCATCGAAGGCGAAGAGCGCGTGGTCATCGGAGCGGTGGGCATGGGCGACGTCACCGCCTGCCTCGAGTCCGTGGAAGCCATGCCGCAGGTGGAAAAGGCGGTGCGCATTTCGGCGCCCTACAAATTCGTCAGCAAGGAGTTCCGCACCGAGCGCACGCGCATCCGCGTGAACGGCTGCGAGATCGGCGGCGACGAGTTCATCGTCATGGCGGGACCCTGCTCGGTCGAATCGGAAAAACAGATCATGCAGGCCGCCGAAGGAGTGGCCGCCATGGGAGCGAAGCTCCTGCGTGGTGGAGCATTCAAGCCGCGCACCTCCCCTTACGACTTCCAAGGTCTCGAATCCGAAGGCCTGAAGCTGTTGGCCAAAGCGCGCGCCGCTACCGGACTGGGAATCATCACCGAGGTCATGAGCGACCGCGATGTCGACCTGGTGGCCGAATACGCCGACGTCATGCAAATCGGAGCGCGCAACATGCAGAACTTCGCGTTGCTTAAGACGCTGGGCAAGTGCGGCCGCCCGGTCCTGTTGAAACGCGGCATGAGCTCCACGCTCAGGGAGCTGCTGATGTCGGCCGAATACGTGGTGGCGCACGGCAACCCCAACGTCATCTTGTGCGAGCGCGGAATCCGCACCTTTGAAACCGCCACCCGCAACACCTGCGACATCACGGCCGTCGCGGCCCTCAACGAGCTTACGCACCTGCCGGTAGTTCTTGATCCCAGCCATGCCACCGGTAAGCGTAGCCTGGTTCCCGCGCTTTCGCGCGCGGCCGTCGCTATTGGCTCCGATGGTCTGCTGGTGGAAGTGCATCCGGCGCCGGAGAAGGCCATCAGCGATGGCGCGCAATCGCTAGATCTCAGCCAATTCCGGAAAATGATGCTCGATTTGCGGCCCTACCTCGATCTTTGGAAAGCAGCGCGCGTGACAGAAGCCGCCGCCACGGTGTAACCTTCCGTTGTGAGGTTCCGTTTCCAACCTTGGCAGCTCGCCGTCCTGCTGGCGATCCTGTGCGTCGCCTTTACGGGCGGAATTCATCTGTACCGGACTCGCGGCGGATCGAATCCAGCCGATCTGGTCGCGTACCTGCCGGTCGACAACGCCACTATTGTCTATATCGACGCGGAAGCCATCCGGCGTTCCGGCATTCTGAACATGATCGCTGGATCTAAGGCGGCCGAAGAGCTCGAGTACCAACAGTTCGTGGATCAAACCATGTTCGACTACCGTCAGGATCTGGACGCGGTGGCAGTGGCCTTTAAAGATGGGCAGGTGTACCTGGCGGCGCGCGGGAATTTTCACTGGAAGAACTTGATGGACTATGCCATCCGGCAGGGCGGCTCGTGCCACAACAGCTTCTGTGTCGCTCCCAGCAGCCGGCCCAGCCGCCACGTTTCCTTCTATCCGTTGAAGCCGAATTTTATGGCGCTGGCTATCAGTTCCGACGACTCGGCCGCTTATTCAATAGCACGCAGGCCCGGCAAACTCGCCCTGGTACCCCCGAACCAACCTCTCTGGATGCTCGTCCCGGCTGTGGCGCTGAAAGACGCCGATGCATTGCCTGCCGGCACGAAGCCGTACGCGTCGGCGCTGCGGAACGCCGAGCAAATCCTTTTCACCGTCGGTCCTGATTCCGGAAATCTCCAGGTAACGCTGCAAGTGACCTGCCGTGATGTCCCCACCGCGGCAAAACTGTTGGTGGATTTCCAGGACGCCACTAACACACTCCGCAACTTCATCGCCCACGAGCATCAACAGCCTAATCCCAGTGATTTGAGCGGCGTCCTGGTGGCGGGAAAGTTTCACCGCGACGACCAGCGGGTGTATGGGGAGTGGCCTATTCCGCGGGCTTTTGTGGATTCGCTCACAGGGGAAGCCTACTAACGCTTGCGCCAATGCGTGTCAAAATCAAGGTATGACCGCTTCATCGGATCTTGTCACCGTTTATCGCTCCATGGATGCCACCGCCAAAGAAGATTGTGAGAGCATCGTCGAAATGCTTCGCGACGAAGGCATCTCCGCCGTCATGGTAGATGATTCCGCCCCCGGCGTGCCGGAGGGAACCTATGAAGTGCGGGTGCCGGCGCGCGATGCGGCGCGGGCCGAGAAGCTGATCGACGAGAATCCGCTGCCGGACGAAGTTGAGGAGGTCGACGATTCTTCCAATCTCGATCTGGAGACTATATTCCACATCGAAGGCAGCAGCGTCACAGGCGAACTGCAGGCAATGTCCATCAAGAATCTTCTGGAATCGAATGGGATCGCTGCCGTGCTGGTGGGCGATTCGGTGCTCCCCAACTTTCCCTTCGAAGTGAAAGTCGCGCGCGAACAAGCTGCACGCGCCCGGAAACTGATCGAAGATATGGAAAGTGTAGGCCCGGCCGCAGCCGAAGAACTCGAATCCGAGTCCGAACGCGCTTCTGAGCCGCGACCGTAGGGAGTCGGTTTTTCCTACCGCGCTTGCGCGACCGCGCCCTTCCGGCCTTGGTGCGCGATCACTTCATGCGCCTTGTCCAGCAGCGCTTTGGATGATGGCAGGGAATCCAGCGCCTTGCGCACTTCCGGATCGGTCTGGAAACCCAGCCGATCGGATTCTTCCCGGCTGAAGGCCGTAGTGAACAGTTCTACCCGCAAGCGATCCTGTATCCACGACCGATCACGCTCGAAATCCTCCGAAGTAAACTCGATGCCGCGGCGTTTGATGAAGAAGCTGAAGTCTTCCATCACCTGATCGTTCGGTTTCCAATCCTTGGCCAGATGCTCGTCATGGGTGGCGAAGAACTCGGGCGCATAGAAGAAGAACGCCAGCCGATTTTCTAGCTGCGCTTCCAGATGCGTCGCTTTAGGAGTCTCGTACTTTTCATCCGGTGCGATTCCGTCTCCCCCGAACACGACTCGCCCGCTGTCGGTCTTCCTCATATCCTTGATATTGTTCTGTCCCTCGTTGCGGCTGAGGTATTCGTACAGACCTTGATGGGAATAATCGCGCTGGATCAAACGGCCGCTCGGTGTGTAGTATTTCGCGATGGTCAACAGCAGCGCGCTGTTTCCATACAGCGGGAAGGGAGCCTGCACCAGGCCCTTGCCGAAGGTGCTCTCGCCGAAGATCCACGCCCGGTCGTGATCCTGCAAGGCGCCGGACAAAATCTCAGCCGCTGACGCCGTGCCGCGGTTCACTAGCACTACAATCGGATACTCGCGTCCGCGCTCGCCCTTCTTGGCAACAAACTTGGTCTCGGCCGACGCACGGCCGCGGTGCGACACGATCAACTGGCCCTTGCGCAGGAACCGATCGGCCACATTGACAGCCTCTTGCACCAGCCCGCCGGGATTGTCGCGTAGATCCAGAATCATGCCGTCAATCGCGTTTTCCGGAAAATGCGCCAGCGCCTGATCCACCTCGTGACTGGTGGTTTCGTTAAAGGCCTCGATACGCATGTACGCAATACCGGGCCGCATCCAAAATGCATAATTTACGGTGCCTCGCGGGACGTTGTCGCGAACCACCGAGAAATGCAGTGGCTCCGAATTGCCCAAGCGCTTCACCGTAATCGTGACGGGAGTGCCTTTCGGGCCCTTCAGCATGCCCGAGACTTCCGTGACAGTGGCGTGCTCGGTGTTGGCATCGTTCACCGAGGTGATTGCGTCGCCCGGCCTGAGTCCCGCTCGAAAAGCTGGAGAACCTTCGAACGGATACATCACCACTACCTTGCCTTCCGGCGCGCCGACGTACATGCCCACACCGTAATAGTGGCCCGATTGTCCCTCGCGCAGCAGCGCGTATGCTTTCGGATCGAAGAAATTCGAATGCGGATCCAGCGTGCGCAGCATGCCCGGAATCGCGCCTTTAAACACGACCTGATCGGCCTCTACCCTGTCGGCGAAGTTAGACTCCACCGCTTCGTAAATCTGCGTGAATTTTTTGATTCCGGCGTTGACGTCGGCCTCAGATTGAGCCAGAAGTGGATGAATGGGAGCGCATGCGAAAGCAAGTATGGCGACGCGCAGCCGCCAGCGCGAAATGGACATTTCCTTTAGAACCTCAGGTCTCTATATAGTATCAATACTAAACGAGGTTGTCCCGTCCTTTTTCGCATACAATTCCTTACGGAACCGCGGCCGAGTACTGGTACGTTTGTTCCGATGCCCCTCGTGGAAGGAAAGTTTCGACCGAAACTTTATGGCCGTCCGTCCGGATGGTCGTGAGCCCTTGTAGATCCGTTCGCAGGATGGTGGCATGATGTGTCGCGAGGCGCTCCAGCACCTTCGCGTGGGGGTGACGAAACGAGTTTTCAAAGCCATCCGAAATCAGCGCGAATGTGGGCGAAACAGCGTCCAAAAACGGCTCGATGCTGGATGTATTGCTGCCGTGGTGCCCCACCTTGAGGATGTCGGCCCGCAATGCCTCGCCCGCCGCGAGTGCCTGCATTTCCATGGGCTTTTCCATGTCGCCGGTCAAAAGGATAGATCGCTGGCCGTAGCTGATTCGCATCCCAAGCGAATCGTTGTTGGTCGGGCTCTCGCCGGGGGTGTAATCGGGCGGCGGCGATACGATTTCGACATGCGTGCCTCCAAAATCGAAGCTCCGGCCGCTTCGCATTGCAATAATCGAAACCTTTTGTAACCGGGCTTTTGCCTCTACCGCCGTCCAGGCCGCACTCGCTGCCGTCGCTCCAGTCCAAAGCTCGTCCGGACGAAAGTTTTCGATCACCGCAGGCAGCCCCTGGGCATGGTCGTCGTGGGCATGTGTCATCACCACCACATCGATCTTCCGGATCGACCGGCGCCATAGGTACGGCGAAACCACATCCTCGCCGATGTCGATACGCGGCTTCGTCCGGCGTCCGAACGAGAGAGTCCCGCCGCCGTCCACCAGCATTAGTTTGCCGTCGGGAAAGGACAGAAGCAGACTGTCGCCCTGGCCAACATCGATCGCCGTCAGTTCCAGTTCCCCCCGGTGCACTTCGGGCGGGAACGGATGCCAGAAGACCAGTGCGAATAAGGTGGCGACGGCGCAGGCTGTCACCCAACTCCAACGGCGCGATCGCCAAATTCCAAACGCAAGCACAATCAAAGCCGCTGAAAAGGCGAAAGCCAGCCATAGTGGCGGATCGGGGACTCGCCAGTTGGGTTCGAATTGAACGTGCCAGGCGGCCACCTTCTCGCCGGCGTCCAGCAGCCAACCGGCGACCATCGCGGGAAAATGCCATCCGCTGAAAACTGCAACAAAACCAAAAGGAACAACCAGCGCGAGCAATGGCACGACCATGATATTCGCCGAGAAACCCGTGAAGGAAATGCGATGAAAGTAGATCGCCAGCGGCAACGCCAATGCAATCTGGATTACGGTTGAAATAATCGCCATCTCCCAGGCGTAGAAAACCAACCGTGCAGAAAAGCCAAGCGCGCGTGCGATCCAATCCTGTGGAATTCGCAAATAGTAATGCAGCGTCTCGGCGAGCAGCCGCAGCTCCACGCGAAACTGGGCCGCCTTGGGATCCATTCGAGCATCGCGGCTCACTTCTCGAATCGCAAAGACACCGCGAGAAAATGGCGCTGAAGTAGCTTCCAATAGAGGAATGGCCAGCGCACCGATGGCAGCTACCGCCAAAAATGACAATTGGAAGCCAGCCTCGAACATCTGTCCGGGATCGCAGATCAAATAAATGATCGCCACCGCGAAAAGCAGATTCAGCACCCGCCTGCGCCGATAAAAGTAGCGCGCGGCAAAGTACAAGCTGAATCCGGCGGCGGCCCGCACGGCCGGTGCGTTACAACCCGAAACCAATGCATACAGCCATGCTCCGGCGCCGGTCAATGCCAGCGCAGCAAGTTCCGGAACGAAGCCAATTCGCAGCAGAAATAGTAGAAAAGCCGCCAAAACGGTGACATGCAACCCGTCGATTACCAGCATGTGATAAGTGCCCGTGCGCCGAAACTCCTCGGTCCAGACCCTGTCGAGCTTGCTGGATTCGCCGATCAGCGTAGCCTCCATCATGCCGGTGGCGTAGGGGTTGCCGGCGAAGAGCTGGTCGATGCGTTTAAGCGCCGCAGTCCGCAATGCGAGAATTCCCGCCAGAAACCGCGACCCGCAGCGGCCTGGAAGCATCTTCACATTGCTTTCACTCGCCATCGCCGCGGTCCAATAGATATCGCTCCGCGCGGAATAAGCCTGATAATCGAAGGCGCCCGGATTTTGAAAATTGCGGATGGGGCGCACACGCGCTTCTAGCTCTACTGACTGTCCGTAGTGGAGATCGGGCGGCGTCTCGCCGTCTCTAACCGTTAAGCTGACGCGGGCGCGAGCTTTGCGTGCCAGCTCCATTACGAACTGATCGCGCCCTTCGTAGAAAGCGGGTGGAGAAACCACGCATCCGCTCAACAGCACGGTTTCGTGAGAGCTGGCATCGATCTCCGGCGCGCGGCCCGGCCGATGGAGCGATTCCAGCGAGGCCCCACATAGTACCAAAGTGGCGAGGCAACCGCAATATCCGACCGCCCTTGAACGCCTGTAGGCCAGTAATGTGATTGCAAAGAAAAGAGGAAGACAGACCAAAAGCTCCACCGCTCGAAACCCGGCCATGCGCGATAAAAGGATGCCCGAGGCGAGCGCCACCAGGGGCGCAAAAAGAGGGAGCTTCAAGGTGACAAATGTAGTGTGGACGAACCCCTAGTAAAATCTCTAGGAAAACGCGAAACGACTTGTTGCGTTGGGAGTCCTTAGAAATAGCTGAGTCCTCATGTATGAAGCCGGTTGAAGTTCTTTTAGTTGAGGATAATGCGGGGGATACCCTGCTTATCCAGCAGACCTTGGCCGAAGGTTCGATCCCTGTCCGGATCCATGTGGCCAGGGATGGCGAACAAGCCCTTCAAATGCTGGATAATCCCGAATTCAGTCCCGGCTTGATTATCTTAGACCTCAACATTCCCAGAATCCCCGGCTCCGTGGTCTTGGAGCGATATCACAACAAACGTGCGCCCATCGTCATATTCACCTCCTCCTGGAATGAGGCCGAGATCAGCCGCGCCATGGATTTGGGCGCGCGCGAATTCGCTCAAAAGCCCACTGACCTGCAGACTTTCAGCGACGTAATCTGTGGAATAGTAAAGAGGTGGGCGATTCGGGAAGAAGACACCACCCTTAGCGGAGCTAGCTCTTAGCTCCACGCATGCAGAAAAAACGACTAGGTAACAGCGATCTTCAAATCACTCCCATCGGAATCGGCGCTTGGGCGATGGGCGGCAGCGGATGGGCCTTTTCCTGGGGGCCTCAAGACGATGAGGAATCCATCTCTGCGATCCATGCGGCGCTCGATCGCGGAATCAATTGGATCGATACCGCCGCAGTCTACGGCCTGGGCCATTCCGAGGAGGTGGTGGCGCGCGCGCTTGAAGGCCGTTCGGCGAAGCCCTACGTCTTCACCAAATGCGAGCGCGTCTGGAACGAGCGCGGCGAAATCACCAAATCGCTCAAAGAGCCCTCGATCCGGCAGGAAGTGGAAGCCAGCCTGCGACGGCTCAAAGTCGACGTCATTGATCTGTACCAGATCCACTGGCCCGAGCCGGGCGAAGACATCGAAGAAGGCTGGACAGCCATGGCGAAGCTCAAGCGGGAGGGCAAGGTCCGGCACATTGGCGTCTCCAATTTCAATGCCGATCAAATGAAGCGGGCGCAGGCCATCGCGCCCATCACTTCGCTGCAGCCGCCCTACTCGCTCATTTCGCCCGAAATCGAGGAGTCAATTCTGCCGTACGCCCAAGCCAACAACATTGGCGTTATCGTTTACTCACCGATGAAGTCGGGACTACTGAGCGGCAGTATGACACGCGAGCGCGTCGCGGCTCTTCCAGCCGACGATTTTCGCCGGCGTGTGCCGAACTTCCAGGAGCCGCTACTCACGCGAAATCTCGCACTGGCCGAACTGCTGCGCGCTATCGGAAAGCGTCATGGGCGCACACCCGGCGAAGTTGCGATCGCATGGACGCTCCGGCATCCGGCCGTCACTGCGGCTATCGTTGGAATGCGATCGGCCAGCCAAGTGGACGGAATTATCGGCGCCGGAGAATTTCGACTGAGCCCGGAAGAACTGGCCGAAATCGAGCGCTTCCAATCGGTCAAGGCAACGTCACAAAGCTGAAGCGCGCGCGCCAAGAAGCGATCCGAACTTCCGAACATATTTCCGCATGCCGGCGTCTCGTCGCATGCCATCCAGGTTCGCCTCATCCAACGCTTTTTGACTGTCCCAAGCGTCGTGGGTTTTGCGATAGCATGCGATGACGGTGCCCGTGCGGTCCCTTCCACCATGACAGTGCACGAATACCGGCCCCGCATTCGAATTCAATTCCTGCATAACGCGCGAGATCTGCTCGTCAGTTGGCGCACCCATCTGCATTGGTACGCTCAGGAACTTCATGCCGAGCGCTTCAACCACCTGCTGCTCGCCGCGGGCCTGCGCTGCTTCGCGTCGAAGATCGACGATAGTCTTGATTCCCATTTTGGCCAAGGCCTGAAAACCGTCGGCCGTGGGTTGCGCGCCGCGGTAGATTCTATCGTTTACTTGATGGAAATTCGGCACCCCGCTGGGCTCAACCGCAGCCAAGCCGAAAGGAATTATCAACATCATCCCGATCGCAGATTTAGTCATACGCTGGTCCATTTACTGAGACGAAACAGGCGAAAGAAAGGAATCAGGAATGGCTTGGTGTCACGGTTCAGTAACGTGAGAGGATAAGTCCATGACCGCCAAGTCCCTCAAATGGACGCACGTATTTGGCATCGTATTTGCTGCATCGGTCGCGGCGCAGCAACAAGGCCCGCCGGCCCAGCCCGGTACGCACTGGACCGAGGATCAGCTTCGCCGGGCAGTTGCGCCGGCCCGCGTCGGACAAAAGCTGACTCCCAAGTCCTGGCCGGGTAACGCACGAGTAGCCGTCTGCCTCAGCTTTGATGTGGATAACGAATCGTACCTGTTAGCGCGCGGTGAAACCTCACCCACCACGCTCTCCGCCGCCGACTTCGGCGCCGAAACCGGATTGCCGCGCATCCTCGAGCTTCTGGACCGCTACCAGGTTCCGGCATCCTTCTTTATTCCCGCCGTCAGCGCGCTGCTGCATCCGGAGATGATTCCGGCCATCCTCAAGAGCGGCCGCCATGAGATCGGCGTGCACGGATGGATTCACGAATCGTTGGTCGCTCTGAACAGTGAATCCGAAGAGGAGCGCCTCTTGAACCAAGCCATCAACTACCTCACCGAGGCCACCGGAAAACGGCCGGTTGGCTACCGCGCGCCGGCTTGGGCATTCAGCCGCTACACCGTCGGACTGCTGCGCAGGAGCGGCTTTCTCTACGACAGCAGCCTGCAAGCCATGGACGAGCCCTACGAGCTGGTTTCGAACGGCGAGCCAACTGGAATCGTCGAGCTGGCCATCGACTGGACTCTCACCGAAACGCCGTACCTCGGACGCGGCGGAACGATGCCCTCGCCGGAGCTGCTATACCAGCTTTACAAAGAGGAGTTCGATGGAGCTTACGAGCAGCGCACCATGTTCGTGCTGACTCTGCATCCGCACGTGACCGGGCATCGCGCCCCCCTTCATCACTTGGACCAATTAATCGCCTACATGAAGTCCAAGCCCGGCGTATGGTTCGCTACCGGCGAGCAGATTGCCCGCTATGTCAAGGAGTCGGCTCAGACGCAATGAAACTTTGGAACCAGCACGCGTCCAGTGGTGTCCGATCTGAAGAGGGAACCTTGCCTTCCCTTCTCTTTAAGTACGAAGCCTCAAATCCCGCCAGCCACCGCCGCGACCTTATGCTGCTGGTGCAAGTCGCCGGCTTGCTCGCTACCGCGTGGCTGATCTGGTCGATATCGCTGCTTCCACGCTTGAACCGCGAGTCGCTCGCCGATGTGATCACTCAAACGCTGGCCTACACGCTCCTCGCTTTTCTGGCGAGCGCCGTGATCACAGTCAGTCTCTACCTCCTCATTGCGCGGTCGTTGAGTGACGATGCGATCCAAATGGCCTTGCGTACTTCTTCCACTGCGGTCTGGTTCGCGGCCGCTACGATTTTGCTGGCTCAGGTCTCTGTCGCGACCTTGCCGGCCGCGCTGATGCTGGTGGTGAGTGCAACACGCTTGCTCTATAGCCAATGGTGCCTGGTTCACCCGCCTGAGCCATCTCCGATTGCTGCTCCAGTCCAACACCCGTTCTTCGATCCAACGCCAAGGCCTTCCGTCCGTGAACTGCTTCCGGCGTTAGCCGCGTCCTTAGCGATCGAGGCCGGCGCGCTGGTCTTTCCGGTGGGCTATCCGCTCCTGGCAGCCGCTCTCTTCAGTCTGAGCGCGGCGATGGTCACTTTGTGCGCGCTCCGGGCCGGCGTCTATCAAGCGGAAGTTCCCAGCAATCTGCCACGTTCGATCCTCGGCTTCGTGCTTACCTTGGTGCTGGCTGCCGGCCTGACGGTGGGAGGCGTAGCTGGTAGTGTCGGCTCGGGCTCGCATTGGCACTCGCCGCTTCAACATTCCCCAGGACCGCTCGAAAGTGCGCGGGCATTACTCCACAAACTTTTCGAAGAAAATGGCGAAGGTAAGGCAAGGCAGCCTGCCATAACCAACCTTTACTTGCCACCGGTTGGCAGCGTCGAGATTACTGATAACAGTTTCCCTGGTGTCGTTCTGCTGCCGGAAGTAAAGCCGGAAGAGCCAGTTCTTCTTGCGCCTTCCATGTCTTGGAACCGCACTTCTCCCGACGTTGCGGCCTCAAAAACGTTCAGTATTCCTTTTTCGGGCGTATACTGGATGTACCGGTCGCCCTATGACCGGCCGCCTCCAACCTCTCACGTCCAGCAGGGAAATCCCTTGGCGCTTTCATTTCGAACGACAGACCATGCGCCTATGTTTATGGAGGCCTATCAGAGGCTAGGCCGAACAATCGACACAAGATGCTGCAGCGCAATTCATATCGCGATTTCGAATACGGACCGCTACGCCGGAACCGTTGCGCTGGAGTTGGTGCTCATCGATACGCAGTCTCCCAGCCAATCCATGTTGAGTCTGGGGAGGGTCAGCGTAACGTCAGGGCCCCGGACCGGTTCATGGCCCGGGAGCGCGGTGCCGGCCATGGAGACTCTGGACTTTGCAATTCCGGCCGCCGCCCCGCTTCATCAGTTCGACGTGATCAAAGTGATCTTTCATCGCGACTCCCTTCGGCTCGAGACAAGCGCGAGAATCTCGATCGAACGCTTCCTGCTCTCACCGCGTTAACGGAGTGCACTGGTAAGCCGACCCTGTCACTATCAAACCTGCCTCTCACTATCAAAACGGTTAGCCCGGTAATCATATGCTTCTCCTAATCCGGAGGGGGATAACAAAGGCGATAATGTTACTTCAGCTAGGTTCTGTAGTATCAATGACTTCGAAGCATCTGCGTAATGCCAACCGAGCCCAAAAGCATTGGCCCCTAAGTTGCCTTCTTCAATCGTGGGTTTGGAAGGATGGAATTAAATGGAAGCCTCAGTCAATAAAACAACTATCGAACGGCGTTCCAAGGCTCGTTACCCGGTTAAGCTAACGGTTCGCTACCGCACAGTTGGCCGTCATCACTCGGTCAATGGCGTCGGTCACACGTTGAATATGAGCAGCGGGGGTCTGCTCGTATCGGCCGAACACGAAGTCAGTGCTGGTTTGAGATTGGAAGTCAACGTCGAGTGGCCCCTCTTGCTCGATGGCGCTATTCCTCTTCAACTTGTCGCTCATGGCAAAGTTGTGCGTTGTGGAGGCTCGATGTTCGCGCTCTCGTTCGCCCAATATCAGTTCCGCACCATGGGCAGGATCCTCAAGTCGATCAGCAATCTTGATTCGGATCCCCTGGAGCAACTCTCCAAAAGAGTCGTCGGAGCGTAAGTCCACGACGGCTGCTGTTGCCACTCTGCGTAGCGCCCGTCCGGAAATGCCCGGAATCCCGCGCGCTAAGTATAAGTTACGCAATTGGCGCCCCATAATCTTTTGACTGCCCAGAAGATCGACGCAAGATTTGACAATACTCGTTTGATTGGGACCTCGGTGCGGAACAGCCATGGCATAATTAGCGGTTCACCCATGCACATGCTGGCCTTGGAACGAGTGTGGGAGGAACGGAACCGGACGCCTGTATTGCTGGTGAGCGGCGCCATCACGCTGGCCGTCGCCCTGGTGGATTGGTGGACCAAGCCGTACGTTTCGCTGGGTTTCATCTATTTGTTTCCGATTATGCTGGCCGCCGGCTTTCTGCCGCGCTGGGCTATCGCGCTGCTCGGTTTCGTCTGCGCAATTCTCGCTGAGATCTTTAGTTCACTCGACAGGTCCATCATTCGACTATCTTTCGAAACGCTGGCGCTCGCAGGCTGCGGGTTGTTCGTGGCGGAACTGGTCCGCAATCGACGGATGAGTTTGGAAGCGCAAGAGAGATTACGCGCTTTGGTGGAAACCAGTCCGGCGGCGATCGTCACGGTGAATGACCGCGGATTTATCGAACTCGCCAATCGCGCGGCGGTGGATCTGATGGCTCCGCGCGATGGGCAGCTCGTCGGGAATCCGATCGCCGCGTTCCTGCCTGAGCTGCATCATGCCTTGCGATGGGAAGAGGCGCCTCAGTTCCGCGCATCGATGCAATGCCGGGGGCATCGCGGGAATGGCGAATTGTTCACGGCGGACGTCTGGTTCTCCACTTACAAGGAGGGCCAAAGCCCCAAACTGGCCGCGATCATCGGAGATGTCAGCGAAGAGACGCCTGCGGGCTTGAATTCAGCGCCGTCGGATGACGACGAGCGAATCTCACTGAATGTTCGAGAGTTGGATGTTCTTCGCCTCTTAGTTCAGGGATTTGCAAACAAACAGATAGCCGCCAAGCTGGAAATTTCTGAAAGCGCGGTCAAGAATACACTTCAGCAATTGTTCACCAAAAGCGGAGTGCGCACCCGTAGCCAACTCGTTCGCGTGGCGCTGGAGCACCACCGAAATCTTCTTTGACAATCAAAAGATTAGCCGTGCGATTGGCTGGTCGTCACTTCCTTTGATTGCCGGCGCATCACTTGGCGTGCCTTCCCCAATGAGCCTTCCAGCGCTACTCGTACCAGTTGACTGCGCGTTTTTACTCCGGCATGGGCGAATAACCGCTGCACCAGGTTTTTCACAGAACTCTCCGAAAGCCCCATGTTGTCACCAATCTTCTTATTCGTAAGACCTCCCAGGATGCCTAGAAGCACCTTTCGCTCACGGTCTCCGAAGGGACCATCGAATCCATGATCCTCAGGTTGGGGATGCCGATCAACCAACTGATCAGCCAGAAGTTGTATAACCTTTTGATCGACCCAGACATCTCCTTTTGCTACCAGCCGGATAGCTTGCACAAGCCGGTCAGGCGCCTCCGACTTCAGGAAGATGCCCGATGCGCCAAGCTTCAACGCGAGCGCCGAGTTCCTCGCATCAGGTGCGCCCGTAACAATCAAGAAGCGGCCCTGGTAACCAGCTTCCCGTGCGGTCGCAATGAATTCGCTCCCCGTTCCGAACCCAGATCGAAATCCAACAGAATGATGTCTACGCCCGAATGCTTTAGAACCTCCAGAGCTTCAGCGGACGTTCCGCATTCACCGGCAATTTCAAAACCCGGCTCCGATGCCAGTAAACACCCGAGACTGGCCCGAAACAGGCCGTGATCATCGAGTAAGACCAACCGAATTCGCTTTTCTTCCGTTTGTTCCTGCATGAATGGGATTCCCGCGTTGGGATGGCAATGAGTTCATCCTATGGCGAATCTGCAGAGATGGAAAGTGGTTCACCCAAAAGATCGACGATCTTATCTAAAGAGTGCCATTGCAGCCGAAAGATTGGCCAACCGCCACGCAGGGACGCACCTACGCCGGGTGATTAATCGAAAGACTGCGAGTTTTGAACACAAGATAACTGGCTGCGAGACAACCAACGCGTTAGATTCGAACTCTACCTATAAGACGGCCTGTGTCCGCTCTTTACGACTTCCCTGTTTATGCAATTTGTGAACTCCAGACCGAGAATGACGCGACTGTGCAACGCGATTCTAATCGCGGGCCTGATGCCGGCTGGCATCTTTGGTCAGACAGCTTTCAGTTGGCAAGAGATAAAAGACAGATTCGCGGCTGCGAACCCGACCTTGAAGGCCGCGCACCTCAATATTGACGAATCACGGGCTGCTGAGATCACCGCTTATCTCCGTCCCAATCCGGATTTCAGTCTCGCGGCGGATGGTGTTCAAATCAGCCGTAATTTGGGGGTCTGGCGTCCGTTTAGCGGTGTTGTGGAAACGCCCGGTGTTAGCTATCTGCACGAACGCCAGCACAAGCGCGAGTTGCGGCGCGATCAAGCCAAGGAAACCACCACCATCGCAGAATCGACCTATCTGGACCAGGAGCGTGGTCTGGTATTTAACCTGCGGAATGCGTTCGTCCAAACATTGCAAGCGAAAGCGGTGCTCCAGAACGCGAGAGAGAACCTGGATTACTGGGACCGCGAGCTGGCTGTCAATCGGAAGCGCTTCAACGCGGGCGACCTCGCTCAAGTGGACCTGAACCGCCTGGAGTTGCAGCGGGTCCAGTTCGAGTCGGACTACGAAACGGCGCTTGTGAATCTACGGACGGCCAAGATCCAGCTTCTTATGCTCTTGAACGACCGTACGCCGATCGAACAGTTCGATGTGACCGGCGAGTACGGTTTCGCCGCACAGCTCATGTCTTTGGAGGAGTTTCGCAACATTGCATTAGAAGCCCGGCCGGACCTGAAAGCAGCTATGCAATCGGTGGACCTGGCCAAGATCACCCACCAGCTCGCCATTGCCAACGGCTCGACCGATCCGACATTCAGCCTATGGTATTCACACAATCCTTCGTTCGCCAACTCATTTGCGAACGAGACCATCGGTGGAAGTATCAACATTCCGCTGCGAATTTTCGACCGCAACCAAGGCGAGAAGGCACGGACCCAGATCGATATCGGCCGCAACGAGCGATTGCGAGACGCTACGCAAGCTCAAGTTTTCAACGATGTTGATTCGGCCTACTGGACGTTGATCCAAGCTTTGAATCTTCTGAAGCCTTACCAGACGAAGTATCTGCCGCTAGCCGAGGATAACCGGAACCGAATTTCGTTTTCGTATCAGAACGGCGGCTCGTCTTTGCTCGATTTCCTGGATGCGGAGAAAGCTTATCGGGACACTCGATTGGCGTACTTGAATCTGATTGGTTCTTACTTGACGACCGCGGCCCAGATGAACATGGCCACTGGCCGGGAGGTTCTTTAATGAATCGCTTACTTCTAGTCGAAGTAACTCTCTGTTTGGGTTTCAGTCTTTTCGTCACTGGGTGTGAACGGAAGGTCAAGGCGCAAGACAACCTGATGGCGGGCACGGCTCCGCTTCCCACAAATGTGGAACCCGATATGGATGCCAACAACTTCAAAGTGGATCATCCGGAGCGCTTTCCCCTGGTGACCGCGGGTGAGCGCACCGCCGCGCCGGAGCTGAATGTAACCGGGGTCGTCAGCCCCGACGTTTCTCTGCAGGTACCGGTTCCGTCGCTCGCCACAGGGCGGATTGTGGAAATTGACGCGCGTCTCGGCGACGAAGTGAAGAAGGGCCAGCTTCTTTTCAAGGTCCGCAGCACGGACATCGCGGGCGCTTATTCCGATTATCGGAAGGCTGTCAAGAACGAAGAATTGACCAAGATCCAGATCGATCGCGCCAAGCTCCTATACGAAGACGGAGCCATCCCCAAGAGCGCGCTCGAAGTCGCACAGAACGCCGAAGACAATGCCCAGGTCGATCTGGAAACCACCACCGAGCATCTCCGCCTCCTGGGCTCCGATCCAGACCATCCTTCCGGAATCGTCGAGGTCTACGCTCCGGTTTCGGGAGTGATCACCGACCAGCAAATCACGAACGCATCGGGAGTGCAAGCGCTGACGCCTCCGAACCCGTTCACGATTTCTGACCTATCGCACGTTTGGATTATCTGCGACGTCTACGAGAACAATATGGCCCAAGTTCACATTGGCGAGTACGCGGACATCCATCTGGCCGCCTATCCGAACCGCGGTCTGAAAGGACGAATCAGCAACATTTTGCCGATAATCGACCCCACCATTCGTACCGCCAAGGTCCGCCTGGAAGTGGAGAATCCCGGCCTCATGCGGCTGGGCATGTTCGTCACGGCGACGTTCCACGGCGAAACGCAGGAAAAGCACGCGACGGTGCCGGCTACTGCGATTCTTCACCTGCACGACCGCAATGGGTTTATACACCGATAGGAAATGGCAGCTTCCGGCGCCTGGAAGTCGTCGCGGGGAGCATGCTATCCGACAACATGCAGGACATCGTCAGCGGGATCACACCTGGCGTCCAGGTTGTATCTAATGCTCTTGTCTTCCAGAACACGGTGGAGCAGTAAATGATTGGCCGGCTCGTCGATTTCGCGTTAAACAATCGCTTTCTGGTCCTAGTGGCAGCGGTTCTGATGTTTGTCTGGGGCGGGATTTCATTCCACCAGCTTCCGGTCGAAGCGTATCCGGACGTAGCGAACAACTACGTGGAGGTCATTACGCAGTGGCCGGGAATCTCCGCGGAGCAGATCGAGCAGCAGGTGACGATCCCGCTTGAAATCGTGATGAACGGTATCCCGCATGTGACGCACTTGCAGGACTTGGTCTCTCTTCGGGCTCTCCGACCTGAAGCTGATTTTCGATGACGAAGAGGAAAACGCATGGAACCGCGAGAGAGTCCTGGAGCGGCTTTCGCAGGTCACGTTGCCCACGGGGGTGGTTCCACAGATGGGAACCGACTGGAGCCCGGTAGGCCAAATCTACTTCTTCACGCTGCACAGCACGAACCCGGCGTACGACGTCATGGAGCTGAAGTCGATCGAAGACTGGGTAGTGGAGAAGAACTTCAAGGCGGTTCCTAATATCGTCGACGTGGCCAGCTTCGGCGGCCCCACGCGCGAATACCAGGTTCGTGTGGACCCCAACAAGCTGATCTCCTATGGACTGAGCATCGCGCAGGTCGAGCAGCAGCTTACTGCCAACAACGCCAACGCTGGTGGCAGCTTCGTGGAAGCCGGTCTGCAGCAGATCAATATTCGGGAAGTGGGCCTGGTCAAGGATGTGCACGACATCGAAAACACCGTCCTCTTGACCAAGAACGGCACTCCGCTTCATGTCAAGGACATCGCCGTCGTCTCGCAAGGCCCCAAGATCCGGCTTGGCCAGTTCGCCCGCGCGATTCGCCACGAAGACGGAAAGCTCATCGATAACGATGACGTGGTATCCGGCATCGTGCTGCTGCGGAAAGGAGCCGAAGCGGACGCTGCACTACAGGGAATCCACAAGAAAGTGGAGGAGATGAACGATCACATTTTGCCTCCGGGGGTAAAGATCGTTCCGTTCATCGACCGCAGCGACCTGGTGCACTTCACTACGGACACAGTGCTGCACAACCTCAGGGACGGCATCATCCTGGTGGTAATTGTCCTGGTTCTGTTTCTCGGAAACGTCCGAGGAGCGATTATCGTCGCGCTAACGATCCCGTTTTCGCTCTTGTTCGCCGCGACTTGTTTGAACCTCAAGGGTATTCCCGCGAACTTGCTGTCTCTCGGCGCGCTGGATTTCGGAATGGTGGTGGACGGCGCCGTGGTTATGGTCGAAAACATCGTTCGGCACCTGAGCCGCCCGGATACGGATAACCGGACAGCCAAACAGAAGATCTTCGCCGCCGCGCACGAGGTCCAGCGGCCAGTGTTTTATGCGATAGCCATCATTATCACTGCCTACTTGCCCATTTTCACGTTGCAGCGCGTGGAAGGGCGCTTGTTCAAGCCCATGGCCTGGACCGTAGCTTTTGCCCTGTTGGGCGCCATCGTCTTTTCGATGCTGATCGCGCCGGCACTCGCAAGTCTTTTCTTCCCCAAGGGCACCCGCGAGTGGCACAACCCGGTGATGGTTTGGCTTACGCGTCTATACCGCAGCGCTCTGAGACTGGCCATCCGCATGCGTTACCTGACCGTCGGAGTGGGTGTTGCCAGTCTTTGCCTCGCTATCTATCTCACGGTTGGCGGGATCATCGGTTCCGAGTTCCTTCCGCACCTGGATGAAGGTGCCCTGTGGGTGCGCGGCACTCTTGCTCCCAGTATTGGCCCGACTGAGGGCATTCGGCTATCGAATCAGGTCCGGCTCCTGCTTTGTTCCTGGCCTGAAGTGACCCAATGCACCAGTCAAACGGGGCGTCCGGATGACGGGACCGACACCGTCGGCTTTTTCAACACCGAGTATTTCGTCGATCTGAAACCTAAAGAGCAGTGGCGCCCGGCCTTTCACCAAAACAAGGACGAGGTCATCGCGGCCATGAACCGCGAGCTCTCGAAGATCCCGGGCGTGATCTGGGGCTTCTCCCAACCCATCGCCGACAACATGGAAGAAGCGGTGAGTGGAGTCAAGGGACAACTTGCCACGAAGGTCTACGGCAACGACTTGAAGGTTCTTGAGCAAACGGCGGATCAGGTCGTCAAAGTCATGCGCCAAGTCAAGGGAATTGAGGATCTAGGGGTGTTTCGGGTTGTGGGCCAGCCCAACGACAATTTCATTGTCGATCGTCTGCAAGCCGCACGGTATCAAATCAACGTTGCCGACGTTCAAGACGCTATTCAAACCGCGGCGGGGGGAAATGCTCTCACGCAGGTATTGCAGGGTGAAGAGCGCTACGACCTGGTCATGCGCTATCTCCCGCAGTTCCGCAGCACCAGGGAAGCGATCGAGAACATTCGCCTATTAGCTCCTACTGGCGAACGAGTTTCGCTCGCACAGCTCTGCAAAATCGAAGAGCGGGACGAGGGTTCCGAAATATACCGGGAGGGAAACCAGCGCTATGTCGCCATCAAGTACAGCGTGCGCGGCCGTGACCTGGGCGGCACGGTCGAGGAATCCATCAAGAACGTAAACGCAAAGATTCAACTGCCTCGGGGGTACCACATCGATTGGGAAGGCGAATACGAGAGCGAGAAGCGCGCCGAAGCGCGACTGCTCATCATAGTGCCGCTTACTGTCTTTTTGATCTTCGTCATTCTCTACATGATGTTTCGCTCGTTCAAATGGGCGATTCTGATTCTGGTCAACGTGATGCTTGCGCGTATCGGCGGCTTGCTCGCTCTGCTCATTACGCACACCAACTTTAGCGTGTCCTCAGGCGTCGGATTCCTCGCGCTGTTTGGCGTTTCCGTGCAAACCGGAGTAATCATGCTTGAGTACATCAATCAGCTCCGCGTGCGTGGACACACCATTGCTGATTCCGCGGTGGAAGGCGCCGTTCTCAGGCTTCGTCCCATCATGATGACGATGCTGGTCGCGACCCTTGGTCTACTGCCGGCTGCTATGTCGCATGGGATCGGCTCGGACTCTCAGCGACCGTTCGCTATTGTGATCGTCGGCGGCCTCATCTCCGACTTGGTCATGAGCATTTTCCTGCTCCCAACTCTCTATGTGTGGATGGCCGGCGAGCACGACGTGCTCCCCGAAGCCGAAGGAGCCATATAATGTCCTCATGAGGCCGCTTATTCTCGCTTGTCTCGTGGCATTTGTCGCCGTCGCCCAAACTCCCAGCATCGATCAGTCTTTGAGCGCAAAATCGGTCGGGAACGCCGAGATTTCTCCCGACGGACGCTACGTCGCCTATACCGTCCAGCAAGCCAATTGGGACGAGAACGAGTTCGTCCAACAGATCTGGATCGCCAATGCCGATACCGGCGGCCGCTATCAATTAACCAGCGGAAAGAAATCGAGCCAGAACCCGCTTTGGTCGCCCGATTCCACGCGCCTCGCTTTCATTTCGGATCGCGACGGCAAGAAGCAGATCTATGTCATCAATCCGCATGGCGGCGAAGCGCAACAGCTCACCAGCGAGGACAACGGAGTCATGGGCTTTCACTGGGCGCCCGACGGCAGCTGCCATCGCTTTCACTTCCACGGGCCCCGACGCGAAGTCGAAAAAGGATCGAAAAGAGAAATACGGCGACTTCGAAATCATCGAAGGTGACTACTCGCAGGTACACCTGTGGCTGGTGAAGGCCCCGGCCGAGATTGCTTCCGATCCCAAGCAAAGGCCCAAGCCCGAGTTGCTTACCGAGAGCGACAAGTTTAGCGTCGGCGATTTTTCCTGGTCGCCCGACTCCAGCCATATCGCTTTCAGCGCCGCGCGCGATCCCGATCTCAGCTCCGGCGAGACGACTCAGATCTACACGCTCGATGTGGCCGACCGGCATGTCAAGAAACTGCTCGATGGCGGCGGCCCGAATGAAAACCCGCACTGGTCACCGGATGGACAGCGTATCGCTTTTGTCACCGGGAATGGCGATCCATTTTTCTTCTATGCCGACACGCGGATCGCTGTGATTCCCGCCGCCGGCGGCGAACCCCGCATTCTCACCACCAAGTTCGACGAAGATTCCCGGCTCATCGATTGGGGGCCGGATGGTATTTATTTTGGCGCGCTACAGAAGACTGCCGGGCACCTGTTTCGATTGAATCCGGAAACCATGGCGATCGATCGTATCACTGGGCCCGATGCATTTTCCACGAACAACGCCTCGTTCACGCCGGACCATCGGACGTTCGCCGCGGTTGGCGCGATGCCCAACCATTTCTCGGAAGTCTTCGTATCGTCCGCGAAAGATTTTGCGCCGAAGTATCTAAGCGACGTGGGCGACCAGTGGAAAAACTTCAAGCTAACCACGCGCGAAGTCGTGGAATGGAAATCCACCGACGGCACGCCCATTCAAGGCATCCTCGTAAAACCCGCCGACTACGATCCTTCGCGCAAGTATCCACTTCTTGTGGTGATTCACGGCGGCCCCACCGGCATTGACACACCTGTAGCCACCGCCGACCGTTATTATCCGGTCGAGCGCTTTGCCGCCAAAGGCGCGCTGGTGCTGAGGCCGAACTATCGCGGATCGGCGGGCTACGGCGCCAAATTCCGGGCCCTCAATGTTCGCAATCTCGGCCTGGGCGACTATCAGGACGTGATCTCGGGCGTCGACTCCCTGATCGCGAAGGGCCTGGTGGACAAGGATCGCGTGGGTGCGATGGGCTGGAGCCAGGGCGGTTACATCTCCGCGTTCATCACTACCTACAGCGACCGGTTCAAAGCCGTTTCCGTCGGCGCCGGCATTTCCGACTGGATGACTTATTACGTCAACACCGACATTCATCCTTTCACGCGCCAATATCTGAAAGCGACACCGTGGGACGATCCGGCGATCTACCAGAAGACCTCGCCCATCTTTTACGTCAACAAAGCCAAGACACCAACTTTGATCCAACATGGCGATCAGGACAAGCGCGTTCCACCACCCAATTCCTTCGAGCTATATCAGGCGCTGAAAGACCGGGGCGTCCCCGTGAAGCTGATTCTCTATAAAGGTTTCGGCCATCCCATCAATAAGCCTAAGCAGCAGCGTGCGGTGATGGAGCACAACTACGACTGGTTCTCCAAATATATTTGGGGTGAAGAACCGCCTCCGGCCACTGCGACGAATTAGAGCTGCATGTCGGCCCCGCCCAGACTTTATATCGAACGGCCCGGCCCGCTGATTAAATTCTGGGGACTCTTTCGCCAAGCCTGCATCGCCGCGTATGAAGATAACTGCTTCGGGATCGCGAAAGGGGCGGCGTACTCCTCGCTGCTGGCGTTCTTTCCCGTGCTCGCTTCCATTGCAGCGATTCTGGCGCGAGTAAATGCGGAATCCGTGGTGCGCGTCTTCTCGCGGCTGCTGTTTGAAGTTGTCCCGCCTGGCACGCAGGATCTGGTTCGATACCAGCTCACGGTCAAAGGACAGCGTCCCGTTTGGCTGATCGTAATCGCTACGTTGCTCTCCGCCTGGGCGGCGTCCGGCGCGATCATTAGCTTGATGGAAGGCTTTCAGGCGGCTTACCTGTTGCCTTCCGGCCGGCCATTTCTCAAACAAAGAGGCGTGGCCCTGCTGCTGGTCCTCATCGCCGCGTTGCCGGCCGTCGGTTCTTCCGCGCTAATCGTCTTCGGAACGCGCATCGAACAATGGATGCTGGGCTCGCTAGGTCTCTTGCCGCAGGAAGACCTGCGAACCTGGGTGGTCTTGCTATTCGGCGCGCTGCGTTACCTGGTGGCGCTAGTTGCCACTGTTTGCGTGACCGCGCTTCTTTATTGGATTGGGCCGAACCGGGCGATCCGGTTCCGCATCGTATGGCCGGGCGCTTTTCTCGCTACGGTCCTGTGGTTGGCGGCGACCTCCGGCTTTGCCTGGTATGTGCGCAACATCGCCAACTACAACGTGCTCTACGGCAGCATCGGCGCAGTGATCGCACTGTTGGTCTGGATGTATCTGCTGGCCCTCATCGGATTGCTCGGCTGCGAATACAACGCCGTCCGCGAACGCCTGCTCGACTAATTCTCCGCCTCCTGCCTTCTGCCTCCTGCCTTCTGTCTCCTGGCTTCTGCCTTCTGCTTCCTGTCATCCGCCTTCTGTCTCCCGTCTTCTTCCCCCACCCTCCTGTATTCTTACTTGTATGGAAGTCAGTGGCGAACAGTAACGGCGGCGTCATCTCCGTCCGTGGTTTGCGAAAGAGCTACGGCGACTTCGAGGCCGTGCGCGGCATCTCCTTCGACGTTCATCCCGGCGAAGTTTTCGGATTGCTCGGCCCCAACGGCGCCGGAAAAACCACCACGGTCGAGATCTTGGAGGGCCTGCGGCAAAGGACTTCCGGCGACACTATAGTGCTGGGTTTTGATCCGGGCCTGGAAACGCGCCAGATCAAGGATCGCATCGGCGTTTGTCTGCAGGCCACCAACCTGCCTGATAAGATCAAGGTCCACGAAGCGCTCGAATTGTTCGCGGCGTTTTACTCGCGCAGTATCGACTGTGACAAACTGCTGGAACGTCTCCAACTAGCCGAAAAGCGCGATGCGTATTATTCCAAACTTTCCGGCGGCCAGAAGCAACGCGTGGCGCTGGCGCTCGCCCTGGTCAACGATCCTCAACTGCTGTTTTTGGATGAGCCGACCACCGGGCTCGATCCTCAGGTGCGTCTCGAGATCCACGGATTGATCGAGGAGCTGCGCGACGCCAAGCGCTCCATCCTGCTCACTACGCATTACATCGAGGAGGCCGAGCGGCTGTGCGATCGGGTGGCCATTATCGACGAGGGCCAGATCATCGAAATAGGAACGCCCCGCGAAATCCAGCAGCGCACCCTCGGCCAAAGTCTCATCGAGCTCCAGTGCGAACAGCCCCTGCCCGTCATCGAACTCCCGCCGTTTCTCGTCACGGAAAAATATAGCTTCTCCGATGACCGCAAATCGCTCACGGTCCATTCGGCCAAGCCGGCGCGCACCATCGTCGATCTGGTGAAATGGATCGACCAGCTTTCGATCGAGCTTGCCGACATTCATTTGAAGCGGCCCACACTCGAGGATGTTTTCATCGAGCTGACCGGAAAGAAGCTGCGGGAATGATAAGAAGCTACACCGCGCAAGCCGCGATTAATGTCAAACTGACTTTCCGCGACCGCAGCGTCATCTTCTTCAACTATCTCTTCCCGCTGATTTTCTTTTTCATCTTCGCTCAGTTATTTCACGCCGAACAGGGCGGCGCGATCATCCAGGTGTTGACCATGGTGCTGAGCATCGGGATTCTCGGCAGCGGTTTTTTCGGCGCCGGAATCCGCGCGGTGCAGGATCGCGAGGCGAATATTTTGCGCCGTTTCAAAGTAGCGCCCATTTCCGCGGCCCCGATGCTGGTGGCCTCGCTGCTGACCGGATTGCTGAACTTTCTTCCGTCCGTGCTGCTCATGGTTCTGCTTTCTCACTTTATCTACGGAATGGCCATTCCCCAGCGGTGGCTCTCGCTGCTGATCTTCGTGTCGCTGGGAGCGCTGGCGTTCCGCGCCCTGGGGCTGATCATCGCCTCCGTCGTGAATTCCATGCAGGAGAGCCAGATCGTGATTCAGATGCTCTATTTCCCGATGCTGTTCTTGAGCGGGACTACCATTCCGCTCAGCGTTCTTCCAAACTGGGTGCAGATCATTGCGCAATTCATTCCAGCAACCTATTTGATGAATGGCATGCAATCGATTTTGGGCCGCAACGAGACGCTGGGTCAGAACATGTCTGCCGCCGGAGCGCTGGCGCTGACGACAGTGCTCGGGACTTTCCTGGGTGTAAAGCTGTTTCGCTGGGAAAAAGAAGAGAAGATTCCAGGCACGGCCAAGCTGTGGCTCATCGCGGTACTCGCGCCGTTTCTGATCTTGGGCGCCTATCAGGCGCGCACCAAGGACAGTGTCGTCAAGGCGCGGCTACTCAATCGCGACCTGCTGCGCAGCCGCAGTCTGTTGATCCGGAATGTCCGCATCTTTACCGGCGACGGCCACGTCATCGAATCCGGGGGAGTGTTGGTGAAGAATGGCAAGATCCAGCGCATTTACGAGGGCTCGACGCCCGACCCCAAGGAAGTGAAGGCCGAGGCGGTGGAGGCTTCAGGTAAAACGCTGCTGCCGGGATTGATCGACGTGCACGTGCACCTGGTTGCCCCAGGCGGATTTTCCGAATCTGCCGCCGATTATCAACCCGACAAGACCATGCCGCGAGCGCTGGCGGCTTACCTCTACAGCGGCATCACCGCGGTGAAGAGCGTCGGCGATCCGTTGGATCAGATCCTGAAAGTGCGCGCGCTGGTCAACTCCGGCGAGCGGCTCGGCGCGGAGCTGTTCACTTGCGGGCCAATGTTTACGGCCCCCGGTGGTCATGGCACCGAATATTTCAAGAATATGCCGGAGCAATACCGCAAATCGGCCGAGGAGCAAACGGTCCGGATCCCGAAGACGCCCGAAGAAGCCCGCCAGCAGGTGGACGAGCTGAAACTGCGCGGCGTGGACGGTATCAAGGCCATTCTCGAAGCCGGCGCCGCTGGAATGCTCTTTAACCGCCTGGACGTGACGATTCTGCGGGCCGTGGCCGAAGAAGCGCGCGCGCGGAAGTTACCCATCGTTGTTCATACCGGCGATTCACACGACGTCGCCGACGCGCTTAGTGCTGGGATCAACGGCATAGAACACGGATCGATGCGAGACAAGATTCCCGCTGCGCTTTTTGTTCAGATGGAGTCGGAGGGTGTCACTTACGATCCCACGCTCACCGTCGTCGAAGCCTTTATAGATTTGGGCAACGGCAGTCTCGATCCCCTGGAGCGGCCGCTGGTGTTGCAGGCCGGTCCCTCCGCGCTCATCGATTCGAGCAAGAAATTTCTCGCCTCCGCCAACGGCGCCGAGATGCGAGATCAGATCAAGCGTTTTCCTGTGAGTATGGGACTGGCCCGGCAGAATTTAATCGCGGCCTGGCACGCGGGTGTCATGCTTGTCACCGGAAGCGATGCCGGCAATCCCTTGGTTTTCCACGGCCCGACCATTCAGCGCGAACTCGAGCTGTGGGTGGAGGGCGGCATACCGCCCGCCGTGGCCCTCCAAGCGGCCACTTACAACGCGGCGCGCCTCATCGGCGTCGGCAACCGTATCGGTCTGATCAAAGAAGGCTACGACGCCAATCTTCTGCTAGTGGATGGAAATCCGCTGAAGGAGATCAAGCAGATCGAGAGCATTCAAAGCGTGATCTTCAAGGGCGAGCAGATCAGCCGATCCGAGCTCTTCGACCAGGAGTAGACTGACGATATGAAGCCGCTTTCCGTTTTTGCTCTCGCCCTGCTCCTGCCCGTGGCCAACGGCGCCCAGGAATTAACCAAACAAGCCAAAATCGAACGACTCCTCGATGCCATGAACGCGGACGCCACCATCAATCAGCTTTTTGATCAGATCAAAGCCATGACCGCGGCTCAGATGCCGCCCGGCGCCACACCCGAACAGACGGCGAAAGCGCGGGAGATGCAAAGCAAGATTCTCGATCTGGTGAAGTCTCGCATCAGTTGGGACAAGATGCGGCCGTACTACATCAAACTGTACAGCGAGACATTTTCGGACGAAGAAGTCAGCGGCATTCTGGCCTTCTATCAATCGCCGCCGGGCCGCGCCATGCTCGCGAAAATGCCGGCGCTGTTGACCAAGGTCATAGAAGTGGCGCAAGCTCAGATGGCCGAGCTACAGCCGGAGATTCAGCGCATCCTGCGGGAAGCGCAGCAGAGATAGGCGCGAAACATCATCGAAAGTCCATCCCTCTTATCACTCCATCCGTCCCTTTTTTCTTTGAAACCGCGTACTCCACTTGAACATGATTCGTTTTTTGCGGCCCGCACACAAATTCCGCCGGTGCGTTTCGCATCCGCACGCGGGACGGATCTTCAATGGCGAGTCGAAGCCGCGCTCCTCCGGTTTCTACCACAAACCGCGTGACCGTATCGCCGCAATCGATCTCCTGCACGGTTCCCTGTACGCGGCGTATGTCATCGCCGGCTTCGATAAAAGGATTCCAATCGGATTCATGGGGGACGCGCGTGGTAACCATTTGCTCGCGACCGCTCGAATCGTGCGAGAGCTGAACCGCCAGGTCCGTTTGAGCCATGTAGGCGAGTTGCGCCGCACGCGCCCTCTCGCTGGGATTAGCCGCATAGCGGGCCGCGCGATCCGCCGCATCCTCGGCCTCCTTACGCCGCTCAAGTTCGTTCAGCGCGTCGGACATGATGATCCAGTAATCGTACTGGCGCGCAGGAGCGACTCGTCGCATGGCACGCAATTGTGACACCGCGGCTTCGTAATGGCTCGAGTTCTTTTCGAGCAGCGCAAGCATGTATCGCGCATCGTCAAAATCGGGCCGCAGCGCCACCGTCCGCTCCAACGCCGGCCGTATTTCATCATTGGCAAGGCCCGCCATTTCGGCCAGGACGGAGTAGCGATAACAAAGGTTGGCATCTGTCACACCAGCCTCGATGGCCTGCTTCCACTCGCGGCGCGCGCCGTCGTTGTCGCCCCTGCGGAGAGCAATGCTGCCCAGGGCTGCGGCGATGTTGGCATTCCGCGGGTCTTCCCGCTCCAAATCGCGATAGAGCGCTGCGGCCCTGTCAAGCTCGCCGGTGGCCATCAGCAGGTCCGCCAAAAGCGACCGTGATGCGAACACGGGCACATCGGAAACTTCCACCGTGGTGCTCGGCGGCGCGACGCCCGGAAGATGGATGGGAGGCACGCCGCGCCCGTCCACCCAGGCATGCAAATCGTGCGTGATCTGGTCGATAGTCTTGCCATATACTTTCGTGAACGTCCGAAGACTCGGCTCACCAAAGCTCAGCGCTGTGAGCAATTCATCGAAGTGCGCGCCATACTCTTCCGACAGAAACAGCATGTCGGTGAGCGCCCAACTTTGGGCATAGAACACTTCTGCACTGCCAGGATCGCCGGGCCACGCTGATTCTTCCGGCCGCGCCAGCAGCTCCGGAAGCGGCATCCAGGTGCGCCGCCGCAAAATCTGAGAACGCGCCGGAAGGTCGCCGCCCAGTTGGCTGCTTTGCTCGCTAACGCGCACCGTAGAGAAGAACTCCGCGAGACCTTCCTTGAGCCATTCCGGATAGCGGAGGCCGCTGGCGTGCAGAATCAGATGCGCGTACTCGTGCGCGCCAATGCGAAATTCGCTGGCGCCCAGACCAGGCATTACGATGTAATCTTGTGATTCGGCGCCCACATAATAGGCACTCGCGGACCGGAGCCGGTACGGCTCATACTCCGTCGCGGAGCCGAACGCGATCACCCGGGCAGCCGGCAGATGATCCAGCGTCAATCCAGTTTGCTGAATGAAGAATCCGCGCAGTTGCTCGAACCACAGCAGAGCCGATCGCGCGCTCGCGTCGCCCCCTTGCGAATAGACCTCGAAATGCTCGCTACGCGTCAGCCTCCAGCCCGAGCCCGCGCACGCCGGGACGCCGAGGCCGATCGCCAATAGAGCCGCGATCCCGAATCTAACCACACTCAGATTTTACTCGTAACGCCAGGCGGCTATTCGTAACGCAAGGCCACGATCGGATCAATCCTCATCGCTCTTCGCGCGGGAATATAGATGGCCAGCGCGGCAGCCGCCATCAACGCCACTGGAATCCCGACGAATGTCGCCGGGTCGGTGGCAGTCACACCGAAGATTAAGGAAGCCATCAGACGCGCGAACCCATAAGCTAGCGGCAGGCCGATGATCAAGCCCACCGCGATGGTCGTCAGGCCACGACGGAAAATCATCTGCAAGACGCTGCCGCGCGGCGCGCCCAACGCCATCCGCAGCCCGATTTCCTGCGTCTGCTCCGAAACTAGATACGCCATCACGCCATAAACGCCGATGGCCGACAGAAACAGCGCGATTCCACCGAAAATGCCCATGAGTGCAGCCATGTAGTTCAAGCCGATGGACTTGTTGTGAATCGATTTTTCCATCGTGCGCATATCGGTGATGGGCTGCTCCGCATCCACAGACCGGATCGCTGCCGTCACTGCCGGCGCCGCCATCAAAGGATCGCCGGCGGTTCGCACGCCGATGTCCATCCACAGCGCGGGCGCTTGCTGATAGGGAACGTAGAAAGTCCGGCGCGGCTCGCGGTCGTAAGGATTGTGCACGACGTCACCCACCACGCCGACAATCGTCATCCACGGACTCTTGAAGCCCGCCTCGCCGATCTTGATCCGCCGCCCGAGGGGCGTTTCGTTCTTCCACCAACGCCGGGCCAGGCGCTCGCTGATGACCGTCACCTTGGGTGCGTCGGGGCCATCGCTTGGGCTGAGGAAACGGCCCGCGCGCAACGGAATGTGCAGCGTGCTGAAGTATTCGGGGCTAGCAACCTGATACATGCCGCCAGGTTGGTCCCCAGGCTCGACCTGTCTGCCTTCGATGGTGAAATCGCGCCCCTCCGAGTGATCGCCGTACGGGAGCGCCGACACAGCGACGGCGGAACGAACGCCCGGCAGCGCCTGAATGCTCTCCAGCACCTGACGGTAAAACTCAGCCACCTGATATTTCTCGCGATACTTGTTTTCGGTGATTGCCAGCCGCAAAGTTAGCAGTGTGGATGGCTCCAGCGCTTCACCGCTCTTTATCATGCTGCGAAATCCGCGAACCATCAAACTCGCTCCCACCAGCAGCACCACCGCCAGAGCAACTTCGGAGACCACCAGAATGTTACGCAATCGTTGACGAGCCCTGCCCACCGATGAACTCCGGCCGCCTTCCTTCAACGCAAACGTTAAGTTCGGTTGAGAACATTGCCAGGCCGGCGACAGCCCTGCAAGTATTCCGCTCGCGACTGCGGCGCCCAGCGTGAATAGCAGCGCGCGGCTGTCGAGGTGCATATCGTTCCAGCCCAGAATGTAGCGCCGGATCTCAGGAGGCATTCCGTTCTGCATCATTCTCATTCCCCACTGCGCGACCAGCAGGCCCAGGCCCGCCGCGGCAATCGAGAGCAGCACACTTTCCGTCAGCAGCTGAGTGATGATCCTCCCTCGGCTGGCGCCCAGCGCCCGGCGCACCGCCACCTCGCGCAAACGTCCCGTGGCGCGCGCAAATTGCAGATTTGCGACATTGGCGCACGCAATCAACAGCACGAACGCCACCGAACCAAGCAGCATCACCAGATATTGTTGCGTCTCGTAATCCACCAGGAATCTCAGCGCCGGCCACACCACGAAGTGGCGATTCTTGTTGCTATCCGGATAAAGCTTTTCGAGGCGCGCTCCAATGCCGGAGATCTCGGCCGCGGCTTGCTGGACCGTCCGTCCCGGTTTCAGACGCGCTATAGATTGGAGGATCTGCGCGCGGCGTGTAGTGCGCTGCACCGGCGTCAACACCATCGGTGTCCAGATCTCGGTGGCGATGGGAAAATCGTAGCTCGCCGGCATGATCCCCGTGACCGTATATGACTCGTCGTCCAGCCGGATCGATTGACCGACAATTCCAGGGTCGCCGCCGAATCGGCGTCGCCACAAACCGTCGCTCAGAATTACTTCGTGCTCGCGGCCGGCCTGATCTTCGCCCGGCTGAAACGCACGGCCGCGCGCGGGCTGAACTCCAACCACGTCGAAAAAATTCGCACTGACCAGTGCCTGGATGACTCGCTCGGGCTCTCCGCCGGACGCACCCAAGTTTGCCAGGCCGCCCTCCCAGCTCGCCAGATTGGCCAGCGTCGTGCTTTCGCGTCGAATATCCTCGATATCGGCCGGGGTGGCCGTATCCCAATGGTTCAAATCGTCTCGATCTCCCTGCAGCACCGTCACCAGAGTATCGAGATGAGGCAGCGGCACCGGCTTCCACAACAGCGCATCGCACACGCTGAAAATGGCCGTCGTGACACCGATGCCGAGCGCCATCGTAAGGATCGCCGTGATTGCGAATCCCGGCGACTTGGCGAGCATTCGCACACCATAACGGATGTCTTGCAGTGGGTTCATTTTTGCCCCTTGGTTCCTATACGCAGTGTACGCGCGGAAGTTCCTGAAATAGCACCCATTCTACCCCCGCGCATCATCGAGCGCCATCTGGGCTGCATGGTAACCGCACATTCCATGCACACCCCCGCCCGGTGGTGTCGACGACGAGCAGAGATAGACACCTTCGAGTGGCGTGCGGTAGAGCATCGGCGTGGGCCGGAAGATAAGCTGTCTCAAGTTCTGCGCCCCACCGGTAATGTCTCCGCCGACCAGATTGGCATTGTGACGCTCCAGATCGGCGGGCGCAAAGACATGGCGCGCCAGAATCGTAGCTCGAAATCCCAGCGCGAAACGTTCCACCTGCCGTTCGATGCGCTCCGTCATGTCGACCGTCGACGCGTTCGGCAGGTGGCAATAGGCCCAGGCCGTATGCTTTCCCGCGGGTGCACGGCTGGAATCGAACAAGCTTGGCTGTACCAGAAGAACGAACGGTGCATCATCGACACGTCCCTCCCAGGCGGCTCGCTCCGACGCCGCGATCTCTTTTAGTGTTCCGCCTAGATGCACCGTGCCGGCTTGGCCGCATTCGCCGGCTGACCATGGAATGGGCGCGCTGAGAGCCCAGTCGATCTTGAAGACGCCGGGGCCATAGCGATAAGCTTTCAGTTTGTCCGCGAATCGATCGGGCAGCCGCTGGCCTGCTAACTCCACAAACTGCCTGGGCGTCACGTCGCAGAGGATTAGCGCTGATTGGTCCATGTCTTCGAGCAAACGAATCCGAGTATCCGTCCGAATGCTCCCGCCAAGAGATTTGAAGTAGGATGCCAGCGCGTTCGCAATCTGCTGCGATCCGCCGCGCGGAATCGGCCAGCCCGCGGCATGCGCGGCGATGCCTAATACCCATCCGAACGCCGCCGAGCCGAATGCTTCGAGCGGCAGCACTGAATGCGCGGCCAGACCAGCGAACAATGCACGAGCGGACTCGGTGCGGAAAATGTGACGCGCAGCCGCGGCCGCCGGCCACACCGCTAGCGATCCAAAACGCGCCAGTAACAGCGGACTGGCGGGTACGTGTAGTAACGGCCGCAAAATCTCAGTTGTGAGATCGGGCCATCGCCGAGCCAGTCCAGCCACTCGCCTTCGATAGGCTGCGCCATCCCTGCCGAGCCCCTCCGAGGTCCGATCCAACGACCGGTCGAGAATTGCCGCCGATCCGTCATCCAATGGATGCGCTAGCGGGAGCGGCGGCTGGATCCATTCCAGACCGTGTTCGGCCAACGGAAAAGAAGCCCATGCCGGAGAACTGACCGCTAACGGATGCACTGCCGAGCAGACATCGTGAACGAAGCCTGGCAGAGTGAGCGCAGCCGACCGCGCGCCGCCGCCGATGGTCGGTTCAGCCTCGATTACCGTCGTGCGAAGCCCGGCCTTGGCCAGAATGATGGCCGCCGTCAACCCGTTCGGGCCGGAACCGATGACAAACGCTTCCCGCCACGCTTTCCGCGCTTTGCGACTAATGGATGTACGCTCCCTCCAGCCATCCTTGCTGCTCGAGCATTTCGCGAAATGGACCTGCCTGCAATGAGACCGCGGGAAAGTACGGCCTCACGAACTGCCGTTTCCACCACTGCCCGGTTTGAGCACGCTCCGTGGGGTTCGTAAAGTGATATTCATACAGATGCGCGCGTACGTAGCGCGGCGGTTGGCCGGGAAATGGGTTCGTTTTCAACAACCCGAGCGTGGCGGAATCGCCCTCGAGCAGCTTCCCTAGAAAATGCACGAACCAGGGATGCTCCTGGTAGCTCGACAAAGCCGCGAACCACATCAGCCAGTCCAGACGCAAATGATACGGCGCGATCTGCGGCGGCATCCGGCTCAGCGCACCGGGCTTCCCCCTGAATTCGTATTCGCGCCATTTCGTTGATGGTGTCAGCACGGCCTCATCCGTGCCTTCGACAATCACTTCGTAACGCGGGCGAGTGATCGAACCGAATGCGCCATAGGTACCGACCAGGTGGAATCGATTGTAGACCGTGTTCATCACCTGATTGGGCGAAAGCATATTGCGTATTGGCCGCACGCTCAGGATCGCCACCAGAACAGCGAGGCCTGCGGCCGCAATCTTCAGAGCCAGCGGCGGCGCGTGCGCCTGCGGCGAATGAATTCGAAGAATACTCGACAGCGCGCGATCGTCGAAGGTGCTGATCGCTAGAATCATGGTGAGGAAATTCAGCCACGACAGATTGCCGCTCACGAAAATCGTCCCCTGAAACAGAATGGTGATTGCGCCCGCAATCGCGCTCACCGGCTGCGGCAAGAAGTAGCCGAAGGGCACAATCAGCTCGGCACAATGGTTGAAGATTACTCCGCCACGATGGGTCCATTCCGGCGCCCAGTGAAAGAACCAGCTCAGCGGATTGGGCATCGGCTGAGTTTCGTAGTGATAATCCAGGCAGGTCAGATCGCGCCAACACGGATCGCCGCGCAACTTGATCAGTCCGGCGCCAAACATCACGCGAAACAGCAGCCAGCGCAACAGCCAGATTACGACCGTTTGTGGATTGGTCGCTCGGCTGCCGAGAAACACCGCGTAGAAGCAGGCTTCGAGCAGGATCGACTCCCATCCAAACCCATAGAATGTCTGGCCGACATTGACGAATGAAATGTACAGCGCCCACAACATCGCCCAGACCACCATCGATACCCAGGTACCGTAACGCTCCGAAAAGCCGATGACGGCCGCGCACGAAAGCGCGACGCCCAACCATGCCGCTATCGTAAAGGCCGTGTCGTTGGGCGCGAAGAAGAACACGCTGGGTGAATCGCGGAACGATATCTCGTTGACGAACTGCCGCACCGGAAGAAGCCCTCGGTCGCCCATCAGAGGTTTGAATTGATTCACCGCATTCAGAAAGGCGATTAGGAAAACCAGCCCCAGGCCGCGCTGCAGACCGGCTCTGGTGAGCATGAAGCTTTCTGAACCGAACCAAGTCATATGCCAAATGCGGCCTCAGCGAAAAATTCCGGTATGCCCGAGCGAGTAGCGGCCTGGCTGCGGATACACGCACAACCCGTGCGGCCCGCGCCCTACTGGAATGCGAGCCAGCAGCTTGCCATCGCTGGTGTCGATGGCATAAACCTCGGAATTGTAGCGGCCCGAAAGCCATAGCACCTTGCCATCGGACGAAACGCCGCCCATGTCGGGACTCGCCCTGCCGGGGAGCTGCCACTTGCGAACTACCCTCCGGCTGGCAAAATCAATCAGCGAAATGCTGCCTTCCTCGCGATTTGAAACATAAAGTACGCGCGAATCGCGGCTGACGTATAACCCGTGCGCGCCCTTACCGGTCGGGATGAAAGCAATCCTGCGAAGATTAACGCCGTCGATCAGGTACACGCCGTTCGCCTCCATGTCGGCGACATAAAAGACGGAGCCATCGGGCGAAAGTTTCACGTCCTGCGGCATGCCGTGCTTGGCCAGCTCCAGCTTCCCAAGCAGGGTTTGGTCGGCAACGTCCACCTTGAGCAGCAGGCCGCTGAACTCGCAGCTCGCGATGAAATACCGGCCATCCGCGGAGAAGTCGATGTGGTCCACTCCCTTGCAGGGAACCTTGAGCGAGTGAGTCGGCTTCATGGTGACGGCATCCAGGAAGTTCAGGCGCTTGCGGCGTTCGGCCACCACGATGGCGTACTTTCCATCGGGCGTGTAATACATGTTGTAGGGATCGCCGACGCGGATGGTGTTCTCCCGTTTGCCGGTCGCAGGATCGATGCGTGTCAGGCTGTTTCCCTTGTCATTCAATACCCACAGGGTCTTCAGGTCATAGGACGGCGTGACATGTTGGGGCTGGCGGCTGACCCGAAATTCGTCCAGCACCCGGTAGGTCGCCGGGTCGATCACGGTTACGGAATTGCTTCCGCTGTTAGGCACATAAATGCGAGGCGGATAGTTTCTTACTACGGGACTGAGTTCGCCGGGGCGGTCGGCTGCATAGATGTCGGTCGGGTTCAGTAGAGGCGGCATGCCGGGAAGAGGCGCGAGATCGGCCGCGTCAGAGCTGGCAGTCGCCAGGAGTAGGAAGGCCAGCAACAAGAGAGGCATGATGGTCCGGCGCGGGCAGCCGGCTACCTTAATTATGTGACGCCAATCGGCGGTGGATTATTTCCCTCACCCCGCTCTATCATTTCCGTAGGCAGCGTCAGCCGTTTGAGATCTTCGATCGAGCCCTGAAAGCGATCCAGGTCGAGCGATCCGGAGATCCCTGGCACTCTTCCACCCTGGCTGTATTGCCAGAACGTCCAGGTGTTCCACGGCTTCGGGACGTTGGGCGATTGCGCTTCGGTGTACTGCGCGATCCAAATCGGGAACCGCGCCAGGGCGGCCGTGCTGTTGAGCATATCTGTCGCGAACCAGGGGCTCATGTAGACAATCGGCGTAACACGCAAACTGCTCTCCATGGCTTCCAGCATCTTCAATGCTAGCGGGGCGCGGCTGGCTGGCGGAATGCCGACCCAGCCCGCCGTGCCTTCCAGGTCCAACACCGGAGGCAGATCGCCGGGCACAAGTTCGCCGAGCGTGCGCACGAACAGTTCAGCTTGCACTGAAACTGGAATCTGCGGCCGAAAGAAGTGATACGCCCCACGAATGACGCCCGCTGTTGCGGCGTCTTCCCAATGCCGCTGGAAGGCTGCATCGACGTCCCGAGCCCCTTCCGTCGCCTTGACGAAACAGAATTGAACACCGGAGGCGGCTACCGCGCCCCAGTCGATTTTCTGCTGATAGCGTGAGATATCCATTCCGGGCAACGACATTTGTTCTCCAACAGCAGCATATTGCATCCCCTGCGGAGAAAAACACCGACTTTCGCCTTAGTCGTTTGCTTTGAGCGGGAAAAATTCGAAGAAGCCGCGTGACTGAAAAAGGTTCACTATTTCAACAGGCCCATCTTTTCCAAAGGCCAGTAAATGAAGACGGCTTTCCCGTAAATATAGCGGCGCGGCACCATGCCCCACGTCCGGCTGTCGTTGGAAGAGCTGCGATGATCGCCCAGCACGAAGTACTCATCCCGCCCAACAGTGGTGGGATGCATTTCACTTTGGTCGCGATATTCCTGGGGTACGTAATCCTCTTCCAGGGGCTCGCCGTTGACGATCACACTGCCATCGCGCACTTCCACGCGGTCGCCCGGCATTCCGATTACACGCTTGATGTAGGACTTGCTGGGATCGCCCGGGAACCAGAACACCACCGTATCGCCCCGATCGATTTTCTCAAAGTGAAAGCGGTAGACGAACTTGTTGATGAAGATCCGTTCCTGGTCGTCCAGGGTGGGCATCATGCTGGTGCCTTCCACTTTCACCGGCTGGTAAAGGAACAGGATCACAATCACAGCGAGAACCACCGAAAAAACCAGATCGCGCAGCCAGTGCATTAGCGCACCCACTACGGAACGCTTCTTGGGCGTTGAAGGACTGAACTGGCTCACCGGCTCAGCCGCGTTGTTCTCTTCCATGACTCTACGAGACGATCCGATCTATTTTGACATTTGGAGGCCAGGCGAGGCAACCGTCTTAATGGACGTGCCGGCCGGTGGCTCCGTTTCGAGGCGGCGGGTCGAAACCTGATTCTGAGCCGTGACCGTGAGGGAGCGGTCCTATGCTGGTCCCGCTAATTGCTTCAAAATCAGCTTTGCGACCTGCTGAGCGTCGCCGAAAGCCTGCAAATAGGTTTGAAATTTGCGATTCAATTCCAGAGCCTGATCGGGCTTGAGTTTCGATCGGACGATCATGTCGCGGATATGGACCGGATTCGGCAGCATGGCATCCTCCTGCAGTTCCTCGAGCGCGGTCTCGGGATCGTAGTGATACATGGGAGGCCTCCCTGCTTTCACTCTACTGCTTGTCGTTCTCTTAAGGCTTCTCGGGGCCAATGAGCCGGATGCCCAACTCGCGTAACTGCCGCTCCGGCACCGTCGACGGCGCGTCGCACATCAAGTCCGTGCCGCGCGCGGTCTTGGGAAACGGGATCACTTCGCGAATCGAATTTTCCCCGGCCAGGATCATCACCAGCCGGTCCAGACCCAGGGCAATTCCGCCATGCGGCGGCGCGCCATATTCGAGCGCCTCCAAGCAGAAATCCGAACCTGCGCTTGGCCTCGTCGTCGCTGAATCCGAGCGCGGCGAACACTTTGGCCTGCACATCGCGGCGATGGATACGAATCGAACCCGAGCCCAGCTCGACGCCGTTCAGCACTACGTCGTACGACTTCGCGCGGCAGCGCGCTGGATCGGTGGTCAGCTTGTCGATGTCCTCGTCATGCACCGAAGTAAACGGATGGTGGGCCGCGTTCCAGCGGTTCTCTTCGGCGTCCCATTCGAACATCGGAAAATCCACCACCCACAGCATCTTGAAACTTTTGGGGTCCAGCAGCTTGTGACGATCGTTGTATTTCTGCGCCGTAAATGCAGCCGCAGTTGTCCGCACGCCTGATAAAACGTCTCTTCCGGCCGATGGCCCTGAGGCGCGCCTGGCCAGCCCGCGATCATCAGCAGATCGTCATCGGCTGCGCCCGTTACAGCGCGCGCCTGCTCGACGAGTTTCGGATCCAGCTTCTTCAGATCGTCGAACACTCGCAGGCCCTTCTCTTTGCCGAAATCCTTCAGCTCATTCCGCTCTTTGCTGCTGAGCGTGCCGGCCTTCGGGATGTGGATCGCGACCGGTGGAAAGGTCAATCCCAGCTGCCAAGTTGCCAGCTTTCGTCGAGCACATGAAACGGCGGCAGCCGCAGATCGGGCTTGTCGATCCCGTACGACTCATGGCCTGCGCGTAGGTCATGCGTGGAAACGGCACAGGGACCTCGTAGCCGGCGACCTGAAAGACCCGCTGCAGCATCGGCTCGACCACTTCGAAGACCCGCTCCTGCTGCGGAAACGACATTTCGAGATCGATCTGAGTAAACTCCGGCTGCCGGTCGGCCCGCAAATCTTCGTCGCGGAAACAGCGCACGATCTGGAAATATTTCTCGTAACCGCTCACCATCAGCAACTGTTTGAAGATCTGCGGCGATTGCGGCAGCGCGTAGAACGAACCCGGCTGGACGCGGCTGGGAACCAGATAATCGCGCGCGCCTTCGGGCGTCGAGCGCGTCATGAAGGGCGTTTCGATTTCGAGAAATCCCTGGCTGTAAAGAAACTCCCGTACGGCGAAGGCCATCCGCGAGCGCAGGATGATATTGCGCTGCATGTGCGGGCGCCGCAGATCGACGTAGCGATATTTCAGGCGCGCGTCTTCCTTGACGTCGACTGTCTTCTTCCATCGGGAACGGCGGCGTGCGCGATTCGTTCAGGATCCAAAGCTTCTCGGCCACCAGCTCCACTTCGCCGGTCGGCAGATTCGCATTCACCGTGTCCGGCGTGCGCTTCGCCACGGTGCCTTCCACCGCGATCACGTATTCCGAGCCGAGCATCTCCGCCTTCTTGTGGACCGTCGCGTCGGCGTCGGCATGAAACACGATCTGCGTGACGCCATCGCGGTCGCGCAGGTGAATAAAGATGACACCGCCCAAGTCGCGACGCCGGTGGACCCAGCCCATCAGCAGGGCCCGCTTGCCCGTGTCGGCGGCGCGCAACTCACCGCAGGTGTGCGTGCGGCGAAGGTCGCCTAGAAAATCGAGCTGTACTGTTTCCATGAGTTATTTTATCCGCTGCATCAGTTCGTCGCTGGCTGACGGTCTCCTGTTCGCCCGATTGCATGTTCTTAAGCGTGTATCGGCCGGCGGCGATTTCGTTTTCTCCGACGATCAAGGCGAATCGCGCGCCCATCTTGTTGGCCAGTTCGAGCGAGCGCTTCAGTTTCCCATCCAGCCCCAATTCGACCGAACAGCCGGCCGATCGCAAGCTCGTGCGCCAATGTGCGCCGAGTGCCGCTCCGCCGCGGCGCCCATGGGCGCGATATAAATGTCCAAGCGCCGGCTTGTAGCTGTCCGGATGCTCCTGTTCCACGCTCATCACCAGCCGGTCCTCGCCGATCGAGAATCCGATGCCGGGCGCGGGAACCTTCGACCCAAGCGCTTCGGCCAGTCCATCGTAGCGTCCGCCGCCGAGCACCGAATTCTGCGCTCCCAACGCCCCGTGCACGATCTCGAACGTCGTGCGCATGTAGTAATCCAGCCCGCGCACCATTCGCGGCCGGACTTCGTATGGAATGCCGCGATCATCCAGATACGCGCGCACGGCGTCGAAATGCGTCCGGCACGGCTCGCACAAGATGATCCTGAATGGACGGCAGCGCGTCGATGATCGGCCTGATCTTCGGGAACCTTGCAATCGAGCACGCGCAGCGGATTCGTCTCGGCGCGCCGCTGGCAATCGCCGCACAGTCGCGACGCTACGTCGCGAAGCTTCTCCTTCAGCAGCGCGACATACTGCGGCCGGCAATTCTGATCGCCCACCGAGTTCAGATAGAGCTGGAAGCCCGTGAGCCCCACGCGCCGAAGCAGCTCGACCACCATCTCGATCACTTCGGCATCCACGGCGGGCGATTCCGAGCCGATCGCCTCCGCGCCGATCTGATAAAACTGCCGGTAGCGGCCCTTCTGCGGCCGCTCGCGCCGGAACATCGGTCCGATGTAATAAAGCTTTTGCAGTCCGGGCATCTGGTCCAGCCGATGCTCGATGTAGGCGCGCATCACCGACGCGGTGGCTTCCGGCCGCAGCGTCAGCGAACTGCCGTCGCGATCCTCGAAAGTGTACATCTCCTTGCTGACGATGTCGGTCTCTTCGCCCACGCCGCGCGCAAACAGCGCCGTCTCTTCCAGGATCGGCGTGCGGATCTCCTGGTAGTTGTATTGGCCGAAAGACTTCGCGCGCGACCGCTTCCACCTGGTTCCAGGCGGTGCTGGAAGGAGGAAGAATGTCCCGCGTGCCTTTGACGGCTTTGATCATCGATCTTGAATCCTTATGCGGACGCCAGCGGCTTCGGCGTCATTAGGCCTGCTTCATCTTTATAGATCGCGAGCAGCCTCGACGTAGTGCTTCGCGTTCTGCGCGAAAGCGCTCGCGCTCGTCCTCGGTCAACTGGCCGCTTGACCTTGGCCGGCACGCCCATCACCATGCTATCCGGGGGCACTTCCGCTCCCTCCGGCACCACCGCGCCGGCGGCGATCACCGATCCTTTTCCTATCTTCGCGCCATTCAGAACCACCGCGCCGATTCCGATCAGGCAATCGTCTTCGACGGTGCAGCCGTGCAGCATGGCCAGATGCCCCACCGTGACGCGATTGCCGATCTCCAACGGAAATAATCCTGCGTCGCAATGCAGCACCGAGTTGTCCTGGATGTTGCTCTCGTCGCCGATCCGAATGGAGTTGACATCGCCGCGCGCAGTGACATTGGGCCAGATGCTGGAGCGTTCGCCGACGGCCACGTCTCCAATCACCTGAGCGCTGGGATCGATGTAAGCAGAAGCGGCAATCTTGGGTACGATGCCGCGATAGGCACGAATCATGACTAGCGGTCTAGTCTTCAATCCTAACACGCGTCGGCTTCCGCCGGGTGTATACTAAGTTCCAAACGACAGTCGAACGGGAGGTGGTTATGAAAGCCACGGGGATTTGCTCTTGCTATTTTGACCTTGACCGTACACGGCGCCGCGCTCGCGGCCGGCCCTGCCAGCGACGATTTATACAACGCGATCCGAGCCAATGATCTGGCGCGCCTTCGCGCGATGGTACACGATTCAGCGGACGCCAACACGAAGGACGGGCGCGGCGAGACCCTGCTCATGTACGCCGCGGCGGTTGGCTCGCTGGATGCGATGAAATTCCTGATCGGCAAGGGCGCTGACATAAATGCTCAGAACGAATTTGGATCTACCGCGCTGATCTGGTCGGCCACCGACTTGGCCAAGGTGAAGCTGCTGCTCGGTCGCGGCGCCAATGTCAACACCGCATCGAAGCGGGGTCGCACCGCGCTATTTCTGGCCGCGATGACCGACCGTTCCGCCGAAACGGTGCGCCTGCTGCTGGCCAAAGGCGCGGACCCAAAGGTCGTGGACGGCTACAAGAACACCACGCTGAACGCGGCCGCTGCCGGCAATGACACCGAGACTATTCGCCTGATCATTGATGCCGGAGTCGACGTGAATGCCGCCAACGTACTCGGCCTGACGCCGCTAATTGTCAGCGCCGGCGATAACGGCAACGTCCGCGCCGTAAAGATGTTGCTCGCCAAGGGAGCCCGCGTCAATGCAGTGTCCGTCGCGCCATTCATGTATCCCGGTCTCGCTCCCAAGGCGGGTACCCCGCAGTTCGGCTCGATCACCGCGTTGGGGATGGCGGCGCCCTTCGGCCCCCCGGAGTTGATTAAAGCCCTTCTGGATGCGGGCGCCGACGTCAATGTGAAGGATGTTCGCGACATGACTCCGCTCATGATGGCTGTAAGTACCGACCATCAGGATCCCGGCGATAATTCGGATGCTGCTCGACCACGGCGCGAAACTGGAGCCCAAGAGCGTCCTCGGTGAAACCGCGCACGATTGGGCGCGCAAGATCGCGCTGCCCTCAGCAATCCAGTTGCTGAAAGCGAAAACTGAGGATGCGCCGCGCGCCATTCCCGTCGCCATTACCGCTACGTTGGAACCCAAAGCCGCGGTCGAGCGCAGCGTGGCGCTGCTGGAGCGTACGACCCACCAGTTCTTCGCCAACAGCGGTTGCGCCGCCTGTCACAGCCAGGGCATAACCGACATGGCCGTGGCGGAGGCGCGAGCGAAAGGCATTCGCGTCGACGAGAGCGCCGTTCGGGAGCGCGTCCAGATGGTCAAAATTCAGTATCCGGCGGAAGCATTGTATGAGCGGATGGATCTGCTGATCCCCGAGATCACAGGTTACTCGACAGCCGGTTTGGCGGCCATGAGTTATGCTCCGGATAAGATGACCGATGCGATGGCTTCGATCATCGCCGCCCAGCAGCTAGCGAACGGCTCCTGGCACGTCATGGGTTTTTCGCGACCTCCTGCCGAAGAAGGCGATATCTTCCGCACCGCCCTCTCGATCCGTGCGCTAAAAGTCTACGGCCCACCCGGCCGCGCCACGGAGATGAACGCGCGCATTGCCAAAGCAAAGCAGTGGCTGCTCTCCGCGAAGCCGATCAATGCGGAAGACCGCAATATGCAGATGCTCGGCCTGCGCTGGGCTGGCGCTGATGCTCGTGACCTCAGCCGTTTCACGAAGGCGATCCTGGCTTTACAACAGTCCGGCGGCGGTTGGCGCCAGCGCGACGAGTTCCCCGCCGATGCTTACGCTACTGGCGAGACTCTGTACACTCTCGCTGCCGCTGGCGGCGTCGCGCCCAACGACCCGGCTTATCAAAAAGGTGTGAAGTTTTTGCTTGGCACGCAGGCGGCGGATGGCTCCTGGCATGTCGTAAGCCGCGCACCTAAATTTCAGGTGTACTTTGAGAGCGGTTTCCCTTACGGCGGCGACCAGTGGATCAGCGCGTGGGCTACCGGGTGGGCATCCATGGCGCTGGCTCAGGCCATCGAAGCGCCAGCGTTGGCGCAGGTCTCCGGAGTGGCCGACCCGCGAAAGCCCTCTCGCTAAGGCCGCTACCTATTTTTGTCAGAGCTGGGCATTTTGGTCGATTGCCAGCTCACCGCCTGCCACTTACCGTTGCGCTTGAGAAACGTGCCCGTGTTCAGATAATTGCTGGTCTCGGTCGTCCCGGCTCCCTCCGTTGTCCCGATTAAGCGGAATGCGACGATCGCGGTGTTGCCGTACTGTTGAATGCGGATGTCTTCAGCGCCATAAACAGTAGCTGCGACTCCGGCCTTAGCGGGACCCGACGAGCTTACGTCGCGCATAATATCCGCCTTGCCCATTCGCCGCCCGGCCGAGCTGGTGTAGATCAGGTCATCGGCCCAAAATCGATCGTGCACGGCAGCGTCGTTGCGCGATGCCCCAGCCAGGAAGTCTTTCAGCAGCTTGGTCAATTCCACGGCATCCGGCGCCGTCTGCGCATGCAGCCCGAGCGCCAGCGCGAGAATCACAGGAAATAGAACTCGGTTCATGATGGTTCCTAAGGTACGACGACGACTTTCCCGAACTGCTCTTTGTTCTCCAACCGCTGGTGCGCAGCCGCGATTTCCGCCATCGGATACACCTTGTCGATCACCGGCTTCAGCTTGCCCTGGAAAACGAACTTGAGCACGCGGTGCAGTTCGCCCAGCGTTCCCATGAACGAGCCCAGCAGCGATTGATGACGGCTAAACAAAAATCGGATATCGATCTTTGCATTTCCTCCAGTGGTCGCGCCGCAAGTGACCAGCCGGCCGCCGGGCGCCAGGCTCTCGACACTTTTGGGCCAGGTGGCCTCGCCGACGTGCTCGAAGACCACATCGACGCCGCGCCTTTCGGTGAACTTTTTCACTTGGGCCGAAATGTCCTGCTGGTAATGATCGATCACGTGATCGGCGCCCAGCGCCTTGGCCTTCGCGAGTTTGGCTTCGCCGCCTGCGGTGGCGATAACGCGGCAGTGGAACATTTTGGCGATCTGCACAGCGGCCATCCCGACGCCGCTCGAAGCCGCTAGCACCAGCACATCCTCGCCCGGCTGGAGTTCCGCCCGGCCAAACAGCATATGCCAGGCGGTGACGAAGACCAGGGGCGCAGCCGCGGCCTCTTCGAAGCTCAGGCTGTCAGGAATAGGAATGACGGCGTACTCGGGCGCGGCCATGTACTCGCGATTTCCGCCATCCACACCGGTGCCGAACAAAGTATAGCGCCGGCACTGGTTATCGATTCCCGACACGCACTGCGCGCACTGGCGGCAGCTCAACCCAGGTGAAAGCAGGACGCGCTGGCCGGGCTTTACGCGCTCGCATAAATCTCCGACGCGGATAACTTCACCGGCAATATCGCTGCCTAAAATATGCGGCATGGAGAATTTCATTCCGGGGAGTCCATTGCGCACCCATAAATCGAGATGATTTAATGCGCACGCCCGCACGCGTACCAGTACCTCATTGGCTTTGATCGCAGGCTCCGGAATATCTTCATATTTAAGAACTTCAGGCCCGCCGTGCTGATGGATTCTGACCGCTTTCATGAGCGGGACCATAATAGCAGCGCAGGAACCTTTGTCACGGTACGCTGCAGCCGCAAAGGTGGTTGACTCAGCATCGGGCGGGGCACATACTGCACATGCGAGCGCAGTTGGAGTACAACGGCCGCACTCGGAGGGATCCTTGAAAACATTAGCTTTCAGCTCAGCATTTGCGTTATTGGCAACCTCATACTTGGTCAATGCTTCTGTAATCTCCACGTCGCTCGGCAACACCGGCACCACCACGTTTACCAACGGCCAACATCCGGTCAGTTCCGCTACGATCTTGGGGGCATTCACAGGTCCAGCGCCATTCAATACCTTCTGCGGAAGCGACACGGGCAATAACGGCAGCACCAACTGTTCGGCCACTTGGACCTTCCCCACTTATTCGGTTAGTGGTCAGACGATCACGGGCGCGACCTTGACACTGGGAATTTGGGACATCGATTCGTCGGCGGCGCACGACGCGGTCGCCTCGTACATGCTCCACGGTGGCGACGATCTGACAAGCTTGCTCAACGCCGCAGCGAATGCCGTGAACGGCGGAGGGGGATCTCTTAAAAACGAGTACGACATTCTGTCGGTCACAATTCCAAGCACTTCTTTTGGCGTCTTAGATACGGGAACCGCCGAGATTTCGCTCGCGCTTCAGGCACCCGGCTTGGGGGCTCTCGGCTTGTCACCCAGCAACGGCGCCGGTCTAATATTTTCCACCCTGGACATTCAAACCGCGCCGATTACCACGACTCCGGAACCGTCGTCGTTATCACTTCTGCTCGGCGGTCTGGGAGCCATGATCCTGGCGCGCAGGTTCCCCAAACAGTTTAGGCCCGGTATCGCAAAGCAATCACTCTAGAGGAGAAATGAGATGAAAGCCAACGAAAAGATTCAGTCTCGCCGCGCGCTGCTCCAAATCGGGGTACGCTCGCTGGCGGGCGCGGGACTCCTCGGAACGCTGGAGCAAGTGGCCGGCGCAAGCGCCACGCCGGGCAATCGCGCATTGGTCTGCATTTATTTGTTTGGCGGCGAGGGTGCTTCCTTGTTGCCCAACGTTTCCGAGTTGAAGGCTCTGCATCGCCAAGAGTTATTGGCCGTCGTGAAGCATGACGCGCCTCCGTCCAGCGAGGTTCTGGCCGAGCGATACCGGGCATTGCGATTCCTTCCGAATGGATTTGCCACCTTGGAATGGGCCGCGCAAAAGGCCGGCATCCATCCCCTGACCGGCGCCGGAGGCTTCACTTTTCAGAGCGGACTAAGCATGCTTGCGCTCGGCGGAAGTCAACCGCAAGGCGACCAGTTTGAAAACATCACGCTTCGCCAGGCCATGAATAATGTTGCGCCGCTGAAGAATGCATTCCCCGACACCACCATGGGACGCCAACTGGAAGATGTCAGCCGCTTGCTGCAAGCCGGCCGCACCCTCGGTTTGAATCGCCCGGTATTCCTTTGCACCGCCAACGGCTTCACCCGCAGTGCCCAGCGAGCTCGAACCGTGGCCGCGCGCTACCGCGACCTGGGGCAGGCCATGGCTGCGTTCCATGCCGCTACCGTCGAACTGGGCCTGGATCGGCGGGTTACTACTTACACCGACGCCGAGTTCTCGGCTGAAGGTAGCTCGCGCGTAGCGTCGCGTCTGATTCTCGGAGGCGCTGCGTTGGAAAGCGAAATTGTCAAGTCCGCGAGTGTCGCTGCCGATACCTACTCAGACTCGTTAGCCCACTGGCACGCATTAGCTTAGACCATCACTCTGAGCAGCCACTATGATGTTGCAAATGAAATTCGAGATAGCGAATTACACGGCGGACACCTTCGCGCCGTATGTCGGGCAAGTGCTGGTGTTCGATCCCAGTGGAGTGCAACTCGAACTGTTGAAAGTGAGCCGACGAAATACCGGACAGGTTCCAGCCGGATTCCGCGAGCCCTTCGCGCTCCTGTTCGCGTTGCGCAGCGCGGAGCCACTGGGCAGAGGGCTGTATCAGCTCGTACATGATGATTTTGAACCGGCGGACTGGTTCTTGACGCGGGTGTTGGCTCCCGGCAGGGATCCTCGCTTCGCCTACTATGAAGCGGTGTTTGGATAGGAGGATTTAATGGCTGACCCTTTTGTTGGAGAAATTCGCATGTTCGGCGGGAACTTCGCCCCCGCAGGTTGGGCGTTCTGCGATGGGTCGCAACTGGCAATCTCGCAGTTTGAAACGCTCTTTAATCTGATCGGAACCACCTACGGCGGCGACGGGCAGCAGACTTTCGGTTTGCCGGATCTACGCGGACGTGTTCCGGTGCACCAGGGTACCAGTCGCCAAGGTGAGACTTTCGTAATCGGACAAATGTCGGGCTCCGAGTCCGTCACGCTGCTTGGCAACCAGGTACCGCCCCATAGCCATCTGGCCCAGGCTGCTCCTGGCGGCGACGTCGTGAGCCCTCAAAATGCCGTCTGGTCGAGCGATCCGGGTGGCAACACCGCCGCTTGGACAACGGCGGTAACCACCAACCCGCCGTCGATGTCGTCTAACGCCATCGGGCCCAACACGGGTGGTGGACAGCCGCACGATAACATGCAGCCGTTTCTTGCCGTCAGCTACATCATTTCATTATTTGGCATTTTTCCGTCCCAGAATTAGTATCACAGTTGGAGGATTACAACTATGAGCGAGCCATTTGTTGCACAGATTCAAATATTCGGTTTTAATTTCCCGCCGCAAGGCTGGGCGTTTTGTCAAGGGCAGCTTCTCCCGATCTCTCAGAACACCGCCTTGTTTTCCCTTCTTGGCACGCAATTTGGGGGCGATGGCAGGTCAAACTTCGCGCTTCCGAACCTGCAGGCCAGCGTGCCAATTGGCCAAGGCACCGGTCCCGGACTGACGCCGCGTAATATTGGCGATTCCGGCGGCGAAGCATTCGTCACAATTTTATCGAGCCAATTGGCCGGCCACACTCATCCCGCGAACTGCAACAACGCCATAGGAACCAGCTACGACCCCGCGGGCCAGGTTTGGTCGCAAGATGCCGGCGGCAATCAGGAATATGGCGGTGGGGCGCCTGCGGGACATATGTCTCCGAACGCGATCCTGCCGGCCGGCGGAGGGCAGCCGCACAATAACCTGCAGCCCTACCTGACGCTGAACTATTGCATCGCCATGCAAGGCATATACCCACCCCGCAGCTAGAAAGGATCAAGCAAATGAGCGAACAATTTCTGGGACAAATTTCGATTTTTTCGTTTGGTTTTGCCCCCCGTGGCTGGGCATTGTGCAACGGACAGCTGATGGCGATCAACCAGAATCAGGCCTTGTTTGCGCTGCTTGGAACTACCTATGGCGGCGACGGTCGAGTGAACTTCGCGCTCCCGAACCTGCAGGGCAACGTGGCGATGATGTTCGGGAACGGTTATACTCAGGGCCAGGTTGGCGGCGAGGCGAACCATACCTTGCTCACCACCGAGATTCCTCCTCACAGTCACCCCGTGAATTTTGCCGCCGTAGCTGGTTCCCTGACTCCAGGAGGCGGACTGTGGGCGCCAGATCCCAACGGCAATGTCACTTTCGCCAGCAGTCCAAGCGAAACGCTGGCGCCGCAAGCGATCGGCTCGAACAGCGGAGGCCAGCCGCACCCGAACATGCAGCCGCACCTGGTTCTCAACTTCTGTATAGCGCTGGTGGGTATATTCCCCTCGCGCAACTGATGACTGCGGCCACAGAAACAGTTTTGCCTCTTTCGGACCGGATCGGCTTCCGTCCGGAATTGCCGGAGGATCAGGAATTCCTCGGTAAGCTTTACGTCACCACTCGCGATGTAGAGATGGCTTTGACGGGCTGGGATGCCGCGCAGCAAGAGGCCTTCCTCCGCATGCAGTTTCAATTTCAGACCAAGCATTACCGGCAGCACTACGGCGACGCTTCGTTTCAGATTATCCTGCGCGATAACGCGCCCATCGGGCGAATCTATGTCCACTATGGCGTGCGCGAAATCAGGTTGATGGATATCGCGCTGCTGCCCGAATGTCGCCGCTCGGGAATCGGCGGCGCAATTCTCGAAAATCTGCTGCAAGAAGCCGTACAGCAGCAAAAAACCGTGACGCTGCATGTAGAGCGATTCAACCCGGCGCTGCGACTCTATCATCGCTTGGGATTCCGGGTAATCGAAGAGCACGAAATCAATTTCTTTATGGAGTGGCGGCCGGCGGCGAAATAAACACTTACCGGTATCCCGCGGCTTGCAATTCAAACAACTCCGCATAGCGCCCGCCCAGCGCGACCAATTGTTTATGCGTGCCCTGCTCGATAACTTCGCCGTCGGCCAGAACCAAAATGCGATCGGCCATCCGGACGGTGGAGAAGCGATGCGAGATCAGCACCGCCATCTTATCGCGCGTGAGATCGGCGAAGCGCAGAAAGACTTCGTATTCGGCGCGGGCGTCCAGGCTGGCGGTCGGTTCGTCCAGGATCAGAACTTGAGCGTCACGCATGTAAGCGCGCGCCAGCGCGATCTTCTGCCACTGGCCGGCCGATAAATCCACGCCTTTTTCGAAGCGCCGGCCCAACATCTGCTCGTAGCCGCCGGCCAGTTGCGCGATCAAAGGCTCGGCCAGGCTCTTGCGGGCCGCCTCTTCTATGCGCGGCTGATTGCGAAGCTCATCGATGCGCCCGAAACCGATGTTCTCGCGAACCTGCATGTCGTAGCGCATGTAGTCCTGAAAAATCACTCCGATTTCTTTGCGCAGGCCGTCAACATCGTATTCGCGCAGGTCTATGCCGTCGAGGAGAATCGCGCCTTGGGTGGGATCGTACAGGCGCGCCAGCAGCTTCACCAGCGTCGTTTTGCCAGCGCCATTCTCTCCGATCAGCGCGATGCGCTCGCCGGCATCGAAGCGAAAGCTCACCTTGTTCAGAACTTGGCGCTCCGAGCCAGGATAGGCGAACGAAACGTCGCGAAACTCAAAACCGGAATGAATGGGACGGGGCGCAGGCAAGGCGTTCGGCGGTGAGATGATGCCCGGCCGCGTCTCGAAGAAATCGAAAAGGTCCTTGATGTAAAGCGCCTGTTCGGCGATGTTGTTGAAGCTCGAAAAAAGGCTCTCGATCAGGCTTCGGGATCGCGCAAACGCGCCAGCCAAAAAGGTAAGCCCGCCGATCGTAAGCGCGCCGGATAAGGTGCGGACCAGAATCATCACATACGCCCCGTAGTAGCCGGCGGTGGGCAGCAAGTTCAGAAGCGAGCCCGAAACGGCGCGCTTGATGGCGAGAGCTTTATTTTCACGATAGAAGCGGTCAAAAAGCTCGCGCGAGCGGTCCGCCAGGTAGCCGCCCAGCCCGAAAATCTTCACCTCTTTCGCGCTCTGGTTGCTGGCGCCCAGCATGCGGAGATAGTCGAGCTCGCGGCGTTCCGGCGTCCAGCGGTACAGGATCGAGTAAGCCAGCATCGCAAAGCGCGTTTCGCCCAGAAACGCCGGGATCACGGCCACCACTAGAAGCAGCAAAAACCAGGGCGAAAACGACACAACAGCGGCCGAAAGCGACAATAAAGTGATGGCCTGCTGGCCCATTCCGGCCAATACTGCCAGCATCCCCAGCCGGGCCGTGGTCTGGCGTCTGGCCCGCTCCAGCTTGTCGTAAAAGACCGGGTCCTCGAATGAAACCAGGTCCAGCTCGGAGGCGTGTTCCATCAGCCGCAGGCTGACAAAGTTGGTGAATTTGTCGCCCAGCAGGCTGTCACACAGGTTGATTGCGCGCGACAGCAGGTCACTCAACACCGCCAATCCGATCTCATAGGCGAGGAGCACCCAGATTCGCCCGGGGTCCCTGGGAAGCCCTGTAATCGCGCGGCCCACCTGGTCCATGATCAGCTTCCCAATCCAGAGCTGACCCACTGGAATCACGGCGGCCAGCAGTCGTAGCACGACCGTGGCGGTGGTTATGGCCGGACTGGTTTGCCAGACCATCCGCAGCAAAGGCGGCATGTTGCCCAGCGCGCGCATACGGTCGCGCCAAGTCGCAGGGGTATCGGCCGGTTTTGGCTGATGAGGGTGCAAATTCCAGTTTAGCGTCGAGAACGACCGGAGCGGGATTGAACTGGGGCCTCGAAGGCCCCAGCGTTGCGACACCATCCGCCTGAATTCACAGGCCCCTGTTCTACCAGGGTGATGTCCGGGAGAATCAGATTCGACGGAAACGCAACCGCCAAAATCTGTTTGTGATCAGATCATAGGGCTTGGTAAGGTTGCGAGTCAAGCGAAAAACTGGTAAATCGTTTTTCCACCTTATACGATTGAATCCACTGAGGTTAATGATGGTCTCGCTTTTGGAAAACCTGTGAAAGATTCTGTGGAAGACCTCTGAACAACCGGATGCTTGGTTTCTAAGGTGGAGAAACCCGAGGAGTTATTTGTCGCTGAGATGCAGCGTCGTCATCGCCGTTCCAGCATCTGTATAACCAAACCTGCGAGCTATCACCCGAAGGCCTCCAAACAAAAGGCCGGATGCTAGGCAAAATCCCAGTACTATCCCCGCGAGCGTAATGATGGAGAGCAGCATTTTGGCGGCGGTTTCGGGCCGGAGCACCAGCGGCATGGGTTCGTTTATCGTAACTGACGCGTCGTAATTGATTTGACTTAGAAGCCCGGCGGCTGCCGCCTGATCGGGCGCGCCCAGAACGACGGCCACCAGCGGGCCGGCTCGTTTTACGGCGGCTCCGGCGACTTTTTCAAAGGCCGACGCCTGCTGGCGGGCGATCTGAGGGGTAGGATACGAAAAAATGGCCACGAGCGCGTCGCCTTTGGGTTCGTTTTGTAAAACGCGATAACGGGCAATCTCGCCTTCGGTTCCGAACTGGAAGGCCACGGCGGATTCCGGGATTTGCGGCGCATTTTGCGCCAGTCCCGCCGGACCGAGAATGTAGCGCTGGGAGTGGGGAACCAAGTTCTTGGCAGGGAAGTAGCTGCCCAAAACCGGCAGCGGCGCATGCGAAACGTGGGGTAGCGCCTCGGCCAGTTCGGCCAAATTCTTAGGGCAGTTTACGGTGCAAGTGATCACATAATTGCCCACCAGGAGCGGCTTTTCCTCTGCTTCCAACCAAGCGGCATAGGCGCCCGTAGAGTCCTTGTAAACCGTGGCCGTCACTTGAAACCGCCCGTAATCGGCTTGTTCGGATGCCTCGCGGCCGTTCTCATCGGTCGGGACTTGCGATGCTTCGACCGATCGCCGGTCGTAGGTTCCCAGGTGCTCCGGCCAGATGGCGGCGCAAGCCGAGGCTCCAAATAAAATGGCGAGGATCAGGCTCCGTGGCATTTCTTGTACTTCTTGCCGCTGCCGCACGGGCAGGGATCGTTGCGGCCGGCTTTCTTGGCGGAAACGGCCTGCTTTTTCTCGGTGGCCGTGCCGCTGCCACCAACAAATTGCAGATCGGCCATTTCCTTGTCTTTCTTGCGCTGGATATTCCGCGTGAAGTCTTCGACTACGGTTTGAGCAGCGCGACGCTGATCGCCATTGGCTCCCACCAGCGCTTCTTCGTTGTCCTCTTCTTCTTCGTCTTCTTCATCGCCATCGGGCGAGAAGGGCAGCACAGGCTGAGCCTGGCCCGCCGGGCCACCGCCGGTGGTTACCTGAAGAAAAAACAGATAGCGGATGGTTTCGTCCTCGATGCGATCCATCATGTCCTGGAACATCTGGAACGATTCTTTCTTGTACTCGATCAGCGGATCTTTCTGCCCGTAGCCGCGCAGCCCGATGCCTTCTTTCAGGTGGTCCATCGACAGCAGGTGGTCTTTCCACTGGTTGTCGATCACGTTCAGCATGACGATGCGCTCGGCGTCGCGCATGTTCTCCGGGCCGATCAGGTCCTCTTTTTCCTTGTAGCGCGCGATCAGCAGATCGTAGATGTGAGTTTCGATCTCCTGCCGCGCCATACCTTGCAGCTCGTCAGTATCGATCTTCAGACCGAAGGAAGATAGCACGTCGGACTGCAGTGATGCGAGATCGAAGGTGCTGGGATGCGTACGCTCCGGACAGCGCATGTCGATGAAGGTGGCGACGATGCCTTCGATGATTTCGTGGACGCGCTCTCGCTGGTCCTGCCCCTCCAGCAAGTGGCGGCGCATGCCGTAGACGGCCTGGCGCTGCTTATTCATGACGTCGTCGTACTCGAGCAGGTGTTTTCGGGCGGCGAAGTTCTGCGCTTCAACGGCTTTTTGAGAGGCCGCGATCCGCTTGGAAATCATCTTCGACTCAATGGGGACGTCTTCCTCCATGCCGAGCCGCAGCATGAGGTTCTGCATGCGCTCGCCGCCGAAGATGCGCATCAGGTCGTCTTGCAGCGAAAGATAGAACCGCGAGCTGCCGGGATCGCCCTGGCGTCCGGCTCGGCCGCGGAGCTGATTATCGATGCGTCGCGACTCATGCCGCTCGGTGCCCAGCACGTGCAGTCCGCCCAGCGCCACCACTTCGTCGTGTTCGACCGCGGTTTCGTCCTTGAAACGCGCGTATACGGCGTCCCATTCGGCTCGCTCCGGCGATCCAACCGGGCTGGTCTGAAGCAGATCCGGATCCTTGTTTTCCTTCTTCAGATACTCTTTGGTGAGGAACTCGGGGTTGCCGCCCAGCAGAATGTCGGTGCCGCGGCCGGCCATGTTGGTCGAAACCGTGATAGCGCCCTTGCGGCCCGCCTGCGCGACGATAAAAGCTTCGCGCTCGTGATTCTTGGCGTTCAAGACTTCGTGCTTGACGCCCATCTTCTTTAGCGAATTGGAAAGCCGCTCGGATTTTTCGACGGAGATGGTCCCGACCAGCACCGGCTGGCCTTTCTCGTACAGTTCCTTGATCTCCTTGGCGGCGTTACGGAACTTCTCGTCCTCGGTTCGATAGACGATGTCTTGAAATTCCTTGCGAACCATCTGGCGGTTGGTGGGGATCACCGCGACGTCGAGCTTATAGGTCTTGTCAAACTCGGCGGCTTCCGTTTCCGCCGTGCCGGTCATGCCGGCCAGCTTCTTGTACATGCGGAAGTAATTCTGGAACGTGATGGTGGCGAGCGTCTGGTTCTCGCGCTCAATCTTGACGTTTTCCTTGGCTTCGATGGCCTGGTGCAGACCATCGCTCCAGCGGCGGCCCGGCATCACGCGGCCGGTGAATTCGTCGACGATGATCACCTGGCCTTCCTGCACCAGATAATCTTTGTCGCGCAGGAACAGGACATGCGCCTTGAGCGCCTGCTGCACATGGTGCAGAATGGTCCAGTTCTCCGGCTGGTAGAGATTGCCGCAGCCCAAAAGTTTTTCCACTTTGGCGATGCCCTCTTCGGTGAGCGCGGCGCTGCGATGCTTCTCGTCGACCGTATAATCGCCGGTGGTGTAGCTCTCGCCCGGCTCCTTGCCCTTGATCTCCTCGCCGCGCACCAGCTTGGGGATGATGCGGTTGATCTTGTAATACTTGTCGGTGGATTCTTCGCTCGGTCCGGAAATGATCAGCGGGGTGCGCGATTCATCGATCAGGATGGAGTCCACTTCGTCGACGATTCCGAAGTTGTGGCCGCGCTGCACGCAATCCTCGATCCGGAACTTCATGTTGTCGCGCAGATAGTCGAAGCCGTACTCGTTGTTGGTGCCGTAAGTGATGTCGCAGGCGTAGCTCTGGCGCCGCTCATCGTCATCCAGATCATGCACGATGACGCCGACCGACATGCCCAGGAACTTGTAAATGCGCCCCATCCACTCCGAGTCGCGTTTTGCCAGATAGTCGTTGACGGTGACGACGTGCACGCCCAGTCCGCTCAAGGCGTTCAAGTAAACCGGCAAGGTCGCGACCAGCGTTTTTCCTTCACCGGTGCGCATTTCGGCGATTTTGCCGCGATGCAGGAAGATGCCGCCGATTAGCTGCACATCGAAATGGCGCATGTTCAACACGCGCCGGCCAACTTCGCGGCACACGGCGAAGGATTCGATCAGCAGATCATCGAGCGACTCGCCGTTGGCAACCCGCTGCTTGAATTCGACGGTCTTCTGGGCCAGATCAGCGTCGGAAAGCTGCTGCATCCCGGGCTCCAGGTCATTGATGGCGGCAACGATCGGACGAATACGCTTAACTTCGCGTTCGTTCTTGGTGCCGAAGATTTTCGCCAGAGCCTGGTCGATCATACGGGGGCTACTACTATTCTATCGTGGCTTGCAGACATTTGAGCACGTAGTAGGGCGGACCCCTGCCCCGCGGGCGACCCCCTGGTCGCCCACCCCGCTCGCCCATCCCGCACTCGACCATCGATACTCACTGGCTTCCTTCACCAATCCGGCGCGCACAGGATTTTCGTCAATATAGTTCCGGATTCCCTCGAATTCCCGGTCGTGCCGCACCAAGCGGTCATAGCTCTCTTCTTGCCAAAAGGCGCTTCCGGTCAATGCCAGCATCGCATTGGCCCGCTTAGCCGTGATGCCTTTCAACGATTTCGTAAGTTTGGGCAATGCCACGGCTGGAGTAGCGAGCAAATGAACATGATTTGGCATGACCACGAAGGCGTGTAAGAGATAATGCCCGAGGATGTTGGCGTTATAATGAATCGCTTCCACGATCATGTCTGCGATGACCGGTTGGCGGAGGTAAAACTCTCCACAGCGAGCTTCGTCCAGCAGTCGGTCCATGGCCGCAAATGCCTGACCGGAATTGAGCGCGTCGATTGGGAAAGACCTGTGGGACGGTAGACTGTCGTGAAGTCGCCAGGTGAGGAAAACGGATTGCCCTATCTCATAGATGTGAGGAAGTCGCCGCCGGTAAACCGTCATACCAAAGTGGTCGCCGCAGCATTGCGAAATTCTCACCGAGGACTAGCCGAGGGAGGGTCGGCCGAAGAAGAGCCGACCGGGGGGTCGGCAGCGGACCAGGGGGTCCGCCCCACTGGGAGTCCGCCCCACTGAGGGGCTGCCCCGCAAGCCTCACCCGTAATGAGCCGGGCGCCCTGGTTGTAGGTCAAATAAAGAAATCCCCATTGGATGAACACCAGAACGCGGTTCGAGAATTCCACGATATACAACAGGTGCACGAATAACCACGTGAGCCAGGCCAGTACGCCTGAAATATGCAGTCCGCGGATCTCAGCCACTGCCGACGCGCGTCCGATTACAGCCAAGCTGCCTTTGTCGAAATAGCGGAATTTGCCGGCGGCCTCGGCCTGGCCCTGGAGACGCTTTTGGATCAACTTGGCGACATATCCGCCTTGCTGCATGGCGACCGGCGCGACTCCGGGCAGCAGCTTACCTTCCTGCTCGAAATGGGCCAAGTCGCCGATCACGAAAATCTCGGGATGCCCCGGCACACTCAAATCGGGATTCACCGTCACGCGACCGGCGCGGTCAAGCTGTGCCCCAGCGCGCTGCTTCAGCACGTCTCCAAAACCAGAGGCTCGCACGCCGGCCGCCCAGATGATGGTTCTGGCTTTGATCCGATCCTCGCCGCTCGAAGTCTTCACAGTAACGCCTGCCTCGTCGATTCCGGTCACCATTACGTTGGTCCGCGGCGTCACACCCAACCGTATCAAGGATGCCTCCGCCTTCGCCGAGAGATCAGCGGGATAGGCCGGAAGCACGCGCGAGCCGCCCTCCAGCAGCAAAATCTCGGCGTTCCTCGAATCGATCGAATGGAAATCGCGACGCAATATTTCGTGTGCGATTTCGCCCAGTGCGCCGGCCAGCTCGACACCAGTGGCTCCGGCGCCGACAATGACAAACGTCAGCCACGCCCGCTGCTTTTCCGGATCGGCTTCCTTCTCGGCCTCCTCGAATGCATATAGAATCTTGCTGCGGATCTCGGTCGCCTCCTCGATGGTTTTCAGGCCGGGCGCGTTCCGCTTCCAGTCGTCATGGCCGAAGTAGGAATCGGTCGAACCGGTGGCGACGATCAACGTGTCATACTTCACTTCTCCGTCGGCAAGGACCACGCGACGGCCATCAGCATCCAGGTCCACGGCCTCGCCCAGCAGCACGCGGGTGTTCTGCTGGTTGTGCAGCACGCGCCGCAGCGGCGATGCGATTTCACCCGGTGACAGCGACCCGGTGGCCACCTGGTAGAGCAGCGGCTGGAACAGGTGGAAATTGCGGCGATCCAGAACGGTAATCTGCGCCGGGGCTTTCTTCAGGGCTTGGGCCGCATACAGGCCGCCGAACCCGCCGCCGAGAATCACCACCTGGTGCTTGGCCGTCATGCCGTCCTCCCTTCGCCATCACGTTGATTAGATGCTCATTTCACTATCATAGGTTCAGGATGAAACAGCGGACGCTTGGAAGGACTGGATTCGAGATCAGTGAGATAGGATTCGGCGCCTGGGGCATCGGCGGAACACAGTGGCTGGGTGGCAACGACGACGAGTCCACGCGGGCTTTGCGGCGAGCCATGGAGCTGGGCTTCAACTTCATCGACACGGCCCTAGCGTATGGTGACGGCCATAGCGAGAAGCTGGTGGGTAAGATCATCCGCGACGCCACCCACAGGATGTACGTCGCGACCAAGGCGCCTCCCAAGAATCGGTTGTGGCCCGCGAGGCCGGGGATCGGCATCGAAAATGTTTTCCCCTACGACTACATTCTGCGCTGTACCGAAAATAGCTTGCGAAACCTCAAAGTGGACACCATCGATCTTCAGCAATTGCATGTCTGGAACCCCGAGTGGCTCTATCGCGAGGAGTGGCGGCGCGCTTTTGAGGAATTGAAAACCGCCGGCAAGGTCCGGGCCGTGGGCGTGTCCATCAATGATCATCAGCCCGATTCCGCGCTGGAACTGATCCGCACCGGACTGGTCGACGCGGTGCAGGTGATCTACAACATCTTCGATCAGACCCCGCAGCAAAATCTCTTTCCACTGGCCAAAGAGAAGAACGTCGGCGTGCTGGCGCGCGTGCCCTTCGACGAAGGCAGTCTGACGGGCAGCATCACGGAAGAAACCGTTTTCGACCCGAAGGAGTTTCGCGCCTTCTATTTCCGGGGTGACCGCAAGAAGCAGGTGGTCGAGCACGTCGCGGCGCTACAAAAGGATCTGGCCGCTGAGAATGGATCGCTGGCCGAAGTCGCGCTCCGCTTCACCATCTCCGATCCGGCGGTGTCCACTGTGATCCCGGGTATGCGAACCGTGCGAAACGTTGAACGAAACGCTGTAGTCTCTGAAAAAGGACCGCTGGACGCGGCGACTCTTCAGCTTCTGAAGCGTCACGCGTGGTCCAAGGATTTTTACGCGTGAATGGCGGAATGACCATGTCTCAAGGCGAATTATCGACCGACTTGGCGCTGGATCGAACCGTCTACGCGGTGTCGGACACGCTCACGGCGCGCCTGACTATCCGCAACAGCGATCCAGGCAACGCAGGCGTTCTGAGCTTCTCCAGCGGACAGATGTATGACCTCGAGATCCGCGATGGCGATGGGAAGGTAATCGGTCTTTGGTCGCGCGGCAAGGTCTTCCCGCAGATCGTCTCCGAGCTGGAGATTCAGGATCAGAAAGAGTACGTCATGAGCATGCCGCTGGTCAAACTGCCTCGCGGCAGTTACGTCGCGCAGGGCTGGTTCACCACCGATGGACCGCCGCGCGCCTACTCGGCCTCGGCGCGGTTTCAGATCCAGTAGGGTAGGGGTATAATTTTGAGCATGCGTAAAGTCATTCCCTTGCTGCTGATTGTGGCCGTGATCGCACTGAATGCGCTAGCCGCCGATATTCCGCTGGTGGGAGTCTGGAAGCTCGACCCACCCAAGTCTCACTTCAGCCACGGCGATTTACCGCTCAGTCTGGTCCTCACCATTACGTCGGACGGCGCCGGCGGAATCCAGTACGCCTCCCAAAACCACCTTACCGACGGCTCGAGCGGCGGCGCGAGCTTTCACGCCAAATTCGACGGGAAGGACTATCCGGTTACCGGAGCGCCAGCGTACAACATGGTTTCCGTTCGCCGGATCAATGCCAACACCTTTAACGTAAAGATGAAGAAGGATGGCCAGGTGATCGTGGACACGACGTACACAGTGGCGGCGGATGGAAAATCGCTGACTCGGACAGGAACCGCCAGTCACGGGGCAGTGAATCAGTTCCACGAGTGGTTCGACCGGCAATAAGTGGCTCGGTCAAGCCGTCAAGGTTTGCGAGTGAGGAAGTAGAAGGTTCCCGGGCGTGTTCCCTGCTCAAGCATTTGAAACTTCGCGTCCTGCAAAAAACTCGTCCATCGCGCCGCGCTGCGTGTGCCGTTGTGCAGTAGCAGCGGTCCGAAGGCGAAGTTCAGCCAAAGATCCTTGGTAAGCACCATCAGCAGAAATTCGCCACCAGGTTTCAACACTCGCGACGCTTCGCTCAAAGAGGCAGTGACTCCATCACGGTTCAGGTGATCGATCGCGTAGGTGCTCACGACCGCGTCAAATGCGGCCGCCTCGAACGGGAGCTTGCGCATGTCGCCGGTCTGAATGGCGGCACGATGTTCCAGGCCGGCTGCTCTTAGATTGGCTAAGAGTCTTTCCTGACCGCTTTGCCTACGTCCAAAATGTTCCTGATACGATTCGGCGAACAGGTCAAGTGCAACAACGGTAGTTTGGGGGCGCGCTTCGAGAACCATGAGCGATGACCGCCCGGTACCAGCACCCATATCCAGCACTCGTCCTTGGCCCGACGCGAGGAACGTCTGCGTGGGCAAGGGAAGACGGCCGTTCACATCCAAGCCAAACCGGGCAACTAGAAAAGCGGCAAACGACCAAACGGTCAATGCGCCAATCAGGATCAGCGCTGTCTTCGACCACTTTCGGGCATACGCGAACAGCCAACAGGACAACGCGACCGCGGCGACCACGAGGTGTCCGTAGCTCAAATACCAGGGGTACCCAAAACTGATTTGTGAGGGCATTACCTTTTCTATTGCACCATGGTCGCGTCCGAGGGCACACCGAAGCCATTTCAGGTAACCATTTCAAACGCCGGAAGTATTCCAATGTTGAGGCGTCACATCCATCTCTTCCTCTCGCTCCTGATCGCTATTTCCGTGACTGCTCGCGCCGATGCGGTGGACGAGTATGTCAAAGCGCAGATGCAGGCCCTGCACATTCCCGGACTCTCGATTGCAGTGGTGGAAAAAGGCAGGCTCAGCAAGGCTGCCGGTTATGGACTGGCAAATGTGGAGACCGACACGCCCGCCACTCCGGAAACCGTATATAAGATAGCCTCGCTGAGCAAGCAGTTCCTGGCCGCCGCCGTGATGTTGCTTGTCGAGGAGGGCAAGATCGGGCTGGACGACAAAGCGCAAAAATACCTGAACGGCTCGCCTGAGTCCTGGAAAAACATCACCGTCCGGAACTTGTTGACACACACGTCGGGCATGATCCGCGACCCGTCCGATTACCATCCCTACAAAGAACAGCCGCCGGCCGAAGTAATCGAGTCGGTTTATCCTATGCCACTACTCTTTCAACCCGGCGAAAAGTGGCTGTACTCCAATGTTGGATACTACGTGCTCTCGGAAATCATCGGCAAGGCGAGTGGGAAGCCGTGGAGCGAGTTCATTTCCGAACGGCTCTTTGCGCCGGCTGGCATGACATCCACCCGCCTCTTGACGCTCACGGCTATCGTTCCGCTTCGAGGCAGCGGTTACGAGCAGACAAATAGCGGGATGGTAAATGCTGAAAACTGGGTCGCCGTGCGGCCGAGCAGCGCTTTTCTCTCCACGGTTCTGGACCTTGCGAAGTGGGACGCTTTTATGGATTCACACAGTCCGTTCACCGCGGCCAACCGGAAGCAGATGCGGACACCCGTGAGTTTGAATGATGGAACCTCCGCCGATTACGGTTTCGGCTGGTATGTGGATTCATTCCTGGGGCGAGCGAGGATACACCACGACGGCCAGTACCCAGGGTTCCGGTCAGATTATGAGCGCTTCGAGAACGACCAGCTGAGTGTGATCGTTCTGGCGAACTCCGGCAGCTCAAGAGTGGAATCTCTCGCTGTCAAGATTGCAGGGTTTTACGCACCGGCGCTCGCGACTCCGCCGTTCACCACCAGCGCCAGGACACCTGCTCAGTTGGTCCCGAGCGGCAAACCGGTCACCATCGACATCGCGGCTAAAGATGATGGAAAGGCGGCGCCGGACAGCTTGGTCGAGATGGAGATCTGGGATGAAACACACAAGCCGGTTGACAAACAGCACAAGTCGGACGAAAGCTTTGCCCCCGGCGAGACCAAGACGTACGAGTTTTCATGGACCCCAACGAAAGCCGGGAAGTATACGATCAGCGTCGGTGTGTATGGTCCAAAGTGGACCCCGAGTTATTCGTGGAATCAGGAAATGGTCACGGTCACGGTGCATTAGTAACAGGGGCCTAACGTCCCGCTGGCCCCCGGCTTGCTGATAGACCGGTGGAGGTTCTAACAAATGCTTTGGTATGCATGGGTTTTCTTAGTTATTGCGATCCTAGCCGCGGTGTTCGGGTTTGGAGGAATTGCCGCCGGCGCGGCAAGTATTGCAAAGATCTTTTTCTTCGTCTTCGTGGTGCTGTTTGTCATCAGCTTGATTGCGGGCCGCCGTACGGTGGTCTAGGCGCGGAGAATATATATGAAACTTATTACCGGATCATTGCTTTTAGGGGCTATGTTGACGTGCGGTGGTTGCTCGAATCGAAGCAAGGCGCCGGACGTGGCGGATAACATCCACACCTCTCTCGACCAGGCCGGCTTCAGGGATGTGAAAGTTGATCAGGATCGGGACAAGGGCGTGGTGACGCTGAAGGGTACGGTTCCCTCCGATGCGGAGAAGGCGCGTGCGGAATCGATCGCCAAAGCCCAGGCAGCAGGCGAGGTGGTGGCCAACGAAATCGCGGTTGTTCCGCCGGGGAATGAGAGTGCCGCGAAGACGGTCAACAGCGATATCGACAAGGCCATCGATAAGAATCTGGATGCCGCACTCGTGCAGAATCGGCTGAACAAGGCTGTAAAATATTCAGTCAAGAACGGCGTCGTGACATTAAAAGGTGAGGTGGATTCGCAAGCCGCCCGATCCGAGGCGGCCCATATTGCGGCCAGCGTTCCGAATGTGGCGCAAGTCGTGAATGAACTGGAAGTGCGCCATAATCGGGCGACCTCGTCGCGGTGAAGCTAGTCGTCATTTCCGTTTTTCGCGGCCGCTCTACTCTCGGCCAGGGGTCCCTCGACGTTCGAGGCCACAGCTTATTCGGTGACTGGAACCACAGCTAACGGCGACGTCACGTCTCGAGGGACGATCGCCGCCGACCTGGCGATACTACCGGCCGGGACGCGAGTTCGCATCACGGGAGCTGGCCGATATTCAGGCGTGTACGTGGTGAAGGACACTGGACCAAAAATCGCCGGCGCGCATATCGACATCTACATGCCCTCCCGGTTGGAAGCGAAGCGGTTCGGAAAGCGCCGCGTCAGGCTCCGCGTCCTGAAGAGAGGCAAGACTTGACCCTTACTCTGTAGCGCCGCTACGCTGAAGAAGATGCTGGGGCGCTTTGCAGTCTTCCTTCTGGTTGCCGTTCCGGTGTTCAGCCAGACGCCGTGCGACGGCACGCCTGCATATTCGCCGTGTGAACTGCTGTTCGAACTCTCAACCGCCGATCTCGCCACCCATTCCAATCCCTACGCGACGGCGCAGCTTCACGCCGAATTCCGCTCGCCGCATTTCAAGACCTATCTTATGCCCGCGTTCTGGGATGGCGGGCGCAGGTTGATCATTCGCATCACTCCCACCGAGGCCGGCCAATGGACTTATCGCACTACCAGCAACATCGCGGCTTTCGACGGCAAAGAAGGAGCCTTCAATGCGGCGTCATCGGATTCTCCCGGCTACGTCAACGTGGCCAATTTCCATCATTGGGCCACCGACGACAAGAAGGCGCATTTGTGGATGGGCTATATCGCGGACCGGTTCCCGTTTTTGAGCCAGCAGCAGTTCGAACAGCAGCTAGCGGACGCAGTCCAGAACAAGTTCACTCATTTTCGCGGCTCGATCCTGGGCACGGCGGCCGATAGCGGGCATGTTTATCTGGGCGCCGACAAGCCGAATCCAACCTACTTCGATGAGCTCGACCGCAGAATTCTGGCCGTCCACAAACGCGGCCTCACCATCGACCTGATTCTCGCGTCGAATCCGGACTATATTACGAGCCTTTTCCCGGATTGGCAGGCCCGCGAGCGCTTCATCAGTTATATCGTGGCGCGATATGCTCCTTTCAACGTCACCTGGCAAGGTTTGGAAGAGTTCGAAGATTACAAGAACGGCCGCCCGTTGTTGAAGGAACTGGGGCTCAATCTCAAGAAACAGGATCCCTACCAGCACCCGCGATCGTCGAACGCCAAAGTGACTTCGTCTGCCTTGCTCCCGGATGGCTGGATGAACTTCGTCATCGAGAATACGACCAATGATGTGATCGGATCGGTGGAACATCAGTTCTATCAGGTGCCCTTCGTCGGAGTGACCGACGCGCAGCATCTCTGGAACACCACCATGGACGGCGAATATCCCGAGTTTCACGGCGACGGCGCCGCCATGTGCCGCTACTGGTTCGAGTTCATTGCCGATACGCGCCATTGGGAGCTGGAGCCCTATTTCGATGTCGACGGGGCGCGCGCGGTGGCCCTTGAAGATGTCGAATATGTCAGCTACATCGAACATCCCGGGCCGCCCGTCGAGATATCGGTGGAAAAGCACGGCTACGACGTATGGTGGTTCAACCCGGCCACCGGCGAATCCGTCGAGCAGAAGAAATATAAGGGCGAGCATTTCACCGGCGAAGCGCCCGACAAGAGTCATCCCTGGGTACTCATGGTCGCGCGCGAGGGCCGCAAGGAGTCGATGCTGAAGTCCTACAAATTCGATTCGCGCGAAGTGCCGCTGGTGCAGGAGATCGAGTCCAATCCGGCAAAAGTGCCGTATGTCATAGTGGACCCTTCCGGCAATACGCTGGAGGTGGGCAAGCCGGTGAAATTTTCTGCGAAACTGACGCGCGAAACTCGCGCCACGCGGTCGATGATGTTTCTCTGGACCGGCGAAGTGTCCATCGATGGGCAAGGAATGCGCGTGCTCGGTACCGGCTCGCCGGGAAGTTTTGTGATTCCGCCGGCCATCGCGCTGAACTTCCCGGCCATTCTCAGCATTCATTTGACCGCGCTGAACGCGAATGGCAAAGCCTACTCGGCCGACCGCGTGTTTCAGCTCAACAAGTGATTCTTTCCATCGATACTACTTCGGAGTTCGGAAGCATTGCGCTTAGCGAGGGCGATCGCACCGTCGAAGAAATTCCGCTGCACTCACCCGACGGCTTCGGGCACATTTTGTTCCAGCGCATCGAACAATTGCTGGCGCGGCACGAAGTCGACGTGAATCAGATGGATTGCTTCGCCGCTGCGTCCGGGCCCGGATCGTTCACCGGCGTTCGCGTCGGCCTAACGGCGGCGAAAGGCTTGGCGGAGGCCACCGGCAAGCGCGTAGTTGCCGTTTCGAACCTACGGGCACTCGCATTTTTCGGAACGGCTCCGCTGCGCGCCACGGTGCTGGATGCACGGCGCGGCGAGGTGTACGGCGCGGTCTATAACCATCGGCTCGAAATCGTCGTGCCGGAGGTCGTGATGAAGTTCCCGGACTGGGTTAAGACGCTGCCTCAGTGTGGCTTCGAGTTCATCGCCATCGATTTTTCGCCGTTCCTCGCGAGCGTCGATCCGAATATCTCCGTGATAACCGCGCCCCGCGCTCTGGCCGCCGCGATCGGACGCATTGCTTCTGCCGAATACCGGGAGGGCCGCGCGAGCGATCCCGCTGAGATCGACGCCAACTACGTCCGCCGGTCCGACGCGGAGCTGTTCTGGAAAGAGTAGGTCTCGCTTGAGGATCGAATCCGATGCGGCGTTAGAGGAATTAGCGCGCTTTATTCAAATACTAGTCGAAACAGACCGGGAATTCCCCATAGCGTCCTTTATGCTACGTTAAGGCTGCATCGGCAGCGCTTTACTTGCGAGCGAACGCATCTACACATGAACTCTTCACGAGAGCCCGATTAATTACTAATACATTTCATGGAAAAAATGTTTTGGAAGTGATACGCTTCAAAGTGGTGTCAGAGGCAACAATATGCGAGACGCAGTGAGAACTAAGATTGGTTCCTGGACCAATGCATCGGCACGACTACTGGCAGGCCAGATCGACCCGCTCGAGGCGATGCTCAAGCGAGCGCGAGAGATCGTACTGAGGGCGATGGACCAAGGCTGGACCGGCCCCCCATTTGATCCAATTGTGCTGAGCGGGCTTATGGGTATCCCCGTCTTTCCGCGTGCGGACATTCGCGACGCCCGGACCGTTCCCCAAGGACAATCTGGTGTCTGCATCGAATATAATCCAACCCGATCGCGTGGGCGGCTTAGGTATTCGGTCGCCCACGAAATCGCTCACACGCTATTCCCGGACTGCGCCGAGCGCGTTCGAAACCGATCCGCATATCACGAATTGCAAGGCGATGACTGGCAGCTGGAAGTATTGTGCAACATCGGTGCTGCCGAGTTCCTTATGCCGATCGGCAGCCTTCAGCCACAATCGATTGAACAATTGGGCATCGACCGGGTTTTGGCAATGCGAAGTCAGTTCGACGTTTCCACCGAGGCGATCCTAATTCGTTTAGTGCATGTGGCAGAAAGTGCATGTGCCGCCTTTGTAGCCTCCAGGATCGAGCGCGGAGCCCGCGAAGGCCAATATCGTGTCGATTACACCATTCCCTCTCGGTCCTGGTCGACAACATTACCTACCGGCTTCTTTCTATCGGACCAGTCCGTTATACAAGAATGCACTGCAATTGGCTTCACCGCGAAAGGTGAAGGAGTTCTGCCTTCAGTCCGCGAAAAGGTCCATTTGGAGTGTGTCGGGATTCCACCCTACCCCGGTTCCTTTTACCCTAGAGTGGCAGGTTTGATAACTGGCGCCTCGGCTTCCGGAGGCGGTCCCCACATCTCGTACTTGAAGGGAAACGCACTTGAACCGCGCGGTGGGGCCCAGAAAGTTATAGTTCACGTCGTCAACGACGCGACCCCAAACTGGGGCGGCAGGGGCTTTGCCGTTGGGCTTAAAGGAAAGTGGCCGGAAGCACAGCGCGAATTCCGGAATTGGGCAGAGGCGAATCGGGGCCATCTTAAGCTTGGGCAAGTCCATGTCGTTCGGGTATCCGAAGACGTTTCGATCGCCAGCATGGTCTGCCAAAAGGGCTACGGGCCCTCTGCGAAACCTCGCATTCGGTACGCTGCTGTTGAGGAATGCTTGTCGAAAGTCGCGGACGCGGCGCGGCATCTTCAGGCGACCGTGCACATGCCCAGGATCGCAACGGGCCGGGCCGGCGGAGCCTGGTTTATCGTCGAAGAACTGGTCTCGTCGACGTTGCTGGGCGTCGGCGTCCCTGTTTTCGTTTACGACCTACCTGAAGGCATGCCAATTCAATCTAGGCAGGCCGCCCTCAGCCCGTCGATGGCTTAAACCGGTTGGAGCGAATATGCCAAAGCAAGTTGTTCTGCTCTCCGGGCCAATCGCCTCAGGGAAAACCACGTTGGCCCAAGCATTGGTCGACGAGCATGGGTTTAAGCCAGTCAAGACCCGACACTTGATCCAGTCGATGAAAGATGTGAGAACGGAGCGTGGCGCTCTGCAGCGAGCGGGCGACGTACTTGATCGGCGGACTAAAGGCGAGTGGATTGCTGAGGCTGTTGCGAAGCAAATCCAAAATCTTCGGGAGGACGACAGCATTGTCATCGATGCGGTCCGGATCAAACACCAGATCGACGCGATCCGTCGGGCCTTCGGCGCGCATGTTGTTCACATCCACCTGTCTGCCCCGGGGCAGGTCCTACGAACCCGATACGAGGATGGCGGAGGGCGCCTGCTCGAGGAGTTGGGTAGTTACGCTGATGTCCGGAAGAACAAAACAGAGCGCCAGGTCGATAGCCTCGCAGATTTTGCTGACATTGTTGTTGACACGGAGAGGAACACAGAGACAGACGTCCTTGTTCGTGTCGCAAGTCGTCTAGGCCTATATGGCAGATCGGTGGATCGGTTAGTGGATGTGTTGGTTGGAGGGCAATATGGCAGCGAAGGCAAGGGACACGTGGCCTCTTATCTCGCACCCGAATATGATTATCTAGTTCGATCAGGGGGACCAAACGCTGGCCACAAGGTCTATGAAGAACCAGAGCCCTATACGCACCACCAGCTTCCTTCGGGCACAAGATTCTCGGAAGCTCGCCTCATAATCGCGCCTGGCGCCGTGCTGTCAGCTGACATGCTGTTGAAGGAGATCGCGGAGTGCGAGGTTAACAGGAGCAGACTTTCCATTGACCCGCGCGCCATGATTATCGAGCGGGACGATGTCTTATTCGAGAGGAGACATCTCAAAAACAGCATCGGTAGCACCGCTCAAGGAGTCGGCGCTGCAACAAGCAGAAAAATACTTCGTACAGCCGCAGACCCAAAGGTCCGCCTCGCGAAAGAGGTGCGCAGGCTCAAGCCATTTATTCGGGAAACGTTGGAGGTACTTGAGAAAGCATTCGCGGGAGGCAGGCGCGTCTTCGTAGAGGGCACCCAAGGAACGGGCTTGAGCCTGCACCACGGTTTCTACCCTCACGTGACATCGCGCGAAACCTCCGTTAGTGGCTGCCTGGCCGAAGCCGGAATCGCTCCAACCCGCGTGCGGAGAACGATTATTGTAGTCCGTAGCTACCCTATCCGGGTTCAAAGCCCGGATCGCGGAACTTCCGGACCAATCGGGCGGGAGTTGGACTGGTCCATTATCGCTGCTAGATCGGGAATTCCTTTGGAAGAACTGCAAAGGAAGGAGAAGACATCGACTACGAAGCGTGACCGAAGGGTGGCCGAGTTCGATTGGTCGTTACTACGAAAGTCGGCTTCCCTTAACGGTCCTACAGACATCGCCCTCACCTTTGTCGATTACATAAGCGTTGCCAATCGGAAGGCTCGTAGATTCGAGAAGCTTACTCCAGATACCCTGCGCTTCATTGAGGAAATCGAACGTGTAACCAGTGCGCCCGTTTCACTCATCACGACCAGATTCGACTATCGGAGCATCATTGATCGGCGGGCGTGGTGATGGGGATTTCCATCGATGAACTGGCGAGTACTTACCCCCATCTTTATCACATCACGAGCGCTGGAAGTTGGCCCAATATACAACGCCATGGACTTTTAAGCACTGAAGCACTGCTCGATCTGTTTGGCGTCGACGGGCAGTTTCGCGAGCGTCTCCTTGCTACGCGACGTCCAGACAGCGTGCCTGTGGCACATCGTGAGTATGGTCGCGCGATTTTACGGGACCAAAAGCCGCTGATCGAGTCGCGGCTGAGGGCGGTCCTGCAAGACGGTATGACCCCACGTGACTGGTACACTCTATTGAACCGGAAGGCGTTTTTTTGGGTTGCGGAAAAGCGATTCGAAACACTCCGTAATGCACGCGCGTATAAGGGCCTGCGACAAACACTGATTATCGTCGACTGCGCCAAACTGTTATCGCGCCACTCCGACCGCGTGACACTGTGCCCGATAAATAGCGGTGCAACCCGGCCTATGGCGTGCCCACGCGGTAGAAATTCGTTTCTGCCCATCTCGGAGTATCCTTTTGATGATTTTCGACGAACACGCGGGAGAAAGAACGCAGTAGTTGAACTTGCTGTGGATTACTCCGTCCCGGACATTCGGGACCTCGTCATTAGTGTAAGTGAACTCGGGGGTGGCTTGCCTGACCAGACAATTTTGGAATAGTCGCTAGGGCGCGGCCGGCCTTAAAACGCACGCCCCCAACCTTTGCTCACATCCGGAGGGCCCATGAACGTCGGGCAGCCGAAAGGCAGGGCGACCTGCGGAGTACAATCTCTAGTTGGTAGGAAAAGATTGAACATCTCGGTGAAAGGCGAGTACGCGCTCCACGCCATCTTCGATCTTGCTATACAAAAGCCAGGCGAGCCGATCAAAATCGCCGACATCGCGCGCCGGCAAAAAATACCGCAAAAATTCCTGGAGCTGATTCTGGCCGGCCTCAAGCAAGGCGGCTTCGTGGAATCGCGACGGGGCGCCGAAGGCGGCTATCTGCTATCGCGGGCGCCGGATGGCATTACGGTGGGTGAGGTGCTTCGCTATGTCGAGGGGAGCAAGAGCAACAAAACCTCGCAGCGCCGCCCGGCCGCGGACCCATTTGCAGAAACCTGGCGGCGCGTGGAACAATCGATCTCCAGCGTGATCGATCACACCACCTTCGCCGAACTGGTCCGTACCTGGCATGACAAGCAGTCCAAATATGTGCCCAACTGGGAGATTTGATGTTCCATAAGGATAATTCACTAAGTATCGGACGCACGCCTCTGGTGAAGCTAAACCGCGTGGTGGAAGGCGCGCACGCGACTGTTCTAGCCAAGATCGAAGGCCGGAATCCGGCCTATTCGGTGAAGGATCGCATTGGCGCCGCCATGATCTGGGATGCTGAGAAACGCGGCGTGCTGCGACCGGGCAAGGAACTGATCGAGCCCACCAGCGGCAACACCGGCATCGCGCTGGCTTTCGTGGCTGCCGCGCGCGGGTATGCGATCACCCTCATCATGCCCGATACCTTTTCGATCGAGCGGCGCAGGATCCTGAAAGCTTTCGGCGCTAACCTGATCCTGACCGAGGGTGCTGCCGGCATGCAAGGGTCGATTTCGAAAGCCGAGCAGATGGTGGCTGCCGATCCCGACCGCTACGTGCTGCTCCAGCAGTTCCAGAATCCTGCCAATCCGGAGATCCATTTCAAGACTAGCGGCCCGGAGATCTGGGAGGATACTCAAGGCGCCATCGATGTGCTGGTCAGCGGCGTCGGAACAGGTGGAACCATCTCCGGCATCTCGCGCTATATCAAGACTGTTCAAAAGAAGAAGATTGTGTCAATCGCGGTCGAGCCGGTCGGGAGTCCGGTGATCACGCAGAAGCTCAAGGGCGAAACTCTGCGTCCGGGTCCGCACAAGATTCAGGGTATTGGCGCCGGGTTCATTCCGGGAACCTTAGATCTCGCGATGGTCGATCGCGTCGAACAGGTGACCAACGAGGAATCCATTGAAATGGCGCGCCGCCTGGCCAAGGAAGAAGGGATCTTAGCGGGGATTTCCTGCGGAGCGGCCGTCGCGGCGGCCGTTCGCATCGCTCGGGAGCCGGAGATGGAGGGCAAAACCCTGGTAACCATACTCCCGGATTCGGGCGAACGGTATTTGAGCACACCGCTGTTTGAGGGGATCGGCACAGAGTAAATAGAAAAGGCGGGCGCTTTTTGGGGTGATAGGGTGAAGCGCCCGCCGTCGTAACGGGGATTTGAATAGATAACGTCCCAGGCACCTGGCAAGGTTACCGGAGGTGCGAAAAAAAAAGCACCCCTTGATTTTCGCCTTTCCTTCTACTATAGTAATAGGAGAAGAAAAGGAGAATATAAGGTGTTGCCATGCCCCTCCCCCAAACCCTGCACTGCGGACCATGCGGCTGGTCGTACCCGCACTGGAACGGAATCGTCTATCCTAAGCTGAAACGCCGCGGCTTTCACGCGCTTACCGACTTGGCTCGCTATTTCGATGCCGTCGAGATCAATACCACCTTTTACCAGAACATCCGGCCGGAGATCACTCGCCTCTGGTTACGGAAGGTCAGTCACAATCCGAAGTTTCTGTTCACCGCCAAACTCGGCCGGCGATTCACGCACGAGCGGCTGATCGGGGCCACGGACGTTGCAGCCTTCAAAGAAGGACTGTGGCCGCTGCTGGGAGCCAAAAAGCTGGGCTGCGTGCTGATGCAATTCCCCTGGACATTTCGCTACACAGAAGAGAATCGCGAGTTCCTGATCACGCTGCGCCGCGCCTTTCACGAGTTTCCGCTGGTAGCCGAGATGCGGCACGATAGCTGGACCCACGAAGAAGCGTTGGGAACCCTGATCGACTATCACATCGGCTTCGCCAACATCGATCAGGCGCCTTACATCAAGGCTATGCCGCCGGCGTCTTTTCTGACGTCTTCGATTGGCTACGTGCGGCTGCACGGACGCAATCCACAGGACTGGCAGCGCGAGTTTAGACGACCCGGTCCGACAGTGGCCGCCGCGCACGATTACTTGTACTCGCCTGAAGAGCTGCTGGAGTGGAAGCCGCGCATCGAGCACATTCAGGAGCACGCCGCCACGGCATTCGTCTTCGCCAACAACGACGTCGGCGGAAAGGCGGTGGTCAACGCTCTCGAGCTAGCTGAAATCCTGGGCGATGAGCGCCGGCTCGCACCGGCGGACTTGATCGCGGCCTTCCCTAGTGAACTGGCCGATTTTCATTCCGACCGGCCCATGCAGGACGCGCTATTTTCCAGCTACGAGGCGGACCACCGGGCGGTGGCATAGTTGTTTTTCGTGTCGACACCGTGAAACCGCTTCCTACCTGCGGTTCGGCAATCGAAACCGAACCGCGTGCGAAGCAAGCGGTTGTGCGCATGCTTAAGAGGTCACCGGTGCCGGTCCTCGCGGATCAACTTCGCAGGATCTTTCGAGCTGACTGGTTTGGCCGGGCTCCATTCCCTGATTGCCCGCAGCACATTCCGACGCCGTGCTTTGGCATCGAGTCCGACCTCCAAACCGCGGGCAAGGACCGCGATCGCGTGTAGTTCCAAAGAGCGGTGTTCCCTCTCGGCTTGCGCAGCCAGGAGACGGTAGAGATGGTCCGGAACATCCTGAATATGCAGCAACGGCATCGCGTGCATTTACGCTAACACGCCTAGCTTACGTTGCGCTCCAAAAATCGCCCTTCTCGGCCCGATCACCAAGTATCAATTGTTCACGCGACTCTCAATACCGATTAACAAACGTGTGTACAACGGAATCCGGGATGGTGCTGAAACTCGATCTCGGAGGCGTTTTTTCGCATCAGAGAATCTCCAAAGCGGTCAGTTGACGACCAGCCTCCGGTTTGCGCGCTAATATCTAACGAAGTGTTGGCATGTTTAAAGCCGTAAGGTTCGGCAAGGTCCGTATCCAACGAATGCGTAAGGGATGTGCGCTGGGCTGACGCGTTCAGGCTAAACGAAAACTTTCTGACAGCCGCGATATTTGCGCGCCTGCTTTACTTTCCTTCCGAAGCCTTGTCTAAGCTCTTACCGGTGTTTGCCGCAAACCCAGGCGAGATCAAGGAGTCCGGCTTTTGGCCATCGTGGAGTGTCAAGGCCAAGAACGGTACGGCAATTCGCGTCGAACCTGACGAGAGAACTGGTGATCATTCCGATCGGTCTTGTTGCTTTGGGTGTATTCGAGCGTTGGCAGAAAAGGCCCAACTGGCTGGAATCCTCTCGACCGTGGCGGCCTATTTCTGCATCATCAATTCCGGTCTTTTGGGAGACTAGCTATGGCAAGTCATGAGGAATTAACCGGCGCACTGCTTGACGTTCGAAAGGCATACCGACTTTTATACCTCTTTCAGAGACGAATTCTTGATCTGGTAGAGCAGCTATCCGGAATGCTCGGCCGACGATTTTGGTGTTGGCTACCTGCGGGAATGGACGAAGCAATCCGCGGTGGGGCAAGCCCGTGCGAGAAGAACGCATGGAAGATGCTTCCACTCCATAATGCCGAGTTCTTTTTCCTGCCGCCTGGAGCGGAACCCAAGGCTTCGCCGCGCGAAGGGCAGTGGCTACTTGAATTGAGCGTTACACCAGACGGTGGATACACGGATGGCGGAAGGGCGGAAGCCAACCCGATAGAATTCACAGATCCTGCGGATTGCCAGTCAACAATCTACTTATGTGCGTTCATCGTGAAAAAAGATAAGGCAATTAACTGGTGGCCCCTTTACCAGAGTTCGGACTGGCCTAAGAACGAGGATGGAGTAGCGGAGACCGTTAGGGACGGTGTCCGCGCGGTGGGTGTCGCGATTGATTTGGCTGCGCTGCACGATCGCACAGCGCTAGAGGCCTTGTCCAAGCGCTTTCGCGAACTCGTCGAAGCCGAAGGCGGCGTTGTCGCCTGAAAAGTAATCTTGCTCTGAGCCTTAAGGGGATGTCGCCGCTATACGTTAGCCGGTTCGGCTGCTTCAAATGACGATACTACCTTCACTTCCATGTGCGGAGGCTTGTTCAGCGTGTGCTTGAGAAGGCAGGCGTCCACGGCTCGCAAAATACCATCGCGGTGCTTCTGGGTGAGGCCAGGTGGGATAACCTCGAACCGGAGCGAAACGAGCCGCGCCGGCTTGTCGCCCTTCTCGCCTGCAACGTGGATCTCGAGCCCTTCATCAGGCAGCTTCCGGGCGCGAAGATACTCTGCCGCGTAATGGGCGGCGCAGGCTCCCAGCGAGCTTAAGAACAACTCCGTCGGCGTCATCGCCGAATCACGCCGTCACTATCCAGCGGCTGACCCGACAGGACCTGAAGTCCACGCGTCGTCGTCTCGAATTTCTTCGCACCAAGATATCGAACTTTAATTTCCATATTTATGTTATGTAGATACTCCTACCGTCCCTGGGGATGCGTTCCGCTATCCCCCCGGCAGCTCTTAGTGGAATAAAGAGGTTGCGCATGTTGCTAAGGGTTGTCCGTGGACCCTGCGCTACCATGGGGTGTTCCAATGGCCATCGACTGGTTCCCGCTGTGGCTGAGCCTGCGCGTCGCGACGATCTCGACCGCGGTCGCGCTGGTAGTCGGGCTGTGGCTGGCATGGCTTTTGGCGAATCGCCAGTTCCGTGGCAAGGAGATTCTGGATGCGGCCATCACGCTGCCGCTGGTGCTTCCGCCGACCGTCCTCGGTTACTACCTATTGGTCCTGCTGGGCCGGAACAGCCCAGTGGGGAAACTCTACGAGTGGATCTTCGGCGGCCCTCTGGTTTTCTCGTGGCAGGCGGCCGTTGTGGCGGCGCTATTTCACTCCACTCCGTTGCTGGTGAAGTCGGCCCGAGCCGCGTTCGAGAGTGTGGACCGCTCCTTTGAGCGCGCCGCGCGTAATCTGGGCGCTTCCGAGCTACGGCTGTTCTGGCGCGTGACTTTACCGCTGGCGCGTCGTTCGATTCTAGCCGCCGGGGCGCTGGCTTTCGCGCGATCACTAGGCGACTTCGGAGTCACCCTCATGATCGCCGGCAATATTCCGGGCCGCACGCAGACGGTCGCGATTGCGATCTACGATGCGGTGGAAGCCGGTAATGGCGCGACAGCCCGGATATTGGTGGTGATCGTCTCCGTCATTGCGCTGGTCATTTTGAGCGTTGCCAACCGGCTCACCACCAATCCCTTCGGACCGCGTCAAACCGCGCTATGATCCAGGCGCGTCTCCGCAAGAATTTCGCGCCGGGAGCTGAATCCACCGGCTTTTTGCTGGACGTCGAGTTCCAGGCCGCCCAAGGCATCACCGTTCTTTTTGGACCGAGCGGCGCCGGCAAAACACTGACACTCGATTCCATCGCCGGATTTGTGCGCCCGGATGAAGGCCGCGTCCTGGTGGATGATCAGATCCTGTTCGATGCCGCGTCAGGCGTCTGCCTGGCGCCACGGGCGCGCCGCTGCGGCTACGTATTTCAAAATTACGCGCTGTTTCCTCACATGACGCTGCGTAAGAATCTGGAATTCGCGCTGGAACGGAGTCCCCGGCTGGAGCGGCATCGAAAAGTAAACGAGATGCTGGAGAAGTTTCACCTGGCCGATGTTTCCGGGCGCCGCCCTCACGAGCTTTCCGGCGGGCAGAAGCAGCGCTGCTCGATCGCCCGCGCGTTGATCGGTTCTCCGCGGCTATTGCTGCTGGATGAACCGGCCCGCGGACTCGACGCTCCTCTTCGGGCCGAGCTATATTCCGTTCTCCGCGACGTGCGGGAGGATTTCGGGATTCCGATTCTTTTGGTCACACACGATTTTGAAGAGTGCCTGGAGCTGGGCGATGAAATGCTGGTCTTCCGCGAGGGCCGGATCGTTCAAAATGGGGCGCCGCGAAAGGTCTTCGAACAGCCCGTCAGCGTCGACGTAGCGAAATTGCTGGGACTCTACAATCTTCTACCGGCGGAAATTCGGGGACTCGACCCGGGGCGCAACGTGAGCCGCATTCGTTACCGAGATTTCGAATTGACCGGTCCGTATTTTCCGGGAAGATTGATTGGCGATCAAGTGTGGTTGTGTATCCGTCCGGACCTGCTATCGGTGACGCCGCGCGATGGGCATTCGATAGGGAATCAGATGCCGGCTACACTGGTGCGCGTGGTGGAGAAGCCGGATCGCCTGCGCCTGGAGTTCGCCGGCGACATCGCCGTGGATGTGCCACGGTCCGAGTTCGAGAAGCATCCGGGCCTCAAGGAATGGCTGATCGAGTTTCCGCGGAGCAGCCTCCGCATTCTGTGAGGCGCCGGATTCCATGAAGCGCTATTGCATCACAGACTCGTTGGAGGTTGCCGTACGAGCCGCTCGGGAAGGCGTCGACCTCATTCAGATCCGAGCCAAGGAGCTTTCAGGACGCGCGCTAACCGAACTGATTCGGAGCGCTATGGCCGCGGCGGGCGGCAAGGTTTTGGTCAACACTCGCACCGATGTCGCTTTGGCGTGCGGCGCGCGGGGAGTGCACCTGCCTGCCGGCTCGATTGCCCCCAGCACAATCCGCAGAATCACGCCGCGGGGATTTCTGATCGGTGTGTCCTGCCACACCATCGAGGAGTTGCAGGCAGCCGAGAGCGAAGGGGCTGACTTCGCTGTCTTTGGTCCAGTCTTCCCCAGCCGTACAAAAACGCTTACGCCCATTGGCATCGAAGCTTTCCGTGCGGCTACTCAAAGCGTTGGCCTGCCAGTATTTGCGCTCGGCGGAGTGACCGCTGGCAACGCGCCTCTATGCATGGAAGCGGGTGCGGCGGGCGTCGCGGGCATTTCGTTATTCGCATAATATTTCTCGTAATATGGGGACTTGCTTCCCGAAACTTCCACCCAACGCCAAAAGAATCTCGGCGTCCTGCTGCGCGTGGGGATCTTCGCCCTCATCGCAATTCTCGGCAACTATTTCATTTTTCCAATCATCATTGCGTTCTTTGGCGTGCCCATTCTGGTGGTGGCCACGCTAGGCACATTCGCCGCGGCCGCCGTTGCCAACTCTATCGTGCTCAGGATATACGAACGCGGGCAGCTCGCAGATATCGGCCTGGAATGGACCGCGGCATCGCGCCGCAATCTTGCCGTGGGCGTCCTGGGAGGAATCGGAGCCGCGCTGGTGGTGCTGGTTTTGCCGCTGCTGTTCCGCGTCGCCGATCTCGAGCCGGTCCCGAACGAGCAATTTCGCTGGCCGTCCGCTCTCTTCGTTTCCATCGTGCTGCTGTTCGGCGCGGTGGGTGAAGAGATGCTGTTTCGTGGATATATGTTCCAGGTGCTGGTGAAAGCCATTGGCCCTTTCGCGACCATACTTCCCATGAGCGTTCTTTTCGGCCTGGCGCATTCGGACAACCTGAATTTTTCCTGGCTTGCGCTGCTCAACACCGTGCTGTGGGGAATCGTACTCGGCTATGCGTTTCTCCTAAGCGGTGACCTGTGGCTGCCCATTGGCCTGCACTTCGGCTGGAACTGGACCCTTCCTTGGTTTGGGGCCAACCTGAGCGGGTTTACAATGGGAGTGACCGGGTACTCTATGCATTGGAAGGTCGGAGAACTCTGGAGCGGCGGCGCTTATGGTCCAGAGGGCGGATTGCTGACGAGCGTAACAGTCGTGGCTGTGTTCTTTTATCTGCAAAGAGCTCCGATTCAACACCAGGAACCATTTCTGTTGCAGGAGGCGTCATGAATCGTAAGCTTTGGTCCGCTTTTTCCCTGCTCCCCTTTGCCTTCTGCCTGTTGCTCTCCGCTTTCTGCCTTCTGTCTTCTGACTCCTGGCTCCTGACTCCTGTCTACGCCGCCGACAAGAAGCTCACCGAGGACGACCGTATCGAAATTTTGCGTGGCTTGATGGCAGAGTATGCGACCGTTAAGACCATCCTGCCGCGCTCCAGGAAGCCGCTGCCCTTTGACAGCAACGGCACCTGGGATAAGCAGGCCTGGGCGGAAGCGGGCAAGGAGTTTGGTCCGGCGGCGCGCGTGGGCGATCAGGTGCAGATTACGCACGTAAACATGGAAAGCGATAAGATTCTGCTCGAGATCAACCATGGTGTGAAAGGCGGCAAGGGCAACTGGCGCGATCACGTATCGATCGGCATGGGAGGCGGCATGGCGCCGGTTAACACCCAGCAAAACTCGAACGCGCCCAGCGGCACTAATATCGTGTTGTTGTTCAACAAGCCGCTGCCCTCATTGAAAGCGGCCGACATCAAGAAGATTCTGGCGCCGGTTTTGGATTTTGAGAAGGAGACCGCCACCGAAAATTACGTCGAGAAACTTCCGGAGCCCGTCCAGAAAGCGATCAAGGCCAATAAAGCGATGGAAGGCATGAATCGCGATGAGGTACTGCTGGCCTTGGGAAGGCCGCGCCGCAGAGAGCGCAATGTGACCAAGGACGGCGCCGAAACCGAAGACTGGATCTACGGCGATCCTCCAGGCAAGATAACTTTCGTGACCTTCACCGGATCGAAGGTTACCGAGATCAAAGAAGCCTACGCCGATGTAGGCGGGTCGACCGCGGCACCGGTGCGGTAGGCGTTCCCCACGAGAAACTAGAAACCAGAAACTAGAAACTTATACACTGAGAGTGTATATGGCAATCAAAGTAGGCATAAACGGTTTTGGGCGCATCGGACGCAACGTGCTCCGTGCTGGCCTGGATCGTTCAAACATTGAATTTGTCGCCGCTAACGATCTCACTGATACGAAGACGCTGGCGCATTTATTGAAATATGACTCGATTCTCGGCCGCTTGCACCAGGAAGTGAAAACGGAGGGCGACGCGATCGTGGTCTGCGGAAAGCGCATCAAGATTTTTGCAGTCAAGGATCCGGCGGAACTCGACTGGGCATCTGTCGGCGCCCAGATCGTGATCGAGTCTACTGGCAGGTTCACTAACAAGAAGGATGCCGAGAAGCACTTGCGCGGGACGGTAAGAAAAGTCATCATCTCAGCGCCCGCCACGAATGAAGACGTCACGCTGGTGCTAGGCGTCAACGACAACATGTACGATCCGGCGAAGCACAATGTCATTTCGAATGCCAGTTGCACCACCAATTGTCTGGGGCCGGTGGCGAAGGTGCTGCATGAGAAATTCGGCATCGAGAAGGGCTCGATGACCACCATCCACAGCTACACCAACGACCAACCCGTGCTGGACTTTCCGCATAAGGATTTGCGCCGGGCGCGCGCGGCGGCGCTGAACATGATCCCAACCACCACTGGCGCGGCGAAGGCCATCGGGCTGGTGCTGCCAGCGCTCAAAGGCAAACTGGACGGTTATGCGATGCGCGTTCCGACGCCCGACGTTTCGGTGGTCGACTTGGTCGTGGTGACATCCAAGAAGACCACGGCGGAGGAAGTGAATAAGGCGCTCGAAGACGCCGCCAACGGGCCGATGAAGGGCATCCTGGCCTATACCGAAGACCCGGTGGTGTCGACGGATATGCTGCACAATCCCAACAGCTCGATCGTCGACGCCGGGCTGACGAAAGTGCTGGATGGAAACCTGGTGCACGTGATCTCGTGGTACGACAACGAGTGGGGCTACTCGATGCGGGTCGTCGACTTGATCGAGTTTCTGGCGAAAAAAGGTCTGAACTAGCCGTGGCACAGGTATTCCAGCCTGTGTCGGAGAGCGGGCTAAACTCAGCCCAGATTCCCAATCACCGCATCCGTGAATTCCTCTGTCGACGCGTTGCCGCCCACGTCCCCCGTCACGTGCTTCTTCTCGGTGTACGTCCGTTCGATCGCGGCGCGCAATCGGCTGGCGGCTTTCTGCTCGCCAAGATGGATTAGCATCAACACCGATGACAACATGAGCGCGGTCGGATTCGCGATGCCTTTTCCGGCGATGTCCGGGGCGCTGCCATGCACCGCTTCGAACACCGCATGCTGGTCGCCCATGTTCGCGCCCGGGACCACACCCAGGCCACCGACCAGGCCGGCCGCGAGGTCCGACACGATATCGCCATAGAGATTTGGCAGCAAAAGAAGATCGAAGGTTTCTGGGCGGATCACTAGCTGCATGGAAGCGTTGTCCACGATCAGCTCTTTGTATTCGATATCCGGGTGCCGCGCGGCCACTTCGCGGCAGCAGCGCAGAAACAGCCCGTCGGCCAGCTTCATGATGTTGGCCTTGTGAATCGCCGCGACCTTCTTCCGTCCATATCTTCTAGCGAAGTCGAAGGCGTACTCGGCAATCTTTATCGAGGCCACGCGCGTGATCACTTTCAGGCTGGTCACCACGTCTTTGACCACCTCGTGCTCCAGCCCCGAATACAAATCCTCGGTGTTCTCGCGAAATATCACCATGTCGATCTTTACGTCGTCAAAGCGCGTCTTTAAGCCCGGAAGCGAACGCACCGGACGCACATTAGCATAGAGATCGAACTGCTTGCGCAGGGCCACGTTGACGCTTTGAAATCCACCGGCGATTGGGGTGGTCACCGGTCCCTTCAGACCAACATGCGTCCGTTCGAGCGACTCGATGATATGCGGAGGCAGCACTTGACCGGACTTCGAAATGATGCTGGCGTTCAGATCGGCGCGCTGCCAGTCGATGGAAACGCCGGTCGCATTGACAGCGCGCACCGCGGCATCGGCGACTTCCGGGCCGATACCGTCACCGGGGATTAACGTGACGGGATGAGACACGTTTACCATTGTAGAGAATGGCATTCATTAAACGAGCATTGATTAGCGTTACGGACAAGGGGGGCATCGTCGAGTTCGCGCAAGGGCTGCGGGATCTGGGAGTAGAAATTATCTCCACCGGAGGCACGGCGCGGGCGATTCACGAAGGCGGCGTGGCAGTGCGCGAGGTTTCCGAAGTGACCGGATTTCCGGAGATGCTGGACGGACGTCTGAAGACGATCAATCCGCGAATCGCCGGAGGAGTGCTCGCAATCCGCGGCAATTCCGAGCACATGCAAGCGCTGGCGGAGCACAAAATCCCGCCCATCGACATGGTGGTGGTGAATCTTTATGCCTTTGAAAAAGTGGCGGCGAAGCAAGTGGCGAGCATGGCGGAGTTGATCGAGAACATCGACATCGGCGGGCCGACCTTGATCCGCGCGGCGGCCAAGAATTACCAGGACGTCGCGGTAGTCAGTTCACCGGACGATTATCCGGCCATTTTGCAGGAGTTGCATGAGTGCAAAGGCCAGCTATCGGAACCGACCTTGTGGCGCCTCGCTCAAAAGGCGTTCGCGCTCACTGCCGCTTATGATCGGGCCATCAGCACGCGCCTGGCACGCGTTGGCGCGAAGGAAGAATCCGGACTCCCGGCTTTCCTCGACATTCGGGCGCCGCGCGCGCTGGACTTGCGTTACGGCGAGAATCCGCATCAATCCGCGGCGCTGTATTCCGTGCGCCAGGGTGGGATCGCCAGCGCGGAGCAGTTGCAGGGCAAGGAGCTGTCGTACAACAATCTTGTGGATCTGGACGCCGCCTGGCAGTTGATTCAGGAATTCGATCAGCCGGCATCGGCCATCATCAAACACACTAATCCGTGCGGCTGCGCGGAGTCCGGAACGCAGGCTGAGAGCTACCGGCGGGCATTCGAGGCCGATCCTGTTTCGGCTTATGGCGGAGTGCTGGCGTTCAATCGGACCTTGGATGATGAGACCGCGCAGGAGATCTCGAAGACGTTCGTAGAAGCTATCGCCGCGCCAGATTACGCGACTGGCGCACGAAACGTACTGGCGTCGAAGAAGAACTTGCGCTTGCTGAAAGTAGACCCAGCGCCGAAAGATGAGCCAGTCGTGAAATCAATTAGCGGCGGGTATTTGGTTCAGACGACCGACTCGCATCGGCTGGAGCGAAGCGAGTGCAAAGTGGTCACAGAGCGCGTCCCCACGGAAGACGAGTGGCGGGCGCTCGAATTCGGCTGGAAGGTGTGCAAACACGTCAAGTCGAACGCGATCGTCTACGCGCGCGCCGGCCAAAGTGTGAGCGTTGGCGCCGGCCAGATGAGCCGCGTCGATTCGGTAAAGGTTGGAGCGATGAAGGCGGTGCTGCCGTTGGAAGGAACGGTGCTCGCATCTGACGCCTTCTTCCCATTTCCCGATGGCATCGAAGAGGCCGCGAAACACGGCATCACGGCGGTGATTCAACCGGGTGGATCGGTGCGCGACGACCTGGTGATTGCGGCGGCCAACAAGTTAGGACTGGCGATGGTGTTCACCGGCGTACGGCATTTCCGGCATTAGCTCAGTACCTTCAGCTCGCTCGCCGCTTGCGCATTGTAGAACTCTCGCAGCCGACGCGCCGCCGCCGACCCAATCACTTTGGCCAGTTCCTCGGGCGATGCTTCCCGCACGCGCTCCAGGCTCCCAAACTCGCGCAACAACTTCGCGATGGTCTTGCTCCCGATGCCCTCCACCTGCTCCAGCTCCGATGTCAAGCGCGCGGCGCTCCTGCGGTTGCGATGGAATGTCACCGCAAACCGATGCGCCTCATCGCGGACCTGTTGGATCAGATGCAGCACTGGAGAATAATGATCGAGCTGGATCGGCTCATTCTCCTGGCCATAGACGTAAATGATCTCTTCGCGCTTGGCGATCGAAGCCACCGGCTGGTTGATCACGCCGATCGCTTCCAGCGCATCCACCGCGGCATGCAACTGCCCGAGGCCCCCATCCACCAGGATCAGGCTCGGGAACGGTTTATTCTCCTGCTGCAATCGAGAGTAGCGGCGCGTCACCACTTCCCGCATGGACGCGAAGTCGTCGTTGCCCACCACGGTCCGGATGATGAACTTCCGGTAGTCCGACTTTTTCATGCGGCCATCTTCCCAAACCACCATGCTGGCCACTTTGTCGGTCCCCTGGATGTGCGAAATATCGAAGCATTCGATGCGCTTGGGGGGCTCGGGCAGCCCCAGCACGTCCTGCAGCGATTCTTGAACTGCCTTGGCCGACGGCTTCATCACACGGAACCGCTGGTGAAACGCGTGCTTCGCGTTGGTCTCCACCAGATCCATGAGCGCCTTCTTCTGCCCGCGCTGTGGAGTTAGAATTTCCACTTTGCGCCCGCGCTTTTCGCTCAGCATCTCTTCCAGAACGTCGCGATCCTCAAAGTCCACAGGCACATGGATGCGGTTGGGAATGTACGGCTGTTCCAGATAAATTTGCATCAGAAGGGACGCCGAAAATTCCGACGGCTGGAACTCGATCAGATCTTCCCAGAAGTACTCGCGGCGGTCCACGATGCGGCCATTGCGAAGGTGAAACAGGTTGGCGGCAACCAGCGGCGGCTCGGCGTAATAAGCCAGAATGTCGATGTTCTCGCCTTCGGCGGCCGCGATCTTTTGCTTCTCTTCCATTTCTTCAACAGTGGAGATCAGATCGCGCGTTGCGGCGGCTTCCTCGAAGCGCATATCCTCGGAGGCGCACTGCATCCTTTTGCGCAAGTCGCCCGCCAGGTCCCGCAAGCGGCCTTCCAGGAACAGCCGCATGTCGCGAACGCCCGCGGCATACTGTTCATCTGTAGTCAGGCCCTCGACGCAAGGACCCAGGCAGCGATGAATGTGGAATTCCAAACAGGGGTGCGTGTGGAAGCGCGTTAAATCCACTTTGCAGGAAGGGATCTTGAAATGCCGGTGAATGAAGTGGACCAGGCGGTGCGCCAGGTTGCCGGGAAAGTACGGTCCATAGTAAGTGGACCCATCTTTCACTAGCCGGCGCGTGACGTAGACGCGCGGATACTTTTCGCTGGTCAGCTTGATGTACGGAAAAGTCTTGTCATCCCGCAGCAGGATGTTGAAGCGCGGCTTCCACTGCTTGATGAGATTGTTCTCCAGCGCCAGCGCTTCTTTGTTGTTATCGACCAGGATGTATTCGACATCGCGCGCATCTGAAATCAGCGTTCCGGTCTTGACGTCGGCCAGCCGCTCATCGGAGAAATAGCTGCGCACGCGCGACCGCAGGTTCTTGGCTTTCCCGACGTAGATCACTTTCCCGTGTTCGTCTTTGTAGAGATACACGCCCGGCAAGAGGGGCAGTTGGGAGGCTTTGTCGCGAAGCTCCATCGGGGATCTGTTTCTATTGTCTCAGGTGTGTCAAAAGGCGGATCAATTCACCACTTGCCGTGGCACCGGCCCCAGGTATACTTGAAACGTGGGACGGCTTTTGGTTCTGTCTCTGTTTCTGGCGGGCGTGCTGTGGCCGCAAGACAAGCCGCTGAAATCCAAATCTCAGGAGCAGGCGAAACCCGAGGTCCAGGAGCAGGAACCTCCGGAAGAAGACGAAAGTCTTAAGCCCAAAGAATACACCTTCAATCCGCTGGAAGCTGAGAAGGATCTCAAGGTAGGCAACTTCTACTTCAAGAAGGGCAACTACAAGGGGGCCATCAACCGATTTCGCGAAGCCACCCGATGGAATCCCAACTATGCCGAAGCCTTTCTGAGGTTGGGCGAGGCCGAGGATAAAATGAAGGACACCAAGGCGGCGCACGAAGCTTACGCCAAGTATTTGGAGCTTGCGCCCGACAGCAAAGAAGCAGGGTCCGTAAAAAAGAAGCTAGCTAGCCAGCGCTAGCCGCTTCTTCTTCCGATTCTCTTGCTGAACTTTCATCACGGCGATCACTTTTCTCACGCCCGCATCCCATACGGGAAACAGATCCACGTATTGGATCCGCTTGGAGATACGTCCCGGCACAATGCAGCCATCCAGCCGAATCGGAATGAAGAAGATCTCGTCCAGCGGGACCCTGGCGGCACATGTAAGCGCGTAGCGAAGTTCGCTGTGGAAGCTGCCCCGTTTCGATGTGGAGCGGCGGGAGAAACACGCCACAAAAAAATCTGACGTTTGAATCGCCGTCTCGATGGCCCTCGGCCAATTCTGTCCCGGCAACAGTTTCTTCTTGTCCAGCCAGGGACGAAATCCATGTTGCTCGAAAGCGGCATACAGCTTCTTGACCGGTCTGAGATCTTCTTCGACGTAAGCGATGAACACGCGCGCTTTGTTCTGCGAAACAAACTTGAAGCGCCGGTTGCGGCTGCCGCGGAAAGTACCCAGCCCGTCGATCTCGACGGCCGCGCCGCGTTCCAGAGCGTCGCGGACAATCTTTACGATGCGACCGGTGAGAATATTCTGCTGGTCCTTCATTTGGATGCCTTCTTCGGGGAGTCAGGTCCGGGGCGCGGCGGACGAGTCAGGTCGAACTGAAAACCGCTCTTGCGGTCGGGACGGAAGGTACCCAAGCCAGGAAGAGAAGCGCTCTGTCCGCTGCGAACGCGCCTCAAGATGTCGTGCAGAACGCGGTCGAGCTGATCGGCGGCCGCGGCTGTGGTGATGTGGGATTCTTTCGCCAGCCGGCGCGCGAGCTGTGCCTTCTTCATGTCAATTAAAGGATAAGACGGCGCCTCGAAAGGGCCGCACCATCGCGGACACTCAGAAGCTTCTAACGTATTGATACATTGAGAGATAATTGATCGGAAAGGATTTTATGCCGACGTGACTCAGAGGTAAGCAGGTGAAGCATTTTTAACTGCCGCTTCAGGTGTAGTTCATCTAGGGCTGCCATCATGAAGCGGTAGTTAGGCACAATTGCCCAAACATTTTAAGGAGACCCGAATGAAGAAACTGTTGAGCATCATGCTTGGTCTGTCGCTGTTCGCTGGCGCGGCCGCCGTTTTCGCGCAGGATACCAAGACCGACGACAAGTCCAAGTCCACAGCGAAAAAGAAGAAGAAGAAAAAGACCACCGACGACACCACCAAGAAGGGCTAATCGGCTCGCCGATTCGTTATCTTTCGTATCGCGCATGGGTCCCCGCCGGGGTCGCCTTATGCGCGATATGTTTTTTGAGCAGCATCTTCTAAGCTAGTCACTGAGTGCCTGACCCGCGCCCCGAGCAGATCCAACGCCTCCGAGAAACCCCGCTCGATGTGCTCGTCCTGGGGGGCGGAATCAATGGAGCCGGAGTCATTCGCGATCTCGCCCTGCGAGCCAGCCGCACCGGGACAGCACTCCAAGTCGGCCTCGTCGAGCAGAGGCACTTCGCTTCCGGAACAAGCGGTAAGAATTCTCAGCTCATCCATGGCGGCCTGCGGTATTTGAAATATCTGCAATTTCATCTGGTGCGGGAGTCGCTGCAGGAGCGCTCCATTTTGCTGCGCATCGCTCCTCAATATGTGAAGCCTCTTGCGTTTCTTCTGCCCATGTATGGGATAAAGTCGCGGCTGATTTATGGAATGGGACTTCGCGTCTACGACTGGCTGGCGGGAGCCGACGCGATCGCACCTCACCGCATGCTGGGCACGACGGAGGTCGCTCAAATCGAGCCGGGATTAGCGCGAAATGGGCTGAGCGCAGCGGCGCTTTTTTACGATTGCGGCGTCGGGTCCGCGCGATTCGTGATCGAAAACATCCTGGACGCTATGGCGTCGGGCGCATTTGCGGCGAACTACGTGAGAGCCGATGCTTGGGAGCGACGAGCAGATGGCGTATGGGGCGTGTTGTGCACGGACACGCTGGCAGGCGAGCAGTTCGAGATCAGGGCCCGCAAACTGGTGGACGCGCGAGGAGCCTGGAGCGGCGCCGACTCCCTGCGACTGGTTCGGGGATCGCACATTGTAATCCCGCGGGTGAGCGCGGGCGATCACGCCATCGCGCACTTTGAGCCCGATGGCCGCATCATTTTCCTGATCCCCTGGGGCAGCCGGCATCAGCTCACTCTGGTCGGGACCACCGACGAGGATCACCAGCAGGGTCCGGAGCACGTGCACATCACAAAGCCGGAGCTGGATTATCTACTCGGCATCGTGCGCAAGTTATTCCCAGGGCTTGCGGCGGTGCAGCCGGTCTCGGCCTTCAGTTCCCTGCGGCCTTTGATTCGCGAGCGGCACGGATCGCCGACCAGTGCGACTCGTGAGCACCGGATCTGGAACTCCGAGGACGGAATACTGCATATCGCGGGCGGCAAGTACACCACCTATCGGCGGATGAGTGAGGAGGCGGGCGATCTGGTATGCCGGGAAATCGCACCCGGCCTGGCCACGCTGCATGTGACCGCGGAGAGACCGTTCGCGCCGGCTGAACGGGAGATTGGCGATGCGTTGGAGCAGCGCCTCTGGGATTATCTTTTTGTGTCGACCTACCTGGGCTACGAGCGCCGCTGGGACATCGAATCGTTGATGCCATACGGGGAAGCGCTGGGATGTAAACGCGGCTGGGGAAAAGATCGGGTCCGCCAAGAGGTGGATGCCGTAATTGAGGCGTCGGAGCCGGTGGAGGCGTAGAGCGACTGTGTAGCTCCAGGGCGGTCTGTTCCATATTTAACCAACAAAACCTTGAGCCACTACCTACCACCACCGCCTCATGTTATAATTATTCACGAGAGTGAATAATTATAAGGCAGGCATCGTCGGCTTCCGAGGCTATAGCGGCGCCGAGTTGGTCCGCCTCCTCACCCGCCATCCGCGCGTCGAGCCAGTCCTGCTCGAACACCGCCACGACTCCGAGCACCGCCCTCAGCCGATCGGCGTCAAGCAGCCCGCGTCTCGACCATGCACTCCGGAAGCGGTCAAGACCGAACATCTCGCGCTGGTGTTTCTCGCTACGCCGGCCGACGTATCGATGGAACTTGCGCCGCAAATGCTGGACGCGGGCGCCAAGGTAATCGACCTGAGCGGAGCTTTCCGGCTGCGCGATGCCGGCGCGTATGCGCGTTGGTATAAAGAAAAGCACACCACGCCCGACCTGCTCGCCGACGCCGTGTATGGATTGCCGGAGTTCTGTCGGGACCGTATTGCCCAGGCACGGCTGATCTCGAATCCCGGATGCTATCCGACCGCGGCCAACCTAGCCATCCAGCCGCTGATCGCGAGCGGCGTGATCGACCGCGCCGCCGGGATCGTTTGCGACGGCAAGTCGGGAGTCAGTGGCGCGGGCCGCAAGCTAAGCCTAAAGACCAGTTTTTGCGAAGTAACGGACAATTTTTCGACCTATTCAGTGCTGGATCACCGGCATGTGCCGGAAATCCTCATGGTGTCGGGGATCGAGGAGGCGGAACTGAGCTTCACCGCTCAACTCATTCCCATCGACCGCGGCATACTGGAGACCATTTACTTCCGCGCGCGGAATCTTACGAGCGCCGAAGCACTACTCGACATTTATCGGGACCGCTACGCAAACGAACCGTTCGTCCGCGTCTACTCCCTTGGGGTTATGCCGGACATCCGTGGCGTCGCTCACACCAACTTCTGTGACATTGGCGTCAAGCTGGATCCGGCGACGGGGCGCGCGGTGGTTGTCAGCGCGATCGACAATCTGGTGAAAGGCGCTGCCGGGCAGGCAGTGCAGAACATGAATCTGGCGTTAGGCCTTCCTGAGACTGAGGGGCTGGGACCGGGGAATATATGAAGGCCTTGATCAAAATCGGCGGCACGCTCCTCGATTCGCCGGCGTCGCGCCAACGCCTGGCAGCGGAAATTGGTCAAGCGGCCGAAGCCGGTCTCAAAGCTGTCGTGGTCCACGGGGGTGGCAAGCAGATGACGCGCTTCCTCGAGGAGCGGGGCATCGAGAGCCGCTTCGTCAATGGCTTGCGCGTGACCACGCCGGACGTGCTCGACGCAGTTCTCAAAATATTCGCAGGCTCGGTGAACCAGGAATTAGTGGCCGCTTTCATTTCGAAGGGCGTGCAAGCGGTCGGGCTCACTGGGATGGATGCGCTGTTGACAGAAGCGCGGCAAATGAATGCGGAGTTGGGCTCGGTCGGAAAACCTGTGCGATCCGATGCGCGCTTGCTCAATTTGCTGCTGGAAAACTCGTACCTTCCGGTGGTCGCTTGCCTGGCAGGTGATCGTCACGGGCAGTTCTACAATGTCAACGCGGATCAGATGGCCGCGTCGGTTGCTTCGGCAATGCAAGCTGAAAAGCTTTTCTTTTTGACGGATGTCGATGGAGTCTGGGGTAAGGAGAAAGTGATTTATCCCACAATTACAATTGACAAATGTAAAAACCTAATCGAGCAGGGAATCGCCAGCGCCGGGATGCAGGCCAAGCTGGAAGCAGCTATGGAAGCGTTGCAGTCGGGGGTAGGTGAAGTTGTAATCGCGCCCGGTGGCATGGCCGGCATACTTCACAGACTGCTGTCCGGCCACCAGATTGGAACCAGGCTCCTGCGCGGAAATAGGAGTTCCCAGCAATGGCTAGTCTCAGTTTGACGGAATCGCCGGCACAAGGTGAATCGAGTGATCTAACCCTCCGCAAGGCCACTATGAGCGATATCCACGCGTTGCTAAATCTAATAAACGATTACGCCGCGAATGGAATTATGCTGCCGCGAACCGAATTTGAAATGTCAGAAAATATTCGCGATTTCTCGATTGCATTTATGGGCGAGCGCTTGGTGGGATGTGGAGCACTGCATTTTTACACGCCCACCTCGGGCGAAGTGCGATCACTGGCGGTGGATCCACTTTTGAAAACTCGAGGCGTTGGAAGACGCATTGTAGAAGCACTCGAGAGAGAGGCTGTAGAAAATCAACTACACGCGATCTTTGCGTTCACGTACGTGCCGGATTTTTTTCGGAAGATCGGTTTTCGGGAAGTCGAGCGGGGCGAATTACCGCTAAAGGTCTGGAAAGATTGCCTTCGCTGCCCGAAATTCCAATGCTGCGATGAAATCGCGATGGTGAAAGCGTTGCGCCCACACCCAGTACTCGGGACTGGTACCGAACCCGAATCTGTCATAGTGCAACTCCCGCAATTAAAGCAAGCCAGGTAGCTTGTTTTGCTTCCGGAAAATTAATTCGTCTCATACTTGAGAATTTTTGCTTGGTTTTACACTTGTAAGGAGTATAATTTTGCAAGCTAGTAAAATTCCCAGGGACGGGAATAGTGGGAAAGTATGCGAGCTCAAACCATAGATGTGAAGGAAGCGACTGGGAGAGTCCTCTGCTGCACAGTTTTTCGCGCGGGCGGAAAAAAATTGTTGGCGAAGGGCCACGTGATCAGTGAAGAAGATGCGCGCATGCTGGCGACCGAAGGCATGAGCGAAGTGTGGGTCACGGAGTTGGAAGAAGGTGAAGTCGGCGAGGACGAGGCTGTCATGCAGGTCGCGAGCGAAATCGGTTGTGGATCGCTCGAAATTCGTCTCGCTGCGGGAGGGAGAGCCAATTTATTTACTACCGAGCCGTGTTGCCTGCTGGTCGACGACGAGTTGCTCAAACAGATCAACTGCACGGCCAGCGTTGTGATCGCCACCATGCTGAATTTCGCTTACGCCAAAGCCGGCCAGCGCGTGGCTACTGTCAAAAGCACACCTTTTGCCGTTGCCAGTTCGCAACTGGAAGCTGTTATTTCGATCATTAAAGAAAGAGGGCCAATTCTGCAAGCTCGGCCCATTCGCTCGCCGGCGCTCGGTGTATTGTACACGGACCCGGCTAGTGGAGAACGAGCCCGCCTGTTGTTCGAAAGCATTATGCGACAGCGATTGGAGCGATTGGGGACCAGCACAGCATTCGTGCTCGCCTCGATGGAGGATGAGGGCACGGTCGCGAAATCCCTGCAGCATTTGCTACGCGCCAAACCCACCGCTGTTCTGATTGCATCCACCACCGCCCCGGCAGGGCCCGACGACGTGGTAGGGCGGGCAATGTTACACGCCGGTTGCCACTTCGAACGTTTCCTGGCGCCGGTAGAGCCCGGCAATCTTTTGCTGCTGGGTTATAAGGACGAAATTCCCATCTTGTCAGCGCCAGGCTGCTTTCGTTCGGCCAAGCCCAATGTGGTAGATTGGGTGCTTCCCCCGATGTTGGCTCGATATCGTGTTTCTGGTTGGGAGATCGCCTGCCTTGGGCATGGTGGTCTGCTAGCCTGATGGCTCCTCCACTACCCCGGGCGGTAACCTCCGAGCCGCCTGTGGGTGCTCCTCAGCCGGGCCGCCTGACCAGCGCCCGGCTCTTTTTATCTGGGGGAGGGGGACATCTTGGCAGGTCGGGGACCTGCCCACGAGACTTTTTAGAGGCCTGACGCCAGGGCCGCCGCCGCCCAGCCGGTCGCCATGGCCGAAATCCATTGGTCGGGACCGTAGGGGAAACCGCTCTCGAAATACGGCTGGATCTTGGCGGCTCGGCTGCGCACGAACCAGGATCCATCGGCGTGCTGAGTGGAGAGCAGGTATTTCACACCCTTCTGGTACGCTGCGTCTTTTGGTGAGGCACCGGCCGCTTCGGCGAGCGCGAAAAGAGTCTGACCTGTGCCGTAAGCATCGCTTTCGAGTTCAGACCGCTGGGCCCAACCGCCATCCTCGCGCTGCCGGTCCAAAATATCTCGTGTCAGCTTCTGGAGTACTTGCTCATCCGCACCGGCCCAATGCAAGCCGAGCAACTGCATGTTGCGATCATCGGCGGTCAAGGGTACGGCTCGAAGCAGCCAGTTCCGGGCTCGTTGAATGCGCTCCGCTATTTCGGTGCGTCCGGGCGGACCGTAGACCTTTAGTGCCCGTATGCCGAGCGCGGCGCTGGCGAAATCACCATCCTCGATCGGCGGCCGGGAACCCATTTGCACATATTGCCAGCGGCCGTCGCGGAGCTGCTGGGCGATGACATTGGCGATCATCGCATCCGTCATCCGGTCCGGATGGTAGCCTGAGGCTGCGAGCGCCGCCAGGGTATAGAGCTGGACGAGGGGTGAGCCGCCTCCGTCAACACGTTCCAGCAGCATAGGTCCGGACGGCCCGTAGAACGAAGTAATCATTTTGCGACGCTCCTCTTGCGCCGCCATATCCACGCGCATTCCGCGGCTCCGAGCTACGTTGGCCACGATGTCGGTAATAATCTGGTGATGACAGGATATACAGGCGCCATTGACGAAAAAGCCGTGACTGGTTTTCTCCATCAGTGCCAGTCCGCGCTCCGCGGCATCCTTCAAATCAACCGGTACGGATGGAGGCATAGGCGTGGAACCGGCCGGCGTCGCGGGTCCACCGGCTTGCTTCAACAGATCTAGTATGGGCGCCGATCCAAACTTGCGAGCCCAATCGAGCGCGGTTTCTCCCGTCAGGCTCTTGGGCGAAACAGCGGCATGCCGGTCCAACAGCAAGCGGACTGTTTCGGGATTCTGCCGGTCGGTTTCAACGGCCACCATCAAGGGCGTCATCCCGCGAACATCCTTGACGTTGACGTCCGCGCCTGCATCGAGTAGCGTCTTCACGAACTCTGGTGCGGGAGCAACGGGCGCCATTAGGGCCGAAAGCAACGGCGTCAGCAGGCCAGTCTGAACTACGCCGTTTTTTACGTTTTCGCCGAGATAACGCGCGGATACGGCATTAACCTTCGCCCCCTTCGAGAGCAGCAGCCGGACAGCCGACGTGTTGCCATAGACGGCTGCATTCATCAGAGGCGTGAGTCCGACCACGTCGGCGGCATTGACGTCCTGGCCGGCCTCAATCAGGATCCGGATCGTTTCTGTATCGTTGCCATAGGTCGCCGCGTTCAGGGCCGTGATCTTCCCGTCATCAACGGCGTTAATATTCGCTCCTTTCGCGATCAGAAAGCGGGCTATTTCGGCGGATTGATCGCTCATGACGGCCAGCAGAAGCGCGGTATGCTTCTTCTTCGAGGCTGCGTTCACGTCCGCTCCGTGCTCTACCAGCAGGCGGACTTTCTCGCGATCGGTAACAGACCACATCAGCGCTGTGGAACCGAAGGCGCTCCTGGAATTCACATCCGCCCCTTTGTCGATCAGGAGCTTCATCGCCTGCGCCGATCCGGCTACGGCGCAGTACATCAAGGGAGTCAGGCCACGGCCGTCTTTGGCATTGATGTTGGCGCCGCGTTTGAGCAGCGCTTCGAGCCGCGTCAGATCGTTCGCGCGAATGGCGGCGTAGAAGAATTCACTTTCATTGTTGGTTTCCGGCGCAAGCGCCATGGCGCTCAGCGTAAGAATCAGAGTGTAGCGCATGGCCGGTAGCATTGCGTCTAGCGTACACGAATTCCCAGCCGGCATTGCAGGAGCTTGTCACCTGGGGGTGGCCAGGAATGCGTGAACCTCGCCGTTTATCAAGCCCTGGCCCGCGATTTCTCCGGCATCATTGATCGAACTAGTAGCCTGCAGATACCAGGGCGAGCCGGCCGGGATGAGAGCGTTGAGGTCGTACATCACGCCATTCTTCCAGAGGAGGGCGCGCATGTTGCCCATCGCATCTGCCGAAAGGAGAGCCACCTCGCCTCTGTTATTAATGGTGTTGCAGCAGCCTGCCGCGGTCACGACGGTCCCGGGAAAAATGCCGAGGTCTTGCATACCTGTCTCTCTGGTCCACAGGAAAGCGTGAATGTTACCGTCCTTAGATGATCGCGACGCCCCGGCCACTTCACCTCGGTCATTGATGCTGGCAGGAACGTTGAACGTGCCTCCCAGGCTGCCGAGGTTTATGGGCGAGCCGTCTTTTTCCCAGAGAACGGCGTGCGGCTCGAGACTAAACGGGCTCACAGGGGGCGCAGAGGTGTTCGAACACAAACCCGACACGCCGACGGCCTGGCCTTGGTCGTTGATCCCGAAGGCGAATCCGACGCTGTCGCCGGGGAGCGGCGGGAGTTCCCGGATCGCGCCGTTTGGCCCCCATATCACGGCTTCAAAACGGAGAACTTGAGAAGGCGTTGCGCTTGCGCAGGTTGGATCGGAAATGCCATTCTCCGCAAGCCCGGCTACCTGGCCCCGATTGTCGATCCAATAAGCTTGACTGTTGTGGCCTCCCTTCAGTGGCGGAAGCGCTGTCATGGTCCCATTTCTCCAGATGGCCCCGAGGCATTGACGGTGAGTGCCGAAAGCGCAAAAGTCCTCACCATTCGGATCTGTCTCGGAGGTTTCGGAAACCAGCGCCGACTCGCCACCGGCGTTCGGACCGCCCGCCTCGCTGTTGCAGGTGGGGCATTTTTTTGACCCGTCCAGTGTACCGAGGTCGATCAAGTGGCCGCCATACCAAAGGAAGGCGGTTTGGTTCACGCCGCCGGTCTGGGTCGAGGTCGCGGCCCCGCCAGCCACGATGCCCGCATTGTTAATGCCATAAGCATAGCTGTACGTCCCGCCCAATGTGCCAAGGTCGGTGATGGTATAGCGTGGCGCCGGCTGTGCTATTGCAAAAGCTGCGAGCAAGCTGCTCGCGACCATCGAAGTCAAGATCGTTTTCATATGTCCCTCCAATTCAAGTAGGCGCAGGATGCGCGAGGAAGTGATCACGCAAGCGATCTTAATTTGAGGCCGAGGGTGTGGGGGTATAATTCATACGCAATGCAGAGGGCGGCAAAGCGCGGTGAGCCGGCGGTCGATGTCAGCACGCTTCTCCGCGCCTGGAGCGACGGAGACCGGAACGCGCTCGAAAGGATGACCCCCTTAGTTTACGAGGAGCTCCACCGCCTGGCGAAGCACTACATGCGACGGGAGCGCCCCGGCCATAGCCTGCAGACCACGGCTTTGGTGAATGAAGCCTACATGCGCCTGGTGGATTATAAGCGCATGCAGTGGCAGGATCGAGCCCATTTTTTCGCGGTTTCGGCCCAGTTGATGCGGCGCATTCTGGTGGAACGTGCGCGTCGGCGCAACCTGAAACGCGGGGGCGGCGTGCTGCATGTCTCTCTGGAAGAGGCGGCCACGGTGGGCGGCAATCGGCCCGCGGACCTAGTGGCGCTGGATGACGCCATGAACGCGCTGGCGCGGTTCGATCCACGCAAAGTTCAGGTAGTGGAAATGCGCTTCTTTGGCGGACTCAGCCTGGAAGAAACGGCCGAGGTACTCAAAATCTCGTCCGTAACGGTGAGGCGGGATTTGCGTACCGCCAAGGCTTGGCTGTATCGCGAAATCACCGGTGGGCGCGAGTCGGCGGGCGGGAGCACTGATGGACTCGGAACGCTGGAAACGAATCGATAACCTGCTGCACGCCGCCTTGGAGCGTCCGCCTGCCGAGCGCGAAGGGTTTCTACGGCAGGCGTGCGAGGGCGATGAGGCGCTGGAGCGGGAAGTCCGGTCGCTGCTGGCCTCCGATCAGCGCGCAGGAAGCTTCCTGGACAGCCCGGCGGCGGAGTTGCTGGAGTCGGAGGAATCCACGGTAACGCAGTTGGCCGGCCAGACGATTTCCCACTATAAGGTTCTCGAAATGCTTGGCGCAGGCGGCATGGGAGTGGTGTACAAGGCGTTCGACACGAAGCTGAATCGGCTGGTAGCCCTGAAATTCCTGCCGCCGCATCTGCGGCATAACGCTGAGCTGAAGCGGCGACTGAAAGAAGAGGCCCACGCCGCGTCGACCTTGGATCATCCCAACATCGTAGTGATCCACGATATCGACGAGGCCCCGGGTGGCGACCTGTTCATCGCCATGGCGTTCCACGAGGGCGTGACCTTACGCGCCCGGATCGGGGAGGAAAAGAACGGCGCAGGGCTGCCGGCTGCCCAAGCATTGCACATAGCCCGACAGATTGCATCGGGGCTGGCCAAGGCCCACGAACGCGGCATTCTTCATCGCGACATCAAGCCCGGCAACGTCATCGTCGCTAAGGACGGCGTGGCACGGATCATTGACTTCGGTCTGGCCAAATCCAGCGACGCCACGGCCAGCGTGGATGGCATCCACAAAAGGGACTCCGCTGTACATGTCTCCCGAGCAGGCATCCGGCAAGGCGCTCGATAGCCGTACCGATCTGTGGAGCCTGGGAGCGGTTCTTTATGAGATGCTGGCGGGCCGGCCGCCATTTACCGGAGATGGGCACCTTCAGGTCATGCACGCCATCGTGCACGACTCCCCGCCTCGGTTACGCGAGCTTCGGCCGGACCTGGCGCCGGAAATCGATCGCATCGTTTCGCGTGCGCTGGAAAAGGAGCCGGCCAAGCGGTATCAGTCGGCCGTGGAGATGGTGCACGATTTGTCCACAGCTCTTACCGCCCGGAGGCGTCCGCGCGCGCGCCCATCTCATGGCGGACCGCCTATGCCATTCCCGCGAAGGTGATTGCGCCGGTCGCCGCGGTGCTGCTGGCGCTCTTCGCCGCAGGTTACTTCTATTTTCACCGCACGCCAAAACTGACTGACAAGGATACGATTGTCCTGGGCGATTTCACAAACACCACGGGTGACCAGGTCTTTGATGAATCGCTCCGTCAAGGGTTAGCGGTACAGCTGGAGCAGTCACCTTTCCTTAGCCTTGTCTCCGACCAACGTATCCGGCAGACACTCCCGCTGATGGGTCGCCGGGCGGACGCACCGCTTACCCCAGACGTTGCTCGAGAGATCTGCGAGCGAACCGCAAGCGCCGCCGTCCTGGGAGGCTCGATTGCACCGCTCGGAAGCCAGTACGTATTGGGGTTGAGCGCAAAGAACTGTCGCACGGGAGACGTCCTGGATGAGGAGCAGGCGCAAGCGGGTCGAAAAGAAGACGTTCTGAACGCACTGAGTCAAATTGCCAGTAAATTCAGAACGCGAGTCGGCGAATCGCTCGCCACGGTGGAAAAGCATTCGACTCCGCTCGAAGAGGTCACCACGCCGTCACTCGAAGCCCTGAAAGCCTACAGCCTAGCTTTGAAAGTTGCCTATTCAACTGGTTCCAACTCCGCCGTGCCCCTTCTCAAGCGCGCCGTTGAAATCGACCCCAAATTCGCGAAGGCATATGCGCACCTGGGGATCTTTTACGGCAATATTGGAGAGTTTGCTCTGGCCACGGAGAGCATCAGCAAGGCATATCAGTTGCGGGATCGCGCCGGTGACCGGGAGAGGTTCTTTATCACGGCTAACTACGATCTGCAAGTGACGGGAAACCTGGAAAAGGCGCAACAGACCTGTGAGTTGTGGGCGCATACTTATCCTCGTGATAAACAGCCCCACGGATTGTTGTCGTCGCTTGTTTACCAGGAACTCGGCAAGTATGAGAAATCGATCGAAGAAGGCAAAATAGCGATCGGGCTCGATCCGGACTTCACCCCGGGGTATGTCAATCAAATCTGGAGCAGCCTTTATCTTGATCGCCTACAGGAAGCCGGGAACGCCCTGCAGCAAGCCTTGGACCGCAAACTGGAGACGGAGGACCTTTTCATCCTGCGATATTACATCGCCTTTTTGAAAGGTGACAACGCCGGAATGGAACGAGCAGCGGGCCTGGCACACGGGAAACCCGGAGTGGAAGACTGGATTTTGGACGAAGAGGCGTTTGTCTTGGCCTATTCCGGTCACTTAAACGAGGCAAGGATCATATCAAGGCGTGCAATGGACCTTGCCCACCAGGCGGGCCACACCGAAAAGACGGCTATTTACGAGGCGGGAGCAGGAGCCAGGGAAGCCTTTTTCGGTAATTCGCACGAGGCACGCCGGAACGCGTTGGCGGCCCTCGATCTTTCGAAGAGCCGCGACGTGGAGTATGGGGCTGCCTTTGCTTTGGCCCTTTCGGGCGATTCTTCCCGGTCTGAAACGCTCGCGGCAGATCTGGAGAAGCGCTTCCCGGAGGATACGGCCGTGCGATTTACTTACGTGCCGACGCTCCGCGCGGTCTTGGCGCTAAACAAGGGCGAGCCTCGAAAGGCTATCGAGCTGCTACAAACCGCCGTTCCCTACGATTTGGCGGTACCGGGAAGCTGGTTTGGATTCTTCGGATTCATGTATCCGGCCTACGTGCGCGGCGAGGGATATCTGGCCGCAAACCAGGGCATCGAAGCCGCCGCGGAATTCCAGAAAATTCTCGATCATCGCGGCCTCGTTTTCAGTGATCCCGTAGGAGCAGTGGCGCACCTGCAACTCGGCAGAGCGCTCGCTATGTCGGGAGACAAGACCAAGGCAAAGACGGCCTACGAGGATTTCCTCACCCTATGGAAAGAGGCCGATCGGGACATTCCAGTCCTTAAGCAAGCCCAAGCCGAATACGCGAGAATCCGTTGAAACTTGGCCCGCCGAAGAACGTCAACCGCGCCTGTTCTGATCTGAGCTTCGGTTCTCGCGTATCATGAGCTTCAGCGAGCTTTTTTCTCGTTCCTCGAACTAAGTCAGGCTCAGCAAAAGCCTTTCGATTATGTCGTTGACTCTACGAGCCTTTCTTTTCGCAATCGTATTAACGCTTTCGCCATGCCTATTGCTCGGCCAGCAGGATCGCATTCCCGAAAACCTGGACCCGCGGGACGTAATTACTATAAGAGGCAACATCAATCCAAAGGCGCAGGCACAGTTTGACCAAGGGCCCGCCGATCTTTCTCTAAGACTCGATCGGATGACGCTAATGCTGAAGCCGGCCACGGAACAGCAGGCGGCGCTCGAGATCCTGCTCCGGGACCAACAAGACCCCGCTTCTCCGAATTACCACAACTGGCTCACTCCAGAACAGTATGCGGATCGCTTTGGCCTTAGCCCTGCCGATATCGACAAGATCGTTTTCTGGCTGCAGTCGCAAGGTTTAACAGTTGAGGAGGTCGCTCGCGGCCGGAATTGGATTGCATTCAGCGGGGTCGTTGCCGAGGTGCGGGCCGCTCTTGGTGCCGAGATTCATCGCTATAACGTCGCCGGCCAGATGCATTTCGCAAACTCGAATGAGCCATCTGTTCCCAGAGCGCTCGCCCCCGCGGTCATCGGTATCTTAGGGCTGGATGATTTTTATCCCAAGCCGCTAACGCGTCTACTGAGATCGCAACGCGCGCATCCGGAGTTCACCTTTGGACAGAGTCACTATCTGGCACCCGACGATATTTCCACTATTTACGACGTTACGCCCCTGTACAATGCTGGAAATTTCGGAGATGGGCAGACCATCGCCATTATGGGTCAGTCGGACATTCTAATGTCGGATATCAGTGCCTTTCGGACGATGTTCGGCCTGTCAACCAATCTTCCTACGACGGTCCTGGTCGGCCGGGATCCGGGGATGACTTCGGATATGCAAGAAGCGGACCTGGACCTGGAATGGGCCGGCGCGGTCGCTCGCAACGCAAACCTGATCTATGTTTACTCGGTGAACGTGTTCAATGCCGTCACGCATACCGTGAATCAAAACCTGGCCCCGATAATCAGTTACAGTTTCGGTGGTTGCGAACCGGGAACTACTCGTTCAGGCGCCCAGTCACAGCAACTCGTTGCACAGCAGGCCAACGCGCAAGGCATCACTTGGGTGGCAGCCTCCGGAGATGCGGGAGCAGCCGGGTGCAATTCTCAAACCGACACCGTCGCCACGCAAGGTTTCGCTGTAAACCTCCCCGCCAGCATTCCGGAGGTCACTGGCGTGGGTGGCACAGAGTTCAACGAGGGCAGCGGAACCTTCTGGAACAGCGCCAATGCTACAAACTTCGGTTCCGCACTATCCTATATTCCAGAGCAAGCCTGGAACGATACGAGCATCAATGCAACCCTCGCTGCCTCGGGCGGTGGTATGAGCATCTATTTCCCGAAACCAGTCTGGCAAACCGGCCCAGGAGTTCCGAATGACAGCGTGCGCGACGTCCCAGATCTGGCGCTGACAGCATCGGCGGACCATGACGGTTACATCTTCTGCAATAACGGCAGTTGCGCCTCGGGCAACCCGTCTACCGTAGTCGCAGCGAACAGCGTGGTTGGAGGAACCTCTGCGTCGACGCCGGTTTTCGCGGGCATTCTTGCCGTGCTTCAGAAGTACCAACTGGATCATGCATTCCAAACCACGCCGGCCCTTGGAAACATAAACCCGACACTCTATCAGCTCGCGCAAAATGTTGCGAATATTTTTCACGACGTCACCACTGGCAATAACATTGTTCCTTGCACGGTTGGGACGACGGACTGCACAACCGGCTCGTTTGGCTATACCGCCGGGCTCGGGTATGACCTGGTCACGGGCCTGGGCTCGGTGGACGCAGAGTCTCTGGCTACATCCTGGCACACGAGTCAGTGCACCTACACGTTGCCGGGTGCAACGACGGTATCGAGTCACGTTTCACCTTTTTCGCTATCAATCGGAACGCAGAGCGGCTGCCCTTGGACGGTGTGGACCAGCGCCACCTGGATCTCGATCAACCCGTCTACCGGTACCGGCTCGGGAAACACTAACCTCTCGCTAGCCACGAACAATACGACGCAGCAACGCAGTGCCACAGTCTTTGTAGGCGGCCAGATCTTCACCCTTACACAGGACCCGTCGATCGCGCCTGATTTGGTGATTACCTCGCTCACAGGGCCAACCACTGCGGTGATCGGAGGGCAGATCACTGCAACCGTTGTGGTGAACAATCAGGGTAGCATCGCCGCTCCGGCATTTAGGGTCGAGTTCTACTTTTCCGCGAGTCCGGCGATTTCGACCAGCGCTATCGACACGGGCTCGGGTTGCTCATTCGCGGGACTCGCCGTCGGCGTCCCGACCCCATGCTCATTACCGGTCGCAGTGCCAGCGAGCCTTACGCCCGGCATTTGGTTTCTTGGCGCGATCGCCGACCCGACTAACCAGGTCGTAGAGCAGGACAAATCGAATAATACGCGCGTAGCCGATTCCGGTCCGCTCACCCTGACTACTGTTCCAAGTCTCTCCATAACCAAGAGCCATACCGGAAATTTCAGTCAAGGCCAGCAGGGTGCCAACTATGTTGTGACGGTGTCGAATGCCGCGAACGCCGCACCGACCAGCGGAACCGTGACGGTGACCGAGACGCTGCCGTCTGGGCTGACGCTGGTGTCGATGGCTGGTTCGGGCTGGGCTTGTGTCTCGATCACATGCACCAGGAGCGACGCTTTGGCCACTCGTACGGGCTATCCAGCGATCACTGTGACGGTCAACGTGACGGCGACCGCGACTTCTCCACAAGTGAATCAGGTAAGTGTTTCGGGCGGTGGATCAGCAACCGCCAGCGCGAGCGACTCGACGATCATAACTGTGGCTCCCCCGTCCCTCTCGATTCACAAGGCTCACTCCGGCAATTTCACCCAAGGACAACAGAACGCGCTCTACAGCGTAACGGTGTCGAACGCCGCAAACGCCGGGCCGACAACTGGAACGGTGACGTTGACAGAGACGATGCCGTCCGGGCTGACGCTAGTTTCGATGGCTGGTTCGGGCTGGGCTTGTTCTTCGGTCACATGCACCCGGAGCGATGCTCTGGCCGCTGGCACGAGTTATCCAGCGATCACTGTGACGGTCAATGTGTCGGCGACGGCGACCTCTCCACAGGTGAATCAGGTAAGCGTATCGGGAGGAGGATCTGCAACCGCAAGCGCGAGCGACCCGACGACCATAACTGCTACTGTGGCTCCCCCGTCTCTGTCGATTCGTAAGACTCACTCCGGCAATTTCACCCAAGGACAGCAGAATGCGGCCTATAGCGTGACCGTGTCGAATGCGGCGAATGTAGGGCCGACAAGTGGAACGGTGACGGTGACAGAGACTTTGCCGTCCGGACTGACGCTGGTTTCGATGACCGGTTCCGGTTGGACCTGCGCCTCGACGACATGCACTCGGAGCGACGCTCTAGCCGCTAGCGCGAGCTATCCAGCGATCACTGTGACGGTCGACGTGACAGCGACCGCGACTTCTCCACAAGTGAATCAGGTAAGTGTTTCGGGCGGTGGATCAGCAACCGCCAGCGCGAGCGACTCCACAATCATCAGCGCCAATCAACCGACGTTGTCTCTCAGCCAGGCATCGCTCAATTTTGGCGTCAGCGGTTCCCTGGCGACAAGCACTCAGACAATTGCAGTGAACTTCACGAATGGGTTTGGAGTGGCGTGGACCGCATCTTCCAGTCGGCCCAATATCATGGTTACGCCAACGTCGGGGACAGGTAATGGGACGCTGCAGATCAGCGCTACGGCAGGATCGAGCGGTGTTGTTACCGTCAGTGCCCCGGGGGCGGCGAACTCACCGCAAGCAATCGCAGTGAACGTCTCGACCGTGGCGCCGGGCCTTCCCTATGGCAGTTTTGATACGCCCGTGAACAACACCAATGGCATCGCCGGGGCCATCCCAGTTACTGGCTGGGCGCTCGACAACATTGAAGCAACCAACGTCGCCATCTGGCGCGAACCGGTGGTGGGTGAGACAGCCCAGCCCAATGGGTTGGTGTTCATCGGCGATGCAGTGTTTGTAGCTGGCGCGCGCCCGGATGTCCAGGCCACCTATCCGAATTCCCCGTTCAACTATCGCGGTGGCTGGGGGTACATGCTGCTTACCAACTTTCTGCCCAACGCGAGCGGATCGGGCGCTTCGGGCAACGGGACTTACAAGCTGCATGCCATCATAACCAATGCGAGCGGTCAGAACTTGGATCTGGGCGCTCACTCGATCACGGTGGACAACGTGCATGCCTCGAAACCTTTCGGGACCATCGATACGCCCGCTCAAGGAGGCACGGTATCAGGGAACGCGTATGTGAATTTCGGCTGGGCGCTGACGCAGAATCCTTATGGCATCCCGATCGACGGTTCGACCATCACTGTTATTTTGGATGGCGTGGCGGTTGGGCATCCGACCTACAATCAATTCCGCAGCGATATTGCGAATCTGTTTCCGGGCCTGGCGAACAGCAACGGCGCAATCGGCTTTTTCTTCATCGACACCACCACGCTCGCCAATGGCGTCCACACCATCAGTTGGAATGTATTCGACAATGCGAACCGTGGAGATGGAATCGGAAGCAGGTACTTCACAGTGCAGAACACTGGCGCAGTAGCCGCACAAGCCGTCATTGGTGAACCGGTTGTCGTGCCCACGAATGATTCAGTAACAGCCCGTATTGACTTCCGGCAACTTGAAACGCTCCCTCGGGCATCGGACGGCGCGTACGTTGTCGACATGGAAGAACTGGACACAGTTGAGCTTCGCATCGGCGCCCGCGAAGGTCATCTACTCGTGGCTGGTGAACGTCGATCTCTACCCATTGGTTCGACCCTGCGAGGCGGGGTGCTCTACTGGCAAGCTGGACCGGGATTCTTGGGCGAGTACGAGCTGGTGTTTGAACGACCGGGTTCCGAGTCTAGGCGTGTGCGGATCGTGATTCATCCCAAGCGATACGGTGAGCGCGACGTCCGCAAGTGATCACTTCATCGAACCGTCCGATCCGAACAAAGATTTACCAACAGGGACAGTGGATTCGTCTTTCAACTCCAAGCTTTCCAACCTGATTTTGGCGCCCTTATAAAAAAGCCTCGTCAGAAGAAATCGTGGGTTGCTTCCGGCTCAGGCAGGTTGCCAAGTAAGTGATAGAGGGCCAGTTCGAGTGCCCGGTAGGAGCGAAAGCCGTAGGATTTTCTCATGGTGACTTTAGCCTTGTTGTTCAGGCCTTCAACGACCCCACTGGAAATCAGCTTTTGAGCACGGAAGTAGTTGAGAATCAGCTCCCGATGCTTTCGCCGGAAGCACGCAGCCCGCCAGCAAAAAACGCTGGCACGCATCGATGCCGCCGGCTCCCCCCACAAGCTAAGCGCCCGCGTAGCGCGGGTCCATCCGGGAGAGGAACTTGGTTCATGTGGGGAACCCGTGGCAGACTGATAAGCGCTCAGGTAGCGGAAGTAGGCCGATCCCTCAATGGTGCTGTCAAAACCGAACACAAGCGTGGTCCCAAGTTCCGTGCACCATCCAGTGGTTACAGCCTGAGGCAGCACCTGGGCTGATTCCAATTAGGAGATTACTTCGATTGCACGACTTGGCCTCTACCTTAGCCGAAAGGATAACCGGCATGTCCCAACCGAAGAAGCATTCGCCGAAACCCGGCCAGGAGAAGCCCGCTGCGGGCCAAGGTAAGAGGGGTGGAAAACGGAAAGGGATGTGCCTGGAAGATCGACCCATACTAGAACCCAACGCAGCGGGAATTGATATCGGTGGGAGGGAAATCTTTGTAGCCGTGACACCGGATCGAGCTGAAGATCCGGTGCAGGTATTGTCAACCTTCACCGAAGATTTGGAAAGAATGGCGCAATGGTTGGTGAGTTGTGGGGTGAGCACGGTGGCCATGGAATCCACCGGGGTGTACTGGATTCCGCTCTACGATGTGTTGGAGAAACATGGGATAAGGCCGTGTTTGGTGGATGCGCATGGCATGAAAAATGTGCCCGGGCGGCGCACCGACTGGCACGAATGCCAGTGGCTGCAATTTCTGCATTCGGTGGGATTGCTGCGGGCGGCATTCCGGCCAGACGGGGATGTTTGCGCGGTGCGGTCGTTGATGCGGCACCGCAACGATCTGGTGCAGATGACCAACCAACACATCCAGCATATCCATAAAGCCCTGACGCAGATGAATGTGCAGATCCATCACGTGATCGACGATATTACGGGAGTGACCGGTCTGGCCATCGTGGATGCCATTGGGGACGGGCAACGAGACCCGCTGGAGTTGGCGAAACTCCGCGACTCGCGTATTAAAGCCAGTGAAGAGACGATCGTCAAATCGTTGAAAGGCAACTGGCGGCCGGAGCACTTGTTCACGCTGAAGCAGTCGCGGCAAATGTATCGACATTATCAGGAGCAAATCACCGCTTGCGATGCTGAGATCGAGAAGATGTTGGTTGCGTTTCAGCCGCGCGTGGATCCGCAAGAGAAGCCGCTGCCGCCGGACCGGAAGAAGAAGAAACATCGCGCACGCCAGAAGAAAAGCGCCCTGAACACAGGTTTCGATCTTCGGACGGAGTCTTACAAACTGTTCGGCGTGGACCTGACGCAGATTCCCGGGCTTATGCTGATGGTCGTCACATTATTCAGCGAAGTGGGCAGGGACATGTCGCGATGGAAGACGGCGGGCCACTTCGTGTCCTGGCTGGCATTGTGCCCGGACAACGACATTACCGGTGGGCGGGTGGCGTGGAGGGGGATGCGAAAAGTGCACAATCGGGCGGGGGAGCTATTTCGCATGGCGGCATATTCTCTGCATCACGACCGAAGCCCGTTGGGCGACTATCTGCGCCGGATGAAGAGCAAATTGGGACCGCCGGGAGCCACCACGGCAACCGCGCACAAGATCGCGATTATCTTCTACACGATGGTGAAGAAGCAAGTCGAATACGACGCAACACTTTGGGCGGAGCGCGACGCTCAACGGGAGAAACGGTTCGAAGCCAAAATCAAACGGCAGGCGCAGCAACTCGGCTACAAACTCGTACCGATCGAAGAAAAACCTGCCGCCTAACCCGCTGAATCGAATGGTTTGCGGGGGAGTTCTTTAGGAGACCGCTTTCGCGCGAATGTGGGAGAACTGGCTCAAGGGCGAGGCTCCGCAGCCGTTTTCGGTTTCACGAAGGACCGGACCTTAACCGAGCCACTACCAGCCGGCTCCGGTCGCCGACCTTAACCGATAGCTTCGGGTTGGCGGGCAATTCGGAAGCAACTCACCTGAGCGAGAACTCGCTATCTCGGACTTTGACGCGGCCGCGGTCTCGAAAGCGTCGTCCCGAGTAGTATATCCGCACCGGTCGCGACGTGTTTACAGATGGCCGAACCTGCCTGGCCGGATTCGGCCCGATAAACGAGCTTTGCTGATTGTGGCTGCCGAGGCCGAATACTGTTGGGAAATCTCAATACTTAAATCCTCTTCACCGGGCCGGCGCTTTTGGAACAGTCCAACTGGCCGAAATCACGAATCATCCTGTCCCTCGCCAGTGGTGGCGATCACAATAGGACTATGAAAGTCATCGCAGATTTGTGCATCGTTCCGATCGGCGTCGGAGTCTCGGTCTCCAAGGAGGTCGCCATTTGTGAGCGTATCCTCGCGGCGGCAGGGCTCAAGACACACCTTCACGCCTACGGTACGAACATCGAGGGCGATTGGGACCGAGTCTTCGCCGCCGTGAAACAGTGCCATGAAGCCTTGCATACTGTCGGAGTACCACGAATCTCCACCAGCATGAGATTTGGAACTCGTATCGACCGCGAGCAGACGATGGAAGACAAAATTCGCAGCGTCACGGAAAGGCTGGAAACAACCCTTTATTGATTGCGGCTTGTTGAGGCCGTTGCGAAATCCCCTTCGCACAAGGAATGGTCGATGGTACGGCAAATCGTGCGGAACCTCACTGGATCTTCTGATCGCTGCCGACGAGGTGCCCTAACACAGCATCAGTTGCCTTCGTCACTAGAAAGCGTGCGTATTGATCCAGGCACGCTTGAATGCGTTCTCGATCCGCGCCTGGCAACTTGTCCGCCGTCCGACGCTCGCATCCCTGGGCATCCAAGTACTTTACAGCTCGCAGATCGATCCCGAGCAACTGCGTGCAAATGTATTCGCCGACGGCGGTGAAGACCTGCGTCACAAGAAAGTACCGGTAGGGCGGTTGCGGATGTAGGTTCGCAAAATCGTCCCGCTGGACCGTAAAGTAGAGCAGGCTCACCGGCCCGCGGCTGATCGCTTCCATGCTTCAGCCATTTGACTGCTTTCGCAACGATGATTGCAACCCGAAAAGGAAGAGGACACCAATTGATTGTGGTGCAAAAGATCGCGGGATGGGAGAAACTGAAGGCGCTGGTGCTCGACAGCGTCACCTCGCCGATTACAAAACGCGTCTACAATATGGCGCTGGACGAATTTATGGAGTGGTACCGGCAGGAGGCACGCCCCGGCTTCAGCAAAGCGACAGTCAGTGCCTGGCGAGCATCACTTGAGTCGCGCGGATTAGGTTCGTCCTCAATCATCATCCGCAAGTCGGCCATCCGCAAACTGGCCTCGGAGGCTGCAGACAACTTCCTCGGCGTACAGATTGCACCCCAACTCAAAACACTTAGACCCAACTGAACCGTACTGAACTGACACTATACACGTTCGATTCCCGTAAGCGCTACCAACCTTTCAATCAGTTACTGCCAACCACCTGGTAACAGTTCTCCATGAATGCGCAAGAGCGTGACTGCGCTGAGTAAAGCGGCTTCTCACTTTCTCACGAAAATCGCACGGCTGCTACAGGCGAAGGAGGTACGATGGGTGGCTTCCTAGCCGGGAACAACGGGCGCAGCTACGTTCGACGACAACTAACATCTATCTTCGGGCCGCCGCTGCGGACTGCGAGCTGTGCGTTCGATGAACTGATCCGGGCGAACTGACGACGCGCGATGCAACGCAGTTATCGAGCCGATATTGCGTTTGCGTGGCCAGCAGAGGTGCGGATATTCTTATAGCGATGCTATTTGAGGTGGAAGGCCTTTCCAAGCGGTTCGGTCAGATCGCTGCCCTGGCGGACGTTAGTTTCCACGTACGGGCGGGCGAAGTGTTGGGGCTGATAGGTCCTAACGGCGCAGGTAAGTCCACGCTGTTCGAGTGCCTCGCCGGTGTATTGCCGTCCGACAGTGGCACGATACGGAGCGACGGTCGGCCAGTCGCGGCGCGCGAGCGCTCTTCGCTGCTATTTTATGTTCCCGATGGCATCGCTCCCTGGCCCGCGCAGCCGGTGCGATGGGCGCTAGATTTCACCATCGGCTTCCTCGGAGGCCGCGCGGCTCTTCGGGATGAAGTGGTAGACCAACTCGATCTGCAGCAGTTGCTACACCAACCAATCGGCACGCTCTCGAAGGGCCAGCGAAAGCGCGCCCTGCTTGGCATCGGCCTGCTGACCTCCCAACCGGCGCTGCTCATCGACGAGCCCTTCGACGGCCTCGACCTGCGTCAGGCGCGCGACATTGCGGCGCTGTTCCAACTGCACGCGGCCCGCGGGCGGACGCTCTTCCTGTCGATTCATCAAATCAGCGATGCCGAGCGCTTCTGCGACCGGTTCATTTTGCTTAGTAGCGGGCGGGTGCGTGGCGAAGGCACGGTTCACGAACTCGCGGCACTGGCGGCAACGCGTGATTTGTCAAGAGTAAACGGGGATCTTGAAGAGGTTTTTCTTGCACTCACGTAGGTCCGCGTTCTTGTGGCTCGTGGACAAGGAATGTCGCGAACTCATCGTGTCCAGGGCATGGTGGGTGTTGCTGCTCGGCATCGGACCGCTCGTGGGAGTATCCTTTATCAGCTCGGTACGGACCTATGCGGAGGTGAGCGGTCTGAACGGGACTTCCGCGGGCGTAGGCGAGGCTTTATCACCCCTAACCGGAGTTTGGGCTCCGACGTTCAGCGCCTGCGAACTGGCGGCCGTGTTTCTGCTGCCCTTCGTGGCGATTCGTCTCGTGGCCGGTGATCGGCAGAGCGGCGCCCTGAAGCTCGAAATCCAGCAGGGCATGTCTTCCTTTGCTCGCATTGTAGCTAAGGCGCTTGTTCTACTGGCAGGCTGGCTCGTGGCCATGCTCCCGCCCCTGAGCGCCATCCTGCTGTGGAAAAGCTACGGCGGCAGTGTCTACACGCCCGAGCTGGTCACGCTGACAATTGGCCACGTGCTCAATGCGGGACTGACGATTGGGCTTGCCGCCGCCATGTCCTCGGTCACCGAACATCCCTCCACGGCGGCGATTTTGACGCTCAGCGTCACAGTGGGTACGTGGGTCATTAATTTCTTTGGCGCAGTGCAGGGTGGCTGGTGGGAGCGCGCCGCTGGATACACGCCCGCCGCCATGGTCGCCGATTTCCAGCATGGACTCCTACGACTCGACAGCGTGCTCATCGCGCTCGCACTGACACTGACTGGTCTCGGTCTCGCGGCAATTTGGATGCGGCTGGGCGTGAATGTGAGCCGCCGGATGTACGAATCGGCCGGCATTGGCTTCCTCGCTGCCGGCAGTATCTTCGCGTGTACGTTCCTCAACGCCAGTTGGGATACATCTCAAGCTCGAAGCAACTCGTTCTCTCGGGAAGACGAACGGGCACTCAGGCAAATCCATGCGCCCTTGCGTATCGAGGCGCATCTTGCGCCCGAGGATCCCCGCCGGGTCGATCTCGAACAGCATGCCCTATCAAAGCTGCGACGCGTTATGCCGAAGCTGCAAGTGCATTATGTGTCCAGCACGTCGATCGGGCTTTTCGAACAGACGAGCGAGGGGTACGGCGAGATTTGGTACGACCTGGGCGGGCGCAAAACGGTGAGCCGCGTGACAACAGCGGAGGGCGTGCTTGAATCGATTTACTCGCTCGCTGGTGTCGCGGCGCCCCCGGAGACTGAGGAGGATATTTTTCGCGGGCAGCCGCTCGCCGTGCCGCCCAAGGGCGCCGGCACCGTATTCTATATTCTTTGGCCGTGTTTAATAGTAGTCAGTGCAATATTAGTGCGAAGGAGGTTCAAATGAACGCAATCATTCGAGGTGGACTCGTTCTTTTTACCACCGTTCTTCTGGCCGCGAGTGCCGCTGCGGCGGATATCAAAGTCGATCTCACCAGCGAACAAGTCGGCAAGGCGCCGGCCACGTTTGAACCGATGGTCGGGACATGGGTCATCGCGCAGGACGGCGGCGACAAAGTGATTATGATCGATGGCCGGCCGTGGGTCGCGAGCAAGGATAATCCCACCAAGCTCCTACTCCAGACGGCGCGCAAACTGTATGGCACCTCGAACGAAGAGCTGATGGACAACGCGAAGCAGTTCGCGTACTATCCGGTCGCGATCCTCAAGACAGTCGACAATTTTTCGAACGGCGCCATCAGCATGAAGTTCAAGACCGTCGCCGGCGACTCCGACCGTTGTTCCGGGATCCTCTTCAATGTGAAACCCAACGGCGACTGGTTGGCGGTCCGCTACAACGACACGGAAAACAACGTAGCGCTGTGGGAATTTCATAACGGTATAAGACGGAATATCAGGTTCAGTGACCGGTCCAAGCCGTTCATGCTGGAGCGCACCGCTTGGCATGAGTTGAAGATGACCGTTGACGGAGCAAGTTTCAAGGCCTGGCTCGACGGCGCTCCGGCCCTGGAATACACACTCGGCAGCGAGCCGCAGGCAGGCAGGAACGGACCGCCGAACCAGGACTTGTTCCCGGCCAACAATCCGGTGCTTCGCCCACCCGTTGCCGGCAAGATCGGACTTTGGTCGAAAACGGACAGCACCAGCTACTTCAAAGACTACGTCGTGGGTCCACGGCAGTAAGATCGAGCGCAATCCAACGCCGGCATCCGGCGTTACATCCTTTGCAGCGGCCTAACTACGATCTCTGGTAGTAGCACATCTTCGTGGTGTAGCCTAAGTTTTTTCAATCATGTATCGATTAATCGCGTTGCTATGGTTCTCATTGGTCCTGGCGGCGCAGACACCGGATACCGCGACAATCCATGGCCGTGTTGTCGATCAATCCCGCGCGCCCGCCGCTGGCGTAGCGATTAAAGTGACCAATTCACTTACCGGCGTGGATCGCACCGCGCAAACCGACGACGCGGGAAACTTCTCGCTTCCGGGTCTTCCCATCGCGGGCAGCTACACGATCACTGCGACGAAATCCGGATTCGCCGCCGCGCATGCCGATAACATTACGCTCCAAGGCGGGACCACTGCCAACATCGCGCTGCAGCTCAATGTGGCGGGCTCACGGGCGCAGGTCACCGTCACTGGGGTCCCCGGCGAAATCCGCACCGATTCTCCGCAGCTCGGAGATCGCCTGGATGCCCGTCAGATGGACGAAACGCCGCTTCCCAACCGGCGCATCACTTACCTGCCATTGCTCAACGCCGCCAATCGCCCCGCCATCAACCAGGGCGACGCGTTCACGAATGAGGATCTGTTCACCACTAATGGCGCGGGCCGGAGGCAGGCGTGGTTCGAGGTCGACGGCGCCACCGGGAACGATAGTTGGGGCCGCCAGACCATCTTCAGTAATCTTCCGATCACGTCGCTTCAGGAAATGACCGTGATCGAGAACGAATTCTCCGCCGAGTACGGAGGCGGTACCGGCAGCGCCGTGAACATCATCACGAAATCGGGAGGCAGCCGACTGCATGGCGATATTCTCGAACTGTGGCGGCCAGCCGGTCCGGAAGCCGCCCTCTCGGGTTTTACGTCCAGCAATGCGGCCAGCGGTAACGATATCACCAGCGACACACTCGGGCAGACGGCGGCTTCGCTGGGCGGTCCCATCGGGTCCAGCGGCGCCACGCATTTCTTCGCCGCGGGCGAATTCAGCCGGGAGGATCGCGCGTCGCCGATCATCGCAGCGGTCGCTCCGGGCAGCTACGTCGGGCATTATCGCGGTTGGCTGGCGTTCGTGCGCGTGGATCATCAGATCAACGACCGGAACACACTATTTTTCCGCGGGAACATGGACGGATTTCACGATACGAATCCGAACGGAATCGTCGGCGGCAATACTCTGCCTACCGTAGATCGAGTATTCGAACGCCGAACCTATTCTGAAGTGTTGGGAGAAACCGCGGTGCTCTCGCCCACTCTGCTGAACACGGCGCACCTGCAGTTTCAACTGGCGTCGCCAATCACTCAATTCACTCCGGTGATCGACAGCACACAGTACGTGGTGCCAATCGCGGGCGTGGGCACGTTTACGACCGGCACTTCACAATCCGCGCTGCTGATGAATCGCCAGTATCAGGCCAACGATACTCTCTCAAAATCGTGGAGCAAGCATCAGGTGAAATTCGGGGCGGATGTGATCGTCGCGCACACTGGCGGGGACAGCAAGGAGTTCGGCGGACCGATTTATCTTGGTTCGTTCACCTATAAATCGTGCAGCCTAGGCGCGGCGGTGTGCGAAAGCCAAGCGTACCTCAGCAATATTGCCAACGTGAACACCTATACGCAGAGCTACGGCAATGCGAGCTACACGGTGAATGACACGTTGTGGGCGCTGTTCGTACAAGACGACTATCACGTGCGTCCCAACCTTGCGCTCAACCTTGGGGTGCGCTATGAGCAGCAGACCTTCACCGATTCGCGCAAGGACTTCGCCCCGCGCGCCGGCTTTGCTTATAACTGGCGTGGCGACGGAAAGACCGTCGTTCGCGGCGGATTCGGCATCTATTATTCGCAGATTGTCGATAACTCGGAGGCCAACTACGCGCTCACCGGGCCTACGGGCGTGTTCAACTACACCGCCTCGGCGGGACAAATCGGGTTTCCGACCAGCGTGGCCGCGGTGCCGCTTCCTGCATTTCCCGCCGGCGCACAAGCGCCACTGCGTAATTTATATGTGCGCCCCGGCGACAACGCGTTTCTCAATCAGTTCTTCCCGACTTCGGTCCTGGCCGGTTACCAGTCGCAACTGCTGAACCCGTACTCGGAACAATGGACCTTCGGCGTCGAACGGCGCGTTGCGGCGGACTGGGTTCTACGGGTCGACTACATTGGATCTCATACGCTGCGGATCAATCGGCCGATCGACGTCGACCCGCCGGCGCCCTTTATCCGCACGGCCCCGGGACAGGTTCGCACAGCGCAGCAAGGCAACTGCACGCGTCCTTACTGGATCTACTTTTATGCGCAGCTCGGGACCACCTGCAATCCGAGCGCGGCTAGCAATATTAATCTGCCGCCGTACGCGCAGATCCTGAGTGACGTGAATGATGGCTATTCCTACTACGATGCGTTGGCGGTAAATCTCAGCCATCGATTCTCGAACCGGTTCCAGATGCTGGCTAGCTACGTGTGGTCGCACACTATTGACAACGTCGACCCGGACCTACCGAGCCAGAGTCCGAATGACCCGAACTTCACCGGCAAGGTCGAAAACGCCAACGCGATTTTCGATCAGCGCCAAAGACTTGTGCTGAGCGGAACCTATATTCTCCCGTGGAAGATTCATTTCGGCGGAGTGGGGACGCTCGCTTCTGGGCTACCGTTCAATTACGTCACGGGCGCGAACAACTTCGGCGATTCCGGCGCGACCACCGACCGTCCGGTCATCGATGGCGTCGTGATTGGAAGAAATATCGGCCACGGGCGGCCGATCTACGACATCTCGCCGTTCCTCGAACGGCCGTTCGCAATCGGCGAGCGGCTGCGAATCGACCTTCGCGCGGAGGCCTTCAACGCGCTCAATCACGCGAATTTCGAGGGTTATATCGGTATCTATGGAAATGGAGCCGCGCCCGCGGCTGGATTCGGCTCGCCAGGGGTCGGGATCACTAATCAACTTCCGGCGCGGTCGATGCAATTCTCGGTGCGGGTTGCCTTTTGATGTGTTGTGTTGCCGGCTGGTCTTCCCTGGACCATGTAAACAGAGTACAGTTGAATGGAGGTCGCTCACTTGGCAAAACGCAAAGAAACGACAGACGACAAAGAGTCCGCGGCGCCGGTCTTAGGGGGCGAGGCTCCCATCGCGGAACCGAAGCCGTCTACAAAGTCCGCGAAGAAGGGAAAGCTACTTCCAAAAAACAAATCCCGCCTGCCGCGGCGGCAAAAGAAGGCCCAACATAAGGCCGCAGGTCGCGTATAGCATACCGACCATACCACTTGGCCCGCAGCGGTCAGGCCAAGCAGTTACTTGTGGCGGTAAGTGATTCTGCCCTTGGTCAGGTCGTATGGCGAAAGGTCCAGCGACACCCTATCACCATTCATTATCTTGATTCGATTACGCCGGAGTCTTCCGGCCATCGTCGCCAGCACTGTTCGGCCAGCGTCGAGTTCTATCGCAAACATTCCGGCCTTGAACTTCTCGACGACCTTACCCATTACCTCGATTGCGTCTTCTTTTGGCAAAGTTTCACCTTTCTGGTCTGATGTGGATTAACTACAATTCCTAGTAGCGGTTGTTCGACCGCGAGCGGCCGCCGCCGTTGCCACCATATCCTCCGCCCGGTGCGCGGTCTGTTTTTGGACGGGCTTCGTTGACGTTCAGTGCCCTGCCATCAAGGTCGGCGCCATTCAAGGCGGCAATGGCCCTTTCACCTTCGGCGTTGTCGCTCATTTCAACGAATCCAAAACCTCTGGCTTGTCCCGTATCACGATCGGTCACGATGCTGACACGATCAACGGTCCCGTGCACTTGAAACATCGATCGAACTGCTTCTTCGGTTGCGCCGAAGCTGAGATTTCCTACAAAAATATTTTTCACTTTTAGTTTCTTTCTGAAGTTGCAGAGCAATGAATCGGGGCAGGATCGGACAAGGGCAAATTAGGCCGGACTATCGAAAGATGCCAAAATAGACTGACTGCTAAACTACATCCCTATAATGACACGAAATGGCCCACGGCGCAACCACATAGGATCCGAATCGAGGATCCGAAGGTATTTACGCCGCCCATGCCGCGAAATTCGTTCGGGTTACGACAACAACTATGAGATCGTACAGACACCTCGGTTGGTGGCGATCGTCCAGGTAGCGGCCCAAAAGGAATAGCAGATGGCGGTGGTAATCTCCTTGCTTCGCGGCATCAATGTGGGCGGCCACAAGAGCATCAAGATGGAGTCGCTCCGGACGATGTACGAGTCGCTCGGGCTGCGGGGCGCGCAAACTTACGTGCAGAGCGGCAACGTCGTTTTCAAGACTACGGCGCGAGACCTGGTTCAGCTAGCCAAGCGGATCGAAACCAAAATCCAGCAGGCCTACGGCTTTCGCCCCAGTGTCATTATTCGCAGTTCTTCCGAGCTGAGAGAGGTGATTGGACGGAATCCGTTCGCGGCGCGGCACGGCGTCGATCCCAGCAAACTACTCATCACTTTTCTCGCCACCGAGCCCAGCCCCGAAGTTCGGGAGAAGATGCTGGGCATCCGGGCTGATCCGGAAGAGTTGCGTATCGAGGGTCGCGAGGTCTACGCCTATTTACCGAACGGCATCGGACGAGCGAAATTGGCGCCGGCGCTTATTGAGAGGACGCTGAAGACGCCCGGGACCGGGAGAAACTGGAATACCGTAACGAAGCTGCTCGAGATGGCCGAAAAGCTTGAAGCTTCCTAGGCGTTGTTCGAGAGCATGGGCTTGCCTTCGTGCGCGACGAGCAAATCATGCATATCGTTGGCATGCTCCTCTTCGTTGACGAGAATGCCCTCCATCATCACGCGGGTGGTGGGATCTTTGTCCGCAAAATAACGGATCAGCTCGCGATAATGCTCGCAAGCGATGCGCTCGGCGATCAGGTTTTCCTTGATCATTTCGACCAGGTTCCCGCCCTCGCCGTACTGTGACGCCGACCTCGATGCCAATCCCTCCGGATTAAAGTTTGGCTTTCCCCCGAGCTGATTGATTCGTTCCGCCACCTCCCGCATGTGTCCTTGCTCTTCCTTGGCATGCTCATCGAATTCTTCCTTCACGCTCTCGCTGGAAAGACCGGTAGCCGCGATGGCATTCATTGTGTAGCGCAGCACACAAACAATTTCCGTAGCAAGCACACTTTGCAGGATCTCGATCACCTGCTTGACATCCCCTTGATAAGCCGGCGTAACAGCGCCTTTTTCAATGCTGGTGCGGGCCCTGGCCCGCAGTTCCTTCACGTCGGTGAGGAATGGTTGGCTGTTATTTGACATATAGTTCTCCCGTCTGTGGTACAGCGGTTGGACGCCCGAGCCGGGAGGAAGTTTCAGCATGGATCAGTACTTTCTCGTTCAGTACCCCATCGATTGCTTTGAAAGTTTCCTTTGCGTCCGCGAGACCCGCGTGTATAATCGTACTGCGTTTTGATCATGCTGAAACGGTCGATTGTCATTGGATTGTTATTCGTGGTTGCCGGCTGGGCACAACATTCCTCGGTGACGACCACGCAATTAGCCGTCGAAGTTCGCCCGGAAGCCGCGCTCGCCTGGCAGGGCGATAGCGTCGTGTTGGTGAAGGCGCGCCTGGCGCCTGGAACGCAAGCGAGAGTATGGGCCGGCGACACTTGTGGCGACCCCACTCCCGACTCGCAGATGATTTCTGCGTCCGGCATTGTTGCGATCGAGCTCGCCAACATGGGCGGAGCGGGAAAGCCGCTGGTCTGCCTATCGTCGTCCGATGGCAGGATCAACGCAAGTTTGGCGGCTCTTCACAACTAGATATCTCACGCCGCAGTGCCGCAAGAAACGATTTCCCGGTCGCTGCCAGCTTTTGCTCCAGCTTGCCGGTGCAGTCGCAGTCGATGCAAGCCCAGGGCTCGGAACCATTCTTATCGCGGCAGCGCCCGCGGTCATGCGCGTCCTGAATGCGGGTCAACTCGAAATATTGTTCCCAATACGGCCGTTCTTCCTGTAGCGGTGTCGAGCAAAAGCAAATCTCGACCCAGCGCGCCGTCCCGTCTTCCAACACCCGAGCATTCTGCATGTCGCGCAGGTATTCGTCGCCGGCGACCGAACCTCTGCCCAGCGTCGCGTGTTGGATGGCTTGGAGTAGAGCCCGCGCGCGACCTGCCTTTAACCGCGCTTTGACGAGATACCGCATGACGAATCCATTTTAGCGCCGCGCGGTGAGGAGGGCTTCCAGCGGATCTGCTCGCCAAGTCGGTTCTCGTGGATCAGCGCCACTCCGGTTCCAAGGCTTGCCCGATCGAAGGGACCATCGACATGGGTGGCGGTATTCCGATCTTCGCCGGCAAACAAGTCATCGGTGCAATCGCGGTGAGCGGCGCCCCCGGCTGGGATCAGGACGGGAGCGTGCGCCAAAGCCGGACTGGCCAAGGTCGCGGAAAAATTGAAGTAGATCGCGCCAAATGGCGAATCAGTACTGATCGAGACCCTCGGTCAGCTCGATGTAGGTGCCAAATGGGTCGGTCAGAAAAGCGATGGCGATGCCTGCGGCCGGAACTTTCTTATATGGCACGTCCAGTTTCACGCCGTTGGCCTCCAGCTTCTTGCAGAAGGCTTCCAGATTCTTCACTTCGAAACCAATGTGATCGATGGATCGGCCTTTTGTGCCGATGGTGGGCGGGTTTCGCGAGATTCCAAAAGTCAGGTTCATTCCGGGGATGTCCGCCGCATCGTGCTGGCCGCGCTTCTGTACCGTTGCCGAAAATGTTTTTGCATACCAGTTCATGAGCGTAATCTGATCGCCCGCCTTATTGAGGAAGTGCAAGTGATAACCCATGGCCGGGATGGTCTGTGCCGCGTCCTCTTGGATCTCAACTTTCACGTCACCGGGCGCGATGATATATGCGTTCGGAAAACCTTCGGTACCTTTGAACTCGCGCTGGATCTCATAACCGGCGGCGCGGCACCGTTTGACCACTTCCGCCGTGTTTGGAACTTTGAGACCGAAGTGATCCATCATGGTTCCCTCGCTCGGCCCCGTAGGCGCCTGCTGGCGGAACAGAATCAGCATGCCGGGAATCTTCACGCCGTTCAGCCCTTCCTTTTTCAAGGGGACCGCTGCGAACTGCTCGACCCAGAATTTCCTCTGCGCCTCCACGTCGCGGACATTTAAGTGGACATGGCCCATCGCGACGCCGGCGTCATTTGGCGCAGCTAGCTGAGCGTTCGCAGGTGCGAGTAGCATCGACCCAATTAATAGTCCGAGCATCAGTTTCACAAGGATCATCCTCGGATCAGTAGTATACACGTTTTTCCAGCTTGGCAATATCTATACTAGCCGCCTTTCAGACTAGATGCAGGTTCATGCTACGCTTTTTCGGTGCACACGGTTAACACGGAAGGGCTGATTGAAAGCCCCGGCTTTCAGCCGCCACGATTCATCGACAGTCTCGCGGATTGCTCCTTTTATCACGCGATGGACTTGCCCGGGTATGGCTTTCAACAGGGCGACTGGGACCTCCGCAACGACGTCGACAACTACCTCGGCAAGCAGGATTTCCGGCGTAAGAGAGTTGTGGATGTAGGAACCGGTTCAGGTTTCCTGTGCTTCGAAATGGAGAAGCGGGGCGCCGAAGTGACGGCCTTCGATCGTTTCTTCAAATACGGCGACGATACCATGGGGCAGATTCCGTATGCTGACTTCGAGCAGCGATTCGGCATGACCTTGGACCAGCGGACTGAAGAGCGCCGCTACATGGTGAACCGGATGCAGAACAGCTTCTGGTTGTCGCATCGGGCGCTGCAGTCGAAGGCGAGGCTCTATAGCGGGAGTGCTTACGAGTGTCCTGCCGAACTGGGACGGTTCGATTACTCGTTCTTCGGGTCTATTCTACTGCATCTGCAGAATCCCGTACAGGCTCTGACTTCATTCGCGCAGGCGACTCGCGAAAGAGTCATCGTTACCGATGTATACGAGAATATCGGTGGCGCGGCCGATAGTCCGGTGATGTTCCTGCGGGCCAATGCGGCCGACAAGAATCAGGACACGTGGTGGTACTTGACACCCGTATTCCTACAGAATTTATTGGGCGTACTCGGGTTCCCGAAGTTCTCATTGAGCATCCACCAAGCGAAGTTCTCGCAGAGCCAGACAGAGGTCAAGCTCTACACGGTGGTGGCGGAAAGATAGGCTCAGACTCAAGGGAGAACAACAAGCCCGGCATCGTGGCTGCGTCCAGTCTCGCGAGTCAAAACATGGGGCATCTCGTCCCAAGTACGACCGTCAAGGATGCGGCCTGTTCGTGCCTTGAATACCCCGCCCCATTGCTTAAAGAAAAACGGCACATGCGCACGTGTGCAACGATCTCGGATCTCGCGAACCCAATCTGGATTCAAGGGACGGGCGCCCGGTCCGGACTCCCCACCGACAATCACCCAATCAATCCCGCGCAGGTTTAGCTTTCTCAGCGGACCGAGCAACGGTTCGATGCTTAGAAATTTGACGTGGGCCCCGGTGAGCCGGAGGTGATCCGCACGATACAAGTACTTTTCGCTCTCAATGCTGACGCCCATCCACATTTGCGGTTGCCAATGCAGCAAGGAGTCCAGCTCCAGTAATCGCTCCGATCGTTTCGTGAGCACTTGATACTGATGCCACGGAGCGCGCCGCATCACCTCGAATACTTGCATGATGTACCGTGCTGGAACTTCATCGTGAAACAAGTCACTCATGCTATTGACGAAGATCCGACGACGCTGCTTCCATAGCAGCGGATGTTCGAGCATGTGTGGCTGCAAGGTCACCTCGAATCCGTTTCGGTAATTCTTCTGTCCCATGGCCTGGAGGCGCCGCGAGAGGCGTTCTGCATAGCAGAACTTACATCCAGGACTTATCTTTGAGCAGCCCGTCACCGGGTTCCAAGTCGCATCGGTCCATTCGATATGAGAGTTATTCGCCAAGTCCTAGAGTCCTTGCTTCTTGCGATATTTTTCGAAAATGTATTCGACAATGCTTTCGCCAGCTTGCTTCGGCGACGCGAAGAACAGGTAATAAATCGTTGCGCCCTGGCTGTTGACGAATCGCAGAGGTCGTGGCGCGTACGAGAAGCCAGCAACATCGAGCAACCGCTTGCGGTAGGCCTCCGCAATCTTCTCGTTGGCGTCCTCAACCTTTACCTCCTCTTCTTTACCAAACAAGTCCATTTGCCGGTTCACTTCATAGGCCACTTCGCGCCAGGAACGATCGCCCCAAAAACGATCCATTCTCGCTATCTGCGAATCTTCTGCCTTCGATGGATCGCGGAGGAGGACGTTCATGTTCATGTCCATCACCATGAAATTGACGAAGATCTCAATCGACTTCATGCGCCCTGCTGTGGCGACCACATCCCATGAGAGATCAATGTTATAAGGGTCGAGCAGGCAAAGCGCCCGGCACCGGTCCTCGTATCTGACCAGGGGAAACACATCGCGCAACAAAATGTCATTGCAGTCGCCCTCATGCACGTAAACGTCTGAACGATCTGCTATGTACTGCCTCAGTTGCTCGACCCGTGCGGTATCGGCATCGATGAAGTGATATTCACGAAAAGGCGGCTGTGTTGAGAGGGCGATGCGCGTGCTTCCTGGTACCACCTCCCCCGATGTGCGAGAGATGTGGGAACCACCAGCTGCGAAGGCGTCAATGTAGAAATGATAAAAGTGGTTGTTAACAAGGATTCTGGAGTACGGAGCTGCATATTCGCGCAGGATGTCGAGCTTGACTTCGGTCCAGGGACCGATCAGATCGTAGTCGGAAGGCACGCAGGTACCTCCAAACAAAATTGTATCAGAATGTTTAGAGAACTCGTCTCGATTCTTAACTTCGCATCAGCCCGGCCTTCACCCGCGCGGGCGTGAACGGCACGGCACGGAGCCTCAGACCGGTGGCATCGAAAACCGCATTGCCCAACGCGGCAGCGACCGGAGCCGTGGACGCCTCGCCCGCACCGAGCGGCGGAAGCGTCGGACGGTCGATCAGAGAGACTTCGATGGCCGGCATCTCCGGGAAGGTCAGGATCGGATAGCTCGCCCAATCAATGCTGGTAACCCGCGAGCGATCGAATTTCACTTCCTCATGCAGCGCGCGGCTGAGCGTCTGCACGATGGACCCTTCGATCTGGTTCCGCAGTGAATCGGGATTGATCACCAGTCCGCAATCATGGGCGCAAGTGACGCGCAGCACGTTGATCTTGCCGCTGGTGCGATCCACGGTCACCTCCATCGCCATCGCAACGTAATTCTCAGCCTGCTTGTAGCGCATGTAGGCAAAGCCGCGGCCGGTGAGCAAATTACCTTGTGCCGCTGTGGCGCCAAGGCTGGGCGACGGCCGCGCCTGCCAGCCGATCATATCGGCCGCTCGCTTGATCACTTCGATGGCGCGCGGATCGGTCAGTCCGCGAAGCCGGAAAGCGACCGGATCGATTCCTGCTGCCGACGCCAGCTCATCGGTGAAGCTCTCCACCGCAAAAGTATTGGCGATCTTGCCGGGCGCGCGCAGATTCGAGATACGCAGCGGCGTCTCTTTCATCCAGTGCACCGTCACCCTGACATTCGAGGCGGCGTACGGCGGATCGCCGTTCTGCGTTATTTGGCCCGCGCCTTGACCGTGGCTCTGTGCGATGCCCGCTGCGTCCACTCCGAGGATGGGCCGGTTGCCAGGCGTGCCCGTCGGCAACCACATCTGCGTTTCCCACGCCACGATGCGCCCTTCAGCATCGATGCCCCCACGCAAATCCAGAAGCTGCGCCGGACCTTTCGGGTCCCAGCCATGCTCGTCATGCCGCATCCATTGCACGCGAACCGGCTTTCCGGCGGCCCTGGAAAGAAGCACCGCGTCGGCCGCCGCGTCGTCATTGCCGTTTCCGCCGTAGGAGCCGGAGCCGTCCAGATAAATGACACGCAGCTTGTCTTCCGGTATGGCGAAGATCTTCGACAGGTTCGCCCGCAGGCCATGAGTTCCTTGCGTGGACGTCCAGACCGTCGCGCCATCCGCGCGCACGTCCGCGACAGCACAAGAAGGACCGAGCGAAGCATGGCTCTGCAAGGGCCATTCGTAAGTGGATGAGAACTGCTTGGCGGCTGTGGAAAGCGCGGCGGCAGGATCGCCCCGGCTCACCAGGTCCTGATGACGGTCGACCGCGCCGTCGCGGATGAAGCGCTCCAAACCGTCGTTTCCAGGAAGCCCTTGCCACTCGCTCCAAGTCGCCTTCAGTTCGCGGGCGGCGCGCACCGCGGCCCATTCGTCCGGTGCGACCACACCCAGAAAATTCTCGATACGCACCACGCGAACATCGGGGATCGCGCGTACGGAGGACTCATCTACCGACAGCAGCTTCGCTCCGATCGCCGGTGGACGGATCACGCGGCCATGCAGCATTCCAGGCATGCTGAAATCCTGAACGTAGACATGCTTGCCGGTGCACTTCTCCGGCACGTCGGGACGTAGCAACGGTTTGCCGACCAGCGAATAACTGACTGGATCTTTCAGAGGAGCTTTGGGGTCCACCTTCAGCGAGAAACGCCGATCGCCGATTAGCTTGCCGATGTCGACACCTTCGCCGCCCGCTGACGGGCGCACTTGACCGTCGACGATGGTCAGTTCTGCCGCCGGGTGCTGCAGTTGCACCGCGCCTAATTTGAGAAAGGCCTGGCGCGCCGTGGCCGCCGCCTGTCGCACGTCAACGGCGCCGCGCGGGATGCCGGTGCTGCCGCCTGTTCCACCATGGTCTGGCGTAAGAGCGGTATCGCCTTCAACCATCGCGATGCGCTCCACCGCAATACCAAGCTCCTCGGCGGCCATCTGCCGCATCGCGATCCGCAGCCCGACGCCGACGTCGACATGGCTGGTATAGAGTGTAACGGAGCCATCGGCATGCACCGCGAGAAAACTATCCACCTCGTGCGGGTCAAGCGACTTGCCGAGATCACCGTTCGGGGCCTGCCCAGCCGCACGTTTCGGGAACCCCAGCGCAAAGCTCACAACCACCGCGCCGCCGGCACAAAGAAGATCACGACGAGAAATATTGTTCATGATCGTCTCCTTCACGCCTTCGCCGCCAGCATGACCGCCTGCACGATCCGCGTGTGAGTGCCGCACCGGCAGAGATTGCCAGCCAGCCCTTGCTTCACCTGATCGAGTGTCGGCTGCGGCGTCTGATTGAGCAGCGACTTCGCCGCCATGATCATGCCATTGGTGCAGTAGCCGCACTGCGCGGCTTGCTGGGCGATGAAAGCCGCTTGCACTTTGTCCAGCTTCTCGGGCGTACCGAGTCCTTCGAGAGTCGTGATCGCGCGGCCTGCCACTTGCCGCACTGGGAAAATGCACGAGCGCTGAGCTTTCCCCTCGATCAGCACGGTGCAGGCGCCGCATTGAGCGAGGCCGCAGCCGAATTTCGCGCCGTGCAGGCTAAGTGCATTGCGCAGCACGTAGAGAAGCGGCTGGGCCGGATCCCAGGATTCGACCGTGACCGGCCGGCCGTTTAACTGGAAGTTGTATTTCGGCATGATCTGCCTCCTGATTCTACTGCTTCAAGGCAAAAGTGAATAGCGAGTTGCCGGCCGCCACCCCGACATACTGCCGCCCGTTCACCGAATACGTCATCGCGCCGGAAGCGACTGCACCGCCAACGGTTGCTTTCCACAGTGACGCACCGGTACGGGCATCCAACGCGTAGAAATAGCCTTCTCGCCCGCCGCTGAACAACAGATCGGAAGCGGTGGTAAGAATGCCCGCGTCGGTGACGTCGTTCATCTTGAACTCCCACTTCCGCTCGCCGGTCGCGGGATCAACCGCGCGGATTGCACCATAGCCCTCATCTTCTTTCCTGAAATTCTGACCACCCCGCCCGAAGGGAACCGCCGACCTCGGAAATCCGCCGGCGTATCGTCGGCCCTCAATATAGTCGTCATCTTTCCCTTTGACGTAGGTCGAGGAATAGTTTGCCCAGGTGGGAATATAGAACAGACCCGTGTGCGGGCTGTAGGAGGGCGAATACCAATTCGTCCCGCCCTGGTTACCAGGAAAGATGAGCGTGCCCTCCGCAGTGGGAACTTTGCCGGTGACCCGCATCGGCCGGCCTTTCTCATCGAAGCCGTTCATCCAGTTAACCTCGACGAACGGTTTGCCAAGCAAGAACTCGCCGCTCGTGCGATCGAGCACGTAGAACAGACCATTGCGATTAGCCCACATCATCACCTTGCGCGGTCTCTTCACGCCATCCTTGCCGGCCCATTGCATGTCGGCCAGCACCGGGACCTGAACAGCGTCATAGTCGAACTCGTCGTGTGGCGAAAACTGGTAATACCATTTCAGCTTGCCCGTGTCAGCGTCAAGCGCGACCACGGAATCGGTGTAGAGATTGTCGCCCGGCCTCGAATCGCCATTCCAGTCCGGGCCTGGATTTCCGATGCCCCAATAAGTCAGATTGAGAGCCGCGTCGTAGGAGCCGGTCACCCACACCGAGCCGCCGCCGGTCTTCCACGAGTCGCCACCCCAGCTTTCGTGGCCAGGCTCGCCGGGTTCGGGGATGTTGTGGAAGCGCCACATCTCCTTGCCCGTGTGAACATCGTAGGCGGCGATGAATCCTCGGATGCCGTACTCGCCGCCGGCCGTGCCGACAATCACTTTGTCTTTCACCACCAGCGGCGCGTGTGTCAGCGCATAACCGGACTCGGCTTTGGCCACCCGAGTGTTCCAGAGCGGCTTACCGTTCTTGGCATCGATCGCGATCAAATGCGCGTCGATGGTGCCCATGAACAGCGTGTCGCCCAGAATCGCCAGCCCACGATTGATGCGACCGCAGCAGGGCCGTGCTTCCGGCTCCGGCGTGTACGCGTAGGTCCAGAAGAGTCGTCCTGTCACGGCATCCAGAGCGAGCACGTCGTTGGGAGCCTGCACGGTATACAGAACGCCGTCCACCACCAGCGACGTCGCCTCGAACTTCTCGAGTGACCGCGCCTGATAGACCCACTGCAGCTCCAGGTTCTTGACGTTGTCGGGATTGATCTGGGTCAGCGTGCTGTAGCGCTGGCTCTGGACGCTGCCGGAATAGGTGAGCCAGTTGTGCGGCTCCTTATCGGCGCGCATGATTCGGTCAAAGGATACCTGCGCGAACAGAGAACTCGTGATGCAAATGAGCAGGAGCGCCAGTCGATTCATTGCTTGTCGATTCCTTTCAGTGAGACCAGATAGCTAACCAGATCGGACAGTTCCTGCGGGCTCAGCTTGCCCCGGAACGATGGCATAGGAGACTTATCGACGAAGGCGATTTCTTTCACATTCGACTTTTGCAAAGACACCAGCCGGTCGTTCCCATCGTAAAGCTGGATCGTAAAGGCGTCCTGGTTCAGCAGCCTTCCGTTAAGTGTCGCGCCGTCGCGGGTCACCACGCGGATGAACCGGTTCTGCGGCAGGACTTCGGCATCCGGTTCCAGGATGGAGCGTTCCAGTTCAGCCGCCCGGCGCAGCGAGCCTATGTCGGTTAGTTCCGGGCCGATTCGCGCGCCATTTCCGAGGACGCGATGACAATGGAGACAACCCTTACTTTCGAAAACCGCTTTGCCGTGCACGGCGTCTCCCGTGGCGGCCGGACCGCGCGATGGAGACGCGGCCATAAAACGCAGGTACGCAACCACCGATCTGGCTTGAAACGCCGTGAAGGTGTGGGGCGGCATCGCAGTTCCGGGAATGCCTTTACGGATGATGTCTACTAGCTCATCATCGGATGACCCGTGCCGGAACTTTCCGTGATCCAACTCGACTCCCGGGACGGATTCACCCTCCGGGCCATGACAGACGGCACAACTGGCGACAAACAGCCGCCGCCCGTCTTCGACATCGCCCGGACTGTAGTTTTGTTGAGCCAGCAGCGTGCCGGCCGCCGCCAAAATAAAGCAGGAAATGGGAAGGGCCCTCATACGCAGAATGCCTTTCGAACGATGTGGCTATACTACCGCCGACGATGCGAGAAGGTCAAACAGGAGCTTATACTTGTCCGCTCACTCTTCCCGCAGCGCCACCGTTGGATCGAGGCGTGCGGCGCGTTGCGCGGGGAACCAGCAAGCCATGGCGGCGATCGTGAAAAAGACCACCACGATAGAGGCAAACGTGGGCGGATCGGTGGGCTTCACTCCGATGAGCATAGTGGTCATGGCGCGCATTAGACCGAGGGCCACCGCGATTCCGGCTACGATACCCAGCGCGGTCAGACGTAGACCATGGCCGACCACGAGATTGAATATGCTCCTCGGCGCTGCGCCCAAAGCCATGCGCAGACCAATCTCGGCGGTGCGCTGGCGCACAACAGTGGAGAGCACCCCGTAGAGCCCGACCGCCGCCAGCAGGCCAGCAATGGTCGCGAAGATGCCGATCAACACCAGCGAAAATCGTGTACCCGCCTGCGCCTTCTCCACTAGCGCATCCTCTGGCTGCATATCGTGGATAAGCATATGCGGGTCGACCTTGGCGATCTCCGCGCGCACCAGCGGCGCATACTTGGCGGGATCGCCCGACGTTCGTATGGCCCATTGCCCGACACTTCCATGCTGCAGAAAACCGTCGGTGAAGTAGATCTGCTCGCGGCCTGGATCGGCAATCGAAGTCTGGCGCTGATGCGCCACCACGCCGATAATCTCCACCCATTCCGGCTCCGGCGTTCGGAGTCGAATCAGGATTCGTTTCCCGATTACAGACTCGCCCGGAAACGCTTTGGCAGCGAAAACTTGATCCATGATCGCCACGTTGCGCTCCGGGGCATTGTCGGCATCGGTGAAAGTGCGGCCTGCCAGCAGTGGCGTGCGCAGCGTATCGAAATAACCTGGCAAAACCACCTGCCAATCGACGGCCTGATACTTGCCGGGATCAGCTAGCGCTTCTTCTTTTCCCCACCGAATGGTAGAGAATCCTCCGGCCAGGGGAAAAGGAAACGATCCGGTCACACTTTCGACGCCCGGTAGCGCGCGCAGATGGCTTTGAATCTCCCGCATGAGCGCAGCCCGCTGTTGCGGCACCGTGCCGGCCCGTCCGCCGATCATCCCAAACGTCAGAAGATTGTGCGGATCGAATCCCAGATTGGTGCGCTGCAAAGCCAGAAAGCTGCGAAACATAAGGCCCGACCCGATCAGCAGCACGAAGGACAGCGCAACTTCGGCTACAACCACGCCGCTCCGAAGTTGGTTCGAGCCCAGCGCGACCGTCCGGCCGCCGGCCCGCAGAACATTCATCACGTCTGGACGCGAGGCCCGTAGCGCGGGTGCGATGCCAAAGATAGACGCCGCTGCCGCTGCAATTAGAACCGTGAAGACCAATACCAGCGGGTCCAGCGGCACGGAGTCGAGACGCGGCAGATTCGCGGGTGTGATCCTGAGCAGTTCATGAATGCCGAGCCAGGCCAGCCCAACTCCCAAGAGCGTGCCGAGCCCCGTCAGCAGCAGCGCCTCGGTGAGCATCTGGCGCACCAGACGCCATCGGCCACCTCCCAAGGCCGCTCGTACGGCCAATTCGCGCTCGCGCAGAGACACGCGTACCAGCAGCAGGTTCGCCACGTTGGCGCAAGCGATCAACAACAAAAAGATCACCGCGCCCATCAGTGCCAGAATCGCCGGCCGGACCTCCGCCACCATGTACTGTTTCATCGGCTCCGCCCGGTATTGGAAACGGGCGGTACGGTAGAGCGGAAAGTTCCTGCGGATCTCCGCTGACACCAGATCCACCTCTTCCTGCGCCTGCTGGAGCGTTACGCCGGACTTTAACCTCCCGATCGCTCGCAGAAAATACGCGTTGCGGTTCGCATTGTCATAGCGCAGGCGCGCCGCGATCCAAATGTCGGGGCGACGCTCCACCTCCGAGCTCGGCCGGAATAGTAGCTCGAAGCCGGGCGCAAGCACGCCCACAATCTGCGGATTGAAGCCCGGTGCATTGTTGAGCATGGGGCGACCCAGCACAGCGGGATTTCCGCCGTAGCGCCGCTGCCAATATTCGTAGCTCAAGATCGCGATGTCTGGAAGGCGTGACGCGGCCGGTGCGGTGGCGCCTCCCGGTGGTGGCACGGGCTGAGGCTGGCCGTCGGAATCCGCGAAGTCACGTCCCAACACCATCCTCGCGCCCATCAACCCGAAGAAATTCGTAGTCACTCGGGCGAATCGGACCTGCTCCGGGGTGCCGTCGTCTCGTGGAAAATTCCCGCGATTAGTCGATACAGCGCCAATGTCTTCAAACATGCGCTTGCTGCCGTTGCGCAGATCCAAGAAGTTCTCGGCGGAAACCGGTGAGTCGACGACATTGCGAGTCATCATGTCGGCGCAGGCTAACACCAGCCGGTCGGGATCTTTATAAGGAAGCGGCCGCAACAGGACCGCATTGGTGACGCTGAAGATGGCCGTACTAGCCCCTATGCCGAGGGCGATGGTGATTATCGCGGTGGCAGAGAAAACCGGAGTGTTGAGAAGGGCGCGAGCGGCGTAGCGGAGGTCGCTGCCGGGCATGTTTTTGTAGACTCCTTGGCCGTGACTTCGGTTCCGGCCCAGTGCTAGAATCTAAAGATTATTCCTTAATCTTACGATGGAGTGGGCAAGATGATGCTGCGCCTTGCTTGGATTTGTGGACTTGTATCGACCCGCGATTACGATTGCCAGACCCGGCAGAGAAGAATCGGGAACGCCGCTATTGCGGCCAACGAAGGTGCGTTGAAACGCATGGAGCGCTCGCTCGTAGAGGATCGCATCGCGGTGGTTATGTTACTAGTCGCGATTACGATCTTTCTCTATACGCTCGAATACGCTCCCGCGTTTAGAGCATAATTCGTCAAGCTCTTCGCGCCAGGTGGGCAATCAAAGAGACGACGAAGAGCACGATGAAAATAAAGAACAGGATCTTCGCGACGCCGCCTGCCAAAATGGCAACGCCAGTGAATCCCAGGACGGCCGCGATGAGCGCGATCACGAGAAACATCAAAGCCCAATAGAGCATTACTGGACCCTCCCTTCCGCCTGTTACACAGCAGCTTGATGCCCACACTAATTCTTCTTTAGATTCAGCGAAAGAGCTGACCACTCAGGTAGAAAATACGAGAATCTCCGCATTGGCTTGCGCGACATCACGCGGGGGGAGGTTGGTTCCGCGCGGTTGAGCACCAGCGGTCCAAGCGGTTCAGAGGAGCCGCAGCGCGGGGACGCCTGCACATGGAATACCGGATAACGTTGCCCGTGGTAATTGGGGCAAAGAAGGGTCTTTTCCGCTGCTTACGCCTTCGGTTTGCAGGCGGGATGTCCGCACTCGCACAAGATCGCTGGCTGTTTATTCGATTCGCAGTAGGCACCGCAGTATTTCTTGCCTTCCGCCACGGTGCAGTTACAGCCTGGATGAGCACACTTTTTAGGTGTTTCGGGCATTATTCGAGCCCTCCTTGCGGGTTAGACTCAGAGCTGGCGCCTTTGATTTCCGACACTAGATTGGGATTCGACATGTCCTTGCCCACTTTCTTTACTTGAGCGGTGACGTGAGCAGGCCTGTGAGACGCCGGAAATACGATGTAGTAAACCTCGATATCGGGACCCCGGTAAGGTAAAGAGACAGTGGCCTGCGACGACCCGCTGCCGATTGGGTTCAACGTCGAGTCCGTAACGATGAAGGTTTCACCTTTCAGAGTGATTTCGACCCGGTCGCGACCGTAGCCGCTGAAGACAAAAGCGCGGTAGCGCGGGCCGGAGGTGCGATCCACTGCATTCTGGACATGACCATAGTCGAGGACCCCAAGCACTTTAACGTCGTCCGGCCGGTATTTCACCCAGGTTGTTGTTACCGCACCGTTAGAAGCAGTTTTTTCCTGGGCGGCCGCCATCATCACCGTCAAGCAACTCAAAATAATAGCTTTCTTCACGTCTTTGGGCTCCTCGCTTAAACGTAAAGCAGTTGCTTTGCCAAACTCACCTTGTTAGCGCAGGAGGCCGTAAACGTCCAACTCGCCAATGGCTCCGACGTACACCCTGCCGCCGGCCACGGTGGGAACATTGAAGCGAAGGCACAGACCAGCACGGTCGCGGCCAGCCTTTTGCTCGCTGTTGTAAAGCTCGCGGGCGATATCAGCGGCATCAAGGGCGTAAAGGACGGCGGGGCGATCGGGCGCGCGCCAACCTTTGGATCGGAGAACCCAGACAATACCGTTTGCGTTGCCATTGGCCGAGATGGTGGGCGTTGCGCCGGGATCGGCGAAGCGGGTTGCGCCGTGGGCCACGGGGGCGGCGGAGAGCCTGCCCTGATCTAGCCGGAAATCTTTGAGAACATCGTCAGTCCAGAGGAAAAACAAGTGCTGGTTCCAATAGGCGGGTGCGCTGTAGATGCCTTGCGTCTTGCGGATCAGTTGCACGGCATGGCTGTCGTCGCCGGAATGATATCGGCCCATATGATCGCGATCGATTAGATAAATACCGCCGCCTTTTCCTCCGCCGATCAAAAGATGGCGGTGCGGCCCGGGCTGGTCAGGGAGCAGGATCGGGCCGCCGGAGCCAAGATCAAAATCGTTGGCGTTAAGTTCCTGCTGATTGAAGGGTGTGAAGAAATCGCGGACGGCGAGGTTGCGATTGCTAAAAGCCAGTTTGAGAATGGAGTCGCCATAATCACGGCCGGGAGGCACGAAGGCGGAGAATTTCCCGTTGCCGGTGACGAGGAACACGTTGCCTTCCTGGTCGGCGGCCGGGCCGGTATCGCCCATCCAGATTCCACCCTTTTCGGCGTCGGGGGATGTATTGAAGACCGCCGTCTGGGCCAAAGTGCGGGCGTCGTAGGCCATCAGCCAGCCGTGATAGGGGTCGACGTCGCAAGAAGAGCCCCAGGTGAGATAGACGTTTCCTCCGGCCAGCAGCAGGGCGGCGCGGGGCAGTTCGCGAAGAGGATCAAAATCGATGAGGCCGTTGGTGTTCGAGGCGGCACCGCGGCCTTTGACGGAGGCCTTGATCTCGACCGGCCCACCGAATTTCTCTGTACCGGTGGCAATGGCTAAAGCATGCAACCGCTGCACGTAGCGGTCGCCTTTGAGCAGACCCTGGCTCTCTTTGGTGCGGGCCAGGACGTACAGGGTTCCGCTCGCGGTATCAATGACCGGCGTGGGAGTAATTCCGATTTCAGGTGTGATGAGGGGACAATCGACGTCGCGTGCGGGGACGGTAGTGACGCCGGCGCCCAGAAAATTGACGTGCCAGAGCGGGGCGGACCGACGGCCGTCGGCATCGAAAGCATACACGCTGTCGTGTTCGGTAGCGACGAAGACGATGTTGTGGACGCTTTTGTCCGGCATCGCGAACTGGGGAAGGTAGAGCGGCTGGGCGTAAACGTCGCCGTCGACTTTGTAGGAGAAGATCTTTCCGAAGCTGGCGGCGTTGACGTTGGTAGGTGTAAGGACCGTTTCCTGTAGATTGGCGCCGGTGCGCGCATTGTCATATTGCGAGGTGGTCCATTGCGCTGTCGCAGGCAGGGGAACAGCCGCAACGAGGAGAAGCGCTGGCAGGAGCGGCATTTCCATGAGGACAAAGAGCCTAGATGTCAGGATCGCACGTCAGGTTCCCCGTCTCAAAACTCCTGAGTCCGGTCCGATAAGGAAAGGGTGGGATTGTAAATGCTGGATTCCAGTCTAGATACGAGAGAGATCGTCGAGCAGGCTTTGCGCGATGGAGATCTGTATAAGCTGATGCTCGACCAGATGGAGGAAGGCATCTATATTGTGGATTGCGATCGCCGGATTCTGTATTGGAACGGCGGCGCGGAGCGGATCACCGGTTATTACGCTCATGAAGTAGTGGGGCGCTTATGCCAAGGCGATATGCTGATGCACTGCGACGACTCAGGCCGGGTGCTGTGTGGCAATGAGTGTCCGATCCAAGAAGTAATGCTAAATGGAGCGCCCCACGAGTGCACGCTCTACATGCGTCACCGGCACGGTCATCGGATTCCAGTGCACATCCGGTCGCGGGCCATCTGTGAAGCAGGCGGCGAGCCGGCGGGGGCGGTGGAAGTATTCGAAGAGGCGACGGAAGCCGCCCTTCCGGACCTCAGCAATTTGGCGGCTTACGACTGTCTGGACGAAACGGGTGCTCTAAAACGGCCGTTTGGCGAGATGAAGGCTCGACAGGCAGCGGAAGCGTTGAACCTCTTCGGCATTCCGTTCGCCTGGGTGCGCATTGCCCTAGATGACATGGATCAGCTCGACCACCGTTATGGCAACGGGATGGTTGAGGCGGCGCTGAAGATGATTGCCGAGACACTGGCGAACAACCTCAAGACGCTGGACTGGCTTACGGCTTGGGATCGGGGAGAATTCCGGATCGAGGCGCGGGGGTATTCGCCAGCGGAGTTGGAAGAGCTACGCCGGACCCTCCAAATGCTGGTGCGCAAGTCAACTCTGGAGTGGTGGGGGGATCCCGTGCGGCTGACGGTTTCGATCACAAGCCGGATCGCCGAGCGCGGAGACACCGTGGAGTCGCTGGAACGCTGGGAAAACGAAGCTACCTCCAGAGGCAATGAGAACCGGGGAGACGAGTGAGGAATCGATGTTTACGATAGTTGGAATCCTGGTGGTGTTCGGAGCAGTGGTCGGCGGCTACCTGATGGAAAAAGGCAACCTCATGGTTTTGCTGCAGCCGGCGGAGTTGCTGATCATCGGCGGCGCGGCGGTAGGGACGATTTTCGTCGCGAATTCTCCGACCGTACTCAAGGGGATGGTGGCCGGACTCAAGGCAGTGTTCGGCTCATCCAAATACAGTAAGGCGCTTTACCTTGAGACGCTCAAGCAAATATTCAACGTGATGCAGAAGGCACGTAAGAAGGGGCTGACGGATCTGGAATCCGACATTGAGAATCCAATCAAGAGCGATCTGTTTTCCAAGTGGGAGCATCACCTGCGGGATTTCGTATGCGACACGCTGCGCATGGCAATGAGTGGAGGAGCGACGCCCTTCGAGCTGGATCAGATGATGGAGCTGGACATGGAGGTCCATCATCACTACTCGCAGCTGCCGGTGAGCGCGCTCAACACGGTAGCGGACTCTTTGCCGGGCCTGGGGATCGTGGCGGCGGTGTTAGGGGTGGTGATCACCATGGGAGCGCTGGGCGGTCCTCCGGAAGAAATCGGCCATAAGGTAGCGGCCGCGCTGGTGGGCACATTTCTCGGCATACTGCTGTGTTACGGGCTGCTGGGCCCCATGGCCTCGCGCATGGGCAAGGCGGCCGATGAAGAGGGGCACTTCTATCACGTCGTACGAGTTGCAGTTATTTCATTCTTGAAGGGCACCTCGCCGCTGGTGGCCATCGAATTCGCGAGGCGGGCGGTGCCGGGCCATGTACGTCCCAGCTTTCAGGAGCTGGAAAATTCTTGCAAGGGCAAAGGCGCCCCGGCGGCGACATCGGAAGCTCCTGCGGTCCCGGCAGCGGCGGCTTAGGAAAGCATGTCTGTTCAGAAGCCGGAAACCCAGCCCATCATTATCAAGAAGAGGATTGTACACGGCGGCCACCATGGTGGGGCTTGGAAAGTGGCCTACGCGGATTTCGTTACGGCCATGATGGCGCTCTTCATCGTACTGTGGCTGATGGGCTCCAGCGAGCCGGTGAAGAAAGCAGTGGCCGGCTATTTCCGCGACCCATCTGGCAAAGCGGCCGAAAAGGGGTCCGGACAGGGCGGCATGGGCGAAAACATTTCCATCCGCAAGGACGACATGGGTAAGCTAAAGGAGAAGCTGGAATCGGCCATGATGCAGTCGCCTGAACTGGCGAAATTAAAGAATCAGGTCCAGATGACGGTGACGGGCGAGGGGTTGCGCATCGAGCTTCTGGAAAGCGAAGTGGGAACATTCTTTGAAAAGGGAAGCTCGCATCCGAGCCGCATGGGCAAAGACATGCTGGACATGCTGGCGGGCCAACTGGGTAAAATGCCAAACCGTATGCTGATTGAGGGCCACACGGACTCCCAACCCTTCGCCGCGTCGGTGGGTGGCTATTCGAATTGGGAATTATCCGCCGACCGGGCCAATTCTGCCCGCAAGCTAATGCAGGAAAGCGGGCTCGGTAAAGATCAGGTGGCCGAAGTGCGAGGCTACGCCGACCAGCGCCTGCGCAAGCCGGAAGACCCCAAGAATGCTTCCAACCGGCGGGTGTCGATTGTGGTGAAGTACATCGGCACCTAGGCACTGTTCGGCGGTTGCATCCATTCCCATCTGTTCTTGAAGTAAACGAAAGTGCCCACCAAATAGGCGGCCGTGAAGCCGAGCGAGATAACCCAGGGAAAAGATATAGCTTGTCTGGCCAGTTCGGTCATCGAAGACGGCTGGTTGCTTAATACGAACAAGAATGGCCAGTCGGGCATAGGCGCCAAATACGGCGAGATTAAGATCAGTACCGCGTATGCGAGCCCTAAAGACACCACTCCGAACTTCCTCCGACGCAAAATTCCAAGACTGGCGACGGCCGCAAGTAGAGCATCGATAAACAGCACCGACCCTCCCAGCAGGTGGCCGCCGGCGAGCGCCGGGACTGAAGAGATGATCAAAGGCAGGGACATCCACGCGGATATCATCCCCACGTACACGCCCCAGCGGTAGGGCATGTTCCCCAACGGCTTGGCTTTCTGCGAGATCCAAATCGACGTCCCATAGAAGATCAAGTTGAGGATGGCCAGGACCATTCTTCGTATATGTTACAAAACGGGCTGTTGCCAATTTCGGACCGTCTGCTAAAATTGGATTAGACTGCTATAGCATGCCAGTTGTGAAGTCCTCAAACATCCCCCTTGATTCGAACAGCCGCGGTGTTTATACTGGCTTTTTTCGTCGAGACGTGCTTGAAATGACACCCAGGGACGAATTCGATCCACTCGCCCCACAACGCGAGGCGGCCATGTTCTACGGGCTTTTCCTGCGGGGACATTCCGCGGAAACCCTGCGGCGGGACATCGATGTGCCCAAGGTTCTTCTGGAGAAATGGCTCAGCCCGCGGCGCTACGAGACCGGCTTCCGGGATTCGCTGCGGCGCGTTTACCAATACCGCAAACAAGTGCTGGCGATTTTCGACGAGCTGGTTTTGAACGAAAAGAACCGGCTTCGAATTCAATAGCCTATCATCTCTCCCCCGGTTGCCCTTACACTAGAAAAGATGGAACATACTCAATCGCCGTCTACCCAGATCGAAGAAGCGCGGGAAGATTCCAAGGCTCGCTTGTTATCCACGCCCACGCGCCCGTTCGATCCGGTGGGCGCAACCAGCGCGTCGGAAATCCTAACGCGCATGCAGGGGACTGCCTTCCAGGGCAAGCAGCTCGGATTGGCGTTCGAGGTTTGGAAAAGGATGCTGGGCGACCGCTGCACCATCATGATGGGCATGTCGGGCGCCATGGTTCCGGCGGGAATGCGAAAGCTGGTGGTGCGTATGATCGAGAACCGGCTGATCGATTGTCTGGTATCGACCGGCGCCAACTTCTTTCACGATTTGCACGAAACGCTCGGGAATTTTCACTACCAGGGGTCGCCCGCGACCGACGATGTGTTACTGGCGGAGAATCTGGTGGACCGCATGTACGACGTCCTGGCCGACGAAGAGAAGTTCCGCGAGCACGATCAGTGGATCGGGCGGTTCGCGGCGTCGCTGGATCAGTCGCGCCCTTACACCACGCGCGAATTCCTGTATCTGCTGGGATGCGAGCTGGGGAAACACGCTAAGGAAGACGGGATCGTTTCGGCGGCAGCCAAGGCCGGCATCCCGCTGTATTGTCCGGCCGTGGCCGACAGTTCCATCGGCATCGGCATCGCGGCCAATCGTTACGACGGGGGCAATCGCTTTACCTTCGACGTCATTGGCGATGTGGTGGAAACCGCGCGTATTGTGGCGGAATCACACGCGACTGGCGTGATTTATTTCGGCGGCGGGACACCGAAAAATTTCGTACAGCAGACTGAGGTGACGGCCATCATCATGAACACCGGCGTCACAGGCCACAAATACGCGATTCAGTGCGTGACCGATGCGCCGCATTGGGGCGGACTTTCGGGCTGCACGTTTGAAGAGGCGCAAAGCTGGGGCAAGATCGCGAAGGACGCGTCCATGGTGACGTGCCATTCCGATTCCACCATTGCCATGCCGATTCTGGTTTCGGCGCTGCTGGAACACCAGGAATTGCTGGCGAATCGCAAGCCGCCCAAATTTCAGGATGGGACGGGAATTGGAGGTACAACCGTGAGCGTGACACGAATTCCCATTTACCAGGTGGATGCGTTCGCCAGCCGGGTGTTCTCCGGCAACCCCGCGGCGGTCTGCCCGCTTGAGAAGTGGTTGCCCGACGAACAGATGCAAGCCATCGCGGCGGAGAATAATCTGGCGGAGACCGCATTCTTCGTGTCGAATGGCGAGGGTTATCACCTGCGCTGGTTCACGCCGACGGTCGAGGTGGATCTGTGCGGACACGCGACTTTGGCGTCAGCGTTCGTGATTCTGAATGAGCTTACGCCGGCCGCGAAGTCGGTTCATTTTTTGACCAAGAGCGGCAAGTTGGCGGTGACGCGCAATGGCGATCTGTTATCGCTCGACTTTCCTGCCCGTCCGGCCGTTGAATGCGAAGGGCATCCTGAATTAGTCGCGGCCTTGGGGGGCCGGCCCGAGAAGGTGCTGGCGGCGCGCGATTACCTGGTGGTCTATGCGACCGAGGCTGAACTCCGGAGCTTGACAGCCCGACATGGACGGACTTCGAAACATGGACCGCTTCGCGGTGATCGCTACCGCGCCGGGGCGGGATGTGGACTTCGTTTCACGCTTCTTCGCACCCGCGCAGGGTATTCCCGAAGATCCCGTGACCGGCTCATCGCATTGCACGCTGATCCCCTACTGGTCGACGCGACTGGGCAAAAAGAAGCTGCACGCCTATCAGGCGTCGCCGCGCGGGGGCGAGCTATGGTGCGAGGATCGCGGGGAGCGAGTGACGATCAGCGGGAAAGCCGTGCAGTTTTTGGAAGGGACGATCAGTTTGTGAGGGGATATTTTCTCTTGCACTGCCGACCGAGGTGTCAGCGCGGCGCCTTCGCTTGCAGTTGGTAGGCAGCGGGATTGGGGCGCTAGGCCTATTTTTTCGCGGACGCACGAAGTATCGGCTCGTCCCATGCAGCCAGAGATCGGTGCAACAGTCGTTCCAGATTTTGATTATGAGGTTTGTAATGGCGAATCAGCCACGACTCGGTAGCTTCGTCAAGATGGCTGTCCATTCCGGGCATGGATTGATTGAGGACAGGGTATTCCATCTCTCGCGCGTATCCGGCATCGGCTCCCAAGAAATCTAGAAGCATGGCAGTAACCTGCTTCGGGTTATTCTCCAGGTCTTCTAAGAGAATAATCCGCAATTGGTCTTTGCCGAAGAGCTCAATGTATCGCAAGAGCTGGTCATAGTAATATCCACTGTCGAGATAAGTCCGATAGCAACCTTTTCCATCAGCTTCGAGCGTGTTTGTGTAAGTCTCGATTTCTGCCGATTCCTTGAGGAGTTTCCCAGATTCAATTCTCTCCAAATCCGCTCGTAGTGACTCTGCCAGTGAAAGCTCCTCGAACCTTCTGGAATACCAGAACCACCAATGAGAGACCGCTCTGGCGACTGGATTCCGCAATATTGCGATCAGCTTCGCGGCGGGATTGAATGTATGAATCCTCTGCGGAACATAGGGCAAATACAGATCGCGATGTCTCGCGCTACCTACAACCCGCTGCCCGGACCAATGGCTGAAGTATTTGTTGAATAGGAACGTTGGGCCGCGATCGTATTCCGCCTCGAAATAGAAAGGCTCCTTTGGATTAGACATGCAGATTTCCGGGTGGTGATCGAGGTATCCGTGAAGCGAAGTCGTGCCAGCTTTAGCCGCACCGAGTATGAAGAATGATGGCAAGCTGAAGCGGCCCTGAATGGCTTGCCACTGTGGTGGCAAAGCTCGGTTCGACTTCGGGCAAATGAGGTTTTCGGGAAATTGAAGTCGATAGTCAGACTCCTTCACTGTGACTTCAATGACATCAACATCGGCCAAATGGTCAGGTAACGTGAGCTCAAATCCATGGCAGCCATCGCCAATGCCGTGCTCAGCCAGGTCCGCACGATAGCGGTTTGCAAGCGCTACACCTGTAGACTTCCGGTTAACTGAGACCGCCACCTCTAGGTGATGTTTAGGTTGGCGGCGATCGTAGACCCAGCCAAAAATTGTGCGATTGCGAACTGCATCCACGAAACCGAGAAATGATTTCTCCACTGGTATCTTCAAGAATAACGTCCTTAGCCCTTGGGCATGGTTTTCGGATTGGTGTGTTATACTCTCATTTTATTATGCCCTTGTACCGATGAGAGGACATACCAAAGCTCATGCGGACGGACTTCCCTGAAATAACGATTCCGGTCGAAGTGTCTGCGTCCGATGGTGGCACTGGCAGTGCCCCTGCGTCGATCCTTTCCGACAACTCCGGCCGTGCCTGGCGCGGCGATCTATTGTTCCTGCTTCAAAACCTGGTCATGAAGGACTTCCGGATCCGTTACCGGAACATGTCGCTGGGAGTTTTTTGGTCACTGCTGAACCCCATTGTGATGATGGGAGTACTAACATTCGTATTTACCAAGATATTTCCCAACAATTCCACGCCCCACTTCGCGGTTTTTATCATGTGCGGCCTGGTTCCCTTCAACTTCTTTTCGGGCGCCTGGCTGGCCGGCACGACGTCGATAGTCGATAATTATCCGCTGATCAAGCGGGTTCCCGTTCCTCGCGAGATCATCCCGGTAGCGTCTGTTCTGGCCACTTGCATCCACCTGATTATTCAGATTGCTTTGCTTTTCGGGATGGTCTTTCTCTTCAGGCTTCCGGTTAATCAGTATTGGATCTGGCTCCCTTACCTCTGGCTGATGGAGATCGTTTTTGTGTGCGGGTTATCGCTGATGACATCGGCCATTCATGTTTACGTTCGTGACACGCGCTACGTGGTCGAATCGGCGAACACGATCATGTTCTGGATGGTTCCGATTTTTTATGGTTTCGCGATGGTTCCGGCCGCGTACAGCGATCTGTATCAGCTAAATCCGCTGGCTGCACTTATCCTTGCCTTGCGCAATATTCTGCTCGAAGGACATTCGCCGCGCTGGCAATTGATGGTCAAACTGACATCTGTGTCACTGGGGATGTTTGTGATCGGCCTCATGGTCTTCCGGAGGCTGAAGTCCCGTTTTTACGATTACTTGTAACCTGCCATGAGCGCCGTCGAATTTCGGAACGTCTCGAAAATTTTCCACCGTCATACGGGCAAGCTCTTGCTCCGTTACCGGCTGAAGCAACTGTTTACCAGCGAGGTGGGCGAGCCGTTCTACGCGCTGAAGAATGTTTCCTTCCGAATGGAGCACGGCGAGAGCCTGGCAGTGATAGGGCCCAATGGGGCGGGAAAGAGCACGCTGCTTGGTCTGGCAGCAGGCTTGGCCCTTCCCGATGAAGGCCGGGTCGCTGTAAACGGCAGGGTAGCAGCCCTTTTGGAACTGGGATCGGGATTCCATACGGACCTGACGGGCGAAGAGAACGTCCGGCTGAACGCGTCACTCATTGGTTTGGGCCGGAAGCGCACCAACGAGATATTCGACGAGATCGTAGAATTCTCCGGCATTGGCGATTTCATCCGCGAGCCATTGCGGACCTATTCGAGCGGCATGATCATGCGCTTGGGATTTTCAGTCGCGGTGACGATGGACCCGGAAATCCTGCTGGTGGATGAGGTGCTGGCCGTAGGAGACGCCGCCTTCCAGACCAAATGCTTCGACAAAGTCCGCGAGTTCCGGCGGCGTGGCAAGATGCTGCTATGCGTTTCTCACTCTCCCGGGATGATCCAGGAATTATGCGACCAGGCGATTTGGCTGCATCACGGAGAGGTCATTATGACCGGCGGGGTTGCGGAAGTTATGGAAGCATATGCTGAGCGTCCGACCACTGCCGTGGTGTGAGAGCCAATAGCAGTCGACATTAGACGCCTGAGACGCCCGCAGATCGCACGTTGTACGTTTCGCCAGGAGTCCAGCGATACCATTTCGAGTACCCGCGGAAATCCGGAATAAATCGAATAAAGCGGTGCGCGAAGGCTCGTGCCTCGGCTGCCTCAACCAGCGCATCAATAGGCTCGGAAGTTTGGCGGACCGCGTTCAAGTTGGGAGAGAAAGCGACAATGCGGCCGGTCTCCGCGAACACGCCACCCAACCAGGTGCCCAGCGCAGCCCAGTTGGCTTGGACGGGAAGCGCCCGCAATCCCTCCACGAGATTCGTACGGCGAGCCACGAAGAACCAGGGATGCGGGGCGCTCACCGAGCGTGGCTTCAGCGCAATTCCGTAAGGTCCGGGCTCGGTTTCCGAACGACCCGCATCGGGAGAGCCCGCGATCCCGCCAAATCCGAAGACTTGTCCGGCCGATAGGACGACTCCGGAATCGTCGAGGATGCGAGCGGCTACCAGAGCCAGCTCGGGGTGCAACCGCAGGAGCCGATCCGCTTCCCAGACCCAACCCTCTTTCACTGTGACGTTCTGGGAAACAACAGCTACCGCCGTTACATTTGAGTTGCTCAGCGCTAACAGGAGATCGTACGGCTTGGCTTGCGGCCACACAATGATTCGAGTCGAGATCGAGCCTGTGAGGCGCGCGACGCTAGCCCGCATCTCGACAGGCAAGTCCGGAATTCCAACGAGGTGGATCTCGGACACAGCCCCTGACGCGGAGCGAAGGGCGCTGCACACAGAGTTCATGAGCAGAGATGGGTTGCCTCCATAACAGAGCAGGGCCAGTGCAGGCGGTGAGACAGCCCGTCGGGCAATCCAATAACCTGGAGCGTCGCGGTCAATCGGGAATTTCTCGACGCTAAATAACTCAGCGTTTGGATGAGTGTCGATCCAACGTTCGAGGACGTGCCGCTGAGAATGCAGAGAACCTGACTCCGGATCCGGACGGTTCGTACTTGACGCGGCATGCTGGCGCCAATGATAGAGTACTTCGGGGACGTGCACGATTCTGTGGCCGGCGGCGGCAAACCGCAGCACCGTGTCCCAATCATGGCACCAATTGCCTCTGGCATCGGTGTAAACTCCTAACTCCAGCGCCGCAGCGCGATCGATCGCACACAGGTGCCAGATATAGGAGCTGTTCAAAGCGAGAACCGGATCCCAGTCGGGCCGAAGATAGGGCGTGCAAAGAACCCCGTCCACCAGGCGATCCTCGTCGGAATAGATGAGAGCGGGCCGTTTGTGCCGGGAAATCGAGTACGCCACAATCTGCAAGGCATCCGAAGTCAGCAAATCATCAGCATCGAATGGAATCAGGTAATCGCCGGTGGCGGCTGTTAGGCACCGGTGCAACCCTAAAATAATTCCGAGATTGCGCTCGTGGCGAAGGACCCGGCATTGCGGATGTGTCTCGATTTCGGCCAGCACGCTTTCGACGGCAGAAGAAACCGCGCCCTGGGCGAGGAGAATCCACTCACACGCCTGATAGGTCTGTGTGAAAACATTGCGGGCCGCCTCCGACAGGAATCCAGCGTCAGACTTCTCATACACAGTTGTGAGCAATGAGAATGAAACTGACCCATCGCGGATAGGGTATTCAGCGGAGCGAGCGGCAATTCGGCGTTCCAGCCACTGTGGGTAAACAAGCATCGTCACCTTACCGAATGTTCTAGTATATTGGCTTGTGCCCGCGCCATACGATCCGCCTGACGTGGAGCGCCTGATCGCCTCGCTCGATCAAGCGCACGAATTAATTCGCGATCTTTGCGCGAAGAATGAGGTGCTGGTATCTCAACTGGAACAACTGCCCAGGATGCATCGGGCGCAAATTGAATTACTGCAAGAGAACACCAACGCAGCGATTCAGCGTGCGGCTGATGCGCAGCGGCAAGTGCAGGAGATTGCGACCAGCCGGATTTGGCGGTTCCTGGTTCGCGTCGGCAGCGTCGCTCTCAGGCTAACTGGCGGTCCGCGTCGTTGAGACATATGCTTCGTTTCATAGCTTTTTATCTGCCTCAATATCATCCGATCCCGGAGAACGACCAGTGGTGGGGCAAGGGCTTCACCGAGTGGACCAATGTTGTGGAGGGCGCGCCTCTGTTCGAGGGTCATTATCAACCTCACCTGCCCGCGGATCTTGGATTTTACGACCTACGCGTTCCGGAGGTTCGCGAACAGCAGGCAGAGCTCGCCCGCGCGTACGGCATTCATGGCTTCTGTTATTACTACTACTGGTTTAACGGCAGCGTCTCCTGGAGCGACCATTGAACGAGGTGCTGCGGCTTGGGCGGCCGGATTTCCCTTTCTGTATCTGCTGGGCCAACGAACCCTGGACGAGAAACTGGGATGGCAAGCCCGCCGAGATTTTGATGCCTCAGGAGCACACCAACGAAACGGACGAGCGCTTCATTCTTGACCTGCTGCCGGTTCTTGGAGACGAGCGCTACATCCGAATCAATGGAAGGCCGCTGCTACTCATCTATCGGACCGAATTACTGCCTGATCTCGCGCGGACAGCTCTGGTTTGGAGAGAAGTCGCATCGAAGAATGGGATCGACCTGTACCTTTGCCGGGTGGAAAGCTTCGCGCGCGAGGATCCCGCGAGTATCAACTTCGACGCGTCGTGCGAGTTTCCGCCGAACATCTCGGGAATTATGCCGGGAGACGTGTGCAAAATATCTTTAGGCCCCGATGGGTTTGAAGGAAATCTGTACGATTACGGGGAGTTGGTGGACCTCATGTTGCACCGGCCCGATGCCGCATACAGACGTTTCCGTGGCGTGACGCCATCCTGGGACGACACTGCCGATCCGGGACACGAGCTAGCGTGTTCATGAACTCATCGCCCGATCTGTTCGGCCATTGGTTGACTGTAATCGCCCGCAGGACGGCGGCGAACCTGCCAGGAGACGAGCGGGTAGTTTTCATCAACGCCTGGAACGAGTGGGCCGAAGGTTGCCACCTGGAGCCAGATCGCCGTTACGGCCATGCATATCTGGAAGCCTGTAAGGCAGCGCTGGGCGCCGCTCTCGCTGTCGAGCTCACCCCGGAGGTGACCGGTTCCTGGGAAGCTGCCGTCCCCTAACATCGCCCTTTCAAAGCCTGGCATCGGAGATCGCTGGCAAGGGCTCGGCGTCTATGATCACTTTCTTTTTGAGGGCGCTACGAAAGGCCGTAACCCAAGGCCGTATTTCGACGAGATCTGGTGGAAGAAACATGCACCCGACATCTACTAGCGGCCCAGCTTGATCCGGAGATGCTATCTATTTCGCTGATCTCGGTGCCGGGCTCCCGCCTGGACCTGCAGACGTTCGTTCCGAAGGGGCCGAAGTGGTGGCGGGGCGGGATACCGATGGCCTGCTCGCGTTTTGTGAAAAACGTCTGGGAATGACGGCATCCTGGTCTGGACGGTCCACGAAGAGATTGCTCAGGCACGCTTGCCTCATTGCGCGATCGCCTACCTGACCGCCGAATCGTATCGGCCTCGTCCTCCATGTGGAGTCGGCATCCCTGCCAACGAGCGGACTAGAACGGTCGCAACCACGCCAGCCTGCGTAGTTACAACATTCCAACTCCAAATGTTATGATCGATGCTATTGGCGAGATCTTTGAGCCTCTCCGAAGCCAAGCAGCTCATGGAAAACCTCGCAGCTGCCGAGGCGACGAAAAGCAGCGAGGAAATATATCGTCTGTTCGCCGAGCGGCAGGATCTGATGGGCGGGCTCGAACCTTCAAAAGATGAAGTCACACGCTTGAAAGCCGCTCTGGCAGCACACAAAGAAGAAATCGCCCGGCTTTCAAATAAGCTAGTCGGTGAGGAACGAGAACGGCAGTCCTTGCGGGACTTGGGGGACCGTCAGAAAAGTGCTCTCGAAGCCGAACTGAGGCGGAGTCAACGAAGAATTGACGAATACCTTGCGGATCTACGCTCGAAAGCGGACCAGGTACGCCTTCTCTGAGCGACCTGGCAGCGACCAATCGCGCTCTCAATGCGACTAGGACGTCGTGGTCATGGAAAATCACTGCGCCAGTCCGGTTTTCCGCGGACATTTTCTTTGAGATTTCCAGATGGTCTAGTGCTGCCAGCAAAAGTATTGCCCAGTTGCTGGCATACAGCCAGTACCTTTGGCGTGGGTCGCGGCTAGAGGCTAGCGGCCTGTTTGACAGCCACTACTATCTGGAGCGAAACCCTGACGTGGCCGAGTCTGGCTCAAAAGCGAATCCTTTGCTCCATTTCTTCCTCTTTGGAGCGGCTGAGGAACGAAATACTCATCCTTTGTTCGACGTGAAGTATTACTTGGAACAGAATCCCGATGTCGCGAAGTCCAGGATCAATACTTTATTGCATTATCTCTGCTGGGGAGCAGATGAAGGACGCGACCCGCATCCCGATTTCAACAGCAGCTTTTACTTGGATCGATATCCACAAGTGCGGGCCGGACGCTTCAACCCGCTAGTCCACTACATGGGCAAGGGCGCGGCGGCTGGGCTTGACCCTAACCCCAGGTTTGATACCCCAGAATATTTGAAGCGAAATCCCGATGTTGCCCTGAAAGGCCTCAACCCGTTGATGCACTATTTGGTGGCGCAGAATAGCCATCGGATGGAGCTTCTTCAGGAGGCGCCAGTCAATGCCGGTGAAACGAAACTTCGCGCCTCGCTTCGATCTGCGTTCGACGAATCGGGAAGGCCGCTCCCCGACAGCGAATACGACACGTATCCGCTGGTTAGCGTAATCATTCCGTGTTTCAACCAAGCTCACTTTGTTGAGGATGCAATCCTCTCCAGCTTGCTTGCCTGTTCTTATCCGATCGAAATCATTGTTGTAGAGGACGGGTCCACCGATCCGAACTCCTCAGCCATGATCGACGAACTGGCCGGCAAGTACAAGTTCACGCTCATACGCCAAGCTAATGCTGGACTCGCTGGGGCTAGAAACACCGGCATCGGACGCGCTCGGGGCAAATTCATTCAATTCTTGGATGCGGATGATCTCCTGGGACGGGATAAGATAGACATCCAGGTTGACGAGTTCTACGCGGACCCGAACATAGAGATCTGCCTTTGTGAATATGACGCATGCAACGGCGAAGGGGAGGGGCGGTGCGTCATGCAGCCTCCACCATTGCGGGTTTCTCCCTGTCGCGCGAGAATTTTCTACTCCGTTGGGAGCGCGGCCTCTCAGTTCCGATTCACTGTGCCTTGTTTCGTGGCGAGTTGCTAGAGCGGACTGAATTCCGGCCTGTTACACTGGCGGGAAAGGAAGATTGGATTTACTGGATCGAGTTGCTGACTGAATCGCGGAAATTCTACTTTAACCCGGCGGCATTGGCTACCTATCGGATCCACGGGAATAACACCACCGCCGACTACGAGAGGATGGGCCTTGATTTCCTTCGGGCCGCAATGTACGTGATCGAGTCTGGTCTGAGTGATCGCGATAATTTCTTGCAAGCATCGATCGACCACTTCCGAACTTTCTATCTTGGTGCCATAAAACAAGAAGCGATCATCAGTTCACGCGTCCACCCCTGGTCTGAAACGTGTCGTTGCGATCATCATCCGGCTATCCGCTCACAGTAGTCATGTCCGTCTATAATGGAGCGCGATTTCTCGACGAGGCTATCGACAGTATTCGGACCCAGAGTTTCCGGAATTTCGAGTTCCTCATTGTAAACGACGGATCCACAGATGATAGTCCGCGGATTTTAGCCAGACATGCAGCGGTGGACGACAGAATCCGGATCCTGGCTCATGAGAACCGCGGCTTGATCGAGTCACTCAACCGCGCATTCGAGGCCGCCACTGGCGCCTACATCGCGCGCATGGACGCCGACGACGTTTCCAGGCGTTATCGACTGGAAATGCAAATGGACTTCATGTCCTCAAATCCCGGGACTGCACTTGTTGGGGGCGCCGTCGACGTCATCGACGCTGAAGGTCATCGCTTGGGTGCTATCCAATTGCCCACCCAATCCGAGGAGATCCGAACACACATGCGAGAATTCGGCTGTGCCCTCGCACATCCCACTGTTGTTTTTCGCCGCGATGCGGTGCTACAACTGGGCGGATTCCGCAAAGGGTATAGGCACGCCGAAGATTACGACCTTTGGCTGCGAATGCTCGAAAGATTCGACTTCGCCAATTTGCAAGAGGTCCTATTGGATTATCGCCGGCATGACACGAGCATTTCCTTTCAACACGCCATGCAGCAGATCCTCTCGGCGTGGTGCGCGAGAGTCGTAGCCAAGCTCCGGCTTGCAGGATTGTCCGATCCTACAGATGAAGCGGAACTCATCACGCCAGCTGTCTTGCGCTCACTAGGGTTTACTCAAGAGCAAATCAACGAGCGGATCTTTAGCGAGCTGGTGGGTATGACTGAAGAATCCATCCGTTGCGGCATCTGCTCGGCAGCCGCCGAATTCGTCCGAGTAGCTCAGCCTTTTACGAGCCACGAGCGTCTGAGACAGGCGAGCTTGGAGCTTAACCGCAAGGCTGCCGTCGCCCGGACCAGCCAAGCAGAAAAAGCGAAACACCGGCAAAGGTTACTCGACATAGCTCCCGACATTTTCCGAGACGTCTTTGCTCCATAGAGTCTTCTCAAACGATTGAGCACGAACAAGCCAGCGCTTGCGACCCGACACTGATGAAGATCGCATGATGAAGCCGACCTTGCGTGAAATCTTGGCAACTAATCGATACGATACGGACAAGAGCGAGGAATACCTGGCGAGCTACGAACGCTGTTTTGCAGACTTTCGCACGGCACCGACTACGTTACTGGAGGTAGGGATTCACACCGGCGGATCTTTGCTGATGTGGCGGGACTACTTCCTCCAGGCGAGCATCGTCGGCGTAGATCGGAGTACGCCTGTGGAATTATGCGACCAGAGCGGTCGGATTCGGGTGTTTCAGTGTGACCAGGTTGACGCGCAACGCTTGGACGCCATAGCGAGGGAATCGAGTCCTACCGGGTTTCACGTCATCATTGACGACGCCTCTCATCTCGCTTCTCTGACAGCAATTACATTTCGGACTCTCTTTTACAAGCACCTCAGGCCGGGTGGCTTCTACGCCATAGAAGACTGGGGAACGGGTTACTGGGATTGCTGGCCGGACGGTAGCTTGCCTGAACGCCTCTCCGATGAACCAACGTTTGAGAGTCAGGGTAAGCAGTTTCCTAGCCATCAAAGTGGGATGGTCGGGCTCTAAAAACAGCTCATTGATGAATGTGGCGTGACGGATATTTACCATCCCGGGTTTGGAGTACTGGAAAGCGTAAGAGCTGCATCCGAACAATGCACGTCTCGAGTGGCCTTGTAATTGTCGAGAAGGCAGCCTGAACCTTGCCTCGGTCACAGTGTTTCGTTCGGTTATCATAAGACTTCTACCCGCAAAGTGATCGATCGTTTCCATGCATCATAAGGGTAAACGAATACTAGTCACCGGCGCCGACGGCTTCATCGGTTCGCATCTTACGGAACTATTGGTGCGAGAGGGCGCGCGCGTGACGGCGCTCGTGCAATATAATTCCTTCAATCACTGGGGCTGGCTTGAAGATATCCCCTGCCGCAACGATGTCGATGTGGTTACTGGCGATATTCGCGATCCGCACTTCTGCACGATGTTAGTGAAAGACCAAGATGCGGTGCTGCATCTGGCGGCGCTGATCCCGATACCATATTCCTATCGTGCGCCGGACAGCTACGTGGACACTAATGTCAAAGGCACATTGAATCTGTGTCAAGCGGCGCTTTCCGGTGGTGTGCAGAAGTTTCTACACACTTCAACGAGCGAGGTCTATGGGACGGCGCAGTATGTTCCTATCGACGAAAAACACCCGCTCAGCGCGCAATCACCGTACAGCGCGACTAAAATAGCAGCCGATGCAATCGTGACGAGCTTTCACTATTCTTTTCAGCTTCCCGCGACCATCGTGCGCCCGTTTAATTCTTACGGGCCGAGGCAATCCGCGCGCGCCGTGATTCCCACTATCATTGCTCAAATCGTGTCCGGTGCCACCGAGGTGCATCTGGGAAACACAACGACAACTCGGGATTGCACGTTCGTCGAAGACACCTGCCGCGGATTTCTTGCCGTCCTTGGCCTGGAGGCCAGTGAGGGCGAGGTTTTCCATGTCGGCTCCGACACCGAAGTGAGTGTCGGTGAACTGTTTGCTCTGATCGCAAGCCTAATGAACAGTCATGCACGCATCGTGGAGGACCCGCAACGCATTCGTCCGGTCGCCAGTGAAGTGCTTCGCCTCCGTTGTGACCATACCAAGCTAAAGAACGCAACCGGATTCGCGCCCTGCACGCCGCTTCGAGACGGGTTGACTCGCACCATTGCATGGTTTTCCGACCCAGACCGGCTGCGCAAGTATAAACCGGACATCTACAATGTCTGATTTAGGGCATGGCTGCCGGGCAGTGATTCTTGCCGGCGGCAAAGGAACGTGGTTGCGGCCCTACACTATAGTAATCCCAAAACCGCTCGTCCCGGTTGGTGATTACCCGATCGTCGAGCTTATAATCCGACAGCTCGCACGCCAAGGGTTTCGGCGCATCACGCTTGCGGTGAATCACCAAGCCAACCTGATCAAGGCGTTCTTCAATGACGGTTCACAGTGGGGAGTAAACATCGATTATTCCCTCGAGCTGAAGCCGCTGAGCACAATCGCTCCACTGTGCCTCATTCCCGATCTGCCCGAAAACTTTCTGTTGATGAACGGCGACGTGCTTACAGATCTCGATTTGCAGCGGCTGTACGAGGCTCACGTGCGCGACAACCGGCTATTCACCATTGCGGCCTCCGAGCGTCGCCAACTCATCGATTACGGCGTGTTGACGACGGACTCGAATAGGTTACTCTCCGGGTTCTCTGAAAAGCCGCATATCGATTACTTAGTCAGCATGGGTGTGTACGTTGTGAACCGGCGCGTCTTGGAGATCGTTCCGCCCGACACGAAATTCGGATTCGACGACCTGATGAATGCCTGCTTGCGGAATGGGACTCCCGTCCATGTCGAGCGGCACCTGGGTTATTGGCTGGATATCGGAAGACCCGACGATTACGCGCAGGCTATCAACGACTTTGAAGAACTAAGGCGGCAGTACCTTGACGACGAGTCGTAGGCGAATCCTGGTCACAGGTGCGAATGGCTTTATCGGCTCGAATCTTGCGCACGCACTCGAGTTGGACGGATGCAATGTTATCCGATTCAGCTTGTCTGATGGCGATATCGCACATGCGGGGCTCGACTATTCCGGTATCGGCCACGTATTTCATCTTGCGGCACGGACATCGGTTCCCGAGAGCTGGCGCGCTCCGAGCGACTTCTACGAAACCAACGTTCTTGGAACGGTCAGAGTTCTGGAACTTTGCCGTCGCATTGGCGCATCGCTCACGTACCTCAGCTCGTACATCTACGGACCTCCGTTGCGGTTACCCATCAAGAAGAGCACCAGTCCGGGCCTTCAACCGTATCAAGCTCGAAGATACTCGCAGAGGAGGCAGCGCGGTTCTATGCCTGCGCGTTCCGTGTTCCGGTCACGATTATTCGGCCGTTCAACATCTATGGTCCAGGGCAAACGAACGCCTTTCTGATATGATATAAAAGCACTTTACGGAGATGATTATGAGGTGGCAGATGATGTAAAGTGATAATGTTATATGATTGGTGAACTTGCTGCGAACAATGGAGGTGGTGGTTACGCACATACAATGCGGCTGGGATACTGTGGGTATTGGTAATAAAGCATTGTAATGGGTTATTAGAATTAAGCGCTGTGTAGTGGTGAGGGAGTATTAGAGGTAATGGATGTGATGCTGATATAGCGGGTAAAGCGATTAGGCTGGCAGTACAGGTATTTGCGAAGGACTGCGCTTACATTGGGTATGATGAAACAACGCTTTGATTTTTGAGTGATTGCGCACACAGATGCTATACTGCAATTAAGTTGAATTTGGCTTGCACTGCGAGTGGTGGTTTGTGTGCACGAAGTGTGGTAATGAAGAAATTGTAGCTAAGATACTGCAATGTTTGAGAGTGACTAATTGCAGCGGTTGCGCAGCGGTTGATGGAGTTGGGTGCTGGCTTGCAGCGATGTGGTATGGGTGTGGTGGAGGTTGTGAAGATTTGAGCGCGCTGTATGATGATGATTACTATTATGAAGGTTCAGCAGAGGCTATGGTGATTAGCGTTGCGTTGAGCATGGGAGGTTTGGGTGCTGCTTGATGCTGCTAGCTATGGGTGCGTACTTGAGTGGCTGCGCGGATGGTATTCTTAGGCAAACTGCTAGGATACGAGTGTTATGGCATTGAAGTGAACAAGGATATGGCGGTAAGGCTGTTGCGCGGTGTTAGGTATTTGGGATGTGCTGATGCACTCAGAAAGATTTGCGGGATTTTTGATATGATTGGTGTACGTTGGAACATGTTTGCTTGCGTGGTGCGGTAGAAGCTTTAATAGCTATGCTGAAGCGGACGGTTTTGTTTTGAAGTACGTTATTCTGAATAGAGCACAGCGATGTTTGGTTTACTCATGCTGAACACATTATTATGATGAGAAGGGTTTGGTTTGTTTGAGGAGTGCTGAATTGCAGCTTACAGGCGGTGAGGAGTTGTAAAGGCTATGGCTCACATATATTGGTGTTTGAACGCGCGGGGGTATGCGGACGAATTAAGCGCTGATTTTTAGAGCGCAGTTTTGGGTGCGCACTCGGTAAAACTTGCGCGTTATTGCTGATGTTGTTACGCGGCGCAGATGCTAGCAGTTGGCGTTGCTACGGTATTGCGGTGTTGATGTCAACGCTATTGATGCGTTAGCGGATTTTGGTTGTGACTCACAGCTCTAGGGGTTGGAGAACAGCTGTTGCAGTGAACAGGAACTGCAGCGCAAGTTGGTGAGAATGCTCTGCAGTGACATTGGCTCGGCAGGTGATACAGCGCTCTCTTGAGCAGAATTAAAGCGCGGCAAGGAAGCTTTGAACACAAACTTGCGTGCACTGGAACTTGCGAATCAGAACGTGTAACAGCACACATGCGGATTTGAACTGTGCTGAAGAGGCACGCTAGCGTGTGTCTGAGTTGGGATTTGCACTCTATCGGCAATGCTAGGACACTGACGTATTGGGAGAACTGCGCAGCAGACAGCGTACTCGCTCAGTTGGAAGTAGCAGCAGCATACGCAGAGCATATTAGCGGACTGAGGAGTAGATGGCATTCTGGAACTGGAGCTGGCAGCGCGCGAACAACGAATGCATCTATGCAGCGGACACGCGCATGGCGCGCGCGAATTGCTTGTCGGAGCGAAGCGGCGAACGATGGGCTTATTCGCTTGGCAGGCATCTGTTCAACCGCGCGCTAGGTAACAATCTGCGCATCTGTATCTATACCTGACAGCTAATTTCGAGCAGCGTGAGATGTGGAAACAGCATTACAACCACTCTTTTACGTTCCAACTATCTCGACGTAGCGCAGTCTCGCATCTCGCCTACGTTGCATTATCTGCTGCTGGGCTTTCGTGAGGGACGGTGGCGGCGAGTGGTTCGATGCCCCCGATTATCTACAACGATATCCGGACGTGGCGGGGCGTGGTATCAATCCCCTTCTGCACTACATCCGTTTCGGTTCGCAGGAGGCAAGGAGATGGATTCACGACGAGTCTCCATCCCCAAAGAACTCACCTCTGCGACCAGTTACTCAGGCGGCGCGAGTGCAACCCGCGTTCCAAGCACTGGTCGACAACGCCTGGCTCGCGGATCGCCCTCTTATCTCAATTGTCATTCCTTGTTTTAACTATGGCGACTATGTGGCGGACGCTCTCCGATCAGTCGAACAGCAGACTAGCTCGGACCTAGAGGTCATTGTGGTGGAGGGCGGCTCAACAGATGGAAGAACTCCGGCTACCATAAGAAGCCTGGAGGAACGCGGGATGCCGAATGTTCGCTTCGTTTATCGTAAGGAGCGCCATCTTGTCGGAGACAATCGAAATTTTGGAATTGCGCTCGCGCGGGGCCGATACATTTGTTGCCTGGATGCCGATGACATGCTTGGACCCGTGTACATAGAGGTCGCGGCATTTCTGCTTGAGAACTACGGTTTTGACATAGCATATCCTTCTGTCCAATGTTTCGGGCGTTCTGCGGTCACTTGGTTCGTCCAGGAAGCCAAGTTTCCAGATATTGCGGATGAGAATCGGATTTCCACTGCGGCAGTCTTTCGAAAGAGCGCTTGGGCGCATGTGGGGGGCTTTCGCGACTGGGGCATAGAGGACTCGTATGTCCTCGAGGACTGGGAGTTCTGGGTCCGTTTGATGGGACATGGTCTCCGTGCGAAGAGTATCCGCAAACCCCTGATGTTCTACCGTGTCCACGGCAAAGGGCTATCCACGGGATCAGAGACCCGATACGCCTGGCATTCCACGCAGATCCGGGCCGCAAATGCCGATTTGCTGGCCTCGCGGGCGCAGAGCGAATCCCAAGTGCTTCGCCCGATAGAGGTGCGCAACCCGACGCTAAACTTGCTGCGCCGAAATGGAGGCGAGGTAGGCCAAGCCCGGTGTGCTCCTTGCGCTGCCCTATCTGCTGGTCGGCGGCGCTGAGCGGCTGTTTTTCACGCTGGCGAAAGGTATCGCCGGCGCGGATACCTGCCGGTAATCACTACGAGCGTTGCCGTGGAGGCGCCGTTGGTGGGAAATTCGGCCCCGTTCGAATCGGAGTTTCGGTTCGTTTACGATTTGCCGGCGCTATTTGATAACGATCAGCACCAACGCGACTTCTTCTTTTACCTGCTGGAACGGCGCAACGTCCGCACGCTCCTCCTGGCGGGCACCGAATTTGTGTATCACCTGTTGCCAGAGATTCGACTTCGTTTCCCTCACATCCGGGTTGTCGATCAGTTATTCAATGACACAGGTCACCTGGCGAACAACCGCCGCTACGCAAGTTTGATCGATCTTACGGTCGTCCCGTCGCACACACTGGCTGATCTGCTAATCCAGAAGCATGGCGAAGCGTCCAATCGAGTGGCAGTAATCCCTCACGGCATCGAGATCGGCGCTGCTGGATTGCCGTACGATGGCCCGTCCCATGCCGATTCCGCTTTACCGGCCGATTTTCAAGGAAAATTTATCGTCTCGTTCTTTGGGCGATTCTCTCCCGAGAAGGCCCCTCTGCATTTCGTGGAGATAGGTGCCAGGCTCACCCGTCAAAGCGACGATTACCGGTTTTGTATGACGGGTGAAGGTCCGGAACGGCTGGAGGTGCTTGCGGCAGTTGACAAGAATGGCCTCCAGGGCGTAATGCATGCGCCCGGATTCGTGGAGGACGTGAAGCCGTTCCTTGAAGCCAGCGACGTGGTAGTGCTCCCGTCAGTATTGGACGGCATGCCTTTGATCGTGCTAGAGGCCCAAGCGCTCGGTAAATGCGTGGTTGCATCCTCGATCGGAAGCCTGCCTGAGGTTATTGAGGATGGAGTGAGCGGCTTCCTTTGCCCTCCTGGTGTGATCGATGCGTTTGTGCAGCGAATAGGAGAGCTGCATTCCTCCCATGACCTCCGCCGCGCCATTTCACGTGCCGCGGTTGCATCAGTGAAAAAGAAGTTCAGCGCCGAGCGTATGGTGCAAGACTATATTGATATGCTGCTGCCCCAATCGTCGCGTGATTCCGGGCAGGCCATTCGGGAGAAAGACAGGCGTGCAGCCCTTAATCTCTGAACAAATTGTCGCTCGCCGGTATGGCTCGGCCGCGATCATGATAGCGCTACGCAATACGGCGGTCCTCCTGTTTCTGATCCTGTCAGCACTGCAGGCTGCCAGGCCCTTGCATCTGGACAACATGGATTTCCCTGCTTTGGCCCAAGCCATTTCGGAAAGTGGAAGGCCGGTCTATTACCGAGGTGAAAACTATCCTCAAGACGTTAGGTATCTATCATCCTCCGCTCTATGCGTATGCCCTTGCTGCGTGGATGAAAGTCTTCGGCCCTGGCCCTGTTCCAGCTCGTCTTTTCGGAATGATATGTGCTCTAATCCTCGCTTGGACGACCATTCTGACATACCGCACACTTTTCGGCCCCGCCGAGGCTAGCCGAGTCGCGCCATGGTTTTGGGTGATTTTCTTATTAAATCCCTACACTTTGGAGAGTGCGGCGATAGCAGATATCGACACTAGTGTTTACGGTCCTTTGCTCGTTCTATTTGTGTGGTCGATTCTGCGCCTTAGCTGGCGTGATGGCGAGTGGAGAATTGACAATCCTAGCTGGCCCGAGATGCTTCTACCAGCCGGCATTTTGCTCCTGTGTTTATGGGCCAAGCTTACGACCATAATCCTACTCATGCCATTCAGTTTTATTTTGCTTTACCGTCGCTTTCGTTTTCGGCGCGCCCTAGCGATCGCCGCTTTGGTGAATCTTGTTGGCATACTTTCGTTCTTCATCTCGTACCGCTTCTTTGGCTGGCTCACTCACCTCGACACTAATTACACTTTTGCATTCACATGGATGAGCCTAACCCAGCGAGGCTCTAGCGGGAACCCAGGCATTTACAGCCGGTTACTCGACCGGATGCATAATCTACAGGGCATGGTCCCAATCACTATTGCTTGGACAGGATTCGTTCCCTGGCTCGCGTTAGCTGTGGAGCTCATCCCTCGGGGCATCCTTGCATTCGAACAGCGCGATAAGCGTTCTGAGCACTATTTTTACGTTCTGGTGATCGCAGCTTTCACGTTTGTTTACTACTGTTCGCAGGTCATGACTTTTGGGCACGCGCCGTTCAAGTACACATTCGTGTTTTGGGGATTGGCCTTGTTGCCTGTGGCGGCGTACGCTGCGGAATGCAACTTCACCATTCGCAACAACGCTTTGATTGGGGCTGCTGTGCTATGCCTCTTTTCGTTTGTGGGTTTCTACAAGATCAGAGATTATGTCATCTTGAGGGGGTTTTCAGAAATCTGGGCTTGGGAATACTGGGCTGTTGGCGTCCTGTTCCTCGTGAGCATCTGTTTATTCGCATATCGTCCGAATTTCCGCGTAAGCCAGCGGCTACTAATCGTTGCTCTGGCCGCTTACGCAGGCACCCAATTCGGCGTTGCCGCACTACAGGCACGGGCTCCCTATTCGACAACATATGATTATGGTCAAACCGGGTTTGAGGACACGGTCGCATTTGTTCGAACAACCACGGCTCCTGCCGATGTCATTGTATCGATGAAGGACATCGGATACAGCGCGGAGCGCCGATATATCGAGAACTATTCCGCGGTCTACGGCGATGAGGTGGAAACGCGCCGCCTAACGGATGCAATTGCATCTGGCAAAGTAAAATTGATCATCTTTACCGAAGGATTCGGCCAGGATCAGCTGATTGTCAACCCGAGGCTCCATTCCTGGATTGATCAGCATTATTCGCGTATCGGAGCGATCGGCAATTATCGTTTGTATCGCTTCGCCCGTTAGCTAGACGGCCGAAAAGCGTGACCGTACAGTAGCCCTGGACCCGGGGAAATTGAGCTTGGTCAGGCAAAGTGGGTGAGGTATACATAGTACATTACATATAAGATCGGCTAAACACCGACTTGAGCATCTAGAAAGAACGATTGACCTGGAGGAGTACTGTATTGAAGATCTTAGTAGAACCAGCGCAAGAGACCCGGACTTTACCGGGACTCACGACGCTACCGCTGTTTTATTGGGGCGTCGTATCTCTTTGCATCGGACAGGTCCTATACTTCTCGGCGATTCTTCTCTCTTTGTTCAGGCTGGTGATATTCCAAACAGATGCTCTCGTGCTCGCCATCCGCAGCCTGCTGTGGGTCAGTGGAGGACCGAGTTCACTGGGCGTGCTCCTGATCGCTCTTGATCTAGCGCTGATGTTCCCGCGAAAGCGCAGGTTTGCACGCCGCATTCTGGCCCCAGTCGCTCGGGAGCCGTCTTTGACAGTGGCTCTTACCGCTTATAACGACGAGGCGAGCATTTATGATGCGGTCAGAGATTTCTCGCCGTATTGCGGCGTTCGCCGTGTCATCGTAGTTAGCAACAACAGTAGCGATCTCACCATGGATCGCGCCCGCGAAGCTGGCGCCGTTGTGCACAACGAGCCGACGCAAGGCTATGGCGCCTGCGTCTATCGCTGCCTGAGTGAGGCTCTAAAATACGATGACACCGAGCTCATTGTCCTCTGTGAAGGTGACATGACTTTTCGCGCTGCCGATCTGGCTAAGTTCCTAGCTTATCTTCCCCACGCCGAGATCGTGAACGGTACACGAATCGTCGAGCAACTCCGCGCCTACCACACTCAGTTGAGCACGTTCATGTATTACGGCAACTTCTTCGTCGGTAAGCTCCTGGAGATCAAACATCTCGGCAAGGGTACGTTCACCGATGTGGGAACCACGTACAAAGTCATACGCCGGCAAGCTTTGCGCGATTTGCTTCCCAAGCTAAATCCCTCGGTGAATCTCGAATTCAACGCCCATTTCCTTGACGTCGCCTTGGAAAACGGATTCACCATCATCGAGTGCCCGATTACCTTCCATTCGCGAGTCGGTGAAAGCAAGGGCGGAAACGTCAACAATTTTCGCGCGCTCAAAGTTGGTCTTCGCATGATCCTCGGATTGTCTTTCGGGTGGAGAGGAGCCCGATCGTGACTGTCGAAGCATATCACCAGACGCGCCTTCCTTACGATCAAAAACGCGAAATCCTCTGGCGCGCACTTTGGAAGTTCCATTTCTCCAAACACGTCGCTAGCTCCGATTGTGTACTCGAGCTCGGATGCGGTTACGCGCACTTCATCAACAACGTCCAGGCCAGGCGACGAATCGCCGTCGATAGTTGGCCAGGCTTCTTGAAGTATCTTGCGAAAGATGTCGAAGGCCATGTTGGTGATGCAAATGACCTTTCCTTCCTCGAGCGCGGCTCCATAGACTTCGCTTTTGCAAGCAACCTTTTTGAGCACTTGACAAAAGAGTGCCTCAGCGCGCTCCTGGCTCAGTTGAGCGATAAACTGACAATTCGAGGGAAGCTGGCGATACTGCAACCCAACTATCGCTATGCGTATAAGGAATATTTTGACGACTATACTCACGTCAGCGTTTACTCGCACGAAAGCCTCTGTGATTTCCTAGCCGCCAATAGATACGAGGTTATCGAATGCATACCGCGGTTTTTGCCGCTCACGATAAAGAATCGTAAGATGATCGTATCTGAGTCTCTAATCCGGCTGTACCTCAGCTTGCCGGTGAAACCATTGGGCAAGCAGATGCTCGTGATTGCACGACCGATCAAGCCGTCGGTCCTGCCTGCTTGAGACCGACAACGATCTGAGCAATTGTGAGGGCAATCGGCGGGCTGGTTCCTTTTTTGTGGACTCGACAAAACGAGCGGCGCGGTTTTCGTTAACAGAGTGGCCGACGTGTTATCATTTCTCGTTGAATCTGCGTAACTCCAGTCGGAATGAGAGTTTCGGCCGAACGAAATCGGGACGTCGTCACCCGGCTACAATTTCACCAAGCCGCCCTCAAATGCCCATGAATCAATCAGCTCCGGAGCGTGAGAGCGGCGAAATAGCAGGTCGCGATCTAACGAATATCGCCAAATACTGGCTTTGGGCCGTCCTGTTGTTTGTATGTTGGCAGCCATTTGAACTAGGCTTCTACATGGATGATTGGGCTGTGCAAGCCGCATCTGCAAAGCACGGGGCGGCTTTCAGCAAGCAGCGCTTCAGCGAGATCCTTGCCGTGGATGCGACTCGGCCAGGGATCGCCATCCCTAGGTTTGTGCTTTCCTCTATCCTGGGCGATAGGCCGCTGCTTTGGCAGCTTGCGATGTTGCTTGCGAACGGCCTTATTGCTGCGTGTATCGCTCGCGTAGCGCGCGTAATTAGTCCGTCGCCATTGTCTCGCAATGCAATTCTCGTCACGTTATTATGGGTTCTCCTTCCTTGGGGTGCGTCGTCCCAGTTCTGGAGTGTTCTGCTTCCGGTCGAAATTCTGCTAGCGCTATTTGCCGTCTTGATAGCCAACGTCATTGACCATTCCTCTCCCACCATCCCGATGTTGGCAATTCAATCGTTTGCTTACTTTTGGTTATGTATGAGTTATGAAGTATTTTATGGCCAATTCTTAGCTATCGTGCTCCTCGTGGTGGGGGTGGCGGTTCTCCGACGGTTACCCTTGCGCCCTGTCGTATCCGTGCTTATTTCTCTGGGCGTTGCTCAGATTTTGGCGGTCGTTTGGTATTTAAGGTCTCCACAACTTACCGGCGGCGTCAGACCGATTGCTCACGGATGGATTCCGCTAGTGATCGCTAATTTTAGTGGCCTTATTCCGGAGATGGCCAACAGTATGATCGAAGTGCGCTGGCCGTTCGGTCTGGTTCTTCTTGCACTGCTCACATCGAGCGGGTATGTGCTCTGGAGGTCCAGGCAGGAATGGGCAACCAGGCGGCAGATCGTTGGAGCAGCACTGATTGTTGGAGCTTGTGCGTTTGGCGCCGGGTTGTCGGTGGTGTCATTTTCCCTCGGCGCACGACCCCTGTTGGGACTGGGAGTGGAAAATCGAACTTTTGTCCTTGTTAGCTTCTGGGTCATACTCCTCGCGGCGCTCTCGGCGTTAATCGTACTGAAGTGTGCTGATGCTGTTTGGCGCAGAGCATTGGTTTCGATGGCCTTTGCATGCGGCATTCTCCTTGGTGTCGCGCATACGGTTCGGGGCCTGGATTGGGCGGCGGCGTGGACGCAGCAGAATCATATTTTGCAGAGCGCGCCGGTAGAACAACTGCGAACCGCGGCACCTGGTGCCACCGTGGTCCTGATCAACCCATTGTCAGTTAATGGAGCGCCAATCTTCGCCGCACCATGGGACATTAATCACGCTTTGGTCCTCGCTTATCCCGTTCTGGAAAACCATCCGATTACAGTCTACAGTAGCTGGTCGGGGCCGATGAATTGGGATGGTGACCGGCTAATGTATAGCGGGCAAATTCCAGTTGCGTACACCCGTAACGTATATCTGTGGATTCCAGCGGAGAGTGCGTTTCGCCGCGCAGATCGTCCATTTCAAATCGGACAGGATCTAAAGGTCCGCGATCTTCCTTAGAGTCATTCGGACATTTCGCGGCTTTACTCCGACCGCGACTAGCGATGCCAGGCGATGTCCGCCAGCGACCAAATGAGCCTCGGCGGCCATGCCCCATGCAGCTATCTGGTTCAAGATCGGCGCGATCGTGAGATCGCGCTCGAATCGCTCGACATCCGTTTCGGCGCCGAACGATTCAGCAACCGCCACTTGCGGAACACTGGACATAGAATCATCATGAACGGGCCGACAAACTCTAGCTCAAAACCCGCCGATACCAGCCGGTCCCTCAGCTCTGAGATTTCATCTCGCCGACCAGGTGGGCAACAATGTCCACGTAGCCCCTCATACCGATCGGAGACGGTCCAAGAGAATGGGCAGCAACTTTTCACTATTGTAGACTGGTACAAGAATCGGAACCGCATCGAGGTCTTGCACCGCAACGCTCCGCGAGGTGTCAGCGGCAATTTACCTGGCATTAGAGGTGATTTTTGGTAGCCGTTTCCTCCCTACCATTCATTCGCGTTCCCGATTCTCTCAATTTATGCACATAGGTACCAGGCCGTCCAGCGATCCCGACGCGCTCAACGCAATGACACTCTCAGCCGCCTCTCGTTCTTCTGAACGCAAACAATGTACGGAATGCCTCCTTCCGTGTCTGAAGTGCCCGGATGCATTCTTCTTGGTTTCGAATCTGATTTTGATAGCGCTCCAGGGCTGATTCCAACTCGAATATGTGATGCTTCTGTTGATCGAGTGCCTGGGCGTGCTGTTCCAATTGCTCGATGAAATACTTCTTGGCTGATTCCAAATCGAGCATATAGTGCTTTTGTTGATCGAGTGCCTGGGCGTGCTGTTCCAGTTGCTCGATGAAATACTTCTTGGCTGATTCCAACTCGAGTATATAATGCTTCTGTTGATCGAGTGCCTGGGCGTGCTGTTCCAGTTGGTCGAGCAGGTACGTCTTGGATGATTCTAGCTCACGTATGGACTGCTTCTGTTGATCGAATGCCGTCTTCAGTTCTTTTATCGCGCTATCTCTGCTCTTGACTTGTTGCTCGAGCCAGGCAACTGTCCGAATTAACTCCTCCACATGGCGCGCGAGATACCCTGCGTAACCCTCTGAAGTCGGTGCGACCACTCGAAAGAAGAGCGGGGCACTATCACCCTCGTCTTCGGGAGAGTTGAGGAATTCTGCGAGGCTGTTGAGGGCGGAGAGCTCGGGTCTCGGTTTAGATTGTTCGCGATCACCCGCAAACCGGATGGCCGCTCGACTGTTCAGGCTATCGAAATAGGCGGCGGGCGCGTGGAAAAACTTCGCGAACGCTTCATGTTCTCTCGCGCCCAGGCGGAGATCTGTAAACTCCTCCTGATGGAAGGCATCGGCTGCTTCCGAGAATCTCAACTTCTCGCCCAGGAAATTCTCCAGCGCACTCTGGAGGCATTCGAGATTCTGGTAGGCCGTTTGAGCGTAGAACACGTAGCACTGTTCGCGATGCCGCTCCACCACCTGCAGGATCTTAGAATGATAAGCCGTGTAAGATCGAAACACTTGATCAGGGCGTCGCATTAAACGCTGGTTCGGCAATCGCCGAAGGTAGGACGCGAACAGTTCTATGGGATGGCGAAGTGGTATGATCATCCGCATTGTCGGCAGCACGGCGAGCCACAAATCGATGAACAGAACAGTCCGCGGATCTTTCCAGCCCCAGAGGCCAGGTCTCTGAAGTGCCGATACCAGCACGCCCGCCTCCTTCACGAGTTCCTCAGTAGATTCGAACGGCCGAATCTCATCGATTAGCGGGTTGTCATAATCGGGGTCACCCTCGAAACGCGAGTAGTGCAAACGTTTCAATTTCTGGTGCAGTGCCACCGCCAAAGCTTCCTCCGCGAATCCTCTCGGGTTGATTTCGCCAGCGGGCATGCTATTCCGGTACATCGAAACATTACTGGTTTGCAGGAGGCTCGCAAGAATGGAAGTGCCGCTGCGACCCATTCCCAATATGATGACGGGCTGACCTTGGTACTCCATATATGCCAATTCTCCTCTATCCGCTCTCTCCGCGCGGCGAGAGCGAGATAGCCGTCACTACCCGTGCCCTCAGGTGTGTACGAGCGTTCCGCTGGCGGCAGGTTCGCGGCGATGGGAGTGCCAGCGAGGCTGGCGATTGATTTCTGGCGGGCGAAAGTGGCGAAGAATTTGGCAGGAAGGAGACGTTTCTGCGCAACCGGATGGAAAGCAGACAAATTCCGAGGCTCGGGTCCTTCGAATGGTACTGGAAGTACTAGAGCTAAAGAGGAAAAACCTAGACATGCTCACGAAGCTTCTGGCATACTAGTTCGACCTACTTATGAAGTAGTCTTATTCAGCTGCCGGAGGCTGTCATGCTAATGCGCGCTCTTACCTTCCATAGTGAAGATGCGAATTATCCTTCAGTTCCATACAAGAAGTTCCTGATCTACGGCCTTCTGACCTGCTTTAGCGCAGGGGCTGCGTCTGCGGCCGGAACACTGTCGGCGAACCAAGACCATGGGATCGCCCTCAAGGGGGACGGAACCGTATGCGCCGCGGGGCAAAACGAGTGGGGAGAACTGGGAGACGGGACTACACAGGACCAACATGCTCCTGTAACCGCGGCGGCGCTGACAGGCATCATGGGTGTTTCGTCGGGTTGGTACCACGGTCTGGCGGTAAAAACCGATGGAACAGTGTGGAGTTGGGGCTACAGTGGCGATGGCGAGCTAGGCAACGGCGGCACCACCCCCCATCCGACACCGATGCCGGTTCCCGGTTTGACGGGTATGATCGCGGTCGCTGCGGGTGGCCGCCACAGCCTAGCGGTGAAGAGCGATGGGACCGTTTGGGCGTGGGGAACGAATGGCAGCGGCCAGCTCGGGGATGGTACCGGGATCGGCAGGCTGAGTCCTGTCCAAGCCATCAGCTTGACCGGCGTGATTGCGGTGGCCGCGGGAGAGTTGCACTCTTTGGCGCTGAAGAGCGACGGTACGGTTTGGGCCTGGGGCTACAACGGCAACGGTGAATTGGGTGACGGAACCACGACGGGCAGAACCAGCGCCGTGCAGGTGGCGGGTCTGGCCGGAGTGATAAGCATTGCGGCGGGACAATTCCACAGCCTGGCGCTGAAGAGCGACGGCACGGTATGGACCTGGGGCTACAACGGCTTCGGCCAACTGGGTAACGGGGGCACGACCCAGGCGCTCACCATAGTCAGCGCCTCAGGTCTCAGCGGGGTCGTCTCCATCGCGGGCGGCGACAGCCACAGCTTGGCCGTCAAAAGCGACGGCACGGCTTGGGCCTGGGGTTACAACGGAAGTGGGCAACTGGGAGACGCAACCCTCACTGAGCGGGTCACGCCCGTGCAGGTGAGCGGTTTTACCGGGGGAACCTCCGTTGCGGCCGGCAGTGCATACAGCCTGGCGGTCCGGAGCGATGGAACGATGTGGGCTTGGGGAAATAATTCCAATGGCCAACTTGGCAATGGAACCACGAATAACAGTCTGATCCCGGTTGCATCCTCGCCCTGTGCTTCCGGCACGTTTGTGGGAGGGTGGAGGAGCAGCTTCGCCAGCCGCCTGACCGCGGACCAGAATCACAGTCTGATGCTGAAAAGCGACGGAACAATCTGGGGATGGGGGCAGAACGAGTATGGAGAACTCGGCGATGGAACGACGATCAACCGCTCGACGCCCGTTCAGTCCGCGGGGCTAACGAGCATGGCAGTGGTTTCCACCGGCTGGTATCACAGCATGGCATTGAAAACCGACGGAACTGTGTGGACTTGGGGCTATAGCGGCGATGGTGAGCTCGGCAATGGCGGCACGACCACGCAGCCGACACCGATGGCGGTTCCCGGTTTGACGGGTATGATCGCGGTGGCTGCGGGCGGGCGCCACAGCTTAGCGGTGAAGAGCGATGGAACCGTTTGGGCGTGGGGAACGAATGGCAGCGGCCAGCTCGGGGACGGCACCGGGACCGGCAGGCTGAGTCCTGTCCAAGCCATCAGCTTGACCGGCGTGATTGCGGTGGCCGCGGGAGAGTTGCACTCTTTGGCGCTGAAGAGCGACGGTACGGTTTGGGCCTGGGGCTACAACGGCAACGGTGAATTGGGTGACGGAACCACGACGGGCAGAACCAGCGCCGTACAGGTGGCGGGTCTGACCGGAGTGATCAGCATTGCGGCGGGACAATTCCACAGCCTGGCGCTGAAGAGCGACGGCACGGTATGGACCTGGGGCTACAACGGCTTCGGCCAACTGGGTGACGGGGGCACCAACGGATCCACCGAAATCGTTCGCGTAAACGGCCTCATTGATGTCATCGCCATCGCCGGTGGAGACTCTCACAGTCTGGCCTCCAAGAGCGACGGGACGGCGTGGGCCTGGGGCTACAACGCAAGCGGGCAACTGGGAATTGGGAGCACTGTTGAGCAGCTTACGCCTCAACAAGTAAACACCTTGACTGGCATCCTGGCGGTGGCTGCGGGCACTTCTCACAGTAATGCCCTCAAGAGTAACGGCACGATCTGGTCTTGGGGCGACAACACTGACGGGCAGTTCGGCGTCGCCACACCGGGCAGCAGCACCGTTCCGGTCCTGGGACCAAGCTGGTACGTGGCAACCGGATCCGTGGCGCTTGCCTTCTATCCCGTGACCCCATGCCGCGTGACGGATACCCGTTCCGGTCAGGGAAAGACCGGCGCGTTCGGTCCTCCCAGCCTGGAAGCCTCTTTGAGCCGCGACTTCCCAATTTTGTCGAGCAGTTGTGGAATTCCCGCAACCGCGCAGGCGTACTCGTTAAACATGACCGTCGTTCCGCCAGGCGCGGTCGGTTTTCTCTCCGCTTGGCCGGTCGGCCTGGGCTTCCCCGGCGTTTCGACGTTGAACTCCCCCGATGGGAGCATTATTGCGAATGCGGCCATCGTGCCGGCGGGGACCAATGGAGATATTACGGTGCTGGCGAGCAATCCGACGGATCTGATCATCGACATCAACGGCTATTTCGCGCCGCCGAGTTCTGAAGGGCTGGAATTTTTCGCGCTGACGCCGTGCCGCATCGCCGATACGCGGGCGGGCCAGGGCAAGACGGGAGCGTTTGGACCGCCGAGCCTGGCGGGGTTTGCGACGCGGGATTTTCCGCTCGTATCAAGCTCCTGCGGGTTAACGACGTCGGCCCAAGCCTATTCGCTGAACATGACAGTGGTGCCGCCGGGTCCGCTGAGTTTTCTTTCGACGTGGCCAGTGGGTCAGCCGTATCCCGGGGTGTCGACGCTGAACTCGTCGAACGGGAACGTGATCGCGAATGCGGCGATCGTGCCGGCGGGGACCAATGGAGACATCAATGTGGTGGCGGGGAATCCCACGGATCTGATCATCGATATCAACGGGACGTTCGCTCTGCCGGCCAGCGGAGGATTAAATTTTTATTCGGTCACGCCTTGCCGCCTGGTGGATACGCGCGCAGGCCAGGGGAAGACGGGAGCGTTCGGACCGCCGAGCCTGGCGAGCCTTTTCGAATCGCGATTTTCCGCTTCTGTCAGGGGGATGCAGCATTCCGGGGTCGACGCTGGCGTATGCGTTGAATTTGACGGCGGTACCATCGGGGCCGCTGAGCTTCCTGTCGGCGTGGCCGACGGGACAAGCGTATCCCGGAGTCTCGACGCTGAACTCAAACGGGAACGTGATCGCCAATGCGGCAATCGTGCCGGCGGGGACGGCCGGCGCGATCAGGGTGGTGGCGGGCAATCCGACGGATCTGATCATCGACGTCGTCGGCTATTTCGCGCCGTGAGAGTTCGGGCGGCAGGCTGACCGCAAAACAGAATTTGAATCTGTGCGAAACGAACCCAATTTGACTTGACGCTTCAATAAGCGCCACGCCAGCATTCTCGTAGTTTCCCGGCTAGTGCGACAGCTCATCCTAGCTCACTTGGACGGATTGCTCGCCACGGCCACGCAGTCCAGCTTATCGATCGCGAAACCTAAGCGCCGGACATCGGCCGAGATGCCGAGTTGCAGCGGAGTCTTCGGCGTTATTCCCTGGAACACAATGGTTTGGGCGGGGTCTTGTCAGGTCGTAATCGAGCTGGAACCTGGTTGGCTCGGCACGAAGCTGCACCGTCTTTATGCTGTTATCCATCTCCACCCGCAATGCTTCAGGCTCCTTACCCAGTGCGTTGCCGACCAGCACGAGGCTGAAGCGTCCGCGCACTTCCCGCGGCAGCGTGATCCTCGCAGGGTCCTCCGCCGACCAAACTCCCCACGATTCTGGTTGCTGAAACCCGATCAGTTGGCCCCCTGCACATGCTCCAGTCAAAAACGGATCGCTGGGTGCTAGCTCCGTCGGCGGGGCCGCCGACGCCGTGCTGGGCTGAGCTCCGCGCAAGTAGAGATGGTATCTGCCAAATATCAAGCTCTCGCCGTACGGAAACTTGACCTGGCGTGCAGAGGTCACAAGCGCCCACTGCTTCTCTTCGCGAAACATGTCAGCGGCGATTGGATCCTGATTAGTCACGATCTTGAGATTGTACGCGGCTGGAAGATCGAACAGCAGCCGGTACACCTCTCCGTCCCCTGGCTCGGTGTCGAAAACTGTCCCGGCATCGAGCCGCTCTCTGCCGATTATTTTCTCGAAAACTGCCGCGGCGCGATCTGTCACAGTAGCCGGTTGAATCACAAATAAAGAGATATAGTAATTGCCGACTAGCGAAACGAACCCGAAGGCGCACAAGAAAACAGTGGGGGACATGCTGCGCCAGGCGTAAGCCAACAGCGTCACGCACGTACCGGCCAAGACCACCCGCCGCCCTATGTTCGGGTTCATGTTGAACCAGAACCCGTCCGGAAAGTCCGGGAAGTACATGTAGTAGCGGTGATCCAGCACCAGAATGCAGAATGCCGCGAAAATGCACATCGCTATGCAACCAGCGACGAAGATGTTTTTGACCCAGGTCTTCGTCCAGTCCAGACGTTCATAGACCGCCAGAAAGAGAACGAGCAATAACGGCAGGACGAAGAAGTAATACCGCACATGCACGCGATTCAGCTGCTCGTACGGACTCGACCCAACCACCGATACTGTGAACTTACTGGTCGTGATTAGCAGTAAGCAGCCTGTTGAAACTGTGAAGATCAAGAGCATCCTCAACTTGATCCGCTCTGCCAAGGTGCTTGTCGCCACCGACCCACGCACGAAGGCCATGGCTACAACGAGCAACGGAAAAGCGTACAGAGAGAGCACGAGCGCAACATGCCCTCCCATTACATAGAAGATCGGGGCGATCGACCAGGCAGCGCTGCTCTTGGTTACAAGCGCCGTATAAGTTGGGCCCAATGAGAAACCAACCTTGCCCAAAATCAGAAAGTTCAGCAGTCCGATGGTTGCGAAAGCCGAGCCCAACACCGCCCCTGCCGCGGCGCCGCAAGTTGCCCAGCGACACCACTCCGGTACGGATAGTCTCAAGATCAACAACGCAAAAAGAACGACGGGAATCAGCAGCAGGCCATGAGGCTTGATCAGCGAAGCGGCGCCGAGCACGGTTCCTGACAGAACGCCGGCGTAAATCGGACGGTCGTGGATGTGATGTACGAGTACGAATCCGAGGCAAAGGAAAGCGCAAAGGAACATCGTCTCGGGCATGACGAACGCCGTATAAATGCTCATCGGACCTACTCCGACGGCGAGGGCCGCTAAAGCCGCTTTGCCGGAAGAGACAAATAGCGATGCGATAGCGTACAGGACGATGAGGCTGAGCACCAAGAACAGCACATTGATTAGCCGCGCTCCGATCGCGTAGTTTGCCCCGAGGAAGAAAATAAAATGATTCAGCCACAGGTATAACGAGTTGGGAACCCACGCTGCCAGTTCGTTGCCGGCGAGCATCTGCGGTCGCCCGATATATTTTGCTCTTATCAGGAAGATGCCCTCGTCACCGAAGATCAAAGGGTAATTGACGGCCAGATTTCTGATCAACGCCCCAAGACCAACAACAACGATCAATATCGTGGCCGTCGACCAGTTTGGGTCAAAGCTCGAAATTCGCTCCGGCGTCTCTGTTGAGCCGTGTTCGAATTTCATTTCGCGACGCGGATGCGCACCGTTCCGACATTGGCAACATCCCCTCCCGCTGTTTCGGCATGGACCGTGAGAATGTGATCTCCCGCAGGAAGATGCGCGACGTTGAGCTCAGAAGCAAATCCGGAATTGGGAGCACCAGGCTCGTCCGGAAATACTCCCTGGACGTCGGGCCTAGCGCTACCTATGGCCGCCTGTTGTTCGAATCGGCCATCGATATAGACTCCCACCTTCGTGACGGACGAACCGGATGCCACGGCCCATCCCCCTACGGTGCACGTTTGCGTTACCACCGAGCCTTCCTTGGGAGAATCCACGTTCCCGAAGATAGGCCTTTCGGGTCTTTGCGCGCCGCCTGCTAGATTGCGAGGCGTGGCAGAGTAATAAGTGTTCCAAATCGCGGACCCCGCGCTCAGGTTGACGATGCCGATTACTAAGAGCGCGGAAACGATCACAGGCTTCCCGGAAACGCGCATTCGCCGGTTAGACAGCAGCATGAACGCGGGAAGGCAGAACGATATGAAATATCTGCCTTGGAGTCCCGGCACAAAGGCGCTGCTGTCGCCCAGACGCGCGATCAGGTCCGGTGTTGCAGCCAAGGTCCACAAGACCGCGCATAGACCTATCGCACTGCTCACGACAATACCGGCTAATAAAAGCTTCTGCTTGATCGTTAGGATAAGGCTTCCGCTCTGGCTGAGAGCCAAAGCCAAAAGCAATAGCAGGTAGGACAGGACTGCCCAATAAGGAAGATAAACCGACAGGTAGCCCAGCCGTCCGACGAACTCTCCGGCCAACGTAGCCAGTTGCTTGTCGAGCAATGTTTCGGCCGCAGCCTTCAAGAACTCGAGAGGGATGGTGCGATATTGCGGCGCTGCTGTCTTGAACTACGATTCCTTGCGCCAACCGCTCTTGCGGCATCAAGGCCAGATTGGTCCGGTTCAGCCATTGCCACAGGAACGCTACCGCGAAGGCCAGAACAAAGTACAGGCCGATAACGGTGAATCGCCAGGTGCGATTTGAAATCGTGCGATTCGAGAATTTGGAAACTGGTATCAGAAACAAAAGCAGCAGCAGGAATACATTAAACCGGCAGGATGTGCTGACGATAGTAAGTATCGCGAGAACCGTGAGTTGAGGAGCCCGAATCTGTTTTGTATCCGGGTCAAAAGCAAGCTTGAGGATGTACGTGCAAAGGACAAAACTGATGGAGATGGCGAGCGCGTCCACCGATAACGACGCGGCTTGATGCAGGCTCATCGGCATTAATGCGAGAGCGGCCAGCAGAAGGCGATAGCCTGGCATGAGGCGAATGGCCCAGGCGCTCAAGAATACGTAGACTATCAGGTTTGCAAGTCTTCCGACATACATCTCGATCAGAGCAGAGGAATGAAACGCACGCGCTATCCCCAGACCGATGGAAGCCGGGATGTATGGCACGCAATTGTAAACGCTCCCGAGCTGGTAGCCCACGTTTCGTTGCGCCGATTCATCGTTCGGTTCCCGCCTCTCTTTCCAGATCGCCGCCAGGCTCACCCGCCGGTGCGTTTCGAGGAGCCCAGGATATTTGGCTGTTAGCCCCGCTATGCGCACCGGAACATGCACTTCCTGATCCGCAAGGCAGGCGCCGCGGGAAACTTCATAGATTCGAAATAGGTGGGCAAACTCGTCTGGAACCTGCATGGGAGGCATAAGGATGAGATAGGTGAGGCCAAACAGCACAGCGAACAAACAGAACAAAACGACCGTAAACCGTGCCAAATTGGAGTCGACAGCCTGAGGTGCGCTATTCACAGCGAACTGCGCGCGGGCAGGACGTCACAGAAAGCGCAAAACCTGCTTGGCATGTCGCTCAAGAGTGCGCGCAGCTTGTCCTCGCAGGTGCGAATGCCCCAATAATGAATGAGCTTCTCGAAGCCGTGCAATGGCAGTCGCGGCTGATCGACATCGATCTCCCGAGGATGTACGTAGAGAATAACCGGCCTTCCTCTCCGGTTGTCGGTCAGGATCTTGCGGCGGATGATCCATGCGGGGAACAGTCGAATGTACAGTCCCATGTGCTTACCCATGAGCTCTATGCGAGGCACAGGAAACTCAAGGATCTTTTGCGTCACACCGTTCACAACCGGGTAATGCACGTGCTCAGGAAAATTGGGAATGCCGTAAAGAAAGGTTTGACCCGGAAACACCGACGATGAATAACGTAGCCCCAGGCTTTCCAGCGCCGGATAAAACCAGTGGAGCGTCTCCTGTCTGATAGAAAATGAAGGGGCGCGAAATCCGAGAACTTTTTCACCGGTAAGATCCTCTAAAATGTCACATGACAGCTTCAGATCGGCACCGAACTGATCCGGAGTCATGGGATAGACGCTCTCATGTGCACATCCGTGAGAAGCGATCTCATGACCGTGTGCATGCAGCTTCTTTACCACTGATGGAGTTTGCCTTCCAACGTCCCCGAGGATGAAACAGGTCGTTCGGACTCCGTGCTGTCCACAGACATCGATCAGCCGGTCCACCAGCGATTCTAAATTGGTGGGTTTTTCGCGATAACAGGACAAGTCGATGCCTTGGTAGTTGACGTGATACCACTCCTCAATATCAAAGGTGAGGAAGTTTTTGTCCGTTAGATCGGGTGTTCTGAAAGCTGCAACGGAGGCTGGAAGCACGTGGGATGCAGGCGCAGTTCGTTCGTAACCCGGCATTGCTGACAGCTTAATTCATGTGAGATACTCGTCGCAATGGTCTCCGATCAGGCGCGACGGGGGACAGTTTCAAGCTACGGCGGAATCCCATGAGTTCTACCCGAGCTACCCTGGCCGTAGCGCCGCAAAGTTCCGCGACGGCCCATCCAATCATACTCTTCCCCGCATATAAACCGAGTTCAGGGCTGGCGGATCTCGTTCGTCAGTTAGCGAATGACGACCGTGTGGGCGCTATTGTTGTCGTCAACGATGGTAGTGGCCCAGCGTATCAACATATATTCGAAGTGGTTGCAGCTATCAAAAAGACTCATGTGCTAACCCATGTCATCAATCTGGGTAAGGGAGCCGCGCTCAAAACGGGTCTCAACTACGCGGCCTGTCAGTTTCCCGAGGCCGTAGGTGTCGTTACCGCCGACGCTGACGGACAGCATGTCCCCGCCGATATCCTGCGCTTGGCTTGCTCTCTAATCGAAGATCCGGCCGCTTTTGCCATTGGTGCGCGCATGTTTTCGCGTGACGTCCCGTTCCGAAGTTATTTGGGCAACCGCCTCACTGGTTTCGTGTTTGCATGTCTGACAGGACGGCACTTGCACGATACGCAATCCGGCTTGCGTGCGTTGCCTAAGTCGCTCGTTCCTTCCGTTTTGCGCCTCGAAGGACAGCGGTACGACTATGAAATGAGCATGCTCTTCTACGCAGCCACGAAATACCCTACAATTCGCGAGATTCCGATCGAAACTGTTTACCTGGAGGGCAATAAATCCTCGCACTTCAACCCATTGGTGGATTCGGCCAAGATTTATTACAAGGTCATACAGTTCTACGCCTCATCAGCTCTCGCGGCGCTGTTGGATCTGATCGTCTTTGGCATTGCGATAAAGCTGACTCACAATCTTCTGCTTAGCTTTCTGGTAGGGCGTTTTCTCATTGCGGCCTTCGTGAATTTCAATATCAACCGCCGTTTGGTTTTTCACAGCAAGGCGAATCTGTTTCGGAGCTTGGCAAGGTACTATCTCACATTTGCAATTTTCGCTGCGGTGTCCTTCAGCGTCATTCGTGTACTCATTGCCGGTGGGATGCAGCCAGTGTTGGCAAAAGCAATCGTAGAGACGTTGCTATCAGTCCTCAGTTTCGGGGTACAAGGGATCTACGTCTTCGCTGAAAGGAAGTTCAGGACGGATGATCGCAAAATCGTCGCCGAGATTTGAGGAGATCCCTCCGGAAATCCTTCGACAAATTGCGACCGTCAGCGTTCGAATGCCGCGTTTGTATTTCTATCCGATTCGTTTTGTCCGCAAGTTTTTCTGGGCCCGCCTCAAAGCGATTCATCGCAGCATGCTGAAAACGGTCCGACAACGCCGGGTCGCTATCGACTTCGGCTGTGGAAGCGGCGTCTTCCTTCCGACCCTGGCCAATACCTTCGATCTGGTACAGGGTATCGATATCGAGGCTAACGAGGCAAAAGAGATTGTCAACGCTTACAAGCTGCGAAATGTACGCCTGATCAATGCCGACATCTATAATCTGAACGATACCCAGATTGAAAAGGCCGACGCCATCGTAGCTGCCGACGTGCTCGAGCATTTTAAGGAACTGGACGTACCCATCCGCCGCCTGCGTGAATGGCTCACCGACGATGGTTACTTGTTCACGTCCGGTCCGAGTGAAAACATCCTGACGCGGTCGGGCCGTATCCTCGGCCGCATCGAGAAGCCGTGGGATCATTACCACACCGGCTATGAGGTCGAACACTTTCTGGAGCAACACGGCTTTCAAAGAATCTCGCCGTCTTATCACGTTTACCGCGTCATGCCAATGTACATCCTTTCGGTTTGGAAGAAAGCGGTGAGCGGATTGCCCGAAACACGAAAAGCATCCTGACTTTTGCTTCCATGTCCAATACCGACTTAGTGTTGATTACTGGGGCCAGCGGGGGCATCGGCCAAGTGCTTACCGCGCTCCTGATTGAGGCAGGTTGGCGAAATATCGTCTGCCAATACAGCACGCGTCCGGACGGCATCGCGGAGGTGTTGTCGCGCCATGATCTCGATCCTCGAGAGCGGCTCTTCCGTGCCGACCTGACTGATGAAGCCCAAGCCGCCGAGTTGCACCGGCGAATCCGCAGTGCTTTCGGCGCACTCTACGGACTGGTCACGCTGGCCGGCGGATCCAGCAACGCGCTCTCGTGGAAACTGTCTACCGACGAGTTCAGAAGGATACTGGACATCAATCTCATGAGCACGTTCTTGACCTGCCGCGAGTTCATTCCTGATATGCGTGAGCAGGCACGTGGCCGCATCATCAATATTTCGAGCGTCGTTGCGTATACAGGTGGGGCCGGCACGTCCCATTATGCGGCCGCCAAAGCTGCGGTAATCGGCTTGAGCAAGTCGTTGGCGTTGGAACTGGCCCCTAAGAAGATTCCGGTTTCTGTGGTTGCACTGGGCTATTTCCAGTACGGGCTGATCAATACTATTCCTCAGGAACAGCAGGACCGGATCAAGTCGCAAATACCCACCCAACGTTTCGGCGAAGCGGCAGAATTGGCCGGTCTGGTCTCATATCTGTTGAACGAATCGGGCGCCTACTCAGGCGGGCAAGTGTACCACCTGAATGGAGGGCTTTATACTTGAGCATCGAGCAGAAGCGCTTGGTGCCAGCCGAGTCGGCTTCTGAGTATCAACACCTTTTCCGGGACTGCTTCCCCGAAACCGCAGGCACGTCCATTGAAACGCGCGAGCACTATCTCTGGAAATACGGCCTTTGGAAGTATGGCCCGGTCGGTAAGGCCGCGCCAGCCTTCGAGTTCGGCGCTTACGAAGACGCGTGCATGGTGGGCTATTACGCCGCCCTTCCGCTCACCTATCACATAAGCGGAAGTCCCCACGTTGCGGGTCTGGTTTGCGATGTGATGACCGATTCACGCATGCGCGGTCAAGGCATTTTTACAATGCAGGGCCGATATGCGACAGAAATCATGGCCAAAGAGGGCGTTTCCTTCGTGACCGGCTATCCCATACGGCCCTCTGTCTTGCCTGGGCACCTCAGGGTCGGCTGGAAAGTGGCGTTCGAACTTCCCGTTTATTTTAAGCTGCTGGACCCGACTACATTGCTCGTTCCCCGCGGCCTGCGCTCATTGGTTCCGGTTTTGCAGCCGCTGAGCGCTATGTACCAGGTATTGGTGCGAGGAACAGGTCCCCGTGATCAGGGCGGTGCCTGCCGGCAATATACGCCGGAAGAGTTCTTCGCGTTGCCGGAATACGAATTGTTTCAAAAGGCGTGGTCCTCCCAGTATGAGATTCACCTCGTTCGCACGGCGGATTTCTTTCGCTGGCGGCTCAGTGCTCCGGCGACATCGTATCGCATCATGGCCCTATATCATGGGCACGAGTTGACCGGCATGGCGATCGTTCGCAACACCACCATCAACAATCTCGATGTGACGGCGGTCGTGGACCTAATGATACTTTCGCAGCAAGCCTCGGCCGCCGGCGCACTTCATCGAGAAATCGAAGGGTTTGCGCGCGAGTCGGGCACAGGAGGAGTCGTCGTTATGGCAACTAGTCCGGATGCCGCCCGCTGGCGTCTCTACCGGCATGGCTTCCTGAAATCGCCTATCAAGTTTAAGCTCATCCTCAAGTGGCTATCTGAGGCGCCTGTGCCTGCTCCTTTTTGGCAACCGAAGGCGTGGCACCTATCCTGGGCGGATACCGATAACCTCTAAGCTCGGGATGCGATAATGGTGACGCCCATGAGCGTGGCTGATGGATCTGGAGCAGTTTCAACTTTCACACCTGCGTCTGCTTGAAGCAGAGAGCATTCACATCATCCGCGAGGTGGCGGCCGAGTTCTCGCGGCCCGCGCTGCTTTATTCGATCGGCAAAGACTCGTCGGTCTTGCTGAGGCTGGCGCAGAAGGCGTTTGCTCCGGCGCCGCTGCCATTTCCGCTACTGCACATCGATACCACGTTCAAGTTCCAGGAGATGATCGAATTCCGCGATCGCATTTGCCGCGAGCTCGGCCTGAAACTGATCGTCCATACCAACCGCCGCGCGATCGAAGAAGGAACCAATCCATTCCGATTGGGGACCGCCAAGTGTTGCGCCCTGCTGAAAACCCGCGCTCTCCTCGACGCTTTGCAGGAAAACCGCATCGACGCTGCCATCGGAGGCGCCCGGCGAGAAGAAGAGCGCTCCCGGGCAAAGGAACGAATCTATTCATTTCGCGACGCCTTCGGCCAATGGGACCCGCGCAATCAAAGACCGGAGCTATGGAACTTGTTCAATGGCCGCATCGAGAACGGTGAAAGTATTCGCGTGTTTCCTCTCTCGAACTGGACTGAGCTCGACATTTGGCAGTACATCGACCTCGAGCGCATTCCCGTAGTGCCGCTTTATTTTGCCAAAGAACGGGAGGTGCTGGTTCGAGGCGAACTTCTCATTCCAGTGGAGCACGATCCACCCCTTCGCCCCGGCGAAACTCCCCAACTCATCCGCTGTCGGATGCGCACACTGGGCTGCACCCATTGCACCGGGGCGATCCGATCCAGTGCCGACACCGTGCCCAAAATTATCGATGAGTTGGAGCAAGCCGTCCGCTCGGAGCGTGAAAACAGGATTATCGACCACGACCAGGACGGTTCGATGGAATTGAAAAAACGCGAGGGCTATTTCTAGTGACCGAAGCCAACCGCCACGGCGAACGCGGTCTGCTGCGATTCATTACTGCCGGCAGCGTGGACGACGGAAAGTCGACGCTGATTGGGCGGTTGTTGCACGACACCAATGCTATTTATCAGGATCAACTCGTCTCCCTGCGCGCGGCGTCAACCTCGAATGGGACACATGGCATCGACTTCTCGCTGGTCACCGACGGTCTGAGGGCGGAACGCGAGCAAGGGATAACGATCGACGTCGCTTATCGCTATTTTGCTACTGCTCGCCGCAAGTTCATCATCGCCGACGCTCCCGGGCACGAACAATATACGCGGAACATGGCCACCGGCGCGTCCACCGCCAATCTGGCGGTGCTGCTCGTGGATGCTCACAAGGGCTTGTTGAAACAGACTCATCGGCACGCCGTCATTGCTTGGCTTCTCGGAATCCGAAACTTCGCGGTAGTAGTCAACAAGATGGACCTGGTTGGATTCCACGAAGAGATTTTTCGGCGCATCGAACACGAGTTCACCCATTTTGTCTCCAGGCTCGGCCCCGCGCGGCTTCATTTCGTACCGGCCAGTGCGCTGGATGGCGACAATGTAGTGCATTCATCCGCGCGAACACCGTGGTTCCAGGGCCCCTGCCTGCTCGAACATTTGGAAACCGTGCCTATTAATGCCTCGCAGGATATTGACCGCTTCCGATTGCCGGTGCAATATGTCATTCGCGACGCCACCGGCTCCCGGCGATATGCAGGCCAGGTCGCTTCTGGAGTTGTTCGTCGCGGCGATCCCGTGCTTATAGCGCCATCGGGACGGACCACTCGGGTCGCGTCCATCCGGTTAGGCGAAGAGGAATTGGAATGTGCATTTGCGCCGCTATCTGTAAGCTTGGCGCTCGAAGAGGAAATCGACATCGGCCGTGGTGACATGCTTGCGGACCCTCGCTCGCCAACCCTGATGGCGCGCCGTGTGGCGGCCACGCTTTTGTGGATGGGCGACCAGCCGCTCGCGGTCGGCCGGCCGTACTTGATTAAACATACGACCCGGCAGGTCTGCGGCAGCGTGGTGCGAATTCGTTCCGTACTTGACCCGGCCACGCTCGTCCGGCAGCCGTCAAACACCCTGACTCTAAATGAATTCGGTGAAGTTGAGATTGAGGGCCATCAGCCGCTCTACGCCGATCCGTACGGCCAGAATCGGGTGACCGGCTCGTTTATCGTCATCGATCCCAATTCGAACGAAACTGTTGGTGCTGGGATGATCTCGGATGAGGCGCCGCGCTCGAACGGGGACGTCGCCATCCAGGGGACCAGCCTGGCAACCGGTGGCTTGACCGTCTGGTTTACGGGCCTCAGCTCGGCCGGCAAGTCCACCATCTGCCAGGCGCTTTACGAAAAGCTTTGGGCGCGCGGCTACAAAGTGGAATGGCTCGACGGAGACATCGTGCGGCAACATCTGAGTAAAGACCTCGGTTTCAGCAAGCAGGATCGCGATGAAAACATCCGCCGCATCGGTTTCGTGGCCGAGCTGTTGACTCGCAATGGCGTCATTGTGCTCGTCTCAGCCATTTCACCGTACGGCGCGGTGCGGGACGAGGTGCGGCGGCGAATCGGGAATTTTCTTGAAGTTTATGTCAATGCCCCACTGGCCATTTGCGAGCAGCGCGATGTCAAGGGCCTATATCGTCGCGCGAGAACGGGCGAACTTCATCATTTCACCGGCGTGGATGATCCCTATGAGGCGCCCGCGACGCCGGAAGTTGAGTGCCGTACCGATCGGGAGACTTTGGCGGAGAGTACGGCGAAAGTGTTGGATGCAGTGGACCGCTCGCTCGCCGTGCAAGCAGCCGGCCGGACGCCTTAAGACAATCTGTTTACTGCCGGCCATCCCCGGTCGCCAGTTTGGCCGCGCGGTAGCGCGAGACCTCCAAGGCAGATCGAGCATATTGATCGGCCGGATCGAGAGCAGTGGCTTGACTATAGTAATCGATGGCCTCGGCGGGTCGCGCCGTCTCCATGTAAAGATTGCCGAGGTACACGTAGGTCGGCTCATAGCTGTCGTCCAGCCGGATAGCGCGATGAAGGAAATCGAGCGACTGGTCCCAAGCCTGCAGTCCTTCATAGATCATGCCGATCTGCGAATACAGCTGGGCGGTAGGGTTGATGCTCGCAGCCTGCAAGAGTTTCGTCAGGGCCGGTTCGGTCTGTTTGAGGCAATAGCAAGCGAGTCCCCAGTTCGCAAGTATGTCGGCGGTGGTGGAGGTGGGATGCTTGAGATCCACCGGCAGAAGCTTGGCTGCCGTCGCGTATTCATGCTCGGCTTCCTGACACCGTCCTGCGGTTAGCAATGACATGCCCAGCATGGAGCGGGTCCGCATCTTGAACGGGGATTTCGAGGCAGTGTCTTGCCACAGTGCGATCGCATTCGACCACAGATTATTCCGCTGATAAGTGAGCAGCGCGCTCGCCGTCAGAATTGTGAGTAGCAACACCGAAAGTTCAGTTTTTCCCCAGGGCAAACGGCGAAGGCCATCGAACACAATGAAAAGGAGCCCGATCATGGGCAGATACAAACGTCGTTCGACAATGGGATCCATGATCGGAATGAAGGAAGAGGTGGGAGCCAGCAACAGCAGGAACAGGAAGAATCCGTAACAGGCCAGCGGATAGCGGCCGCGATATCGCCAGCTCATCCAAGCCGCAAGCACCAGCCCCAGCAGACCCAGCCAGGCGCCGTGCTGCAGGAGAGTCCTGGAGATCGGGAAATCGTAGTCCACGTTTTGCCCGAACGGAAAAATGAAAAGGCGAAGATAAACCCACACGGCACGACATTCAGTAAAGAAGTATTGGTACCAGGTGAAACTCTTGATGCTGAAGCCGGCCGTAGGGGCCGTCGCGATGATGTGCCACACGTACGCCAGTCCGGCGAGGCCTAGAACTCCGATCGCAGAATACATTACACGATTCTTGCGAATCGCGGCCCAAGCTGTTTCTGACGTCCAAAAATAATCGGTCAACAGCAGCACAGCCGGCAGGACAGCAGCATATTCTTTAGCGCCGCAGGCCAAACCAAGCAGCAGAAGTATCAACAGAAGCCAGCGGGTGGAAATACGATCAGGCCAGCGATAGGCGAAGACCAGGATCGCCGCCAGCATCAACAAGGAGCTCAGTACGTCCGATCGGCCAGTGATGTAACTGACGGCCTCTGTTTGAACGGGGTGGAGCAGGAACAACCCTGCCGCGAACAGCGAGAGAACATTCTGCTTCCAGGTATCTGGCTCTACCCAGCTTCCGACCCTCCGTATTATCAGAAAAACGAGAGCCGTGTTGAAAAAATGTAACCAGATATTCAGAATGTGATAGGCGCGAGGCTCTGTTCCGCCTTGTTGATAATTGATCCAATAAGTGAACATTAGCACCGGACGCACGCCCGAGAGCCATTCGCTCAAAGGCCTGATGCGATAAGTCTGCAATGTGAACGGGAGCGCGTAGTCGTCGAAGAAAAATGGCGCTCGCATTGCAGGAGTGTAGACACGAAACAAGATCAGAACAGCAGCGCAGCAGCATGCTAAGAATATCCACCACCGATACTTTTGTGCGGATTTTGTTACATCGAGGTTACGAGACGCCCGCCCAGATGGCGGAATGCTTTCCCGGCATAATCGCACGGCGCCTTGTCCCATAAATTGGTAGTAAGACTCCTAGACTGATTAAGCACTCAATTGGTTTCACTAGCGCTTTTACTGGGTGAGGGAGTTGCTTGGGAACCAGTAAAGGTTGCCGCTGTTCAATGCGATACCCGCTGTTTCAATGCGATAATGGTTACTCTCATGAGCGTCGCTGAACAAGCATTGCTGGAACTGACCACCCCGGCCTGCGACAAAGGCATCGGCAAAGTCATCCTGACCGCGGATTCCAAAGACTTAATCTCCGGCGTTCGCGTCCAGCCGCATTCGATCTGGCCAGACGACCGTGGCTATTTCCTCGAAGTCGCCCGCATGGGCCTTGGGCTCGTCACGGAATTTCCAAAAGACACCACCCAGGTCTCCGCCGCGCTTAGCTACCCCGGCACCATCAAAGCTTTTCACTTTCACCGTCATCAAACCGATTGCTGGGTGCCGGTACAAGGCATGCTCCAAGTCGCGCTGGTCGATCTTCGCAAGCACTCGCCCACGTTCGGCGTTCGCAACACGCTCTATGTTGGCGCGCTACGCCCGTGGCAATTATTGATCCCGCCCGGCGTGGCGCATGGCTACAAAGTCGTCGGTCATGACCCGGCGTTCCTGGTTTACATCACTGATCGCTTCTACGACCCGCAGGACGAAGGGCGCATTCCCTACAACGATCCCCAGATTCAATACGACTGGGAAACTCAGCACAAATAGCGTGGCGCAGTTGTAGGGCAGGTCTCCGACCCGTTAAAGCCTTCTCAACACGAACAGCGCCTCGGCCTCGTTGGCCTTAAAGCAGTCAATCTCATAAGAAAACGGCAACACGGCCCGCGCCCCATCGAACATCTCCCACATCTCAAACTGAGTCCACACGTGAAAGTGGATCGGGTAATGCAGCACGTTCATCAGAATGTTCAGACGTTCGGCGAACTCGGCTGGCGCAACATTCTCCACCAGCTCCATCCACTCACGGTAGTGCGCCTCCCGGCTTACCTCCGGCCCCAGCCTGTAATCGTTCAGAATGTGCGCAAACGCCGTGACGGGCCGGCCGGCATCAAACGTATGCCGTTTCTCGGGCAGCGACAGAAAAACGATTCCGCCCGGCTTCACTACCCGCAGCATGTTCTCGATTGCGAGCAGCGGGTTTTCCAGGTGCTCCAACACTTGATTCGCGACCGCGAAGTCTTGCGATCCGCTCTCGATGCCCGCCAGCGTGTGCGCATCCGTGACCATATCCACTTTGACCACCGTCTGGCCATGCATCTCTCTGCCGTAATACTTGATCAACTCTTCGGTCGTCTTCGAATCGACATGCATCACCGCGGTTCCCACCGGAACTTTACAGGGCAGATTCAGCGCGCCGATTTCGATTCCGCTTCCACAGAGATACTGTTGCGCGAGAAAATCCCGGATATGGTTGCCGCATTTCCGAAATGGCAGCTCCGGCGTCTCATTCACCTCCAGCGGGCTTCCGTCCAGCTCAGTCTTGCCCCCCGCGTACGCTCGCAAGGTGTAGTTTCTGAGCGCCCGAACCCCCGCCGGTACGGGAAAGTTGAACCCGTAGCTTCCGTGTCCCAAACCGATCTTGGCCTTGCGCAGATCCTCCCGGAATTCTCTCGCCACCGCTTCACCGATCGCCACCCCGTCGTGACGAAAACTGACCGTGACCTCCTGGTCCGGATCGGTGATCTTCAGCGCCCATCCGTAGATCACATCGCCGTTCATTCCATCCAGGCGCCCGTCGTACGTACGTTTGGAACGCGTCAGCAACTTCGTGATTGCAGGGAACGCCATCTACCACTCCCCAAGTTCGGATGCTCTTCTCGCCCAGCCAGCCAGTGGCGCTAAGGCTAAGACCTTAGTCTAAAACAGTTGACCCGAGTCATCGAAAAAGCTTACCATCGGGGAAGATTTTTGGTTGTTAGGTTGTCATACCTAGGGCACCGCGTCCAAACAGCCCCAGCGTCACGAGGAAGAATTGCACCCGCTCTGCCGTCCGCATGAAACTACTTGTGCCGTAAGTCGGTCCACTATCTTGCGTTTCTACCAGATTCGAGGAGGGGAATAATAATTTATGAAGTCATTTAGACTCGCGCTGGCCTTGCTGATCGGAGTTTACGCGATGGCTCAGGCTCCGGTCTCCCGAATCCAGCCGGATAAACCAGGGCCGCTCCGGCAGGTTCTTGAGAATTTCGGACAATCCGTTCTCACTCTCGAGCAGAATCGCGGCCAGGCTCCCCAGGGCGTTGATTTCGTCGCGCTCGGATTCGGCCACAAGTTTTTGCTGTCGCCCGGCGGCGCGACTTTGGAGTTATTCGATGCCGGAACAAAGAGTTTCCATTCGGTGCAACTGCAGTTGGTGGGCGCAAATCCATCATCGCCCGGCCAAGGCCTGGATCGCGTAGCTTTCACCAGCGCGTACTTCAGCGCGGATGATCCGAAGGGCCTGCTAAGAAATCTGCCCAATTACGCCAAGGCTCGTTACCATGACGTCTGGCCCGGTATCGATGTCGTGTATTACGGGAATCGGGACAAGCTCGAATACGACATGGTCCTGGCGCCCCAGGCCGACCCGGACTCCATCAGAATCAAGCTCACCGCCGAGAGCCGCTTTGCTCTGAACTCCGCCGGCGATCTGGAGCTTCAAACTCCTTACGGCACGGTGACCCATCACCGGCCACTGGCGTTCCAGGTCATCGATCACCAGCGCAAAGAAGTTCGAGCCGGTTACACCCTCCTAGCCGCCAACGAAGTTCGCATCCAGCTTGGAGATTATGATCGATCGCGTGAACTTGTGATCGACCCGACGTTGGCCATTTCCAGCCCGACCATCACATCTCCCGTGACGGCTGTGCTGGCGGGCGTGGATGGCGGCGGAAATATTTACGCCGCCGTGGCCGGTGGGCAGGGAAGCGTATTCATCCTCGCCTTTGACTCGAGCGGAAATGCCATTAATCAGGGCACCATCGTTGGTGCGGACACGGTGGGCGGAATGGTTGTCACCAGCGCCGGCCACGTTTACCTGACTGGGGCGGCTTCCGGCACCAGCTTTCCGGCGTTAAACGGCTATCAAACCCATCTCGCCGATTCCAACGGGCTTGCTACCGATGCCTATTTCCTGGATTACGTCGGGCTGCCCAGCCAAGCCGTCCCTTATGGCACGTTCTTCGGTGGCGTCGGAAACGACTCCGGCAATGCCATCGCTGTCGATGGCTCAGGCGATGCCTATATCACTGGTCAGACCGTCGGCGGATCCGGATTCGTTCACACGGTCGGCGGAGCTTTCGCCGGCGGTGGTACCGACGCGTTCGTCGCAAAGTTCAATCCCAACGCGGCAGGTGCTTCATCATTGATCTTTTCCACATTCGTGGGAGGAAACGGCGCCGATTCGGGCAATGGTATCGCCGTTGACGCGAACGGCGATAGCTACGTCGGCGGTGCAACCACCTCCAGCTCAGCCTCTTTCAACCCATCGTCGGCAACGGGATTTAATACCTCCAAGACGACCGTCACCAACGACGGATTCATCGTTAAGCTTAATTCCACGGGCGCTTCGGCCACCTATCTCACTTTCCTTCCCTCGGCGCCGGTGAATGCGTTGGCAGTAGACTCGAGTTTCGCCGCTTACGCTACAGGCGCCGTGGACGGTACTACCAACGTGCTGGCTACCACCGCCAGCGGATTTCAAACGACCAATGGTGGCAACGGATGTGCCAGCATCGCGCCTGGATCCCCTTGCACCGATGCCTTCCTGTCAAAATACAACACCACCATCGGTGGAAACGCTTCGCTGCTCTATTCGACCTATCTGGGCGGAAGTCTCTCCGACGCCGGGACTGGTATCGCTGTGGACAATTCCGGCAATGCCTATGTGGTGGGGCGCACGAATTCCAGCAATTTCCCCACTGCGCGACCTATGTTGGCGTTCACAACCTACCAGGGCGGCGCGATCGTCGATGAAAATACGTTGACTACCCAGTTCGACGCCTTCGTTACCAAGGTCAATACCAGCGACTCAGGACAGCCTTCGTTGGTTTACTCGACCTACCTGGGCGGCACCGATACCGACCAGGCCAATAACATTGCGATTGACGCATCGGGCGACGCCTACGTCGGCGGAACGACGTCATCATCTAACTTTCCACTTTTATTTACAGTGGCGCCTCCTCCGAATCCGATTCCGCCGGCCGCAACGGGGAATCACGGTTTCTTCGTCAAAATCACGGATAGTGCCGTCGGCCCCACGTTGAGCATCACTAAGACCCACGCGGCGAGCTTCTTCCGGGGCCAAACGAACGCCACCTACACGCTGACCGTGGGCAATACCGGCTCGGGCGCGACCAGCGGGACGGTTACTGTGACCGAAACGATCCCAGCCGGCCTTGTGCTGGTATCCATGACTGGATCGGGATGGTCTTGCACTGCCCCTACCTGTACCCGCGGCGACGCGCTGGCCGCCGGAATCGCATACCCGGCGATCACCGTGACGGTTAACGTGAATGGGAACGCCACTTCCCCGCAGGTAAATCAAGTTGCAGTTTCGGGTGGCGGATCAGGTGCGGCGAATGCCAGCGATTCCACGACCATCCTCGGTGCCCCGTCGCTCAGCATTACCAAAGTTCACTCCGGTGCCTTTACACAAGGCCAGCAGGGCGCCACCTACGCCGTGACAGTCACAAATGCCTCTGGCGCGGCTGCTACCAGCGGAACGGTCACTGTAACCGACACTCTTCCCGCCGGGCTCTCGCTGGTCTCCATGCTAGGGACGGGCTGGGCCTGTTCCTCCAATTCCTGTACGCGCAGCGATGCTCTGGCCGGCGGAGCCAGCTATCCGCCCATCACAGTGACCGTCAACGTCGCTGGTGGCGCAACATCGCCTCAGAACAATTCGGTGAGCGTCTCCGGTGGAGGATCCGCCGGCGCGAACGGGAACGATTCCACCACCATCCTCGCCGCGACCCAGCCCTCGCTCAGCATCCTCAAGTCGCACTCCGGCAGCTTCGCGCAAGGACAGCAGAACGCGACCTACACCGTAACCGTTTCCAATAACAATGCCGCGGCCACATCCAGCGGCGGCGTGTCGGTGACTGACACGCTTCCCTCCGGCCTCACTCTTGTCTCGATGGCGGGCGCCGGCTGGAACTGTTCGTCCAACACCTGCACGCGCAGCGATGCACTGGCGGGCGGCGCGAGCTACCCAGCCATTACCGTTACCGTCAACGTGCTGGGTAATGCCACTTCACCGCAAGTGAATCAGGTGAGCGTATCTGGTGGAGGATCGGCGCCGGCCAGTTGGAGCGACTCCACCGTGATTGCCATCGGTACGCCGACCCTGACAGTCAATCGCACCAGGTTGAATTTCGGCTACAGTAACGCGTTAATCACCAGCCCGCAAACTGTCACCGTCAACATCTCGGGCGGGCTGAACGTCGCTTGGACCGCCGCCTCGGATCGCACCAACGTGACCGTCTCGCCTACTTCCGGAACCGGCAGTGGCACATTCCAGGTGACCGCTACCGCGCCCCCAGCCAATGGATCAGCCGGCGCCATCATCACTGTCAGCGCTCCCGGCGCCACTGGTTCGCCGCAACAGATCCAGGTCAATGTCACTGGCGTTACTCCGGGCATGCCCTTCGGGAGCTTCGATACCCCGGTTAATAACACCGGCGGGATTACCGGTGCGGTAGGCGTGACTGGTTGGGCATTGGACAGCATCGAAGTGCCGGCGGCCACGGGTGTAGGCATCTGGCGCGCACCCGTCCCGGGCGAGACGCCGTCTTCGAACGGTTTGGTCTTCATTGGCTACGCGAATTTCGTCGCCGACTCTCGGCCCGACGTCGCGGCCACCTTCCCCAATTCGCCGTACCAGTACCGGGGTGGCTGGGGCTATCTGATGCTCACCAACTTTCTTCCGAACTCGGCCGGCTCCGGCCCGCTTGGCAATGGAACCTATCAGCTGCACGCCATCGTGACCAATGTGTCCGGCACTGCGGTCGATCTGGGCACTCGCACCATCACCGTCGCTAACGCCCAGGCCGCCCAGCCGTTCGGCACCATCGATACGCCGTCCCAGGGCGGGAGCGCATCCGGGAACTCCTTCGTGAATTTCGGCTGGGCGCTCACACAGAATCCGTTCGCTATCCCGTTCGACGGATCGACGATCACCGTGATTTTGGATGGTCTGCCGGTCGGCCATCCTGTGTACAATAACTACCGCAGCGACATCGCGACGCTGTTCCCAGGCTTGGCGAATAGCAACGGCGCGGTGGGCTTCTTCGTCATCGACACCACCCAGCTCCAAAATAAGGTTCACACCATCAGTTGGAATGCGTTTGACAATGGCAGTCGCGGCGCCGGCCTGGGTAGCCGCTACTTTAGCGTGTTTAACGCGGGCGGCGGCGGGGTTGCGGCCCCCCAAGAACCTCCCTCCCTAGAGTCACTGGCCGGCCCTGTTCAATTGCGCAGCGGGTACGATCTCCATGGGCCGCAAGTGGCGCTCGATCCGGACGCTTCCGGATCGTATTCGATCGAGATGGAGCAGCTTGGCCGTATCGAGCTGTCGCTCGGTGCTTCCAAAGGCTATCTGGTCGTGGACGGCGAAGCGGCGGATCTGCCGCTCGGCTCAACTCTAAAGGCCGGCGTCTTCTATTGGCAGGCTCCGCTGGCCTTCCTCGGCAAATATGACATGGTGTTCGAACGGCCGGATGGCACGCAAATGCGCGTCCGCGTCAACATCGTGCCCAAGCAGTATTCTCTGCAGTAAACCGTAGCGCACGCACTCCTGCGTGCCGCGTCGGCACTCGTGCCGACGCTTGGCTTACCTGTGTCGTCGTTGGGTAAGCGAATCCAGGAGGGCTTGCCACCGGCGCGCCAAGCCTTCGAGCGACATAACGGCGGCCCACTCGCGCGTGAATCGAAAAGGCCGGTCCGGATTGTAGCGGAGTCCGACGAATAAGCTAAGCATGTACTTGAAAATCGACGGGCGCAGCGGCTCGAAGAACTGATCGCGGCCGTCCAGCAGGTAGGAAGCGTATGCGTGGACCGGCGGAAAAGGCACGTAACCATAGTGCGACTCGAGCAAGCGCATTGTCTCGCGAAGCACTCCTCGCCGCTGGCCGACGGTCTTGTTCTCCTTGTGCATCCGCGAAGCCGCCAATACCGCATCGACCCTCCGCATTGGATAGAGACTTGATATGCGGATCCACAGATCGTAGTCGTACGCGTATTGCAGATTGGGATCCATCCGGCCTGCCAGCTCGAAAGCCTCCCGCCGCATGAACGCCGCCGGTTGCGAGATGAAGCATTCTTCGCGAAACAGCGCCGCATCGTATGGACGCACCGGATACGGCGCCAGCGCGTTGCCCCGCTCATCCACCCAGTTCGCGTCGCCATAAACCACGCCCGCTTCCGGATCCGCTGCCATAGAATGCATCGCGGCCGAGATCGCACCCGGCAGGTAAATGTCATCCGCATTCAAGTACCCGAACACGCTGCCGTGCGCCCGCGAGAATCCTTTGTTGATCGCGTCCGCCGTTCCACCATCCGGGCCGGAGTGAAATTCCAGTCTGCCTCTATACTTCTCCAGAATCGCGAGCGTCTCGTCGGTCGAGCCCGCGTCCATCACGATGTATTCGATATTCGGATAGTCCTGGTTCAGCACGCTTTGGATCGTCTCTTCGAGGTACCGGCCCATGTTGTAAGTGGGCGTGACGATGCTGACCAGGGGCGGGGAAGGCACGCCCTTCTATGATGCCCAAAAAGCGGCCAAGCCCGCGCAGGCGCTAAAACTGGCGATTTTCAACACCTCGGTGAATGAGACGTCGGAATCAGAAGCGCCCGAACATTCACTTGTAGCCTGGACCTTCGATTTCCTCGATTAGGTCCCAGGGCTTCTCTAAACTGTAGCCGGGCTTTAGTTTTAGATCTCTCGCCCGGATCTTGAACGGCTTGACCTTTCGTTGCGCGCAGTCCGAGGCGCAGCGTTTCATTCACGGTCTGTTTAAGCGACTTGCCGGAGTTTCGCATCTCGGTATCGAGCTCCGCCGTGACGCCGTCGTCCAGTGCAATAGTAACCCTCCGCGCCATCCTCTGATCGTACCCTACTTCTCCGCCAACCACGCCAAAAACAGACCGTCCGGAGCCACATCCTCCCAGTACGAAATCGGCCGGCTCGATACTAGGCGGCAATGCCGGGCCAGCAGATCTTCCAGCTGCTTTCGCCCAAACCACTTCTCCCATTCGGGCGTCTTCAACCGGCCCCATTGCTCCGCATTCTTGTCGATGATCACGACTCGCCCGCCCGGCTTCACCACGCGGCACATCTCCGCGACGGCGGCCTCGATATCCACGGCGTGCTCCAGCGACTCAGTCGCGTAAGCGAAGTCAAAACTCCCGCCACGAAATGGCAGGGCCGTCATCGAACCTGCGCAGCGGCTAATTCCCGCGGGCACATGCCGAAGCATCGCCTCGGCCAGATCGAACGCCACGATGGCCGAACCTGGGAACCGCTCCCCCAGCACCCGCGCAAAACGGCCCTTGCCGCAGCCCACATCCAACACGCGCTTGCCATTCAAATCGCCAAAATGCTCGAGGATCAACTGGACGTGATAGATCCGCGGATCGATGGTGGAAGGAAAGTGCTCTTCATCGCCGGCGGCTTCATTGAAATGGCGAATGATCTTCGGCAGCGGAACCCTCGCGGGAACGGCCGGCATCAGAGCCCGCCCGAAGAGCCGCTTCCAGAGTGATGCCATCAAGCCCGAGTCAGGAAGATCGGAAGACCAGTCTTGTTTTCGTAGTTCGGACGATAGCGCTCGGTGTTGTACATGGTCGCGACATCCACGTGCCGCGGGCCCAGCTTGGGATCGGGAAGCGGGACCATCGAGTAACAGCCATTCACCAGACCTGCCATCAGCCCGCTTTGGTTGGAGAGCACGCAATCCAGCGCCATCGTTCCGAAGGTCGAGGCGATCAGCTTATCGACAAAATCGGGCGCGCCGCTGCGGAGATCGTAGGTGAGATCGCTGACGATGGTCTCTTCCTTGGTGCGTTTCCTGATCTCGTCGCTCAACGCTTCCCCGATGTTCTCCTTCTTGCGGTGACCGTATGCGTCTGGTTCTCCGTACTCGCGCAACTGGTAGCCTTCCCATTCCGCGCCCTCGGAAAGAATCACCAAACAATAATTGCTGGGATTGTGCTTCTTATCGTTGATCAGTATATCGATCAACTTATCTAGGTTCACCTTGTATTCCGGGATGCAGCAGCGAATGGAGGCCACGTATGCCGTATAAAGCGACGTGAAGCCCGCGTCGCGCCCGAAAACGCGGAAGATGCCGATACGCTCATGCGATCCAACCGTGGTCCGCTGGCGATTGATCGCATCGGTGGCGCGGGTGATGGCGGTCGAAAAGCCGATGCAGTACTCCGTGTTCCGGACATCGTTGTCCATGGTCTTGGGCACCGCCACTACCTTGACGCCCACCTCGTGCAGTTTGGCGGCATAGCTCAACGTATCGTCGCCGCCGATGGGCACCAGATAATCCAGACCCAGCGCTTCGATATTCTTGATCACCTGCGAACTGACATCGTATACCACGGATGTTTGTCCGCCTTTGGTGACCTGCTTTTGCGGAAAGCTTTGGCTCTTTAAGAAATCCGGAAGATCTTTCACCTGAGACGGATTCGTCCGGCTGCTATGCAGGATCGTACCGCCATAACGATCGATGGTGCGAGTGTTCTCGCGGGTCAACGGCAGCACGTAATTTTTCCTGCTCTGCTCATCTTCCAGATTCAGGTGCGTGAGCGCTTCCCATCCGCGCCGCAGACCCACCACCTCGCAGCAATGTTCGGTGCTGCGATAAGTCACTTCTTTGATAACGGAATTGAGTCCCGGGACATCCCCTCCGCCGGTTAAGATACCGATACGCTTAATAGACATCTGTGTTCCTCAGCTCGTGAGTTGCCGCGGACAGCGACGGTGTCGAGCGAGCCTTCATTTTAGCGTGGCTCGTAAACCTGAATTGGAAAAGAACGCCTGACGATCTCGCGCGCCTCGCTGACTCCTGAAACAATTCCCGCTCCTATGGCTTGCACCAGAACGTTGCCCGCCGCGGTCGCCTCCGCCGGGCCTGCGATTACCGCGCGTCGCATTGCGTTGGCCGCCAGTTGATTCAGGAGTTCGTTTCGTGAACCCCCGCCCACAATGTGTATGCGGTTGATCCGCCGTCCGACCAGAGTCTCGAGATTTTCGAGCACCTTGCGGTAACTCGCGGCCAGGCTTTCGAGAATCAACCTCACCATGCCGCCCGGCTGCTCCGGCGCCTTACGGCCTCTTGCCCGGCAATGCTCGGCGATCCGTTCCGGCATGTGGCCCGGTTCCGGGAAGCCGTCAGGATCGATGGTCTCACCGCAGGAAGGCGCGGCGGCCGCTAGTTCAACCAGTTCCGCATAGCTGTATTCGCGTCCGGCGAGCGCCCACGCCCGGCGGCATTCCTGCAGCAGCCACAATCCCGCGATGTTCTTCAGCAGCCGGATTGTTCCTCCCGCGCCGACCTCGTTGGTGAAGTTCAAGGCCAGCGAACTGTCATTGATCACCGCCGCATCCAGTTCCACTCCCATCAGCGACCAAGTACCGGAGCTGATGTAGCCCCAGTCGTTACCTTCGGCTGGAACGGCCGCTACCGCCGCCGCGGTATCGTGAGACGCGCTTGCAAAAACTGGCGTGTCGGCAGCCAACCCACTCGCTTCGGCAACCTCGGGAAGCAGCGTCCCGAGCCGCGTACCGGAAGAAACGATCTCCGGCAGGATGGACTCTGCGATCCCCAGCCGCCGCAACAAACCCTTCGCCCAATCTTTCTTGGCCGGATTGTAAAACTGCGAAGTGCTGGCAATGCTCACCTCGGCGCGCATCATTCCGGTGAGCCAGTAGTTGAACAGGTCCGGCGTAAACAGCAGTGTCTTCGCGACGCCGAGCGCGGGCGACTGCGCCAGCTTCATGGCGTGGAGCTGGTAAAGCGTATTGATCGGCATGAACTGGATGCCTGTCTCGGCAAAGATCTCCTCGCGGGGCGCCAATGCGAAGGTCCTATCGAGCGTTATCTGGGTGTTCCGCGCATCGCGATAATGCCGTGGATTGTCCGCCAGCGCGCCGTCTGCTCCCAGCAATGCGAAATCGACGCCCCAGGTATCGATGCCGATGCCATCCAGCGCGATCTTTCGCTCCCGGCCGCAAATGGCCAGTGCGTGCCGGATCTCTTGAAACAGCCGCAGCGTGTCCCAATAAAGACCCGTCGGCAACTGCACCGGCGTGTTTGGGAAGCGATGCAGCTCTTCGAGCGAGAGCATTCCCCGCTCCAGAATGCCAAGCATGGCGCGCCCGCTTTCGGCGCCCAGGTCAATTGCCAGGAATCGGTTCATGCCGGAAATTCAATCGCCAGCTTGCCGATTCCGTCGCTATACTCAGCTAGTGTCTGGAATGCCGCTGGCGCTTGTTCTACATCGATGCGATGCGTCACGATGGATTCGGGAATCGCTCCAGAAGCCAGCAGCGCAATGGCCGGTTTCGAGCGGTGATTCGATCGCTTCAGCGGTTGAATGCGAATTTCTTTCGCCATGGCGCTGAACAGATCCACGCCCACTGGAACCTGATTGGGAATGCCGATCAGGACGAATGTACCGCCCATCCGCGTAACGGCCAGCGCCGCGTTGATCGTTTCGGCGGCGCCGGCCGCATCAATCGCCAGATCGACGCCACGCGCTTGCGTCTTGTCGCCTACTAATTCGCGAAATTGCCCAATCGGCACGGCTGCAGTCGCACCCAGACCCTGCGCCATTTTGATCCGGTGCGGAAGCTTGTCCGCCATCAGCACCTGCGAAGCGCCGCAGTGCCGCGCCACAGCCGCCGCCAGCAGCCCGATCGGACCAGCCCCTAATATGGCCACGCTCTCGCCAGCGTGAATCTGCACCAGTTCCAGCATGTGCATGATCACTGCCACTGGCTCGATCAAAGATGCTTGTGTATAGTTGAAATGTTCGGGAACCAGCTCGGCGTTGTGCGCGGGAACGACTGCGTATTCGCGTAAGAGGCCGGCCAATTGCGGTGATCCCATGAATTGGGACTGCAAGCAGTTGTTGTGTTGGCCGCGCGCGCAAAACTCACAGTGTCCGCAACTGATGGTGGGTTCGATTGAGACGCGATCCCCGGGCCGCAACCGGGAAACACCGCTTCCCACGGCTACCACTTCTCCCGCTGGCTCATGACCGAGCACCAGGGGGTAAGAGGCGGGAAAGCCGTAGATGCTGCCTTCCCGGTACCAATGCATGTCGCTGCCGCAAATCCCGACCGAACGGAGTTTTATTAGAACTTCATTCGGACCGGGATCCGCCGGCAGCGGCATTTCCCTCATCTCTAACGTTCTGGGTGCAACGAGCTGGACCGATTTCAATCCACTACTTTAGCGGATTGGATTATCGGCGTCCGCCGCCGCGAGCGCCGCCACCACCGCGAGCGCCCCCGCTAAAGCCTCGTGCGCCGCCGCCGCTATAGCCTCGCGCGCCGCCGTATCCGCCGCGATACCCGCCGCCGTATCCGCCACGATATCCGTATCCCCCGCGGTATCCGTATCCACCACGGTATCCGCCCCAGTATCCGCCATAAAATCCGTAGCCCGGATAACCGTAGGCGTAAGGATAATAATAGGGATCATAGTAGCCATACGGATACGCATATGGATAAGAATAGGCGTACGGGTAGGCGGGATAGCCCGGGCCCACATACACTCCAAAGCCGACTCTGGCGTCAGCGTGCGGCGGCGCGACAAACATCAACATCGCCGTCAGCGCAAGTAAAGGAAGCCCGATTTTTCGTAACATATTTTCCCCTCCGCCTGTTAGATGAGCACCAGGGGATCGTGGGTTTCGTTACATACATTTCATATTGATTTTCGCCCATTCTTCGCCTATGATGTCAAAGTACGTCGATTACGAAACAAACCCCAAGAGGGAACCCTAACCTTATGACAATCAAAGATGCCTTGCTACCCGAATTCGACCAGGAGATGGCCAACACCCGCAAGACTCTGGAAAGAGTCCCCGAAGGCAAGTTCTCCTGGAAGCCACATCCCAAGTCGTTCAGTATGGTTTCGCTCGCGACCCACATCGCGACCATGACCGGATGGGCTGCCGATACGATTAACAAAGATTCATTCGATATCTCGCCGCCCGGCGCACCGCCGTACAAAGAGGACCTCGCCGCGTCCACCAAGCAATTGCTTGAGAAGTTCGACAAGAGCGTCGCCAACGCGCGTGCCGCCATCGCCGGCGCCAGCGATGAAGTATTTCTAAAACCTTGGTCGCTGATGGCCGCCGGAAAAACGGTCTTCACGATGCCGCGAATCGCCTGCGTCCGGACTTTCGTGATGAACCACATCATTCACCATCGCGCGCAGTTGGGCGTCTATCTGCGGCTGAACGACATTCCGGTGCCGGCGATTTACGGGCCATCCGCAGATGAAGGCAACATGTAGCACGCCGCTACAGCACATCGGCAAAGCCGCGTTTCAGGTGCCGAAAGAATAAACCACCCACCAGGAACGCGGTCACGGCATACACGGTAACGATTCCCAGGTCCTGCAGGTTCGGGACGCGGTAGGATAGCAGCCGGTCGCGATAAGCGCGCACCAGGAAGGCCAGCGGGTTCAGCCGCAGGGCGAACCGCGCCCACTCTGGAAAGGCCTTCTCGGGAATGAAGATGGGCGTCACCCAAAACCAGAAGGTAAGGATCACGGAAAGCACCTGCGCCGTGTCCCGCAGATAGACTTGCAATCCGGAGACGATCCAGCTAACCCCGATTGCGAACAGCCCAATCAGCAGCATGTAGATCGGCAGCAACAACATCCACAGGCTGAAGTGGCCGACCGCGAATCCGACCACTGCAATCACCAGTGCTAGTGCCATTAAATGGCTGATCAGGGAAGAAAGAAAGATCGAAACCGGTACAACTTCGGCTGGAAACACCGTTTTAGTGATGAGATTGGCGTTGTCGAGCATAGAGACGGCCGACCGCGTTACGGTCTCGGTAAACAGCAGCCACGGCAGAAAACCACAGAACAGAAACAACGAGTAGTTCTGCGTCACCTCATTGCTGGGAAGGGTCGTTTTCAGGCACACCTGGAAAACGAAGACCCAGCTCACTAGCAACACGACGGGGTGGATCAGTCCCCAGAGCCAACCCGCTGCGGAACCGACGAAGCGCTGTTCGAAATCGCGCCGGACCAGTTGGAACAGGAGCGTGCGGCGCTGCACCAGATTGAACGCGAAGTTGCGGCCGGGAATAACCATTGAAACCTCAGGTTACTATACAAGTGGCGCAGACCTCCGGCCTGCGAGGAAACACTATGCAAGCCTGTATTCTACGCTCTCCTGCCCCGATCGAGACCAACCCCCTCGAGCTTGCTGAACTACCCAAGCCCGTGCCCATTGGCCAGCAAGTGCTGGTGCGCGTAAGCGCCTGCGGAATCTGCCGGACCGATCTGCACGTGATCGAAGGCGAACTTCCACCGCGCAAGTCGCCAATCACACCGGGACATCAGGTGGTAGGCGTGATCGAAGCTGCCGGGGACCGCGCCAAACTTCATCCCATCGGCGCGCGCGTCGGCATCGCCTGGCTGCATTCGACGGACGGCTCCTGCGAGTATTGCCGGGCCGGAAAGGAGAACCTCTGCGATCACCCCACCTTTACCGGCTACACAGTGGACGGCGGCTATGCCGAGTATGCGCTGGCTGAAGAGAGCTTCGTCTATCCCATCCCGGCCGGCTTCGAGGATCTCCACGCCGCACCGCTGCTTTGCGCCGGCATCATCGGCTTCCGGTCGCTGCGGCTCTCCGGAATCTCGCGTGGCGGACGCCTCGGCCTCTACGGATTTGGAGCTGCCGCCCATGTCGCCATCCAGGTTGCCCGTTATTGGGGCGCCGAAGTCTACGCCTGCACGCGGGATGAAAGGCACCAAAAGCTCGCGCTCGAATTGGGCGCGGTCTGGGCCGGCGGCACGCTGGCCGAGCCTCCCCAAAAGCTGGATAGCGCGATCATCTTCGCGCCCGCCGGCGAGATCGTTCCCGCGGCGCTGAAGGCCTTGAAGAAAGGTGGAACGCTGGCGCTCGGCGGCATCCATATGAGCGCCATTCCACCGCTCGATTACGATCTGCTTTACCAGGAGCGCGTGGTGAGAAGTGTCGCCAATAACACCCGGCAAGACGGTCATGATTTCCTGCGCATCGCCGCGCAGATCCCGATTCACACCGAGTTCGAGGTTTTCCCTTTGCGGGAAGCGAATCGCGCGCTAAATGCGCTGAAGAACGACGCCATCCGCGGCGCCGCAGTGCTCAAAGTTCGTGACTGATCTACTGCCCTACTGCATTCTCCACAGCAGGATGACGGAAAGGATCGCCAGCGCCACGGCCGCCGCTCCGATCGCGAAACGCGCCACCCGATTCGGCCCGGCCGGGATTACTTCTGTCTCGTAAACTGTATCGAGCGTGGGTTCCGGCTCCGTCTCAAGCTCTTCGGGAGTCGCGGTAGCCAATACCGGCAGTGCCGCCTGAGGAGGCTTGTCGCCATTTTCCGAATCGAACTCCAGAATCCGCTGCTCGATTTTCGCGCACAACTCCGCTGAGGTCTTCTTGAGGCGGGCCCGGGCGCGTGCCGGCAGCTCGGCCAAGACAGTATCGACGTCCTGTGGCGCCAGAGGATGAACGATATCGTATCCAAGTATCTCCGCCAGCCGGCAGGCGACGTGTACGATCCGCAGCAAGTCGAGTTCAGACCCTTCACTCGGGTCATGATGCCGTCCCGCGATCACCCGCAGGTCTAGCGGCAGGCCCCAACGTTCGGCCAAAGCGCGGCCCGCTTCGGCATGATCCACGCCGAACTCCTCACGTTCGAAATCCAGGATGTCCAGGCTCTGCTCGGCCGCGCCGCGAATGACCTTCTCGTACTCCTGTGGATAAGCCACCAGCAGCGCCAGCCTCCCGATATCGTGCATGATGCCCGCTGTAAATGCGACGTTTGTGAAGGCATCACAGGCGTACGCGATTTCTTCCGACAACACCGCGGTCGCAACTGTGTGCTGCCAGCAGCGCCTTAGCTCGGCAGTTCGGAGCGCTCCCTTGGCGTAAGCAGCCGTCGCATGGGAGATGGTGACTTGCCGGGTCCGATCCAATCCCACCAGAGCGACCGCTTGCTTTATATCGCTGACCGGGTAGGACAATCCAAATTCGTAGGAGTTGACGCACTGCAGCAGCCGCGCCGTAAACGTCGCGTCCGAGCCGATAAGTTCCGCTACTTCCTTGACTTTGACGTCCGGATGGGCGAGCAAGGTTAGTAGTCTTGCCGCGACGGGGGGAAAAGGAGGGACCTTCTTAAGACCTGCCGGGATAATCACAGGCGGGTTCATGCGTAGTTCAGCTTTAACCTCCTTTACCTATCGGACAAATTGTCTATCCCATGCAGGTTAGTTACGTGAAAAATTCAAGCGGCCGATTCGAAACGTCCCCCTCGATACCGTAGTCTTTCTCTAAGGGAAAACCCTGATGTATCCTCGAAACCTCCATCGCGGCCGCATCAGGAACTCCGGCGGTCTCTGTACAGGCGTCTGACTGTTCGACGATCCTGAATTTCAATGCCGAACGGGTCGAGAACCGGCGGGGGCGGCGACTTTTGTGGTATAAGCGGAGGTGCGGTGCGGACCTCTAGTTCAATCTTATTGAGCTTGGCGCTATTAGTCGCCTTCGTGGAGGCGCCGTTCCTTCACACCCACCAGCATGAGTCGACCCAGCGACATGCAGGCGCTTTCCTTCATTTCCATGTAAGATCGGCCCATCCCGTCGGTAGGGGCCCCGAGCTCCGGGGTCTAGACCCGAACGAGGATGCGCAGTATCAAGCGTGGTTCTCCGCGACGCCAACGGATTCTGGCCCGATGATCCCGGTGATCCATGCGGAGCCTTTCAGTCTTCCGGCCCCTGAACTTAGTGGATGGTCGATCGAAACTCCTAGACGAAGCGGCCACGATCCGCCGCTCTTAAGTCCTAGAAGTCCGCGCGCTCCTCCCGTCTAGCTCCCTCGCCATTTCTTCGTGCCTTCGGGCGCGTTGATGTTGCATTTTGATTCGATTCGCGAGGTGAAAATGCGTTTTTTCGCGCGATTTTGCGTCCAGCTGGTGCTTTCGGCCGCGCTTTTTGGCCAGGTGCGCCTGACACTGGCGGACGCCGTGGCACAGGCCTTGGCAGGCAATCCCCGACTAGCGGTTGCATCGGCTCGGATAGGTGTGGCTGAAGGGCTCCGGAAACAGGCCGGCCTTTCCCCGAATCCCCGGTTGATTGTCCAATTGGAGAACACCCGGTTCTGGGGAAATCCGGCGTTCTCCTATCCACAAGACACGGCTACCTACGCGTTCCTAGCTCAAACTCTGGAGACCGGTGGAAAGCGCAATCGCCGTGTCGAACTCGCAACCGAGAACATCCGGAGCACATGAATTCGAGATGCAGCTTCAACGGAATCAGATCGTGAGCCGTGTCAGCATGGCGTACTGGGCTTCGGCCGGAAGCGCGCAGGTTCGAGATTTGCTGCAAGAAGAAGTCGTGAATTTCGATCGGTTGGTTCAATTTCACCGCGATCGAGTCCGCGAGGGCGCCGCGCCCGAGGTTGATTTGCTTCGCATTGAGGTAGAGCGAGATCGGTTGGCCAGTTTAGCAAGAACCGCCGCTCAAGAGGCCGAGCGGACCAGAATCGCATTGTTTCGAGAAATGGGTAAGCTTCAATTTCCGCCGGTAGTCCTGGCCGACGCCCTCGATCAGGTGCGCCCAGTCGGACTGCTCGCCGCGGAGCAGGTCATGGAACGCCGGGTCGAAATGACCCTGTCCCGCGAAGCGGTCGAGCAGGCTCGCGCCAACTTACGCCTTCAACAGTCCAATGCCAAGATCGATCCCGACCTCCATCTCGGTTACGAGCGAATTGGGGGATTCGACACGCTCTACGCGGCAGCCCAGATCCCTCTTCCGATTCGAAATCGCAACCAAGGCCAGATTGAAGCTGCAACCGAGGAGATGAGAGCAGCGGAGTCATCGGTTGTCGCTACAGAGGCAGCCATTCGATCGGAACTGGAGAGCGCCGTGAGAGACTATGACTCCCGCCAGAAAACTTTAAACGAGACGCTGCGGCCGATGCGCGATAGGGCTAATGAGGTTTATCAAATCGTGGATGCGGCATATCGAGAGACTGGATCGGATCTGCTCCGGCTCCTGGATGCGGAGCGCACCAAGATCGATGCGGAGTTAACGTACGCGCGCGCACTTTCGGAGTTTCAACAGAGCGCGGTTGCCCTCCAAACAGCGCAGGGGAACCTGCCATGAGAATACTTTCGGTCATGGTTGTGTCGATATTTGTATCGATGATGGCCTTTTGCTCCTGTGAATCCAAGAACACGCACGCGGCGGCGCCCGAGACCGCTTCCGCAGATCCGCGATCAGAAGCGTTAGAGAACGGTACTAAAAGAGAGGCGACTGTAGTCGTTCTTGACAAGACACAACTGCAAAAAGGGCACGTGATTGTGGAGTCTGTCCGAACCCAAGAGATCGTCAGTACCCTTACGATTCCTGGCCGGCTCACATTTAGCGAGGACCAAACCTGGCACGTCGGCGCGATCGCGAATGGCAAAATCGAAAACATATCCGCGCGTGTCGGCGATTCCGTCAAGGCGAACCAGATCCTGGGACGCCTGCATAGCCATGAAGTGCACGAGGCGCGCGCGGGATATCAACAGGCTCAGACTGAACTGGAGCGGGCACGCTCGGCGCAAGGCTACGCGAAACAGCGTCGTGATCGTGCTCAGAGGCTTTTGGAGCTGAGAGCTGGTTCGCGCCAGGATCTCGAGACCGCGGAAGCGGATTTGCGAAATGCCCAGGCCGCTATCGAAAAGGCACAAAGCGAAGTGGAGAAGGAGCGCGCGCACCTGGAGATTTTCCGATTACCTATCGAGGGCGACGGACGAGGAGGACGACATACCGATTCCTGCACCGGCCGCGGGTCTGGTCTTGGAACGAAAAGCAACAGTAGGAAGCGTCGTGAATAGCGGCGATGAACTTTTTGTGATCACCGACGTCAGCAGCGTGTGGATGATTGCTGCCGCAAACGAGGAGGATTTGTCCAAGTTGCATCCCGGCCAGCCGGTTCGAGTCCAGGTTCGCGCGTATCCCGACCGTGAGTTCGCAGGGCGGATTCTGAAGCTGGGCGAAGAGTTGGACCCTGCCACTCGCACGCTTCAGATCCGGATCGCGGTACCAAATCCACACGGCCTCCTCAAACCGGAAATGTACGCCACTGCCAGCGTGCATCAATTCGGAAAGCGCCCCGCGTTAGTCATTCCTGAAGAAGCTATTCAAGAAATTGATGGCGTCCCCACGGTGTTTGTACAGGATTCGGAGAACGAGTTTCGCGCCCGTACTGTCGAGCCCGGGCGGCACACAGACGGGGGAGTCGAAATTGTGGAGGGTCTAAAGCGTGGTGAAACTGTGGTGGTGAAGGGCGGCTTCGCGCTCAAATCTCAAATGCTCAAGACCATGATTCAGGATCAATAACGATTGATGTTGACTCGTATCGTAGATTGGGCTCTTGATAGCCGGTGGCTCGTCTTGGCGGCTCTGGTCGCGCTGGCACTGACAGGTGCATACGTTCTTTCGAACCTTCCCATCGACGCGTTTCCCGACCTTACTAACAACCAAGTAGTAGTTGTTACCGAATGCCCGTCCATGTCTTCCACAGAGGTGGACGAGCTGGTTACCTATCCGATCGAAAGCGCCTTGGCTGGAATGCCTCACATCGAGACCGTGCGCTCCATCTCCAAACTGGGACTCTCCATGATCACGGTGATCTTTGATGACTCGTTCGACCAATACCTGGCCCGGCAACTCGTAGCTGAACGGCTGCAGGAAGTCCGTCCTCGCTTGCCACGTAACCTGCAACCCGCGCTGGGACCCATGGCTACCGCTTTCGGAGAGGTCTACCAATACACGCTTGAGAGCCGCGACAAGTCATTGATGGACATCAAGACCTTCCAGGACTGGACACTCCGTTACGCGCTTCGCAGTGTTCCCGGTGTAAGCGAGGTGAACGCCTGGGGTGGACAATCCAAGCAATATGCGATTCAACTGGACCCTCTTGCGCTCCGGCGATACGGGCTAACCGTGCATGATGTCATCGGACGTGTGGCCGGCAACAATTCCAATTTTGGCGGCGGGTATATCGAACACGCCGAGCAGCAATATACGATCCGAGGGCTTGGGCGCGCGTCGGGCGCAGGGGATCTTGAAAACACGGTTGTGCTGGCACACGATGGCGTCCCGGTCCTGCTTCGAGAGATAGGCGCCGTTGCGATGGCTCCGCTTCTGCGCTATGGAGCAACGCTGCGTGACACCCACGAGGCTGTGTCCGCAACGGCCATTGCCCTAAAAGGTGAAAACGGCAGAGCCGTTATCGATCGGATCAAGACCCGTCTAGCCCAGATCCATCTGCCCGAAGGTTATCGATTGCGCGCCTTTTACGATCAGTCGCAGATCATCGACGGTACCATCCACACCGTACTTCACAATCTCCTCGAAGCGGGCCTGCTGGTCACGGTGATCCTGCTGTTATTCCTGGGCGATCTGCGCGCCGCGGTCATCGTCGCCGTGATGATTCCGCTGTCGATATTATTCGGCTTCATCGGCATGGCTATCTTTGGTGTAACGGCGAATCTTATGAGCCTGGGCGCCATTGACTTCGGAATGATTGTGGACGGTTCAGTGGTGATGATCGAGAATTCGGTGCATCACCTGGAGAAGTCCTCCGGCAGGCGCCTGGTCGAATCGATTCGGGCGGCATCTCATGAAGTGGCTCGCCCGATTTTGTTCGGTGTGGCGATCATCATTGCCGTTTATTTGCCGATCTTCACGCTCCAGGGGCTGGAGGGGCGCATGTTCCGGCCCATGGCGATCACTGTTTGCTCGGCTCTCCTGGGCTCGCTTATCTTGGCGCTAACCGCGGTGCCGGCGCTGTCGACTTACTTTCTGAGGGCCAGAGAAGTCAAACGCAACGAGGTCAGCGAAATCTGGCACGCACAGATTAAGACGTTTGCGAGACGCCTACGCGCGCTCGCTCGATCGAGCTAGCAAGCACCGGGCGATACTGATAGCGCTGGCGCTAGGGCTGGTTGCTGTCGCCATCATTTCGCTGCGTTACATCGGCACTGAATTCATGCCTAAGCTGGACGAAGGCTCCATTGTAGTCACTTCTCGCAAACTGCCTGGGATCGCACTCAGCGAATCGATCGATATCAGCAAAGAGATAGCCGGCACAATCCGGAGCTTTCCGGAAGTCGTGGGAGTTGTGACGAAACTCGGAAGGCCCGACGTAGCGACCGAGGCCATGGGAATCTATGAATCCGATTCCTATCTTCAACTCGCTCCAAGAAATAAGTGGAAGTGCTGCCGCAACAAGCCGGAGTTGATCGAGAAGCTATCCGCAGCCCTTCAAGGGATTCCGGGAGTCACCTACAACTTCACACAACCAATGGAAATGCGGCTGGACGAAACCGTGACCGGAATCCGCGGCGACGTCGCCATCAAAATTTTCGGCGATGATCTCAAGACTCTAGAAGATCTGGGCAAGAGAGTGCTGGCCTTAACGGGCGCCATTCCCGGCGCCGCGGAGCCACAGATGGAAGTGCTGTCCGGTGTAGCCGAACTGCAAGTAGATGTGACTCGTCCCGCGCTGGCCCGATATGGACTGAATGTTTCCGATGTTGAGGAAGTTATTGAAACGCTGGTCGGCGGCCAGCCGCTGTCGGAGATGATTGAGGGTCAGGCGCGCTTCCCCATCTCCGTTCGCCTTCCAGAAAAAC